>JANQRH010000023.1 GCA_028284625.1 Afifellaceae bacterium | reverse complement strand
CGAGGCTTCTTTCGCCCTCATCCTGAGGTGCGAGCGAAGCGAGCCTCGAAGGGGCGAAAGAAGCACCCCAGGATGAGGGATGAGGGGACGCGTCAGCGCGCCCTGCGGCCCCCATACCCCCACCCGGACTTTCGCTGCTTACTTCGTTTCGCCGAAAGTCCGACCTCCCCGCAAGGGGAATTATCACCTTGACTGAACAAACCTGAGCCCTCATATTGTAGTCATTGGAGAAACCGATGACCACTGTTGACCTTACCAACCCGATTTTCACCGACCTGGACAAAGCGCGGGAGCACTTTGAAGCGATCCGCTGGCCGGACGGTCCCTACTGCCCCTTCTGTGCTCAGACGGACACTGTGAAGCCGCTTGGCGGCAAGTCCATGGGTCCGGGCTGGTATCACTGCAAAGAGTGCCGAAAGAAGTTCACGGCGGCTGTCGGCACCATCTATGAGCGCTCACATATCCCGATGACCAAGTGGCTTTTGGCGACGCATCTTATGTGCGCCAGCAAGAAAGGCATGTCGGCGCACCAGCTCCATCGGATGATTGGGCTACCCTACAAGACGGCTTGGTTCATGGCCCATCGCATCCGCGAGGGCATGCGTGAGCTAAACCCGTCCGGTCCGCTTGGCGGTGAGGGCAAGACCGTTGAAATGGACGAGACGTTCGCCGGCGGCAAAGAGAAGAACAAGCACAAGAGCAAGCGCGACCCGAAGAAGATCGGCGGCGCGGGCAAAGAGACGGTTTTTTCGCTGGTCGAACGCGGCGGACGTGTCCGCTCGCACCACGTGCCGAATGTCACCGCCAAAACGCTTCGCCCGGTCATGGAAGCGCAGATACACGAGGCGTCTCACGTCTATAGCGACGATGGCGGCGCACGGGCTGGCCGCATGTTCGCCGGTCACCAGTCGGTCAACCACAGCATTGGCGAATACGTGCGCGGCGACGTTCATACGAACACGATTGAGGGCTATTTCTCGATCATGAAACGCGGGATCGTCGGAACGTATCACCACGTCGGCCCACAGCATTTGAAGCGCTATCTTGCCGAGTTCGATTTCCGCTACAACGAGCGCACAGCGCTAGGTGTTACTGACGCTGAGCGGGCAGAGAAGGCCGTTGCCGGTGTTGTCGGCAAGCGGATGACCTATCAAAGCGCTACTAGCCGACCGGACGGCGTTTCGGTCTAACGCTCACGGCCCGCGCGGACCTTATCAGCTGCGCGATCCTCGCCAGCTTTCTTTGCCTTTCGAGGACGAGCCGGAGTCTTAGTGCGCGGCTGCGGCGGGGTGTTCGCCATAACTCGGACTACCTCGTCGCGGCGGCGCGCAGTCTCCTTATCGCTATAGCTATCGTCAGCCATTTCTTACGCCCCTGCCGCCAGCGCGCTGCCCAATTTATGGCTGGCATCACGCATTAGAAGCATAAATTCTCTGACGTCATTGAAGTAGTTACGAAATGCGGAAGTTATTTCCTCTACAGTTCGTGCGCCAACCAGAACAATGTCATCCTCGGGAAACTCCTTCTCTAATTCTAGAAGCTTTTTGGATGCCTCCAATTCGAGGTCAAACTGGTGTAGCTCGAACTTTCTAGATTCTGAAATATGCAGAATGATATGATCTGCTTTGGCTCGAGCTCCGACCCACTCGTGGATAGCGAGATTGACTAGGATATTCATAACGCCAATTTCTTTTTCTAAGTCTTCAAACTCGTCCACCAAATTCTTGTCGTCTATATCAGGCAACTGCCCTGTCATACCTTCTTGAGTTCTGCTCAGCATCTCACTAGCTAAGCAGAATAGCCTAATGTAACGTGGGTCTCCACGATTGAATTTCGGCTCGTTTTGCGTCACTTGCGTTACGACTTCGACAGCCGTCGCCCATGCGTGCTGAACGGTTGTGCGATACTGAATTTCGATCAGCAAGCCGTTACATTTTGGCCGATTACCATGGTACTCATAGATATCATGGATGCCTCGGTAGCCGCGCTCTGTTGGCTTCTCGATGTAATCGTACTTCTTCTTTTCATTTTTCAGAACATGCTTGAATCGCGCCCTGTGAACGTTGTCGCGAAACTTGTGCAGGGACTCGACGTTCGGGAAAATCACGCGGCAGCCAGCTACGTCGTCCATGCGGGAAAGTTTCATTTTGGGGTAACGAGACAGCTTATCAACAATTGTTCTGCGCCGCTTTAAGCGCTGCGCGACCTGTACGTCTGTTTGGCTCTTTGCCCTAGCACGCAACAGTGCCTCAAACGTGTGGATCACGTCTCGGTGCGCCATCCGCCAGGATTCCACCGCTAACGCATGCTCGGCGGTGAATGCCTCCTTCCCAAGCCGAAGCGCATCACCAGCTCGATTAATAGCGCCTTTTGATCCCCAATGTGGCAGCTCGAATTTTCTTGCCATGGCTTCAAGTGCCATCCCAGCGCCGATCCTAGTCCACAGCAACAGACCGCCGCCAACGATTGCGTTTAAGTCGGCGGGCAGTGTAAAAGCCGCATTATGTTCAGTCAAGGTGATAATTCCCCCCGCAAGGGGGAGGTGGAGGCCGTCACGAGATGCGTCGCCTCACTCACTTACCAGCGCCCAGCGCCAGCGCGGCGGCGCGGAAATCTGTGAAGCGCTGAGCCCGCCGCGCGGCGGCTTCGGCGTCCTCGCCCCATTGGGCGATGTTCCAATCCTCATCGACATGCGCCGCGGACCAGGCGGCTTCTGTGCTGAGCGCCCCGTCCGCCAACGCCAATGCGATCAGCGCCGAGCCGGTCAACGTCGTGGCGAGGTGCAACCCGGTCAGGCGGAACGGTTCGTCGAAGGCGGCCACCGCTTCCGTGATCGCCGCCAGCGTTTCCGCCGGCTGCTCGGCATGGACGAAGCCCTCCGCCAGCACGAAGCGCACGGCGTGGTGCTGCTCGGCCCAGGCGAGAATCGGGTCCCAGGCGGCATGCTGTCGTTCCGCGAGACCCGCCGGTTCCGGTGCGCGATAGCAAAGAAGGTCGGTGCCGGCATAGTTGACGATCTGCGCGCGTACTTCGTCGGCCTGAGCCGCAACGCCGTCGATGGCGGTGTTGGCGAGCCGCGTGACCGGCATGGCGGCGGGATCGATCACCTCCGTCTGCGCGTTCCATTCCGCGGCGATCGCTTCGGCGAGGCGCGCTTGCGGAACGACAAGCGGCTTGCGGCCCGGCGTCATCGCACGGCGGCCATCGAGACGCAGCGTGAAGCCGCCCTCCTCCGGCTCCATACGAGCGTCTTCGTAGAAGCGCTTCTGCTTGGGCGGCGCGGTGAGCCGGCGCGCCGCCTCCATTGGGTCGTCGCCGCCGTCGGGCGTGCGATCAGGCGGCATCGGTCGAGGCCTCTCGTGATGCGCGGCGGACTGGATCGCGATTCACCAGATAGATGCCGGCGGCCACGAGAACCAGCGCGGCGATGAGACGGGTCGACAACGGGTCGCCGAGGATCGCCGCACCAAAGGCCACGCCGAACAGCGGCGTGA
Source organism: Afifellaceae bacterium (assembly GCA_028284625.1). Classification (GTDB taxonomy): domain Bacteria; phylum Pseudomonadota; class Alphaproteobacteria; order Rhizobiales; family Afifellaceae; genus DASWJZ01. The sequence continues at coordinate 29,552 of JANQRH010000023.1, read as the reverse complement.
GAAAAGTAAAGGACGACAGCAGCGAAGCGGGATAATCGCGCATCAGCGCAAACCACGCGACATACGTGATCGCCGCCACCCAGACCGCCTGATAGAGGAAGGCCGGAGCCACGGCGACCGCCAACCCGATATCGACACGCTCGCCGATCGCCACGCCGAGCACGATGCCGAACAGTGCGGAGACGGCGAGCTGATAAAGCAGCGTCTTCTCAGCCGACACTTCGCGCAGCACCGAGCCTTTGATCAGCACCGTCGTGGCGCCCCATAGAAACGCCGCGAGGATGCACAACGCGTCGCCGAACAAAGCGGCGCGCGATGGAAGCGACAGCTCGTCGAAGAACGCGAGCACGAGGCCCAAAAAAGCGGCGGCGAGCCCAATGAGCTTACGCGGGCCGAGTGGCTCGTGGAGGAAGAAATGCCCGCCCAGCGCGACGACGAAGGGCGTCAGATAGATGAAGATCACGGCGCGGGCGGCGGTGGTGTATTGCAGCCCCCAGAAGATCGACAGGAATTCCAGGCCGAACATGAGGCCGGCGGCGAGGCCCGGCCATAGCGAGCCGTCGCGTTGAAAGAGCGCCTTGCGGGTGAGAACGCACCAGGCAAAGACGAGCAGCGTGGCGATCAGCGACCGCGCGCCCATCTGGATCGCCGGCGGGATACCCCAGAGCGCGACCTTAATGGCGACCTGGTTGAGCCCCCAGGAGCCGCACAGCACGACGAGGATCACAACGGCGCGGATGTCGAGCGCGGTTTTCACGGCTCCACCTCCTCGCCGGTGCGCTCATCGAAACCGAGCACGGCAAAGCTCTGCTGCATGTGCGGCGGGAGCGGCGCGGTGACGTCGAGCGTGCCGCCGGCGGGATGCGGTATCACGATGCGGCGGGCAAGAAGATGCAGGCGGTTCTGGATGCCGCCGGGCGGCTGCCAGTTCTCGATGTTGAAGTATTTCGGGTCGCCGAGAATGGGATGGCCGATATGGGCTGCGTGGGCCCTCAGTTGATGCGTGCGACCGGTGATGGGCTGCATCACGAGCCAGGCGACTTTTTGCCCGGCCTGATCGGCGAGCGCGTAATGCGTGACGGCGTGCTCGGCACCTGGTTCGCCGTGGCGCGCGTCCCGCATGCGCTCGCCCGCCTCGTCGCGCACCAGATATGTCGAGATGCGGCCGTTTGGACGGCGCGGGATGCCGGCGACAAGCGCCCAATAGATTTTCTTGGTCTCGCGCGCCTTGAAGGCGCCGCCGAGAAAGGCCGCAGCAGAGCGCGTGCGCGCCACCACAAGCACGCCGGCTGTGTCACGATCGAGCCGATGAACGAGCCGCGGCTTGCGACCCTGCCGATCGGCATAGGCGGCAAGCATCGCATCGACATGTCGCGTCACGCCGGAGCCGCCCTGCACGGCAAGTCCGGCCGGTTTGTTGAAGACGATGATCTGCCTGTCCTCATGCAGAAGCGCAGCGTTGAGCAGATCGCGGTCGCTGCTTTTGCTCCCGGCCGGCGATTGCGCTTTGCGCTGATCTGTGGCTGCGAGCGGCGGCACGCGAATCTCCTGCCCGGCCGCGAGCCGCGCCGACGCGTTGACGCGAGCGCCGTCGACCCGCACCTGGCCGGAGCGGATCAGCTTTTGCAGATGGCCGAAGCCGAGCCCCGGATAGTGCAGCTTGAACCACCGATCGAGCCGGATGCCGGCTTCGTCGCGGTCGACGCGCCGTGTCTCCACGCCGCTCATGTGACGGCCCGCACGATCGTGAGGCCGGCCCACAAGGCGGCGATCGATAGGATCACGGACAGAAGCACGTAGGCCGCGGCGGCAGCGACGTCACCCCGCTCCCACAGCGCAAGCGCATCGAGCGAGAAAGCGGAGAAGGTGGTGAAGCCGCCGAGGATGCCCGTCGTGAGGAAGAGGCGCAGCCCCTGGTCGCCACCGTCAAAGCGCAGCGCGAAATAGCCGGCGGCGATGCCCATCAACAGCCCGCCGAGCACGTTGGCACTCAGCGTGGCGTAGGGAAAGGCCGGTGCGAACAGGCGCAGAACGGCGATGTTCAGGAGATGGCGGCAGGCCGCACCGATCGCTCCGCCCAGCGCCACGAGTCCGAGTTGGTACATGGCGCTTCGTTAGAGCACAAACCTTTATCTGGGAACCGCCTTCTCAATGGCTTGTTGTTCCGCCTAACCCTCCCCTTGAGGGGTTGGGCGTTGTGCCGCGCTGCTCCTTCTGTCGTCATTGCCGGGCTTGACCGGTAATCCATGAAGAGCGGGGGAACGGAGTGGATGCCCGGATCAAGTCCGGGCATGACGACGTGCTTATGGAACAGCATTGTGCGGTGCTATTGCCTTGCCGCCGCCGGCCTTGGCGGAATCAGTCGAAGGTCGGGACGGTGCGGAGGCGGGCGAGATAATCGTCCGGCAGATTGTGGGCCAAGGCGCCGGCGATGATCTGGTTGAGGTAGTGCACCGACGTCAGACCGGGCTCGGGGCGTATCGGATTGACCTTGGCGACATAGGTATGGGCGGCCACGATTTCGACCTGCGTGTTGATGTTGACCGCATGCAAATCGTAGCCGTTCTGCGGGTGGTCCGGCGCGACAAAGCCCTCGCGGCGATGCAGGTTCGCCCAGTCGTCGTCCGTCATGTCGAAAAGCACGCCCCAGACATGCGTTTCGGCGCATGCCTCCACGCTGGCCACGGCGTGTTCGCGGATGTTCGACCAGCGCGGAAAGGTCAGCCGGTGGTCGGCGAGATAGCCGATGCCGCGCACCTGCGCTCCACGGCAGCGCGCCCGCATCTGCGTGGGGTCCATGTTGGAGGCGTAGGCGAAATAGATCATGACTTGGCTCCGCCGCCCCGTTCGCGCCGCAGCTTGTCCCATTCCGCCATGCGCTCGGCGATGCGCTTCTCCAAGCCGCGGTCGGTGGGCCGATAGAAATCCTGCCGAGCCATGCCGTCGGGGAAGTAGTCCTGGCCGGAAAAGGCGTCGTCCTCGTCGTGGTCGTAGGCGTAGCCTGCGCCATAGCCCTCCGCCTTCATGAGCCGCGTCGGAGCGTTGAGGATGTGCTTGGGCGGCGGCAGGGAGCCGCCCTCCTTGGCGGCGCGCTTGGCCGCGCCAAAGGCCCTGTAGAGCGCGTTCGATTTCGGCGCGACAGCGAGATAGACGGCCGCTTCCGCCAGTGCCAGCTCACCCTCCGGCGTGCCCAGCATGTGATAGGCGTCGCGCGCCGCATTGGTGACGGACAGCGCCTGCGGGTCGGCAAGGCCGATGTCTTCTGAGGCCATGCGGATGAGGCGGCGGGCGAGATACATCGGGTCCTCGCCGGCGTCGAGCATGCGCGCAAGATAGTAAAGCGCCGCCTGTGGATCGGAGCCGCGCACGGATTTGTGCAGCGCGGAGATGAGGTTGTAGTGGCCGTCCTGCGATTTGTCGTAGATCGGCGCGCGGCGCTGCAGCACGGCCTGCAGGCGCTCCGCATCGAAAATCTCACCTTTGTCGGCGGCGCGCCACACCTCCTCAGCAAGCGACAGGACGGCGCGCCCGTCGCCGTCGGCCATGCGGATCAGCGACGCTCGTGCCTCTTCATCAAGCGGCAGCGCACGATCCTCGGCCGCCTCAGCGCGCGTAAGAAGTTCGCCGAGTGCCTCAGCCGACAGCGGCTTGAAGACGAACACGGTGGCGCGCGACAGAAGCGCTGCGTTCAGCTCAAAGGACGGATTCTCGGTTGTTGCGCCGACAAGCGTGACGGTGCCGTCCTCCATCACCGGCAGGAAGGAATCCTGCTGTGCGCGATTGAAGCGATGGATTTCGTCGACGAAGAGCAACGTCCCCTCGCCGACCTGGCGGCGGGCGCGCGCTTCCTCAAAGATGCGCTTCAGCTCGGCAACGCCGGAATGGATCGCCGATATCTGCTGGAAATGAAGGTCGGTCTCCTCCGCCAGAAGCCGCGCGACTGTGGTCTTGCCGGTGCCGGGCGGCCCCCAGAAGACAAGCGAGCCGACGCCGCGCGTCTTCAACATGCGCGTCAGCGTGCCTTCCGCGCCGAGGAGGTGATCCTGGCCGGCGACCTCCGACAGGCGCCCAGGCCTCAGCCGGTCGGCGAGCGGGCGCGGCGCGCTGTCGGCAAGGCCTGCCGCCTCGAAGAGGTTGGTCATCCCCCGATCACGATGTTGGACATGCGGCCGTCGCGGCTGAACGAGATGCGCCACAAACGGCTGCCGCGCTCTACGAGATCGGAGAGCTGCGCGGCACTTTCCACGTCGTCGCCCTGCGCACGGACCACGACGTCACCCGGGCGGAAGCCCATACGCGCCGCCGCCGAGCCGGGCTCAATGTCGACGATGACGGCGCCGCCCGCCGCGCCGCGGATGCGCATGCGGTCGGCAAGCGTCGCGGTCAGATCCGCAACGATGGCCCCGGTCAGAGGCGATCGGCCGCCGAGGATGACAAGATCATCTTCGCCAAGCTGCGGCTCGGCCTCCGGCACCAGGCTGATCGTGCGCGACTCGCCATCGCGCCAGACCGCAAGGTCTATCTGATTGCCGATGCCGGCCACGGCCAGCCGATAGTCGAGCGCGGTGGAATCCCCGATGTCGCGGCCGCCGGCCTGGACGATCAAGTCGCCAACCTGGATGCCGGCGCTTGCGGCCGGCGAATCCTGGTCGACATGCGTGACGAGCGCGCCTTTCGGGGTCGCAAGGCCGAGCGAATCGGCGATGTCCTGCGTCACGTCCTGGCTGAGCACGCCGATCCAGACGCGCGCCACCGTGGAGGAGCCGGCCACCGCCTGAGCCACGACCGTGCGCACCATGTCGGCGGGGATGGCGAAGCCGATGCCGATGGAGCCGCCGGAGCGGGAGAAAATCGCCGTGTTCACGCCAATCAGCCGCCCGTCGACATCTACCAGCGCGCCGCCCGAATTGCCTGGATTGATGGCGGCGTCGGTCTGAATGAAGAAGCCGGAATCGTTGATGCCGATATTGGTACGCGCCACGGCGGAGACGATGCCGCTCGTCACGGTCTGGCCGACGCCAAAGGGATTGCCGACGGCGAGAACGAGATCGCCCACCTGCAGCGTATCGGAACTGCCGATTTCCAAAACAGGGAACGGATCGGCGCTGTCCTGCACTTTCAGGATTGCGAGATCGGTGCGCTCGTCGCGCAAAAGAATGTCCGCCGGGTATTCGCGCCCATCGGCAAGCGCGATCTTCACCTCACTGGCGTCGCCCACGACGTGGTTGTTGGTGACCACGACGCCGGTGGAATCGACGATGACGCCGGAGCCAAGCGACGAGCGCTCCTGCTGACGCGGAGCAAAGGGGCTGCCGCGGCCAAAAAAGCGCTCGAAGAACGGATCGCCCTCAAACGGCGAGCGCACGCGCACCCGCGCCGTGGCGTAGACATTCACCACCGCCGGCGCGACGCGCTTCACGATCGGTGCGAAGGAAAGGCGGATCGTCTCGCGATCTTCCGGAACCGTCTCAGCGGCGGCCGCCGGTACAACGGCCGGGGCTGCCGGCTGCTCCAGCGCCCGCTTGGTGAGGGAGCCGGTAATGGCCGGCTCCGGCTCACTGGCTGCCTCCCCGACCGGCTCCTGCGCGAGCCAGCGCGGCATGATCAGCGCTCCGGCGGCGAGGATGCCGGCGGCCGCGGCAATTGTGAGAAGGCGCAGGGTGGACCTCATGCCGGTCTCTCCAGAAGCGTGCCCCCAATGCACAATACGCCCCGAGATAGTCGCCGAATCACCGCGCAGCAAGCGTTCGGATTGCGGGAAATGCCGGCGGTCTGCCGAAACGACAAGGGGCCGCGCTGCGGCCCCTCTAAAATGATCTTCACCTGACGCCGGCGGCTACGCCGCTTCAGTCTCAACCGCCTCAGCCTCTTCCGCCGCTTCGCGACGCGCGCGGTCGCCCGCGCCTTTGGCGTCGATGTCGCGATCGACCAGCTCGATGACCGCCATCGGCGCATTGTCGCCGTAGCGGAAGCCGGCCTTCAGCACGCGCGTATAGCCGCCGCTGCGTTCCTTGTAGCGCGGGCCGATCGTCTCGAAGAGTTTCTTGGCCATCTCTTCGTTCCGCAGGCGCGCCGCCGCCAGCCGACGTGACGCCAGGTCGCCGCGCTTGGCGAGCGTCACGAGCTTCTCGACCACGGGCTTGAGCTCCTTGGCTTTGGGCAGCGTGGTGACGATCTGCTCGTGCTCGATCAGCGATGCGGCCATGTTGGCGAACATCGCCTTGCGGTGGCTCGCGGTGCGGTTCAGCTTGCGGCCTGCTTTGCCGTGGCGCATGGCGTTACCTCTGTCCTCAGTACTGATCCTCGAAGCGCTTGGCGAGGTCCTCAATGTTGTCAGGCGGCCAGTTCGGCACTTCCATGCCGAGATGCAGGCCCATGGAGGCAAGCACCTCCTTGATCTCGTTCAGCGACTTGCGCCCGAAGTTCGGCGTGCGCAGCATCTCCGCCTCGGTCTTCTGAATGAGATCGCCGATATAGACGATGTTGTCGTTCTTCAGGCAGTTGGCCGAACGGACCGACAGCTCCAGCTCGTCGACCTTCTTCAGAAGTGCCGGATTGAAAGCAAGCTCCGGTGCCGCCTCCTCGGCGACCTCCTTCTTCGGCTCCTCAAAGGACACGAAGATGGAGAGCTGGTCCTGCAGGATGCGCGCGGCATAGGCCAGCGCATCATCGGGCGTCAGCGAGCCGTCGGTCTCAACGGTCAGGGTCAGCTTGTCGTAGTCGAGCACCTGGCCCTCACGCGTATTCTCAACGCGGTAGGAGACCTTCTTCACCGGCGAGTAGAGGCTGTCGAGCGGGATCAGACCGATCGGCGCGTCCTCCGGGCGGTTGCGCTCGGCCGGTACGTAGCCCTTGCCGGTATCGACGGTCAGCTCCATGCGGATGTCGGCGCCTTCGTCGAGCGTGCAGATCACCAGATCAGGATTGAGGATCTCAATATCGCCGACGGTCTGGATGTCGGCTGCGGTGACGGCGCCCGGACCCTGCTTGCGCAGCGTCATGCGCTTCGGCCCCTCGCCCTGCATCTTGACGGCGATTTCCTTGATGTTGAGGACGATGTCGGTCACGTCCTCGCGCACACCGGCGATGGAGGAGAATTCGTGCAGCACGCCGTCGATCTGCGCGCTGGTGACGGCGGCACCCTGCAGCGACGACAGGAGCACGCGACGCAGCGCATTGCCCAACGTCAGTCCGAAGCCGCGCTCCAGCGGCTCCGCCACCATGGTGGCGACGCGCTGGCGGTCGGCGCCGGGCTTCACGTCCAGCTTGTTGGGTTTGATGAGGTCCTGCCAGTTCTTCTGGATAACCATCTTGCCTCTCACGGGATGCGCGCTGCCTGAAAGCAGCGCGGGCGCCGCGCGCGGGCGGCGGCCTGTGTCTACGAACTAAACGCGCCGGCGCTTGGGCGGCCGGCAGCCATTGTGCGGGATCGGCGTCACGTCACGGATCGTGGTGATCGTGAAGCCGGCCGCCTGCAGCGCACGCAGCGCCGATTCACGACCCGAGCCCGGGCCGGAGACCTCAACCTCAAGCGTGCGCATGCCGTGATCCTGCGCCTTGCGCGCCACCGTTTCGGCAGCCATCTGCGCGGCATAGGGCGTCGACTTGCGCGATCCCTTGAAGCCCATCGCCCCCGATGACGACCAGGCAATGGCGTTGCCCTGAACGTCGGTGATGGTGATCATCGTGTTGTTGAAGCTGGAGTTCACGTGGGCGATGCCCGACGTGATGTTCTTGCGTTCGCGCCGACGCAGGCGCGCGGTGTCCTTGGCCATCTTTGTCTTATGTCCCCGTTCAGGCCTATTTCTTCTTGCCGGCAATCGGCTTCGCAGGGCCCTTTCGGGTGCGTGCGTTGGTGTGAGTGCGCTGGCCGCGCACCGGCAGGCCGCGCCGATGGCGAAGCCCGCGATAGCAGCCGAGGTCCATCAGCCGCTTCACGTTCATGGAGACCTCACGGCGGAGATCGCCTTCCACGAGATAATCGCGATCGATCGCCTCACGGATCTGCATGACCTCCGAGTCGGAGAGTTCGTTGACCCGCCGGCTCTCGGGAATGTTCACCTTTCCGACGATCTCCCGCGCCTTGGATGAGCCAATCCCGTGAATGTACTGCAGCGCGATTACGACGCGCTTGTTTGTCGGGATGTTGACGCCTGCGATGCGTGCCAAATCCGATACTCCTCTGCCACGCCGCGCCCGCGACGCCCTTTGCCACCCGCTACCCAGCCGGGAACGCAAAAGTCCGGTCCCGGAACGCCCCTTTTAGGTTCCGGCACCGCTCCAAACTCGTCAGGATAGATGCCGCTACTTAATGTCTCACGGGCAGGCCGTCAACTGCCCAAAAACGCCGCAGAGCGGCTTATTTGCCGTCCAAAACGGCGTCGATATTGCCGCTCACCTCATCGATCGGCGCCATGCCGTCGACGCTCATGATTTGCCCCTCGCCGGTGTAATATTCCACCAGCGGCGCCGTCTGCTTACGGTAGGCCGTCAGCCGGATCTTGAACGCCTCAGGGTTGTCGTCCTCGCGGACAGCCTCGCCGCGCGCCTGCATCTCGGCGAACCGCCCCTCAATCCGCTTCAAAAGCGCGCCCTCATCGACCTTGAGCTCAATCACGCCGTCGAGCCTCAGGCTCTTCCGCTCCAGAAGTTCGGTCAGCGCCTCCGCCTGCCCCACCGTGCGGGGAAAGCCGTCCAGGACAAAGCCGTTCTTGGCGTCGGGCTCGTCGAGCCGGTCGGAGATGATACCGACCACGACCTCGTCCGGCACCAGCTCGCCGCGCGCCATGATGTCCTTCGCCTTCAGGCCGACGGGCGTTCCCGCGGCGATGGCGGCGCGCAACATGTCGCCGGTGGAAAGCTGCACGATCCCGTACTTCTCAACCAGTCGCGTCGCCTGCGTGCCCTTTCCCGCCCCCGGCGGGCCCAGCAGGATCAGCCTCATCGTCGTCGGCCCTTCAGCTTGGACTTCTTCACCAGGCCTTCATATTGGTGCGCGAGCAGGTGGCCCTGGACCTGCTGCACGGTGTCCATGGTCACGTTGACCACGATGAGCAGCGACGTGCCGCCGAAATAGAAGGGAATGCCGACCTGCGAGATCAGCATTTCCGGCAAAAGACAGACAATGACCAGGTAGGCGGCGCCCACGGTGGTGATGCGGGTCAGCACGTGATCGATGTAATCGGCGGTCCTCTGGCCCGGGCGGATTCCCGGTATGAAACCGCCATGCTTCTTCAGCTGGTCGGCGGTGTCCTTCGGGTTGAAGACGATCGCCGTATAGAAGAAGGCGAAGAACACGATCAGCGCCGCGTAGATGAAAAGATAGAGCGGCTGGCCGCGGCCCAAGAGGGCGGTGACGGCGGTCAGCCATTCCGGCCCCTGCCCGGCTGAAAACTGCGCGACGGTGATCGGCAGAAGCAGCAGCGAAGAGGCGAAGATCGGCGGGATGACGCCGGCTGTGTTGAGCTTCAAGGGCAGATGCGAGGAATCGCCCTGGAACATGCGATTGCCGATCTGCCGCTTGGGATACTGGATCAGCAACCGGCGCTGGGCCCGCTCCACGAACACGATGGCGGTGATGACAGCGATCGCCAGCGCGATGATACCCAGGATGACGGCGGTGGAGATGGCGCCCTGTCGCCCGAGCTCCAGCGTTCCGGCAATGGCGCTCGGGATATTGGCGACGATGCCGGCGAAGATGATCAGCGAGATGCCGTTGCCGATGCCGCGTGCGGTGATCTGCTCACCGAGCCACATCAGGAAGACGGTGCCGCCGGTGAGCGTGATGACGGCGGTGAAGCGGAAGAACCATCCCGGGTCGGAGACGATGCCGGCTGAGGAACCCTCAAGCCCGACGGCAATGCCATAGGACTGGAACGCCGCAAGCACGACGGTCAGGTAGCGCGTGTATTGGTTGATGACCTTGCGGCCCTGCTCGCCCTCTTTCTTGAGCTGCTCAAGCGTGGGAACGACCGCCGTCATCAGCTGCAGGATGATGGCGGCGGAGATGTAGGGCATGATGCCGAGCGCGAAGATCGCCATGCGCTCAACGGCGCCGCCGGCAAACATGTTGAACATGCCCAGGATGCCCTGGGATTGCTGCTGGAAGGCTTGCGTCAGCGCTTCGATGTTGATGCCCGGCAGCGGGATGTAGGTTCCCAGCCGGTAGACAAGCAGCGCGCCAAGGGTGAACCAGATGCGCTTCTTGAGCTCCTCAGCCTTGGAGAAGGCGGAGAAGTTGAGATTGGCGGCAAGCTGTTCGGCTGCTGAAGCCATGATCGCTCCAATGGGCCCCTATGGCCCTCCGTTTTAGCCTCCGGCTTCCGCCGGCTCGGCCGCCTTGGCGACCGTAACGCTTCCCCCCGCTTTTTCCACTGTGGCGATGGCCGGCCGCGAGGCGCCGGCGACGTTGAACGTAAGCTTTGCCTTGGGCTCGGCGCCGCCGAGAAGGCGGACGCCATCCTTGACGCGGCGAATAACGCCTGCGGCCTTCAGCGCGTCGGCGTCGATCGGCTGCTTGGCGTCGAGCTTGCCTGCTTCGATGGCCTGCGCCACGCGGTCGAGCCCCACTTCAACGAAGTCCTTGCGGAAGATGTTGTTGAAGCCGCGCTTGGGCATGCGCCGGTGAAGCGGCATCTGGCCGCCCTCGAAGCCCTTGATACGCACGCCGGAGCGGGACTTTTGGCCCTTCATACCGCGGCCGGCGGTCTTGCCGGTGCCGGAGCCGATGCCACGCCCCACCCGCTTGCGCCGTTTGCTGGCTCCCGGATTATCGGAAAGTCTGTTCAGTTCCATGGGCCTATGTCCCGTTTCCCAATCTCGCTTGTCAGCCCTCGTCGACGACGCGAACGAGGTGCTCGACCTTGGCGATCATGCCGCGTGTTGCCGGATTGTCCGGCAGCGTGGCGCGGCGGTGCATCTTGTTCAGCCCCAAGCCGATCAGGGTCTGGCGCTGGTCGGCGCGCCGACGGATCGGGCTGCCAATCTGCTCCACGGTCACTTTCTTGTCGGCCATGGCGCGCTCCTTAGAGCCCTATCCATTCTGATTGAATCAGAATGGGGGCTCGATCTGTCTGTTGGAGCATGATCTTGCCCGAAAACCGGTGTCCACTTTTCGGGATCATGCTCAAGCCTCCGCCGATGCGGCAGCGTCACCGCCGTCGCGACGTCGCGCCTGCAGCGACGACACCTTGATGCCGCGGCGCGCGGCAACCGAGCGCGGGCTATCCTGCCGCTTCAGCGCATCAAAGGTGGCACGAACCATGTTGTAGGGATTGGAGGTGCCCATCGATTTGGCGACGATGTCCTGAATGCCGAGCGTCTCGAAGACGGCGCGCATCGGGCCGCCGGCGATGATGCCCGTGCCGGGCTCGGCGGCGCGCAGCACGACCTTGCCCGCGCCGTGGCGGCCGGCCACGTCGTGGTGCAGCGTGCGGCCTTCGCGGAGCGGCACCCGGATGAGCCCGCGTTTAGCGGAATCGGTCGCCTTACGGATCGCCTCCGGCACCTCGCGCGCCTTGCCGTGGCCGAAACCAACGCGGCCGCGCTGATCGCCCACGACGACGAGTGCGGCAAAGCCGAAGCGGCGGCCGCCTTTCACCACCTTGGCCACGCGGTTGATATGGACGAGCTTGTCGACGAATTCGCTGTCGCGATCGTCGCCCCGATCCCTATCTCTGCCGCGATCCCGCCGCCGTCCTTGCTCTGCCATCTCGTCTATCCGTCTTTCGATATGGTGTCGGCCCCGCGCCGGTGCGAGGTCAGAATTGCAGTCCGCCCTCGCGGGCGGCGTCGGCCAGCGCCTTGACGCGGCCATGAAAGATGTAGGCGCCGCGGTCAAATACAACCTTGTCGACGCCGGCGGCCTTGGCGCGCTCAGCCACGAGCTTGCCGACTTCGCCGGCGGCTGCAGTATCGGCGCCCGTCTTCAGCTTGCTCTTCAGCTCCTTATCGAGGCTCGACGCGGCGGCAAGCGTGTGCCCGCGCTTGTCGTCGATCACCTGCGCATAAATATGCTGTGAGGAGCGGAACACGCTCAGACGCGGGCGCCCGCCCGCGACGCGCCTCAGCGCCGCGCGAACTCGCTTCTGTCGGCGCTGTGCGCCCTGGCCCTTGATTGCCATCTCAGTTCACCCGCTACTTCTTCTTGCCTTCCTTGCGGAACACATATTCGTCGACATATTTCACGCCCTTGCCCTTATAGGGCTCCGGCGGCCGCCAGCGCCGGATCTCGGCGGCGACCTGACCCACCTTCTGCTTGTCGATGCCGGAGACAACGACCTCAGTGGGCTTCGGCGTCTGAACCTCAATCCCCTCGGGGATGTCGAAATTCACCTCGTGGCTGTAGCCGAGCGCAAGGTTCAACGTCTTGCCCTGCGCCTGCGCGCGATAGCCGACGCCGCTGATCTCCAGCCGCTTCTCAAAGCCGTCGCTGACGCCGGTGACGATGTTCTGCACCAGGGTGCGCGACATCCCCCACATGGAGCGGGCGCGCTTCGTTTCATCACGCGGATCGACCTTGATCCCGTCGTCGGTCATGGCCACGGAGACCTCGTCGACCAGCGCGACCTCCAGCTGGCCCTTGGGGCCCTTGGCCGTCACCGTCTGACCGTCGATGGTGGCCGTCACGCCCTTGGGGACCTCGACCGCCTTCTTGCCAATTCGCGACATCGCTCTACCCGTTCTCTCCTCCGCCGGCGTCAGAAGACGCGACAGAGCACCTCGCCACCGACATTCTGCGTCCGCGCCTCGTGGTCGGACATCACGCCCTTGGGCGTCGACAGGATCGACACGCCGAGACCGTCGGCCACGCGCGGGATGCTCTTCACAGAGGAATAGACGCGGCGGCCCGGCTTGGAGACCCTCTGGATCTCGCGGATGACCGGCTCGCCTTCGGAATATTTCAGCTCGATCTGGTATTCGGCCTTGCCGTTGACGGCGACCTCCGCGTAGCCGCGGATATAGCCCTCCGTCTCAAGCACGTCGAGCACGCGCGCACGCAGCGTCGACGCCGGCGTCGCCACATTGGGCAAGCCGCGCGACTGGGCGTTGCGGATGCGGGTCAGCATGTCGCCGAGCGGATCATTCAACAGCATCTCGTGCTCCTACCAGCTCGACTTGACCATGCCGGGAACTTTTCCGTCGTTCCCCATCTCGCGCAGCGCGATCCGGCTCATCTTCAGCTTGCGATAAAAGCCGCGTGGGCGGCCGGTGATCTCGCAGCGATTGCGGATGCGCGTCGGAGAGGAATTGCGTGGCAGCCGGGCGAGCTTCAGCCGCGCGGCAAAGCGCTCCTGGTCGCTCAGCGTCTGATCGACGGCAGCCGCCTTCAGCTCAGCCCGCTTGGCCGCGTAGCGGGCCGCCAGGCGTCGCCGCTTCTTGTTCTTCTCGATCGCGCTCTTCTTCGCCATCTAAATCCTCGCTCACATAATCACTGGCGGAACGGGAAGTTCAGCCCGCCGAGCAGCGCCCGGGCTTCGTCGTCCGTTTCCGCAGTGGTGCACACGACAACATCCATGCCCCAGATCTGATCGACCTTGTCGTAATTGATCTCCGGGAAGATGATGTGTTCCTTGATGCCCAGGGCGTAATTGCCTCGTCCGTCAAAGCTTTTCGGGCTCAGACCGCGAAAGTCGCGCACCCGCGGCAACGCCACATTGACCAGCCGATCGAGGAACTCGTACATGCGCGCCTTGCGCAGCGTCACCTTGGCGCCGATCGGCATGCCCTCGCGCAGCTTGAAGGTCGAGATCGACTTGCGAGCGCGGGTGATCACCGGTTTCTGCCCGGCGATCAGCGCCAGATCGTCGGCCGCCGATTGCACCTTCTTGGAGTCCGCCGTCGATTCTCCGACGCCCATGTTCAGCACGATCTTCTCAAGCCGCGGCACGCGCATGGGATTGGCGTAGCCGAAGTCCTCGTTGAGCTTCGGCACGACCACGTCGTGATAATGCTTGTGCAGCCGCGGCTCGTAGGCCGAGCCGTTGGCCCCTTCTGCTTCAGCCATCGATGGTTTCTCCTGAACGTTTGGCGAAGCGGACCTTGCGGCCGTCCTCCAGCGTCTTGAATCCGACGCGCGTCGGCTTTCCGGAATCGGGGTCGGACAGCGCGACATTCGACAAATGGATGGGTGCTTCCTTGCGGATCAGCCCACCCTCCTGAGCAGCGGTCTGGCGCTGATGCCGCGTCACCATGTTGACGCCGCGCACCAGAGCGCGCTCCTCCACGGGCATCACCTTGATGACCTCGCCGGAGCGGCCTTTGTCCCGCCCGGTAAGGACGACGACCTTGTCGCCCTTCTTGATGCGCGCGGCCATCACAACACCTCCGGCGCCAGCGAAATGATCTTCATGTGGTTCCGGGCACGCAATTCGCGCGGCACCGGACCGAAAATGCGCGTGCCGATCGGTTCCGCCTTGTTGTCGATCAGCACGGCGGCATTCTTGTCGAAGCGGATGACGCTGCCATCGGCACGGCGGATGTCCTTGGCGGTGCGCACGACGACGGCCTTCATCACGTCGCCCTTCTTCACGCGGCCGCGCGGGATCGCCTCCTTCACCGACACCACGATGATGTCGCCGACATGAGCGTATTTGCGCTTGGACCCACCGAGCACCTTGATGCACTGCACGCGGCGCGCGCCGGAATTGTCCGCGACGTCGAGGTTCGTCTGCATCTGAATCATGGCGCGACGCCCTTCTTGTTCTTGGCGCGGACGGGGCAAACCCGCCGCATAGCCTTACCTATCCGGCCGCGTTGGCCGGTGCTTCCTGGCCGACGACAATCCAACGCTTGGATTTGGATATCGGACGGCTTTCCTGGATCACCACCCGGTCGCCAACCTTGTATTGGTTCTCCGGGTCGTGCGCCTGATACTTCTTGGTGCGCCGCACCGTCTTCTTGAAGAGCGGGTGGGTGAAGCGGCGCTCGACATCGACCACGACAGTCTTGTCGGGTTTGTCGCTGACAACGATGCCCTGCAATTGTCTTTTCGGCATCCTGGTTCCTCAGCCTTGGTTCTCTGCGGTGCGCTTTTGCGCAGCAACGGTCTTCACACGGGCGATGTCGCGTCGCACCTCGCGGATGCGCGCGGTCTTCTCAAGCTGACCCGTGGCCACCTGGAAGCGCAGGTTGAACTGCTCCTTCTTCAGGCTGGCGAGCTGGTCGCCCAACTCGTCTAGGGTTTTGGCGCGCAGGTCTTCGGCCTTCATCTTCATTCCCCGATACGCGCGACGATGCGGGTCCGCACCGGCAGCTTGGCGGCGCCGAGACGCAATGCTTCACGCGCGGTCTCGTCGTTGACGCCGTCGATCTCAAACATGATGCGGCCGGGATGCACACGTGCCGCCCAGAATTCCGGCGTGCCCTTGCCCTTGCCCATGCGCACCTCAGTCGGCTTCTTCGACACCGGAACATCAGGGAAGATACGAATCCAGACGCGGCCGGCACGCTTCATCTGACGCGTGATCGCGCGGCGCGCCGCCTCGATCTGGCGCGCGGTGACGCGATCGGGCTCAAGCGCCTTCAGTCCGTAGGAGCCGAAATTGAGAACCGTCCCGCCCTTGGCATTGCCATGGATGCGGCCCTTGTGGGCCTTGCGGAACTTGGTGCGCTTCGGTTGCAGCATTGTTGTTCTCTCTTACTCCTGCGTCGCCTCAGGCGGCTGCCTGGCCGCCGCCGCGGCGCGTGGATTCGGTGCCCTCCATGGCGCGCTTCTCCGAGCCAAACGGATCGTGCTCCAGAATCTCGCCCTTGAAGATCCACACCTTCACGCCAATCGTGCCGTAAGCGGTGTGCGCCGTCGCCTGGCCGTAGTCGATGTCGGCGCGCAGCGTGTGAAGCGGCACGCGGCCCTCGCGGTACCACTCGCCGCGCGCGATCTCGGCGCCACCGAGCCGGCCGCCGCAGGAAATGCGGATGCCCTGCGCGCCAAGCCGCATGGCCGATTGCACGGCTCGCTTCATGGCGCGACGGAAGGCGACGCGTCGCTCAAGCTGCTGGGCGATCGACTGTGCCACGAGATGGGCGTCGATCTCCGGCTTGCGCACCTCAACGATGTTGATGTGCACTTCAGAGTCGGTCATCGCCGCGACCTTCTTGCGCAGCTTCTCGATGTCGGCGCCCTTCTTGCCGATGACGATGCCCGGCCGTGCGGTGTGAATGGTGACGCGGCACTTGCGGTGCGGGCGCTCAACCACGATGCGCGACACGGCCGCCTGCTTGAGGTCGGCCATCAGGGCGTCGCGGATCTTCACGTCCTCATGCAAGAGGCCCCCATAATCCGCCTTATTGGCGAACCAACGGGAGTCCCAAGTCTTGTTGATGCCAAGACGAAGGCCGACCGGATTGACTTTCTGTCCCATGCTCTTCGTCCCTAAGCGGTTTCTTCGACTTCGCGCACGACGACGGTCAGATTTGAGAATGGCTTCTCGATGCGTCCAACACGACCGCGTGCGCGCGGCTGAAAGCGCTTCATCACCAAGGCCTTACCGACATGCGCTTCAGCCACGACCAAGTTGTCGACGTCGAGTTGATGGTTGTTCTCCGCATTCGCGATGGCGCTCTGCAACGTCTTCTTCACCGCGCCCGCGATACGCCGGCGCGAAAACTCCAAATCGGCCAGCGCCACGGAGACTTTCTTGCCGCGGATGAGCTGGGCCACCATGTTGAGCTTGCGCGGGCTGGTGCGCACCATGCGCAGCACGGCCTTCGCCTCGTTGTCCTTCAGCACGCGCTCGCGCTTCGCCTTACCCATCTCAGCCTCTCCTGGCCTTCTTGTCGGCGGCGTGGCCGTAGAACGTCCGTGTGGGGGCGAACTCGCCGAACTTGTGGCCGATCATGTCCTCCGACACGAGGACCGGGATGTGCTTGTGGCCGTTGTAGACGCCAAAGGTCAGGCCGACGAATTGCGGCAGGATCGTCGAGCGCCGGCTCCAAATCTTGATGACATCCTTGCGGCCGGACTCGCGCACCTTCTCCGCCTTGTCGAGAAGGTAGCCATCGAAGAACGGGCCTTTCCAAACTGAGCGCGCCACTGGTCTCTCCTAAGTCCTGCCTCAGCGCCCTTTGCGGGCATGCCGCGAGCGCAGGATGTATTTCGACGTTGCCTTGTTGGAGCGGGTCCGCTTGCCCTTGGTGGGCTTGCCCCACGGGGTGACGGGATGCCGCCCGCCGCTGGAGCGGCCCTCGCCGCCGCCATGCGGGTGATCGATCGGGTTCATGGCGACGCCACGCACCGACGGCCTTTTGCCGAGCCAGCGGCTGCGGCCGGCCTTGCCGAGGCTGACATTGCCGTGGTCCGGATTGGAGACGGCGCCGACAGTCGCCATGCAATTGCCGTGGACGAGACGCTGCTCGCCGGAATTCAAGCGCAGGATCGCGTAACCCTGGTCGCGGCCGACGAGCTGCACATAGGCGCCGGCGGCACGGGCGATCTGGCCGCCGCGGCCGATCTTCAGCTCCACATTGTGCACGATCGTACCGACCGGAATGGAGCGGAGCGGCATCGCGTTGCCGGGCTTCACGTCGACCTGCTGGCCGGAAATCACCGTGTCGCCCTCCGCCAGACGCTGCGGGGCGAGGATGTAGGCGCGCTCGCCGTCCTCATAGCGGATCAGCGCGATGAAGGCGGAGCGGTTCGGATCGTATTCGAGCCGCTCGACCTTGGCCGGCACGTCGAATTTCTGGCGCTTGAAGTCGACGATGCGGTAGGCGCGCTTGTGCCCGCCGCCGCGGCGCCGCGCCGTCATGCGGCCGAGATTGTTGCGCCCGCCTTTCTTATTCAGCCCGACGGTCAGCGCCTTTTCCGGCTTGCCCTTCCACAGCCGCGAGCGGTCCACCAGCGAGAGCTGGCGAAGGCCTGGCGTGATAGGATTGTATGTCTTCATTGCCATCGGTTTCGTCCCGAACTCGCGCCGCCCTAAAGACCCGTGGTCACGTCGATCGTCTGGCCCTCAGCCAGCGTCACAACGGCCTTCTTGTAGCTCTTCTGCTTGCCGGGAATGCCCCGGAAGCGCTTCGTCTTGCCGGCGCGGTTGAGCGTGTTGACCGCCGTCACCTTGACGGAGAAGAGCGCCTCGACCGCCGCCTTGATTTCAGGCTTGGTGGCGTCCGGCGCCACGCGGAACACGACCTTGCCGTGCTCGGACGCCAGCGTCGCCTTCTCCGTGATCACCGGCGAGATGATCGTGTCGTAGTGCTTAAGATCCGCCATTGAACCGCTCCTCCAGCGCCTCGACGGCGGATTTAGACAGGACCAGCGTGCCCCGGCGCAGAATGTCGTAGACGTTGATGCCTTGAACCGGCAGCACGTCGACGCCGCGAATGTTGCGCGCGGCGCGGCCGAAATCGGCGTCGATCTCCGAACCGCCGATGATCAGTGCATTGGAGATGCCGAGACCGGCGAACTGCGCCAGGAGCGCCTTGGTCTTGGCTTCCGCCGGCTTCAGATCGTCGAGCACGATGATGGCGTCCGCTTTGGCCTTGGCGGACAAAGCATGCTTCAGCGCCAGCGTACGCACGCGCTTGGGCAGGCCGATCGCGTGGCTCCGCACGTTCGGCCCGAAAGCCTTGCCGCCGCCGCGGAACTGCGGCGCGCCGGCATTGCCGTGGCGGGCGCTGCCGGTGCCCTTCTGGCGGTAGAGCTTCTTGGAGGTGGCGCGAATCTGGCTGCGCTGCTTGGTGGCATGCGAGCCCTGCCGGCGCTTGGCGAGCTGCCAGCGCACCATGCGCTGCAGGATGTCGCGGCGCGGCTCCAGCCCGAAGACCTCATCGGAGACGGTGACCTTACCCGCGGACTTGCCGGCGAGCGTTTTGATCGTCAGCTCCATCACGCGTCTCCACTCGGCTCGCCGGAGGCCTCAGGCGCCGCCTCCGGGGCGGGCGCGGCTTCCTGTGCAGGCGCGACTTCCGCAGGCGCCGCTGGCTTCTCAGTGGCACGAATGGCGGCGGGCGACGGCGCGCCTTCCGGCGCAGCCTTCTTCACCGCGTCGCACACGAGCAGCCAGCCGCCCTTGGCCCCGGGCACGGCACCCTTGACGAGGATGACGCCCTGGTCGGCGTCGGTGCGAACCACCTGAAGATTCTGCGTGGTCACGCGTTCGGCGCCCATATGGCCGGCCATCTTCTTGCCCTTGAACACCTTGCCAGGGTCCTGGCCCTGACCGGTCGAGCCGTGCGCACGGTGCGAGATCGAAACGCCGTGCGAGGCGCGTCCGCCACCGAAATTGTGGCGCTTTATGACGCCGGCGAAGCCTTTGCCGATCGACGTGCCGGTCACGTCGACGAACTGTCCCGGAACGAAATGTTCCGCAGTGATCTCCGCGCCCACGTCGATCATGTTCTCCGGGGTGACGCGGAACTCCGCCACGCGGCGCTTCGGCTCAACCTCGGCACGCGCGAAATGGCCGCGCAGCGCCTTGGGCGTATTCTTAGCCTTGCGCGCGCCGACGCCGAGCTGGACGGCGGTGTAGCCATCCTTCTCCGCCGTGCGCTGCGCCACGACCTGGCAATTGTCCACGCGCAGAACCGTGACCGGCACGTGCTCGCCGGCTTCGGTATAGACGCGGGTCATCCCCAGCTTCTTTGCAATCACGCCTGAACGCATGATCTTCCTGCCTCATCAGGGCTTTCGCCCTAGAGCTTGATCTCCACATCGACGCCGGCAGCCAGGTCGAGCTTCATCAAAGCGTCGACCGTCTGAGGCGTCGGCTCGATGATGTCGAGCAGCCGTTTGTGGGTTCTGATCTCGAATTGCTCCCGGCTCTTCTTGTCGATGTGCGGGGAGCGGTTGACCGTGAACTTCTCAATCCGGCTGGGCAACGGGATCGGCCCGCGCACCTGCGCGCCCGTCCGCTTGGCCGTGGAGACGATTTCCGCGGTCGAGGTATCGAGCACGCGGTGATCGAACGCCTTCAGGCGGATGCGGATGTTCTGGCCGTTCATGTGTCCTGTCCCTCAAAAGAAGCGGCGCGGGTGGTGTTCCCGCGCCCTTCCCGGCTACTCCAATATTGTCGCGACAATGCCCGCGCCAACCGTGCGGCCGCCCTCGCGGATGGCGAAGCGAAGCTTCTCCTCCATGGCGATCGGCACAATCAGCGACACCGTCATCTCGACGTTGTCGCCCGGCATGACCATCTCCGTCCCTTCCGGGAGCTCCACGACGCCAGTCACGTCGGTGGTGCGGAAATAGAATTGCGGACGATAATTGGTGAAGAACGGCGTGTGGCGGCCGCCCTCCTCCTTCGTCAGGATATAGGCTTCGGCCTTGAACTTGGTGTGCGGCGTCACCGAACCGGGCTTGCAAAGAACCTGGCCGCGCTCCACGCCGTCGCGCTCCACGCCGCGCAAGAGGCAGCCGACATTGTCGCCGGCCTGCCCCTGGTCGAGCAGCTTACGGAACATCTCAACGCCGGTGACGGTCGTCTTGGAGGTCGGGCGGATGCCGACGATCTCAACCTCTTCGCCGACCTTGACGATGCCGCGCTCCACGCGGCCGGTCACCACGGTGCCGCGGCCGGAGATGGAGAACACGTCCTCAATCGGCATGAGGAACGGCTGGTCGATCGGGCGCTCCGGGGTCGGGATGTAATCGTCGACCGCTGCCATGAGCTCCTTGACGGAGTTCTCGCCCATCTCAGCGTCGCCGCCCTCAAGCGCGACGAGCGCCGAGCCCTTGATGACCGGGATGTCATCGCCGGGGAACTCGTACGAGGAGAGAAGCTCGCGCACCTCAAGCTCGACGAGGTCGAGAAGTTCCGGATCGTCGACCTGGTCGACCTTGTTCATGTAGACGACGAGCGCCGGCACGCCGACCTGGCGGGCGAGCAGAATGTGCTCGCGGGTCTGCGGCATGGGACCGTCGGCAGCGGAGACGACGAGGATGGCGCCGTCCATCTGCGCCGCGCCGGTGATCATGTTCTTCACATAGTCGGCATGGCCGGGGCAGTCGACGTGAGCGTAGTGGCGATTGTCCGTCTCGTATTCCACATGCGCGGTGTTGATCGTAATGCCGCGCGCCTTCTCTTCAGGCGCTGCGTCGATCTGCTCGTAGGTCTTGAACTCACCGAACATCTTGGTGATCGCCGCCGTCAGCGTCGTCTTGCCGTGATCGACGTGGCCGATCGTGCCGATATTCGCGTGCGGCTTGGTTCTTTCAAATTTCTCTTTCGCCATCAGCTCTCTCCGTCTGAGTGCGCCTGTCTGACCCGATCAGGCGTATTTGGACTGAATCTCCTGAGCGACCTGACTCGGAACCTGCGAGTAATGGTCGAACTGCATCGTGTATTGCGCACGCCCCTGGCTCATGGAACGCAGCGTGTTGACGTAACCGAACATGTTGGCCAGCGGCACCATGGCGTTGACCACGGTGGCGTTGCCGCGCATCTCCGTGCCCTGCACCTGGCCGCGGCGCGAGTTCAGGTCGCCGATGACGGAGCCGGCGTACTCGTCCGGCGTCACCACCTCGACCTTCATCATCGGCTCCAGAAGCACGGGCCGCGCCTTCTGGACGCCCTCACGAAACGCCGCACGACCGGCGATCTCAAACGCCAGCACCGAGGAATCGACGTCGTGCGAAGCGCCGTCAGTCAGCGTGGCCTTGATGTCGACCATCGGGAACCCGGCGACCACGCCACCGGTCATGGCGCCGCTGATGCCCTTCTCCACACCCGGCACATATTCCTTCGGCACGTTGCCGCCGACGACCTTGTTCTCGAACTCAAAGCCGCCGCCCGGCTCCATCGGCTCGAAGATCATCTTCACGCGCGCAAACTGGCCGGAGCCGCCGGTCTGCTTCTTGTGGGTGTAGTCCACTTCCGACATCTGCGTGATGGTCTCGCGATAGGCCACCTGCGGCTGGCCGACATTGGCTTCGACCTTGAACTCGCGCTTCATGCGATCGACGATGATGTCGAGATGCAGTTCGCCCATGCCGGCGATGATGGTCTGCCCCGATTCCTCGTCGGTCTTGACGCGGAAAGATGGATCCTCCGCCGCCAGACGCGACAGCGCCATGCCCATCTTCTCCTGGTCGGCCTTGGTGTTCGGCTCAATGGCGATCTCAATCACCGGATCGGGGAACTCCATGCGCTCCAGGATCACCGGCTTGTTGGGATCGCAAAGCGTGTCGCCTGTGGTCGTGTCCTTAAGACCCACGACCGCGACGATGTCGCCGGCGAACGCTTCCTTGATGTCCTCGCGGTTGTTGGAGTGCATCAACAGCATACGGCCGATGCGCTCGCGCTTCTCCTTCACCGTGTTCATCAAGCTGATTCCGGCGTCGAGCTTGCCGGAATAGATGCGGCAGAAGGTGAGCGAACCGACGAACGGGTCGTTCATGACCTTGAAGGCCAGCATGGAGAGCGGCTCGTCGTCGGACGATTCGCGAATGATCTCGTCACCCGACTTGGGATCGACGCCGCGGATCGCCTGCACCTCTACGGGGCTCGGCAGGAAGTCGACCACCGCATCAAGCAGCGGCTGCACGCCCTTGTTCTTAAAGGCGGAACCGCACAGGACCGGGAAGAAGGAAACGTCGCAGGTGCCTTTGCGGATAAGGCCGCGCAGCGCGTCGGCGTCCGGCTCCTGGCCCTCCAGGTAGGCCTCCATGGCGGTCTCATCCACTTCCACCGCCGCCTCGATCATCTTCTCGCGCCACTCGGCGGCCTGATCTTGAAGATCGGCGGGGATGTCGACCTCGTCCCATTGGGCGCCGAGCGTCTCCTCGCGCCAGATGAGCGCCTTCATGGTGATCAGATCGACAACGCCCTTGAAGTCGTTCTCTGCGCCGATGGGCAATTGCACGACGACGGGAGTCGCACCCAGCCGGTCGCGGATCATGTCGACGCAGCGGAAGAAATCGGCGCCGATCTTGTCCATCTTGTTGACGAAGATCATGCGCGGGACTTTGTACTTGTCCGCCTGACGCCACACCGTCTCGGTCTGCGGCTCAACGCCGGCATTGGCGTCAAGCAGCGCGATGGCGCCGTCGAGTACGCGCAGCGAGCGCTCCACCTCGATAGTGAAGTCCACATGGCCCGGCGTGTCGATGATGTTGAAGCGGCGCTTCTTGCCGTCGCGGCCTTCCCAGAAGGTCGTGGTCGCGGCCGACGTGATCGTGATGCCGCGCTCCTGCTCCTGCTCCATCCAGTCCATCGTCGCGGCGCCGTCATGCACCTCGCCGATCTTGTGGCTCTTGCCGGTGTAGTAGAGGACCCGCTCCGTGGTCGTCGTCTTGCCGGCATCGATGTGGGCCATGATGCCGAAGTTGCGGTAGTCTTCGATCTTGTAGCTGCGAGCCATGGCTCTGATCTCTTCGTCCGTTACCAGCGGTAATGCGAGAAGGCGCGGTTCGCTTCCGCCATGCGGTGCGTGTCTTCGCGCTTCTTCACGGCATTGCCGCGATTGTTGAATGCATCCATCAATTCGCCGGAGAGCCGCCCCACCATGGTGCGCTCGTTGCGGCCGCGAGCGGCGGCAATCAGCCAGCGGATGGCGAGGGCCTGGCGCCTTTCGACGCGCACCTCGACCGGCACCTGATAAGTGGCGCCGCCGACGCGCCGGGAGCGCACCTCAATCTGCGGCATCACATTCTCAAGCGCCTGATGGAAGACGCCGATCGGGTCCTGTCTGGCGCGCTGCTCCACATCGTCGAGCGCGCCGTAGACGATCGCCTCGGCAGCCGACTTCTTGCCGGCATACATCACCGAATTCATGAACTTGGAGAGCACCACGTCGCCATATTTGGCGTCGGGGATGATCTCCCGTTTCTCGGCACGATGACGTCGCGACATTCAGCCTGTTCCTTCGAAACCTTGCGTGGCCTTGCGGCAGCGAAAATCCCGGACCTGCATCACGCAGACCGGGAAATTGAACCTTCTCTATTTCGGACGCTTGGCACCGTATTTGGAGCGGCGCTGGCGGCGGTCTTTGACACCCTGCGTATCAAGTACGCCGCGCAGAATATGATAGCGTACGCCCGGTAGGTCCTTCACGCGGCCACCGCGGATCATGACCACCGAGTGCTCCTGCAAATTATGCCCCTCGCCGGGGATGTAGCCGATGACCTCATGGCCATTCGTCAGCCGCACCTTTGAGACCTTGCGCAGTGCCGAGTTCGGCTTCTTGGGTGTGGTCGTGTAGACGCGCGTGCACACGCCCCGCTTCTGCGGGTTGGCGTCAAGCGCGGGAACCTTGTTCCGCTTGGCCGGCACCTGCCGGGGCTTGCGGATGAGCTGCTGGATCGTCGGCATTCTTGCCCGTCGTTCCTGTCCGTGTCCTTCGGCGCACGTATCACGTGCGATGAAAATCGCACCGTGCGCTCCTGAAAGCGCCGGTGCCGAAAAAAGCAGAGGACCGCGAGCCCTAAGGTCGCGATCTTGACCTCTTACTTCAGCGTCTGACCCTGGCAGCGTCTAAGTCGATTGGTTCTTGCGCTTAAGAGCGCGCAGAAGAACCGGGCTCGGCTTACCGCCTGCCCTCGGGCTGCGTTCATCTAGCGATTGCCCCGGAGGGCGTCAACCCCGCGGGAGCACCGGTTTTCGGGATTTTTTTGGGTGTGCGGCGCCGGCTCAGGCGAGATAGGGCAATGCCGCCACGACGACGTATCCCGCCGTCAGTCCAAGGAACAGAAAACAGCGCCAAACAAAACCGGTAGACATCAATTCAATCCCCACAACCACGGTGCCGTCGACGCACACGAAAGACAGGGTCGCCCGCGCCAGCCCGCACGGACCTCACTTCCGTTTCATCGTCTGGAAGCCCCCGCTCCCCACGCCTTCCTTAGGCCGCTTCGACCTGCGCCACAACAAACATGGAATGCCTTAACGGACTATTTCCGGCCCTGTGGCGGGAGGGTGACAGGCGCCCTCTTTGGCCCGCGTCACAGAAAGAAAAGGGCCGCCCGTGGGCGGCCCTTTCGGATGTCTTCGGAGACGCTTCTGCGGCGCTACTCGGCCGCCTGATCGGCCATGTCGGTGATGGCGAGCTGCGCATCGGCGGCGGCGCGCTTGCGCTCCTCCTCCAGGATGAGCTGGTCGCGCCGGTGCGCCACCTGGCGCAGATCCGACATGGTGCCGCCGGTGCCGGCGGGGATGAGACGGCCGACGATGACGTTCTCCTTGAGGCCCTCCAGCGTATCCGTCTTGCCGTTGACGGCAGCCTCGGTGAGCACGCGCGTGGTCTCCTGGAAGGAGGCGGCGGAGATGAAGGAGCGCGTCTGGAGGCTTGCCTTGGTGATGCCCAGGAGCACCGGCACGGCCTCCGCTTGCGTCTTCTTGTCGGCTTTCAGCGCCTCATTGATGGCGTCGAATTCCAGCGCGTCGATCTGCTCACCCGCGATCAGGTCGGAATCGCCCGTGGCGGTGACCTCGACCTTCTGCAGCATCTGGCGAACGATCACCTCGATATGCTTATCGTTGATGAGCACGCCCTGCAGCCGGTAGACCTCCTGGATCTCGTTCACTAGGTAGGCCGCCAGCTCTTCCACGCCCTTGATCGACAAGATGTCGTGCGGCGCGGGCAGACCGTCGAGGATGAAGTCGCCCTTCTCGATGGCGTCGCCCTCCTGGAGATGGAACGGGCGGCCCTTCGGGATGAGATATTCGACGGGCTCGCCATCCTCCTCTGGCGGCTCGATGATGATGCGGCGCTTGTTCTTGTAGTCACGGCCGAACTTCACCGTGCCGGCGATCTCGGAGATGATGGCGTGGTCCTTAGGACGGCGCGCTTCAAACAGCTCCGCCACCCGCGGCAGGCCGCCGGTGATGTCGCGCGTCTTGGCGCTCTCCAGCGGGAAGCGGGCGATCACGTCGCCCGGCTTCACCGCCGATCCCGGATCGACCGACAGGATGGCGTCGACCGACAGGAGATAGCGGGCGTCGCGGCCGCGCTCCGCCTTCATCACCCGACCGCGCTTGTCCTTGATGACGATCGCGGGACGCAGATCGGCACCGCGCGGGCTCGCCCGCCAGTCGATGACGAAGCGCTTGGTGATGCCGGTGGATTCGTCGGCCGATTCTGTGACGGAGGCGCCTTCCACAAGGTCCTCGTATTCCACAACGCCGCCCGCCTCGGTGAGGATCGGCCGCATATAGGGGTCCCACTCCGCCAGCCGCTGGCCGCGCGTGATGGTCGCACCATCGTCGACGAACAGCTTGGCGCCGTAGGGCACGCGATGCACGGCGCGCTCCTCGCCGGCCTCATCGATAATGACAAGCTGCACGTTGCGGCCCATCACCACCTTGTTCTTGGCGGAGTCGACGGAGACGGCCTTGTTGCGGATCTCCAGCTTGCCCTCGAAGCTCGATTCAAGGAACGACTGGTCCACCACCTGCGCCGTGCCACCGATATGGAACGTGCGCATGGTGAGCTGGGTTCCCGGCTCGCCGATCGACTGCGCGGCAATGACGCCGACGGCCTCACCCATATTGACGGGCGTGCCGCGCGCCAGATCGCGGCCGTAGCACTTACCGCAGACGCCGTGCTTGGTCTCGCAGGTCAGCACGGAGCGAATCTTCACCGCTTGCACGCCGGCCGCCTCAACGGCCTCCATGTGCGGCTCCTCGATGAGCTCGCCGGATGCCACGATCACGTCGCCGTTTTGCGGATCGGTGATGTCGTCCACGGCCGTGCGGCCAAGGATGCGCGACCCAAGCGTGGCGACCACCTGACCGGAATCGACGATCGCCTCCATGGTGAGGCCCCGGTCGGTGCCGCAATCCTCTTCGGTGATAATGCAATCCTGCGCCACGTCGACCAGACGCCGCGTCAGGTAGCCTGAATTGGCAGTCTTCAACGCGGTGTCGGCGAGGCCTTTGCGGGCGCCGTGCGTGGAGTTGAAGTATTCCAGCACGGAGAGCCCCTCCTTGAAGTTGGAGATGATGGGGCTCTCGATGATCTCGCCGGACGGCTTGGCCATCAGGCCGCGCATGCCGGCGAGCTGCTTCATCTGCGCGGGCGAGCCGCGCGCACCGGAATGCGACATCATGTAGATGGCGTTGACCGGCTTCTGCCGCCCGCTGGACTTGTCGAACTCCACCGACTCGATGCGCTTCATCATCTCGTCGGCCACACGGTCGGTGCATTTGGCCCAAGCGTCGACGACCTTGTTGTACTTCTCGCCCTGCGTGATCAGGCCTTCATTATATTGCTGCTCATATTCGCCGACGAGCGAGCGCGTGTCAGCGACCAGCTTGGCCTTGGTCGCCGGGATGACCATGTCGTCCTTGCCGAACGAAATGCCGGCCTTACAGGCCTGGGTGAAGCCGAGCTGCATGATGCGGTCGCAGAAGATGACCGTCTCTTTCTGCCCGGTGTGGCGGTAGACGGCGTCGATCATGCGGCTGATTTCCTTCTTGGTCATCAGCTTGTTGCAGAGCTCGAACGGCACGGCCGGGTGCTTCGGCAGAAGCTCGCCGATGAGCAGACGGCCGGGCGTGGTCTCGTAGATCTCGGAGACCTCGTTGCCGTCCTCGTCGCGGGTCTTGTAGCGACCCCTGATCTTAGCGTGCAGTGTTACGACACCTGCGTCGAGCGCGTGGTGCAGCTCACCGAGATTGCCGAAGGCCATGCCCTCGCCCGGCTCCTTCTCCTGCATGACGGAGAGGTGGTAGAGGCCGAGCACGATATCCTGCGACGGCACGATGATCGGCTGACCGTTGGCCGGGTGCAGGATGTTGTTGGTCGACATCATGAGGACGCGCGCTTCAAGCTGCGCCTCAAGCGACAGCGGCACGTGGACGGCCATCTGGTCGCCGTCGAAGTCGGCGTTGAACGCGGCGCAGACCAGCGGGTGAAGCTGGATCGCCTTGCCTTCAATCAGCACCGGCTCGAAGGCCTGAATGCCGAGGCGGTGGAGCGTGGGCGCACGGTTCAGGAGCACCGGATGCTCGCGGATCACCTCGTCGAGGATGTCCCAGACCTCCGGCTTTTCCTTCTCCACCAGCTTCTTGGCCTGCTTGACGGTGGAGGAGAACCCCTTGGCGTCGAGCCGCGCATAGATGAACGGCTTGAAGAGCTCCAGCGCCATCTTCTTGGGCAGGCCGCACTGGTGCAACTTGAGCTCCGGACCGACCACGATGACGGAGCGGCCGGAATAGTCGACGCGCTTGCCGAGCAGGTTCTGGCGGAAACGCCCCTGCTTGCCCTTCAACATGTCGGAGAGCGACTTCAACGGGCGCTTGTTCGTGCCGGTGATGACGCGACCACGGCGACCGTTATCGAACAGCGCATCAACGGCTTCCTGCAGCATGCGCTTCTCGTTGCGGATGATGATATCCGGCGCGCGCAGCTCAATCAGCCGCTTCAGGCGGTTGTTGCGGTTGATGACACGACGATAGAGGTCGTTGAGGTCGGAGGTTGCGAAGCGGCCGCCATCGAGCGGCACCAGCGGGCGCAGGTCCGGCGGGATGACCGGAACCACGGTCATGATCATCCATTCAGGACGATTGCCGGACTGGACGAAGGCCTCAATCAGCTTCAGCCGCTTGGCGAGCTTTTTGGGCTTCAGCTCCGACTTGGAGGTGGCGATCTCCTCACGCAGCGAGACGATCTCTTTCTCCAGATCGAGCGCAATCAGCATCTCGCGGATCGCTTCGGCGCCGATCATGGCGGTGAAGGAATCGGCGCCGTACTGATCCTGCGCCTCGATGAACTCGTCCTCGGTGAGGAGCTGCTTCTCCGTCAGCGGGGTGATGCCCGGCTCCACCACGATGTAATTCTCGAAGTAGAGGACACGCTCGATTTCCTTCAGCGTCATGTCGAGCATGAGGCCGATGCGCGAGGGGAGCGACTTCAGGAACCAGATGTGGGCGACGGGCGCGGCGAGCTCGATATGGCCCATGCGCTCGCGGCGCACGCGGGCAAGCGTGACCTCCACGCCGCATTTCTCGCAGATGATCCCCTTGTACTTCATACGCTTGTACTTGCCGCACAAGCACTCGTAATCCTTGATCGGGCCGAAGATGCGCGCGCAGAACAGGCCGTCACGCTCCGGCTTGAAGGTGCGGTAGTTGATGGTCTCCGGCTTTTTGATTTCGCCGTAGGACCAAGAGAGAATCTTTTCCGGGCTCGCCAGAGAGATGCGGATCTGGTCGAAGACCTGCATCTGCACCTGCGGGCTGAAGATGTTCATGACCTCTTGGTTCATGCTCACTCCTTAGGCCGTCGCGCCGGCCTTCTCGGGATTATTCTGTTCTGACGCTATGCTCTAACGACTATTCTGCGGCGTCTCGTTCGTCTTCGTGCTGGTCGGTGATGCGGTTGCCTGCATCGGAATCCTGCAGCTCTACGTTCAGGCCGAGCGAGCGCATCTCCTTGACGAGCACGTTGAAGCTTTCCGGGATACCGGCTTCAAACGTGTCGTCGCCGCGCACGATCGCTTCGTAGACCTTGGTGCGGCCGGCCACGTCGTCCGACTTGACCGTCAGCATTTCCTGAAGCGTGTAGGCTGCGCCGTAGGCCTCCAGCGCCCACACCTCCATCTCGCCGAAGCGCTGGCCGCCGAACTGCGCCTTGCCGCCCAGCGGCTGCTGGGTGACCAGCGAATACGGGCCGAT
>JANQRH010000006.1 GCA_028284625.1 Afifellaceae bacterium | reverse complement strand
GTGTAGGGCCAAGGCAACGCCAGTGGCCGCACATAGGTCTTGTAGGAGGCGTCCATCCAGTTGCGGTGGTCCTCCATCTCAAAGGCGTCGCCCTCCATGCGGCAGGTGACCTTCACGCCGGGCGCGATCTCATGGGTGAGCGCGCGCACGTCGCGGAACGGACAGTCCGGATCGATCAGCGCGGGGAAGCGGCTTTCGACGATCTTGCCGTCGGTGTGCTCCACCGTCAGCGGCTCGCCGACGACGCCATGCAGCGCATGCAGCACCACGAAACCGGTGCGGTTGGTGACGAAGTCGATCAGCGCTTCACCGTCGGCTTCAAAGGTCAGATTGCCGTCGGCGCGGCCCTCGATGCGCGCGCTGTAGCGGAACGATTGCTCGTCATCGCGACAGAGCGCGTCATAGGTGACCGTGAAGCCGTCGCCCGTCTGCTCGATCTTCAGGTCGGAGATTTCGGGGCTGTATGTCGCCCAGTTCCTGTTGCGCGACAGGAAGGCGACGCCGCGCAGCGCTTCGGTTCCGCCGACCTTGATGTAGCGCAGATTGCCGGCGTCGAGGGTCGCTTCAAGCGAACCGGCGGTGAGGACGACCGGCTCCTCGGCCGGCTCTTCGGTGCCGAACAGCTTGATGGATTGTGACGGGCTCATGGGCGCCTCTCCCCTCTTCTTGCCTGCCTCGCCGCGCGCCCTGCCGCTATCCCGGGATGACGTGCTGTGTCTGCGGATCAATAAGGATTACGCGGCTCATGTCGAACAGGAGCTCAATGGTGGTGCCGGGACGCTCCACCGTATGCGAGGGCAGCTCGACGGTGATCTCCGTCTCGTTCAGCCGGAACTGCGCATAGGTACGCGTGCCGGTCGGCTGGACGAGATCGATCAGCGCATTGAGCGGCGCATCGGCGGGCTTGCGCGGCGCGCCACCGTTGGCGCGCGCGATATGCTCCGGCCGAACGCCGAGGATCACGTCGCGGCTGCGATATTTGTCGAAGGCGGCGGCGCGCGCCGGATCGAGCGGCAGCCTGCGGCCTTCGTCAAAGATCAGTGTGAGCGCGCCGTCGACATAATCGAGATGCGTTGCGACAAAGTTCATTTGCGGCGAGCCGAGGAAGCCGGCGACGAAGCGCGTAGCGGGTCGCTCGAACAGATCGAGCGGTGCGCCCTGCTGCTCGATGATTCCGTCGCGCAGAAGCACGATGCGGTCGGCCAGCGTCATGGCCTCGATCTGATCGTGTGTGACGTAGATCGTCGTCTTGCCGATCTCCTGATGCAGGCGCTTGATCTCCGCACGCATGCCGTCGCGGAGCTGCGCGTCCAGATTGGAGAGCGGCTCGTCGAACAGGAACAGAAGCGCGTCGCGCACCACCGCGCGCCCGATGGCAACGCGCTGCCGCTGGCCGCCCGAGAGTTGCCGCGGCATGCGCTCAAGCAGCGCCTCGATGCCGAGCATCTCAGCGGCATTGGCGACGCGCGACCTGATCTCCGCGTCCGGCACCTTGCGGGCGCGGAGGCCGAAGGCGATGTTCTCAAAGACGCTGAGATAGGGGTAGAGAGCGTAGTTCTGAAACACCATCGCGATGTTGCGGTCGCGTGGCCTCAGCGTGTTCACCACGTTGCCGTCGATGGCGATCGTGCCGGAATCGATCTCCTCCAGCCCGGCGATGGAGCGTAGCAACGTCGACTTGCCGCAACCCGACGGCCCGACGAACACGCAGAATTCGCCTTCGGCAATATCCAGGTCGACGCCCTTGAGGGCCTCAACCTTGCCGTAGGATTTCCGCAATCCTTGAACCGCCAGACGCGCCATGCCCCTTCCCTAGCCTTTGACCGCACCCATCGAAATACCGCGCACGAGCAGCTTCTGCGCCATCGCCACGGTGAAGAAGACCGGCAGCGTGCCGAGCACCGACATGGCGCCGATCTTGGCCCAGAAAATCTGCTGCGGGCCGAAATAATGAGACACCTGCACCGGGAATGTGATGACCTCCGTGCGCGTCAGGATCAGCGCGAAGATGAACTCATTCCACGCGAAGATGAAGGTGAAGACCGATGTCGCGAACAAGCCCGTCCGCATCATCGGGAAGACGACCTTGAGCAAGGTCTGCCAGCGGTCGAGACCGTCGACCAGCGCGCTCTCTTCCAGTTCCAGCGGCACGTCCTCCACGTAGCCGCGCATCATCCAGATGACGTAGGGCAGATTGAACGCCGTATAGAGCGCGATCAGGCCGAGATAAGTATCGTTCAGCCCGATGAGGGCGAACGCCAGAAAGATCGGAAAGACGATGGCGATCGGCGGGATCATGCGCTGCGAGATGATCCAGATCGCCAAATGGTCGCCGCCGGTCCGATAGCGTGCAATGGAATATGCGGCGATCGTTCCCAAGAACATGGCGATCACCGTGCTGACGCCGGCGACGATGGCGCTGTTCCAGATGGCGCGGACATCGCCGTCGCGGAAGAGCACCGCGAAGTTCTCCAAGCTGATTTCTGCCGGCCACCAGACCGGCGGCGTGGCGAAGACCTCCTCCGGCGTCTTGATCGACATGACGAAGAGCCAATAGACCGGGAACAGGAACAGCGCCGTCACGGCAAGGGCGAGAAGCGCCCTCCCCGCGGTGGCGGTCTTGAAACGGCGGGGGCCGTCGGCGCTCATTGCGTCACCCCCACGCGGCGCAGGACGACCATCACCAGGATCGACAAAGACACGATGACGACGAAGGCAAAGGCGGCGGTCATCGATATATCGAAGCGCTCGAAGCCCTTGATGTATGCGTAGATGGAGATCGTCTCCGTCATGTTGCCGGGCCCGCCGCGGGTCAGCGCATAGACGATGTCGAAGAGGCGAACGAGATCGAGCCCACGGATCGTCAGCGCCACGAAGACGACCGGCCGGATGGCCGGGAAGATGATCCGCCGAAACACGCGCCAGCCGGAAGCGCCGTCGATTTCGGCCGCTTCAAGCTGCGACTTGTCGACGTTCGACCAGGCTGCGAGCAGGATGAGGAACATGAAGGGCGTCCACTGCCACACCTCTGTGGTGAGGATGGCGGAATAGACGATCAGAGGATTGTCGTTGATCAGCCAGAGCAGGTCGAAATTGCCGCCGACGATCCAGCGGATGATCTCATTGATCGGGCCGAAAATGTTGTCGAACATCAACCGCCACATCGCGCCTGCGACGAAGGGTGCGATGACGGACGGCGTCACGATCAGCGCGATGAGGATCTGCCGGCCGGGGAAAGGCTCCAGGAACAACCGCGCGAGCAGCAATCCCAGAACGAGTTCCAGCGGCAGCGCGATGCCGGTCATGATGCCGGTGTTGATGACGGAGTCCCAGAACCGCTCGTCGGTTACCAGCCGCTCGTAATTGTAGAAGCCCTGGAAGCTGGTGTCGGTGACCCGCCGGTTGATCTTCTGGAAGCTGACGAAGAGCGAGTAGATGACCGGGAAGAGGCCGATCAGGAGCAGCACCAGGATCGATGGCCAGACGAGCAGCCATCGAAAATTGCGGTCCACAAATCCGGCGATCGGCGATGCCGGCTGAGGCGGGATTGGAGCTTCGGCGACGGCGCTCATGACACCAGGTAGCAGAAATGGCGGGGGACGGCGCTAGCCGTCCCCCGTTTGTCGTGCTGTCACGTCCGAAGCTCAGTTCGGATAAGCGCCAGGCTTGGACGACCAGTCTTCATAGGCCGCGCGTTGATCGTCGACGCCGATCTCGTCTGTCAGATCGTTCCACTCGCCCGCCGCCTGGTCGAGCGCCTCTTTGGCGCTGCCACCAGCGAGCGCGGAGACGATCGCGCGGGTCAGCGACTCCTCATAGGCGAAGGTGTCGATGATCGACATGTCGAGGAGGCCCGTTTCCGCGCCCTTTTCCAATGTCGCGAGATAGTCTCCCGCGGCCGGCCAAAGTGCCTTGTACTCCTCGGACTCAAAGTGCGACGTGCGGAACGGATCACGCAGCGCATAAGGCAGCGTCACCCGCTGGATGGAGATGTCCTTGGAGTTCAGCCACTGCGCGAAGAGATAAGCGAGTTCCTTCTTTTCGCTGTTGGCCGCGACCGAGAGTGCAAAGCCGGCGGCGAGCTCCGGATAACCGTCGGGCGGCAACGCGTAGCCAACCTTGCCGGCGATCGTCGATTTCGGCAGCCAAGACAAGGCCTCGACGTCCGCGCCATAACCCGCAGACCAGCGCCCGGGAGGCGGCCACCAGATCTGCATGGCGAGTTCGCCGGCGAGCCAGGCATTGAGCACTTCAATCGGACCCCAGCTCGCGGCACCCTTCGGCATGTTGTCCAATTGCCGGACCATGTCCTCCAGAACGGCAACGCCGACTTCGCCGTTGATCTGGGCGTTCATGTCGCCGTCAAACAGCTTGCCGCCCGCTGTGCGGAAGCGCTGCAGATAGAGGTAATGCACCAGGCCCGGCGAGTGGATCAGCGCTGAGCCGTAGCCGTCCGGTCCCATCGCCTCGGTGAAATATTGGGAGATGTCGTAAAACTGGTCCCAATCGGCCGGTGGAGCGAGGTCGTAGCCGTATTTGTCCTTGAAGGCGGATTGATGCGCTTCGTCGCCGAAGAGATCGGTCCGATAGTAGAGGATCAGCACGTCCCCATCGTCCGGCAATCCGTAAATCTTGCCGCCGTAGGTCATCTGGTTGTCGCGATAGGTCGGCGCGATGTCCTGCAGCTCGTCGCGATACCCGAACTGGTCGACATAGGAATCGAGCGGCTCCAACACGCCCGCCGTCACGAGATCGGGCATCCAGGCCGGCACGACATTGAGGAGATCATAGGCCCCGGTCCCGGCACGGTGCTCGGCGACCGTCTTGGTGAAGAGCTCGCTGATCGGGATCTCAACCACATTGATCTTGACGCCGGTCAGCTCTTCCCATTTCGGCCCTGAAAAGTTGAGCGGATCGAGCGCCTGCAGGCCGGCTTCCCAAGTGATGTTGAGCGTCTCGCCGGAATATTTCTTGGCGGCCTCGACCGCCGCATCGGCAGCGGACTGCGCATGGGCCAGCCCTGGCAAAGTCAGCATCGCGCCTACGACGGCAAACGCGGAGGCCGATTTGATCAGTTGACGTCTATCCATGCCGTTCCTCCCTCATTTTTTTCCGTTCGGATTGCCTGGAGCGGGGCAAGACAAAAAGGACGCCGATCCGATTTCGGAGGCTTCCTCCAAAAAAATTAGCATGTCATTATACCAGCTGCAACGGCGTACCGGCTGTGAAGCCGCGTCTGCGGCCGCTGGTTGTGCATCGGCGCCGAAGCTAAGCAGCTTGGGTCCACCTAGGGATACAGATGACCATCGATCACGCCCCCATTCGACGACGGAAGCTCTCGCACGACGTGGAGGAGCGGCTGCTCGGCATCGTGGAGCGTGGCGATCTGAAGCCAGGCGACACGCTTCCCTCTGAGCGCCAACTCATGGAGGCATACGGCGTCGGGCGGCCGGCGATCCGCGAGGCATTGCAGAACCTTCAGCGCATGGGGCTGATCGAGATCCGGCACGGGGAACGGCCGCGAGTTGCGGCGCCATCGATGGACGGCGTCTTCGGGCAGCTTGGCAAGACCGTGCGCCACATGCTGTCGCACTCCGAATCGAACCTGAAGCACCTGAAAGAGGCGCGCGCCACGTTTGAGATGGAGATGGCGCGGATTGCGGCGCAGCAGCGGACCGCGCCCGACATCGCCATGATGGAGGCGATCCTGCGTCGGCAAGCCGAGGCGACGTCCGAGCACCAGCGCTTCCTCACCTATGACGGCGAATTCCATGTCGCTATCGCCCGTACCAGCGGCAATCCGATCTTTGTGTCGCTGTGCGAAGCGCTTTTCGACTGGCTGGCGCATTTCCATATCGATCTGGTGAGCCGGCCCGGCCTGGAAGCGCTGACGCTTGAGGAGCATCGTGAAATCCTGGCCGCGATCGAAAAGGGCGAGCCGGAAGCCGCGGCCAAGGCGATGGGCGATCACCTTTATCGCGCCAACCGGCTTTATCATCAGAAACACCTTCACCCGGCGCGGCAGGAGGCAGGCTCCAGCTGACGCGGCACGGCGCGGCGCGTTGCTTCCCCACATGCGCTACTGGTATGATGAGTAGGTAAGCGGCTGCCATCCAGTGCGGCCGTCGGCTTGCCGGGAGGCTCACTGGGTGAGCGATCAGCGTATCTTTGCCGATTATCTGATCGAGACGGCCTTCGACCCGCGTGTGGCTGCGGAGGCGATGGCGGGCGAACAATCGTCGGGGACGTTCGTTGCCGTTCCCGGCGAGACGCCGGAACTCCGCGCCCGATCCGGCGCCCGCGTTGAGGCGCTGGAAGAGCTTGAAGCCGTCAGTGCACCGAGCCTTCCCGGCGCAGGCCGACCTGGCGATGACGAGGACGGAGCGATCCGAACGGCGCGGGTGACGCTGTCGTGGCCACTCGACAATCTCGGCCCGTCGCTTCCCAATCTCGTGGCCACGATCGCCGGCAACCTCTTTGAGCTGTCGCAATTCTCCGGGCTGCGCCTCCTCGACATGCGCCTCCCCGACGCCTTTGCCGACGCCTATGACGGTCCGCGCTTCGGCGTAGCGGGAACGCGGGCGCTTGCCGGCGTCGACGACGGCCCGCTGATCGGCACGATCGTGAAGCCGAGCGTTGGACTGAGCCCACAAGCAACGGCGGACCTGGTGCGGACGCTCGCAGAGGCCGGCATCGACTTCATCAAGGACGACGAGCTTCAGGCGGACGGCCCGCACTGCCCCTTCGACGAGCGGGTGCCGGCGGTGATGCGGGTCATCAACGACCATGCGGAACGCACGGGCAAGACGGTGATGTTCGCCTTCAACCTCACCGGCGAACTCGACCAGATGCGGCGCCGCCACGACCTTGTCGCGGAAGCAGGCGGCAGCTGCGTCATGGCGAGCCTCAACTCCGTCGGCCTGGTCGGCATGATTGAGCTGGCGCGCCACAGCCGATTGCCGATCCACGCGCACCGCAATGGCTGGGGCACCCTGTCACGCCATCCGCGCCTCGGCTGGTCCTATGTCGCGTGGCAAAAAATCTGGCGATTGGCTGGCGCGGACCACATGCATGTCAACGGGCTCGCCAACAAGTTCTGCGAGACGGACGACAGCGTTGTCGCTTCGGCGCGTGAGTGCTTGACGCCGCTCTTTGCGCACAAAACCTGCATCGTCATGCCGGTGTTCTCGTCCGGCCAATCGGCCAAGCAGGCGCCGGACACCTATGCGGCGCTTGAATCGACCGACCTGATCTACGCGGCCGGCGGCGGGATCATGGCGCATCCCGACGGGCCGGCGGCCGGTGTGCAAAGCCTGCGCGACGCCTGGGAAGCCGCGACATCGGGCGTCCCGCTTGCCGACCAAGCCGCGGCGCGACCGGCGCTCGCGGCCGCCTTAAAGGCCTACGCGACATGAGCGCGGAGAAAGACGGCTTGCCGCCGGGGCTGCTCCTGGCGTGGTACGGAGACGACTTCACCGGTTCGGCCGCCGTGATGGAGGTGATGACGCTCGCCGGTCTTCCGGCGGTTCTGTTTCTTGCGCCGCCGACCCCGGAGCAGCTTGCCGAGTTCGCGCATTGCCGCGCCATCGGGATTGCCGGTACGGCGCGTTCGCAATCGCCGCAATGGATGGAGGAGAACCTTCCGGCGATCTACCGCGCGTTGGCGGCGCTGGACGCACCCCTGGTCCACTACAAGGTCTGCTCTACGTTCGATTCCGCGCCGACGATCGGCTCAATCGGCAAGGCGATCGACCTGGCCGTTCCGATCCTGCGTCCCGATTGGATACCGCTGCTCGTCGGCGCACCGGCCATGCATCGCTATCAGGCGTTCGGCAATCTCTTCGCCTCCGTTGACGGCATTGGCTATCGGCTTGACCGCCACCCGACGATGAGCCGGCATCCCGCCACGCCGATGCATGAGGCGGATGTACGGCGGCATCTCGCCGAGCAGACGGAGCGGCCTGTCGGGCTGGTCGACATTGCGGCGATGAAGGCCGGCCGCGGCGATGCGGCATTGGCGCGGGAACGCAAGGCCCGCAAGGCGATCGTCGCGCTCGATGTGGTGGACGACGAGACGCTCAGCACCTGCGGGCGGCTGATCTGGAGCGACCGGAGCGGGCCGCGTTTCGCCATCGGCTCGCAAGGCGTCGAATACGCGCTCGTCGCGCACTGGCGCGACGAGGGGCTGATCGGTGAAACAACGCCGCCGCTGCAGCCGGGCGCAGCGGATCGCATCGCCGTTGTCTCCGGCTCATGCTCGCCTGAAACCGCACGCCAGATCAGGCGGGCGGCGGATGAAGGGTTTGAGGCGATCCACGTCAACGCCGCACGCGCCGTGGACCCGGCTGCGTGGGAAGGTGAGATGGAGCGCTCCGTGGCCGCCGCGCTGAGCGCTCTCAGCCAGGGCCATGATCCGATCCTCTATACGGCCCTTGGTCCGGGCGACCCGTCCGTGACGGCATTCAACGAAGCTGCCGACGGCCACGGCCGTGACGCCGTCAACGAGCGTATCGGCTCCGGGCTCGGCACCATGCTGGACCGCATTCTGCGGAAGGCGAAGCTGAAGCGCTGCGTGATCGCCGGCGGCGACACGTCGGGTCACGGCGCGCAGGTGCTCGGCCTCTATGCTTTGACGACAATCGCCTACACCGCGCCGGGCGCGTCGCTTGCCAAGGCGCATTCGGACAATCCGGCTTACGCCGACCTCGAGATCGCATTGAAGGGCGGCCAAATGGGATCGCCCGATTACTTCTCCGAAATCAAACAGGGCGGCCGCAGCGCCGCTTGAGCGAGCCGTATGGACAGGAGGTGACGATGACCAAGATCGCATTGCTCGGCGCGGGCGGCAAAATGGGCGTGCGGCTTGCGACCAATCTCAAGGGGTCGCGTTTCGCCGTGGACCATGTCGAGGTCTCGCCGGAGGGCCGCGCTCGTCTGAAGGAGGCCGTTGGCGCGGATTGCGTGGAGCTAGGCGATGCGCTCGCCGACGCGGATGTCGTGGTCCTTGCCGTTCCCGACCGGTTGATCGGCCGCGTCGCGCACGACATCATCAATGACGTGAGGCCCGGTACGGCACTCATCGTCTTGGATGCCGCCGCGCCGCATGCCGGCGAGCTGCCGGAACGGGCGGATGTCAGCTATTTCGTCACGCATCCGTGCCATCCCTCGATCTTCGGCTTTGAGACCGACCCCAAGGCACAACGCGACCATTTCGGCGGCGTGGACGCCAAGCAGGCGATCGTCTGCGCCCTCATGCAGGGGCCCGACGAGCACTACGCCCTCTGCGAAGAGGTGGCGCGCACTATCTACGCGCCGGTGACCCGCGCCCATCGCTGCTCGGTTGAGCACATCGCCATTCTAGAGCCCGCGATGTCGGAGACGATCGGCGCGACGCTCTGCCTAGCCCTTCGCGACGCGACTGACGAAGCGGTCAGGCGCGGCGTGCCGCGCGAAGCGGCGATGGATTTCATGCTCGGGCACATTCAGATCGAGCTCGCCATTGCCTTCGGCGTCTTTCCGGACGGAAAATTCTCCGATGGCGCGCTGCATGCCATTGAGCAGGCGAAGCCGATGATCTTCAAGGAGGGTTGGCTGGAGCGAATATTCGAGCCCGAGGCAATCGTAGAGTCGGTGAAGGACATCTGCAATCCGAAGCAGGCGGCATAGACCGCCGGCGCATTCCAAGGGGAGGCACTATGACGACATTCGCTGAGCTGCTCACAACGAAGCGGCTGAAGGTCGGCACCTATATCGGCGAGTTCGCAACGTCGGGTATCGGCCAGATCCTCAAGCGGGCCGGCTGCGAGTTCGCTTTCGTCGACATGGAGCATAGCGGCTTCGGCTATGAGACGATCCGCTCGCTGCTGCGCCATCTTCACGATGCTGGGATCGCCAGCGTGGTGCGCCCTCCGTCGAAGGCCAATCATCACGTGGCGCGCGCCTGCGACGCCGGCGCGCAAGGGCTCATTCCGCCGATGCTGGAGACTGTGGCTGAGGCGGAGGCTCTGGTCAGCCAGACCAACTATCCGCCGAAGGGCGGCAGAGGTGCCGCCTTCGGCATTGCCCACGACGATTACACACCGCGGCCCGTTGCCGATGCCATTGCCACGTCGAACGCCAAGACGTCGGCTGTTGCACTGATTGAATCGGCTGAGGCCGTGCGCAATGCCGATGCCATTGCGGCAGTCGACGGCATCGACTGTCTTTGGCTCGGCCATCTCGATCTAAGCAACTCGCTCGGCATTCCGGGGCAATTTGAGAGCGGCACCTTTAAGGATGCCGTGAAGACCGTGATGGACGCCGGGACGGCGCACAAGAAGAGCATCGGGCGGTTGGCCGGCTCGCCGGAGGAGGCGGAGACGCTCTTCGGAGAGGGCTGCGACTTCATTTGTTATTCCGGAGACATCTGG
The DNA here is from genome assembly GCA_028284625.1 of Afifellaceae bacterium. Lineage (GTDB taxonomy): Bacteria > Pseudomonadota > Alphaproteobacteria > Rhizobiales > Afifellaceae > DASWJZ01. Next base: position 77,117 of record JANQRH010000006.1, on the reverse strand, counting down.
CTTTTGTCGGGTGCTTTGTCGCAAGGTGTGGCGGCCGTGCGTGACCGGATCGGCGATGCGACGGCTGGAGGAGCCTGAGCCATGGATAAGTTACGCGTCGGACTGAGTTCTGATTTTCGTCGTCCGGATGGATCGCCCGCCTTCCCCTCTTTCGACCTGTCGCCGCTCGACGACGATGCGCGCATCGAATGGAACTACGTTCCCGTAAACGATGGCCGCATCGCCGCCGCCGACATGGAGGGGCTCGACGCGCTGATCCTGCTTGCCGGTCGGTTCGACAAGGACAGCTTTCCAGGCGACGGGCGGCTGGCGATGGTTGCGCGCTTCGGCGTCGGCTACGACAATGTCGACGTCTCCGCCTGCAGCGCCAACGACGCGGCGCTTGTCATCACGCCGAGCGGCGTGCGACGGCCGGTGGCGGTGGCCATCCTCACCTTTGTGCTGGCGCTCTCCGGCCGGCTGATGATCAAGGACAAGCTGACGCGGGCCGGGCCGGACGGATGGGCGCAGCGCGGTGCGCATATGGGTCAAGGCCTAGTCGGCCTGACGCTCGGCTCTGTCGGCATCGGCAATATCGGTGCGGAGATGTTCCGCATGGCCGCTGCGTTCGACATGCGCTTCGTCGCTCACGATCCCTATGCGGATGCCGACGTCGCCAAGGCGCTCGGCGTCTCGCTGGTGTCGCTTGAGGACGTATTCCGGCAGTCCGACTTCGTCTGCGTCAACTGCCCGCTTTCAGAGGAGACACGCGGTCTCGTCAATGCAGAGCGATTGGCGCTGATGAAGCCTTCGGCGTTCCTGATCAACACGGCGCGCGGGCCGATCGTCGATCAGCAGGCGCTGACGGAGGCGCTGCAATCGAACCAGATCGCGGGCGCCGGCCTCGACGTTTTCGCACATGAGCCCTCAAGCGCCGACGATCCGCTTTTCGAGCTGGAGAACGTGATCGTCACGCCGCATTCCTTGTGCTGGACCGATCAGTGCTTTGCGGAGATCGGCGCGGCCGACATCCGTGCCGTCATGGAGATGATAGCCGGGCGCGAGCCGGAGGGAATCGTCAACGCCGACATTACGTCAAACGACAAATGGCGCGCCAAGCTGGCTGACTATCAGAAGCGATTTGCCTGATCTTCAAAGAGGTGCGGCATGAAGATAGGCGCCAAGCGTCCGCTCGGTCGCTCGGGCCTTGATGTTACGGTTCTCGGCTTCGGCGGTGCGCCGCTCGGCGATCTCTATGACCGCCTGCCGGAAGACGACGCGCTGCGGACGGTGGAGACCGCCTATGCGGAAGGCATACGGCTTTTCGATACGTCGCCGCTTTATGGCCTCGGCCTTTCAGAGCATCGCATCGGGCATGTGCTCCGCCAGAAGCCGCGAGGAGATTTCGTGCTCTCCACGAAAGTCGGCCGCGTCCTTAAGCGGCCGGAGCCGGGCCCCAAAGAACGCGGCTTCTTTGCCGGTGGGCTGAATTTCACGGCGGTCTACGATTATTCCTACGACGGCACGATGCGCTCGCTGGAGGACAGTTATCAGCGGCTCGGCTTCGGTCAGATCGATATTGCGCTCATCCATGATGTGGATGTGTGGACCCATGGCTCGGCAGAGGCGTTCGACAAGCGGTTTCGTGAATCCATGGAAGGCGCCTATCGCGCACTGGAGGAGTTCCGCTCCGCCGGGATCGTGCGCGCGATCGGCGCCGGGCTGAACGAAGTCGAGCCCTGTGTGCGCTTCGCCAAGGAAGGCGACTTCGACTGCTTCATGCTGGCCGGGCGCTACACGCTTCTGGAACAGGACGGTCTCGACAACTTTTTGCCGCTGGCTGACAAGAAGGACTTCTCCATCCTCCTCGGCGGGCCGTTCAATTCCGGCATTCTGGCCACCGGCGCACAGCCTGGCGCGCGCTATAATTATGTGCCTGCGCCGCAGGAGATTCTGGAGCGCGTTGGCCGGATCGAGACGGTCTGCGAAGCGCACAACGTGCCGCTCGCGGCGGCCGCGATCCAGTTTCCGCTTGGCCATCCGCGCGTGGCGTCCATCGTTCCGGGCGCGGTGACCTCCGAAGAAGTGACAAGCAATCGACAATTGATGGAGACCGCCATACCGTCCGCCCTGTGGGATGACCTTAAGGGCGAAGGGCTGCTTTTCAACGACGCTCCGGTCCCCCGCGCCGACGCGCCATAACGCTTAAGCAATGGAGGAAGGCGGCCATGGCCAAGCGAAACGTGCTGATCGCCGGTGAATCCTGGGTCACGCACACAACTCACCAAAAGGGCTTCGACAGCTTCACCACGACGGAATACACCGAAGGCGTCGGCGACCTGCGCAATGCGCTGGAACGCGGCGGCTTCAAGGTCGACTACCAGCCGGCGCATGTAGCGGCGCGCGACTTCCCCGCGACCGCGAAGGGTCTCGCCCGGTACGGGTGCGTGATCCTGTCGGATATCGGCGCCAATACTCTTCTGCTTCACCCCGATACGTTCGTCCGCTCCAAGCCGCTCCCCAACCGGCTGAAAGCGATCCACGACTACGTGAAGGGCGGCGGCGGGCTCGTCATGGTCGGCGGCTACCTGACCTTCCAGGGCATCGAAGGCAAAGCGCGCTATCACGGCACGCCGGTGGAAGCTGCCTTGCCGGTTTCGATCGACGCACACGACGATCGCGTGGAGACGCCGCAGGGGGTCAATCCCCGCGTCGTTGCCGCGGGTCATCCGATCGTCGCCAAGATCAAAGGCAAGTGGCCGGCGCTTCTCGGCTATAACCGGCTGACCGCCAAGTCCGACGCGGAGGTCGTTGTGCGGGCGGGCCGCGATCCTATGCTCGTCGCCGGCGCGTTCGGCAAAGGCCGGTCGGTGGCGTTTGCGTCGGATTGCGGGCCACATTGGTCGCCGCCGGACTTCGTCAAATGGCCGGGCTATCAGCGGCTTTGGCAGGGGATCGCCGGCTGGGCGGCGGGAATGATCTAGACTCTCGCGCGAAAGAACGAAACGTCATTCAAGGGAAACGCCGACATGCTGAAATCCATCGATCCGATCCTCAACGCCGACGTGCTCTACGCGCTGCGCGCCATGGGTCACGGCGACGACCTCATCATCGCCGATACCAACTTCCCCTCCGATTCCGTGGCGCGGGAGACCGTCTTGGGGAAGCTCTTGCGGATCGATTGCGTGACCGCCGGACGCGCCGCCAAGGCGATCCTGTCGGTGATGCCGCTCGACAGCTTTGTCGAGCACCCGGCGCTCCGGATGGAGATGGTCGACAAGCCCGACGAGATTCCGCCGGTGCAGTCGGAAGTGCAGCAAGAGATCGATGCTGCTGAGGGCAAGTCGATGCCGCTGGGCTCTATCGAGCGGTTCGCGTTTTATGACCTCGCCCGAAAGGCCTATTGCGTGATCCAGACCGGCGAGCGCCGCTTCTATGGTTGCTTCGTCTTCAAGAAGGGCGTCATTCCGCCCGACGCGGCTTGAGCCGGAGGACTGAAAGCATGGCGGAACAAAATGGCCGCGTCGCGATCCTCGGCGTGTTCGTCGCCGACCTCGCGTTTTGGGCCGGTCGCATGCCGGCCGTCGGTGAGACGATCGCCGGTTCCGGCTTCAAGCTCGGACCGGGCGGCAAAGGCTCCAACCAATCGGTGGCTGCCGCGCGCGCCGGCGCGGGCGTGACATTCATTTCCAAGATCGGGCAGGACGAATTCGGCGCGATCGCGCGCGCCACCTGGAAGGCTGAGGGCATCACGGCGCGTGTCTTGGAAGCCGCCGACCAGCCGACCGGTGCGGCGTTCATCTTCGTCAACGATCAAACGGGCGACAACGCCATCATCGTCGTGCCGGGTGCTGCGGCGACCATCACGCCTGAGGACGTGGAGGCGGCCGGTGATGCGATCCGCGACGCAGCAGTGTTCGTCACGCAGCTTGAGCAGCCCGTGCCGTCGGCAGAGCGCGGCTTGGCGATCGCGCGCGAAGCCGGCGTGGCGACGATCTTCAATCCTGCGCCTGCGGAACAGGTTCCCGACGCCATCTATCCGCTCTGCGATTACGTCACGCCGAACGAGACGGAAGCGGAAGTCATGACGAGCGTGCCGGTGGGAAGCGCCGACGATGCGCGCAAAGCGGGCGACGTGTTCCTGGAGAAGGGCGTAGGCACGGCGCTGATCACGCTTGGCGAAGCCGGCGCCCTCTTCCACTCCAAGGACAGGTCGGAGTTGGTTCCGGCGTTCAACGCCGGGCCGGTTTTGGAGACGACGGGTGCGGGCGATGCCTTCAACGGCGGCTTCGCGGCCGCACTGGCGCGCGGCATGGATCCGGTCGAGGCTGCGCGCTTCGGCTCAGCGGTCGCCGGCATCTCCGTCACGCGCGCCGGCACGGCGCCCTCCATGCCGAAGCTGGCGGAAGTCGAGGCGCTCCTGAGCAAAACGTCCTAGGCGTTGCGGGCCAGGAACGCGTCGACCTCGTTGCGCGACGGCAACGCCTCATAGACGCCGCTTCGCGAGACCGCGATGGCGCCGGCGGCAGCGCCGCGGCGAAGCGCCTCCACCAGCGGCCGGCCCTCAATCAGCGCCAAAGCGGAGGCGCCCAGGAAAGCGTCGCCGGCGCCGACCGCATCCGCGATCGTGGCGGGAAAGGCTGCTTGGCGTTGCACAACGCCGTCGGCTACGCCGACGCATCCTTCCGCGCCCAATGTCACTATCACGGTCGCCACGCCCAGCTTGTCGGCGAGCGTTGCGGCGTTCGCTTCCCAATCTTCGGTCGTAGTGCCGTGGCCGAGCAATCGGCCGGCTTCGACGCGATTCACGTAGAGCATCGAGGTGGCGCGCCACAAAGAGGCGGGCACGACGGACCAGGATTCCGGCGCGGGCGACGCGTTGAGGATCACGGCGCGACCGGCGTCTGCGGCGATCTCCGCTGCCCTGGCGACGATGGCGGGCGCAATCTCCAACTGAAGGACCAGCGCCTCGGCGCCTAAAATTGCCGGGCGTGCGCGCTCAACGTCATCGGGTGACATGAGGCCGGCCGCGCCCGGCGCGATGACGGAGGCATAGTCGCCCTGAGCGGCAAGCACGGTGCTCGCCCCGGTCGGCGCGTTCGGGTCGATCGATACGAGCGATGTGTCGACGCCCCTCTCCTTCAGCGCGGCAAGCAGCTCTGCGCCGAACATGTCGTCGCCAAGCCGCGTCATGACAGACACTTCGGCGCCGGCAAGCGCGAACTGACACGCCTGGTTACCTGCCTTGCCGCCCGGCGCCATGGCGAAGACGCCACCCGCCACGGATTCGCCCGGCGCAGGAAGACGCGCGGCGTTGGCGATCAGGTCCATATGCACGCTGCCGAGGACGACGATCCGCGGCGCATTTGGCTCAGGCATGGGGCGCGCCGAGAACGAGGCCGCGCGCGAAGCTGGTCGCCGCGACAGCGTCCTGGCTGTCCTGGATGCGTTTCAACTCCTCCTCCGAGCATTGGTCGAGCCAATGCTCCAGCTGTTGAACGGCGCGGATGTTGGCCTCTGTCTCCGCCGCCGGATCGATGCGCTCAGGGAACGTGTCGAAGTAGATCGTTCCGGCGTAGCCGCCGCGGCGCAGCTCATGGAGAAGCTCTAGCGTGTGCCAAGGATGCACCGAGGCGACCATCAGCCCGTCATCGGCCGGGCCGTAGCCGTCATTGAGATGAACGCCGAAGAGCCGCTTGGCGCGAAGCGCCAAAGCAGCGGCGGCAGCGGGATGCTCGCCGGCCATCAGCACGTGACAGAAATCGAGCGTCACGCCGAAATTGGCCCGATCGACCTCTGCGACAGCGAGCAGCGAGTCCGACATGGAACGGATCAACGAGATGCGTCTTGGGTCGCTCGGCTTGTATTCCACGCTGACCCGAACATCGGGGCTTCGATCCGCCACGCGGCGGAAGCCATCGATCTCCATCTCCCATAGCGCGGCATAGTCGGCCTGAAACGGATAGTCGAAGCCGTCGGGACCCATCCACAGAATGACGTGGTCAATGGCGTTCTCGGCGGCAAGGTCGACGGCCTCACACGCGATCTTAATCGCTCGTTCGCGGTTGTCGCGCTGCGGATGAGTGAAGGCACCGGCGGCGAAGTCCGGTCCGTCGAAGCGGAGATTCAGAGCAGTGACGGCGAGGCCCTGCGCGGCGGCTTCAGCAAGGACGGCGGAACCATCCTTTCCGAGGAAATGCTGCGGGTAGTTCAACTCAAGCGCCGAGACACCAGGGACACCGGCCACGGCTTTGACGGCTTCCACGACCGACAATTGTCCGCCGGTACGCGACCGGAACGAGTTGAGCCGCGTCGCGAAACGATAATCTGGCATCCCACCTCCCGGCGTTTCTCAGGGCGCTTTGTTGACACCAAATAGCCCCAACGCCTACTGATTTGCATCTCTCGGCACTTCGTCACCTACGCTTTACCGGCGTTTGAACGGCGATTAAGCCGGCAGGACCAAACAACTGGGCCAAACAGTGTCCAGATCGGGAGGACGCAATGAAAACAGAGATCTACAACCGGCTCATGGCCATGCAGGCCAGCCGCCGCAATGTCTTGAAGGGGGCAGCGGCAGGCGCCGCGGCCTTGGGCGCAACCGGAACGCTGGGATCGCTTTCAAGCGCTTTTGCGCAGGACAGCCTGCGCGCGCAGATCCTGAAGATTCCTGGCGTCGGGCAGGGTTCTCCCGGCGACGCGGAGTGGCAGAAGGTCGGCGAGCTTTGCCTGGGCGGCACCAAGGAGACCGTGCAGGAAGGCGAGTTCAACGGTGTGGAACTCACCTTCATGGGGCTGAACAACCAGAACCTCCACAACTTCCTGTTCCGCGGCTTTCTGAAGCCGTGGGAGGCCTATACCGGCGCCACCATCAACTGGATCGACCTCGCCCAGGCCGACTACAATCCGCGCCTGCAGCAGTCGATCGCCACCGGCACAGTCGACTTCGACATCATCGAAATGGGCGCGCCGTTCGAGGGCGACACGGCCGGCAAGGGCCTGCTCAACGAGATGCCGGACTGGGTGCCGGGGCTGATCGACGCGGACGATCTCGTTGGCTACCTGCAGGCGCCGGTCGGCACCTGGGACGGCAAGCCCTACCGCATCACGATTGACGGCGACTGCCATACCTTTGCCTACCGCACCGACTATTTCGGCGACGGGTCGATCACCGGACGCGCCGAGCCGCCGACGAGCTGGGAAGAGGTCAACGCCATCTCCAAGGAGCTGATCGGCAAGACCGACCCGCTCACCGGCCTGCCCGCACACGGCTACTTGGACCCGCTGAAGGGTTGGGGCGGCTTCGGTTTCTACTTCCTAGAAAACCGCGCGGCAGCCTATGCCAAGCATCCCGACGATCCGGCGTGGCTGTTCGATCCCGACACTATGAAGCCGCGCGTCAACAATCCCGGATGGGTACAGGCTATCCAGGATGTGCTCGACCTGATCGCCGCTGAGGGCAGCTACCCTGCCGACCAGATCAACGCCGACCCGGGTACGACCGCCTTCCAGCAGTTCCTGGCCGGCACCGGCTCGATGCTGATGTGGTGGGGCGATGTTGGCTCCAACGCGCGCACGTCCGACACTTCGGTGGTGGGCGACGTGGTCGGCTTCGGCATCAATCCGGGCGCCAACCGCGTCTACAACAGTCAGACCGGCGCGTGGGAAGAGACCTACAACGAAGCCCCGAACATGGCCTATATCGGCTGGGGCGTCTACGTGACCAACCGCGTCGAAGGCGACTCGCTGAAGCGCAAGGCCGCGTGGTCGGCCGCCGCGCATTTGGGCGGGAAGGACCTGTCGCTTTGGGCCTCGGCCTATCCGTCGGGCTTCCAGCCATACCGCAACTCGCACTTCCAGTTTGATGAGTGGGAAGCGGCCGGATACGACCGGGACTTCATCGAAGATTATCTCGGATCGAACCGCGACAGCTACAACCACCCGAACGCAGCGATCGAACCGCGCATCCCCGGCATCTTCCAGTACTACTCGGTTGCTGAGGACGAGCTGGCCAAGGGCTATGCCGGCCAATATGCCGGGGCCCAGGAGACCGCCGACGCGATTGCCGCGGCGTGGGAGAAGATCACCGACCAGATCGGCCGCGAGAGCCAGATCAAGCTCTACAAAGCCTCGTTGGGAATGTGAGGACGTAAACTGGCGGCCCCGCTTAATTCGCGGGGCCGCTGCATAATCGGGGGCAGTTGCCGGCGCCAACGACCGGCGACGCTGCTCGCCGCAATATCCGGTACCGAATGCCAGCAGCCATAACCAAGGAAGGCGATCAGCTCCACATCGTCGGCGCTGACGACCTGCCGGAATCGCGCAAGCGCACCGGCCGCTGGCTACTGATTGCGGTGTCAGCCTTTCTGGTGGGCCTGTTCGTGCTGCAGGCGCTCTTTCGCGCGGGCGCCACCGACATCGGCTTCCAGAACTGGCGGCCGGTGCTCTACATGTTCGTTGTGTGGGGGATCGCGCTTGGCGTCGCGCAGGTGTTGATGCGTGGCGAGCTGGGTAAGCGGGCGCTGTTCGTTCTTCCCGCCGCCTTGTTCGTCGCGTCCATGGTGGTGTTCCCGCTGCTCTTCGGACTGACGCTTTCGTTCAGCAACTGGAACCTGTCCTCGCTTGAAGGCCGCAGCTTCAACGGCCTCGACAACATACGCCAGATGTGGGGCGATCCGTTCTACTGGAACGCCCTCAAGAACATGGTCTACTACGTCGTGGCGGTGTCGGCGGAGTATGCCATCGCCTTCGGCCTGGCGCTGCTTCTGAGCGCTGAGATTCGAGCGCGGAAGTTCTTCCGCGTCGTCTTCCTGCTGCCGTTGATGCTGTCGCCCGTGGCGGTGAGCTGGATGGTCGGCAAATCCATGATGGAAGTGCGCTTTGGCCCGCTCGCCAACCTGGCGCGGTTCCTGGGCTGGGAGCAACCGGCGTTCTTCTCCAATCCTGAGATCGCCCGGGCAACCATCATGATCATGGATGCGTGGACCTTCATCCCGTTCATGATGATCATGCTCCTGGCCGGACTTCAGGCGCTGCCAAAAGACATTTTGGAGGCAGCCAAGGTCGACGGCGCCAGCGCCTGGCAGACGTTCTGGAGAATCACATTTCCGCTGATGCTGCCGGTGTCGGTGACGGCGCTGCTCATTCGCATCATCTTCAAGCTGAAGCTCGCCGACATCATCATCAACGTAACCGCCGGCGGCCCCGGCGGCGGCACCGATTCGGTGACGAGCTTCATCTTCCGCGAATATCGCGACCGCTCCAATGTCGGCTACGGCACGCTGCTCGCCATGGTCTATCTGGTGCTGATCGTCATCTTCATGCTGGTGCTGCTCAATGTGATCGGGCGTGTAATGCGCCGACAGGACCAAGGAGCGCCCTGACATGGCGGCGACCGACACGATGCGCCGGCAAGCGGTCACGTCGACGGGGACGGCAGAGGCCGACCCGACCAAGAGCCCGGCGCGGCGACTGCGCTACGCGGCCGGTCGCGTCTTGATCTACGGCACGCTGATCCTATGGGCAGTGATCTGCCTGTTCCCGATCTATTGGACCGTGACGACCTCATTCAAGATAGCGCCTGACGTGATGCGCGGTCACCTCATCCCGTTCTTCGACTACACGCCGCAATGGCTCGGCTGGCGGTCGCTCGGGCTTTCGCCCGATCGGCTCGGCGAAGTCTCCACCGTGCGCGATGAGTTCCTCAAGCGTTTCACCAACAGCGCAGTCACCTCGCTGTCGGCATCGTTCCTTGCTGTGACGTTGGGCTCGCTGGCGGCCTACGGGCTGTCGCGCTTCTCCTATCGGTTCGGGCCGATGAAGAATCAGGACATCTCTTTCTTCTTCCTGTCGCAGCTCATCCTGCCGCCGGTCGTGCTCGCCCTTCCCTTCCTGGTTCTCTATAAAGAACTGGCGCTGCTCGATTCCCGCATTGGACTTATCCTGCTCTACACGCTGACGGTGCTGCCGATCGTCATCTGGATCATGCGCGACCAGTTCAGCGCCATACCCGTAGAGCTTGAGGAAGCGGCGCTGGTCGACGGCCTGTCGGTGTGGGGCGCGTTCCTGCGCATCATCCTGCCGATCGCGGCGCCGGGCATGGTAGCGGCCTTCATCCTGTCGCTGGTGCTGTGCTGGAACGAATATTTCTTCGCCGCGCTGCTCACCTCCACCGACGCCAAGACATTGCCGGTCATGGTGGCGAGCCAAACCGGCTCGCAGGGCATCAATTGGTGGGCAATGGCGGCGCTGTCGACGGCAGCGATCATGCCGCTGATCATCGTCGCCATCGCGCTGGAGCGCTACATCATCAAGGGAATGACCGCCGGCGCCGTGAAGTAGGCGGCTAGCGCGGTGGGCTGACCTCTATTCCAGGTTGGTGTGCCGGGCACGCATGGCGTCAGGCGTTGTGCCGCGGAGCGTCCTGAGCTTCAGCACCATCACTTCAAAGAGCACGAACAACGCACCTTCATAGACGGAACCCATGGGGAGCACGGCCTGTGCGTCGGGCGTCTGGTCCGAGGCCATGGTCTGCGCCGGAACGAGGAGCACATCGTCGGCCGCCCGTGCGGCACTTCCGTCTGCCTCCGCCGTCAACACGATGGTGCGCGCGCCGGCCGCCCTCGCCTCGCCCATCAAGGCGAGCACAGTAGAAAGCTCGCCGGGGCCGGAGCTCGCCAGGAAGACATCGCCCGGCCCGACCGGCGGGCAAGTCATGTCGCCGACCACAGCGACATTCATGCCGAGATGAAAGAGCCGCATGGCGAAGCCGCGAACCTGAAGCGCCTCGCGGCCGCAGCCATAAACGACGATGCGACCTGCTTCATTGAGCTGACGGCACAGCGCATTGACCGATGCGTCGTCAAGGCCGCTTGTTGCAGCGCCGATCTCGTCAAGCGCGACTTGGTAGAGGTCGGCCATGTGTCACGTCAAATGCAGTCGACGCGATCGGCCGACGTTCAGATGCGCTTGCCGGTGCCCTTGTCGAAGAGATGGATGAGCTCCATGTCGGGCTCAAGACGCACCGTCTCGCCGGGCTTCAGCGGCAGACGCTCACGCAGCACGGCAACGATATCGTGTCCCTCGATCTTGGCGAACACCTGGAGCTCCGCGCCGGTCGGTTCAACGACCGACACCTCCACTTCCGTGCCCGTGTCCGACGCATGGAGATGCTCCGGCCGAATGCCGTAGACCACGGCCTGGCCCTCCTTGGCCGTCGTGTCGGGTGAAAGCGGCAGCCGCCGCCCGCCGTCCATCTCAAACCAGGCGCCGTTGTCGCGCACGACCTTGCCGTCGAGGAAGTTCATGGCCGGCGAGCCGATGAACCCGGCGACGAACAGATTCTGCGGGGCGTCGTAGAGATCGAGCGGTGCGCCGATCTGCTCGACCACGCCGTCATGCATGACCACGATCTTGTCGGCCATGGTCATGGCCTCGATCTGGTCGTGGGTGACGTAGACGGTGGTCGTGCTGAGCCGCTGATGAAGCTCCTTGATCTCCGTGCGCATCGCGACGCGCAGCTTGGCGTCCAGGTTGGACAGCGGCTCGTCAAACAGGAAGACCTGCGGATCACGCACAATGGCCCGCCCCATGGCGACGCGCTGGCGCTGGCCGCCCGACAATTGGCGCGGATAACGTTCGAGCAACGGCGTCAGGCCGAGAATCTCCGCCGCTTCGCTGACGCGCTGCTTGATGACCTGCTTGTCGGTTCGTCTGAGCTTCAACGAGAAGCCCATATTGTCGTGCACCGTCATATGCGGGTAGAGCGCATAGTTCTGGAACACCATGGCGATGTCGCGCTCTTTCGGCGGAACGTTGTTCACCACGCGGTCGCCGATCATGATGTCGCCCATGGAGATCTGCTCCAGCCCGGCGATCATCCGCAGCAGCGTCGATTTTCCGCAGCCTGACGGGCCAACGAGAATCACGAACTCACCATCCGTGATGTCGACGTTGACGCCGTGGATCACCTCCACGGTGCCAAATGATTTGCGCACATCACGGATTGCCACCGGTGCCATTCTTCTTCCCCTAGGCTGATTTCTCGCCGCGCAAGTTGCTTTGGTGCTCTTGGGCAGTCAAGCCATGATTGCACGGGACGAGCGCAAAGGCCACGTGCGTAAAAAATTCATTGGAGGCACCCGGCTCGCTTGCCAAGCCGTCCCCGCCAAAGCATCATCCCGCCGACAGCTCAGTCAGCGCCATTACAAATGCGGTGCTTTAGGGAGGGAAGGGAATGGCAAGCGGCCTTCAATTGTCGCGCGAAGAACTGCTCGTCGCCTATCGTCGCATGCGCACGATTCGCGACTTCGAGGACAAGGTTCACGAAGAGTTCTCCGCCGGGAACATTCCCGGATTTGTGCATCTTTACGCCGGCGAGGAAGCGTCGGCGGTCGGTTTCTGTATGCACCTCGACGATCGTGATGCGATCGCCTCCACCCACCGCGGCCACGGCCATTCCATCGCCAAGGGCTGCGACGTGGAAGGCATGATGCACGAGATTTTCGGCCGCAAAGACGGGCTGTGCGGCGGCAAAGGCGGCTCCATGCACATTGCCGATTTGTCGAAGGGCATGCTCGGCGCCAATGGAATCGTCGGCGCCGGCGCGCCGCTCATCTGCGGCGCAGCGCTGACGGCGAAGACGCTGGGAACGGGCGGCGTGGCAGTTTGTTTTGTTGGCGACGGCGGATCGAACCAGGGCACGACGCTGGAAAGCTACAACCTCGCCAAGGTGTGGAACCTGCCCGCTATCTTCGTGGTTGAGGATAATGGCTACGCAGAATCTACAGCGTCGGCATGGTCGGTCGGCGGCAGCCAGGTGGGTCGCGGCAAGGGCTTCGGTCTGGCGACGCACGAAGTCGACGGCTTCGATTTCTTCGCCGTCTTTGACACGGCGGCCGAGGCAATCGAGCTGGCGCGCTCCGGCGGCGGGCCGAGCCTCGTCCACATGAAACTCGCGCGGCATTACGGCCATTTCGAAGGCGATGCCATGACCTATCGCGCCGCCGATGAGGTTGCTGCACTGAAAGCCGAATCGGACCCGCTGACGATCTTCCGCCAACGGGTCACCGAGACAGCCATCTTGAACGGTGCGGATCTTGATGAGATCGACGGCGCCGTCCAAACCGAGATCGACCGATGTGTGGCGAACGCTAAAGATGCGGCCATGCCGACGGAGTCGGACCTTCTAACCGACGTCTACGTATCGTACTAGGGGAAACGACTCATGAGCAAGAAAAGCTATCGCCAGGCGATCGCGGAGGCCTTGACTCAGGAGATGCGGCGCGACCCCCGTGTCGTCATCATGGGCGAGGATATTGCCGGCGGGTTGGGCGCGCCGGGCGAGGATGATGCATGGGGCGGACCGCTTGGCGTCACCAAGGGGCTGATGGCGGAGTTCGGGCGCGAACGCGTGCTCGATACGCCGATCTCCGAAAGCGCCTTTGTCGGCGCGGCGGCGGGTGCTGCGGCGACGGGTCTACGCCCGGTAGCTGAGTTGATGTTCGTCGACTTCATGGGCGTGTGCTTCGACCAGATCTTCAATCAGGCCGCCAAGTTTCGTTACATGTTCGGTGGCAAAGCGGTAACGCCCATGGTGGTGCGCACCATGTATGGCGCCGGTTTCCGCGCCGCCTCGCAGCATTCGCAGTGCCTCTATCCGCTCTTTACGCATATCCCCGGGCTGAAGGTGGCGCTGCCCTCGAACGCCTACGAGGCGAAGGGGCTTCTGACGCAGGCGATCCGCGACGACGATCCGGTGATCTTCTTCGAGCACAAGGCCATGTACGACATGGAGATGGAAGTGCCCGACGAGCCCTACGCGATCGCCTTCGGCGAGGCCAATGTCACGCGCGAGGGCGATGACGTGACGATCATTGCGTTCGGGCGCATGGTCAACCTCGCCAACGAGGCGGCCGACAATCTCGCCAAGAACGGTGTGACGTGCACGGTCGTGGATCCGCGCACCACCTCGCCGCTCGATCGCGAGACGATCCTGGAGACGGCGGAGGAGACGGGACGCGTCGTGGTCGTCGACGAAGCGCATCCGCGATGCTCCATGGCGTCGGACATCGCCGGGCTGGTGGCGGAGGAAGCCTTCGGTGCGCTGAAGGCGCCGATCAAGCTCGTCACCGCGCCGCACGCGCCGGTGCCGTTCTCGCCGGCGCTTGAGGACATCTATATCCCGAGTGTCGCCAAGATCGAAGCGGCGGTGACCGAGATCGTCGAATACGGCGAAAAGGCCGCCGCAGAGTGAGTGAAGAGCGACCGGACGCCGGCTTCTCCCCCTGGGGCGATGCCGGCGATGCGGTGGCGGCTACAGGGAGGACATCGGTGTCGTCGATCAAACCCATCACCATGCCCAAATGGGGCCTGGCCATGGATGAGGGCATGCTTGCCCGCTGGGCCGTGGAGGTCGGCGCGGAAATCGCTCCCGGCCAGGAGATTATGGACATTGAGACGACCAAGATCGCCAATGTCTTCGAAAGTCCTGTCGGCGGCGTCTTGCGCAAGCAGGTGGTGTCGGAGGGCGAGACCGTGCCCGTGGGGGCGCTTCTCGGCGTCGTTTCGGAACCGGACGTGCCCGACGGCGAGGTCGAGGCCTTCGTCACGGAATTTCTGGAGAACTTCGTTCCGGAAGAGACGGACGATGCCGGCGCGCCAGCGCCTGAGGTGGTGGAGACAGCAAGCGGCGCGATCCGCCGGCTCAAGGCCGGCCCGGATGACGGCGCGCCGGTCATTCTCATCCACGGCTTCGGCGCCGATCTCAACGGCTGGATGTTCAATCAGGCGGAGCTCGCCGCCGAACGGCAGGTACATGCCATCGACCTCCCCGGCCATGGCGGCTCGACGAAGTCGGTGGGTGACGGCGCGGTGGCGACGCTGGCAACGGCCGTAACCGCCTATATGGACGCTGTGGAGATCACATCGGCGCATCTCGTCGGCCATTCGCTTGGCGGTGCTGTGGCGACATCGATCGCAGCAAGCTCGCCTGAGCGCGTCAGCGCGCTTACCCTCATCGCGCCGGCCGGTTTCGGGTCGGATGTTTCGCAGGACTTCATCGAAGGCTTCATCGGACAGAGCCGTGCGCGCAAGCTTCGCCCGATCATCGAGATGCTGGTCGCCGATCCAAGCCTCGTGACGGCCGATATGGTCGAGGAGGTGCTCAAGTTCAAACGCCTGGACGGCGTCGTGGCCGCGCTTCGCACGATCGCCGATGCGAACTTCGATGGCGGTGCGCAGCGTGTCCAAATCCGCGATCGCCTTGGCGATGTGTCAGCGCCCGTTCAAGTGATCTGGGGCGAGGATGACCGCATCCTTGCGGCGGGCCATGCGGACGGGCTTCCCGATTCCGTCAAGGTGATCCGCCTTGCCGGCGCAGGGCACATTCCGCACATGGAAAAAGCGGCGGAGGTGAACGCTGCCATCAGCGCGCTGGGTTAGGCCAAGTTGCGCTCGGCCCTAACCCTCCCCTTGAGGGAGGGTCGAAATCGGTGAGCCACGCGATCCGATTTCGGGGAGGGGTGAGCGACACTTCTCCGCTGATCGACCCGCTCACCCCCTCCCGAAATTAGCGTTCACTGCGTTCCGCAAATTTCGACCTCCCCTCAAGGGGGAGGTTAATCCGTACCTGCCGCGATCGCGCTCACCCCGCATCCTGATCCGCGAACGCGCTTTTGGCGCCGCCCGACGCTTGCTGCTTGAAGATTGAGCTTGCGTCCGGCGGCGGCGGCAGCGGGATGGAAACCGGAACGGCCTCAAGACGCGGCGTCATGCAAAGCTGGCCGGTGATCAGGCGCTCGTTGAGATCCTGCCACAGGAGTCGCTGGCCCAGCGAATGAATGTAGGAGGTGGCACCCAAAAGCGGCCAGGCGTCGGCGGCGTGGCATTCGTAGAACAAGATGAGCCGGCTGTGATCGCTTCTGTTCGGCGCCGAGCCGTGAAGCGTGCGCGCATGGTGTACGGTCATGTCGCCGGCCTTGCCGGTCAGGGTGACCGCCTTGTCCAACTGAAAGGCCGGGTCATCGGGATCGACCGCGCCGCAGAACACGCCATCGGCCATGTGGCTGAGGATCGGCCCCTTATGTGAACCGGGGATGACCATCAGCGGACCGTTCGCTTCGTCGACGTCCTCCAGCATGAGGCCGAAGGCGAGTATGGAATCGTTGGTGTGCGGATAGAACGCCCAGTCCTGATGCCACTCCACCGCCGCTCCACCCCCCGGCGCCTTGGTGTTCAGCTTGCTGGTCTGCAGCATCGTATCGGGCCCGAGAAGGTCGGTCAGGACTTCAGTGATCCGCGAGTTCTTCAGAAACTCCCAAAAATAGGGATGCTGCCGGTGCGGCAGCTTGATCCGCGTCAGGCGCGGATTGGCGGCGCTATGGCCTTCGTCAAGGTCGTAAACGTCATTGCTCTCGGTGACGCTGCGCGACTTCTCGATGAAGTCGTAGGCAATGCCGCGCAGCGTCGCGAGTTCATCTGCGCTGACCGCGTTCTCGACCAATAAGTAGCCGTTGTCGTCGTAGAACCGTTTCTGCTCTTGCGACAGCATGACGATACGCCTCCCCGCTCGTGATCACGCACAAATCGTGAGCGTCTGCCATTTTGACCGATGTCGGGGCGCAATGCCATTGCCGCCGCGCCGACGCTGCCGGGCGGCTCAAAGACGGCCGGGGAAGTGAACGTCTGGTCCTAAACTATACCGTCAGCGGAATTGCGCTGACCTGCGAAAGCGTCGGCCGCGCTACCGCACGCGCAGGTACCACTGCGAAAACACGACAATCACGAGGAGCGCGATTACGATCCAGCCTTGTACGTCCGTCATGCCTCGTCCCCTTTATGCGGCTGCCCGCCCAACCGCCGGGCCTCGGCGTTCCCACCGAGAATCAAAGACATGCAATGCTAGGGCGCGACCCGGCGGACAACAAGCGGCCGCATCCCCTTGCTCAACAGGGAATTATGCCACTTCAAGTCGCCTGGATTCTTAGCGGAAGCGCCCGATGCGGGCGCCTGCGCAGCCGGATCAGCAGATACGCGGCAGCGGATCGTCCTCAAGTTCCTCCAGCAGCCGCTCGCCGCCGATCTCCGTTTCCAGCACGACGTGCCCGGCCCCTTGGCTCAGCACGCCGATCCGCGCTGCGCCTTCGCCATCGGGCAAGGACCGCCAAAGCTTCAGCACCTCGTCGGCGGCATCTGGCGCGGCGATGGCGACCACGCGCCCCTCGCAGGCCAGATAGTAGGGATCGTAGCCGAGCATCTCGCAGACGGATCGAACCGGATCGCGCACCGGAATCTCCGTCTCGCTGAGCCGCACATTAAGCGACGTCGCCGCGGCGATCTCATGCGCCACGGTGGCTAGCCCGCCGCGCGTCGGATCGCGCATGAAGCGCACGCCATCGATCTTGGCGAGCGGCAATGCAAGCGGGGTCACCGCCGCACAATCGGAGCGCACCGGGCCGCTCAGGTCGAAGGCCTCGCGCGCCAGCATGACTGCAATACCGTGATCGCCGATGGGGCCGCTGACCAGCAGCACATCGCCGCCACGGATCCGGTCGAAGCCGAGGCGCCATGTCGCGTCGCGCAGGCCGAGCCCCGTGGTCGCCAGATAGAGCCCGCCGCCATGGCCGCGCGGCACAACCTTGGTGTCGCCCGCAACAATGTGGACCCCGGCGATGCGCGCGGCTTCCGCAAGGCTCTTCACGATGCGGATGAGGCACGCCATCTCAAGACCTTCCTCGATGATGGCGTTGAGCGTCAGGGCCTGCGGCGCTGCGCCTGAGACGGCGAGGTCGTTGACCGTGCCGTTGACGGCAAGCGAGCCGATATCGCCGCCGGGAAACTCCAACGGCTGGACGGTGAAGGCATCCGTGGTGATGCACGGCACCTTGTCGGGCGGCAGCGTCAGCGGCGCTGCGTCGAGATGCACGTCAAGGGCGGAATCGCCGAGATGACTGACGAACACCTCCTCAATCATCTCACGCATGAAGCGGCCGCCATTGCCATGCGCGAGCGAGACATGCCGGTCGTCCATCATGACGTATTTCCTGCTTCGACCGCCTGTGGGGCCGTGTTGTCGGCGGCGAGAACCTCAATAACCTGGCCGAACGCCAAACCGCCATCATTGGCCGGCACGATTTCCGGCAGGCGAGCCTCAAAGCCGTTCTCATTGAGAAGGGCGATCACACGCTCCGACAGAAGGCGGTTCTGGAACACCCCACCGGTGAGGCCGATGGCCTGCGGCTTCTCCGTCTCCACAAGCGCGTGTGCCTGGTCGACAAGCGCCTGGGCGATGCTTGCGTGAAAGATGCCGGCGCGTTCAGCCACGGTGCGGTCCTGATCGGTCAGGACAGACAGGAGCGGCTCCCAGTCGCTGCGCCAGACACCGTCTTCGTCGCGCCTCAGCGGCAGTGTTATCGGCTCCGCCCACTGCGTGGCAGCGCTTTCCAAAAACATCGGCCCCTGCCCCTCGAAGCTCGCAACATCGACGCCGAGGACGAGCGACGCGGCGGCATCGAACAAGCGCCCGACGGAGGAGGTGCGCGTCGTGCCAATGTCCTTTCGCCAGGCCTGAGCGGTGAGACCGTCCTCATCCCGCGCCGGCGACCATTGCCGCCCCGCTTCCCACATGAGACCCGCTGCAGAGCGCCACGGCTCGCGACCGACGCGGTCGCCGCCGGTCACACTGAACCGCCGCATGCTGCCGATGCGACGCCACGCGCCGGGCGCTCCCGCGAAAGCCTCGCCGCCCCACAGCTCGTCCGCTTCGCCGAGGCCGATGCCGTCCCAGGCGAAGACCAACCAGCGTTCGATGTGCGGATGCTCCGCCGCCAGTGCCGAGGCATGCGCCACATGGTGCTGCACCTTTGTGACGGGCAGGTCCTGCTCCCCGGCCCAGCGCGTGCTCGCATAGCCGGGATGGGCGTCGCATACGACGCGCCGTGCTTCGACCCGGTAGAGCGCCTGCAGGTCGGCGATCACCTGCTTGAGGACCTGCAGGCTGCGCGGACTGTCGAGCTCGCTGATATGCGGCGAAACGACGATGCGCTGATCCCATCCGAGCGCGATTGCGCCCTTCATGTGGCCGCCAACGGCGAGAATCGGCTCCGCTAAAGCGTGCGGCAGGGTGAGCTCCAGCGGCGCGCGGCCGCGGCCGATGCGGATGGGTCGCGGCCGGCCCGCGATGATGCGCGTGACGGAATCGTCAGCCGGCCGCACGATCGGCCGGTCGTGATGCAGGAAGGCATCAGCCACCGAACCGAGCCGACTGGCGGCCTCGGAATTGTCGGTGATCACGGGCTCGCCGCTGATGTTGCCGGACGTGGCGACGAGGGGCGCACCGAACTCGCCGAGCAGAAGATGGTGTAGCGGGCTGTAGGGCAGGAACACGCCAAGCTCGTTGAGGCCGGGCGCGAGGGCGTGGCTCAGCGGGCTCTCGTCGCGCCGGCACGCCAGCACGATCGGCCGCGCCGGGTCGGCGACTGCGCGCGCTTCAGCGTCGTCGAGGGCGACGTGTTCGCGAACGACCTCAAGCCCGTCGGCGCCGCGTTGCGGGAACATCACGGCGAGCGGCTTGTGCGGCCGGTGTTTTCGCGCGCGCAGATTCGCGATCGCCGCGTCGTTCGAGGCATCGCACATCAGGTGATAACCGCCGACGCCCTTGACCGCGACGATCCCGCCATCGCGCAAAGCGGCGAGCGTTGCGGCGAGCGCCCCCTCCCCGACGATCGGTTCGGCGTCGCCCCGCTGAAAGGTGAGCGTCGGACCGCATGCGGGACAGGCCAGCGGCTGCGCGTGAAAGCGGCGGTCGGACGGATCGTCATATTCGCGCCGGCAACGTGGGCAGAGCGTGAAGCCGGCCATCGACGTCTTAGGCCGGTCGTAGGGCAGCGCCTTGATGATCGTGTAGCGCGGGCCGCATTGCGTACAATTGGTGAAGGCGTAGCCGAAGCGGCGCTCCGCGGGATCGCGCATCTCCGCCAGGCAATCGGCGCAGCAGAACATGTCGGGCGGCAGATGCACGTCGGCTGCCGCGCCCTCTTCGCTGGCGTCGATATGAAAACCGTGCGCATCCTCAACAGCGGTCGCCGTCGCGCTCTTAAGATGCGGCTCCGCGAGCGGCGGCGCGGCATTGACTAGCGCTCTTTCAAAGTCGGTGATGGCCTGCGCGTCGCCTTCGACGTGGATCACCACCTGCCCGGGGCCGTTCTGCACCCGGCCGCTCAGGCCGTAGCGCGCAGCCATGCGATAGACGAACGGCCGGAAGCCGACGCCCTGGACGCGCCCGCCGATCACGATTTGGCGTGCGGTCCGCTCGTCTTGCGCCTCAATAGCGCGCCGCTGCGTGCTCATCGGCACTGTGTGCGGCGCCCTGCCTGATCCCGGTCGACCACCAGATGCGGCACGCGCCTTCGTCCGACACCATGCACGGGCCGATCGGATTGCGCGGCGTGCAGGCCTTTCCGTAGAGCACGCATTGGTTCGGATAGATCTTGCCGAGAACGACGCGCGCGCAGTCGCATCCCGGTGGCATCTCGCCGGCGCGTTTGCGGAACGCGTCGGCGTCGAGCTCGAACCGCCGGTTCGCATCGAAGGATGCCAGCTCGGCCTTCAGCGCGAAGCCGGAACGCGGGATCACGCCGATGCCGCGCCAGTTGGCGTCAACCACGTCGAGCGTATCGTTCATCACGCGTTGAGCCGTCGGATTGCCGCCTGGCCTGGCGACGGTGGCGTAGCAATTGTCGAGGAAAGCGCGGCCTTCCAGATGCTGACGCAGCACCGAGTAGAGCGCCGCCAAAAGGCTGTCGGATTCAAAGCCGGCGACGGCGGAGGGGATGTTGTGATCGTCCGCGACGAAGCGCCATTCCTCCGGGCCCATCACAGCGGAGACGTGGCCCGGAGCGATCAGCGCGTCGAAGCCCGCCTCCTCGCTCTCCAGAAGTGCGGCCACGGCCGGCCAGGTCAGCCGCCCAGACAAGAGGATGGAAAGGTTCGGGGGCAGCCCCTCTGCCGCGAGCCCGGCGACCGGTGCGGTGGTGGTCTCAAAGCCGGCGGCGAAGAACACCACGTCGCGGTCGGGATGGGCGGCGGCGATCTTCGCCGCTTCCTGCGGCGAGGCAATCGGCCGGACGTCACCGCCCGCCGCCTTGGCCTGCTCCAACGAGCGCGGCTCGTTCTTCGGCACATTTGCCGGCACGCGCAGCATGTCGCCAAAGGCAACTAGGATCACATCCGGCCGCAGCGCCAATTGGATAGCAGCGTATACATCCTCTTCCGGACAGACGCAGACCGGACATCCGGGTCCGGGGATCAACTCAATCTCGCTCGGCAACGCCCCACGCAGGCCGGCCATGGAGATGGAGCGCTCATGGCCGCCGCAAACATTCATGACGCGGACGCGTTCCTTGAGCGGCAAGGCACGGATGCGCTCAAGCCATGCTTTTGCGTCGGTTGCTGGCGCCGTCATCTTGGTCACTCCGCCGCCACGAGCCCGGCGGGCGATTGCACGTTGCGCGGTCGCAGCGCCTCGCCGTTGCGGCACGCGGCGAGCCGCTCATCAAGCCATGCCGTCCATGGGTGAAGCGTCTCGGCGCGCCGCGCGGAGACCGGCACGATCTCAGCGGGATTGGCCAGCGCGCGGACGCAATCCGCGGCGCGATCCGGCGAGAAGTCGTCGAGCACGTCCAGCAAGTCCGCCTTGGACAAAAGCACCAGATCGCTGGCGCGAAACATGACGGGATATTTGGCGGGCTTGTCGTCGCCCTCGGTCACCGCCAGCAGCGTCACGTTGGCGTGCTGGCCGAGATCGAAGCTCGCCGGACAAACAAGATTGCCGACGTTCTCGATGAACAGGATATCGACCGCGTCGAGGTCGAGCGCGTGCAGCGCGTCGTGGACCATATGCGCGTCGAGATGGCAGGCGCTGCCGGTGGTGATCTGAACGGCCGGCACGCCCTTGGCGCGGATGCGCTTCGCGTCGTTCTCCGTCTCCAGATCGCCTTCGATGACGGCGATGCGATGCTTGTCGCCAATGGCGTCGATCGTCGCCTCAAGCAGACTCGTCTTGCCGGAGCCCGGCGACGACATCACGTTGATGGCGAGCACGCCATGGCGTTCGAAGTGCTCGCGATTATGGGCCGCAGCGTGATCGTTCTCGTGGAGAATGCCGGTGACCAGTTCCACAGAGACCGCATCGGCGGCCTTTGCAGAGACTGTGCCCTTGGCGTCGCTGACATGGACAACATTGGGCGTCGCTGCGCATCCGCAATGTTCGCACATGGCTCTCTCCCTGGACCGCGCGTCAGCCCGCCGTTGCCACGATCGGCTCTTCCGCGGGCACCAAATCGACACGCTTCAACATGAGCTCATTCCCCGCCTTGAGCGTGACTTTCCAGGCCCCACAGCGCCCGCATGACAGCGCGTTGGCCGCAGCCTCGGTCTCAACGCCGCAGGTGTCGCACCACACGACTGCCGGCGTGTGCTCGATCTCAAGCTCGGCATTCTCCGCGATCGTACTGGCGCGCGCCAGGCGAAACGCGCGCGATAAGAGCGACGGCTCGACCCCGGACAGCGGCCCGACCGCCAGAACCACGCCAGTTACCTCTACGGCGCGATGGGCGTCGGCCACGTGTTCGACCTGGCGCAAAAGCCCACGACAGAGCGACAGCTCATGCACCGGCGTGCACTTTCTCGTTTGCTGACTCGGCCTCACCCGCCGCTTCGGCCTCCTCAGCGGCAAGCATCTCCTCCTCCGCCGCCAGCATGCCGTCGATCAGCTGCCAGGCGCTTGCGGCGTCGGCCTCAGACATTTTCTGAATGGCGTAGCCGACGTGCACCATGACATGGTCGCCGGGATCGACGGTTTCGTGCTGGAGAAGAAACAGGCTCACCGAGCGCTCGATGCCTTTGGCCTCGCATCGCGCGATGAAGCCGTCGCGCTCCACAACCCGCATCGGAACTCCGAGACACATATAGCTCTCCGGTTAGCTCAGAACGGTTCTACACTCTATCGGCGCTACCCGATTGATGCACGTCAATTCAGGCTATGCGCCGGCGAACGAGCCGCTTCAAGCGGCACGATCACGCGTCGACCAGCGCCGCCTCTTCGCGCGGCATGAGCTGCGCCACTTCGGCCACGACGCGGTCCGCCACCTCGTCGATCGCGGCAGCGACTTCGGGGGTCATCGGCGCGCCGCGCTCAAACGACGCGCCTTCGATTGCGAAGACGACAATGTTCCGCGGCGCGCTGTTCAGCGCCTGGCCGAGCCCGATGGCCTCGGCGACGCCAAAGGCATGGCTGGAGGCATAGACAGGGTCGCGCGGCAGCGGCTCATCTTTCGGGTCGATGCGGTGAATGCGGCCGGGCGTGCCCATCGGCACGGCCGCGTCGATGCAGATCAGTGCGTCGAAGCCGTCCCAATCATCGATCAGCGCCAGCATGTCGCCGGCGCGCGTGCGAATGGCGACATTGTCGGGCAGCCGCCCAGCCAGCGCTTTCGCAACGGCTGCCCCGATGGCGTCATCCCCGCGAACGGGGTTGCCGATGCCGACGACGAGAACCTTGTGCGCCAGCCTCTCCCCGTCCGTCGCTCTGCTCATGACCTATGGATCGTCAGATTGAGGAAATGCACCGAGCAGGAGATGCAGGGGTCGTAGTTGCGGATGCTTTGCTCGCAGCGATGCCGAATCCGATCGTCGGTCTCGTTGAGCATGGTCGAGGCGACCGCCGCGAGGTCCGCCTCAATGCTCGGCTGGTTCTGCGACGTGGGCGGCACGATGCGCGCAGAGACGATCGAACCGTCATCGGCAAGCTCGTAGCGATGCCAGCAAATGCCGCGCGGCGCCTCCGTGCAGCCATAGCCAACGCCGGCGCGTGTCTCAAACGGCACGGAAGCGGGCTGAGACGGATCGTAATCGTCGATGATCCTCAGCGCCTCCTCGCAGGCAAACAGCACCTCCAGCGCACGGACGATGATGCTCTGGAACGGGTTCTTGCAGACCGGACCGAGCCCGATTTCGGCCGCCAAATCCTTCACCGATTGCGGCAGAAGCTCGTAGTTCAGCGCATAGCGGGCCAACGGGCCGACCAGGTAGGGGCCGCGGCGCTTCACCACCGAATGCAGCGCTGTGGAATGCTCCACATGCCGCTCCTCGAACTCATCGTCGAATTCGGAGATGTCGACGTCGATGCCGCGATTAGAGACCAGACGCCCTTCGTTGAACGGATATTCGTCGGGGTGGCGCAACGCCACGAACTCGTAGTCGCGCTCGTAATCGGGGAACGGAAGCTTAGCGACCCAGCGCACCAGGTCGACCGCAATGTCGCGGGCCCGCTTGAGGTCTTCGGCCACTGGCGCCATCTCGGCGCGCGTCGGCAGCCGGTAGAAGCCGCCGGCCTTGACGTTGATGGGATGAATCTCGCGCCCGCCCAGAACGCGCAGCAATTCGTTGCCGGCCTTCTTCAGGGCCAGGCCGCCCTGCACGATCTCGGCGTGATCGCCGGCCATCTGGATGGCGTCGTGGAATCCGAGGAAGTCCGGCGCGTGCAGCATCACGACATGCAGGCCGTGGCTCTCGATCCACTCGCCGCAATAGATGAGCCGCCTCAGCGCGCGGAGCTGGCCGTCGACCGTTACGCCGAAGGCCTGCTCGATCGCGTGCACCGCGCTCATTTGATAGGCGATCGGGCAGATGCCGCAGATGCGCGCGACGATGTCGGGCGTCTCCGCATAGCTCCGCCCACGCAAGAAGGCCTCGAAGAAGCGCGGCGGCTCGAAGATGCGAAGCTGCGCCGCGGTCACCTGACCGTCTTTGATGTGCAGATCGAGCGCGCCCTCACCTTCGACACGCGCAAGGTAGTCGACCTTTATCGATTTAGTTGCCATGCGCTTGGCCTTCTTTCAAAAACGCCTCCGCCCCGGCGTTATAGGTGCGAAAAGCGTGCTGAACGTCACGCGGCGTCTTACCGAGCTGCTGCCATTCCCGCGCCAGCGCCGCGGTATTGGGATCCTCCATCGGACCGTAGCAGCCGTAGCAGCCGCGCCGATAGGCGGGGCAGATCGCCCCGCAACCGGCATGCGTCACCGGACCCAGGCAGGGCGTGCCCTGCACCATCACGCAGACCGTGCCGCGCTGCTTGCACTCAACGCACACGCTATGCGACGCGATCGCCGGCTTGCGGCCGGCGATGAACGCGGAGATGACCTCCACAAGCTGCATCTTGTTGATGGGGCAACCGTGCAGCTCGTAGTCGACCGGAATGTGGTCGGCGATCGCCGTCGAGGTCTCCAACGTCTTGATGTAATGCGGCGAGGCATACACCACCGAAATGAACTCGTTGACGTCGGCGAAGTTACGCAGCGCCTGGATGCCGCCGGCGGTGGCGCAGGCGCCGATCGTGACGAGGAACTTGGATTGCTCGCGCACCATCTGGATGCGCTCGGCGTCATGCGGCGTGGTGATCGACCCCTCCACGAGCGAGAGATCATAAGGTCCGTCCGAGATCGCGCTGGAGGCCTCAGGAAAGTTGGCGATCTCGATGGCGCCGGCAAGCGCAAGGAGCTCATCCTCGCAATCCAGCAGCGATAGCTGGCAGCCGTCGCATGAGGCGAATTTCCAAACCGCGAGCCGTGGGCGCTTCGCTTCGCTCATGTCATATCTCCCGGATCGAAAAGATGTCGGCGATCGCGTCAAACCGCATCACCGGCCCGTCCTTGCACACGAAGGTCGGCCCGAACTGGCAATGCCCGCACAGGCCGATGGCGCATTTCATATTGCGCTCCATCGAGACATAGACATGGTCAAGCGGCACGCCGGCGTCACGCAACGCGGCAACGGAGAAGCGCATCATCACCTCCGGGCCGCAGACAAAGGCGATGGTGTCGGTCGGATCGAACGACGCGCGAGGGATCAGCGCCGGAACGACGCCGACATTGCCGCGCCATTCAGCGTCGGCGTGGTCGACCGTGACGTCGATATCCACGTCGAGGCGCTGACGCCACACGGCAAGCTCGTCGCGATAAAGCAGGTCCGTCGGGTTGCGGCTCCCGAAGAGCAGCACAACGCGGCCGTAGCGGTTGCGGTTCGCCAGGACATGAAGGATCGCGGGGCGGAGCGGCGCCAAGCCCAGGCCGCCGGCGACAAAGACGACGTCGGACCCTTCCGCCGCGTTCACCGGCCAGCCGGCCCCGTAGGGACCGCGCAGGCCGAGCTCCGCACCGACCTCCAGCTTCGATATTGCCGCGCTGACGGCGCCGACCTCGCGGACGGTGTGGATGAACGTCTCGCCGGAGCCGGCGCTGCCGCTCAAGCTGATGGCGATCTCGCCGATGCCGAAGGCATAGAGCATGTTGAATTGCCCGGGCTCAAAATCCGGGCGCGCGCCGGCCTTGGGCGCGACCTCCAATGTTACCGTGTCGGGAAGCTCACGGCGGACGTCGCGGACGCTGTAGATATCCGGCAGAAACGGGTCGAGTTGCGGTGCCGCACTCACCTCAAGCCCTCCCATAGACGTCGAGAATCTGCAGTCGGGTGGCGTTCAAGCGCTGCACGAGGATCGGTAGAAACGCCTTCATCATCTCGTAGCCGAGGCTGTGATCTTCATCGCATTTGCCACGCAGGCAGGCCGCGTCGATGCCGATGGCGCGCGTCAGCTCCACGGCGCGTGCGTCGAACATCGTGCGATGCGGCGCGACAAGCCACGAGGCGCCGACGATTTCGCCCTCGCCAAGCGTTGCAAAGACGATCGGGGGCTTCCCCGGGGCGACGATCTCAAGGGCCACCTTGCCGCGGCGGATCAGATAGAACTCATCGGCCGGGTCGCCTTCGTGGAAGAGATACTGACCGGCGTTGAAGCGATGGTTGCGGGCGCAGCCCACGATGAGATCGCTTTGCTCGGGCGAGAAACCGGAGAGAAACGGGTGCTCCCGCAGGATGTCCTCAAGGCCTTTCATTCGGCTTCTCCTTATCGGTCATCGGTGCCGCCCTTATGGCTGCGGCTTCTTCTGTGATGTCGATGCCCACCGGGCACCAAGTAATGCAGCGTCCGCAGCCCACGCATCCTGAGGTGCCGAACTGATCGTACCAGCTGGCGAGCTTGTGGGTCATCCATTGGCGATAGCGCGAGCGGGTGGCGGTGCGCACGCTGCCGCCGTGGATGTAGGAGAAGTCCAGCGTGAAGCAGGAATCCCACTTGCGCACGCGCTCGGCGTTGTCGCCGCTCAAATCGCTGTGGTCGTCGACCGTGGTGCAGAAGCAGGTCGGGCACACCATCGTGCAATTGCCGCAGCTCAGGCAGCGCTCCGCCACGGCATCCCATTGCGGATGGTTGGCATTGCCCTGCAGCAGCTCCTTCAGCCCGTTGGTGTCGAGCGTCCGCCCCATCTGATTCGTGGCATTGGCGACGGCTGCCTCGGCGGCTGAAATCTGCTCGTCGCTCGCCTGGCGATGCGGCACCTCTTGCATCAGTGCGGCGCCGGCTTCGCTGCCCACCTCCACCAGGAACTCATGGGCACCGTTGTGGTGCAGCTCCGTCAGCGCGACGTCATAACCGGCGTCTGCTTTCGGTCCGGTCTGCATGGAAACGCAGAAGCATGTGCCGCCCGCTTCGCCGCAATTGACGGCGACGATGAAGTTGTCCTTCCGCCGCTCGGCATAAGGCACGTCAAGATACGGCCCCTCGAGGAACACCTTATCCTGGACAGCGATCGCCGCGAGCTCGCAGGACCTGACACCGATGAAGGCGAATTTTTGCGGGCTCGGCTCCTCGGCCGTGACGACGATTCCGTCCGCGCCGCGGCTCGCTTTCCAGAGGGTCTCCTTCGCCGGATGCAAAAACTGCTTCCACGAATGCGGCCCGACGACGTAGCCGAACAGCGCGTCATCGTCGCGCCGCTCAAGGCGATAGCGCCCGCCATCCTGGCGATCGGTCCAGCCGGCCGGCAGGTCGGCGGTTTTGGTGATTGCATCATAGATAATGGCGCCGTCGTGAACGGTTGGCCCCATTATCTGGTAGTTCTTGGCCGCCAAGGCGTCGATAAGCGCCTGGAGGCCATCAATTGAGATGACCGACTTCGCTGCTTCAGTCATGGAATGCCATCGGTTCGTGCCCCGCCGATTTTGAGAACCCGGTGATCACCTTAGTCGCGAACCCAGCCTGGTTCAGCTATGATTTAGGTCAAATCGGAGCGGCGGAACGACGCGATTTTGGGCATATGAAAGCGCCGCCGCACCGGCCGTCGAATGGGCGGCGTGCGAAGGGATATTCGGCGGTGCTGAAGGTCCCCGCTCCGGTTCGGCGGGCGGCCGGTCGATGACCTAGTGGGAGAGCCTGACTTTTCTGGATTTCGGCCCGAGGCCGTCCGGTACCGGCACATCGGATCCGGCGTAGTCGGCGTTGATGATGAGCTGCGAGCCTTCCACATCGATGCGCCGCGCGATGATGATCGTGTAATCGGACGCATCGGCGATGCGACCCTTACCGCCGCCTTTGAAAACGCCTTGCGAGAGGTAGATCGTGCCTAGCAGCTTACGGGCGGCATCGCTGCTGATCTCAAAGTTGCGGTTCGGCGGGGCGGTGCGGGTCTCAAAGAACAGGATGCCGGCCATGGGCCCGTCCTTAGGGGCGCTCAGCTCGATGAGTGCCTTGTCCTTGAAGTTGATGACGGCGTCGTCGGTGAAGAAGAAGCTCACATCTTCGCCTTGCAGCGACGAGTTGTTGCTTACCCTCAGATCGCCTCCGGTGATGATGTAGACGCCCGGCTCAGCCGTCACGGTCGTCTTGCCGGTGATCTTTATGCCGCCGCAATACGTGCCGGGGGAGATGGAAACCGTGCCCTTGTTGAAGTGGCTCTTGTGATAGTCGCAACCTCCAACCGTCGGCTCATCTCGGAGCGCCAGCGGATCTTCAAGAACCGGGCAGTCGGTTTCCGGATCCGGTTCAAAGGCCCCCTCGTCGTCGTCATCATTACCGTTGAAGCCGCCGGCGGAGCAGGAGAACTGCGCTGTCAAGGAACTGCCACGGCTGGCACTCAACCCCAATGGGCTTATGGAGTTCGATTGCACCGCGCATTCGGGCGCCTCCATCTGTGCGCTCTTGTCGAGTGCCACCGTGTGGTCGGCGTTCCCGTCCAGACCGAGTACGCAGAGACGCAGATCGCCGTAAGTGTGCGCATCGGCGGTCACGCGGATCGGGCTCTCGCCCCAGATTTCTGCCGGCAGGAATGAATTCGCATGCATGACGATTTCGACTTCCGCGACACCTTCTTTGGTGTCGACCGTCACGCCGGTCGTGTGCTTCAGCCCAGCGAGGCCTTTCTCAGCCAGCATCGCCTCCGCCTTGTCCCTGCCCGCCTCCTCAAGGGTGGTCGGCTTCTCGGTGAAGAGGTGCAGCTCCTTGGCAACCGCCAATGCGGTGGAGTCGGCCACAGCCTGCATGCTGGATTGCTGGTTATAGAAACTGGCGCTGTCGATGGCCAATCCGGTTACTGCGACAAAAACCGGCAAGGCGAGCGAAAACACCAGAGCGACATTGCCGCCCTCGTTCTCTGCAATTCGCCTCGTAAACGCTGTCCCCGTCATGGGCGATTGATCCCGCGTGTTCTTGTCATGCAGCCGGCGCGCGAGCACCGCACCCTGTATTCTCGGATGCCGTGCCCTCGATTCCCTTAATTTCGTTCGAAAGCTGTCGGGAGAGTTAAGAACTTCTTCATGCCGCCACGCGCCGGCGTGAACACGGCGGGACCCATCTGGGCGGCGCGCTCAGTCTCGCAGATAGCGCTCGGCGAATTCGCTGCTCGGCACGGGACGGCCGGTATAGTAGCCCTGGATCAGGTCACAGCCGAGCGCCTTGAGGCGCTGCAGCTGATCACCCGTCTCGACGCCCTCTGCGACGGTGATCAGCCCGAAGGTCTGCCCCAGATTCACGGCAAGGCCCAAAAGCGCTTCGGCTTTGCCGCCATCGTCGCTTCCGCTGACCAGCGACCGATCGATCTTCAGGCCGTCGGCCGGCAGCGCCGACAGCGACGCCAGATTCGAGAAGCCCGTGCCGAAATCATCGATCGCAACGCCGATGCCGCAGCGCCTGAGCGCCCGCAGGCTCTCCAGCATCCGCTCGCCGCCCATCATCGCGGCCGTTTCCGTCACCTCGATCTCCAACGTCTCCGGGTTGACCCCTTCGCGGTCGACGACCTCAAGAAAGCGGCCCAGGAACTCATTGTGGGCAAGCTGATGCGGCGACACATTCACAGCCAGATTGAACGGCTTGCCCGACTTAGCGAGACCATTGCTGGCACGGCAGACATCGCGAAGGATGCGTAGCCCCAAATCAAAGATCAGGCCGCTCTGCTCGGCTGCCTCAACGAAAACCAGGGGTGGCAGAGCACCACGCTCTGGATGATTCCAGCGCGCCAACGCTTCCGCGCCATGGATCAGGCCGGTCGTGGCCTCCACCTTCGGCTGCAACGCGACAAAAAGCTGATCGGTGGAGAGCGCCGCGTTAAGATCGCGCTCGAGCATGATCAGCGATGAGGCGGTGCCGGAATCGGACTCAGAAATGGCCACGGAGTCGGAGGTCGAGCGGGCCGCGGTGTTGAGGAGGCGGAAGCCGCGCGCCAGCACGCTTGTGACGCTCCGCCCGTGCTTGGGCACCTGAACGATGGCGGCACGGGCGCTCACTGAAAGCGATTGCTCGGAGATCACGATCGGCTGCGCCAGGGCGGCGATCAGCTCCGTCGCCAGCGCGCGCAGCGCGCCGAAGTTCTCGACGTCGGTGAGAACGACAAGATAATGATCTGAATCGAGGTGGCCGACATAGGCGGTTCCCCCGCCGCGCGGCGCATGCGCAAGGAAGTGGCTGATCCGGTCACCGGTCGCGGCGAGCACCTGATCGCCCATCGCCGGCCCCCAGGCGGCGTTGATTCCCAAGAAGCCGTTGAGATCGAGCAGCATTGCCGCGGCGGGGTTGCCGCTGGCGGTCGCCTCACGGATCGCGGCGCCCAGCGCGTCGATGATAGCCTTGCGATTCGACAGCGACGGCTTTGCAAGCTCGCGCTGCAGCGCCGCCAGCCGGTCGCTTTGCCACCCATCCCAGGCAGCCTCGGTTGGGCCGGCGCTCTTGGAGCGCGGAGCGTCGGCCCAACCTTCAACGGCTTCACGAGCGCTTGATCTGTTGGCGGACACGCCGCTTCTCTCCGCGTTCGGAACTGGTTTCTTAAGTGACCGAGCCCAATTCAACGGTAACCCTCACGACGCGATTCGAACTGCTTGGTTAAGTGTCGCTTCACCATCGGCCTCTGCCGCCGCGGGGAAGCTCAAAAACACTTCCGTGCCGCGACCGGGCTCCGAAACGATGCCGAAATGGCCGTGATGGCGGTCAACGACCGCCTTGGCCAAGGCCAGCCCAAGGCCAGGCTTGGCATTTGAGCCTGCGGCGACGTCGGCGGCGAGGTCGGCAATGCCGGCCTCAAGCAAGTGTTCGGGAATGCCGGCGCCGTGATCCTCAATCTCGAAGCGCACGCGGTTTGGTGATGCTCCGACGACCCGCAGCTGCACCCTCTCCTCTGACGGCGAGGCTTCCAGCGCATTGGCGAGTATCTCGACAAGCGCGCCTTTGACCAGATCGGCGTCGCCATGCAGCTTGAGCGGCTCAGATTCCTGAATGTCGATGCGCTCCGCCGGCACGGAGCCGTCTTCCGATTCCAGCATCGCCACCGCTGCGGCAGCCACATCGTGCGCCTCCGCGGCTTGAGGAAAGAACTCCGTGGAGCCGGTCAAGACATCGGAGACGTGACCGACGCGGCGCACGAGCTTCCGCATCTTCTCGCAATATTTGTGGAGCTCAGTGGACGCCGGTTGGCCTTCCGGCGGGCAATCGAGGCGGGTTGCGGCTGATTCTATGGAGCGCGAGAGCGCGGCGATGGAGCGGGCGCGCAAGGCAGCCACCTGCTCCAGCTGCTCATTCTTGGCACGCAACCGGCGCTCAACCTGAGCCTTATGAAAGACATAGGCGACTTGGTGGCGAAAGACGTTCCAGTTGATCGGTTTGCAGAGAAACGACGTCGCCCCAAGCGCGAAGGCGCGCTCAATCGATACGACATCCTCACGGCCCGTGACGACGATGATCGGCAAATGGCGCGTCTCCGGCCGCGCGCGCGCCTGCTCAATCACCGCAAATCCGTCGAGCACAGGCATATCGAGGTCGAGGATCGTCAGATCGAAAGACTCGCGCCCCAGGATCTGGAGCGCGACTTCACCGTTCTCAGCCTCGGTGATCTGCATCTGATCCTTTAGCGCCGCGCCAGCCAGCAAACGGCTCGTCGCGTCGTCGTCGACGACGAGCACCTTGGGGGCGCCAGCGCCGCCGGCGACCGCTTCGTTGGCGATCTCACGCAGGATCATGCCGACCAATGTGGCCTGTAGGGATTAATTCTCCCTTTAGCGTAAGCATGCAAATCATGCGGGAATCGACTGAAACCACGACTTGGCATTGTTTCACAACTCACGCTCCATACGCGCCAAACTTGCAATCCTGATCGCCGCCTCAGTCGGCGCGGCGGTTTTGCTGGCTTTCGTGGTCGGCACATATCGCGAGCTGAGCCGGTTTGCGGAGGCCAAGCGCTCGGAGCTTGCGGCCACCGCGCAGGTCCTCGCCGTCAGCGCCGCGGACGCGGCGGCAAAAGGCGATGAGAGAGCCGCGCGGCGCACGCTCAACGCCATCGGGCGGATTCCGAACGTGCGCTACGCCGGCATCCGTGACCCGAACGGGGCCGTCTTCGTGGAGGCGGGCACAGCCGTGGCGCTCGGCTCCGTCGACGACCGGGCGGAAGGCGACAGCACCTCGTTGTGGCGGATGCTGAGAGACGGCGCGTTCCTTGTGACCAGCGACATCGTCAAAGGTGGCCGGACGGTCGGCAGCCTGGTGCTGCTTGTCGGCACACCGGAATTGTCGGAGCGGCTCAAGCAAGCCATCATCGCTGCGCTGTTAAGCGCCGGTGTGGCGATCGGCATCGGCCTCCTAGTGGCCATGCGCCTGCAGCGCGCGATCACGCAACCGCTTGGCGCTCTGGCGAACACGATGAACGACGTTCGCAAGACCGGCGATTTCACGCAGCGCGCGGTGCGACGGACGAGCGACGAGACGGGACAGCTGGTCGACGCCTTCAACGAGATGCTCGACCAGATCGGGCGGCGCGACCAGGCGCTCGAGGATCATCGCGCCGGTCTGGAAAGGACCGTGACTGAGCGCACGCGCGATCTCGTAGTGGCACGCGACGCAGCGGAATCGGCCAATCGAGCGAAATCGGAGTTTTTGGCCACGATGAGCCACGAAATCCGCACGCCGATGAACGGCATGTTGGTCATGGCGGAGCTCTTGGCCGGTGGTGAGTTGGCGCAGCGCCCGCAGCGTTATGCGGAGACCATCGTCCGCTCCGGACAGACGCTGCTTACGATCATCAACGACATTCTCGACCTGTCGAAAATCGAAGCCGGCAAGCTTGAGCTTGAGGCCGGTCGCGTCGACGTGGAGACGATCGTGGACGACGCGCTCAGCCTCTTCTGGGAACGCGCAGCGTCGAAAGGCCTCGATCTGGCAGCGGAGATCGATGCGGATGTTCCTCCCGTCATCGAAGGCGATCCGGTGCGGCTCAGCCAGATCATCTCCAATCTCGTCAACAATGCGCTGAAGTTCACCGAGAGCGGTCACGTCAAGGTGTCGGTGACGCGGCAGGAGGCCGATGGTGACGCATCGGCGCTGACGTTTGCCGTTGAAGACACCGGGATCGGCATTCCATCCGACAAAGTCGGCCACATCTTCGAAGCCTTCAGCCAGGCTGATCAGTCCACCACGCGACGCTTTGGCGGAACCGGCTTGGGGCTCTCCATCTGCCAGCGGCTCGTGACCGCGATGGACGGGCGCATCTGGGCGGAAAGCGAGGAGGGACGCGGATCGACGTTCCTCTTCACCATTCCCGTGCGCGTGCTGGAGGCGCCGGCCGATGCTACGCCGGCGGAGCGGGGGCACGCGCTGGTCATGATCGAAGGCGATGCAACGACGCGGGTTCTGGCGGGCGTTCTGGAGACCTATGGCTACACGATTTCCGTCAACGCCGGGGATGTCTCGCTCGCCGAGGCGGCCGTGATCTTTGCGTCGCCGGATTGGGTCGACGCGCGTCCCGGGCGGACGGGCGACGCGCCGATCATCTGCGTTGCCGGGGTCGGCGACAGCAAAGTGGAGCGGCTGCTCGCGGCGCGACGCTGCGACGGCGTGCTCCTACAGCCGATCTCATCCGGCCGCATTCGGAAGATCCTGGATGCCGTGCGGGACGGCACCTTGGCGGAGCTTCTGGAGCATCGTCGCGGCGCGAGCGGACCTGCGCTTCCCGACCTCTCCAGCCTCCATGTGCTCGTCGCCGATGACAGCCCGGTCAACCGCGAGGTCGTCTCTGAAGCTTTGGCCCGGCTCAAAGCGCAAACGACGATCGTGGAGGACGGCGCTCAGGCAGTCGAGACGTTCAAGCAAGGCGGTTTCGATATCGTGCTGATGGATTGCAGCATGCCCGTGCTTGACGGCTTTGCCGCAACGCGCGCGATCCGCACTTATGAGGCGGAGGCGGAGCTGGCGCGCACGCCCGTTGTGGCGCTGACGGCGCATGTCGCGGGCAGCACGGCTGACAGCTGGCGCGATGCCGGCATGGACGATTATCTGACCAAGCCGTTCACGATGAAGAGCCTGTCGGATTGTCTGGCGCATTTCAGCCCGACCGATGTGGCGCCCATGAACGATCAGTTGGAGCAACCGGAATCTGCGCCGGCCGACGGCGGGGCCGGACCGGAAGCAGACGCGATGGCAGCGGACGCGCCCCTGGACGCGGAGGTGCTCAATTCGCTGCGTGCAATCGCCGGCGGCGATCCGGCTCTGCTGGGCCGCGTTTTCGGTCTCTTCCTGTCGCACGCACCGACGCATGTGGATGCGCTCAAACAGGCGATTGCGGAGAGCGACCTCGCCAAGGTGGCGACGGAAGTGCACGCCTTGAAATCGCCAAGCCGCAATGTCGGCGCGATGCGGCTGGGTGAGCTATGCGCCGATTTGGAGGCTCGGGCACGAGACGGGGACGACGCGCTCCTTTCGGAAGCACCCCTTGGCGCGATTGAGAGGGAACTCGCCGCTGTTGTCGCGGCGATCAAGGACGAGCTGGCGCCGCCAGAGAGCAGCGCAGCGCGCGCAGCAACAGGCTAACGCGGCGGCGGACCGCCAATGGCGGCCGGCATGGAATGGTCAGGATGAACCCTTGGCGCCGGATGGCGCCGGGCGTTACTCCGCGGCGACGAACTTCTCACCGCGGAAATCGGGAGCCTGGTCCTCCCCGCGCGAGCGGCTGACCTTCACGGTCGGGAGCTTGCTGACGCCTGACGGCTCGACCGTCGAAACGTCGATCTCGCCATGGGCGGCTCTGAGCGCGTTGAGGAATGTGTGCAACTCCGAAAGCGTCATGCGGAGATAGGCCTCCGACGTCTGCCGTTTCTTGCCGTCATCAAGCACAGACAACGAAAAGCCCATACGCTCCAGGTCGAAATCGCGGATCTCGATGCCGATATTGAGCTTACCCATTACGCTTCTCCTCAGATCGCGAGCCGCTCTCGACTGTCCATCCCTCGGCCCATGGTCAATGATAGATTTAACCCACTCTTAACTAACATGCCAGGGAGCCGGAGGGGCACGGTTAACCAACCTCTAAGTAACCACGCGGCTCCGTCTGCCAGACAAACACCTAGGGTTGCACAATATCAGGGCCTATTCACGGCTCCTCTCAGGTGCGGTCATCGTTAGTCGGCCCAAATGTCACCGACATGACATCATGACTTGCCGGATGGGTGGCGACCACTCGCCCCGGCAGTTGCAATCAACCCACTCCACTCGCGGATCCGAACTTGGCGGCCCATTCCCGCGATCGCTTCGCCGACACGTCGCCGGGCAACACCACTCGCCATTCGTTCGCGGCCATATTACGACGTAGCCCATCGGATCGTTTGCACTTTCAGCCGGGGCGGGGCCCGCCATGACCAAAATCGCTTTCGTCGCCAGCGACGCGCCTGAAGCTCAAGAGGCGGCGATCGACTTGCGCGCGCGCTATGGCGAGGTGGCGCGCGACGAGGCCGAAGTGATCGTTGCGCTTGGCGGCGACGGGCTCATGCTCACCGTGCTCCACGAATATATGAGCAAGGGCAAGCCGATCTACGGCATGAATCGCGGCTCTCTCGGCTTCCTGATGAACGAGTATCGGGCCGAAGGCCTGATCGAAAGACTGGCCGCGGCAACCACAGAGACGATCCATCCGCTGTTTGCCACAGTCACGCTCGGCGACGGAGCGAGCCACACCGCCCGCGCCATCAACGAGGTGTCGCTTTTGCGGCAATCCTACCAGGCGGCGAAGCTGGAGATCATGATCGACGGCAAGCCGCGGCTTGAGGAGCTGATCTGCGATGGCGTTCTGGTATCGACGTCCGCGGGCTCCACTGCCTACAATCTCTCCGCCCACGGCCCGATCCTGCCGATCAATGCGCCGCTCCTTGCGCTGACCCCGATCAGCGCCTTCCGGCCGCGACGGTGGCGCGGTGCGCTTCTGCCCAACCACGCCAAGGTGACCATCTCTGTGCTGGAGGCCAGCAAGCGTCCCGTGTCGGCGGCAGCCGACCACATCGAGTTCCGCAATGTTGTGAACGTGCTGGTGGAGGAGGATCGGAACGCCGCCTGCCTGGTGATGTTCGACGGCGACCATTCCTGGGACGAGCGCATCCTGGCGGAGCAGTTCCGCTACTAGCGGGAGGCAGCCTCCGGCCCGGCCAATGGCATTGGCCGAGCGGGGCGTATCTGCGACAGAGACCGCGACAGTGTGCGCTAGCGCATCAGCTCCAGCTCGCGCTCAAGCAGCGTGGTGATGAGGAACTTGCGGCGCACTGTCTCGCGCGCCTCTTGACCGAGACGTTTCGCCAAGGCCTGGTCCTTCAGGAGCTCAACAATACGCGCCGCGGTCTCCTCCACGCTCTCCACGAGGAAGCCGTTCTCGCCGTCGGTTATTTGGTGCACGATGCCGCCGACGCGGCCGGCGACGACAGGCCGTGCCTTCCACATCGCCTCCGTCACCGTCAGGCCGAAGCCTTCGCGCGTTGACTTCTGGATAACCACATCGGCCCAGCTTTGCAGCGCGTTGACGAGGTCCGCATCGTCGCCCTTGTCGAGCACCATGGTGCGTTCGTCCCGCTCCTTGACGAGGTCGGCAAATATGCGCGCGCCCTCAGGATCGTCGCTGGCCATGTTGCCCAGAAGGACGATCGTGAAATCGACCTCGCGCTGCGCCATGCGCGCCGCTTCAAGGACGCCCTTCGGGTCCTTCCACGGATCGAAGCGCGAAATCTGCGTAACGATCGGGCGGCTGCTCGGAATGCCGTAACGGTCAAAGCACGCCCGCGCCTGGTCCTCGGGCATCGGACGGTTCTTGAGCGTGAACGGATCGATCGCCGGCGTGATGAAGGCGGCCGGCGGGTCGAGCGGCTGAGCGTATTCCGACAGCGAGAAGATGACGTGGTCGTAGTCCTTCACGTAGGCCGCGATCGGGTTCCACACATTGGTGTTGGTGTTGCTGAGATCGATGTGGCAGCGCCACAGCCATCGCCGTGCTTCGTCACGGCCTCTGATCAGTGCCACCGGCTGGGGATCGTGCACGACAACCACATCGGCGCGCCGGTCGACGAGATGGTCGTTATCGAGGACCACTTTTTCATAGAAGCGCCAGTCGTCGTCGCTGAGGTTGCCGGCCTCGCCTTGCAGCGTGTTGTGGATGTGTTTGGTGATCTCATAGAACGGAAGCGGCGCCGATAAGGTGTGCCAGTCGGCCCGGATCCCGAGGCCGCCAAGCATGGGGATCAGCGACCGGAGTATCTCCGCGACACCGCCACCGTGCTTGGTGGAGTTGATGTGCTGCACCTGGAGGCCGCCCAAGGGCTCCGCCAAAGCGGCGATGCGCTCAACCGTTTCGTTTCCCACCAGCGGAACAAAATCCGCCAGCCACGCCATCTGATGCGACCGCAGACCGGTCCCCTCGCCTCGTTCGGGCACGCGTTCTCCTTCCCTGATTGGATGTTCCCCCTGCGCAACATATAGCGGAGATTGCGCGGCTGACCAGTTGGGGGCATCCCTTAGCGGAATGCCCCAATATGCATGCCGGGCCGGGCCTATAGCAGTCGTCGCAAGGTGACGGAAGAACGCTCCGCTACCAGCCGGAACTAGCCAGGATCAGCTCCTTGATGGAGGGCTCGCTCGGTCCGGCCGCCGGCTTTCGGCGAGCGGGTGCTGCGGCGAGGAGACGCCCCGGCGCAGCGATGACGGCGCGTGCAAAGCCCCGCGGCGCTTCGATTTTCGTCTTCTGGCCGGCGCGCGCGATACGGTGACGCGGAATGTAGGAATGGCCCTGTTTGGCCTTGCGCGTATAGAAGGCGTTGCCGCCCGCCACGAGGACGTAGTGCATGTTCTTGTAGCGGTAGGTGCGCCCGGCGGTGTGGAAATACATGGCCTTGCGCACGCCGCGATGGCGCTGGCCCTTCAGTACGGCGTGAGCCGCGCGCTCAGCGCGCGCCTTGCTTCTGTCTTCCTTCATAGGACGGGACAGGACACCCGGCGCGAATTGGTTCTTCTGGCCGACAACGGCGCAGACGCTATTGGGGAATTCCGACGATTCCACACGGTTCATGACCACCGTGCCGACGGCGAGCATGCCCTCGTCGCTGGAGCGGTTGGACTCAAAATACATAGCCCGCGACATGCATGCGAGGCTGTTGCTGCTGCTTTTGCCTACCTTCGGCACGCTACCGCACGCCGCCAGCAAACACACAGAAGCCAGGACCGCACAGGTGGCGACCCGGCGTGCAATCGAGACATTACGCATACGACTTCCCGCCCGGCGGCACGACACGCCGCCCATCGGCGAAAGCTATCCTTGAAAGGTAAAGAAATCGCCGACGGGGAGCCCCGCCGGCCGGTTATCGGCGCGGCCGGGCTCAGGCCGCCTGCTGCGTGATCTCCTCCGCATAGCCGCGGGCGGCGGCGCGCTTGGCCTGCCTGGCAAAGCGCCGGAGCAGCATCAGGATCTGATCGAGCTCGCGGTCCGGACGCTTCTGGTAGCGCTCAACGATCGCATCGATCAGGTGCGTGGTGCGGCGGTAATCGCTGTCGGCTTCATCGAAGGCGCCGCTGCGAATGATCTCAACGGCGGCGGTGAAGGCCGGGAAGGTGCGGGGCGGCAAACGCGCCTGCTGCAACAGCGCCACGAGGTGCGAGCGTCGGCCGGAAGCGATGAGCGCCTGGACGCGATCTATCGGCACGCCGGCGAGCCTTGAAAGCGCTGCCTCAAAGAGCGTGGTCTGACCGGCGGCGACGATGCGGATCAGAAATGCCGGGGTCAGCGCCTTGCCGGCAATCAGCTGTGCCACGAGCGCCGGCATGTTGTCGGCGGGCGCCTCGAAGGCGGCGGCGATGGTGGCGCATTCGCGCGCGTCGCGGACGATCGCGTCGGCGCGGCGCGGCTCAAGCCATTCATGTGTGACGATAAGCTCGCGCAAGGCCCGCGCCAGCATGGAAAGCAGCACCTCGCGAACGTCGAGCGGCAGGTCCTCGCGCGCAAGCAGCGTCAGCCGCATCGTCGGCTGGTCGCCGTGACGCGTCACGATGCGATCCAAGGTGAAGCGCGGGATGCGCGCGCCGCGGTTGGTGATCAGGGTGCGGCAGGCATCCAGCGCGCCGACCTCGCCGATCGCCGCCGACACGGTTCGCGACAGGTACGGCCGGCTGGCGATGGCGATCTGCACCGACTCTTCGCGGGACGCCACCAAGTCGACCAACTCGCTGTCGAGGATAAGGGGCGAACGCGCGGCAACGATCGCGGCGACCGGGTCCCGGTCGTTGGCGAGCGACAGGATCATGTGCTGCGGCGCGTGCTCCGAAGCCGCCAGCTCCGCCGCAAGCGCAATGCGAACCTCCATCGCCTGATCATCGAGAAGGACGGTCATGGCCGCCTCGACCTGGTCGCGCTCATCGGGCGACAGCGGTGAGAGGAGGTAGGACTGCGCCAGAGCGCGGGCGGCCTGTGCGCGGCGCACCGGTGCGGCCTGGTGCGCCCAGTTGAGGAACTGCTCGACAATCGCACTCATTGAATTCGCGTCTATCCCAGCCAGAGACGGTTAACGGATGGTGCATAGACTGCCTTAACGAATCGTTGCCAACTTTCGATGTCTAGTGTGGTGGGTTTGAAGTTCCTATCGTCATTCCGGCGGGCTCATCAGTGGAACTTCAAACCCCAAACCACACGAGATTCAATATCTTGCCTCGTGTCCTTATCGAATCTGAAGTTCGTTCGGAGCAGGCTGAATAAGGATGCGAACTTCAGATTCGGGACACGAGTGATCCGATTGCCAGGAGCGAGACGATGGGCGGTCTCTATTTTGAGGAGTTTGAGGAAGGCCGGGTGTTCAAACATCCGCTGCGCCGCACCGTGACAGAGATGGATAATGTGCTCTTCTCAAGCCTGACGCTGAACCCGCAACCGCTTCATATTGACCGGCATTATTGCCAGACTGAGACCCAGTGGGGTCAACCGCTGATGAATTCCTACTTCACCCTCGGGCTAATGGTGGGCATCTCGGTGAACGACCTGACCGTGGGTACGACGATCGCTAATCTGGGTATGACGGATGTGCGCTTTCCCAATCCGCTCTTTCAGGGTGATACGGTGCATGTGACGACCGAGGTCATGGCCAAGCGCGAATCAAAGTCGCATGTTGGCGCCGGCATCGTTGAGTTTGAGCATAAGTGCTTCAAGCAGGACGAGACGCTGGTGGCGACATGCCGGCGTCAGGCCTTCATGAAGAAGCGAGGGAGCGGCTAGTTGCGGTCGTTTCTGTTTGTGCCCGGCGACCAGCCGGACAAATTGGCAAAGGCGCTGTCGAGCGCTGCCGATGTGCTGATCCTCGACCTTGAGGATTCGGTCAACCCGCTCAACAAGGAAGCGGCGCGGCGCTCTGCGCTCGACCTTCTGCAAAACCGCGATGCGGCGCCTGACCCGCCGCTCCTCTACGTGCGCATCAACGGGCTCGACACGACGCTCGCCGATGGCGACCTCGATGTGGTCATGACGGGTGTACCGGACGGCATTGTGCTGCCCAAGGCGCGCGGCGGGAACGACATCGCGGTGCTGAGCTCACGCATCGCCGTTCGCGAAGCCCTGCACAACATCCCCGAAAGCAGCACGCCGATCATCGCCATTGCGACGGAATCGGCGGCAGCGATTTTCGGACTGGGAACGTACATGGACTCCAGCCCGAGGCTTGCCGGCCTCGCCTGGGGCGTGGAGGACCTGTCGGCCGACACCGGCGCGCAGACGTCCCGTGTCGACGGCGCGTGGACCGGCCCGGCGGAGTTGGCGCGCGGACTCTGCCTCTTCGGTGCGGCGGCGGCCGGCGCCGATGCGATCGATTGCGTCTATGCCGACTTCCGCGACCTCGACGGGCTGAAACGCGAATGCGAAATCGCCGCGCGCGACGGCTTCACCGGCAAGCTTGCCATCCACCCCGATCAGGCGCCGGTGATCAACGAAGCCTTCACGCCCAGCGACGAGGCGGTGACGCGCGCGGAGCGTGTCGTTGAGGCGTTTTCGCTCTTTGGCGATGCCGGCGTCACGTCGCTCGACGGCCAGATGCTCGACCGCCCTCACCTCAAGGCGGCGGAACGGCTTTTGGCGCGCGCGCGACGCTGGCGGCCACAGGCTCCGCTTGACGAGGTGCAAAGCTAGCGGCGCATAGATCGGCGTCGCGGCCGCTGCGACTTCGGCGGCAGATACATATCGGCTCCCGCGACAATATGGCGTAAGACACACGCGAGCATGCGTGGGGCGGCGAACCTTCCCTTTGCGCGGCGCGAAGGGAAGGAACGGCAGCCATATCGATCGACCCGGCAACACCGATCCTCACTTCCGAGGACAAGCGCCAATCGGATAGTGCGCGCGGCATCGCCTATATGGCCGCCGGTATGTTCATATTCGCCGCGGTCGACACGCAGGCCAAGTTTCTCACCGATACGCTGCATCCGATTCAGATCGTCTGGTCGCGGCAACTAGGCCTACTGACCATGGTGCTGATCCTGCTGGCCTGGCGTGGACTATCGGTGCTGCGAACCGCACATCCCGGCCTGCAGATCACGCGCGGGGCGCTGGCGGCCGGCTCGGGGGCCTGTTTCATCGTGGCGCTCGCCTTCGTGCCGCTCGCCGATGCGGTGGCGGTCAGCTTCGTGGCGCCGTTCTTCGTCACCGTGCTCGGTGCAATGATTCTGCGCGAGCCGGTGGGCATCCGGCGATGGAGTGCCGTCACTATCGGATTCGTTGGCGCGATGATCGTCATCCGCCCGGGGCTCGGCGCCATCCACCCCGCCGTCATGCTGGTTGTCTTGGCGGCGTTCTTCTTTGCGCTGCGCCAGATCGTATCGCGCGCTTTGAGCGGCTCCGACCGGACCGTAACGACGGTCGCCTATACGGCGCTGGTCGGTAGCCTGATCCTCACCATACCGCTGCCGTTCGTCTGGCGCTGGCCGACGAGCGGCCTTGAGATAACGCTCCTGATCAGCTTCGCGGTGATGGCGGCGCTTGGCGAGCTTATGGTCATCAAGGCGCTTGAGGTGGCGCAGGCGGTCGTGGTGGCGCCGGTCCATTACACGCTCCTCATATGGGGCGTGATGTACGGCTATCTGGTTTTTGCCCAGCTGCCCGATTTGTGGACCTGGATCGGCGCGCTGATCATCACGGCCACCGGCATCTACACGCTGCACCGGGAGCGCGTGGTCGCCAGAGCGCGCCGAGGCAGCAGCTAGGCCGGCGCGCGCCACACATCCGTGATGGCGTCGACATCGGGGCGGTCGCGCTCCGTCGGCGGCAGTTTGGGCGTGCCGATATGGACGAAGCCGGCGATGCGCTCGCCGTCCTTTAGCCCGAGGAAGCGCATTGCGTCCTCATCATAGGCGAACCAGTTCGTCAGCCATTGTGCTGCGAAGCCGTGGGCCGCGGCGGCATGCAGCAGATTGAAGCAGACGGCGCCGGCGGAGAGCTGCTGCTCCCATAGCGGTATCTTGGGATGATCCGGGTCGGCGGCCGACACGACGCAGACGACGAGCGGCGCATCGGCGAAGCCCTTCGCCTTCTCAATGCGCTGCGCGCGCTCTCGTTCGTCGCCGTGGCGCTCGGCGATGCGAACGAGTTCCTCGACGGCTGCGCGACGGTCTTCGTCGAAGAGAATAAAGCGCCACGGCGCCAGCTTTCCGTGGTCGGGCACACGCGCCGCTATCGTCAGCATGGCGTGCAAAGCTGCCGAATCGGGGCCCGGCGCACCGAGCTGTGCGGCTGGAATCGTGCGGCGTTTGGACAAGTAATCGGCCAGCGTCACGTGCGGCATTGAGCCCTCAGGTCTTGAATTCGCCATGTGAGCGGGCTTAGCACGACGCGATGCGCTTGCCATTCCCCAGGACGAGAGCGAATCGCGCCATTCATATTGCGCGCTCGGCCCTTCTTGCGGCCTTGCTCATCGTGGTTGCCGGGCCGGCGGCAGCGCAGAGCAGCTACAATCTCATCATGGAAGCGCGGCTGATGGATGGCAGTGAGCCGCTGACGAGCGGCGTTATCTGGCGCGTGTTCGCGCCGAGCCCTGAAGGAGACGGATCGCTGCCGCTGGTGTTTGAAACCGAGCAAGGCGGCACGGCGGCGGTCAAATTGCCGCCAGGCGATTATCTCGTGCACGCCGCCTTCGGGCGTGCCGGCGCGACAAAGCGCGTGACCATCTCCGACGACGACCAGTTTGAATCGCTGGTGCTGAATGCCGGCGGTCTCGTCCTCGATTCGGTGGTGAACGAAGAACAGAGCCTGCCGGCGGACCGGCTGTCGTTTGAGATCTTGCAGGAGAACGAGGCCGGCGACCTGATCACCGTCGTGCCGCATGCCGGCAAGGACAGCCTGATCCCGCTGAGTGCCGGCACCTATCACGTCGTCAGCCGCTATGGCAGCGTCAACGCCATCGTGCGCGCCGACATCGTCGTGGAGGCTGGCAAGCTCACCCGCGCGGTCATGCGCCATACCGGCGCTGAGGTGACGCTGAAGCTCGTGTCGGAGATCGGCGGCGAGGCGATCGCCAACACAAGCTGGACGGTGACGACGCAGGACGGGATCACCGTGCACGAGAGCATCGGGGCCTTCCCGTCGATCGTGCTGACCGCCGGCAGCTATACGGCGATCGCCAAGCATCAGGATCGCATCTATTCGCGCGATTTCTCCGTTGAGGCGGGAGTCGAGCGCGACATCGAAGTGCAGCTTGAAGACATCGTGCAGCCGGAGACCGGCACGCTCGTGGCAGAGCCTGACGGGGCAGAGCCGGTGGAAGAAGAGTAGCCAAGCCGCCATGCCGCTTGCGCCCCACCTCCCCCTTGCGGGGAGGTCGAAGCCGGCGAGCGTGAGCGCAGCCGGGTTCGGGTGGGGGTGATCAGCTGTCTTGCTCGGCTCTTTCACTTCGTCCTTCGAGGCGCCTT
This sequence comes from Afifellaceae bacterium, assembly GCA_028284625.1. Taxonomy (GTDB): domain Bacteria; phylum Pseudomonadota; class Alphaproteobacteria; order Rhizobiales; family Afifellaceae; genus DASWJZ01. The sequence continues at coordinate 32,539 of JANQRH010000006.1, read as the reverse complement.
TCGCCCTCATCCTGAGGTGCGAGCCCGACAGGGCGAGCCTCGAAAGGGCGAATGACGCACGTCAGGATGAGGGATGAAAGGGCATACCCCCACCCGAAATTCTCCGCGCCTGCGGCTTGGGAATTTCGACCTCCCCGCAAGGGGGAGGTGTGGCATCGGGGCTAAGCGCCAGGCAGATCAGGCGGCGTGGCTTCGCCCACAATCGCCGCCACGGCCGCGTCGAGGGGGGCGACCTCCTGATCCTTCGATCCGAGGCGGCGGATGGAGACAGTGCCCTGTTCCGCCTCGCGGCGCCCAACCACAAAAATCACCGGCACGCGGGCCACTGAGTGCTCGCGGACCTTGTAGTTGATCTTCTCGTTGCGAAGGTCGGCCGCAGTGCGAATGCCAGCGACCTCCAGCTGTTCGGCGACTGTCTCCGCGTAGCCGTCCGCGTCGGAGGTGATCGGCGCGACCACGGCCTGCACCGGCGCCAGCCAAAGCGGCAGCCGCCCGGCATAGTGCTCCAAAAGAATGCCGATGAAGCGCTCGAACGTGCCGAACACGGCGCGATGCAGCATGACCGGCCGATGGCGCTCGCCATCCTCGCCGACATAGGAGGCGTCGAGCCGTTCCGGCAGCACGTAGTCGAGCTGATAGGTGCCGCATTGCCATGTGCGGCCGATGGCGTCGGTGAGGTGGAACTCGAGCTTCGGGCCGTAGAAGGCGCCCTCGCCCGGCGCGTATTCGAAATCAATGCCCGACGCGGTCAGCGCATCGGCGAGCGATTTCTCCGCGCGGTCCCAAACGGCGTCCTCGCCGGCGCGGACGGCGGGCCGCGTCGCCAGCTTGTAGCGGATGTCGGTCAGGCCCATGTCGCCATAGACCTTGGCGAACAGAGCCAGGAACCGGCGCGTCTCGTCGGTGACCTGATCGTCGGTGCAGAAGATGTGCGCGTCGTCCTGCGTCATCTGGCGCACGCGCATCAATCCGTGCAGCGCGCCATGCGGCTCGTTGCGATGGCAACAGCCGAACTCGGCCATACGGATGGGCAGGTCGCGGTAGGATTTGATGCCCTGGTTGAAGATCTGCACATGCGCCGGGCAGTTCATCGGCTTCAACGCCATCCAACGCTCCACCTCGCCCTCCAGGACCGGCCCGTCCTCTTCGGTGTTGGGTGTGTGGTCAGGCACGACGAACATGTTCTCGCGGAACTTCGACCAATGGCCCGACTGCTCCCAAAGGCGCGCGTCGAGAAGCTGCGGCGTCTTCACCTCGTCGTAGCCGTCGGCATCCAGCCGGCGGCGGATATAGGCCTCCAGCGCGCGCCAGATGGCGAAGCCCTTGGCGTGCCAGAACACCGAGCCCTGCGCCTCGTCCTGCAGGTGGAAGAGGTTCATCTCGCGGCCGATGCGGCGATGATCGCGCTTCTCCGCCTCCTCCAGCATCATGAGGTAGGCGTCGAGCTCCTTTTTGCTGGGCCAGGCGGTGCCGTAGATGCGCTGCAGCTGCTGGCGGCTGGAATCACCGCGCCAATAGGCGCCAGCGAGCTTGGTCAGCTTGAAGGCGTCGCCGATCTTGCCGGTGGAGGGCATGTGGGGCCCGCGGCAAAGGTCGAACCAGTCGCCCTGGAAATAGACCTTCAGCTCCTCGCCGTCGGGGATCGCATCCACCAGCTCGACCTTGAACATCTCGCCCTTGTCGCGGAAGATTTTCTGCGCGCGCTCACGGTCCCAAGCCTCTTTAGTGAAAGGCTGATTGCGGGCGATGATCTCGCGCATCTTCGCTTCGATGGTGGCGAAGTCGTCGGTGGAGAACGGCTCGTTGCGAAAGAAGTCGTAATAGAAGCCGTTCTCTATCACCGGCCCGATCGTCACCTGCGTGCCGGGAAACAGCGCCTGCACGGCTTCCGCCAATACGTGCGCACAGTCGTGACGGATCAGCTCCAGCGCATCGGGATGATCGCGCGTGACGATCTCCACCATTGCGCCGTCCGGCACGGGATCGGCGAGGTCGGCGAGCGCGCCGTCGACCTTCATGGCGACGGCCTTCTTGGCGAGCGACTTGGAGATGCCCTCCGCCACGATCGTGCCGGTCGCGCCTTCAGGAACGTCGCGCGTTGCACCGTCGGGGAGAGAGATCGTGACCATGGCTCAGCTTTCGCGTCGCCTCAAACGGCGGCGCCTGTCCTTCGTGTATTGAGAATACTGCGCGTTGAGAACGCCGGCTTAAGGCTCAATCGGGAAGATCGGAGCCCCAGAAACCGTAGCGCCAGGGCGTATACCAGCGCGCATCGGCAGGCAAGGTTTCCGGCACCGGGTCGAAGCCGCGGCTGCCGAGCGGCCGGCAGCGCCAGAAGCGCGCCAGCGCCATCCACCCGCCGCGCCACAGGCCGAAGCGGGCAATCGCGTTGTCGGCATATTCCGAGCAGGTTGGCAGATGCCGGCAGGTGCGGCCGACAAGGCTTGACAGGGTATAGCGATAGACGAGGATCAAGCCGCGCGCGGCGAGCGCCGGGACAGACGCGATCCACTTGCCGAGCGCGGGAAGCGACGAGCTGTGATCTCCTTTGGCGGGGGACATGGCCATCTTGAAATTCAAGCCGAAGCCGCCTCGCTGGCCGCAACGTCTTTGCCGGCTTCGATCTGGTCCACGGCGTCCACCACGGCGTCGAAGGTGAGCATGGTGGAGGTGTGGCGGGCGCGATAGTCGCGCACCGGCTCCAGGTATTTCAGGTCAGCCCAGCGGCCGGTCGGCGGCTCGCCCTCCTCCTTCAGCATCTTGCGCATGCTTTCGCGCACCTCACGAAGCTCCTGGGGTGTGGAGCCGATCACGTTCCGCGCCATGATGGAGGAGGACGCCTGACCGAGCGCGCACGCCTTGACGTCGTGGGCGAAGTCGCTGACCCGCCCGTCGGCCATCTTCAGATCGACCGTGACGGTGGAGCCGCAAAGCCGCGAATGCGCGCGGGCAGTGGCGTCGGGCGCATCAAGCCGGCCAATCTTCGGGATATTCCCCGCCAGCTCCAAGATCTTGGCGTTGTAGATGTCGTCGAGCATAAGTGACGATCTTGAGCGCTCTGCGCGATTGGTCAAATCCGATTAGCCCCTATATAGGAGCGTCATGGCCGCCCGCGCCATCGAAATTCGGCTGGGCAGAGAGCAAGATATGACGGCAGATATCAAGAGACTTGAGCCCAAGCCGGAGCACAGCGCGCCGGACCGGCCGGCCCGGGAGGAGGCGGAGGCTGCCGTGCGCACGCTGATTGCCTGGACCGGCGACGATCCGCGCCGTGAAGGCCTGCTCGACACGCCGCAGCGTGTGGTCAAGGCCTATGAGGAGCTCTATTCCGGTTACGGTCGCGAGCCGAGCGACGTGCTCTCCGCCACGTTCAAGGACATCGGCGGTTTTGAGGACATGGTGCTGGTGCGCGACATCGAGTTCCATTCGCATTGCGAACACCACATGGTGCCGTTCACGGGTGTGGCGCATATCGCCTATTATCCGGTGGATGGCGTGGTGGGCCTATCCAAGCTGGCGCGTCTCGTCGATCTCTATGCCCGGCGGCTGCAGACGCAGGAGACGCTGACGGCTCAGATCGCCGATGCGCTTGAGGAATATCTCGGCGCGCGCGGCGTGGCCGTGATGCTGGAGGCGGAGCATCTGTGCATGTCGATGCGCGGCGTGCAAAAGTCCGGCGCGTCGACCATGACCTCGCGTTTCACCGGTGTCTTCAGAGAGAGCACGGCGGAACGCGAGAAGTTCCTCAATCTCATACGGCCGTCCAACCGCTAACGGCCGAGCATTCTCGCATTCGCTGAATTGCTCGAACGCTCTATTTCTTTGCTTTGAGCATGATCTTGTCCGAAAACCGGTTCCCACTTTTCGGGATCATGCTCTGAGGGCCCGCCGATGTCCGTTCCCGACCAGCCGGGGATCGAAGAAAGCCGCACCTTCACGCCGCGCTTCGACAGCGCCGGACTGATCCCGTGCGTCACGCTCGACGACGCCAATGGCGACGTCTTGATGATGGCGTGGATGAACGAGGAGGCGCTTCGTCTCACGTTAGAGACGGGCTTTGTGCATTACTGGAGCCGGTCGCGGCAGGCCATTTGGAAGAAGGGCGAGACGTCGGGCGCGTTGCAGCGCGTAGCGAGCCTTGCGACCGATTGCGATCAGGACGTCGTGCTTGTGCGCGCCGAAATCGGCAATCGCGCCGGCACGTGTCACACCGGACGGTCCAGCTGCTTTTATCGTCGCGTGCCACTTGGCGCGGGCCCAGTTGAACGGCCGTTCGAGCCGGAGGACAGCGCCGACAGCTGATTAGGATTTCGCCAGCGTCCTTAAGCCGTCGTGATGTATTCGCGGATCTGCTCCGCTTCTCGCACCACGTCTTCAATCCGCCGCTTCACCACGTCGCCGATGGAGATGATCCCGGAGAGCTTTCCGTCCTCGACTACAGGCAAATGGCGGAAGCGACCGCTGGTCATCTTCTGCATCACGTCGTTGATGCTCTCCGCCAACTCGCAGGTCACCACCTCCTGAGTCATCCACTCATTCGCCGCCTTGCTGAGCGCCACGCCGCCATGGCTTGCCAAAGCGCGCACGATGTCACGCTCGGAGATGATGCCGCGGATGGTCGTCCCATCGGCGACCACGACCGCGCCGATCTTGTGTTGTGCCAGTGTGCCGGCGATCGACTCCAATGACGCGTCCGGGGCGACGGTCACCACGTCCGTCCCCTTTTCTGAGATGATCCGCTTCACGGTCATCGACACCTCCCTCGTCCATTTTTTGTCGGTTCCGTCTTCCGCGGGAATGCCATTCTTAGTTTAGAAACCAGGCGCCGGTGAGGCCAGCGCAAACAACGGCAGTGCCCTAAGGCACAAAATCCGACTTAAGGATCATGCGGTTAGACGTGACACTTCCGCGACCGCACGAGGCGTGCCGGGCGTAGGCTCAGGACGGGTGTTCGCGCCGCACCGGATCAAGCAGGGGAAAGACGAGTAGCCCGGCGAGGAATCCGCCGATATGCGCCTCCCAGGCGATGCGCCCAGCCAGGTCGGCGCCGAGACCGCCCGTCAGGCCAAAAACAAGATTGATGGCGAACCAAATAACAATGAACGCGGCGGCGCGCGGATTGAGCAGCGCACGGACAATCGGCTCCGCCGGCTGCCGGTAGGCGGCCGCCGTTCGTCCGCCGGCCAGCGGCCCACCCGGTGCGAAGGCAAAGCAGGCGGTTGCCGCCATCATGCCGGATACGGCGCCGGATGCGCCCACGACGATGGCGCCGTCCATCGAATGGACGATGTAATGGGCCGCCGCGCCGGCGATGGCCGCGACAAGCGACATCAGCAGAAAACGGACAGACCCGAAGCGCCTGGCGAGGGCGCCGCCAAAGATCGCCATCCATAGAACGTTCACAACGAGATGAGCGACATCGCCATGGAGAAAGGCATAGGTGACCGGCGACCAGATGCGCGCTGCAACGCCTCCTGGCAGCGCGTCGCCGATCTCCGCATAACGAACGGGAATGAACGAGAAAGTCAGGAGCAGCCACCGCTCCTGCTCCGGCGTCAGCACTTGACGCAGCAGGTGAACGCCGATGAACAGCACAGCGAGCCACAGAACGGCGGGCGGCAGGTTGATGGCGGGGGTGCGCGACATGGCTCGCTCATGCCCGCTTCGTCAAAGGCATGGCAAGCGGAAAACCTGCGGCGTTTGGAACAAGCGAAGCGGTCACAAGAGAAAGCCGCCGGGCTGCACCCAGCGGCTTTCCGACGCCCCCTGTTTTTCTCCCGTGCCCCGTGGCCTTGGGACACGATCCGCAACTTGAATTGGACGACTAACCATGACGCGACTGCGCCGTACGGCGCAACGCTCACCCTTTGTTAACCTTAACGAATGGTTTCACGCCGCCCCTGCCGACCCGCGTGGCACCCAATGTCATATGAAACGGCAGCGCCGTGCTCCACACGGTCGCCAGCCGTCGTTCTGTCGGGGCGTCATGAAGCACGAGACCAGCACAGCGCTCTACCATTATTGGCTGGGCGCGCGTAACGACACCGGAGTGCGGGCCGGTGGCGTTAAAGCCACAGAGCTGGCGCCGCTGTTGCCCGATCTCATTCTCGTCGATCTCGACCCGTCGCTTGAGACCCGCATCCGCTTCTGCGGCGCGGCGATCGCCTCACGCTACGGGCGTGACCTCTCCGAAGAGAGCTTCCTCGACCTCTGGGGACCCGACGACCGCGAGGCGCTCAACCGCGATCTCCGCGCCATGAGTGCCCGATCGACCGGCCTGGTCGCCGGCGTCATGGGCGAGACGATGGCCGGCGGGTTCGTCTCCTATGAGATGCTGCTGTTGCCTCTTTCGGGTGAAAAGGGGGGCGCCGGCGCTCTCGGCTCAATGGTGCGCGTGGGCGGACACGAAGAAAGCAACCGCATCCGCCGGCGAATCATCACGCAATGGCTGAGGTCGGTTCGGTTCCTGCCTGCTGCTCACCCCGGCGCGCGGCGCCGCAACGATACGCTGTTGGACACCCTGCCCGCGACCCCGGACAATCGCGGCAAGCGATACGGGCATCTGACTGTGGTGAATGGCGGAAAATAAACGCAAATCAAGCGCTCATGCCATTTGCTTACACATATTTAACCACGGCCGAATAGCCTCCGCGATTGTGCACATCCGCCCGTTTAGGTTGGATTATCCGGAGTCGCCATGCAGGCGCTGCAAACACAAGAGACTGACCGAGCCCCTAGTTCGGAAAGGCGTCGCTTTCAGCGTGTCAAGCTGAGCTTGCTCGGCCGGTGCATGTTTCCAGATCAGCGGGAATGCCCCTGTCAGGTCTCTGAGGTCTCGCCGGGGGACGCTTCGATTGTCAGCCCGTTTAGCGGCGAAGTGGGCGAGCGGGTCGTCGCCTATATCGACAGCGTCGGCCGGATCGAAGGCGTGCTTCTGGAGAAAACCGATCAAGGCTTCGTCATGTCGATCTCCGCCTCGCAGCGGAAGCGCGACAGGCTGGCCGATACGCTGACATGGCTCGCCAACCGGCATGTCCTCAGCCTCGATGAGGATCGTCGGCATCTGCGCCGGACACCGAAGCGCAGCGAGACCTCCATCGTCCTGTCCGACGGCACCACGCATTCCGTGCGCGTCATCGACATGTCGCTTTCCGGTGCCGCCATCGCCACAAATCTTCGCCCGCCCATCGGCTCGCCCGTGCGGCTCGGCCGGCTCGGGGCGCGGATCGTGCGCCATTTCGACGATGGGATCGGCCTGGAATTCATGCGGCTCATGTCCGATACGGCCATCGAGCAGGCGATCGAGAAAGACTATTTCTAACGCCGCAAGCCAAAATATCGGCCCGCCGTTCATCAATCATTGATCTAATCTTTTAGCGCACGCGCAATCGATTTCTGCTAAGGTCGCTCCAAAATGGGGGGCGATAATAATGTTCGCGTATGTCTGCCGGCCCCTGTTGGCCGGCTTTGTGTTGTGCGGTTTGGGATTGGCTCAAACGACTTCGGCTCAAAGCCTCAGGATGGATGTCAACGGCTGGACGAATCCGCCGGTCGGACACATCGATTTCTGCCGCAACCATCCTGAGGAATGCGTGACCCGCGGCTCTGCGGAGGCTGAGCAGCTGACGGAGCGGCGCTGGCGTGACCTTCAGGAAGTAAACACGCTTGCCAACCATCTCGTCGCGCCGGCGACCGACATGGAATTCTATAACGCCGAGGAATACTGGACGCTGCCGGAAACCTACGGCGATTGCGAAGATTACGTTCTCCTCAAGCGCAAATGGCTGATTGAGCGCGGCTGGCCCTCCGGCGCGCTCCTCGTCGCGGTCGTCTTCGATGAGGTTGGCGACGGGCATGCCGTGCTTCTGGCGCGCACCAGCCGCGGTGAGTTCGTGCTCGACAACAAGACCGACACGCTGCACCGGTGGTACGAGACCGCGTATCATTTCGTGAAGCGTCAGTCGGTGCGCGACCCCAACCGCTGGGTCTCCGTCGGCGATCCACGCTGGACCACGCCGAATACGGCGACGTCGCCTTAAGCCTCCTCAGCGATTGGAAGTAACCCGGCCCGCCCGCACGGCGGGCCCGCTTCGTGTTCAGCTCAGGCGCTGACCAGGATGCTGACGTAGAAGATCCCGGCGCACACGCTCCACATCCCTGCAATGACCACGCCGATCAGCGCCGGCAGGGTGGCCATCTCGCGCGCCCTTAATCCTGTGACCACGCGGCGCATCACCAGGAACGGTCCGCAGAACATTGAGAAGAGGACGGCAAAGGCGACGCCGGGCACCGTTTGCTTCACGGCAAAGAGCTCAGCTCGCTCCGACGTGACCCATTGGTAGAAGCTGGCGAGAGTCGCCGCAGCGGCAAATCCGATCGCCGCACAGTACACGAATACGCCCAACTCCGACACGCAACGCCGCCATTAACCATTTATTAACCTTTGGGCAGCCTAGCGGCGGACGCGCGGCGCAGCAAGCGTCGCGGCGGCCGGCGCCGGCAATTTGAAAGGATTGGTTAACGATGAAGCGGGGCGCCGGGGCCGCGCTCGACGTCTGCTTCGCGACCGGAACCGGACGCAGCGCTCCATAGGCCAATCAGCTCCTGCTGATTTCATCCACGGCGTCATAGGCTGAGCGGGCGGCCACATGCATATAGCCCCATTCGCCGTCGGAACGCCTGTTATAGGCTTCACCAGCGAAGTGGACCCTCCCATCGATAGAGGCCCCAAGTGTGGCTGGCCTCGACCCATGAAAATAGGAATAGGTGCCGCGATGGAATGGGCTTTTGCTCCAGTTCTGCAAGACGTGACCTTCGAAGGCCCGTGATGCTGCGCCGTCATAGAGCTGATCAAGCTGATCGAGTGCTGCGCGCACCAGCTCATTGTCCTTCAAAGTGGCGTAAGGCGTGGCAACGACGCCGTGCGCAAATAGCCCGAGGATGTTCTGCCCAGTCGGTTTGTCGAGGGAGACGTTGTAGAACATGATCTCGGCCTCCGGCGTCTGATAGCCGTGATCGAACAAGACCATGTCAGGGTAGAAGCGCTCATCGAAGCGCATGAACAGCTTGAAACCGTCCGGCATGACAACGCCGGAGAACGCACGCTGTTTTGAACGGGGCAGCTCCGGCTCGAAGTGAATGTCGCCGTCTTTCAGTACGTTGAGCGGCACGGTCACAATCACATGCCGTGCGCGGATGGTTTCGCCATTTGCCAGACCGATCCGCAAAGGATCATCGGAGTAGTCAACACGCGTGACCTGCGTGTTGAGGTCGATGCGGCCTCGTATGTCCCGGGCCATGAAATCATTGAAGAAGTCAAACCAGGTGGTCGAGATGAACCGATGTTCGCCACGCCACTCAAGCGCGTAGCGATTTTCCCGGTAAAGCCGCCCGCCGCTCAAGACATCGCATGTGACCGGCCGCCACTCTGCTGCACGCTGGGCAGCATCATCGCTTTGGGAAAGCGTATTCAGAACTTGGTTGGTTGTGTGGATCCACTCCCCGCCCATCTCGAGGGGGAAGTCGGCAAGGCTCGTGTCTTTCCTTGCACGCCCTCCATGAATGTCCGCGGCTTCCAAGATCCGAAAACGCACTCCGGCCCGATCGAGCAAAAAACCGGCGGTAAGTCCGGCGGCGCCTGCGCCAATGACGGCCACATCCAACACATCATCTGCGCCGCCGTTCTGAGCGGCGACGCGGTTGACCGTCGCCGTCAGCGCCGCCGCGCTCACACCCAAAAAGCGCGAGGACCTCTCGCCGTGTAAAGTTTATGGACAACGTCGCCTCAGCAGCCGAGGCCGGACGTCACGCAACCCATGCACACGGCCTAATCGCCGAGGTCGTAGCCGAGAATGGCCATGGAGAAATTGTAGGACAGCTCGTCGTCCTCATCGTCACGATAGAGCACGCCGATGAACTCCTCGCCGATATAGACCTCGGCGGAATCGTCCTTGCGCGGCCGCGCGCGCACGCCAATCGCGGTGTTGCCAAACAGGCGCTGCAGATAGCGCTCGACCTTTTTCAGTTCTTCGGCGGTCACGTCGGCCTCAGGATTTACTTCGCCCGCGCCTTGTAGAGCGCCGGCGGCGCGCCCACAACCGTTAGCGAGCGCAGGTCCCCGTAAAATCTGGCCCGTTAAATGTGGGCGCCGATGTCGGGATCGCCGTCGCGCAGCATCTGGTCCATCGTACGCGAAGGCTCCGCGCAGCCCGCCTGCCCCACCACTTTCGCCGGCACGCCGGCCACAGTGGCGTGCGCGGGCACGGGCTTCAGGACCACCGATCCCGCCGCCACGCGCGAGCATTCGCCGACCTCGATATTGCCGAGGATGTTGGCGCCGGCGCCGATCAAGACCCCGTGGCGGATTTTCGGGTGACGGTCGCCGCTTTCCTTGCCGGTGCCGCCGAGCGTCACGTTCTGCAGGATGGAGACGTTGTCCTCAATCACGGCCGTCCCGCCGACGACAACACCGGTGGCGTGATCGATGAAGATGCCCGTCCCCATCGGGACGGCGGGATGGATATCGACCTGGAACACCTCCGAGCCGCGGCTTTGCAGGTAGAATGCCAGGTCGCGCTGGTCGTTGGCATAGAGCCAATGCGCCAGGCGGTGCGTCTGGATGGCATGGAAGCCCTTGAAGTAGAGCATCGGCTCGATAAAGCGGCTGCAGGCGGGATCGCGGTCGTAGACAGCGATCAAATCGGCCCTCAGCGCCACCGAATAGTCGCGCCAGGCTTCCAGCATTTCTGCAAAGCCGCGCTCCACGACGCCGCCGTCGAGCGCATGGCTGTCGAGTCGTGTGGCGATGCGATGGGCGACGGCGTCTTCCAGCTTGTCGTGATTGAGCACGGAGGCGTAGACGAAGCCGGCCAGCGCCGGTTCGGCGGCCACGATCGCCTCAGCCTCGGAGCGCAACTGGCTCCAGATCGGGTCGAGGGCCTCAACGCTCGCTCGCGTCGTAGGGCTTTTGATCTTCACGCTCATCAGCGCCTCCATTCGCGCATGACTATACAGCACGCGCGTAAATTCGGCCATTACCACCGCTGCCGGACGGTTTCACGTTGGTTCACGGCGCCGCTCCAACCCATTCGTTACGGCTTTATCTCACGCGACAGAAAGTCGAGGACGGCCGCCTTGTGCTGCCGGTCGCCCACCGCCTTCATATGGTCGCGTCCGGGGATAACGAAAGCCTCAGCACCCGGAACCAGCGCCGCCAAGGCCTCAGCGCTCCCGGCGAGCGCATCGTCGCTGCCGACGGCCACCAGGACCGGCACAGTCAGGCCGCCGAGCTCCTCAGTTGTCACGACCGGCCGCGCCGACATGATACAGGCCGCAAGCGCTTTACGGTCGCTACCCGTCTTGTCGGCGAAGAGCCGAAACTCGCGCGCATGCGGGTCGGCGATGTCGTCGGGGGAATCGGCGAGAAGTGCCGCGGCGATCGGCTCACTGCGGCCGACGCCTTTCACCATCCCATCGCCCAGTCCGCTGAAAACGGCGCGGCGTACACGACGCGGGTGGGACAGCGCCAGAAACGCCGTGATCCGTGCGCCCATCGAATAGCCGACGACGTCGGCATCGCCGACCTCCAGATGGTCGAGCAGCCGCCGCGCGTCCTCCGCCATGATCGGCGCGGGATACGCGGCGGGATCGTACGGCTTGCCGCTGTCGCCGTGGCCACGATTGTCGAGCGCGATCACCCTGCGGCCGGCGGCTTTCAGGTCGTTGATCCAGCCGGTTGAGACCCAATTCACACGCGCGCTGGAGGCGAAGCCGTGGATCAGCAACGTCGCGGGGCCTTCGCCTTCGTCCAGGTAGGCGATCGTCACGCCGTCGGAATCGAACTGTTGCATGGCTTCTCCTGGCCCTTGCATTCACGGCGGCTGCGGCAACGCGGCCGGCGCCGGAGGGTTGCTCCGGTCTGTTCTCCGGCGAGCGCGATAGCTATGCTCCGCCGACGTCAGCGACAATGCCTGAGATTCACGGAAACGCCATGGCCGACAGTCACGTTCCGCACTTCCACAACACCGACGGGGTCGAAATCATCACGATCGGCGCGCGCGAGTTCATGTGCGTGGGGGCGCTGCCGCCCTTCGACCATCCGCATATCTTCATCGACATGGGCGATGAGAACGAAGCGGTGTGCCCCTATTGCTCCACCGTCTTCCGCTACGATCCGTCCCTTGGCCCGGCGGAATCCAAGCCGGCCGGCTGCGCGTATCGCCCCGCCGCCTAAGCCGTAATGCGCGTCGCGATCGCCGGGGGCGGCATCGCCGGGCTGACATCGGCGATTGCGCTAGTTGCGCGCGGCTTCACCGTCACGCTTTATGAGCGCGCTCCGGTGCTTGAGGAGGTCGGCGCGGGCATTCAGCTGTCGCCAAACGCCACGACTGTGCTGGCGCGGCTCGGGGTCCTCCCGCATCTTGCTCAAGCGACGATTGAGCCGGAGGCAATCGAAATCCGCGACGCGTCACGTGGCGCGCGGCTTGGAATCGTACCGCTCGGCCCGGCCGCGCGTCAGCGCTATGGCGCGCCGTACTGTCTGATCCACCGCTCCGACCTGCAGGCGGGGTTGTTGGCCGCCGTGCGGGAAAGCAAGGCCATCAACCTGCATCTCGGCCTGAAGGTCGGCGCGGTCCGGGCCGACGATAACGGCGTCATATTTGACGCGGGCGGCACGGAACAACACGCCGATCTGTTGATCGCGGCGGACGGGGTGCGGTCCGCCATTCGCCAAAAATTCTTCGCACATCCCGGGCCGCAGCCGGTTGGCCGCACCGCCTGGCGCGCAACGCTTGCTACTGCCGACGTGCCGCAGACGATCCGCCGCGACATCACCGGGCTGTGGCTCGGACCGGGCGGCCATCTGGTGCATTACCCGGTGCGCGCCGGGGCGAGCCTTAACGTGGTGGTCATCGCAAGCGCCACCGGAGATACGCCGCCGCCCAATCCGTTCGGCCGTGAAGCGCGCGCGTTGATCGACGTTGTGCCGAGCTGGATCCCGTGGCCGCTCTTCGGCGTCGATGCATCAAAGCCATGGACGCGCGGCCGTGTGGCGCTGATCGGCGATGCCGCGCATGCCATGCCGCCGACGGCCGCACAGGGCGGCGCACAGGCCATCGAGGATGCTTGGGTGATTGCCGCCGCGCTCGCTTCGCAGCCTGACGATCCGGCAGCGGCGCTTCGCGCCTATCAGCGCGCGCGTCTCGGCCGTGTCTTGCGCATCGTCCGCGAGGCGGAGCGCAATCTTGCCGTCTACAACATGCATGGCATCGCCGCCGCCACCCGCAACATCGTGCTTGGCGCGATGTCGCCGGAGCGTCTCATCCGGCGGCTCGACTGGCTCTATGGCTGGAAGCCAGAATGAACGGAGTTGTGCGCTCGCGCGCTCATTCCGCTTTGTCGCAATTCACCATCCAGGGCGTGCCGAACCGGTCGATGACGACGCCGAAACGCGCCGCCCAGAACGTCTCTTCCAGCGGCATATGCACCGTGCCGCCTTCGGAAAGCGCGTTCCAGACGCGCTCCGCTTCATCAACGCTGTCGCATTGCAGCGACACGGAGAAGCCCTGCATCGGCTGGCGCCGTTCCGGCGGCGCATCGGAGCCCATCAGCACATTGCCGCCAAAGGTGAGCGTTGCGTGCATGACCTTGTCGCGCCAGTCCGGCGGCGCCATCTCCTCGCCCGGCGTGCCGGCATAGCGCATCAACATCTCAATCTTGCCGCCGAGCGCTTTCGCATAATGCTCAAAAGCCTCCTCGCAGCGCCCGTCGAACGTGAGATAGGGATTGGTGTGCATAGGGTGTCTCCTCCGTTGAAAGCCGCTTTTCAAGATCGCCGGCGCGCTCCGCCTTCGGATGCGGCGACCGACGTTTATGGCTCTACGAAAACTCTCGTCCCAATAGGATGACGATGCAACGGCGGACAATCCGACATGATTGGGCTCAGCTTATGGCCGGCAACGATCAAGTCTGCGAAGGGCTCTTGGTGCGGGCGGCGGGAGTCGAACCCGCATGGCCTTGCGGCCGAGGGATTTTAAGTCCCTTGCGTCTACCGTTCCGCCACGCCCGCACGCCCCGTCTGGGTAGGCCGCTGACCGGCCGATATCAAGGATGGGCGATGAGAGCCGCCGGCTTTGTTTCGTCGCGGCGCCGCGCAAGAAACCTGAATCGCACGCCCGCGAAACAAAACCGGCGCGCGGCGCAAGACGCTTGAAACGCAAGTTCGGCAGATAGCGCGCTCCGCGACGACCCAAGTGTAACGTCGCGCCCCGCACCTGAAATGAAACCAACGATCCGCCGATCATATCGGCGGCAATAAGACCGGTCGGCCCGAACGGTCGCGATTGCACGCGCCCGCGGTCCACCAACGAGGAAACGATTATGCCCCGATATCGCCATGCGCTGCCGCAGCTCTCCGGCAAGCTGTTCCTGACCGACGGCGGGTTGGAAACGACGCTGCTCTTCCACGACGGCATGGACCTGCCGCATCTGGCGGCCGTCGACCTGATGAAGGACGAAGCCGGCCGCGCGCACCTCCGCGCCTATTACAAGCGCTACATCGCCATTGCCGGCGCCGCGCGGATGGGCTTCGTGCTTGAAAGCCCGACCTGGCGCGCCAGCCGCGGCTGGGCGGAGAAGATCGGCTACGCGCCGTCGGCCCTCAACCGGATGAACCGCGCGTCGATCGCGCTCATGGCCGCACTGCGCGACCAGATGGCGACGGTGGACACACCCATGGTGCTGAGCGGCCAGATCGGACCTCGCGGCGACGGCTACACGCCGTCGGATGCGATGAACGCGGCCGATGCGGAAGCCTATCATTCCGAGCAGATCAGCGTTTTCGCCGACACCGATGCCGACATGATCGCGGCGCTCACGATGAACTATGTGGAGGAGGCGATCGGGATCGCCCGCGCGGCGAAGGCTGCTGGCATCCCCTCAGCGATCTCCTTCACCGTGGAGACCGACGGCAATCTGCCGACCGGTCAACCGCTGAAGGAGGCCATCGAGGCGGTCGACTCCGAGACCGGCAGCGCGCCAGCCTACTACATGATCAATTGCGCGCATCCGACCCATTTCGCCGACGTGCTGGCGACCGGCGAGGCATGGACGCAACGCATCCGCGGCCTGCGGGCCAACGCGTCGCGCTGCAGTCATGCCGAGCTTGACGCCGCCACGGAGCTCGATGACGGCGATCCCGTCGAGCTTGGGTTGCAATATCGCGAGATGCTGGCCGGCATGCCGCAGATCAGCGTGCTCGGCGGCTGTTGCGGCACGGACCATCGGCACGTGGAAGCGATCGCCCGGTCCTGTGCGGGGCATCCGCGCGGCATGGCGCGCGCCGCTTAGCGAGCCTGCCTGTGATGCGGCGTCGGCGCGTGTCGCCGGCGCTGCTTTGGCCTTAGTCGCCGTTGCCCACGATGGGCGGCTGGAAGCTGTAGCCCATGTCCCAAGGGAAATAGATCCAGGTGTCCTGCGACACCTCGGTGATGAAGGTGTCGACCAGCGGGCGGCCCTGCGGCTTGGCGTAGACGGTGGCGAAATGTGCCTTGGGCAGCATGTCGCGGACCACTGACGCCGTGCGACCCGTATCCACCAAATCGTCGATGAGGAGGATGCCCTTGCCGCCCTCACCCCCCGCCTTCAGCACGTCCGGCGCGATCGGCTTCAAGACCGCGATGTCGCCCTGATTTCGGTAGTCGTGGTAGGAGGCGACGCAGACCGTCTCGATCACGCGGACCTCCAGCTCACGCGAGATGATCGCCGCCGGCACCAGCCCGCCGCGGGTGATGCACACGATGGCGGAGAACGGTCCGGCGTCGGCGAGGCGCCAAACCAGGGCCCGCGCATCACGATGAAACTGATCCCAGGAGACGGGAAAGGCTCTTTCCTGCGTCACGTGTCTTCCCCCCGTTGGCCGGTGCTCAGTCCGCCATTAGGCGCTTTTCAATGCCTGGTCCATCGCCGCGCGGGCGACGGCCAGTGCGTCTGCGTCGCGCGAGCGCAAGACCAGCCGCGTCGTGAAGCGCTCACCGTCGTGATAGGGATATGAGCCGATCCGCACTTCGGGATGCGCTTCCTGCACGGCGCGCGCCGGCGCGGCGACGTCGCCCTCGGGGCGGTGTGTCTCGATCGTTTCCGACAGCACCGGGCGCGCCGCCGGCAGCATCTTCACCACCTCGTCCATCATGGCCTGCAGGATGGTCGGCACGCCGGCCATGACGAAGACGTTGGCGATGCGAAAACCCGGCGCCACCGACACGGTATTGGGGATGAGGGTGGCGCCTTCCGGCGTGCGGGCCATGCGCATGCGGCTCTCGTTCGGCTCAATGCCGCGGCTTTTCCAGAACGAGACGAGCATGTCGGCGGCCTCCGGATTGATCCCGATCGGCACGCCGAAGGCCTTGGCCACGCAATCGGCGGTGATGTCGTCATGGGTCGGCCCGATCCCGCCGCTGGTCAGGACGAAATCGTAGCGCTCTGACAGGGCCTGGACGGCCTGCACGATCGCGGCCTCCGTATCCCCGACGATACGTACTTCTGCCAGATCGATGCCGATATCGCTCAGCGTGTCGGCGATGAAGCCGATATTCTTGTCCTTGGTGCGGCCGGAGAGTATCTCATCGCCGATGACGAGAAACGCGGCGCGCGGCGCTTCGGCCATTCATCGTCCTCCAGAAACGCGCAAAAACGCGAGAGCCTCTTAAAAGACGCCCTCCTATGCATTAGCTTAGCACCGCAATCCAATTGAACCGGAACCGGAATGCAGGAAATCGTCACCGGCGCGGGGCGCCAGGCCACCGCCATCACATATTACGGCCCGGAAGCCTTTGAGGGCATGCGCAAAGCCGGACGGCTGGCGGCGGACTGCCTCGACCAGATCGCCGACATGGTGAAGCCCGGCGTGACCACTCAGGCCATCGACGACTTCATCTTCGAATATGGGCTCGCGCATAACGCCGCGCCGGCGACGCTGAATTATCGCGGCTATCGCAAATCGAGCTGCACGTCGATCAACCACGTCGTCTGCCACGGCATTCCCAACGAGAAGCCGCTCAGGGCGGGCGACATCGTCAATGTCGACGTGACGTTTGTGCTTGACGGCTGGCATGGCGATTCCAGCCGCATGTATGGCGTCGGACAGCTGAAACGCGCCGCCGAACGGCTGATTGAGGTGACCTATAATTGCCTCATGCGCGGTGTGGAGGCGATCCAGCCCGGCGGGCGGATGGGCGATATCGGCTATGCGATCCAGTCCTATGCGGAATCGCAGCGCTGCTCGGTCGTGCGCGATTTCTGCGGACACGGCGTCGGGCGTGCCTTTCACGAGCCGCCGAACGTTCTGCATTACGGCCAGCGCGGCGACGGCCTGGAGATCAAGCCGGGCATGATTTTCACGGTGGAGCCGATGATCAATCTGGGGCGCCCGCATGTGAAGCTGTTGTCGGACGGCTGGACGGCGGTGACGCGCGACCGCTCGCTGTCGGCGCAGTTTGAGCACACGATCGGCGTGACGGAAGACGGGATTGAGGTGTTCACGCTCTCGCCCTCCGGCCGACACTGGCTTCCGTGGAAGGCGGCCTAGCGAACGCCCATCATGCCGGAGGAGTTCCGGGACGCTGGCGGGGTTCCCCATTTCCATGGCCATCGCGAGCGGCTGCGCGGGCGCTTCCGGCAGAAGGGCGCCACAGCACTTGCCGATTACGAGCTTCTGGAGATGGCGCTTTACCGTGCCATCCAGCGCGGCGACACCAAGCCGCTCGCCAAGGCTTTGCTGAAGCGCTTCGGCAACCTCTCCGAAGTCCTCGGCGCATCGCGTGAGCGGCTGAAGGAGGTGGACGGCGTCGGCGACCGGGTGGTCGATGAGCTGAAGCTGATCAAGGCCTTTGCGGAACGGACCGCCGCCGAAGCCGTGCGCCAGCGCCCCGTTCTATCCTCATGGCCTGCCCTGCTGGACTATTGCCGCGCCGCCATGGCATTCGAAGAACGCGAGCAGTTTCGCGTGCTCTTCCTCGACAAGAAGAACACGCTGATCGCCGACGAAGTGCAGCAGGTCGGCACCGTCGACCACACGCCGGTCTATCCGCGCGAGGTGATGCGGCGCGCGCTGGAGCTTTCCGCCACCGCGATCATTCTCGTCCACAATCACCCGTCCGGCGATCCGACGCCGTCGCGCGCCGACATCCAGATGACGAAGACCATCATTGATGTGGGCAAGCCGCTGGGCATCGCCGTCCACGACCATCTCATCATCGGGCGCGAGGGACACGCCAGCTTCAAGGGCATGGGGCTGATCTGAGCGGCGGCGGAACTCACGACCCCGAAGCTGACGCCGCCTTGGCCTCCGCCGCCGTGCCGTAACTCGGCATGTCGGCGACCCGCTTGCCGTGCGCGGCCATAAGGGTGTCGCGGACAAAGGCGATGTGGGCGGTCTCCTCGATGATCTCCACGAGATATTGCGCCTTAGTCAGCGTCGATCCGACACCGATGGTTCCGTGGTTCGCCAGCACCGCCGCGACGATTTTCGGGTCCTTGAAGACCGGGCTGATCTCAGCCTCGGTCTGAGGGCCACCCTCCGGCGATAGCGGGATCAGCGGCATGCGGCCGATCTTCTCCATTGTCTGGACCGTCAGGCAGGGAATCTCCAAGCCGGCGCTGGCGTAACCCGTCGCCCAGGGGCTGTGACAATGCACGATGGCCTGGATGTCGGGGCGCACGCGATAGAGGCCAAGGTGGAAGTCGAGGTCCTTTGAGGGCTTGAACGGCGACGGCTCGATCGTGCCGTCGAGATGCACGATCTGCAGATTGTCGCGCGTGCATTCGTTGAAGCCGACGCCCGACGGCTTGATGACGATCGCCTCGGCGGCGGACAGTTTTACGGACAGATTGCCGCCGGCGTTGGTCTGGAGACGCAGATCGAAGCAGCGCTTGGCTGACCAGATCAAAGCGTCCTTCTTGGCTTCAATGTCGTTTGGGTCGAGCATGGGCTGATCCTGCTTCACAAATGGGGCTTGAGCGCCGCGATGGCCGCTTCAGCTGTTTCGGGCGCGTTGATGTGGTGGGGAATGGCTTCGACGGTGTAGTGCCGGGCAGCAATCGTCAGCGCGTCGAGGCAGACGTGGCGCAGACCTTCGTCCTCAATCTCCCCGCCGGGCGCATCGCGGTGCGAGAAACCGCCCATCGGCACGATGACATGCACCCTGGCCTCAGCGGCGTTCAAATAGCCGGCGAGCGCCTCCGTGGCCTCTCGCATCTCCTCCTCAGTCAGCTTGATGTGCGTGAAGAAGCCGGAATGCTGGTAATGCGGCCGCTCCAGATAGTGCTGCGGCACGAGATCGATCTCGCCGAGGCCAATGAAGTTCAGCGCACCGGGCAGCGCGACCTGCGGCAGGTGGGCGGCCGCGGTGAAGCGCGTCGGCATGGGCACATGCGCGCCGGCAAACATCCACCGCGTCAGCTCGTGGCAGGTCATGTCGATGACCGCCTTGAACGCGCCACATGCGGCGAAGCGCGCGAAGGCCGCGCCGCCGTAGCCATTGGCGTGACAGACCGTCGTCTCCTCGCCCAGCGCGCGCAGGCCGGCGACGAGCGCCTCGGCCGCGCCGCCGGTTGCGCCGAGCGCCGTGATGCCGATGGACGGTGTCTCCGAAACATGCGGCTGGTCGGCGGGCAATTGGCAGAGCCCGGCGATCATGGCGGCCGATGTCGTCAGCACCTGCCGCAACGTGGCGTTCAATCCGGCGATGTCGACCAACGTCGGCACCAGGATGATGGAATTGTCGGCTAGCGCGATCCGCGGATCGAAGGGCAGCGTCGTGATCAGCATTTTCGGGAAGGCGAACGGCAGCGCCTGCATGACGCGCAGGATAATCTCGCCGCCGGTGCCCCCGCCGAGGCCGACCACGGCGCTGATCGATCCGTCAAGCGCTTCGTGAAGCTCCGCGCCGACGCGCGCGCCGACATCGTCCATCGCCTGCACTTTGTGAGGGCCGGCCCAGATCGCGCCGCCGGAATGCAGCGATACGTCTACGACGCGCGCCTCTACGCCGTGCGCCTTGAGGGCACTTTGCAGAAACGCTGCTTCTTCGTGCTTGGTCTCAATCGTTGCCAGCAGAAGAACCGTGGCGGACATGGATCAGCCTTTGACCGCCCCCGCAGTCATGCCGGTGATGATCTGGCGAGAGGCCAGGAGCGTGAAGATGATGGGCGGGATGGCGAGTAGCATGCCGGTGGCCATGATCACACCCCACTCCACGTTGAACTCCGACATGTTGTTCACAATCAGGATCGGCACGGTCTTGGTGTTGCGGTCGGAAAGTGCCGACGCCAGCAGATATTCGTTCCAGGCGATACGGAACGTGAAGATCGCCGCCGCGGCAAGGCCCGGCTTGATGAGCGGCAGCACGACCAGAAAGAACACCTGATAGGGGCTCGCCCCGTCCATGCGCGCCGCCTCCTCCAACTGGCGCGGCACCTGCACGATGAAGCTCTGCAAGATCCAGATCACGAACGGCAGGTTCATGGCGATGTAGATCAGGATGATGCCGGCATGCGTGCCGGCGAGGCAGACGTCGCCGCGCCCGCCGAAAGTGTCGCGAATCCACTCGCCGACCAGCGTCTCCTTGCCGATGCAGAATTCGTTATTCCATAGGCCGAAAACCGGGACGAGGAGCACGGCCGGCGGCACCATGCGCACCATCAGCGTCGTCAGCGACGCGGTGTCCCGGCCCATGAACTTGAACCGCACGAGGGCGTAGGCCGCCATACAGCCGATCACCAGCGTCAGCACCGTTGAGATCAGCGTGATGATCAGCGAGTTGATGAACGCGCCACCGAATTTCAGCGCGCAGAAATCCAGGTGCTCCAACTCGAACCACAGAATGTCGCAAAGCGCGGTCTGATAGTTCTGGATGGTCGGCAGAAAGAGGAGCCCGCTGGTGCCGGAGATGATGTCGACATCAAGCTTGAAGGAATTGACGAACATCAGCGCGATCGGCCCGACGGACATGAAGATCAGCGCGGCAAGCAGCGCGTAGAACGCGGGATGCTGTCCGTCCTGGCGGCGATCGCGTGCGGCGGCCATCTCAGACGTCCTTCTCGGCCGCGGCGCGCAGGCGTGCAGCGCGCGCCTCCTGCAGCTTGGTGTAACCGAACATGGCGGCCGTCAGAACCAACAGCAGGATCAGGAGGTAGTTCGACATTGCCGCCGCCACTCCGAGCTCGCGGAACTCCGTCGCGGTGCGCGAAATGCGGAGCGCCAGGATCTCTGTGGAAAGGCCCGGCCCGCCCTCCGTCATGACGAGGATCACCTCAAGCACCTTGAAGGCGTCGATCAGGCGCAAGAGGCACGTCACGATGAGCACCGGCATCATCAGCGGAATCTTGATGTGCCAGATCTGCTGCCATCCCGTAGCGCCATCGATCCGCGCCGCCTCCAGTGCCGATTGCGGCAGCGATTGCAGCGCGGCGAGCGACAGAATGAAGATGAAGGGCGTCCACTGCCAAATGTCAGCGATGATCACCGACAGCAAAGCGTGCTGGCCGAGCCAATCGACGCCGTCCAATCCAAGCGACTTCAAGAAGCGGTTAAAGGTGCCGACGGTCGGGTGGTACATGTAGCGCCACATGAGGCCGACCACGACGGGGGCGATCATCATCGGCAGGATGAAGAGCGTTCTCAGGACCGACATGCCGCGGATCTTGCGGTCGAGCAGCAGCGCGAGCCCAACGCCGAGCACCATCTCTACGGTGACCACGGCAAAGGCAAACCGCAGCGTGACGCTCAGGCTCTCGCGGAAACTCGGGTCGTAGAAGAGCGTGATGTAGTTTTTGAATCCGACGAAGTCGGTTTCTGAAATGGTCTGGCTGGGGTCCCAGTCGCGGAAGCTGCCATAGACCATGTAGAGCAGCGGATAGAGCAGCGCGATAATCATGACGACCGCGGCGGGCGCCATGAAGACATAGGGCGTCAGTCGATTGAGCGCTGCGGTTCTCAACGTCGCTGCTCTCTATCCGGCGCGTTTGTTTTGCGGAATTGCCGGGGCCGAACCATCGGTCCGGCCCCGGGCGTGTCACGTGATGACCGTCCCACCTAGTTCCAGGTGTAGTAGCCGGCCTCGTCCATCAGGGCGCGGGTGCGGTCCGCCACGCCGTCCAGCGCTTCCTGGATGTCCAGGTCTTCCGTCAGCACCTTCGACAAGGTGGTGCCGAGATCGGCGTTGATCTTGCCCCAGACCGGGATGATCGGACGCCAGTCGGGATCGGCGTGCTTCAGTGCCTCGCCGAAGGTCGCCATGTGCGGGAACTTGGCGTTCACTTCCGGGTCGGCATGCGTGGAGAAGCGCGAGGGATTGCCGCCGGCAAGCGCCACCAGCTTGTCGCCCTCCTTTGAGGTCAGCCATTGCATCAGCAGGAACGCGGCTTCCTTGTTCTCCGCGTTCTTCGGGATGCCGATGCCAAAACCGCCGGTCTGGCTGCCGCGGCGCACGCCCATGGGATGGAGCGCCCAGTCAACCTTGCCGACGACCTTCGATTTCGCCGGGTCATCGATCTGGCCGGCCACCACTGTCGTATCGAGGAACATCGCCGTGTCGCCGTTCAGGAAGGAACCAAGCGCCTCGCCGAAGCCGAAGGACGCAGCGCCCTCAGGCCCGCAATCGACAATGGTCTTCAGCGCATTGGCCGCGGCCACGCCGGCTTCGTTGTTGACGATCGGGTTCCATTGATCGTCGAAGATACGCCCGCCAAGCGGCGCCAGATGCAGGAGAAAAGCGTGGCTGGCGTGATGGCCGGAGGCGGCGCGCGAGCTGAGGCCGCCCATGCCGGGCTCAAGCTCCGGAATCTTGCAGGCGGTCTCCAGAAGCTCGTCGTATGTCTCAGGCACTTCCAACCCGTGCTTCTCGAAGATGTCCTTGCGATAGCCCAAGATGGAGGTTTCGGAGCCATAGGGGATGCCGAAGAGCGAGCCGGTCTTGCCTTCCAGATAGCCCTTGTTCCCGCCGGCAAAGCCGATGTTGTAGACGTAGCCGTCGATCAGATCGTCAGCGTCGTAGTTCGGGTCCGCCAGCTTCGGGTTCATGAAGTAGCGGGCGAGGTTCTCCAGCTGGTCGGCGTAGACATAGTCGGCCTTGGAGAACACGACATAGGCGATCAGATCGTATTCGCCTTCGTCCTGCCCGAGCTCCAGCGTCTGGCGCTCGCGCATCTTGAGATAGGGGAGTTGGTCGACCTCGACCTCAATGCCGGTTTGCCTTGTGAACTCCGGCAGGATCTGCATCACCGCGTTGTAGTGCGGATGCGCCGGGAAGTTCACCACCAACGTGGTGCCGGCGTAATCGTCATAGGGGCCGGCCATGAGTGCACCCGCAGAGACGGTCAGTCCTGCGGTTGCGGCCAGCGCCGTTTTCAGAATTCTCAGCATTTTGTAGTCCTCCCTATGCTGAAGAGCGACCTAAATCGCGATCTCGCTTGATTTGTCGAAGAGGTGGATGCCCGCCGGATTGACCGCGAACCGCAATGTCTCGCCGAGCGGAATGGGCGTCTCCGACTTCAGCTCCACAACCACCTTCTGCCCGCCGCAATCACACATCAGCACCGATTGCGCGCCGACATATTCAGAGACGATGACACTGAGGTCGAAGCTCGTTTCGTCGGGCGCGTCGGCATCGAACGCCAGATCGGTGGGGCGGATGCCGATGGTGATCTCGTTGCTTTGATGCGCAGTCGCAGCCTTGGCGCGCTCCGCGTCGAGGGCCAACTCAAAGCCCTTGCCGCGAACCCAGATCGCGCCGCCTTTGTCGACGACCTCCGCGTCCAGGAAGTTCATGGGCGGCGTGCCCAGGAAGCCGGCGACGAATTTGTTGACCGGCCGCTTGAAGAGCTCTTCCGGCGTGCCCTCCTGCTGGATGTGCCCGTCATGCATGACCACGATCCGATCGGCGAGCGTCATCGCCTCGATCTGGTCGTGGGTGACGTAGATCATGTTCTTTTGGACGCGCTGGCGCATCAGCGCCAGTTCGGCGCGCATCTGGCCGCGCAGCTTGGCGTCGAGGTTGGAGAGCGGCTCGTCGAACAGAAACGTCGCGCTGTCGCGCGTCAGCGCCCGGCCCATGGCGACACGCTGGCGCTGCCCGCCTGAGAGTTCGCCCGGCTTACGGTGGAGATAGGCGGTGAGCCCGAGTATCTCGGCGACCTCGCCCACCTTCTTGTCGATCTCCGCCTTGGGCCGCTTCTGCAGACGCAGCGCAAACGACATGTTCCGCGCGACGTTCATATGCGGGTAGAGCGCGTAGTCCTGGAACACCATGGCGAGGTCGCGCTCTTTGGGCTCCAGGTGGCTGACCGGCTTCTCGTTGATGAAGATCTCGCCGTCCGACACCGTCTCTAGCCCGGCGATCATGCGCAGCGTCGTAGACTTTCCGCAGCCGGAGGGACCCACGAGAACGGTGAACTCGTTCTCCTCCATGGCCAGGTTGATGCCATGCAGCGCCTGCATCGTGCCGTAACGCTTGACCAGGTTCTCCAGACGGATCTGCGGCATCGAATCCCCTGCGCCTTTAGGCTGTCATATTAATGTATACACAATGCTTGCTAGATATGCAAAGAATAAACGCCGACGCCTCCGCATTTTGTCGTATGATAGGCCGCAACGAAGGACGAATCGGCACGCCGCATGCCCACACAGCCTTCAAACACCAAGGAATCCGCTGCTCAGCGCATCGAGGCGACGTTGATGGACGACATCGCCGCGGGCGCGCTGACGCCCGGCGAGCGGCTGGACGAAAACGGCCTTGCACAGAGATTCGGGGTTTCGCGTACACCGGTGCGCGAGGCCCTGTCGCGGCTCACGGCGCAGGGCATCCTGGTCGCCCGGGGCAAGCGCGGGGTGCAGGTCGCAGAATATTCGCGCGAGCAGCTGGCGCAGATCTTCGAGGCCATGCATGAGATTGAGACGGTGTGCGCCCGGCTTGCCGCGCAGCGGCTGACGTTCCTGTCGCGTGCGGAGATCGAAGCGGCGCAGGAGCGCTGCGTGAAGGTGGCGCAAACCGGCGATTTTGCTGAGTATCTCAGGGCGAACGAGGCGCTGCACCTGGCGATCTATAAGGCCACGGGCAACCCCTATATCTGTGAGCTGGCGACCGACTTCCGGCGCCGCACCGGGCCGTTCCGCGCCAAGAAGTTCGCGACGCCGGAGGATCTCATCGCGTCGGCGGAGAGTCATGAGGAGCTTTTGCGCAGCATCTTCTCTGAGGACACGCAGGCCGCGTCGGAGGGCATGCGCTCGCACATGACGGCCAGCTTCATGCAGGCGCTGGCCGCTTACTGACGCGCATTTTTCGGCGCGACGGCCACTTTCACGCTTGAATTCGTGCACAAAACAGTTTTTGTGTATACAAAATCGATGACGAAGCTTGGAGTGCGCTATGGGCGTGGCAGAGACGAAAATCTATCCGATCAACACGGGCTGGCTCGAAGCGGACCTGGGCACCTACATCTTCTGGAAGGGCCCGGCGGGACAGAAGATCTGGAACCCCGTCTATTGCTTCTACGTCGATACCGGTGAGCACAAGATCCTCGTCGACACGGGACTATGCGACGAGGAGCGCGCCACCAAGTATCACCACAAGTGCCAGAAGCGTGGATGCACGGAGGTGCATATCCACCTCAAGGACAAGCTCGGCGTGGACCCCGACGAGATCGACGCTGTCGTGTTCACGCATCTGCATTGGGACCACGTGCAGAACATGAAGGCGTTCAAGAACGCCCGCTACATCGCGCCGAAGGCCGAAATCGAAATGGCCTACAATCCCCTCCCTCTCTACTACCGCACCTATGAATGCGGCATCCTCGGCATTGAGCCCGCCTATGCAGGTTGCGTCTTTGAGGTGATTGAGGACGAGACGGAGGTGCTCCCCGGCATCACCATGTTCCACACGCCGGGGCATTCGGTAGGTCACATGGCGGTGACGGTGGCGACGACGGCCGGCGATATCGTGATCTGCGGCGACGCTATCTTCCAGGCGCGCAATCTGGAGCCCAATTTGGAGGAGAAGTGGCGCTATTGGGTGCCGGCGCGCTTCGTCAATTCCTATGAGGGCTGGAAGTCGGTGGAAGAGATCGACAAGCGGGCCGATTACATCCTGCCGTGCCACGACGAGGCGTGCGGCGAGCACGAGGTCTATCCTTTTGAGGGCATGGTGCTGCGCGAGCGGCGCAAGGTCATCCCCGGGCTCAGCTTCTATTTCGGCGACATGCCGAAGGGCGCGGCTGAGGCCACCAAGCGCAACACCGGCTGACGGCCCGTGCGCCTGATCGCCACCATCACGGAGATCGCCGATCAGTTCGGGGCGGTGGTGCTTGACCAATGGGGCGTTCTGCATGACGGGAGCGCGCCTTATCCCGGCGCCGTGGAGACGCTTGAGGGCCTTCGCGCGCGCGGCTGCCATCTCGCGGTCCTGTCCAATTCCGGCAAGCGCGCGGATTTCAACGCGGCGCGGATCACCGGCATGGGCTTCCCCGAAGGATTGTTCGATTGCGTGATGACGTCGGGCGAAGCTCTGTGGCTTGATGTGGAGGCGGGTCGGGTTCCGGAGCGGTGCTTCTTTCCGATTGTCCGTGGCGAAGGCGACGCAGAGGTGTGGGCCGATGGCCTGACGCTCACTTTAGCGCAGGACGCCGGCAATGCTGAGGCGATCTTGCTGATGGGTCTCGCCGACGGCGCGGAAGTGGAGGATGTCCAGCCGGTCCTCGACATCGCGCTGGCGCGAGGGCTGCCGCTTTACTGCTCAAACCCCGACCGGAGCTCACCGCGAAGCAACGGGCGCACCGTCACGTCACCCGGCACGGTCGCCTATCACTACGAGGAGCAAGGCGGACAGGTGCATTTCTACGGAAAGCCCTATCGCGCGATCTTCCAAGCCGTGGAGCGCCAGCTCGGCCTTCCGGCTTCAGCGATGCTCATGGTCGGCGACAGTTTGGAGCACGACATTGCCGGCGCACAAAAGGCCGGCTGGTCGACGCTTCTCATCCGCGGCGGCTTGCTCCGGGAGGCGTTTGAGGCGGCGGACCCTGCCAGCGTCCTCGCCGACCTCGCGGGCCCGTCGGGCATGCCCGACTATTCCCTTCAATCGCTGCGCTGAGCGATGAGTGCGCTTCTGACAGACGCCTTCAGGGCTTTCTCCGCACGGCTCGGCCGCGACCCGCTGCAGGTCCAGGGCCCCGGCGGCAACACCTCCATCAAAGCCGACGGCCGGATGTGGGTGAAGGCCTCTGGCACGCAATTGGCGGACGCGGAGAGCGAGCCGATCTTCGTTGAGGTCGATCATGCCGCGGCGCTGGCGGAGGCCGGCGGCGCCGGCGACGGGACCTGCAAGGCGGCGGTCATCGACCCGGCGAACACGCTCCGCCCATCGATTGAGACGACGTTCCACGCCGCCCTGCCCTGGGCGGTCGTCGCTCACACGCATTCCGTCGCGACCCTGGTGCACGCCATCTCGCCGCAAGGGCGACGCGCGGCAGCGGAGAAGCTAGCCGGGCTGGCCCATGTCTTCGTCCCCTATTGCAAGCCGGGCGTGCCCTTGACGCAGGAGATCACGCGTCGCCTTCAGCCCGAGACCAAAGTGATCGTGCTGGAGAACCACGGTCTCATCTGTTGCGGCGACAGCGTGGAGGAAGCCGCTGAGATCATGGAGGATGTCGAGGGGCGTCTTCAGATGCCGGCGCGCGACATGTCCGGCGCTGCACCTTCGGGGCCCGCGCCCGAAGGCTTTGCCTGGGAGCCGGCTGTGGCCGCCTTGGCGAGCGAGCCGCGCGCATTCCGCCTGGCAAGCAGCGGCTCGTACTATCCCGACCATGTCGTCTTTCTGGGCCCGGCGCTGCCGACATCCGGCACTGACGCCGCGCGCCCGGCATGGCTGGTTGAGGGCGAAGGCGTCGTGATCAAGACGGACGCCACGGCTTCGCAGCGCGCCATGCTGCAATGCCAGGCCGACGTGCTGGGGCGCTTGCCGGAGGAATGGAGTGCTGAGCCGATCGGCGTTGCGGCGGAAGCCCAGCTGCTCGATTGGGACGCGGAGAAGTACCGCCAGGCGCTGGCGCAACGCGCACAATAAATGCTCGCGCTCGGCATCGATATCGGGACATCCGGCGTTCGCAGCGCCGTTCTCGATGAGGCGGGCGCCGTGCGCTCCGCCGCCAGCGAGCCTCACGCCGTGCAGGACGTGAACCGGATCGACGCGGAGGCGTGGTGGATCACGGTCAAGGCGTGCGTCCGCTCACAAGTCGCGGCGTTGATTGCCGACGGCCTCGACCCACATGAGATCGCCGCCGCCGCCATCGACGGCACGTCCGGCAGCATGGTTCTGGTCGACGCGGAGGTGCGTCCGGTCACGCGAGCGCTCATGTACAATTCCTCCGGCTTTGTGGATGAGGCCGCGGCGATCGCAGACCACGCTCCGCCCGGCCACATCATGCGAGGGTCCAACTCCGCCTTGGCACGGCTGATGCGCCTGCAAGCGGAGGACGCTAACGGCGCCGCGACCATGCTCTGTCACCAAGCTGATTTCGTGATGGCGAAGCTGACGGGCACACTGGGCCTGAGCGACCACAACAACGCGCTGAAGACCGGCTTCGACCCGGCCGCGGAGGCGTGGCCCGACTGGTTCGCGGATGCCGGCGTCAGGACTGCGTTGTTGCCTGAAGCCCATCCCACCGGAACGCCGCTGGCGACACTCGACCCCGCCTTCGCTGCCGAGCTCGGACTGTCGGCTGAGCTGATGCTTCACGCGGGAACCACGGACAGCATTGCGGCGTTCCTGGCCACCGGCGCTTCGGATCTGGACACGGCGGTGACATCACTCGGCACCACGCTGGCGCTCAAGATCCTCAGCCCGACCCGGATCGACGATCCGGCGATCGGGCTTTACAGCCACCGGATCGGCGACATGTGGCTGGCCGGTGGTGCGTCCAATACCGGCGGCGGCGTGCTGCTCGATCATTTCACGCCGGCAGAACTCGCGGCGTTGAGCGAACGGATCGACCCCAACGAGGAGAGCGGCCTCGACTATTACCCGCTCTCGCGACCGGGCGAGCGGTTTCCCGTCAATGACCCCGACCTTGCTCCACGCATGACTCCGCGACCGGCGGACGATGCGGCCTTTCTGCATGGCCTGCTTGAGGGCATCGCACGGGTTGAGGCGCGCGGCTATGACGCTTTGGAAGAGCGCGGGGCGCGCCGCCCCAAGCGCGTGCTTTCCGTTGGCGGCGGTGCAAAGAACGAGACCTGGCGACAGATCAGAGCGCGCGTTCTCGGCGTGATGATCGACCGCGCGGCTCACGACGAAGCCTCCATCGGCGCGGCACGGCTCTGCCTCATGTCGGCGGCGAAAGAAGGCTTGTTTGCGCGGTCGGCCAAGGCGGAGAATTAGGAGCCGCTTCCATCCCCTCGCCTGCGCGACTTCACCGGTCGTAGACCAGCCGAAAACCCTGATGCGCGGTCGTGCTGTCTGGGGAATTGCCGCTGCGGGCGGCGATTCGATAGCGGTAGCAGTAACTTCGGTGACAGAGAAACGAACCGCCCTTGGCCGTCACGAAGCCGCGCGTCTCAGACTGCCGCCGCCGCGCGCCCGATTTCAGCGAGCGTATCTTGAAGGAATCGGCGGTCCACTCCCAGGTGTTGCCGCTCATGTTGTAGAGGCCGTAGCCGTTTGGCTCGAAGGATTTCGCCGGCGCGGTCGCGGCATATCCGTCGGCTGCAATGTTCCGCTCCGGAAATTCGCCCTGCCAGATGTTGCAAGGAAAGAAATCCTCGTCGTTCGGCTCCTCGTCGCCCCACGGGGAACGCACATCGCCAAGACCCCCGCGGGCCGCCTGCTCACATTCCGCTTCGTGCGGCAGGCGGCCGCCGGCCCAGATGGCGAATGCTTGCGCGTCGTTCCACGAGACGTGCACGACGGGATGGTCGGGCTGCCAGCCTCCTTCCGTGCCCGGGCCGTTGATCGCCCGCCAGGTCGCGCCTTCAACACGCCGCCACCAGGGTGCGGCGGCGACGCCCTGCGTCGGCTCGGCGTCGGCCGGCATGTGCGCGAAGAACGCGAACGACCATCCGAAGCGCTCCGCCTCGGTCACATATTCGGTGGCTGCGACAAAGCGCGCGAAGCGTTCGTTGGTGACCGCAATCTCGTCGATGGCAAACGGCGCAAGCTTGACCTGACGGAGCGGTGCTTCGCCGTCATGCGGAATGATCTCCGTGCGCGTTCCGACAAGCGCCGTGCCACCCGGAACGTCGACGACGCCTCCGCTCCTTTCCTCGGCGCTCCGCGCGATTTCGGCATCGTTGCCGAGCGCGCCAGGAGCTTCCGACCGCGGCGGCGTGCAGCACGTCTTGTTTGACCTGCTCATGTTCAACTCACCTGTCGGACTCCTCTCAGAATGTCCACCGCGCGGCACATGATTTCACCGGTAAGCACGGCCGTGTTTGGAACGATTCTAATATTCCTGACTTTTCAAGTCATGTTTTAAGGGCTAAGGGGAGCCAGGACTTACGTCCGCTTATGTGACCCGCTCACACAGGGCCTTGAACCCTGCCGATCCGGAGATTTTCGACGATGCTGAACCGCGCACTACCCCTCCTGCCATCCATGTTTTTGCTGGTCGCTCTGCCGCTTACTGCAGTTCCGGCCTACGCGAATGGCGAACTCAACCTCTACTCGTCGCGCCACTACGACACCGACGAACGTCTCTATTCGGAGTTCGAAGAAA
The DNA here is from genome assembly GCA_028284625.1 of Afifellaceae bacterium. Classification (GTDB taxonomy): domain Bacteria; phylum Pseudomonadota; class Alphaproteobacteria; order Rhizobiales; family Afifellaceae; genus DASWJZ01. The sequence continues at coordinate 1,783 of JANQRH010000006.1, read as the reverse complement.
AGACAGGCATCACCATCAATCGGATCGAAGACAAGGCCGACGTGCTGATCGAACGCATGACGGCAGAAGGCGCCAACAGCCCGGCCGATGTGCTGCTCACGGTCGATGCAGGCCGACTCTACCGCGCAGCCGATGCCGGCTTGCTGCAGCCGGTCTCGTCCGACGCGCTCTCGGAGCGCATCCCGGAGAACCTCCGCCATCCGGACGGCCTGTGGCACGGCTTCTCGCAGCGGGCGCGCGTCATCTTCTACGACAAGAACGATGTGAGTGAGCCGCCCCAGAGCTATCAGGACCTCGCCGATCCCAAATACAAGGGCATGATCTGCGCCCGCTCCAGCTCCAACATCTACATGATCTCGCTTTTGGCCGCGATCATCGAGCATGCCGGCGAAGAGGCCGCCGAGGCCTGGGTCAAAGGCCTGAAAGACAATCTGGCGCGCGATCCTGAGGGCGGCGACACCGACCAGCTCCGCGCAGTTGCGTCGGGCCAATGCGACATCGCGATCTCCAACACCTACTATTTCGCACGCGCGCTCGGCGGTGACGTCAAGGGCCTCACCGGCTCCACCGACATGTTCGGCATCGTCTTTCCCAATCAAGATTCAACCGGCACGCATGTGAACATTTCCGGCGCCGGGGTCGCAGTCAACGCGCCGAACCGCGAGAACGCCATCACGTTCCTTGAGTATCTGGCGAGCGACAGCGCGCAAAAGTACTTCTCCGACGGCAACCACGAATATCCGGTGGTTGCGGGCGTGGCGCTGGCCGACACGCTGATGAAAATGAACCCGGCGGATGGGTTTGAGGCCGACAAACTGAACCTGTCGGTACTCGGCAAGAACCAGGCGCTGGCCGTGCAGATCTACGACCGCGTCGGTTACGAATAAGCACCGGCGCTCACGCTTACCACGCTTCAAACTCGGGCCGCGCCGCCCACCCGTCCGCGGGTGATGGCGCGGCTCAGCACAATGACCGGCAACAGCCCGACGGCGACGATCACCAGCGAGGGAACAGCGGCTTGAGCCAGCCGTTCATCGGACGCGAGCCGGTAGGCTTGGATGGCGAGCGTATCGAAGTTGAAGGGCCGCAGAATCAGCGTCGCCGGAAGCTCCTTCATAATATCGACGAATACGACGAGGGCTGCGGTCAGAAGGCCGCCGCGGATGATGGGCATGTGCACGCGCACCAGCGTGCCGATTGCGCTTGCGCCAAGCGCGCGCGCCGCCTGGTCCATTGAAGCCGTGATGGCGCCGAGGCTTGCCTCAACCGCATTGAGCGCCAAGGCCATGAAGCGCACCGCGTAGCCGTAGATCAGCGCTGTGATCGTCCCGGTCAGAAGCAGGCCGGTTGAGATCTCGAACGTCGACCGCATAAACGCGTCGAGGCGATTGTCGAACGCCGCCAGCGGCACCAGAAGGCCGACGGCGATGATCGATCCCGGCAGCGCATAACCCAGCGACACCAGCCGATTGGCACCGCTGGTGAAGCGTCCGGGCTGTAGCCGCGCGGCATAGGCGAGAAGCAGCGCAAGCGCCACCGTCACCAGCGCGCCGACGCCCGACAGCGTGAAGGAATTGGCGATCAGATCGAGATAGCGCGGCTCGCCGAGCACGGCCAGGCGCGGCAGCGCAAGGTTCGCAAGGATCGCAACGGGCAGGATGAAGCCGAGCGTCAGCGGCAGGGCGGCAGCGGCGAAGGCAAGCCAAGCGCGCCATCCCGTCAGCTCCACCGCCGTGACCGGTCCACCAGGAGACGCGGCGCGATTGGGCGTGCGGCGCCGCTG
>JANQRH010000021.1 GCA_028284625.1 Afifellaceae bacterium | reverse complement strand
CGTCATCCCGATCGTCGGGCCGGTCATCTATGGCGGCACGCTCGACCCCAAATGGGTGACGATCATGATCGCGGTGAACCTGCAGACCTCGTTCCTGACGCCGCCCTTCGGGTTCGCACTGTTCTATCTGCGCGGCGTAGCACCGAAAGAGGTCACCACGGGTCACATCTACAGAGGCGTGATTCCCTTCGTGATCATTCAGGTGGTCGGGCTGGGGCTCTTGTGGCTCTTCCCGCAGATCACGACATTCCTGCCGGACCTGATCCCGCAATAGAGGCGGCGCCTACCGCTCTTCCTCGCCGTCATGCGGCCGACCGAAGTCGGGCGCTGCGGTTTCCTGGCCGGCCTCGATGATGCCCTGGCGGATGGCACGCGTGCGCTTAAAAAGCTCAAACAGCGCGTCGCCATCGCCGAAGCGGATCGCGCGCTGCACCGCCGTCAAATCCTCGGTGAAGCGGCCGAGCATCTCCAGCACTGCCTCTTTGTTGTTGAGGAACACGTCGCGCCACATGGTCGGATCGGACGCGGCGATCCGCGTGAAATCACGGAAGCCGCCGGCGGCGAATTTCATCACCTCCGATTCCGTCACTGCCTCAAGATGCGCCGCGGTGCCAACGATGTTGTAGGCGATGAGATGCGGCACGTGGCTGGTGATGGCGAGCACCATGTCATGATGATCGGCCTGCATGATCTCTACGTACGAGCCAAGCGCCTCCCAGAAGGCCCGAACGCGCTCCACGGCCGCCGCATCCGTGCCGGGCGGCGGCGTCAGGATGCAGAAGCGCTGATGGAAGAGCGCGGCGAACCCCGCCTCCGGCCCGGAATGCTCGGTGCCGGCAACCGGATGCGCCGGCACGAAATGCACGCCCGCGGGAAGATGCGGCTGCATCTGGCGGACCACGGCGCTCTTCACCGAACCGCAATCTGAGACGATGGCACCCGGTTTCAGCGCCGGGGCGATTTCCTTGGCGACGGTCTCGCAGGCGCCGACGGGAATGGAGACGATCACCAGACCGGCGCCCTCCACCGCTTCCGCCGCATCCGTGGTGTAGCGATCGCCAAGCCCCAACCGCTCCGCCGTCGCCACGGTCTCCGCCCGCCGGCTTTGCACGACGATCTCTTTGGCGAGTCCCAATTCGCGCACGCCATGCGCGATCGACGAGCCGATCAGCCCGATGCCGATGAGCGCCAGCCGGTCGACCATCGCGCTCATGTGCCCGCCCCCGCCATGAACTCCGCGAGCGTAGCAACGACGCCGCGATTGGCCTCTTCCGTTCCAACACTCATCCTGAGCGCATTGGGAAAGCCGTAGCCAGTGACCCGGCGGAGCACGAAACCACGCTCCCGCAGAAGCGCGTCGGCTTCCGCAGCACCGCGTCCCGGCTCATCGGGAAAATGTATCAGCAGGAAATTGCCGATACTCGGCGTGACGCGGAGGCCAAGCGCCGCGATCTCGCGCGTCAACCAATCGAGCCATTGATCGTTGTGCGCCACTGCGCGCTCGATATGCGCCCGGTCGGCCACCGCCGCAGCAGCCGCGGCAAGTGCCGGACCGTTGACGTTGAACGGCCCGCGCGCACGATTGAGCGCGTCGATCACGGCAGCCGGCCCATAGGCCCAGCCGATGCGGAGATTGGCGAGGCCGTAGATCTTGGAGAACGTCCGCGTCATCACGACGTTCTCCGCCTCCGCCGCCAGCTCCACGCCGCTGCCGTAATCGTTGCGACGCACATATTCCGCGTAAGCCGCATCAAGCACCAGCAGCACATCGCCGGGCAGCGCCGCGTGCAGCCGCTTCACGTCATCATACGGCACATAAGTACCGGTCGGGTTGTTCGGGTTCGCGAGATAAACAAGCCGCGTTCGCGGCGTAACCGCCGCCAGGATGGCGTCGACATCCGCCGTTTCGTCGCGTTCCTTGACAACGACAGGCGTGCCGCCCGCAGCCAGGATCGCGATCTTGTACATAAGAAAGCCGTGCTCAGAGATCACCGCTTCATCGCCGGGGCCGAGATAGACCTGCGCCAACAGCGACAGAAGCTCATCGGACCCGTTGCCGCAAACGATGCGCTCTGGATTGAGGCCGTAGGCCGCGCCGATCGCTTCGCGCAGAATATTGGAGGCACCGTCGGGATAGACATGGAGCTTGTCAGCGTTGGCGCGATAGGCCTCCATCGCGCGCGGGCTGGTGCCGAGCGGCGTCTCGTTCGACGATAGCTTGAAGACGCGCGTCGCGCTGCTTCGGTCGTCGCCCGGCACATAGGGCGCAATGTCGAGAATGCCGGATCGAGGCTGCGGTGTTTTGTTACGCATGTGACGTTCGTTGTCCCGGTTACGCGACACGCTCCGCCACGAAGCGGATCGGCTGGCTGAAACCACCGACCTCCACCGCCGCTTCAAGGCTCACGCCGTCCTCGCCGGCGACATCGCCGGGCGCCACGGCAACCGGCAACTCCACGAGTAGATCGTCGCCGGCGCGCGCCGCCACGACCCCGCCATACCCACGGATGCTGGCCTCCAGCCGCGGCGCGTTCCGTGCGGCAAGGAGCCTGATGTCAGGCGCCGGCGTTTCCTTGAGGGGCGGCCCGATGACGTAGGCCGGGTAGTCGGCCGGGCGCGATTGCATCTCCACGAAAGGCAGCTTCGCGTAGACCTTCGGCGCTCCATCGCCGATGAGACCGCCCCACCATCGCGCTTCTGAATTGGCGGCGATCACGGCAATGTCCTGCTTGGACGCAGTGATTTCCGCCACCGCCGCCTCGCTGCTTTCAGCCACCTTCACGGCAACCGAGAAGCCGAAATAGAAGCGGATCGTGTCGCGCAGAGCGAGCGCATCCTCGGCCGGGCCGGCGACCACGCCGAACGGCGCCTGCATGGCGGTGAAGACCGTGATGATCTCGCGCCAGATATGCTCCACCGTCGTGAACGGCAGGTCGCCGTCATGACGCTGTGCGAGACGCCGCATCATGTCGGCCTCGCGGTCAGGACGGAACGCTGCACCCGGCTTGCTGGTGCCTTTGATCTGGATGAGCTCCGCAATCACGCTCGCGCGCTCGATCAGGAGCCGATGCAGCTCCTCATCGATCGCGTCGATACGATTTCGCACAATCTGCAGCGGATCGGGCGCCGCCTTGTCCATATCAGCCCTCTTCGCCCCCTCGCCGCGCGCGCCACGCGTCATAAAGCACGATCCGTAAAGTGAAAACCGGTTTTCGGATGGATCGCCCCAGATTGGCGCACAATTGACGCCCAGATTTGACGCCGGGGGCGCGACCAGCTATCGAAAAGGCGCGTGGTGATTTGTGCCGGCCGGCTTGCGACCACGCCATAAAGAAACGCTAAAAGGCCGGAGGGGAAACCCCCGGTCTTTGCTTTTGAGAGAAGCGGCCGGGGTTTTTTGTTGGAGGTTTCCCCATGGCCGCGAAAGGCCGCCAGCCAAAAGCACGATCCCGCAACCCGCGGGCGCGGCTGGCGTTCAGAACATGACCCGGCTTGAGACCGTCGGCGAGATTGAAGAACTGGCCCGCGCCCAGGCGGACCGGCCGGCGAGCCTGATTGCGCAATTCGGCGCTGACGAGCCGCTGCCGCTCGATGCCGGCGTGTCGCTGTCGCCGTTCCAGATCGCCTACATGACCTATGGCGAGCTGAACGCCGACAAGTCGAACGCCGTCTTGATCTGCCACGCCTTGACGGGCGACCAACACGCCGCCAGCGCCAACCCAGTGACCGGCAAGCCGGGCTGGTGGTCGTTGATGGTTGGGCCGGGCCGGCCGATCGACACCGACCGCTACTTCGTGATCTGCCCCAATGTGCTCGGCGGCTGCATGGGCACCACCGGACCGGCTTCCATCGATCCTGCCACCGGCAACCCTTACGGGCTGGACCTCCCGGTCATCACTGTCCGCGACATGGTGCGGGCACAGGCCATGCTCATCGATCGGCTGGGTATTGATCAGGTGCTCTGCGTGATCGGCGGATCGATGGGCGGCATGCAGGTGCTGCAATGGGCGGCGAGTTATCCCGAGCGTGTCTTCGCCGCCGTGCCGATCGCCTGCGCGGCGCGCCATTCCTCACAGAACATCGCCTTCCACGAGGTCGGCCGCCAGGCGGTGATGGCCGACCCCAACTGGCTGGGCGGCAAATACGCCGAGCTCGGCGGCAGCCCCCGCAAGGGCCTCGCCGTGGCACGCATGGCCGCTCACATCACTTACCTCTCCGATGAGGCGCTGCACCGCAAGTTCGGCCGCCAATTGCAGGACCGCGCCACGCTTGCCTTCGGCTTCGATGCCGACTTCCAGGTGGAATCCTATCTGCGCCACCAGGGCATGACCTTTGTCGATCGCTTCGACGCCAACGCCTATCTCTACATGACCCGCGCGATGGATTATTTCGACCTCGCCAAGGATTATGACGGCGTGCTGGCCAACGCTTTCAGCGGCACCAAGACGCGCTTCTGCATCGTCTCCTTCACGTCCGATTGGCTGTTCCCGACGTCGGAGAACCGCACCATCGTCCATGCGCTGAACGCCGCGGCGGCCAACGTCTCCTTCGTGGAGATCGAGACCGACCGCGGGCACGATTCTTTCCTGCTCGACGAGCCGGAAATGTTTGAGACGGTCTCCGGCTTCTTGTCGGCGGCAGCACGTCGCAAGGGCATCACATGACGACGGAGATGCGGCGCCGGGCCGATGCCGCGCATCCGGAGCGGATCGACCTGAAGGTCATCACCGGCTTCGTCACGCCGCGCGCGCGTGTCTTGGATATCGGCTGCGGCGACGGCGCGCTTCTGCAACGCCTGGAGGACGAGAAAGAGGTCGACGGCCGTGGCATTGAGCTGTCGCAGAAGGGCGTCAACGAGGCCGTGGCCCGCGGTCTCTCCGTCGTGCAGGGCAACGCCGACCACGACCTTGCGACTTATCCCGACAACGCGTTCGACTTCGTCATCCTCAGCCAGACGCTGCAGGCCACGCACAATCCGCGCCTCGTTCTGGAGCAGCTCCTGCGCATAGGCGAGAAGGTCGTCGTCTCCATTCCCAATTTCGGCAATTGGCGCATCCGCAGCCAGCTCGTCCTGAAGGGCCGCATGCCGATCACCCAAGATCTCCCCTATAGCTGGTACGACACGCCCAACATCCATTTCTGCACGGTGCGCGACTTCGTTACGCTCGTGGACGAGATCGACGCGAAGGTGGAGAAGGCCGTGGCGCTCGTCGGCAGTGGGCGGATTATGAACCGCGCGATCCGCCTGCCGCTGTGGAACCTTCTGGCTGACCAGGCGATCTTCTTGCTGAGGCGGTAAGGACACGATCCCCCAAGATCTTTCCGGCCAGGTCGGAAATCCGCTTCTGGATCACTAGTTCGCTTCTGCATCACTAGGACGAACGAAAAGCTCCGCGTGCCGATTTTGCGGTGGTTAAACTCGCGGCGGCATCTGGGAACCGTCAATCCTCCGATGGATTAGTGAGACCAACGAAAGCAAATCCTCTGCGTCCTCCTTCGACATGTTCCATTTGATCTTGGCCTCGTGCGCAGTCGGGTTCCTAAACATTCCGAAGGTGCCCTTCAGCAGATTCACAAATCCTTTTTGCTCATCCTGCTGGCTCTTTGTTTGAAGGGGATTAATCGCCAGAAGAGGGACTGACCCTGCGAAGGTGCGGTCCACCAAAATGGCGCCATCGTCGGTTAGGCCGGTTCTTGTGCGCAGTTTGTCTGCTACGCTTTTCACCGCCTCCAGGACAGCGTGAAAGTAGTTGTCCGCTAGCAGCTCCTCACGACAAAACCTAAGCACGTCCTCGTGGACACCGCGCTGTTCTAGGCCGGCCCTAAGCTCTTGCGCCCTACGCATCGCTTGAGTCAGCGTCGCCGCCGCGTCTGATGATCTGAGTTCACCGGCTTCGGTGACAAGCAGACCAGCAAAAGCAAGGGCCCGATTGAGATTCAAGCGCATCGGTTCGAACCGCGTGGGCTCGCGTGTGAAACGTGGCGGCTTCATTGCCTTTCGAATGAAGGCGATGATGTGAGTGCGGTTTTTACGCCGGTTTTGATCATGGACAAAGGCATTGTAGAGCCTGTGGCGTTTGGTGAGCTCTGGATCCGTGTCGGCAATTCTTGCACTTCTTAAAAGGTGCGCGATTTCGGAGCCCGTAAGGCCCTCGGTTGTATGACCGAGCGCGTCCGCTATCGCCTGGAGCTGCTCCTGTGTGAACACCTGCTTCATATTGTTCCAAGCTCGCCTAGTCTCGTAGCGCCTAAGCCAGTCTATTCTAGCCCCTCACGCCCAACCGCCCCCGCCGGACGCCCGAAGGCGGGACGCAGCGCCGGGGCAAGTTGCAGCTTGCGCGCACCGACGCCCTGCACATTGCGCTTCACCGCGGCGACGACGAACACGCCGGCAAAGGCCGGCCACACCCGCCGCCCGATGCGATCGAAGGCCGCTGACGCGCCGATCAGCGGCCGCCGCGCCGACGGCCACATATGGAGCGCCGTCTCCCAGGCTTCAGCCTCGAAGCCGGCTTCGGCAAAAAGGCTCCTGATCTGCGAGCGCGAATAAGGTCGCCCGAAGCCGAACGGCGAGATGTCGGAGCGGGCCCACGGACCCTGCCGGTTCGTCGTGACGATGATCAGCCGCCCGCCGCTGGTCAGTACGCGTCGGGTCTCCGCCATCAGCTCATGCGGCCGCGGCGACATTTCCAGCGCATGGACAAGCAGCGCCAGATCGATGCTGGAATCCGGCAGCGGCAGGGAATCCTCCTCCACCAACGCCGTGGCCGAGCCGTTGCCGGACGGCCAATCGATCACCCCCTGCCCGGCCGGCATAAAGGCCAGACGCCGTTCCGTGCCGTCGATGTTGTCGAGATAGGGCGTCGCAAAACCGAATCCGAGTACGCGCGTGCCGGAATGAACCTCAACCAGCGACGTCACGACCGGCCCGAGCTGGCGCGCCACCATCCGCCCCAGCGGGGTGGCGTAGAAGTCGCGCATATCAACGACATCGAGATACATGAGCGCATTATCCCCCGCCTTGCCCGCCGGGTCGAGGCGTACAGCGCCGCGGCCGCGCAGGCGCGGCCTTTATGACAAACGCCAAAGCGTTAAGATCGCGCGACCGAAACAAAACGCGGCAGCCAGGAGGCCAGGATGAGTGACTTTGAGGTGGTGCAGGTTCCCGCCCGCTCCGACAATTTCGCGGTGCTGGTGCACGATCCGCAAAGCGGCGCCACCTTATCCATCGACGCGCCCGAAGCCGACGCCATCGAGGCCGTGCTGAAGGAGCGCGGCTGGAAGCTCAGCCATATCCTGGTCACCCACAAGCACTTCGACCACATTGAGGGCATTCCCGCTTTGCAGGCGGCCTATGATTGCGAGGTGGTCGGGCCGGAGGCGAGCGCGTCGGAAACGGGCATGTACGACCGCACCGTCAAGGACGGCGACGCATTCAAGTGGGCCGGCGCCGAAGTCCGGGTGATCGCCACGCCGGGACACACGCTTGACCACATCACCTACTGGCTGCCCGAGCAGAAGTTGGTCTTCGCCGCCGATCTGATTTTCTCGCTCGGCTGCGGGAGGGTGATTGAAGGCGACCACGACATGATGTGGACGTCCATCCTGAAGGTCCGCGACCTGCCCGACGACGCGACGCTCTATTGCGGTCACGAATATACGCTCGCCAACGGAGAGTTCGCGCTGACGGTGGAGCCGGAGAACGCCGCACTGAAGGCGCGCGTCGCCGAGGTCGAGGCGCTTCGCGAGGAGGACAAGCCGACGCTGCCCACGACCATCGCGCAGGAGAAAGCCACCAACCCGTTCCTGCGCGCCGATGAGCCAGCTCTGATGGCGGCCATTGAGATGGAGAACGCGAGCCCCGCCAAAGTCTTCTCCGAGATCCGCACGCGCAAGGACAAGTTTTGAGGATGGCGCAGCTCTCCGCCGACGATCTGATCAGCCTCCTCGGCCTTGAGCCGCATCCGGAAGGAGGCCACTTCCGCCGGACCTTCCGCGACCCGCAGGGTCATGACGGCCGGGCGCACTCCACGGCCATCTACTATTTCCTGCGCCGCGGCGAGCGTTCGCATTGGCACCGCCTGGACGTCGCGGAAGTATGGCACTTCTACGCCGGCGCGCCGCTCACGCTGCGCGTTGTGCCTGAGGGAGAGGCCGGGACATCCGTGACGCTTGGCGCCGATTTGGTGGCCGGGGAACGGCCGCAGGCGCTGGTGCCGCAAGGCGCATGGCAATCGGCTGAGAGCCTCGGCGAGTGGACGCTGGTCGGCTGCACCGTCGCGCCGGGCTTTGAGACGTCCGGCTTTGAGCTTGCACCGCCGGGCTGGGAACCGGACAGCTGAAGGAAGAATGCAGAGCCTCGTCGTTCTTTGTCGTCATGCCCGGACTTGATCCGGGCATCCATTCCGTAGGACTTGAGAAGTGGATTGCCGGGTCAAGCCCGGCAATGACGACAGTGGGTTGGCCGCGACGGAAACGGCCCCTCACCCGCGGCGCCTGAACATCCCCTTCGACGCCAGCATCGCCCCGCCGGTGATGAGCAACGCCGCGGCCGCGATAGACCAGGTGAAAACGCCGAAGCCCGCCAGGATCAGGATCAGCGTGGACAGAAGCGGCGCGACGTAGCTTGCCGCGCCGAGGAGCTGGATATCGCCGCGCTTGACGCCGTGATCCCAGACGTAGAACGCGGCGCCGACCGGCATCAGCCCGAGGCCGAGCACCGCCAGCCATTCACCAATGTCGGCGGGCCAAACCGTCGTCTCAAACAACCGATGCGCCAAAGCTGCAAGCACGGCTGTGGCCACGCAATAGCCGGCGACGATGGCGCTCGGCACGTTACGAAAACGCCGTGACACGACCGAATAGGTCGACCAGGTGAGTGCACAACCGAGCGCCGCCAGATAGCCGAGCCCATACCGCGCCTCAAACGCCAACCCACCGCGGCCGACGATCAGCACCGTGCCGACCAAGCCTAGCGCTGCACCCGCCAGGTGAAACCAGCGAAGCCGCTCCCCCGGCAGAAGCGCCGAGAACACCACGATCAGAAGCGGCCAGAGATAGGCGATGAGGCCGGCTTCAACCGGCGGCGCGTTTCTGAGCGCCGTGAAGTAGAGCGCGTGATAGCCGAAGAGCCCCGCCACGCCGAGCATCCAGACCGGCCACGGCTGAACGAGGTCGCGCCAGCGGCGCTCCGCGGCAATCCAGGCCAACCCGACAGCGCCGCCCACCGCAAAGCACATGGCGGCAAGCTGGAACGGCGGCACTGAACCGCTCGCTGCGGTGAACAGCGCCAGAAGCGACCACATGAGAATGGCGGCAAAGCCGGTCAGCGTCGCCGATTTCGTGCCGCGCGAAGGGCGCGCCGCCGCCGGCGCGTCTGTCGCTATGTCTGCCCCCTTTGCGGCGCGCGGATGACGCCCAGGATCACCCGTTCGCCATATACTGCCCGCCATTGATCGACAGCACCGCCCCCGTCATGAAGGCGGAGGCGTCGGAGGCCAGATAAACGGCGAGTGCGCCGATTTCATCGGCGGCGCCGAGCCGCCCCACCGGTATCTGAGAAAGAATGCCCTCCAGCACCTTCTCCGGCACGGCCGACACCATGTCGGTGTCCGTGTAGCCAGGGCAGATGCAGTTCGCCGTTATCCCCTTGCGCGCGTTCTCCAGCGCCAGCGCTTTGGTGAAACCGATAATGCCGGCCTTGGCGGTGGAATAGTTCACCTGCCCCATCTGGCCCTTCTGGCCGTTGACGGACGAGATGTTGATTACGCGGCCGAACCCGCGCTCCCGCATGCCCTCAATGACCGGCCGTGTCATCGTGAACATGGAATCGAGATTGGTATGGATGACGGCCGACCACGCGGCGTGGTCCATGCGGTGAAACCAGCCGTCGCGCGTGATGCCGGCATTGTTGACCAGAATGTCGACTGGCCCGATATCGGCCTCCACCGCCTTGACGCCTGCCGCGCAGGCGGCCTCGTCGGCGACATCCCATTGATGGACCGCTATGCCCGTCTCTTCACGGAAGGCCTCCGCGCGTTCCGTATTGCCGGCGAAAGTGGCGACGACCTGATGGCCCGCCTCTTTCAGGCCTTTTGCAATGGCAGCACCAATTCCGCGCGTGCCGCCAGTGACGAGCGCGACCCTACCCATGGGCTCCTCCCTATGTGACCGTCCGTTGGTGTGACGGCCTTATTTTGTGCCGGCGCTCTGCGGCGCCGGTTCAAAGCTTAGTCGCGCGCGACGCACATGGCGATGCCCATGCCCCCGCCGATGCACAATGTTGCAAGTCCCTTCTTGGCGTCACGACGCTTCATCTCAAAAAGCAGCGTATTCAGAACGCGCGCGCCGGAGGCACCGACCGGATGGCCGATGGCGATGGCGCCGCCATTGACGTTGACTTTCTCAGTATCCCAGCCGAGTTCCTTGTTGACCGCACAAGCCTGAGCGGCGAACGCCTCGTTGGCTTCCACCAGGTCGAGGTCGTCCTTGGTCCAGCCGGCCCTTTCAAGCGCTGCCCGCGAGGCAGGGATCGGCCCCGTTCCCATGATCGCCGGATCAACGCCCGCCGTCGCCCATGAGACGATGCGCGCCATCGGTTCGATCCCGCGCTTCTCCGCTTCCTTGGCGGTCATGACGACGACGGCTGCGGCGCCGTCGTTGATCCCTGACGCATTGGCCGCGGTGATCGATCCTTCCTTGTCGAAGGCCGGACGCAGCTTGGCGACGCTCTCCAGCGTTGCGCCGTGGCGGATGTACTCATCGTCCTCCGTCACGACCTCGCCCTTGCGGGTCTTGACCGTGACGGCGACGATCTCGTCCTTGAAGCGGCCGGCCTTCTGCGCAGCTTCAGCTTTGTTCTGAGAGGCCACGGCAAAATTGTCCTGCTGGTCGCGCGTGATCTGCCACTGCTTGGCGACGTTCTCGGCCGTGACGCCCATGTGATAGCCGTTGAAGGCATCCAAGAGGCCGTCCTTGATCATCGTATCGACCATGGAATAGTCGCCCATCTTGACGCCTGGGCGTAGATGCGCGGCATGCGGCGCCGCCGACATCGATTCCTGCCCGCCGGCCACGATGATATCGGCATCGCCGGTCTGGATCTGCTGCATGCCGATCGCCACGGCGCGCAGGCCCGAACCGCAGAGCTGATTGAGCCCCCAGGCGGTCTTCTCCTTGGGAATGCCAGCCGCCATGGCGGCCTGACGCGCCGGGTTCTGCCCCTGCGCGGCGGTGAGAATTTGCCCCATGATGACCTCCGTCACCTCCTCAGGGGCGACGCCGGCACGCTCCAGCGCGCCTTTGATGGCCACGGCGCCAAGGTCGTGGGCGGGCAATGTAGCGAAAGCGCCGTTAAATGAGCCGACCGGCGTGCGCGCGGCACTGGCAATGACAATATCCGTCACAAGAACCTCCGTTTGCGGTCCGCCAATTGGGGACGACAGCCTAATATGGTTAAATCTGCTCGTCTTGATCCCTGTCAACGGCGGCGCAGCAAAAACAACGGCCCTCGCTTACCGCATTTGCGAAATAGCTAGACCCACGCCCCTTTTCGTCCCTATCTTTCACGAAACTGTCCGATGGGCGGAAGAGGTGCTCAATGGCGAGCGAACAACCGACGATCATCAAGAAATACGCGAACCGTCGTCT
>JANQRH010000013.1 GCA_028284625.1 Afifellaceae bacterium | reverse complement strand
TACGTTTTCGGAAGGTGCTTAGCGGCGGCCGCTTTGACCGAAAGCGACCGCCACCGAATTTGGCCTACGCGCCTTACATGCTGGTCTTGATCCGCCCCTCGACCTTCGGCGCGACCGTCCCCATGGCCGCGACGTAGTCGAAGGGCGGATCAAAACCGGCATGTGAGGCGCGCAGGCCAAATTCGGTGGCGGTCGCTTTCGGTCAAAGCGGCCGCCGCTAAACCCCCTCCGAAAACGTATCGCAGGCCTTGATGGTTCCCGCGTTGAGGCCGCGGCGGAACCATTCGACCCGCTGCGCTGACGTCCCGTGCGTGAAGCTGTCGGGCACGACGTAGCCTTGCGCCTGCTTCTGCAAGGTGTCGTCGCCGATCGCCGCCGCCGCCGTCAGCGCCTCCTCAATGTCGCCGGCCTCCAAGAGCCCGCGCCGCTCGGTGTGATGCGCCCAAATCCCGGCGAAGCAATCGGCCTGCAGCTCCGTGAGCACTTGCAGTACGTTGGCCTCCGCCTTGCTGAGGCCGCGTTGCGCTTCGCGCACCTTCGGCAGAATCCCCAGCACGTTTTGCAGATGATGGCCGACCTCGTGCGCCAGCACATAGGCCTGCGCGAAATCGCCGGGCGCGCCGAAGCGCCGCTGCAGCTGATCGTAGAAGCTGAGGTCGATGTAGATGTTCTTATCCGCCGGACAGTAGAACGGCCCGGTGGCGGCGCTGGCAAATCCGCAGCGTGACGACACCGAACCGGTGAAGAGCGTCAGCCTGGGTTCGGGATAATCCTCATTGGCTGCCGCGAAGACCGCCGACCAGGTGTCCTCCGTGTCGGCCAGGACGGTGGCGACGAAGGCGCGCATCTCATCGTCTGCGGCGGGCTGCGCGGTCTGTTGGGTAGTCGTGGTGGGCGTGAGCGAGCTGCCGCCGGACAGAAGCTCCAGCGGATTGATCCCCAATGCGTAGGCAACGATCAGAACGACGATCAGCATGCCAATGCTGCCACCGCCGGCGCGCCCCATGCGGATCGGCCGCCTGCGGAGCCTGCCGCCCATCCGGCGGCCCAATCGCCCCGTGCCCCTCGACCCCCTTAGGTCCCGGATGTTTGTGCTTTGCCGCCGCCCGCGCCACTTCATGCCGCCGTCCTGTCCTTATCTTTCGGCTGCCAGGATCGGCCAGCCACGGATATGCCGCAAGCCCCCGGGGGCGCCGACATTGCTTAGCCGTCACCCGATTGTCGTATTGGCGTGGCAGGTCTTCGCTCCGAGGAGCAGGGCATGGATTCGCCTGAGTTCAAGGCTTGGCGCAAGTCACTCGGCCTGAAGCAAAAAGAGGCCGCGGAGAAGCTCGGCCTGAAGAAGCGGATGATCCAATATTACGAGACCGGTCGGCGCGGCTCCAAGACGGTCGTGATCCCCAAGACCGTCGAGCTCGCCTGCTATGCGTTGTCCATTGGTGTGGAGGGCTTTGATGGCAGGTCCACAAGGGACGCATCGGCGGCAACGCCGCACTACGACGACAAAGCCGGCCGCAAGAAGTCGAGCGCTCGCAGCCAAGAAGCGGCCTAGGCCCGACGCGGCTTAGGCGGGCACCACCTCGATCACCACGCTGCCTTTCTTGCGCCCGGTGTCGACATAGGCGTGTGCGGCGGCGATCTCCTCCAGCGGATAGGTGCGGTCGATGACCGGCTTGAGCGCCCCCTCCTCGGCGAGCCGCATGAGGTAATCGAACGGCCGTTCGCCGAAGACCGGATCGGACGCATTCGCCACACCGCCGATCACCTGTTTGCGGAGCGCTGCCTCGATCATCTGCGGCACGTTGCCAGTGATCATCAGAAACCGCCCACCCGGCTTCAGCGATCCCTTCACCCGCGAGAACGGGGCATTGCCGACCGTATCCATGATGACGTCGTAGGTCGCGCCGCTCTTCGCGAAGTCTTCCTTCGCGTAATCGATCACGTGGTCGGCGCCGAGCGACGCGACGAGCTCCAGATTCGCCGCGCTCGCCACGCCGGTCACCGCGGCGCCGTGATACTTGGCGATCTGCACAGAGGCCGTTCCCACCGCACCGGACGCGCCGTTGATCAGAACGGCCTCGCCGCTCTTCAGCCCCGCCCGCGAGAAGAAGTCCGCTGCCGTGGAGCCACCGAAGCTCAGCGAGACGGCTTCGGCATAGGTCAGGCTCTCAGGCTTGTGCACCAGCGCCCCATCCTCCAGCAGGCACCGATATTCGGCATGGCAGCCCAACGTGAAGTCGCCGGCCCCGACCACGCGGTCGCCGGGCTTGAATCGGGTCACCGCGCTGCCGACGGCCTCCACCTCGCCGGCAAGATCGAAGCCGAGGATCGGCTGCTTCAGCCGGAAGACGCCCATCGAAAGCCGCACCACGATGCCGAGCCCGAGCGGAACACGGAGCGCGCGCACCCGCGCGTCGCCTGAATTGACGGTTGTGGCGTGGATCTTGATGAGGACTTCGTTGGCCTTCGGCTCCGGCTTCGGCACATCGACGAGCTTCAGGACTTCCGGCCCTCCGTAGCGCTCGCAAATGACGGCCTTCATCAGACGCCTCCTTCTTTGCAACCGGTCGCAGCGCTGCGTTGGCCGCCGCACTCGTCTGGTCGGAGCATGCGGCAATTCGGAGCGCACCTTTACGGCGTCGCGGGGTTACGCGCTTCCGGCCGTTCCCCTATAAGGCCGACCTGACCTGAAACCCTAGAAGATTCGGGCCCCGGGCGGTGCCGCCGCACCGGGGCTTCGCACGCCGCACGCCATGCCCAAACGCACTGATATCGACACCGTTCTCATCATCGGCGCCGGGCCGATCGTCATCGGCCAAGCCTGCGAGTTCGATTATTCCGGAACGCAGGCGTGCAAAGCACTGAAGGCGGAAGGCTATCGCATCGTCCTGGTCAACTCCAATCCGGCCACGATCATGACCGACCCGGAGTTGGCGGACGCGACCTATATCGAGCCGATCACGCCGGAGGTGGTGGCGAAGATCATCGAGAAGGAGCGCACCGAGCGACCCGACGACAAGCTCGTGCTGCTCCCCACCATGGGCGGACAGACGGCGCTCAACACGGCGCTGTCGCTGAGGCGTATGGGCGTGCTTGAGAAATTCGGCGTGGAGATGATCGGCGCCACGGCGGAGGCGATCGACAAGGCGGAGGACCGCGAGCTCTTCCGCAAGACGATGGACAAGATCGGCCTGGCCACGCCGCGGGCCACCTTCGTCAACACGTCGGAGCTGAAGAAGCGGTTCCGCGAAGAATATGAAACGCGGATGGCGGCAATCGACCGCGACTTTCCCGACGGCCCGGCGCGGACAAAGGCTTTGGCCGCCTTCCATGCGGATTGGAATGCCGGCGAGCGGCTGAGGCGCGACGAGCATCGTCTGACGGCGCAGCTTCAAGCGCTTCGTGCCGTGCAGGAGACCGGCCTGCCGGCGATTATCCGGCCGTCCTTCACGCTTGGCGGCACGGGCGGCGGCATCGCCTACACGCTCGACGAGCTCTACGACGTGGTACTCGGCGGCCTCGACGCTTCGCCCACGCATGAGGTGGCGATCGAAGAATCCGTGCTCGGCTGGAAAGAGTACGAGATGGAGGTCGTCCGCGACCGGGACGACAATTGCATCATCATCTGCGCCATCGAGAACGTCGACCCGATGGGCGTGCATACCGGCGATTCCATAACGGTCGCACCGGCGCTGACGCTCACCGACAAAGAATATCAGCTGATGCGCGACGCCTCGATCGCCGTGTTGCGCGAGATCGGCGTGGAGACCGGCGGCTCCAACGTCCAGTTCGCGATCAACCCGGATAACGGGCGCCTGGTCGTGATTGAGATGAATCCGCGCGTGTCGCGGTCGTCGGCTCTTGCCTCCAAGGCGACGGGCTTTCCCATCGCCAAGGTCGCCGCGCGGCTTGCCGTCGGCTACACGCTCGACGAACTGGAGAACGACATCACGCATGGCGCCATGCCGGCGTCATTCGAGCCGACGATCGATTACGTCGTCACCAAGATCCCGCGCTTCACGTTCGAGAAATTCCCCGGCGCCGATTCTGTGCTGACCACATCGATGAAATCGGTCGGCGAGGTGATGGCCATCGGCCGCACGTTCGCCGAATCGCTGCAAAAGGCGCTGCGCGGATTGGAGACGGGTCTCTCCGGCTTGGACGAGGTGGACATTCCGGATCTCGGCCTCGGCGATGACGAGAACGCCGTTCGGGCCGCACTCGCAACGCCGCGCCCGGACCGCATTCTCACGGTCGCAGAAGCGCTGAGGCGTGGTTTCGACCTTGAGCTGGTCTACCAGTCCTGCCGCATCGACCATTGGTTCCTGCGCGAGATCAAGCGCATCGTGGATTGTGAGGCGCGCGTCCGCGAGCATGGCCTTCCGGAGAGCGTCAAGCTCATGCGGCAGATCAAAGCGCTCGGTCTGTCCGACGCGCGGCTGGCGAAGCTTGCTGACGTCAGCGAAGCCGACGTCCGCGCCCATCGTCGCCGGCTTGAGGTGAGCCCGGTCTACAAGCGCGTCGACACCTGCGCGGCGGAGTTCGCCGCGCCGACGGCCTACATGTACTCCACTTACGAGACGCCCTTCGGCGATGCGCTTGAGAACGAGGCGCAGCCCTCGGAGAAGCGCAAGGTCATCATTCTCGGCGGCGGGCCGAACCGTGTCGGTCAGGGCATCGAGTTTGACTATTGCTGCTGCCATGCGGCCTTCGCGCTCGACGAGGCGGGCTTTGAGTCGATCATGGTCAATTGCAATCCGGAGACGGTGTCGACTGATTACGACACGTCCGATCGCCTCTATTTCGAGCCGCTGACGGCTGAAGACGTCCTGGAGATCGTGCATGTCGAGCAGTCGCGCGGCAGCCTGCTCGGCGTGATCGTTCAGTTCGGCGGGCAGACGCCGCTCGGCCTGGCGCATGCATTGCAGCGGGCGAATGTCCCGATCCTTGGCACGTCACCCGACATGATCGATCTGGCTGAGGACCGCGATCGCTTCAAGTCGCTGCTCGATCGCCTGGGCTTGCGGCAGCCGAAGAACGACATTGCCCGTTCGGTGGAGGAAGCCCGCGCCGTGGCGGAGCGCATCGGCTATCCGTTGGTGATCCGTCCATCCTATGTGCTCGGCGGCCGCGCCATGGAGATCGTTCGCGATCCGGGCCAGCTTGAGCGCTACATCAAAGACGCTGTCGTGGTGTCGGGCACGTCACCCGTCTTGATCGATTCCTATCTCTCCGATGCGACCGAGGTCGATGTCGACGCTTTGTCGGATGGCACGGACGTCTTCATCTGCGGCGTCATGGAGCATATCGAAGAAGCCGGGATTCATTCCGGCGATTCCGCCTGCTCGTTGCCGCCGCATTCGTTGGCGGCGGAGACGATCGCTGAGATTGAGCGCCAGACGGTCGAGCTCGCCAAGGCGCTTGAAGTCGGCGGCCTGATGAACGTGCAATATGCTGTGAAGGACGGCGAGATTTATGTGCTGGAGGTGAACCCGCGCGCCTCGCGCACGGTGCCCTTCGTCGCCAAGGCCATCGGTCTGCCGATCGCCAAGATCGCCGCCAAGATCATGGCCGGCGCGCGGCTGAAGGACTTTGAACTGACGCCGCCGAGCCCTCGTCAGATGGCCATCAAGGAGGCGGTGTTCCCGTTCGCCCGCTTCCCGCATGTCGACACTGTTCTCGGCCCGGAGATGAAGTCGACAGGAGAAGTGATGGGCATTGACGCCGCCTTTCCGGTGGCCTTCGCCAAGAGCCAGATCGGCGCCGGGATGAAGCTGCCGAGCGGCGGCATGGTGTTCGTGTCGGTGCGTGACACCGACAAGCCGCGGGTGGTTGAGCCGATCCGCCGGCTCGTCGATCTCGGTTTCCGGATCATCGCCACGGGCGGAACTCAGAAATTTCTGGGGGATCAGAACATCCCCTGCGCGAAGATCAACAAGGTGCTTGAAGGCCGGCCACATATCGTGGATGCTATCAAGAACGGCGAGGTTCAGTTGGTGATCAACACCACTGAAGGGGCTCAAGCCCTCACCGACAGCCGTTCTCTCAGGCGCGAAGCGCTTCTAAACAAGGTTCCGTATTTTACAACCCTTGCGGGTGCAAGTGCGGCAGCCCTTGGCATTGAGGCGCTGCTCACCGGCCAGCTTGAAGTCCGGCCGCTACAATCTTACTTTGAAGCCGCCTGAGAGAAACAAGTACGGGGTGTTCCGTTTCCGCGGAATGCCCTGGTTTTTTGTTGCCCCGGCAGGACCGGGGCATTGGAGGTTGGGATGGAAAAGGTGCCCATGACCGCAGGCGGGCATGCAGCGCTGGAGGCTGAGCTGAAGCGCCTCACATCGGAGGAGCGTCCGCGCATCATTCAGGCGATATCGGACGCCCGCTCGCATGGCGATCTCTCGGAGAACGCGGAATATCACGCGGCAAAGGAAGCGCAGAGCCTCAACGAAGGGCGTATCGCGGAGCTTGAGGACAAGCTCAGCCGCGCTGAGGTGATCGACGTCTCCAAGCTCTCCGGCGACACGGTCAAGTTCGGCGCCACGGTCTCGCTACTCGACGAGGACACCGAAGAGAAGAAGGTCTATCGCATCGTCGGCGACATGGAAGCCGACGTGAAGAAGGGGCGTATCTCAATCTCCTCGCCGATCGCGCGTGCGCTGATCGGCAAGAGCAAGGGTGATTCCGTCGAAGTCACCGCGCCCGGCGGCGCGCGCAGCTACGAGATCACGCGGATCGCTTTCAAGGCTTAGGCAAACTCTACGACGCACTCATGACGAGCCCGGCCGCCAGTCGATCGCGACGTGGCCGGGATCGGATGCGACGCGGCCGAGCCACGCGCTAATCCCCGGATAGGCGCTGAGGTCGAAGCCGCCCTCCCCTGCCACATGCGTGTAAGCATAGAGCGCGATGTCGGCGATGGAGTAGCTATCGCCGGCGAGCCACTCGGCATCGGCGAGCCGCTTCTCCATGATCGCCAAAGCACTGTTGCCGGCCTCCAGGAGTTCCGCCAGCCGTTCCGGCGTGCGCAGATGCGCGCGTTCCGACGCGGTGAGGATTGAACGGCGCACGGCGATTGCGGGTTCGTGGCTGTATTGCTCAAAGCACAGCCACTCATAGGCCTTGGCGCGATCGAATGTGTCGTTCGGCAGATAGGACGTGCCCTCCGCCAGATGCAGCAGAATGGCATTGGATTCCGCTAGACGCCGTCCGTCGGGAAACTCAAGGACCGGCACTTTGCCGATCGGGTTCTTCTCCAGGAAATCGGGCTTCCGGGTGGAGCCGTCATAGGTGTTGATCTCAACGATGCGGAACGGAATACCCAGCAGCGCCATCAAAAGGCGCGGCTTGTAGGCGTTGCCGGAGCCTTGCTGCGAGTAGAGCGTGAGCATCAGCCCAAGAAGCGCTCCGCCTCGCGGCGCAGCTTGACGGCTTGGCTCGTCTCGTCGAGTTCTACATCGCTCATGCGGACGATCTCACCGGCGGCGACGTTGCGGGTCAAACGAATATCCTTGGCCAGTCCGATTGGCAGCGCTGATGAATCGACACTGGCCTGCGCCGGGATGAGCTTGCCCCAGACCGAATAGCCGCCCTCCCCGTCAAGTCGCCCGCCGGCCTGCAGATCGCCTTTAGCGACCGCAACAGCGTCGCCGCGCCAGGCGGTCGGGGCGCCCGTCGCCTCGCCGCGTAGAACCGCTGAGTAGATCGAGATGCCGAGTTCGGAGCCGACCAGATGGAACGGCCGATACATGGCCGCGTAGCGGCTGCCATGCGCGGGCTTCATGCCGTAATGCTCGAAGCACTGCGCCGCGTAGTCGCTCAGCGCCTCAATCACGACATAGACGCCCCAGCGCAGATCGCGCGACACATCGGTGCCGTCGCGGTTGAGCGAGGAGACGACTTCAACGATGCCGTTCTCCGTGGCGCGAGGCCCGAGCACTTCGGCGAGATCATCGGCGCCGGCGGGCGGGAAGCTGAGCCCGTCGGCCGGCACGTCCAGACCGCAGGCGTTGGCGACGGCCGCCATCTCAATCGCCGACTTGGTGCCGTCGACGAAGGAGTTGAACATCTGCGCGTTCATGCCGGCGGCGTGCGCCTCCTCCGGCGGCAAGCCAAAATGATCCCAGACCGTATCGGGCGTGGAGGCATGGTATTGCGGCAGGTATTTGGTGCCCTTGCCGGCGGCGGCGACCTTGAAGCCGGAGGCACGTGCCCAGTCGATCTGCTCAGCGATCAGTGCCGGCTGGTCGCCATAGGCAAGCGAATAGACGACGCCTGACTGCCTGGCGCGCGCGGCTAACGCCGGACCGGCCAACACGTCGGCTTCCACGTTGACCATGACGATGTGCTTTCCCGCGGCGATGGCCTTCAGCGCATGCGCGATACCGGCGGCCGGGTCGCCCGTTGCGTCGACGACAACGGCGATATCGTCGCGGCCCACAGCCTCGTCCAAATCGTCGCTCAAATGAACGGCGGCGATGCGCTCCGCGTCCCAGCCAAGGCCGGGGAGGTTGTCGCGAACGCGCGCGGGATGGAGGTCAACGATGGCGCGCAGCGCAATGCCCGGCATGGTGGGAAGCTGCGCCAGGAACATGGAGCCGAACTTCCCCGCGCCGATCAGCGTCACGCCGATCGGGCCGACCTTCTCCTCATGGTCACGTGCGAGCTGATAGAGGTTCATCGCCGTTCCTCGGGCCCTGTTTGAAGAATCAACTCTCGCGGATACGCTTCGCGCTTGCGATGGCAGCGGCCGGGCAATAGGGTCCGCCACCGTCCCTCACCTCTAGCCATATGTCACGGAGCGGCCATGAGCTTCCTTGCCGACAGCCTTTCACGGGTCAAGCCATCTGCCACCATCGCGGTCGCGCAGAAGGCACGCGACTTGAAAGACGCCGGCCGCGATGTCATCGGGCTCGGCGCCGGCGAGCCGGATTTCGATACGCCCGACAACGTGAAAGAAGCCGGAATCGACGCGATCCGCCGGGGCGAGACGAAATACCCGCCAGTTCCCGGCATCATGCCGCTTAGGCAAGCGATTGCGGAAAAGTTTCGCCGCGAGAACGAGCTCGACTATCGTCCCGAGCAGGTGATCGTCGGTACCGGCGGCAAGCAGATCCTCTACAACGCCTTCGTCGCGACGCTGAATCCCGGCGACGAGGTGCTGATCCCGGCGCCTTATTGGGTGAGCTATCCGGAGATGGTGCTCATCAATGGCGGCGAGCCACGCTTCGTCGATTGTCCGATCGAGACGGGCTTCAAGCTTTCGCCGGAAGCGCTCGATGCTGCGATCACAGAGCGCACCAAGTGGCTTGTCTTCAACGCGCCGTCGAATCCATCCGGCGCCGCCTATACGGCCGCGGAGCTAAAGGCGCTGACCGACGTGCTTCTCAAGCACCCGCATGTTTGGGTGCTGACGGACGACATGTACGAGCACCTGCTCTACACCGATGAGCCGTTCGCCACGGTCGCGCAGGTGGAGCCGAAGCTCACGGAGCGGACGCTGACGATGAACGGTGTGTCGAAGGCCTATGCCATGACCGGCTGGCGCATCGGCTATGCCGCCGGGCCCGACGCGCTTATCAAGGCGATGACGATGATCCAGAGCCAGCAGACATCGGGTGCGTGCTCGATCGCGCAATGGGCAGCGACGGAAGCGCTCAACGGGCCGCAGGACTTCATCCCGAGATGCCGCGAAGTGTTCCGGGAGCGGCGCGACCTTGTCGTGTCGATGCTGAACCAGGCGAACGGCATCAAATGCCCTTCGCCGGAAGGCGCGTTCTACGCCTATCCGTCCTGCGCGGGAACGATCGGCAAGCGCGCGCCGTCGGGCAATAAGATCGAGACAGACCAGGACTTCGTCACCGAGCTTCTGGAGGCGGAGGGTGTCGCGGCCGTGCAGGGCGGAGCTTTCGGCCTGGGGCCGAATTTCCGCGTATCATACGCGACCGCCACGGAACTTCTTGAGGAGGCCTGCACGCGTATCCAGCGGTTCTGCAACAATCTTAGCTAGGCAGGCGCAAAAGAAAACGGCGGAGCGATGCTCCGCCGTCCGGACGCGCTCAGACGCGTCGTCTATTCCTCGACGATTTGGAGGTTCACCGCCTGCGGGCCACGGCCGCGGCGATCCTCTTCCGTCTCGAAGGAGAGCTTCGTGCCCTCCGGAATCTGCTGCAGTCCGGAGCGCTCAATGGCCGAGATGTGGACAAACACATCCTTGCCACCGGATTCCGGTGTGATGAACCCGAAGCCGCGGTCGTTGTTGAAGAACTTCAGCGTGCCGTTCTGCCGTGGGCCACGCTCGCGCGGTTCGCGGTCCTGGTAGCCGCCGCCACCACCGCCGCCGCGGTAACCGCCGCCACCGCCGCCGCCCTCGCGATCGCCACGATAGCCGCCGCCACCTCCGCCGCCACGATAGCCTCCGCCACCGCCGCCGCCCTCACGGTCGCCGCGATAACCACCGCCACCGCCGCCGCCACGATAGCCTCCGCCACCGCCGCCGCGGTAACCGCCGCCACCGCCACCACCGCGATAACCGCCACCACCTCCGCGATAGCCGCCGTCCCGGTCGCCGTATCCGCCGCGGTCACCGTAGCCACCGGGACTCGGCGGCACGTCGCCGCCAAAGTCGTGCTCACCGCCGAATTCCCGTTGCCCGCCGCGCCGGGGACCGCGACTACGGTCACGCTCACGATCGCTGCGACGATCCTCAAAATCGTCGTCGTCGTCGTGGTTACCGTTGTCGATCATCAACTAAGTCCTCTCGAAGAATTGGGGTTTTTTGCCTGGCCCGACCTCAAAAAGCGAGGCCAACCGGCGCGAGCGTGCGTGCCGTCTTCGGAGAGGAATCGTCTATAGCGGTCGGGCGAAAAATCAAATCCTCAAAGCCCATCCAACCTCGCCGGCTTCCGCAGACGGAGCCGTCGCTTGCGAGTCTTCGCACAAGCCTGCCCCATCGGCAAGCGCGAATCGCGCCGCCGCGGGGCAGGCTGTCTGCTGTAGGTGGGGGTGGATCAGTCTTTAGACAGTACAGTCAGGCGCACATCCGTGACGCCTTTGCGCACGAATCCGAGCCGTGCTGCGGCGCCTTTGGTGACGTCGATCACGCGGCCGCGGATGAAAGGACCACGGTCGTTTATGCGCACCACAACCGAGCGGCCGTTCTTGAGATTCTCGACTTTGACCCGCGTGCCGAACGGCAACGTACGATGCGCCGCGGTCATTGCGGTCGGGTCGCACATCTCGCCCGACGCTGTTTTGGATGTCAGCGCGTACCACGACGCGCGACCGGTTTCAGCCAGGGCGCTTGCATGCGGCGCGAGCGCCGATGCGGCAACCAGAATCGAAACCGCAAACATTCTCGTCAATAACGACATTAAAGCTCCTTCGTCCGTCGTCTTGGGAAGGCGGGGAGAAGCTCGGCAAAGGCGGCAAGATTTCGTCACGGCAGCGGCAGAATGCGGCGATGGCGCAGCGATTCCATGCTGCAGAGCTGCCATGCATTTTTGGGCGGAGTCGCCGTCGTGGTTAACAAGAGATTCGCTCGGCCGTCTCGACCAGACGCTGCGAGCAGAAAAAAGGCCGACGCGGAGAGCGCCGGCCTAAAGGGGAGCGTTGGAGAGAAGAGCTTACTGGCACATGTGCCGATAGCCGTCGTAGCCGAGATAGGTGCCGGAACGAGCGTCGAAGCTCACGTAGCGCTGGGCGCAATAGGCATACCATTCAGGTGTCCAAGGATACGGACTGGCCTGATACACAACAACGGGCGGAGGCGGAGGCGGCGCGACGTAGACCGGCGCCGGTTCATAATAGTATCGCGGGCGTGCGGTGGCGTTGCCGAAGAGCGTGCCGACCGCGAAGCCAAAAGCCCCGCCGATCAGGGCGTCGCCGGCGTCGGCTGCTGCGGGCGCGGAATAGGTTGCGGCTGGAAGGGCCACAAGAGCGGCGGCAAGTGAACTGGTGATACGCATGACACTGTTCCCAAGGCGCCGCAGGTCCGGCGCGCGGCATGGGCGCGGGTGGCGCCCTGTGCGTGGGCCCATTCATGACAGCTTAAGTTAAACAGGTTCTTAACGTTCTCTTTGCGTCCGAGCTTTGGGGCGGTCCGATAAATCGGTGCGGGCGCTTCGCTTTTCGATGCCGTGACAAGGCGTTTAGCGACGCCGCCTCGCGCCCATTCTCAGCCTGAGCGCCGCCGGCACGTCGTATTCGCGAAGCACCGCCTCGGTGTTTCGCAAGCCGCAGGCCTCGCGCTGCACAACGAACTGCCAGAGCGCCTCGGCAGCGTCATCGAGAAGGCGCCGCTGCCTTTCCGGCGCAAGCTCTCCGGGCTCCGCTTCCGCCGCGCGCCAGGCCGACAGCTTCGCCTCGAAGGCTTTCGTCAGCCGCGCCAAATTCGCCCGCTTCTCCTCAAGTATCTCTTCATCGAGCGTCGTGACGATCGGAATCGCCCGCGCGGGGGCCTTGGACGCGAGAATGCGTGGTGGTTTCAAGCTCATACCCCGGTGATGCCGCGACGCGGCGCGGCGCGCAAGCATGGCGGCGGCGTGAAGGCCTAAGCAGTGGTCAGTGGGCGGTCAGGTTCCCGCCAGCAGGATCGCATCGGCAATCTCGCTGGCCTTGTCGGCGAGGTTCAGGCCGATCGTGGCCAGCACACCGATGATGGCGACGGCAATCATTGCTGCGACCAGGCCGTATTCCACCGCCGAGGCTCCGGTCTCATCGGTCGCGTATCGGATGAGGTGCTGCATGGCGAACTCCAGCTCTCAAGCCGGTTCTTGGGCCTCTGGCCGGCCATCTCGCTGCCGCAACATATTTATCGCCCGGTACGGGCCAGGAGGCGACGGAAACCCCTCGTTTACCTTAGCGGCGGCGCCAGGCGCCCAAATTTGGCACGAAACATTTGGGCTTCGCGGCGAAACGCAATTCACCAGCCGGCGCAACATTGCCGAAACGCAGGCCCATCATATTCGCTCCTGGGTATCGGACGCCGAACGGCACTGCCCCCCGCCACGGAAAAGTCCTTAACCCAACCTCCCGTCCGCCTGAGGGCCGGCCCTAGCGCCGGCCCTCCCCCTTTTGGGGCCGCGTTTTCGCCGCCTCGCCCTACCCGAGCCGCGCCGCTATGACGGGGCTCGAGAAATTGGAGGCGGGGTTGGGCGCGACGGACGCCATCATCATTGGAGGCGGGCATAACGGGCTGGTCGCGGCGGCCTATCTCGCCCAAGCCGGCGTGGCGGTGACCGTTCTGGAGCGCCGCCATGTGGTCGGCGGCGCGGCGGTTACGGAAGAGTTCTGGCCGGGCTTCCGCAACTCCATCGCTGCCTACACGGTGTCGCTGCTCGATCCGCAAATCATTCGCGATCTCGAACTCCATCGCCACGGGCTGAGAATCGTGGAGCGCAAGCTCGCCAATTTTCTGCCGCTGCCGGACGGGCGGTCGCTCAAAGTCGGCGGTGGTGAGACCAAGGCGGAGGTCGCAAAGTTCTCCGTGCGCGATGCGGAACGGCTTGACGCTTACGAGCGAATGCTGAGTGCCACCGGCGAGGTTCTTCGCGACCTCATGTTGGAAACGCCACCCAATGTCACAGCGGCGGGTTGGACAACGGCTCTGCCGGACCTCATCAAGACAGCACAGCTGATGCGCCGCGCCGGTCGGCTTTCCATGGCGGAGCGGCGCGCGCTTGCCGACCTGGTGCTAAAGTCGGCCGGCGATCTTCTGGATTCCTGGTTTGAGTCCGATCCGATCAAAGCGGCGCTGGGGTTCGATTCCATCGTCGGCTCCTACCAGAGCCCGTACACGCCGGGCTCCGCCTATGTGCTTCTCCATCACACGCTCGGCGAAGTGAACGGTCGCCGCGGCGCGTGGGGCCATGCGATCGGCGGCATGGGCGCCATCAGCGAGGCCATGGCGCGCTGCTGCTCCGAGCGCGGCGTCACGATCCGCACGAACACGACCGTGCGCGAGGTCATTATCGAAGACGGCGTGGCCGCCGGCGTGGTGACGGACGATGGCGAAGCGATCCGCGCGCCGATCGTCGTCTCCAATCTGAACCCCAAACTTCTGTTCACGCGCCTGATGGATGCTGACACGCTGCCGCCGGATTTCTTGAGCCGCATGCACAACTGGCGCTGCGGCTCCGGCAGCTTTCGCATGAACGTCGCGCTTTCGGAGCTTCCCGACTTCACCTGCCTGCCGGGTCGCACGCTTGCCGACCATCACACAGCGGGCATCATCATCGCGCCGAGCCTCGCCTACATGGAACGCGCCTTCCTCGATGCAAAGCTGAACGGCTGGTCGCAGTCGCCCGTGATTGAGATGGTGATCCCGTCAACGCTCGACGACAGCTTGGCGCCGCATGGCAAACACGTCGCGAGCCTCTTCTGCCAGCATGTCGCGCCGGAGCTGCCGCGCGACTTCCCCGGCGGTTCGTCATGGGACGACCACAAGGACATCGTCGCGGATCTGATGATCGACACCGTCGACGCCTACGCGCCGAACTTCAAGGCGTCAGTGATCGGCCGGCAGGTCCTTTCGCCGCTCGACCTGGAGAGGGATTTCGGGCTTGTCGGCGGCGACATCTTTCACGGCCAGCTGTCGCTCGACCAGCTCTTCTCGGCGCGGCCGATGCTCGGCTATGCGGACTATCGCACGCCGATCTCCGGGCTCTATATGTGCGGCGCAGGCACGCATCCGGGCGGTGGCGTCAGTGGTGCGCCGGGGCATAATGCGGCGCGCGAGATTCTGCGTGATATGAAGCGGAAGACCAGAGCTTTGAGAGAGCGCCGGTGAGCCTGAGCGCAATTCGGCGCTTCGTCGAGCGCCTCAACTATCGTGACAAGACGCTGTCGCATCTCAATGCGCTGCTCGTCTACTACCCGTCCGGCCGGCAATTCACCAAGGACTTCCCGCGCCTGCGGCAGACCATCCGCGCGTATCACGAATCCGGCCTGACGCCGCAAAGCGCCGCCTTGCAGATTGCGACGGAGATCGTCGGTCGCTTTTTGCAACAGCTCAGCGACGCGCAACGTGCAGCCGTCGCCTCATCGCTGGCGGAAAGCGATCTTGCGACGCTGGAGCGGCTCGCCGCCAAACGCATGGCGCAGCGCCGCGTCAAACCGGGCGATGCCGTGACCTTCGCAACGCAGCTGACCGGCGTGGCGCTCTTCATGGCACGCCGCATGGCGGAAACGGGCGCGCTCGGGCGCGAGGAGTATCGCCATCTGCTCACAACCATTGAGCAGGCGCTGGGGACAAAGCCCGAGGATAGCGAGACCATGTCGCTGAACCCGCTTGCGGTCGTTTTCGGGCTAGGAGACTGAGCTTGCGTTCAGCCGCACCCATAACGGCTTTGCGTTGACCCACCTCCCCCTTGCGGGGAGGTCGAAATTCGAAACGTCGCGAAGCGACGTGCACGAATTTCGGGTGGGGGTGACAACATCAGCGCAGCGACCCCCACCCGAAAACCGACGTCGCGTTGCTCCTTGGTTTTCGACCTCCCCGCAAGGGGGAGGTGTAGGCCCTGCCTGCCGCTCATGCCCGTACGCCAGCGCAACAAAAACGGCGGGGCGCTGGGCCCCGCCGCTCGTTCATCCGAAGCGCTATCGACTATCCGCCGATGCAGGTGTCGACGTTCTCCGGCGTGCATACGTCAAGGCCCGTATAGGTCGGGTCGGCCGGCGCGGCGCCGCCCTCAGCCATCTCCTTGATGGCGTAGATGACCCGGTAGCCCATCTCGAACGGCCGCTGACCGACCTGACCGGCAGAGAGACCTTCCTTCATCAGGTCGATCTGCACCGGCAGCGTGTCGGCGACGACAAGGGCGAGATCGCCGCTGGCGATCCGGTCCTTATGCTTCTCCGCGACGTTGCGGTAGGCGTCCGGCACGAATTGCGGGAAGCCGCCGGTCGGCACGAAAGCATCGAGATCGGGATACTTGATCAGGATGTCTTCCATCTGCTGAACGGAAAGCGGGAAGTCGTCGTTGGTGTAGAGCGGGCAACCATCGACCTCGGTCCAACCGTTCTGGCCGGTGAGGCGCTCACCCGGAGGATCGCCACGATCCACGCCGGCAAGCGTGTCGCGAATGCCCTGCATACGCTCGTTGTGGTTGGCCGCAGCCGCACCACCCGACTGAATGCAGATCGAGCCGCCGTCCGGCTTGATCTCTTGGGCGAGCTTCGCAAGGTTCACGCCGATATCGTAATTGTGCGTGCCGATATAGGCGGTGCGCAGATCGGCGTGCTCGGCCAGAAGGTCGCTGTCCCAGGTCAGAACAGGAATGCCGGCTTCCTTCGCACGCGGCAGAATGGAGGCCATGGCCGCGGCGTTGGACGGCGCCACGCCGATGCCGTCAACGCCCTTGGCGATCAGGTCAGCCACGATCTGCACTTGCTCGTCGCCACCACCATGCTCAGGCGGCCCGGTGAAGAAGCACTCCACCTTGTCTTCGCCGATTTCCGCCACGGCCTTCTCACAGCCGAACTTGGCCTGATCGAAGAACGGGTTGTTGAGGTTTTTCGGCACCACGGCGATGACGAGCTTATCCATCGCGCTCGCCTGACCGGCAAAGAGTACGCCGGCTGCTACGGCACCGGCGAGTAGCACAGCGCTAGTTGATAGTCTTTTCATTCCATTTCCTCCCTTCAAAGTCAGGCGCGGCAACAAGGGTTACGCACGCCGCCGCCCGCGGATCTTCTCCAGAAGAACCGCGAGAATGATGAAGACGCCGACAAAGGCGCCTTGCCAATTGGAATCGATGCCCTCCATGAGAAGGCTGTTGCGGATCACCTCAAGAAGTGCCGCGCCGACGACCGCGCCATAGGCGGTGCCCTCCCCGCCCATCAAATTGGCGCCGCCGATCACCGTGGAGGCGATGACGCGCAGCTCATAGGTGGTGCCGAGCGCGTTGATGGCGGAGCCCTGCCAGCCGACAACGAGAACCGCCGAAACCGCCGCGGTGAAGCCGGACAATATGTAGGCCTGCATCTTGACGCGGTCGACCGGAACGCCGGTCAGACGCGCCGCCTGCTCGTTGCCGCCGATGGAATAGAGGTGGCGGCCCCAGGTCGTGAACCTCAGAACAACGCCGACAATGACGGCGAGGATCACCAGCGCCCAGAAGATGTTGGAGAGGCCGAACATCTCACCGCCGCCAATCGCCTTGAAGCCGTCGCCGTGGGCACCGAAATCGTAGATCATGCGGTTCTGTGACAAGACGATCGCCAGCGACCTGGCGAACGACATCATTGCGAGGGTCACCACGAATGGCGACAGCCCCACATAGGCGATCAGAACGCCGTTGATCGTCCCGACGAGAATGCCGGTCAGAAGGCCCGCCATGAGGGCGACATACCAGGCCTGACCATCCTGCAAGAGCAGGCCGCAAACCACGCCGGTCACGCCCATGATGGAGCCGACCGACAAATCGATGCCGCCGGTGATGATCACTGCGACCATACCGATCGCCATCAAACCGATGATGGCGAAGTTGCGGGTCATGTTGGCGAAGTTGGCGACGCTGCCGAAGGAATCCGGCTGCCGAACCGTCATGACGACGATGATGAGAGCCAGCGCGACCGTCACCCAGAAGGGCTGGCTGGAGAGAAGCTTCTCAAGCGGCGTCTGCTCCTTGATCGACACCACGTCCTGGATGCTGACGTCACCGATATCGGGATGCGTCGTCGCACCGGATTGGGCTTCAGGCGGCATGGATCGCTCCCGTGATCAGCCCGGTGACTTCCTCAGGGCTTGAGTGCGACACCGGCTTTTCCGCCACCTTGCGGCCGCGCCTCAAGACCGCCACACGATCGGCGACGGTGAACACGTCGGGCATGCGGTGGCTGATCAGCACGATGGCGATCCCCTGATCCTTGAGGCGGCGGATCAGATCGAGCACCTCCGCCACCTGACGCACGGAGATTGCCGCGGTGGGCTCGTCCATCAGCACGATCTTGGCTTCCGACAGCCGTGTACGGGCGATGGCGACGGCCTGGCGCTGACCGCCGGACATGCGGCGCACGAGATCGTGCGGCCGCGTCTCCGATTTCAGTTCGCCGAACAAATCGCCGGCCCGGTCCGACATCGTCTTCGAGGCCATGAACTTGAACGGCCCGAAGCGCCAGCCGATCTCGCGGCTCAAATAAACGTTGCCGGTTGCCGTCAGATTATCGCACAGCGCCAGGTCCTGATAAACGATCTCGATCCCCGCCTGGCGCGCGTCGAGCGGCTTATGAAAATGGACAGGCTGACCCTGCAGGACCATCTCGCCGGATGTCGGAGGAAAGTTGCCGGCGATGATCTTCACCAAGGTCGACTTGCCGGCGCCGTTGTCACCCATCAGGCCGAGAACCTCGCCCGGTTCCAGCTCCAGGTCGACGTCCGTCAAGGCGCGGATGGCGCCAAAGCTCTTCGATATCTTGCTTAGCTTTAAGACAGCCACTTCACCCGTTGCCCGCTTTATTGACGTTTCCTCGACCGGCTGGCTGCTGGCCGGTTTTCATTAATATGACGATAGGGGCGTGGGTCAGGCTTGTCCAGTGAGCACCGAAGACCGCGCCTCAGCCGACCACGATGATATGAAGCGCGCGCGGCCCGTGCGCGCCGAGGATCAGGGTCTGCTCAATGTCGGCGGAGCGCGAGGGGCCGGTCACAAGATTGACCGTGCGCGGTGCCTTGCCGGCGCCGAACCGTTCTCGCATGCGCTGCCAGACCGTTTCATAGTCTCCGGCGATGTCGTCGGCCGACAGCATGACGATGTGGGCGTCGGGCAGGAAGTTGATCGTTGTCGGGTTGTCCGGCCCCGACACGAGCACCAGCGTACCGGATTCCGCTACGCCCGCGATGGCGCAGCTCAGGCCGACCGTATCGCGGCCGTCCGACGCCCCGCTCAGCCGCGTGAGGTTCGGCTCACGATCCCATGGTAGCGCACCGATCGCCGGATCGGCGCCGGCACGGAAAGCGGCGGGCAGGTTTTGCTCGCGCAAGTAACGTGCAATTGCTGTCGGCACGTCGTCAGACGCGGCCACGCGCTCGACTGTGGCGGAGACGGCCTCCGCCATTTCACGAAAGAGCGCGACGCGGCCTTCGCGGTCGCGCTTGCCGCGTTCGGGGATGATATTCGGCTCCGACTTCTTCAGCCGTTCGGCAACGGCAGAGCGGCGCGCGGCCTCCTCGCCGGTGACGCCAAGCGCACGCCTGACCTTACGCAGAACGACATCCCGGCCGCTCACGTCTTGCGGCCTTTGTTTTGCGCCTTGGCCCGATAGGCGCTCATGAAGGTCCGGCCCTCCGGCGCCGGCAGGTCGCGGTGGGCCGTCCAGCCACCAGCGAAAGGCAGCATCTGAAAGCGCCCGCGATCGGATCCGAGATTGCCGAGCGCCCGCATCATCAAGCCGGTGGCCAGGCGATAGAGCGCCGGGCGCCTGGCAAGGAACGCCCAGGCGCGTATCCCCCAGCGCTGCGGCGCCGGCGACAGTCCGCGCTCAAATTCCTTGTCGCGCCAATGCCGCATCATCTTGGGAAGCGGGATTTTCATCGGGCACACGCTTTCGCAGCGTCCGCAGAAGGTGGAGGCGTTGGGCAGATCGTGCGTTGCCTTCAGCCCGAAGATCGCCGGATCGAGCACCTGCCCCATCGGCCCCGGATAGGTCGCGCCGTACGCGTGGCCGCCGACGGCGTGATAGACCGGACAATGGTTCATGCACGCGCCGCAGCGAATGCAGCGCAGCATGTCCTGGAACTCCGTGCCCAGCATGGCGGTGCGTCCGTTGTCGAGAATGACAACGTGATATTCGTCCGGTCCGTCGGGATCGTCCGGCCGCCGCGGGCCGGTCGAAAGCGTCGTATAGACCGACATGTCCTGGCCGGTGGCAGAGCGGGCCAGGAGACGCAGGATCGTCGTGGCATCCTCAAGCGTCGGCACGATCTTCTCAATCGATGCAATGACGATATGGATGCGCGGCAGGATCTGCGTCAGGTCGCCGTTCCCTTCATTGGTCACGATGATCGACGTTCCCGTCTCCGCGACGAGAAAGTTAGCGCCGGTGATGCCGACATCGGCGGCAAGGAACCGATCGCGCAACACGCCGCGCGCCTCCGCCAGAAGGCTCGTCGGCTCGGCGAGATCGCGCTCGGCGGCAAGGTGGGTGTGGACGCGGCGAAAGTCGGCCTCCACCTGGTCCTGGTTCACATGCACCGCCGGCGCGATGATGTGGCTCGGCACTTCGCCGCGAAGTTGGATGATGTATTCGCCGAGGTCGGTCTCCACCGGCTCCACGCCGTGCGCTTCAAGATGATTGTTGAGATCGACCTCCTCGGCGATCATCGACTTGCCCTTGGTCACCGTGCGTGCGCCGGCCTTGCGGCAGATGTTGAGAATGACGTCGCGGGCGTCCGCGGCGGTCTCTGCGTAGTGCACATGCCCGCCGGACTCGGCGACGCGCGTCTCGTAGGCTTCCAGGTAAAGGTCGAGGTGAGTGAGCGCGTGATCCTTGACAGCGCGCGCGGCCTCTCTCAGCGCTTCGAATTCGGGCAGGGCATCTACGGCTTTGGCGCGCCTCTCGATGAAGTTTGAGCGGACATGAGTGAGCGCGCGCTGAAGCTGGTCGTCGTCAAGCGCGACGCGCACATTGTCCTTGAAACGGTCGGCCGTGAGGTTCACTCGCTGACGCCCTCGCCGATGGCTGGTGCATCGGTCATGCCGGCCAGGACTTCCGCCACATGACGGCTCTTCGTCGCCCGCCCCTCGCGTTTCAGCTTGCCGGCCATGTTCATGAGGCAGCCGAGGTCGCCGGCAAGCAGCGTCTCAGCACCGCTTTCGGCGATGTCGGCGGTCTTGCGTTCGACGATAGCGTTGGAAAGATCGGAATACTTCACACAGAACGTACCGCCGAAGCCGCAGCAGACATCGGCGTTTTTCAGTTCCAAGAGCTCAAGCCCATCGACTGAGCGCAGCAACTGGCGCGGCTGCGTTTGAATGCCGAGCTCCCGCAAGCCTGAGCAGGAATCGTGATAGGTGACGCTGCCGTCGTGGCGCGCCGCCACCGCGGTAACGCCAAGCACGTCGGTGAGAAAGCTCACAAGCTCGAACGTGTGCGCCGCCATGCGCTCCGCCCGGGGACGCCATTGTGCATCGTCGGCAAGAAGCGCCGGGTAGTGCTTCTTCAGCATGCCGGCGCACGAGCCGGACGGCGCGACGACGTAGTCGTAAGGCTCGAACGCTTCGATGACGGATTTGGCGATCGCCCGCGCATCGGCTCTGTCGCCGGAATTGTAGGCCGGCTGCCCGCAACAGGTTTGCGCAGCGGGGACGTCGATTGTGCAGCTTGCCTCCTCCAGGAGCTTGATGGCGGCAAAACCCACGCTGGGGCGAAACAGGTCGACAAGGCACGTGACAAAGAGGCCGACATGCGGGTGCTGCGGGGGCGTTCTCTTCATAAGCGATCAATCCGGGCGGCCGACATCGGCGGCATATCGAGCGCCCGACGATTGGCATGCGGCCTTGCGCCGGTCAAATGCACCGTTAAGGAGAGTTTCATCGCGGTGGTTGCGCAAGCGCCCGATATTGTGATGTTGGGAGCGAGTTGCTGGGAACACCATGAACGAGATGCCTAAAAACGCTGCGGCGTCGGCGCGCAGCCCGCTTGGCATGCCGGGGCACCGCTTGCTTCCGCAGGTCCTGGGCGAGGTGCATGCGCGGCCGTTCCAGCTGTTGACGACGCCGCGCACCATTGTCCAGGTCGCCTTTCTCATCGAGCCAGGTACGGCGGAGGCGCACATTGCCTCCATCGCACAATTGGTGGAGGCGCGCGGCGGCACGCCTCCATCCGCCGATGCGCGCCATCTGACGATCGAATGGGGAAAGGGACGGCTGCGCTGGGAGCGACACACCGAATTCACCAAATGGACCTATGACGCACCGGGCGTGGCGGATCTGCATGACCCGCTGAAGGGGCTACCGTTCGCGGAATCGGTCGCGCCGGGGCCGGTCATCTCCGCAGCGCGGATCGATCTCCTGCCCGACGATGCGCGCGAATCCGTGCTCGCCTTCTTCGATCCGACCAGCCTCTGCTTTTCCAACATGGAGGGCGGGCTTGCGGACGTCGCAAGCGACTTCCGTCAGGATGCCGATGGGCTGACGCGCATAGCTGTGCTCGATCGCGGGCTCGGTCCGGCGCGCGCCGGCGCATTGACGCAGCGGCTTCTGGAGATTGAAGCCTATCGCACGCTGGCGCTGCTTGGGCTTCCCGAAGCGCTGCGGCTCGTGCCGGTGCTGGGGCGGACGGAAGGCGAGCTGGTACGCATCACCGAGGCCATGGAAAAGGGCACCGTGGGAAGCCGCGAGCTGCTCGACGAGCTGATCGCGCTGTCGGCGTCTCTGGAAGCTGAAGCCGTGGCGACGCTGTCGCGCTTCGGCGCGAGTCTTGCCTACGAGAATACCTTCCTGCAGCGGCTGGAGGTCGTCAACGAAGAGCCGATCCCCGGCTACGAGATGTGGCAGACCTTCCTCAACCGCCGCATCGGGCCGGCCATGCGCACA
Organism: Afifellaceae bacterium; assembly: GCA_028284625.1. Classification (GTDB taxonomy): domain Bacteria; phylum Pseudomonadota; class Alphaproteobacteria; order Rhizobiales; family Afifellaceae; genus DASWJZ01. The sequence goes on along the minus strand of JANQRH010000013.1, from coordinate 243,119 downwards.
TGCCGGTCGGTCCAGAGCCGGCAAGAGATTCTCTCCGCCAAGTTGGCGCGCACGGCCGACCTTTTGCGGACGCGGGTCGACGTGGAGCTGGAACAGCAGAACCGCGACCTTCTGTCCTCCATGAACCGGCGCGCCAAGCTGCAATTGCGCCTGCAACGGACGGTGGAAGGCCTCTCCATCGCCGCCGTCAGCTATTACGTGGTCGGCCTTGTCAGCTATCTGGCGCAAGGGGCAGAGGACGCCGGGCTTGAGTTGAGCCCGAGACTTATCGCCGCCGGGTCGGTTCCGCTGGTCGTGCTGGTCGTGGCGCTTATCGTGCGGCGAATCAGAGCACGCATGGAGTAGCCGGCCCGCCTCGCCGGGCGATGCGTCGACTCAGCCGGCAAAAGGCCCTAGTGAAAAGAGCCAGCACCGCCCCTTTCTGTGCGAGGAGGACGAATGACGCTGGCCATGCCGAAACCGAAGGACGAGGTGATCGCCAAGCGCGACACGATCGTGGCCGAGCTTCGGGCCATGGTCCCCGGCGAGGGCGTGCTGTCGGCTGAGGATGCGCTCAAGCCATTTGAGACGGACGGCCTCACGGCCTATCGGCAAACGCCTCTTGTGGTGGTGCTGCCGGAGACCGTCGAGCAGGTCAGCCGGGTCCTGCGCTACTGCCATACAAACGGCATCCGCGTGGTGCCGCGCGGCTCCGGCACGTCGCTCTCCGGCGGGGCGTTACCGCTGGCCGATGCGGTGCTTCTGGTGATGTCGAAATTCAACAAAGTGCTCGACATCGACTTTGAGAACCGCGCCGCCGTCGTGCAGCCGGGCGTGACCAATCTCGGTGTGAGCAACGCCGTCGTGCATCGCGGCTTCTATTACGCGCCCGACCCGTCGTCGCAGATCGCCTGCTCCATCGGCGGTAATGTGGCGGAGAACGCCGGCGGCGTGCACTGCCTGAAATACGGGCTGACCGCCAACAATGTTCTCGGCGTTGAGATGGTGCTGGTCACCGGCGAGGTGATCCGCCTGGGCGGCAAGCATCTCGATTCGGAAGCTTACGATCTGCTCGGGCTGATGACCGGCTCCGAAGGTCTGCTCGGCGTTGTCACCGAGGTCACCGTGCGGATCTTGCGAACGCCGGAAACGGCGCGCGCGATTCTCGTCGGCTTTCCGTCGAGCGAAGATGCTGGGCAATGCGTCGCCGACATCATCGCGGCCGGCATCATTCCCGGCGGCATGGAGATGATGGACAAACCGGCCATCAACGCGGCGGAGGATTTCGTGCAGGTCGGCTATCCGCGCGACGCGGAAGCGCTTCTCATCGTGGAGATCGACGGTCCACGACGTGAGGTGGAGCTCTTGTTGGAGCAGGTGGAGGAGATGGCGCGCGCCAACAAGGCCGAGACGATCCGCGTCTCCAAGGACGATGCGGAGCGGCAGGCGTTCTGGGCCGGGCGCAAGGCCGCCTTCCCGGCCGTCGGCCGCATCACGCCGGACTATTACTGCATGGACGGAACGATCCCGCGCAAGGAGATGCCGAAAGTGCTGGCGCGCATCCGTGAACTGTCGGACACGTACGGCCTTCGCGTCGCCAACGTCTTTCATGCCGGCGACGGTAATCTGCACCCGCTCATTCTCTACGACGCCAACGAACCGAACCAGCTTGAGAAGGCGGAGGCGTTCGGCGCCGACATCCTGCGGCTCTGCGTGGAGGTCGGCGGCGTGCTGACGGGCGAGCATGGCGTCGGCGTGGAAAAGCGCGATTTGATGCCGACGATGTTTTCCAAGGATGATCTGGCGCAGCAAGAGCGCGTCAAATGCGCCTTTGACCCAGACCATCTGCTCAACCCGGGAAAGATGTTCCCCGAGCTGCACCGTTGTGCCGAGCTCGGCCGCATGCATGTGCACAAGGGCCAGTTGCCGTTCCCCGACATTCCTCGGTTCTGACGACGTATGGCTGTGCTGCGACCAGATTCCGCTGAAGCGGTCCTGGAGGTTGTTGCCTGGGCGGCGGGCGAAGAGAAGCCTCTGGAGGTCTACGGGCACCGGACGAAGCGTGGCATCGGTCGGCCGCTGCAAGCGGAGTACGAGCTCGATCTTTCCAGGCTCAGAGGCGTCACGCTCTACGAACCGGAAGAGCTCGTGCTCACAGCGAAAGCCGGCACGCCGATGAGCGAGATTGAATCGCTCCTCTTTGCACACAATCAGATGCTGGCCTTTGAGCCCATGGATTTCGGACCGCTCAACGGGTCGGGGCGCGGCCGTGGCACGATCGGCGGCATGCTCGGCGCCAATTCCAGTGGGCCGCGTCGTATCAAGGCGGGCGCGGCGCGCGACCATATACTTGGCGTGCACGCTGTCTCAGGCCGCGGCGAAGCTTTTAAATCGGGCGGGCGCGTGGTGAAGAACGTCACCGGCTACGATCTTTCCAAGGCACTTGCCGGTTCGTGGGGCACGCTCGCCGTCGTGACGGAGATGACCGTCAAGGTGCTGCCGCGGCCCAAGTCGGAGACCACGCTTGTGGTCGCCGATCTTGCTGACCCGCAGGCCATAGCTGTGCTTTGCCAAGCCATGGGCACGCCCTTGGAGATATCGGGTGCGGCGCATCTGCCGGAGGCTGTGGTTGGCGAAGTTCCCGACGCGGCATTTGCCTCCGGCAGCAAAGCGGCGACGCTCATCCGGCTTGAAGGCATCGCGCAATCCGTCGATTACCGCGCGGAGAAACTGACGGCGCAGATTGGCCGCGTCGGCCAGGTGACGGTGCTGGAGGGGGACGCCTCCGCCGCGGTTTGGCGGGCGGTGAGAGATGGCGAGCCGTTCGGCGCCACGGGCGATCCGGTCTGGCGCGTGAGTGTTGCGCCCAACGCCGGACCCGCTGTCATCGCCGCGATGAACGAGCGGCGCGCCTTTCGCCATTACTATGATTGGTCGGGTGGCCTTCTTTGGATCGACGTGGAGGATGGCGGTCGGGACGGCCTGGCGCGCGAGCTGCGCGTTGCCATTGCGGCAGCGGGCGGCGGCCATGCGACATTGATGCGCGGCAGCGCGGCGCTGCGTGCTGCCGTGGCGCCGTTTGAGCCCCAGGCGGAGGCGCTGGCGGCTTTGTCGCGGCGGCTGAAAGCGCAGTTCGATCCAAACAACATCCTCAACCCCGGGCGGCTTTTGGCCTAGATGCAGACCAACTTCTCACTGGCGCAGCTTGCCGATCCGGAGATTAAGGAGGCGGACTCCATCTTCCGCCGCTGTGTCCATTGCGGCTTCTGCCTGGCCACCTGCCCGACCTATCTGGAGCTCGGCAACGAGCTCGATTCACCGCGCGGGCGCATCTATCTCATCAAGGACATGCTGGAGAACGATAAGCGGGCCTCCGCTGAGGTCACCTTACATATCGACCGCTGTCTCTCCTGCCTCTCTTGCGTGACGACGTGCCCCTCAGGCGTCGACTACATGCACCTTGTCGACCTGGCGCGCGAGCGCATCGAGAAAACCCACCGACGACCGTTCGGGGATCGCTTGCTGCGTGCGATCCTGGCGCGCGTGCTCCCCTATCGGCGGCGCTTCCGCATGGCGCTGTCGTTCGCCCGCTTCGGCCGGGCGTTTGCCCCGCTGATGACGAAGATGGGTCGCTTCGGCGAGAGAATGCAGGCGATGCTTGAACTCGCGCCGGAGCGCCTGCCGGCGGCGAGCAGCATCAAGCCCGGCGTGAGCGTTACGCCCGACGGCAGCCGCAAAGGCCGTGTCGCGCTGCTCACCGGCTGTGCGCAATCGGTGCTCGATCCCGGCATCAATCTCGCCGCTGTTCGGCTCCTCAGCCGCTTTGGCGTGGAGATCGTGTTTCCGAAAGGCGAAGGCTGCTGCGGCGCGGTCGTGCATCATATGGGCCGCGCCAAGCAGGCGAAGCGCCTTGCGCGTGCCAATATCGATGCGTGGATGGAGGAGATCGAAGGCGAAGGCCTCGACGCCATCCTGATCACCGCGTCGGGCTGTGGCACGACTGTGAAGGACTACTGGCACCTCCTCCAGCACGAGCCGGCCTATGCGGAGAAAGCCCAACGCATATCGGCGCTGGCGCTCGACATCACCGAGTATCTGGCAAAGCTCGACCTGCCGCCCGGCGAGCGCGCATCCGATCTCGTCGTTGCGTATCATTCCGCCTGCTCCATGCAGCACGGCCAGCGCATCACGAGCTTGCCGAAATCGCTTCTGGAGCGTGCCGGCTTTGAGGTGCGCGATGTGCCCGAGGGGCACATCTGCTGCGGCTCGGCGGGGACCTACAACATCCTTCAGCCGGAAATCGCCGGGCGACTGCGCGAGCGCAAGGTGCGCAACATCGAAACGGTCGCGCCGGACGTCATCGCCACCGGCAATATCGGCTGCATCACGCAGATCGCGCCGGCGACGATCGTGCCGGTGCTCCATACGGTGGAACTGCTCGACTGGGCCTATGGCGGCGAGCGGCGCGACTTTCTGCGGCGGCGCGTGGAAGCGCCGCCATCGTGACACGTGTCGTCCTATCGCGAACCGTGCTGCCGCTTCATTGCGATATCGCAACGCGACGTTGGATGGACGTGCCTATCCAAGCCCGGTATGCACCGCGGACCGGCGCAACAGAGCCGGTGGGCATCAAGAACAGAAGAGGCGGAGCGTGAGCGAGTACAGAGATGTCGGCAACCTCAAGGTGGCAGTGAGCCTGCTCGACTTCATCAATGAAGAGGCGCTTCCGGGCACGGGCGTCACCGCGGAGCAATTCTGGTCGGGCCTCGATAACGTCATCCACGATCTCACGCCGAAGAACCAGGCGCTGCTCGCCACACGCGATCGCCTGCAGGCGGAGATCGACGCTTGGCACAAGGAGCATCGCGGCCAGCCGTCGGACGCGGCAGCCTATCGGGCCTTCTTGAAAGAGATCGGCTATCTGCAGCCGGAGGGCCCGGACTTCGCGATCGGCACGGAACATGTCGACGAGGAGATCGCCGCGATTGCCGGGCCGCAGCTCGTCGTCCCGGTGACCAATGCGCGCTATGCGCTGAACGCTGCGAACGCCCGGTGGGGCAGCCTTTACGACGCGCTCTATGGCACCGATGCCATACCGGAGGAGCCCGGCGCGGAAAGAAGCGGCGGCTATAACCCCGAACGCGGCCGCAAGGTGATCGACGCGGCGCGCGGCGTGCTCGACGAAGCCGCACCGCTCGACGGCGCCTCGTGGCGCGACGCCACCGGCTTCCGCGTCGACGACGGCAAGCTGGTGGTCTCGGTTGGCGAGGCGGAAGCCGGCTTGCGCGACGCTTCTGGCTTTGCCGGTTATGACGGCAGCGCGGCAAACCCCAGCGCTATCCTTCTGAAGCGCCATGGTCTGCATCTTGAGGTGCGGATCAATCCTAAGCACCCGATCGGCAAGGATGACGCGGCCCGCATAAGCGACGTCGTCTTGGAGTCAGCGCTGACGACGATCGTCGACTTTGAGGATTCCGTCGCAACGGTCGATGCCGAAGACAAGGTCGGCGCGTATCGCAACTGGCTCGGTCTGATGAATGGCGACCTGACCGCGACGTTCGACAAAGGGGGCGAGCGCGTGGAGCGCGCGCTGAATGTCGACGGGCACTACACAGCGCCCGACAGCAGCGAGCTAACGATACACGGCCGCAGTCTGCTGCTTGTCAGGAATGTCGGTCATCTGATGACGATCGGCGCTGTGCTCGACAAGGACGGCAACCCGGTTCCCGAAGGCATTCTTGATGCCATGATCACATCTTTGATCGCGCTTCACGATATCGGGCCGGAAGGCCGGCGGCTGAACAGCCGCACGGGCTCCGTCTATATCGTGAAGCCAAAGATGCATGGCACGGAGGAGACGGCTTTCGCTGCTGAGCTGTTCGACCGCGTGGAAGACGCGCTCAGTATGACGCGGAACACGCTCAAGATCGGCATCATGGACGAGGAGCGCCGGCTGACGGTCAATTTGAAGGAATCGATCCGCGCGGTGAAGGACCGCGTCGTCTTCATCAATACGGGCTTCCTCGACCGCACAGGCGACGAGATTCACACCTCCATGGAAGCCGGCGCGATGATCCGCAAAGGCGACATGAAGCACACCGCCTGGATCCGCGCCTATGAAGACCGCAACGTCGATATCGGACTGGCGTGCGGCCTGCCGGGCCGTGCGCAGATCGGCAAAGGTATGTGGGCGATGCCGGATCGCATGGCCGACATGTTGAAGGACAAGGTCGGACACCCGACCGCCGGCGCCAACACGGCCTGGGTCCCCTCACCGACCGCAGCGACGCTTCATGCGTTGCATTATCACAAGGTCGATGTGACCGGACGGCAGGCGGAACTCCGGTCGCGCGCGCTGGCGTCGCTCGACGATATTCTCACGATCCCCGTCGCCGAACGGCCAAACTGGCCGCCTGACGACATTCAGGCGGAGCTCGACAACAACGCGCAGGGAATCCTCGGCTATGTGGTGCGCTGGGTCGACCAGGGCGTGGGCTGCTCGAAAGTGCCGGACATCAACAATGTCGGCTTGATGGAGGACCGCGCGACGCTGCGCATCTCCAGCCAGCACATCGCCAACTGGCTGCATCATGGCGTGGTCAGCGAAGATCAGGTCATGGAGACCCTAAAGCGCATGGCGGCGATGGTCGATGGGCAGAATGCCGGCGATCCGGCCTATCGGCCGATGGCGCCGGACTTTTCAGAAAGCGTGGCGTTCCAGGCGGCATGCGATCTCGTGCTCAGGGGGCGCGAGCAGCCGAACGGCTACACGGAGCCCGTTCTGCATGCCCGGCGCATCGAGGCGAAGCGCAAGCAGGCCGGCGGGTAGCGGCCGGGTCACGTACGGGTCACCCCACATGAAAAAACGGCCCGCGGTGCGGGCCGTTTCTCTAAACTAGGTCGGGTCGCGTCAGATGACGACGACCCTGGCGCCGATCGGCACCATCTCGTAGAGCGCCGTCACGTTCTCGTTCAGAAGGCGGATGCAGCCGGACGACACGTTGTGGCCGATCGACCAGGGTTCGCTCGTGCCGTGGATGCGGTAGAGCGTGTCCTTGCCCTTCTCGTCATGCAGGTAGAGCGCGCGGACGCCGAGCGGATTGCCCTTGCCGCCGGACATGCCTTCCTTCTGGTATTTGGCAAGCTCCGGCTGGCGCTCGACCATCTCCGCCGGCGGGAACCATTTCGGGTTCTCACGCTTGTTGGCGACAAAAACCGTACCGGTCCAGCCAAAGCCCTCGCGCCCGACACCGACGCCCATCCTGAGCGCCTTGCCGTCCTCCATCACGAGATAGAGGAACTTGTTGCCGGTATCGATGATGATCGTGCCGACCTCTTCGGTGGTGTCATAAGCGACCACCTGGCGATCGAATTTGGGATCGGGCTTGCTTTGGCGCACCGATGCTGGAATGCGCGCGACGGAGGTCGCAGCCGGCGCGGCCGTCGCGGGCGCGTTCGTCGCCGCAGGAGCAGCCGGCGCCAGGCCGGCATCACGACGGACCTTGTCGGGATCATAGGTGATGTAGCTGCGGGTCGCCGGATCGTAGATCGTCATCGGCGCCGCGCTTGCGGCAAACGCCGTCAGCGACAAGACGCAAGTGATCGCCAATGTCGCGGCCGCGTGAAACACCCTCATTCCAGCCCTCCAAATCGTCTCTGCCGGCAAGTCGACGCAACACATACCCAAACGCGCCGTTTGCCGCCAGAGTCGGCCATCCTATCGGCCGCCCGGCGTGGCATCCGCGCATCACGATCTCCGGGCGGCAGACACGTCGCCTGTGGAGCACCGTGAAGCCATGAAAAAGCCCGGCTCGCCTGGACGGCGGGCCGGGCCTGCTGTGACTTGGCGTGCGAGTTTAGAAGACCACAACCGGCGTTCCGATCTTGACCTGATTGTAGAGCTCAATCACGTCTTCGTTACGCATGCGGATACAGCCGGACGATACGGCCTGGCCGATGGTCCACGGTTCGTTGGAGCCATGGATGCGGAAGAGCGTGTCGCGCCCGCCGTCGAACAGGTAGAGCGCACGCGCGCCGAGCGGGTTGTCGGGGCCGCCCGGCATAGAGGCGGGCAGGTAGGGCTGCCGCTTGCGCATCGCCGCCGGCGGCCTCCAGGTCGGCCATTCCGCCTTGCGGGCGATGCGGACGCGGCCCGTCCAGCCGAAGCCTTCGCGGCCGACGCCGACGCCGTAGCGCTGCGCCTTGCCGTTCTCCAGCACGCGGTAGAGGTAGCGATTGCGCGTATCGATCACGATCGTGCCCGGCCGTTCGCCGGTGGGATCATCAACCGTCCTAGGCAGGTAGGCGCGGCTGATCTGCCGGGTGCGCACGCGTGTCGTTGTCGTTCGCTGGCGTGCGCGGGGTGTGACCTGGCGCTGACGCGGCGCTGCCGTTGCGTTCCGCCCGCGAAAGATGCGGAAGATGCCGGTCGGCTCGGTCGCGTGCGGGTCAACCGGCGCTGCGTTGGCGCGGCCGGCAAGCTGCACCCATTGCTGGTCGATTGTGGGGTCGCCGCTTGTCTGGGCGCGCGGCGCCGCTGTCGCTGCTGAGAGCGCGGCTGTGAAAAGAAGAAAAATGGAAATGAGGAAACGCTGCATGACGTACTCGCTACTGACCGTCGGGACGCCTGATGACCGATAGAGGCGAATGTCTGCGGTTTGATGAACGGGGAGTGTTGCGCACATCCGCGCGGCGCGCAATCTCTCGTTATGCCTAAGGAATGGTTGCCGGCTCAGCGCAGCCGTGCGCGGGTCTCAGCCGCCACCGTCGGCAGGACCCGGAGCGCTTCCTCCTTGCTCATGCCCGGGCGAATGAGCGGGTGGTAGAGCATGTTGAGGATGTGGCGGTCGAAATCGGTGAACCTGGCGTGGCGTGAGCGGTCGTTGAATACGCTCTGCTTCAAGGTGGGGTCGTCATTGACCGGGCCAAGCCCCTGCAGCACCTCCTCCACCATGCAGCGACGGAAGAGGAAATCGCCTTCGTCGGCGACAATCGCGGCGTCGGCGCGGGTGATGCTGCCGCGCGAGGAGACGATGCGCACCAGGCATTTGCCTGGCGCATAGGCGGAGCCTGAACGGCCATAGACCTCGCGCGAAACGACGTTTCTGTAATCGGCGCGATTAAGCACGAAGACGCGAAAATTTGCCGCCGCAGGATCGACGACCACGAACGCGCGCACGCCGTCGATCATGCCAGGCAGTTTCCGCACGAAGTCGGCGACCTCGTCGCCACGGCGCGTGGAGGAGCGGTCATCGACATAGACCCGCACCGCCCGGGTGAACTTCTTCACCACCGCCGTTTGCGGGTTCCAGCTGGAATGTTCACTGCCGAAGACGGTGCGCATGAAGCCGTCGATCAGCTCCGCATCCGTGAAGGCCCGGCCCGGCGCAATGGTCAGGCAGAGAAGAAGCACAGCCAGAAAGGTCGTCGACGCAAGGCGCATGGCTCGATCGCCGGTGTCAGTTGTGTGGCACGGCGGAAGCCGTTTTAACGGCGATCAGCGCAAGCGCAAAACCAGGAAGGAACGACCATGGCCCCTCCCGATGGCCTGAAGAAAGGCACGGACGGCAAGCGCCGCTGCTGGTGGCCGGGCGAAGACGATCTCTACCTCCGCTACCACGACGAAGAATGGGGGCGGCCGGTCGACGATGACAATCGCCTGTTCGAAAAACTCTGCCTGGAGGGGTTCCAGGCGGGTCTTTCCTGGCTGACCATATTGCGCAAGCGGGAGAACTTTCGCGCCGCTTTCGCCGATTTCGACATCGAGACAGTCGCCCGGTTCGGGGCGCGTGACATCAGGCGCTGTATTGGCGACGCCGGCATCGTGCGCCATCGCGGCAAGATTGAATCGGTAATCAACAATGCGCAGCGGGCGATGACGCTGATTGAGGAGAGAGGCTCGCTGGCCGCGTTCGTGTGGGGATTTGAGCCGAAGCCCAAGACGCGCCCCAAGCGGCTTGACCACGCAACACTGATGACAATGGGAAAGACGCCGGAATCAACGGCGCTTTCCAAAGAACTGAAAGCACGCGGCTGGTCGTTTGTCGGCCCGACAACGGTCTACGCATTCATGCAGGCGATGGGCATGGTCAACGACCATCTCTCCGGCTGCATGTGCCGCACGGCGGTGGAGGCGGAGCGCCGCGCCTTCAAACGGCCTGGGACGTAACGGAGCAAGCGAGCGTGAACACGGCCGGGTTGACCGGCGCGCGCCGATGGAGGCAGGGTCGGCGCCGGACATGAGGGGCTGGACGAAACGCGTGCCAAAACAGGGATAACCATGTCGTCCGTGAGCGGATGGAAGATTACGCCCGCCAGGCAGCCCAGGCCGGCCGATTACGACTTTGACCTTGAGCGGGCGCTTGCCTCCGCCGTCGGCCTCCGCACGGTGGTGCCGGAAGAAGCATTCACCGCACAGACGCTTGGCACTGAGCGTGGCGGTAGCGGCATCGTGATCCGCGACAATGTCGTTCTGACCATCGGCTATCTGATCACCGAGGCTGAAGAGATCTGGATCAGCCTCGACGACGGCCGTGTCGTGGCCGGACATCCCCTCGCCTACGATCAAGTGACGGGGTTCGGGCTGGTGCAGGCTTTGGGACAGCTTGAGCTGCCGTCGCTGCCGCTTGGCGATTCAAGCGCTGCTGAACCCGGGACGCGAGTGGTGATGGCGGCGGCGGGTGGGCGTGAGCATGCGCTTGCGGCGCGTATCGTCGCCAAGCAGGAGTTCGCCGGCTACTGGGAATACGTGCTGGACGAGGCGATCTTCATCGCGCCGGCGCATCCGTTCTGGGGCGGCGCTGGCTTGATCAGCACCGCCGGCGACCTCATCGGAATCGGTTCGCTGCAAGTAGAGCAGCGCACGGCAAGCGGCGAGAACGGCCAGCTCAACATGGTCGTGCCGATCGACATCGTGAAGCCGATCCTCGATGACCTCTTGACCACGGGTCGCGCAGACCGGCCGCCGAAGCCTTGGCTCGGCCTCTTCGCGACGGACCTGGAAAGCAAGGTCTTCGTGGTCGGCGTCTATAGCGACGCCCCCTCCGATCAGGCCGGTCTCAAGCCAGGCGATCAGATCGTGTCCGTCGGCGGCGAAGAGGTCTCCGGGCTCGCCGATTTCTTCCGCAAGGCGTGGTCGACAGGACCGGTGGGAAGCGACGTGCCGCTCCACATTCAGCGTGACGGCGAAGCGTTTGACGTGACGATCACGTCGAGCGCGCGCGATGACTTTCTGCTTAAGCCGCGCATGCACTCATAGACTGCCTCAGAGCAACAACGCATCCGGGGGGAAGCGATGCCGGATTTTCCGATCGTCGACAGCCACATCCATCTCGTCGATCCGAAACGTCTGTCCTACGGCTGGACGGCGGACGCGCCGTCGCTCAATCGCCTGGTCCTGCCGGACGACCTCTTCGCCGCGGCTGCACCGGTTGAGATTGAAGCGTTCGTATTCGTTGAGGTCGACGTCGATTATCCGCTGCATCTAAACGAAGCGGCTTGGATATCGGAACTCGCGGAATCGGAGCCGCGGCTGAAAGCCATGACGGCATCGTTGCCGCTTGAACGGGGTGAAGCGGTGGCGCCCGACCTGGAAAAACTCTTACAGCACAAGACGTTCCGCGCGGTGCGGCGGCTCATTCAAAGCCAGCCCGATCCGGAGTTCTGCATCCAGCCGGACTTCGTCGCCGGCGTGAAGCTTCTGGCGGCGCACGACATCGCGTTCGAAATCTGCATCTACCACCACCAGTTCGCCAGCGCCATCAAGCTGGCGCAGCAATGCCCGGAGGTGCGTTTCGTACTCGATCACATCGCCAAGCCGGCGATCAAGGACGGGCTGCTGGATCCGTGGCGTCAGCACATGAGCGAGATGGCGGCGCTGCCTAATGTCTGGTGCAAGATATCCGGCGTCGCCACGGAAGCCGACCACAAGAATTGGACGGGCGACCAGCTCAAGCCCTACATCGCGCACGCCATCGAGAGCTTTGGCTTTGACCGCGTGATGTTCGGCGGCGACTGGCACGTCGCGGAGCTCGCCATTGCCTATCCGGATTGGGTGGCGCTGGTCGATTGGGTCGTGGAGGGCGCGAACGCAGAGGAGAAACGAAAACTCTTCCGCGACAACGCGACAAGCTTCTATCGATTGGCTGGCTGAGAAAAAGATCGGGCCGCTCTATAAAAGAATGAGGAGAGCGGCGACGTGCGTCGCCGCGCAGGCCACCTCATCTTTCGGTGTCAGCGGTCGAATCCGGCCACATGCGTGCTGAACTCAGCTCCGAGTCCCATCTGTTCGGTCGCGTGCTTCATCTCGGCGGGAACGTCGCCGAAGAAGAAAAACGGCCCGGGAGTAGCAACAGCGAGCAGTTGCGGGAAATGCGGGCTGGCTGTCTTGCTCAAATGGAACCCAAGGGCATCGGCGTCGGCGAACTCATCGCGAACGTAGAGGGCATTGTCTGGCTCAGAAGCGAAGATGTGGACGGCCGACGCACCCGGTTCATTGTCCTTCATCGCCTGGGTCACGCCTTCGTAAATAGAGGTCAGTTCGCCTAGCTTCCCGGGCTTTGCGGTCCATTTGTAAACGACGGTGATGTGACTGTTATTCATGGCTTTCTCTCCTCGTTTCCCTTGGTCCGAAGACGACACGATTGGGTAACTGATCGATTACCTTGACATAGGTAACTGATCGATTACCTAGTGTCAAGCATGTGTCGGAGAGCGCGATGAGCGGTGCGAAACAATATGACCGGACCGAACTTCTCGACCGTGCGATCGAGTTGTTTCGCCGACAGGGATTCTCTGGAACGAGCACCGCTCAGCTGGTCGCCGAACTCGGCGTGAACCGCAAAAGCATGTACGCCGAGTTCGGGTCGAAGCAGGGTCTCTTTGTAGCAGCGCTGGAGCGCTACAGCCGTCGACACCTTTCCAATGTGCTGGCCCCGCTTGAGGCAAAGGACGCCAGCTCGGATGCGATCCGAGAGGCCTTCGCAAGCTACGCATCCGCAAGCGAAGGCCGCTTCCGCGGGCTCGGCTGTCTCATGTGCAATACAGCGGTCGAACGGGCCGCTCTTGATCCGGCCAGCGGGCGCTACGTGGCCGCCTATCTAGAGCGTCTTACGAGTGCATTTCGCCGAGCCCTCAGCAACGCGCGGAACGCCCGCGAGATTGACACAAACGCTGACCTCGATGACCTCGCGTCGTTCTTCACCATGGCGCTTGTCGGCGTGTCTGCGCTTGTCCGAGCGGAGGCGGCGCCTGAGCAGGTGTATGCGGCGAGCAGGGTGGCCACAAACACACTCGATGCGCATCGACCGTCGTGACCAGGAGGCCAGTGAAAGCCAGCCTCTGCTGGTTTCTTAATCCACCTCGCGCACCTGCCCTGCGGCAAAGACGGGCTTGAGGAAATCGGGCTGCTTGAGGCCGGCGTTCACCTTGGCCTCAAGTTCCGCCTCTGCGGCGCGGACGGCGGCGAGCGCCTCGATCGTGCGGTCAGCTTGCGAGAGCGGCACGACAACGACGCCGTCTTCGTCGGCGACCACGATGTCGCCGGCATTCACCGCCATGCCGCCGATCACGACCGGAAGGCCGACGCTGCCCGGCCCGGTCTTGGCTGGCGAGTTCGGCGTCACGCCGGCGGCGAAACAGGGCAGACCGACCCCCCGGATGCCGGCGGTGTCGCGCACCAGGCCGTCAGTGACGAAGCCGGCGATGCCGCAATTCTTCATCATGCCGATCAGTAGATCGCCGAGGACCGCCGTGGCAGCGAAGCCATCGGTGGCGCACATGACGACATCGCCGGGCTTGGCGACCTCCAGCGTGCCGAACAGGGCGAGCACATCGCCCGGGCCCGGGTCGCAGGTCAGCGCCGTGCCGACAAAACCGGTCTCCTTGCCGATCGGCTTGATTGTGTGATGAAGCGCGCCGCGGCCGCCCATGGAATCGACCAGATGGCCGGTCTGAGCGTCGGCGAAGGCGGCGAGCTGCGCTGCGCTCGGCCGCGGAAAGTTACGGCGCAGCGTCAGGATGGGCGGATCTTCGATCATGGCGAAGGTTTTGCTGTCGGGCGTTCGGAGAAGAGCACCCCGCCCTTCATCTTATGAGCCTTCGGCGCCTCGACGAGTTGCACGGTGACGACCTCCGCCTGCACATCCAGGTTCTGCACCACTGCCTCGGTGATGTCCTTCATCAGCGCGCGCTTCTTCTCCGGCGTGCGGCCTTCGGCGAGATAGACAATGACTTCAGGCATGAGGCTCCTCCCAGCGGAGGCATAAGAGCCAAGCGGGGCGGCAATGGCAATCTTATTGATTGTCCGCTGAGCCGCGTCGTTTCAGTCGCCGCTCCAGCGCCCGCACCATCAACGACAGCGACAGCGTCATGACCAGATAGAGGAAGGCGACGACGTTGTAGGTCTCGAAGAAGAGGAAAGTTGAGGCGGAATAGACCTTTCCGAGCTGCGTGATGTCCTGCACGCCGAGCGCGGAGACCAATGCGGAATCCTTGATCATGGCGACAAAGTCGTTGCCGAGCGGCGGCAGAACCGTGCGTACCGCTTGCGGCAGAATGACAAGCCGATAGGTCTGGCCACGCTTCAGGCCGAGCGAGCGGGCCGCCTCGATATGCCCCTTTGGGACCGCTTCGATGCCGGCGCGAAAGATTTCAGCGAGATAGGCGGAATAGCTGATCGTCAGCGCCACGATGGCGCGCCAGGTGAGATCGAAATCGCGCACCGTCAGCGCCGGCAGAAGACCGGCATCGATCGCCCAGCCAAACGCCCAGTTCCACGCGACGACAAGCTGCGGTGCGCCGACAAAGGCGACATAGAAGAGCAGCACCAGAACCGGAATGCCGCGCACGATCTCCACATAGAAAGTCGCGACCTCGCGCACGATGCGTGACGGCGACAGCCGGCCAAGCGCCACGATAAGGCCAAGGGCCGTCGCGAGTGCGAAGGCAACGATCGTCACCCAGAGCGTCACCACGACGCCGTGTCGCAACGCGGCGAAGATGATCCGGTAGTCGCTATCGGCGACGATCAGCCAGGCGAAGAGCACCGCCAAGAGCAAAGCGGCGACAAGCCAATAGGGGATTTCGCGGCGTGGCGTGCGCGGCGGTGTTTCAGTCGTCATCGCCGGGCGTAACCCGGCAATCCGATCCGCCTCCTAACCACCCGATTAGGGCGCCGCGGAATGGATCCCATGGTCAGACCATGGGATGACGACAACGCTTGTGGCTCCGCTTCACTGCCCGGCCTGATACTCGAAGAACCATTTCTGGTTCAGCGCCTCCAGCGTCCCGTCGGCCCGCATCTCGGCAAGTGCCGCATTGACAGGGCCGACAAGGTCGGAGCCCGGGGTGAAGATGAAGCCGAACTCCTCCGTGCCGAGCGGATCGCCGACGATCTTGAAGGCGCCGGGCGAAGCGCCGATGTAGCCCGCTGCGCTAGTCTTATCCATCAGCACCAGATCGACGTCGCCGGTCTTCAGCGCCTGCACCGATGCCCCGAAGGTCTCAAAGAGCTTGATGCGCGGATTGGCTTCGTCGCCGTCGAGCACATTATAGACGGCGGTGTAGAAATTGGTCGTGCCGGCCTGGGCGCCGACTAGGAAGTTCTCGTCGGCGGCGAATGTCTCGGCGTTGGTGAAGCGCTCCTCGTCGGCACGCACCAGCATGAATTGCTCCGACACCATGTAGGGCTCGGAGAAATCCACCTGCTCCTTACGCTCGTCGGTGATGGTGATGCCGTCCATGCCGACATCGAACTGTCCTTCGCGCACGGCCTGGATCATCGTGTCCCAGCTCGACAGATGCCAATCGAGTTCGATGTTCAGCCGCTTGGCGATCTCGTTGAAGGCGTCGTATTCCCAGCCTATCCCCTCGCCTGTCGCCGGGTCGGCAAAGTTGAGCGGTACATAGGCGTTCTCCGTCACCGCCTTTACGGAGCGACCGCCGAGATCGGGAAGCTCGGCGAAGGCAATGGCGGCGGAAAGGACAAGAACGGCTGCGGCAATCAGGGTCCGGATCATGATGACGGCTCCGACAAGCGTTTCTCGTTTCCAATAGTAGCGGCCGCAGAACGATTTGGGGAGAGCGGGCAGAGACGTCGACGCTCACCTCGCGGGCTCTAGAGGAGCTTCCCCTGCCCTTCGGCGGGTTTCTTTCGCGGCAGCGAACGCCGCGACTTGGGCCGCCCAGGGCCCGACACGGTCGCGCCGAAATCGCCCTTTGCTACGCGGATCATCAGCGGATCGCCGGTCCGCACCTGATCGGCGTCGCGCACCGCGTCGCCGGCCGGGCCGACCACCAACGCATAGCCGCGATCGAGCACCGCCTCGTACGAATAGGAGCGCATCAGCCGTGCGCTCTGGTCAAATCGCTGGCGCTGACGTTCCAAGTAGCGGGCGACACCGGCGACGTCGTGGCGCGGCGCAAGCGCATCGAAGGCGCGGCGCGCCTGACGAACCATCGCGACATTGGCTTGCCGGGCACGGCCAGCCAAGCCGCCGAGGCGTTCGCGGCGCAGCGCAAAGCTCCGGGTCAGGAGTGGCGGCGTCAGGCGTACGCCGTAAGCCTGATAGGCTGTGCGTTTCTTCGCCACCTCGCTCACCAGCGAGCGACCGAGCCGTCCGCCAACATCGTCGAGCTTCTGGCGGCGCAGCGCCAACAGCTCGTCGAGCGACGGCAGCGCACGGGCAAGTGCTGTGAAGTCGCGGCGGCGCCCCTCCATCAAACGGTGCTGCGCCAGCGCATGGCGGCTCGAAAGATCGCGCGTCTGCGCAACCAGCTCCAGCCGCACCGGAACCGCCATCTCCGCTGCGCCGGTTGGCGTGGGTGCGCGAAGATCGGCGGCGTGGTCGATTAGCGTCCAGTCGGTCTCGTGGCCGACCGCGGCGATGACGGGAATGTCGCTCGCCGCCACCGCGCGCACGGCGATCTCTTCGTTGAACGCCCACAGGTCCTCGATGGAGCCGCCGCCGCGCGCGACAATGAGAAGATCGGGGCGCGGCACGGCTTGATCTTCAGCGATCGCGTTGAAGCCACGCACGGCCGCGGCCACCTCGTCCGCCGCGCCCTCGCCCTGCACGCGGACCGGCCAGACCAGAACGCGGCTTGGAAAGCGGTCGCGCAGCCGATGCAGGATGTCGCGGATGACGGCCCCCGTCGGCGAGGTGACGACGCCGATGACGCGCGGGAGATAGGGGAGCGGCTTTTTGCGCGCCGGATCGAAGAGGCCCTCGGCAGCGAGCTTCTTGCGCCGCTCCTCCAGAAGCGCCATCAGCGCGCCGGCGCCGGCGGGCTCCAGATGGTCGACGATGATCTGATAGCGCGAGCGGCTCGGATAGGTCGTGAGCCGGCCGGTCGCCACCATCTCCAGACCTTCCTCCGGCTTGAAGCGGAGGCGCTGCACGGTTGTGCGCCACACGACGGCGTCGAGCGCGGCGCGCTCGTCCTTCAGCGTGAAATAGCAATGGCCGGAGGCGGCCGCACCACGGAAACCCGAAATCTCGCCGCGCACGCGAACATGCTCGTAGTTCTCCTCCACCGTGCGCTTCAAGGCGGCTGAGAGTTCCGAGACGGTATATTCCGCAACATTGGTGGCGGGCTGATTCATGGCCCGCCAGTCTTGACGCGATGGCGGCTGCTCTTCAAGCGAAAGCCATGACTTACGATTTTCGGGCCAAGCGGCTTTTTGTGGAGGCGGACCTTGCCGCCGGCGCGGAGATCGCCGCCGATCGCGACCAGGCTAACTACCTCCTCAATGTGCTGCGCCTCGAAGCCGGCGGCTCAATCCACCTGTTCAATGGACGCGACGGCGAATGGCGTGCGTCGATTGCAGACGCCGGCAAGAGGCGCTGCATTCTGCGCGCTGAGGAACAAGTGCGAGCGCAGACGCCGCTCAACGACCTTCACTATCTCTTTGCGCCGCTGAAGCATGCGCGGCTCGACTACATGGTGCAGAAGGCGGTTGAGATGGGCGTCGGGCGGCTGTCGCCGGTCATCACGGCGTTCACGCAGACGAGCCGCGTCAACACGAAGCGCATGCAGGCCAACGTAATCGAAGCGGCCGAGCAATGCGGCGTGTTGGCGATCCCGCCGATCGACGCGCCGCGCAAGCTGACCGAGCTGCTGGCGAGTTGGGACACGGGCCGGCGGCTCATCTTTTGCGACGAGGCCGCGCCGGCGGCGAGCCCTGCGGAGACTCTGGGGCAGCTTTCGCGCGGCCCGGCAGCACTGCTGATCGGCCCGGAGGGCGGGTTTTCCGATGCTGAGCGCGACGATCTCCTGGCGCGTCCCCACGTCACCGCGCTGTCGCTTGGCCCGCGCATCCTGCGCGCCGACACGGCCGCTGTCGCCGCGCTGGCGCTCGTGCAATCATTCATCGGCGATTGGCGATAAAAGCCTTTGACCCGATCCTTCGCGCCACTATGGTCCGACACCTTGAAACGGAGCGCGCATGGCCCGCGACACCGCCGACTCGACGCCGATTGAAGACACGCGCGAGCTGACCGCCCTTCTGGAGGCGGGCTGCAAGCCGCGCGAGGATTGGCGCATCGGCACCGAACACGAGAAGATCGGCTTCTACAAGGACGGCCACAGCCCGGTTCCCTATGAGGGGCCGCACGGCATTCGCGCGCTTCTTGAGGGCATGCAGGCGCTGCTCGGCTGGGAGCCGATCCATGATGGCGACAACATCATCGGGCTCTCCGACCCGACGGGCGGCGGCGCGATCTCGCTGGAGCCGGGCGGGCAGTTCGAGTTGTCGGGTGCGCCGCTGCAATCGCTGCATCAGACGTGCCGCGAGGTGCACGCGCATCTTGCGCAGGTGCGCGAGGTGGCCGACCCGCTCGGCATCGGATTCCTCGGTATCGGCATGAGCCCCAAGTGGAAGCTCGACGACACGCCGATGATGCCCAAGCAGCGCTATGCGATCATGGCGGCTTACATGCCGAAGGTCGGTTCGCTCGGCCTCGACATGATGTTCCGCACCTGCACGATCCAGGTGAATCTCGACTTCTCCAGCGAAGCCGACATGCGCGACAAGATGCGCGTTGGGCTGGCGCTGCAGCCGATCGCCACGGCGCTCTTCGCCAATTCGCCGTTCACCGAGAACCGGCCGAACGGCTTCATGTCCTACCGCGCCGACGTTTGGCGCGACGTCGATCCCGACCGCACCGGTATGCTGCCGATCGCCTTTTGTGACGGCTTCGGCTTTGAGGATTACGTCGATTGGGCGCTTGATGCACCGATGTATTTCGTCGTCCGCGACGGACGTTATTGCGACATGACCCGCCACACCTTTCGCCAGTTCATGGCGGGAGAAGCGCCCGACGATCTGCCTGACCGGACGCCGACCATGGGCGACTGGCAGAACCATCTCTCCACGCTCTTTCCGGAGGTCCGGCTCAAGAGCTTCCTTGAGATGCGCGGCGCCGATGGCGGCCCGTGGCGGCGCATCTGCGCGCTGCCGGCGCTGTGGGTCGGTCTCCTCTACGATCAAACCTCGCTGGAGGCGGCCAAGGAGCTCATCGCCACGTGGACGGAAGAAGAGCGGCAGGCGCTGCACGATTCCGTGCCGAAAACGGCGCTTGCCACGCCGTTCCGCAACCGCACCGTCCTCGACATCGCCAAGGAGATGGTCGGGCTGTCGCGCGACGGCCTGAAGCGGCGCGCCGTGGCCGGCAACGGCTCAGACGACGAGGCCGCTTATCTCGGTCCGCTGGAGGAGACGCTGGCGCTCGGCTTCACGCCAGCGGAGAACCTCTTGCGGCAATACGAGACGCGCTGGGGCCGCTCCGTGGAGCCGCTGTTCGACGAGCAGCTTTATTAGGCGGCGGCTTCGCTCCGGCAGACTACTCCGAAAGCACCCGCGTTGGCGGGATGGTGATTGTCACCACCGTCCCCTCGCCTTGCGCGCTTTTGATCGACATGGTGGCGCGGTTGGCTTCCACCAGTGCCTGGGTCAACGGCAGGCCGAGGCCGGCGCCTTCGCCGAGACTTGCGGTGGAGAGCTGGCGGAACGGCTCCAGCGCCCGCAGGAGCTCGTCCTCGCTCATGCCCTCGCCCGTGTCGCGCACCCGAAGCACCGCCTCGCCGGTCTCGGACAAAGACGTGGAGGCGATCACCTGCCCGCCGGGATCGGTATATCTGACGGAGTTCGACAACAGGTTCAGCACGATCTGTCGCATGGTGCGCTCATCGGCGACGATCGCCGGTACCTCGCGCGACAGGCTTGAGCGCAGAACAACGTGCGAGCGGTTCGCCTGCGGCTGCATCAATCCGATACACTCGCGCACCAGATCGTTGAGCGGCACGGCGGCGAAATTCAGGTCGAGCCGCCCGGCCTCGATCTTGGAGATATCGAGCAGATCGTTGACCAGGCTCACCACATGCTCGCCGGAGGTGCGGATGTCGCGCAGATATTCGCGGTAGCGCTCGTGATCGACCGGCCCGAAGCGCTCCTCGATCATCACTTCGGCAAAACCGATAATGGCATTGAGCGGCGTGCGGATCTCGTGGCTCACCCGCGCCAGAAACTCCGATTTCTGTTTGGAAGCTTCCTCCGCAACGCGCTTGGCTTCCGTCAACTCAGACTCAATGCGCTTCCAATGCGTGATGTCGCGAAGCACAGCGCAGAAGCGCCCGTCCTCCTCGCTTGAGACACGACCCATGGTCAAAAAGAGCGAGATGGAACCCGCGCCGGCGCGCGCGGCAACCTCGCGCCCTTCATTGAACAGACTGGCGACGCCGCTGTCCTTGAGCCCCGAGAGATAGTCGAGCACCGGCTCGCGGCTCTCCGCAGTCATGAGATCGACGAAGCGGCGGCCCTCCATCTCCTGCGCCTCAAGACCAAACAGCGCCTCGGCGCTGGCGTTGACGCTCTCGATCATCCCATCGGCGCCGAGGATCACGACACCGTCGGTCGCCGTGTTGAGGATGGCGGTCATCTCGCGGAGCCGGCGCTCCACGTCCGCGAGGTCGGCATCGCGGGGGGCCGGCTCAGGTGCGGGCTGCTTCAGCGCCGGTGCGGTGGCCTGCTGCATGTCCTCATGCGGGGGCGCGCGCTCTTCCTCGCGGCGAATGCGCGCAACGACGGGCGGCGCGGGCGGCTCCGGCAATTGCGGCGGAGGAGTCGCCTCGTCGGGTTCGGATGGAGGGGCTTCTCTATGGCTTTCCCTGTGCGATGGCGCGACGACCCGGCTACGCAAGGCCTCGGCTATCTCTTCGAATGCAGAACGTTCCTGCGGGGAAAGCCGCGCGCTGTCCGCCATGTGCTCCAAATCGGCGCGGATGGGGACGACATTGGCGTCGCCGGCATCGGCGGCTTCTTCGTAAGGTGGCCGCTGCGCCGGTGGCGGCATGTCATCGACGGCGCCGAAGCGCGTCTCGAAAGTCGCCGGCATCAGCGCCTCGGACGGACGCAGGATGCCGAAGCCGCGATAGCCCTGAAAGGAATGGTCGGCGCCGAAGACCGGCAGCGCCGTCAGCTCGACGGGGACCCGCACATTGGAGCCCTCAACCGGCCACCACGCCGTCAATCCGCTCCATGTGTCGTGCTGCGCCAACGCCTGCGTGATGCGGCCTTCCGGGTCGAGCCGCAGACGCGCCGCGGCGTCCGGCCAACGCTCACCCACGATCTCCGCATTGCGGCCGACGACCTGAGCGAGGCCGGGCGAGACAAACAGATAGCGGTCGTCCGCATCGGTCTGCCACAGAAAGCGCACCGGCTTGCGTGACAGCGCATGGGGCACGCGTCCGGCGGAGACGACGCGCTCCTGCGGTTCGTGAGGCGGCGCGCTCTGCTGTTCGCCCGGAGGCCCGGCGGGCGCCGAAGCGCGGGGGGCGTGTGCCGCAGGCGGGGGCTCCGCGCGCTCCTCCGCGATATCCTGTGGCGCGGGCGGCGCATCAGCGTCCCGGCCGGCTGCTTCGATTGCCGCGGGCGCAGGCGCACGCTCGACCGGCCGTTCAGGTGCTGCCGCGGCGACAGGAACGCCGAGGTCGACGAGGCCGAGCCGCAGCGCACGGCCGGTATGGCTGAAGGTGGTGTAGGGCGTCGCATAGGTGCGCGCCTCGGCGATCCCCGGCGCGCTTTCGGCAAGCACGCCGTCATGCTCGTCGAGCACGATCGCCCCGGTATCGGAACCGGCAAAGAATGCCGCAAGCCCAGCGAGCAGCTGCGCTTCCCCGGTCTCCTCCGGCGCCGACACCAAAAGCCCGCGGATGTCTCCCGCCCGCACATAGTCGCAGCGGCAGAGCACCGGCTGCGCAAGGAGATCGTCGGTGAGGCGCAGCCTGGCCAGTGTCCCGGACGGCGATAGCGTCCGCGCCAAAGCGCTGAGCGAGCGGCGGAGCGTATGATGCTCTTCCCATCGGCGGCGCGACAGCTCAGCGAAGCTGGCGGCTCCCAGACGCACCCCGCCGGCGGGATTAGCCCAAAGGATGCGGCTGCCGTCCGGCGCCCAGATCCACGCCGGGACGGCTGACATGAGGCGTGTGCCCGCCTCCGGCGTGGCGCAGAACGCCAAAGCCGTGTCCCGGCCGCTTGTCATCAAATCGCCCCGTCCCTCACGCCCGTCTCTTGGTTAATGAAGTGTTATGGCCAGATGACGATTCCGGCCAGCCCCAACCGCTTCCGATGCACGGCAATTGCGGCGTTAGGTTAATTCGCCGGCCAATTGTGCGGTGCAAAATTTATGTTGCACTGCACAATGACGCATGCTATATCAGGGCAACATCAAGGTGATGTGAGATGGAGACAAGAATGGCCAACGCACCCAAGGCTCGTGCCACAAAGGCTGCCGACAACGGCGCCAACGTCATCGACACGGCCGCAGATTTCGCCAAAGAGGCGATGGATGCAGCCCTCGCCTACCCCAAATTCGAGGTTCCTGAGATGGTTCGTTCATTCGCCGAGCAGGGTCTGGCTCAGACGCGCGAGGCCTATGCCCGCGTGAAGAGCGTCGCCGAAGAGGCCACCGACATGCTCGAAGGCAGCATGGAGACCAACCGTAAGGCGGTTCACGACGCCCAGTTCAAGGCGCTGGAGATGGCCAAGGCCAACACCGACGCCACGTTCGACCTGATGCGGCAGATGCTCACGGTCACGAGCGCGTCCGACGCTTTTCAGCTGCAGACCGCCTTTGCACGCGAGCGCTTTGAGGCGTTCGTGGGCTACTCCAAGGAAATGCAGGACATGATGAGCAAGGCGGGCGCCGAGGCCGGCAAGCCGGTCAAGGAGATGCTCGACAAATCACTCGGCAAGACGGGCTGACGAAGCGAGGACTCGCTATCGATACCGGCAGATCCGCCGGACCGTAATACAATCGAGCCCCGTCGAAATCGGCGGGGCTCGATTGCTGAGGATCAAAGTTCAAATCCGTGCGCCGACAGCCGGGCGCCCAGTTCTTGGGTAAACGGATTGATGATCTCAACGGCGGCAAAAACCGCACCGTCGTTCATGTCTTCTGAAACAAGCGCCGTGACCGCAGCTTTGCTGACGGTCGCCACGAGCAAAGCGTCCCAAAACGCCAGGCGCTCCTCGCTCCACCAGTCGAGTGCAAGATCATATGCCGCCGGAGACGCGGTCACTGGGGCGAAGATTGTTGCCCAATCTCGGGCGGCGGACGCTGCTTCCTGTCGGGTCAGCACGTTTTTACGCACGACAGCAGATGAAAATTCACCGAGCGACTGGACAGGTACGGCACCAAGGCCCCTATCCATTGCTGCCGCTAGAAGGCCCGCGCACCTTTGCTGCTTGGACCTGTCCCGCCCATCGACGGAGTAGAAGAGCACGTTTGTGTCGAATGCGACGCGCGGTGCCGGATCCGGCATCTTTTATCGATCGCGATCATGCAGGGTTTCGCGAGCTCCTTTGAACGTCCAGCCATCATCCGACTTTCGGCCGCTTGCCATCAAGGCTTCCAGCCGACCCCTGGCGGCTTTTCGCCGGGCTGCCTTGACAGCCTCGGCGTCTTCGATCGGCGTGATGCGCGCCACGGCCTTGCTGTTCTTGGTGACCACGAAACGGGCGCCCTGTTCTACACGCGAAATGAGCTTGGAGAAGCCTTGGTTGGCTTCGCGTACGCTGATCTGCCGGTAACCGTCCTTTTGCCTGCGCACCCGCATCGATCAGTCTCGTATTCCATATGTAGCACTTATGTAGCACAGTGGGTCGAACAACTCAAGAAGAGGCTCATTGATGTCACGCTGACGCACTTGCGTTTCGCTGCCGTGCCTATAAGGAATCGAGGCGACGGAGCGGGCTGAGTTGGTGCTATGTACAAGACCGAGACCAAGGGAATCAGCGTCAGCGTCGAGCCGCGATACCTGGAAGATCGCTCCGACCCGTCGGAGCCCCTTTTCTTCTGGGCCTACACCATCGAAATCGCCAACGGCACCGAAGCGCCCGTCCAGATCCTGGCGCGCCACTGGGTCATCACGGACCAGAACGGGCGGCGAGAAGACGTGCGCGGCCTTGGCGTCGTCGGCGAGCAGCCGCTGATCGAGCCCGGCGAGTCGTTCACTTATACGAGCGGCTGCCCATTGCCGACGCCGTCGGGGATCATGGCCGGAAGCTATGAGGCGATCGGCGGCGACGGCAAGGTGTTCTCCGTCGACATCCCGGCTTTCTCGCTTGATCTGCCCGACGCCAGCCGCGTGCTGAACTGATCGGCTTGCGGCTCCGTTAGGCGGTCGTGCTGCGGACCTCGTCGGGATCGAAATCGTAGCGCGCGCCGCAGAATTCACAGCGCACTTCGATCTGGCCGTCGACGGTCGCGTCCTCAAATTCGTCCGGCTGCATCTCCTGCAGCACATCGGCGATCCGCTTGCGCGAGCACGAGCAATTCTCCTCCAGCGCCATCGGTTCAAACACCCGCACGCCGCGCTCGTGGAAGAGCCGGTAAAGCAGCCGCTCCGCCACGATGGAGGGATCGGTGAGCTCGTGATCCTCCACCGTGTCGATCAGGGCCTGCGCCTCCACCCACGCATCGTCGTCCTCCAGCTCGTCAGCCAGAAGCTCTACGCCTTCAGGAACGTCGCCGGCCGGCAGGTCGCGGTGGCGGATGCGCTCACCCGCCTCCGGCAGGAACTGACCGATGATGCCGCCCGCCCGCCAGGTCTGCCGTGCGGCGCCTGAAGTGTCGCGGTCGAACATCTCTGCAACCGCCAAACGGATGCGTGTCGGAATCTGCTCCGATTGGCGGAAATAGGTATGGGCGGCCGCCTCAAGCGTCTCGTCCTCAAACGGCACGTATCCCTGATAACGCTGCTGCGCCTTACCTTGCTCAACGGTCATGGCGAGCGTGCCGGAGCCAAGAAGCAGGCTTGAATCGACTGGACCGTTGGCAGCGGCGGCCGCGACGGCTTCGGCGTCGAAGGTGGCGGTCGCACGGATCTGACCGGGTGTCCGCACGTCAACGACGACCAACGACACCGGGCCGTCGGTCTGCGCTTGCAGGATGAAGCGGCCGGTATCCTTCAGCGACGTGGCTAGCAGAGATGCGAGCACGGCTGCTTCCGCGACCAGCCGCTTCACTGGGTCGGGAAAATCGTGGCGCTGCAGGATTGTGTCGATGGAGGGGCCGAGCGTGACCACGCGGCCACGCACGTCCAGCCCCTCGACCTGAAACGGCAAGGCGCGGTCGTCGCTTGCAAACGCATCGGAAAGGACGGCCTCTGGCCGCTCCACAATCATCACATTGCTCCGAGACACCAGGCAAGAATGCCCTTCTGGGCGTGCAGACGGTTTTCCGCCTCGTCGAATACGACCGAGCGCGGGCCGTCGATCACATCGGCGGTCACCTCCTCGCCGCGATGGGCGGGGAGGCAGTGCATGAATATGGTGTCCGGCCGCGCTTTTTCCATAAGCGCCGCGTTCACCTGATAGCGCTTCAGGAGATTGTGACGACGCTCCGCTTCATCGTCGCCCATGGAGACCCAGGAATCAGTGACCACGCAATCGGCATCGGCGACCGCCTCCTCCGGATCGGTCAGGAAGCGGACGGACGCGCCGTTTTCCCGAGCCCAATCGCGAAGCGGCGTGCCTTCGGTGAGCTCCGGCGGCGAGGCGACGTCCAGTTGGAAGCCGAAGCGCGCCGAGGCGTGAACGAGCGACGCCAGCACGTTGTTGACGTCGCCGGACCAGGCGAGCTTCTTGCCGGCAACGGGTCCGCAATGCTCCTCGAAGGTCAGGATATCGGCCATCGCCTGGCACGGATGCGACCGGTAGGTGAGCCCGTTGATGACCGGCACGGTGGCGTGCTCGGCAAGTTCGCTCAGCATGTCGTGGTCGAGGATGCGGATGACGATCGCGTCGACGTAGCGGGAGAGAACGCGAGCCGTGTCGGCGACAGTCTCGCCGCGACCGAGTTGCATCTCACCGCCGGACAACATGATCGTGTCGCCGCCGAGTTGCCGCATGGCGACATCAAAAGAGACTCGCGTGCGCGTGGAGGGCTGGTCGAATACCATCGCCAGCACGCGGCCGGCGAGCGGTCCTCCGCCGGCGGCGCTTTCCGCCTTCATGCTGCGGCTCTTATCCAGAATGCCGCGTAGCGTTTCTGACGGAAGCTCGGACAGATCGAGGAAGTGCTTGGGATCGGCCATGGGCGTCGTCCTATGAGGCCGCAGCGTTTGACTGGGAAACGGCATTGAGCGCCTTGTCGAGCCGCTCAACGGCTTCGTCGATCTCCGCCTCGCCGATCGTGAGCGGCGGCAAAAGACGGACGACATTGTCGCCGGCGGCGACGAGCAGAAGCCCCTCGTCACGTGCTGCGTTGGCGATATCGCCGTTGGGCACGCGGCACTTGATGCCGAGCATCAGCCCTTCGCCACGCACGACCTCCACCAAATCGGGGTGCGCATCGGCGACGGCCGCAAGCTTCTGTTTCAGCCGCAGGCCCGTCTGCTGGACGTGGTCGAGGAAGCCGTCGGCCAGGATCACGTCGAGCACGGCGCCGGCAACGGCCATGGCGAGCGGATTGCCGCCGAAGGTGCTGCCAT
The DNA here is from genome assembly GCA_028284625.1 of Afifellaceae bacterium. Classification (GTDB taxonomy): domain Bacteria; phylum Pseudomonadota; class Alphaproteobacteria; order Rhizobiales; family Afifellaceae; genus DASWJZ01. The sequence continues at coordinate 216,149 of JANQRH010000013.1, read as the reverse complement.
GCGTGCCGGCAACCATGCCGGAAGCGGCTTCGCGCGTCGCCAGGCAGGCGCCGACTGGAAAGCCGGCGCCGAGCCCCTTGGCGACGGCGGCGATGTCCGGCTCGATGCCAGCCCATTCATGCGCCAGAAAGCGCCCGGTGCGCCCCATGCCGGACTGGATCTCGTCGAGCACCAGAAGCAAGCCGTGCTCGTCGCAGAGCGCGCGCAGCTCGCGCAATTCAGCCGTCGGCACTGGCACGATGCCGCCCTCGCCTTGCAGCGGCTCAATCATGATGGCGGCGGTCTCCGGCCCGATCGCCGCTTTAAGCGCTTTGCGGTCGCCGAGCTTCACCTGGTCGAAACCGCCGGCGGGGGGGCCGAAACCTTCCAGATATTTCGGTTGCCCACCGGCGGCAATTGTCGCCAGCGTGCGGCCGTGGAAGGCGCCCTCGAACGTGATGATGCGGACACGCTCCGGCGCGCCCTTGGAATAATGATAGCGCCGCGCCGTCTTGATGGCGCATTCCACCGCCTCCGCGCCGGAATTTCCGAAGAACGCGCAGTCGGCAAAGGTCGCCGCGGCAAGGCGCTCGCCAAGCGCCCTTTGGCCGGGGATCTCGAAAATGTTCGAGACGTGCCAGAGCTTTTCCGCCTGCGCCTTCAGGGCCGCCACAACGTGCGGGTGGGCGTGGCCGAGCACGTTGACGGCAATCCCGCCCATGAAGTCGAGATATCGGCGTCCGTCCGTCGCGATGAGCCAGGAGCCTTCGCCACGCTCAAAGGCGAGGTTCGCCCGGGCATAGGTCGAGAACAGAGGGGAATCGCTTGAGGTTTCGCTCGCCATGATTTCAGCCGATCTCAAAAATCAAAAGGCCGCCGGTGGCGGCGGCCAAGACACACGCGAACGCATATCATGCCCGCCGCAGCCCGCGCAAACGTTCTAAGCGCCTCAGCCGGCGTCAAAAAGTAGGCGCGAAAGCACTGGCGCGCGCGCCATCTAGACCGCGGAGGGCCGGGCGCGAGCTGCGCCTTGTGTGGCATTGGCGACTCACTTCCGCCAAAGCCGCAATAAAGCCGTTGGATAATCGCTCAAGGACTCTTGTCGGCGATTCTTGGGAGGGATACGTTCCGCTCGAAACGCACGACATATGGTGCGGCGGGCCAGTTTTTCCCCCAGTTCTTGCGTTTGACGCGTGTGCAGGCCGCTCACGCGAACGCTCCGGGATTCTGCGTGAAGGACGCGGGGAAAGCGCTCAAGGAGATGATATGTCCTGGACCGACGAACGCGTCGAAATCTTGAAGAAGCTCTGGCAGGACGGCCTGTCGGCCAGCCAGATCGCCGCTGAGCTCGGCGGCGTCACACGAAATGCGGTGATCGGCAAAGTGCATCGCCTCGGCCTGTCCGGCCGCGGGCAGCCGACATCGTCAATCAAGCGGCAGCGCCGCACCCATTCCACCACCGTACGGCGCACCCGCACGGTCACGGTGGGCAATCTTGCGCTGAAGCAGACCGTCGATGTGCTGCCGGAGACGGAGCTTCAGCCGCGCCGCAACGTGGTCGTTCCTATTCCCAAGAAGCTGTCGATCTTCCAATTGAGCGAGCAGACCTGCAAATGGCCGATCGGCGACCCGGGTCATGAAGACTTCCACTTTTGCGGGCACAATTCGCTGGAAAATCTCCCCTACTGCGAGTATCACTCAGGAGTCGCGTATCAGGCTCCTGAGCCACGCCGCCGCCGATAGCGGCGCTGCGGCAAGGCTTTTTGCCTGCTTCCTCCCGAAGAAAGGGCGTACCAAAATGGCGGGGCTTCGGCCCCGTCCTTTCTTTTTGGCCCGTCGTTTTCGTGGTTCAGGCGCTTTCGAACTGCTCGTTGAAGGCGTAGCCGGCGCCGCGCACGGTGCGGATCGGGTCGCGGCTGCGCCCCCGATTGAGCGCCCGGCGCAGGCGCCCGATATGGACGTCCACGGTGCGCTCATCGACGTAGACGTCGTGGCCCCAGACACCGTTGAGAAGCTGTTCGCGTGAGAAGACGCGGCCCGGCGTCTTCATGAGGAACTCCAACAGACGGAACTCTGTGGGCCCGAGATGCACCTCGCGGCCGCCGCGGCGCACGCGGAAGGTCTCGCGGTCCAATTCCAGATCGCCGGCGCGAAGCACGGGCGACACCGCCTCCGGTTTGGCGCGCCGGAGGAGCGCCTTCACGCGCGCCATCAGCTCCGGCACAGAGAACGGCTTCACGACATAATCGTCGGCGCCGGTGGCGAGCCCGCGGATGCGTTCGTCCTCCTCGCCGCGCGCGGTCAGCATGAGGATCGGCAGCGTCGCGGTCTCCGCGCGCGTCCTCAGCCGCCGGCAAAGCTCGATGCCGGAGAGCCCGGGAAGCATCCAGTCAAGCACAAGCAAGTCCGGGAGGCGCTCGTGCAGCCGAAGTTCCGCCTCGTCGCCGCGCGCCACGGATTCCACGTCGTAGCCCTCCGCCTCGAAATTGTAGCGGAGCATGACCGTCAGCGGCTCTTCGTCCTCAACAATCAGAATGTGCGGCTTCGCCATCGCCGTCTTAATCCTCGATGCCTTCGACCTGCGTGCTGGACTGTCGCGGCTCGTCCCATTGCTCGCCGGTGATCAGGTAGAACACCGTCTCGGCGATATTGGTCGCGTGGTCGCCGATGCGTTCGATGTTCTTGGCGCAGAACAGGAGATGCGTACACATGGAGATGTTGCGCGGATCCTCCATCATATAGGTGAGGAGCTCGCGGAAGAGCGACGTGTAGACCGCGTCGATCTCCTCGTCGCGCAGCGAAACCTCGCGCGCTTTATCAAGGTCGCGCGCTGCATAGGCGTCGAGCACATTCTTGACCTGGCGCAAGCCCAGCTCGGCCAAGTGCTCGACACCGACGCGGAGCTTCTGTGAGAAGCTTTCGTGCTGGATCGCGACGGCGCGCTTGGCGATGTTCTTGCCGAGGTCGCCGATCCGCTCAAGATCGTTGGCGATGCGGATGGCGGCGACCGCTTCGCGCAGATCCTGCGCCATTGGCTGGCGGCGAGCGATCAAGATGACGGCGTCATCCTCAATCTGCCGATGCAGCGCGTCGACCTTCTTGTCGGCCTCAATCACCTCCTGAGCCACGACGATATCGCCGCGCAGGAGTGCGGTGATGGAGCGATCGACAATCTCCTCGGCACGGCCGCCCATCTCGGCGATCTGACTGGCAAGGCCCTGCAGATCATCCTCGAACGAGGTTACGATGTGTTCTTGCTGTGCCATTTGGCCCTTCCTTTAGCCGAACCGGCCGGTGATGTAGTCCTGCGTACGCTTCTCACGCGGGTTAGTGAACATCTGGTCGGTCGGACCTTCTTCCACCAGATAACCGAGGTGGAACATCGCAGTGCGCTGCGAGACGCGCGCCGCCTGCTGCATGGAATGCGTGACGATCACAATCGTGTAGTTCTGGCGCAGCTCGTCGATCAGCTCCTCGATCCTGGCCGTGGCGATCGGGTCGAGCGCAGAGCACGGCTCGTCCATGAGGATCACCTCCGGATTGACGGCGATGGCGCGGGCGATGCACAGGCGCTGCTGCTGGCCGCCGGATAGCCCCGTTCCTGGTTCTGCGAGCCGATCCTTGACCTCTGAAGCGAGGCCGGCGCGCTCCAGGCTTGAGATGACGATGTCGTCCAGCTCCGACTTGCTTGACGCGATGCCGTGGATGCGCGGCCCGTAAGCGACGTTCTCGAAGATCGACTTCGGGAACGGGTTCGGCTTCTGAAAGACCATGCCGACGCGCGCCCTGAGTTCAACGACGTCAATATCGGATTCGTTGATCTCGCGCCCGTCGATCTCGATACGGCCGGTCACCCGGGCGATGTCGATGGTGTCGTTCATGCGGTTGAAGCAGCGCAGGAACGTCGACTTGCCGCATCCCGACGGTCCGATGAAGGCGGTTACGGCGCGCTCGGGAATATCGATTGAGACATCGAAAAGCGCCTGCTTGTTGCCGTAGAACACCGACACGTCGTTGGCGCCGATCTTGAAGTTGGTCGGGTGCTCGTCCGGCGTACGCACCGTTTGCGGGTTCGTCGCCTCGGTGGCCAGGGCGGACATGGCGGTGTCGTTCATTGGACCAAATACCTCGCGTCTCTGATCACCACGTCCGCTCCAGACGCTGCCGGAGGAAGATCGCGATCGCGTTCATCACGATAAGGAAGCCGAGCAGGACGAGGATGCCTGCCGACGTGCGAGCGACAAAGCCGCGTTCGGGGCTGTCGGCCCAGATAAAGACTTGTGTGGGGAGTGCGGTGGACGCTTCCATCAAGCCGCCCGGCGGCGAGGTGATGAAAGCATTCATGCCGATCAGGAGAAGCGGTGCCGTTTCGCCCAGCGCCTGCGCGAGACCGATGATCGTGCCGGTGAGGATGCCGGGGAGCGCCAGCGGCAGCACGTGATGCGTGATGGTCTGGTGTTTGGAGGCGCCCATTCCCAACGCCGCCTCTCGGATGGAGGGCGGAACCGATTTCAGCGCCGCGCGGGTGACGATGATGATGGTGGGGAGCGTCATCAGCGCCAGCACCATGCCGCCGACCAGCGGCGCGGAGCGTGGCAAGCCGAAGAAATTCAGGAACACCGCCAAGCCGAGCAAGCCGAAGACCACCGACGGCACCGCCGCCAGATTGTTGATGTTGACCTCAATCAGGTCAGTCAGCCGGTTCTTCGGCGCGAATTCCTCCAGATAGACGGCCGCGGCAATGCCCACCGGGAAGGAGATCAGGAAGCAGACCAGAAGCGCGTAGAACGAGCCGACGATGGCGCCGGCAAGGCCGGCAAGTTCGGGGAAGCGGCTGTCGGCGTTGAAGAACAGGCCCCAATTGAACGGCGTGGAAATGCGCCCTTCGGCGTCGAGTTTGTCGAACCAGGTGATCTGGCGATCGTTCACCCGCCGCTGGTCTTCGGGGAGATCGCGCGAGATTTCGCGCTTGTTGAGCTGGTCGAACGGATCGGAGGCCGGCACCCGCAATGTCATCGTGCCGCCGATGACGCTCGGATCAGCGATTACGGCGTCGCGCACAATGAACCGGGTGTTGTTGGTCAGGATCTGCTTGAGTTCTCGCGTCTCCCTGCCCTCCACTTCGGGGAAGAGCTTGCTCATGGCGTTCGCCACGACAGCACGGAAGTTCCCGGCCGGGATGTCGTCGGCCTTCACCAGATCGGCGGAGATGGTGAAATCCACCTCCACCATCGTCTGCACGAAGGCTTTGTAGCCGGTCGCTGCCAACGTGATGATGAGGATCGCCAGCAATCCAATGGCGAGCGATATGGCGCCGATTCCATAGGCCCGCAAACGACGGTCAGCGGCGTGGCGGCGGCGACGGCGCGCGGCACCCTGCTCGCTGGTCCAGTCGACAGCTACCGTCATGGTGGAGTCGGTCATGGCTTACGATCCATCCTCTGCGGCGTCACTCATATTGCTCGCGGTACTTCCGCACGATGTGCAACGCCAGCACGTTCAGCGACAGTGTGACGACGAAAAGCACAAGTCCGAGCGCAAAGGCGGCGAGCGTCTTGGGGCTGTCGAATTCGGTGTCGCCGATGAGCAGCGTCACGATCTGAACGGTCACGGTGGTGACGGAATCGATCGGATTGAGCGTCAGCGTGGCGATCAGGCCGGCGGCCATCACCACGATCATCGTCTCGCCGATGGCGCGGCTCAGCGCCAGGAGAATGCCGCCCATGATGCCGGGAAGTGCGGCCGGCAGGAGCACCTTGGTCATGGTCTCGCCGCGCGTCGCGCCAAGCGCCAGCGATCCGTCGCGCATGGCGCGCGGCACTGCCTTCAGCGCGTCGTCCGACAGTGACGAGATGAACGGAATGATCATGATGCCCATCACCCCACCGGCCGCGAGAGCGCTGTTGGGCGACACGGCGATCCCCATGAGCGAGCCGAACTCGCGGATCGCCGGGGCGACGGTCAGAACGGCGAAGAAGCCGTAGACGACCGTGGGGATCCCGGCGAGGATCTCCATGATCGGCTTGATGATATTGCGGACGCGGTCGCTGGCGTATTCCACAAGAAAGATCGCGGTGAACAGACCGATCGGGGTCGCCACGAGCATGGCGATCGTGGCGATCAGAAGCGTGCCGACGAAGACGGGAACGGCGCCGAACGCACCGGCGCCGGCGATCTGATCTTCGCGGAGCCGGATCTGCGGCTCCCAGTTGAGGCCGAACAGGAACTCGGTGACCGGCACCTGCTCAAAGAATCGGAACGCCTCGAACAAGAGCGAGGCGATGATCCCGAGTGTGGTGAGGATGGCGACAGTCGAGCAGAAGACCATCAGCCCGGACATCACCCGCTCAACATTGTTGCGGGCGCGGAAGCGGGTCGACAGGCGGCTGCGCGCGATAACAAGCGCAACGACCATCAAGGCAGTGGCGGCGACCAGCATCGCCCAGCGGGCAATGCCCTGCCAGCGGATATAGGTCTCCGCTGCGGCCTGGATTTCCGGTGTCGGCTCGGAGAAGATGCGGCCGGCCGCAACGTTTTTGATCTCCGATAAAAACAGTCTGAGCTGCGATGCCGACGCGCCTTCCGTCATGGAAGCCGGCAGCGAGCCGAGCAGCGCTTGGTCGACCACGATACCCTGCAGGGCAACCCAGATCAGCACCAGGACGAAGGCCGGGATACCGACCCACACCGCCACGAACGCGCCATGATAGGCCGGCAGCGAGTGCGACTTCACATCGCCGCCGACAAACGCGGCACCCTGAGCGCGGCCGACATAGAAGGCCACCAACGACAGGGCGATGATCAGGAGGACGGCGTATCCGAACACGGCTCGGTATCCTTGACCTGCATGGCAGGCCGCAAGGGTAGGCTGAAACGCAAGCCGCGCCGCCCGAGGGCGACGCGGCTATCGATCAATCCGTTAGCTGCCGTAGCGGCTCATGTGGATCTTATTGCCGACTTCGTCACGCACCTTGTCGCGCAGCTCCATGGAGAGCGGGATCAGACCACGCTCCGTCAGGTAGCCGCCGTCACCCATGGAGGCCTCGGAGACATACTCCATCACGAACTCGTCGAGACCCTGAATGACGCCGCGGTGGGCGTTCTTGATGTAGAAAAACAACGGACGCGACACCGGATAGGACCCATCGGCGATGGTGTCGATGGTCGGCTCAATGCCCTCAACACCGACGCCCTTGAGCGTGTCGAGGTTCTCGTACAGGAACGAGAAGCCGAAAATGCCGTAGGCGTTCTCATCGGCGCCGAGACGCTGAACGATCAGATTGTCGTTCTCGCCGGCTTCGATGAACGGGCCGTCCTGACGCATACGCTGGCAGACCTCGTCCTTGCGATCGTCTTCGAGCGCCTCAATGGCGGTAAACGCCTCGCAGCCTTCCTCCATGACGAGCTCAACCCACGCATCGCGGGTGCCCGACGTCGGAGGCGGACCGAACACGGTGATCTCCGCATCCGGCAGAGAAGAGTCGATCTCCGACCACTTCGTGTAGGGGTTGGCGACGATCTCACCATCGACCTCGACCTCCGAGGCCAGCGCCTGGAAGAGCTGCGCCTTGGTAACACTCAGCGCGGGACCGCCCTTGGCGTTGGCGAAGGCGATGCCGTCAAAGCCAATCTGCACTTCGGTGACGCTGTCCACGCCGTTTTCTTTGCACGACTGGTACTCGGACTCTTTCATAGCGCGCGAGGCACCGGTGATGTCGGCATGCTCTTCGCCGACGCCGCCGCAGAAGATCTTCATGCCGCCGCCGGTGCCGGTCGACTCAACCACCGGGGCATTCATGCCCGTGGCGTTGGCGAACTCTTCGGCCACGGCCTGAGTGAAGGGGAACACAGTTGAGGAACCTACGATGCGAATCTGATCGCGTGCGACGGCTACGCCCGTCGTGCCGCCGACCACCACGGCAATCGCCGCAGCGCTCAAAAGGAATCTGCTGATCACGGAGAAGTCTCCCTGTTCTGGGGTATCAGAGTGCGGGATAGTTCGCCCGCCGTTTGACTCACTAACGACCACGGCTGATGCTTATATGACACCCAGATGACAAATGGATGACAGGTTAATGTGTTGTACCAATTGACTTATTTTCGCCCGCGTTTACTTCTCCGCGGGGAGCGGCAGGGTCACCGTAAAACGGGCGCCCCGGCCGGATTCGCTCTCCACTTCGAGTTCTCCGCCATGGCGCGTGAGAATGTGCTTGACGATGGCCAATCCAAGGCCCGTGCCCTTCATTTCGCGGCTCGCGCCGACGTCCACGCGATAAAAACGCTCGGTCAATCTCGGGATGTGCTCGGCAGGAATTCCGGGTCCGTGGTCCTGCACATATAACGCTGCCAAGGCGCGGCCGTCGGGACGCAGTTGCAAGCCAAGCTCCACCTTTTCGCCTGACGCGCCGTAGCGCACGGCGTTCTCCACGAGGTTCTGGACGACTTGCGCCAGCTCGTCATGGTCGCCGGTGACCTCGACGCTCTCTTTCGGCAGCGCGTCGATTGAGAGCGCCACGCCATGCTCCTTGGCCAGCGGTCGCGCTGCGTCGACGACACTCTGTAGCACGCCAACAAGATCGACGGTGCCAGTGGGCCTGTTGTGGGCGCGCATCTCGGCGCGACTGAGCGACAAGAGATCGTCGATCAACCGGCGCATACGCCAGGCCTGCTCCAGCATGACTTTCAGGAACTTGTCCGTCGCCTTCGGGTCGTCCTTGGCCGGGCCGAGCAATGTCTCGATGAAGCCGGTGAGCGATGCGAGTGGCGTGCGCAGCTCGTGGCTGGCATTGGCCACGAAGTCGGCGCGCATACGGGCAACGGCCAAGCGATCGGAGACATCGTCGAAGCTGACTAGGACGAAGCCCACACCGCCGCCGGGCGAGCGCACGGGGCTCAGATGCGCAAGGTAGCTGGCATTGGTGCCGGGCTCGCGAAACTCAACGGACGTCGATTGGCCGGAAGCGGCGTCTTCCAAGGCGTCGCCAATTTCCGGCCGGCGGAGCGTGTGGGTCAGGGGATCGCCGGGACGCGTCGCCGGGAACTCGTCCATTGCGAGCCGGTTTGCGTACCGCACGATGCCGCCGACATCGAGAATGAAGGCCGGCTGCCGGACGGCCTCGGCGATCGCCCTCATGGACGTGTCGGGCCACACGGGGGCGGTGGCTCGGTCTGCCTTCCTGCGGTTCTGAAATGCGGGTGGGCGCTGCGGCAGTGCTGCCAACACGACCAGCACCAATATGGCCGCCAACGCATAGATGAGCGGCAGGTCGAACGCGAGAACGCCGATCAGGAACAGGCCGGCCGCGGCGATAAGAAGGTTACGGGCGCCATAGAGGCGTTCCGACGGCCTCTGCGCTGCTGCCGTTTCGCTCGACTGACCGGGCTCGTTGTTCACCATGAGCAATGCCATCTTGCCGCCCGCAGCGCGGGACGCGCGATCGCGCGCGTATGCTGGCTTTCGATAGGCCAGCTGGAGGCCCTCTAGGCCGCGCTTGTCAAGCCGTTACTCCACCGCCAGCCGACCCAGCGATTCCAGATGGGCAATCACCTGCTCGGCGAGTGCCTCAGGGTCTTCCGCTGCCGTATCCAGGTGAAGGTCCGGCGCCTCCGGCGGCTCATAGGGGGAGTCCACGCCGGTGAAGTTCTTGATCTCCCCGGCATCGGCGCGCGCATAGAGGCCCTTGGGGTCACGCGTGCGACACACCTCAATCGGCGCGTCGACAAACACTTCCAAAAACTCGCCAGCCGGCATCAGCTCGCGGGCCAACTGACGCTCGGAGCGGAACGGCGAGATAAACGACACAAGCACGATCAGCCCGGCATCGGTCATCAGCTTGGCGGCCTCCGCGACACGACGGATGTTCTCCACGCGGTCGGCGTCGGTGAAGCCGAGATCGCGATTGAGACCGTGACGGACATTGTCGCCATCAAGGACGATCGTGTGGCGGCCGCGCGAATAGAGCCGCTTCTCAACCAGATTGGCGACCGTCGACTTGCCGGAGCCGGACAGACCGGTGAACCACAGCACGGTCGGGAGCTGGTGCTTCAGCTTGGCGCGAGCGGTGCGGTCGACGTCGAGCGCTTGCCAGTGAATGTTGGACGCACGGCGCAGCGCAAAGCGGATCGCGCCGGCCGCGACGGTGTGGTTGGTGAAGCGATCGATGAGGATGAAGCCGCCGGTGTCGCGGTTCTCCTCGTAGGGATCGAACGCGATCGGCTCGGCGGTGGCGAGATTGACGACGCCGATCTCATTGAGCTCCAACACCTTGGCGGCGTTGTGCTCCATCGTGTCGACGTCCGTGCGGTATTTGAGATCCGTGACCTGGACCGGAACGGTCCGCGCCATGCTTTTGAGGAGATATGGGCGCCCCGGAAGCAGATGCTCCGCGTCCATCCACACGATGTCGGCGGCGAACTGGTCGGAGAGCTGCGGGCGTGCATCCTTTGCGGCAATGACATCGCCGCGGCTGAGGTCGATCTCGTCGGTCAGCGTCACCATGACCGACTCGCCGTTCGCAGCACTCGTGCGCTCCGCTTCGCCCACGAGAATGCGCGCAATGCGGCTGGTGCGCCCGGACGCGGCAGCCACGATCTCGTCGCCGACAGCGACGCGGCCGGAGACGACCGGCCCGGCGAAGCCGCGGAAGCTCTGATTGGGCCGGCACACCCATTGCACCGGTATGCGCAGCGGCGTGTCGGCCGCCCTGTTCACCGGCTCCACGCGCTCCAGATGCTCCAGGAGCGTCGGGCCATCATAGTAAGACGTGCGATCGCTGCGCTTGGAGATGTTGTCGCCATAGCGCGCGGACATCGGGATGGCGGTGATCCTGTCGATCGTGATCTGGGCGGCGAACGCCTCGAAATCGGCAACGATCTGGTCGAACACCGCCGGGTCGAAGTCGACCAAGTCCATCTTGTTGACCGCCAGTACGACGTCGCGGACGCCAAGCATTGAGACGATGAGGGCGTGGCGCCGCGTCTGGGTGAGAACGCCTTTCGTGGCGTCGACCAGCAAGATAGCGAGGTCGGCGGTGGAGGCGCCCGTCGCCATGTTGCGTGTGTATTGGATATGGCCGGGCGTATCGGCGACGATGAAGCGGCGGCGCGGCGTGGCAAAGAAGCGATAGGCCACGTCGATGGTGATGCCCTGCTCGCGCTCCGCCTCCAATCCGTCAACGAGCAGCGCGAAATCGATCTCGTCGCCGGCGGTGCCGTGCTTCTTGGAATCGCTCTCCAGCTCGGTGACCTGATCCTCCATGAGGAACTGCGAATCGTAGAGCAGCCGGCCGATCAGCGTCGACTTGCCGTCGTCGACGCTGCCGCAGGTCAAAAGGCGCAGCGTGTCGGCGCTGGCGGCGGCGGAGACCGCTTCGGCCGAATAGGCTTCGTTGCGCATCTAGAAGTAGCCCTCGCGCTTCTTGCGCTCCATCGACGCGCTGGCCTCCTTGTCGATCAGCCGGCCGCCGCGCTCCGATGTGCGCGCCGCCATCATCTCAGCGACAATGGCCTCCAGGGTGTCGGCGGAGGATTCAATTGCGCCGGTGAGCGGATAGCAGCCGAGCGTACGGAAACGGATGCTGCGCATCTCCGGTGTCTCGCCGGGCGTCAGCCGCATGCGCTCATCGTCAACCATGATCCATTGGCCGTCGCGCATGACGACGGGCCGCTCCGCGGCGAAATAGAGCGGCACGATGGGGATGGCCTCCTTGAGGATGTAAGCCCAGATGTCGAGCTCGGTCCAATTCGATAGCGGAAAGATGCGCATCGACTCGCCGTCGTTGACGCGCATGTTGTAGAGCCGCCAAAGCTCGGGGCGCTGGTTCTTCGGGTCCCAGGCGTGGCTGGCGGAGCGGAAGGAGAAGATGCGTTCCTTGGCGCGCGACTTCTCCTCGTCGCGACGCGCACCACCGAAGGCAGCGTCGAAGCCGTGCTTGTCGAGCGCCTGTTTCAGCGCCTCGGTCTTCATGATCCGTGTGTAGTTGGAGCCGTGATCGAACGGGTTGAAGCCGGCGTCGAGCCCTTCCTGATTGGTGTAGGAGATCAGCTCCATGCCCGCCTCCGCGGCGGTCTTGTCGCGGAAGGCGATCATCTCGCGGAACTTCCACGTCGTATTGATATGCATCAGCGGAAAGGGCGGCGGCGCGGGATGAAAGGCCTTGATCGCGAGCCGCAGCATGACCGACGAATCCTTGCCGATCGAATAGAGCATCACGGGATGGCGGGCCTCGGCCGCCACCTCGCGCATGATGTGCATGCTTTCGGCTTCAAGCCGCTCAAGATGGGACAGACGGTCGGACATGAGGTCGGTATACAGGATTTGGCGCAGTTGGAGTGCGGGCCCGGCCGGTCGCTACGGGGACCTCTGCGCGTCAGCGCGGCAGATCAACCTCGGCCACCGGGCCAGTACGGACCACGCTATAGCGCGCATCGAGCGTCTCCCGGTAGATCGCCTCTATGCGTCCCGCCGCCGCATCAAGAGAAAAACTTTGCTTAACACGGTCCCGCCGCAGCATGGCCTCCGCTTGGAGCCGTTTAGGCTCGGTCAGAGCAGCGCGCATGGCGTCCGCCAGTTCGGTGGCGTCGCCGGGCGGCACGAGCCGTTCCGCCTCGCCAACAAAGACCTCCGGGATGCCGCCCACATGAGACGCAATCAGCGGCACGCCGGCGGCTGCGGCCTCAAGCACGATGTAGGGCAGCGACTCCGCGCGCGATGGCATGACGACGGCGCGGGCTTTCGCGAACGCTTCGCGCGCCGGCATAGCCGGATGAAAGGCCACACGGTTCGCATGCACCCTGGCGTTGGCGAGTTCGTGGAAGCGCTGCTGCTCTTCAGGTGACCCGGGCCCCACGATCAAAGCGCGCGGTGTGTGCCCTTCCGCCTCTAAAAGGCTCAGCGCCTCAATGAAGAGATCGACGCCTTTGATGGCACGCAGCTCGCCGATGAAAAGAAAGTCGGCGGCGTCGGCCACTGGTTCGATCGCCTCGAACTCCTCCGGCCGGAGTCCGTTGCGGACGACATGAGCCGGGCAGCGCGGCGCGCCGACCTTGGTGCGGTAGGTATCCTGTTCAAAGGCGCAGACATGAATGAGGCCGTCGGTGATGCGCTCCAGCGCGCGTTCAACGGTGAAATAGACCCGCCCCTGCCATGACCCGGCGTCGTAATGCAGGCTGCCGCCATGCGGTGCGTAGAAAGCGGCGACCCGTGCGCCGCTCCGCCGCTGAAGTGCAGCGCCCAGTCGCCCGTAGAGGCCGCCCTTGGCGCCATGCGTGTGGACGACGTCCGGTTTAAGCCGGCCTATGCAACGGGCGACGCGCAGCGCCGCGGGACCGTCCCCCGGGCTGATGGCGCGCGCCATGGGAATGCGCGTGACGCCGAGCGGCAAGGCAGCCGCCAGCGCGGCGATCCGCTCCTCCTGCAGCGGGTCGCTGGCGGCCGCATCGCAGATGAGCCCCACCGTATGGCCGGCTGCGACTTGCACACGCGACAAATCCGCGACATGGCGAAAGACGCCGCCTACCGGCGAGCGGATGACATGGATGATGGAAAGCTCTTTGCGCGACATTTTCCGCCTTTCGCCACCATCTTACGGGAACGCAACTAAGGCGGCGTAAACGACTGCCGCTGCGCGGATCGCGTGCCGTCCGCGATTCTCGGAAGTCCGCCGGTTTCCGACCAGGGATGACAAGCGTCCGCCGATTGCGCCTAGAGCTTTGTCCATTCTGACCCGATCAGAATGGAGGCTCTGTCTCTTTTGTGGAGCATGATCTTATCCAAAAACCGGTGTTCACTTTTCGGGATCATGCTCTAATGCGGCCTGCTTATCGGCCATTGGGGAACCAGATCATGAGGATGCGCGCAGCCTTTCCGGGCCAGTCCCGGCCAGCGGAAACCGAAGATGAGCGGCGCGTCCCCTACCGCCATCCGCAGCCGGCGGAATCGCCGCCGGAGCTGGTCATTCCCGACGCGTTGCCGAAGGACGAACGGCTTTGGGTGCCACAGACGGAGGACGTGTGGTTCCGGCCGCTCTGTCTCTCTGCAACGCGCGGCTATTGGCAGAACCTCCTGCGCGTGCGGCGTTCAGGCGTGCTGTCGCGCCATCGCCATCCGCAGCCCGTGCACGGCTTCGTGCTGAAGGGAAGCTGGCGCTACCTTGAGCACGATTGGGTGGCGACGGAAGGCGCCTATGTCTACGAGGCGCCAGGCGAGACGCACACGCTGGTCGTCGATGAGGGCGTGGATGAGATGATCACGATGTTCCAGGTGAACGGCGCGATGATCTACGTCGATCCCGACGGGCAGGTGCTCGCCTATGAGGATGTCTTCACGAAGATCGACATGTGCCGAGCGCACTTTGAGGCCGTGGGGCTCGGCGCGGATTATGTGAACACCTTCATCCGTTAGGAATGGCGGGCGCGCGGAGCGCGGCGCTCACGCCTCCCAACTGTCCAGAGCAGACGCTGTCATCTCGCCGCCGCTATCAAGGCCGCGATAGCGACCGCCGTGATAGATGAGCGGCAGACGATCGTCGGCATCGAGATACAGGATGCGGCCGATGAAGATCGTGTGGTCGCCGCAATCGTGATCGGCCACCCTCTTGGCGGCCATGCGCGCGCAAGCATCGTCAAGCAGCGGAACGCCGGCGTGCTCGGTAAAGGCAATCGGCAACGCCGGATTGGATTGCCCGGCGAAGTGGTCGCTGATATCGCGCTGCGACTCCGCCAGGATGTTCACGCCGAAGCGCTCCGCTTCCAGCATCGTGGCGTGCATGCGCGCCCGCTTCTCCACCGAGATCACCAGCAACGGCGGCTCCAACGACCCCGACATGAAGGCGTTGGCCGTCATGCCGCGCACCGTGCCGGCATCGCGCACGGTAACGACAGTGACGCCGGTCGCAAAGCGGCCCATCGCGTGCCGGAACAGGTGCGAATCGATCTCTAGGGTGGTGTCGGTCATGCGTGGCTTTGTTCAGGTTGGCGCAGTGTCGCCGGCGGGCGCCGAACCTTATCATAAAGCCGGTCTAAGGCAGCTTCAGATCAAGCAGCACGATCTCGTTGTACAGGTGGTCGATAGAGGCGGGCGCAAGTCGCGGCGTGCTGTAGAGGCGGGGCTGGCGGATCGGCTCGCTCTCCCAAGGCATCGGCTCGGGCAGGAAGTGAGGGTCGATGGCAAAAACCGCCCTGCCCGGCTCAAGGATCGCATCTGCGATCGCCTGGCCGTGTGCTGCCACGACATCCGGGTCGCTGGCGTAGAGCACCTGGTGATAGTTCACGTCGGCGCCCTGCTTGCGCGCCTGAACGACCAGATAACAGCTGCGCCCGCCGGCGCTGATGAGGAGATGGCGCAGGCTGAAGGCGCGATGGTGCTCGAGGATCGCCCTGTCCTGTGGGCTGAACGACTCTGCGATTGCGTCGGGGCCCTCGCGCCATTCCAGGCGCCTGGCGGCGCCCTCGCGCCGGCGCAGCAGATAGCGCTTATCATCGAGCACATCAAAGCCGGCGCCGCGAAAGGCGCGGTCGGTGCCGGCAGTCGCCGTCACCAGCGTGTAATTCTGATCCTTGTTGGCGATGCTGACGTTCTGGATCTCGCGGCCGATGCCGCGTCCACGATAATCCTTCAAGAGATACCAGGCGCAGATGTTGCAGAAGCGCTCGGTGCGTTCGGCGAACGACCGGTCGACATAGACGAGGCCGAGAAAGCCGACCACGCGATCGCCGTCCACCGCCACACAACCGCGATCGGCATCAGGTGGCCGCCAGGGATAATCGAGCAATGAACGCCAGCGTTCGCGGCTGATCTTGGCGCTCATATGCCCGTGGAGCAGATCGACCGCGCTGTCGATATCCGCTTCGCCGGCCGGACGAACGACGACGCTCATCGGCCTTCTCAAGCGCTCACGGCGCGCGGTGCCGCGCTGAGGCCGAAGGCGTCGCGCACGCTCAGCCATTGCGCTGCCGGATGCGTGTCCGTCATTTCAACGAGCCGCTCAAGGAAACCCCAAAGCGCCGCGTCATGAT
This sequence comes from Afifellaceae bacterium, assembly GCA_028284625.1. Classification (GTDB taxonomy): domain Bacteria; phylum Pseudomonadota; class Alphaproteobacteria; order Rhizobiales; family Afifellaceae; genus DASWJZ01. The sequence goes on along the minus strand of JANQRH010000013.1, from coordinate 200,156 downwards.
CGAGATGGTGCGTGAGGAGCCCGAGCGGCTCATCAGGGTCGCTCAAGCCGGTGCGGCGGTCGCTGAGCTCTTTGATCAGCCCGGCGAGCGCCTTGTCGCGCCCGGCGAAACACCTCTTCTTCCAGTTGATCGGATCGAGATGCGCGTTCACGATCGTCAGATCGCCGGTATTGGACATGGCGGCACGGGGTCCCATGGCCGAGGCGCAACGGAAGCCCGCCTCCACAAGGCGCTCCAGAACCGGCGGTGCGATGCGGTTCCAGGGGGCGGCGAGCACCGGCTCGAAGCGCTCGCCGAAGAGCGACTGCAGTTGCCGGAACCCGGCGCGCATGTCCGCCAGGACCTCTTCAACGGGCCGCGGGCCACCAACCTCAATGGCCGGCTCCCCGATAGGCGCGTGATTGCGGTGCCGGTAGCCGTGTTGAAGCACGACAACGCCGGAATGATCGGAAAGCCGCGTGGCTAGTTCTTCTGTCGCGCCGGCCGGGATGACGGCGAGGCCAAGGTCGATGCCGTGGGCGCCGGTGAGATCAAGTAGGCGGTCAAGCGCCGGGCTCGGCTCAATTGCATCGTCGTCGCGCCACCATAAAGCGGCTACGCGGCCGGCGGCCGCCCATGCGTCAAACTCGCTCTTCAGGTCGTCCCAATCCGTGTGCTGCATGGCGGCGGATTTAGTGCAATTGCCAGGGCGCTACCAGAGGCGGAATCCGGCCGGCGATCAGCGACCGCCGAGTTCGCCCTCGTCGCCGAAATAGCCGTTCCAGGCAAACCAATAGGCGATGTGGCCTGGCAGGCGCGTCAGCGTGCGCCCATCGGCTGCGACCAACTCCGCCTCCGTCACCTGCCAGCTCGCGCCGTCGGCGGTGAGTTCCGTCAGGCTTGCGCCTTTCTCAAAGGCAATGCCGTCGGACCGATAAGCGCGGACCGTGCGCGTCGCCGCATCGCCGACGAGCACAAGCTCAACCGCGCCGGCGCGATCGTTGATGACGGCGCCGCCTTCAAACAACTGAAGCGGCCAGGCCTTCTCAGTTCCCGCCGACCGCAGCGCAAAGACATAGTCCTTCTGCTTGAGCTCAGACTCGTCGACGATGGTCGGGAACATCAGGTCGGGCGAGTCAAAATACGGTGCGTAAGCCGCGCCCGGGGCGTAGTTGCGCGGATAGCCCGTCTCGATATCGGCGACCTTGGTGTCGGGATTGTCGCGGCGCCAGTCACCCCATGACGTGATGACGACCGGCCGTGTTTTCAGCTCAATGCCGGAGCCGGTGAGTTGACCGACCACCGGGCGGCCGGTGAACTGGTTCCACAGCGAGTTGGTCGCCGTGTCATACATCAGCTTGTTGGAGCGATAGAGGAAGCCCGAAGACCCGAAGATCAGCGGTTCGTCGAAATCGTCTATCTTGGTCTCAAACAAAATGCCGGAGCCGCACAGCGTGCAATAGGCGAGACTCAAATCGACCCCGCCAATCGTGTCGTTCAGCATTTCGTGCCAGTCGAGAATGCGCAGCGGATAGGCCCGCGCATCGCCGTTTATGGCGATTCCGAAGACCAGATCCTCGTCGTTGAGATAAGCGGCCTTGTCCGCGTCGAGCAGTTTCGGTTTGGTCAGCGCAGGGATGCCGTCCTTGCTGATGCCCCCCCAGACGATCTCTTCGATGCGAATCTCGTGCTTCTTGTCATAGCCCAGGAACAATTGAAAATGCGGATCGATCAAACTGTGCGCGAGCGCGTGCACTTCGGCGAAACCGTCGAAAGGCTCAATGTCGGGACGGCCTTCCTGCCATAGCATCCACTCCACCCAGCCGGATTTCTCCTCCCCTGTGATCTGGCGCAGCGATGCATCGATCTCCTGGCCCTCCGGCAGAAAGCGCATCGCCATGATGAAGAGCGGCGCGGCGTCGAGCTCGCCACGCGCGGTGAAGAAGGTGATCGACTGATCCCGCTCTTCCGTCGAGCTGCTGAAAAGCTTGTACGCCTGGTCGATGAGGACAGGATCCGGCTCGGCCCTGAGCGGCGCCGCTGCGGCAAACGCGGCAACGAGTAACAAAACGAAGCGAAACGCGCGGAGGGGCATTCTTGGGGTCATTCCATAACCTTCGGTGCGTGGGCGATCACGGTCGAGCAACGCTTGCGTGAGGATGCTGCGACCGGCGCATGGTCCGGTTTCGACATTTGCTCCCAGCTGGCATGGTTCGAGCAGAGCTTTTGAGTTTGACTTGCCCGAGAGCCTTGCTGCAAGCGGGACGCAGATGTCAATTTCGCTCCACTAGTCGCGCCGACGATGCAAGCTCTGGTGCAGACGCGGCGACTACCCGTCCTCGTCGTCGTCCTGGCGGCCTCCGCGTGGGGCCTGTTCTGGCTGCCGCTCAGAGCATTTGAAGCAGCCGGCCTTGCTGCGGGCTGGGCAACGCTGGCGCAATTCGCCACGCCGGTCCTGGTGCTGGCACCGGCGGCTCTGTGGCTCGCCGCGCAGGGCCGCCGTACGGGCGCCGGAGAGATCGTCACGGGGCTCCTGGTCGGCGGCGCCGTCGCGCTCTATGCGGAAAGCGTGCTCCTGACGGATGTCGCGCGGGCGCTGATCCTTTTCTACGTCACGCCGGTCTGGAGCACGCTCCTGGAAGTCTGGCTGATGGGGCGGCGCCTCACACGCGCACGCGCCATCGCGCTTGTGTTGGGGCTCGGCGGCCTCGTTACGATCCTCGGCGGCAAGACCGGCATACCGCTGCCGCAAAACCTCGGCGACGCGATGGCGCTCCTGTCCGGCATGGTGTGGGCCGCAGGCTCCATGCGCGTGCGAACGGCGCCTGAGATCGGCATCTTCGAAAACGTCTTTGCGTTCTTTCTCTATGGCAGTGTTGTCGCGCTCGTTATCGCACTCCTGCCGATCGAAGCGGTCGGTGCGCCGCCGAGCTGGGCGGAGCTGAGGCCGCTTGTGCCTTGGCTCCTCTTAGCGGCGGTGGGCTTTCTGATCCCGGTGATGTGGGGGCTCTTGTGGGGCTCCAAGCACATCGATCCGGGACGGCTTGGTGTGTTGCTGCAGCTTGAGGCGGTCGTCGGCATCGGCAGCGCGGCTTTGCTGACCGACGAACCGTTCGGGCTTGTGGAACTACTCGGAACGGTCCTTGTCGTCGCCGCCGGGCTCGTCGACGTACTCGGCGGCCGTGAGGCCAAGAGCGGGACCGGTCGGGCCGCAGCCTAGCTCAGAACGTTGGCTAGGCCGAGAGCTTGTCAATCACCTCTTGTGGGATCGGCTCTGAGCGAATGCGTGTCGGATCGGCGGGGTCGCGGCCCGTCCATACGCGCGTCTCAAAGCCTTCAATGGCCAACTCGCCGTCCTTGAGAACACGATGGACGATGTCGAAGCTGGAGCGGCGAAACGCGGTGGCTTGCGTCTCAATGGTCAGGATATCGCCGTAGCGCGAGGGGATCTTGAACGTGGCGCGCGTGTCGACCATGGGATAGCCGAGGATGCCGTATTGCGCGGTCCAGGCGATCTTCTTCATGCCAAGCGCCAGCTCAAACAGCCGTCCGGTCGCGGCGTCGAAATACGCAAAATAGCGCGGGTAGAAGACGATGCCGGCGGGATCGCAATCGCCCCACTCGATTTCGACTTCATACGTACTGACAAGCATGTGTTACCCCCGGCGCAGCCAGTCCCTGTCCTGCCGGCGGCGTATATGACACGTTTGTGATTGAAGCTAGACGGTCGGCAGCGCCGAAACCACATGAAATGCTGGCGCTGCAGCCAGTTGACCGCGGCACGTCGGCATCCCAGCATTCCCGGGCCTTAGAAGACAGAGGGCACGATGTCCATCCGACCCGTCAGACAGATCACCCAGTCCAAACCGACCATCGAAGGCGCCGGCGTCAGGCTTCGTCGCGCCTTCGGCTTCGGCGACACGAGCGAGACCGATCCGTTTCTGCTGCTCGACGATTTCCGCAACGAAAGACCGGAGGATTATCGCGCTGGCTTTCCCTGGCATCCGCATCGCGGCATCGAAACCATCACCTACGTGCTGTCCGGCACGGTGGAGCATGGCGACAGCCTCGGCAACACAGGCCAGCTCGGCGCCGGCGACGTGCAATGGATGACAGCCGGCAGCGGCATCCTGCATCAGGAGATGCCGCAGGGCGACGCGCAGGGCCGCATGCACGGTTTCCAGCTTTGGGCCAACCTCCCCTCCTCACTCAAGATGAGCTCGCCACGCTATCAAGACATCCCCGCCGCCGAAATTCCGGAGGTCGTGGACGACGATGGAACGGTCGCGCGCGTGATCTGCGGCGAGTTCTGGGGGAAGCGTGGGCCGGTGGACGGTGTCGCTGCCGATCCGCGCTATCTCGACATCTTCGTGCCGCCCAATCGGCGCAAGACCTTGAAGGTCGAAACGGAGCGTCACGCCTTTGCCTATGTGTTCGGCGGTTCGGGCGTGTTCCGCGACGCGTCGGAGCCGTTCGGTGTGCTGACGGAGCGCGACGGTCCCGACGGCGAGGTTCTCGTCCGCGAGCAGACCGGCAACCGATCGCTGGTCCTTTTCGACAGCGGCGATGAGATCGTCGTGCAGGCGGGCGAGGACGGCATCCGCTTCCTGCTCGTTTCCGGCAAGCCGATCGAGGAGCCAGTCGCCTGGCACGGCCCGATCGTGATGAACACGCGAGACGAACTGATGCAGGCGATGCGCGAATTGCGCGACGGCAGCTTCATCAAGGAAGGGTCTTCGCGTCCGCTCGCCTGACCCCGAGCCGCACGCCCGGGTTGACGCATATCAACGGCTGGGCGCACCATCCGCCGCAGGATGGTTGTCGTTATGGGCGTTCTTTCGACACAGACGCGAAAACGCATTGTCGCGGCGCTTGCGCTGGCCCTGATGCTCGGCGCAGCGATGCTGCCCTTGCGCGGCGCGCACGCGCAGGACACGGAGCTCGGGCCCGTCTTCCTTCTGTCGCTTGGCGGCAAGCTCTACGACAATGCGTGGACCATCCTCGACATCAACCCGCCCGGCGGTCGCAATCCAGCGCTTGAGGACGCCGTGTCCGTCGCGTCGCGGGACACATGGCGCTGCGTCACCTGCCATGGCTGGGACTATTCCGGCACGACACTTGGCGGCACGGAGTTCCCGGGACTCGCCACGCTGATGGACGCCGACCCGGAAGAGATCAAACAAACGCTGCTTGATCCGAGCCATCCGTTTCCGGCCGATCAATTGCCGGAACTGGCGATCGAGCTCGTCTCGCTGTTTGTCACCACGGGGCAGTATGAGCGGAGCGTGTTTTTAGACGACGCGGGCGAAGCACTCGGCAATCCGGAATTCGGACGCGATGTCTTTGAGGGCGCCTGCATCAGCTGCCACCAATTGGACGGCCGCACGTTCCTCTACGGCGAGCCCGGCGATCGTCCGTCGCTCGGATGGATCACGCGCAATCGTCCGGAGCAGGCGCTGCACAAGATCATCAACGGTGTGCCGGCGGCGGAGATGCTGTCGCTCAGATTCATGGCGGAAGAGCAGATCGCCGACTTGATGGCCTATCTCCAGACGCTCGACCCAGCGGAGCAATAGGCGTCGCCCGCGGCCCTGGCGGCGGCTAGCGCCGATCCGCGCCGCAGCGGGTCGGCCCGCGTCCCCGCCAATCTGCTGCCGCGAGCCCCATAAACTTTCGTGCAATGCCGCCGAATCTAAGCTTTTCGGCTATGGGCGGCCGGTGCGTGGGCTCCGATATCGGGCGCGTCCGCCGGACAGGCGGGCGTTCCTGAAGCGAAATGGAGTAAGACCATGACACGCAAAAACACCACACTGCTCGCCGGCCTCGCCGGTGCCTTGATCGTCGCCCCGGCGCTGGCCTTCGCCGTGGTGAATGTCGGCGACACGCTCGGGGTCAGCGAATCGGAAATTCGCGCCCAGCTCGAAAAGGACGGCTACACTGTCACCGAATTCGAGATGGAGGACGGCGAGATCGAGGTCTACGCCACCAAGGACGGCCAGACCTTTGAGTTCGAGCTGTCGGAGAGTGGCCAGGTCCTCGAAATCGAACTAGAAGATCCGACAGAAGACAGCGACGACTGACGAGCGATGGCCCTGAACCCTATAAGCGTGCAAGCCCTCTGCTGTCGCCGCGGCGGGTTCAGGGCCGTCCTTTCCGCCAGCACCGCATCGGGTCGGACGGGTTGAGCGGCGTGTTCGATCGCAAGGCCGGCCTTTGGGGGGTCTTCACCCTACAGCTTGTCTGTGCGCTGCTCTTTCTCGGCGACGCCGTTCTCGATGTCTTCGGGCTGGAGCGATCGACGCCGCTGAAGGATTCCGACACGTTCGAGTACGTCATCGTCCTCGCGCTGCTCGCCGGTGTCGCGGCGACCGGCCTGCAGATCCGCCGGATGCTGCAACGGCAAAAACGCATGGAGAACCAATTGCAGGCAGCGTCTGGTGCATTCTCCGAGCTATTGGAATCGCACTTTGAGAGCTGGGGTTTGACTGCCGCGGAGCGCGACGTCGCACTCCTGTCGATCAAGGGCCTCTCCATCGCCGATATGGCGCGGCTCAGGCAGACCAAGGAAGGCACGATCAAGGCACAGTGCAACGCCGTATACCGCAAGGCGGGCGTCAGCGGCCGCCCGCAGCTCCTTAGCCTGTTCATCGAGGAGCTGATGGCGGACAAACTGGTGGAGCTGTCCTAAGCACGTTGTGCAGGGCCGCGTGTCTACGAAGCCGGTTCGGACCAGACCTGCCGTAGCTTCCCGCTTCTCGACATCGGTGTCGGCGCATCGCGCGATCGCTCCACAACCACATTTTCCAGGTTGTTGGGCCGAAGCACATCGCGAATCACGCGCTCCACGCCCTGCCATACCGTGTCCGCAGCCCATCCCGGCTCCGGCTCGAGCCGCACGACAAGGCGATCGGGGGCCGTCCGGATCAACTGGTACCGATGAAGACCCGGCGTCTCAGTGACGGTCGCGGCGAGCGCCGTCGGCAGTACGTTCACAAGATCGCCTTCCTTGCTACGGAAGGTCAGAATCTCATCGGTGCGACCGTCGACCCGGATGGCTGGTAAGGGACTTCCGCATTCGCAGACATCGGGCAGCAACGTGATCCGGTCCCCCAGATCGTAGCGAATGATCGGCTGCACGCGATTGGCCAAGCTTGTCGCCAAGACGGTGTGAGAGGGCTCACCCGGCGGAACGGGACGATTGTTGTCGTCCACAGGCTCAAGGATGACCCAATCGGCATTCACATGGAGGCGACCGTGACGGCACTCGAAAGCGGCAATTTGGATTTCAGAGGCCCCGTACGTCTCCCGCACACGCCGTTCGAACACGGCCTCGATCCGTTTCCGGCTTGCAGGCGGTAGCGATTCGCCTGTCGAAAGAAGCAGGACGGGGTCGATTCTCAACCGTCCGGCAGCCTGCTCCTCGGCAAGAAGCATGTGGCCGCTGGCGTAACTCGCGACGATGGTTGGATCGATGTCGTTCAGCTTGGCGACGATCTGCGCAACAGGCGTTGTGACCGACACGATCTCGGCGAAGTTCTTGAGCCAGCTGCCTTGGTGCATGGCGCGCTGCGCCATGCTAAGCGCCATGAAATGGCCTCCGGTCGCAAACACAAGCGCGCCCCTTACCCCTCGGCTCAGGAATGCTCGCACCTCCGAGGCACCAACCCAGGCCGGCGCGGCCCGCGCGATCCCCAGCGCCGCCATCGCCGAAATCGCCCGCTCGTCTTGCAGGAGAATCGCCGGCGTGCCCGTAGAGCCGGACGTCATCCAAACGGTGTATCGGTCGAGGTATTGCTGGCCGACGTGGGTGGGGTCCGCAACAAAATCCTCCACCGCGGCCTTGGTGACGGCGGGGTCCGTCACCCAGTCGTCAAACCGCGCCATCAGCTCAGACTTCGTGACGATCGGAATACGGCTGACATCAACAGGCCCATCGGGCACAGCCTTGTAGCGCTCGCGATAGAAACGCGAACGGGCGCGCGCAAAGGCGACAAGCTTCGCAAGCCGATCGTGTTGCCGCGCGCGGATAGCTTCCTCTCCGCCGCGCGTCGCTCGCCAAGCGTCACGGATCAAGACGAGCGTGCGGAAGTCCACAAGGTCGGTGCTTGGCATCAAGTTGCTCACCCGTCCTCCGGCGCAGTCTCGGCAAATGGCGGCTGCTTGTCGATCAGAAGCACCTTGGCGCCGCGGACCGGCCCGTATCGAGTTGTCCATGGTTGCGACGGCCGGCGTCAAACCTCTTCAAGGGTGCTCGCGATCGCGTTCAGAAGCCATGCCGCGTCAGGGCTTCCGACATCCGGGTTCGAACCTCTCCGTCTTGAAATGGAAACGAGCGGAAATAGAGATTCTGAGCCAGATCCGGCCGACGTCGATGCGCCTCGGCCGCCCATATGGCGGCCTTGTCACCGTCATCTACGAGCGCATGCGCGACAACCGCGATAAGATGTATGAGCACATGCGCGCCGGGGGTTCGTGCTGCCTCGTCTGCCAGTTCGGCGGCTTTCTCATGATCGCCTGCTACAATACATGCAAGCGCCTTCGTCGCGCGCATCGCGAATAGGAGCGGATCGAGCGGACTGAGCGTTATCGACAAGTCGACATGATCTACTCCAATCGCACTTTTCTCACAGATCGTGTCGGCCCAGCCCCGCGCGTAAAAACCTTGGGCGAAGTTTGGATTGATCGATGTTGCCCTTTCGAGCCAGGCAAGGCTGCTTTCAAGGTCCCCGTTCAGCCAGAATGCCCGCCCCATTGTGAAGTTGGCGAATGGGTCTAGAGGATCGAGCTCTAGGCTTCGCTCAGCGAATCGCCGGGCCTTGTCGACTTCCGCGTCCTGATCGTCCGAGTATCTCAGGAACGCATCCTGGAAGTGCGTGAACGAGAGGCCGGCATGTGCACGCGCGAAGCCCGGGTCCTTGGCAATGGCTTTCTCAAACATTGCCGTGGCGGCGGCATTATCCCGCCTGTTGAACCGGTACATGTGTTGGAGGCCGACGTGAAATGCGCCCCAGGCATCGAGATTCTCGGGCGCTTTCAAACGGGCCGTTTGCGCCTCGTTCAGGGGTATCTGGATTTCGAGCGCCGAGATGACATTCGTCACGATTTCAGAGCGGATGAGATGAATGTCATCGACGTGGCCTTTGAAGTTGTCACCCCACACGACGCCGCCGGTCCGACAGTCGGCGAGTTCGACCGTGACGGAGATCGACCCGCCGAAGATTTCCACAACACCGGACAAGCAATAGCGCGCATTCAGCGTGCTCCCCACATGCCTCACGTCGCGATCCGGCGAGCGAAACCGGAACGACGATCCGCGGGCGATCACGAAAAGCCAGCGCAGACGGGACAGTGCTGCGATGAGGTCGTGGGGTATCGCGTCGGCGATTGCGACATGCGAACCCAACATACCGAGTGGCCGGAACGGCAGGACAGCAATGGAGGGTTTTGCAGGATCGCTGGCTTGGGCCGGCGCGTCCTGCGGCTCCACGCGAGCAGGCTCCGCGGCCTGGGCGGGCGGAGCCATGCTGACGGTTGCAACGAATCGGAACCCCTTGCCGTGCACCGTGCGAATGAAACGCTGGTTCGTCCCGTCGTCGCCTAGGGCGCGCCGGGCAGCCTTGACACGGCTGGCGATGGCGGAATCGGAAACGATGCGGCCGTCCCAGACCTTCTCGACGATCTCGTCTTTGGAGATCATGCGTTCCGCGTTCTCGACGAGCAAAAAAAGCAGCGCGAAGACCTGAGGTTCAAGCGCCACCAACGATTGGGCGCGCCGCAGCTCGACCTTACGGGCATCGAGTTCAAACTCGCCGAAACGGTAAAGCATGGCGCAATCTAGCACATCTCCATGAAATCTCCCCAAAACCTCCATGCCCTCGTCCAGCATCGGCGGAGCCCGGTGTGCGAACGTGACATCGCCGGCTGCGGAAAGGATCAGACAGCACGGTGAAAGAACAAGGAGATGGAAAATGCCCCTCGTAGATATTCAGCTCGTCGAAGGCGTCTTTTCAGCCGATGAGAAGAAGCAGATGATCGAAAAAGTCACCGAGGCCATGGTCGGCATCGAAGGCGAATCCATGCGCGGCGTCACCTGGGTGCGCGTCCATGAATTCGACAGCGGCACCTGGGGAATCGGCGGCAAAGCGCTCACCACGAATGACATCAAAGCGGTGCAGGCCGGCGCAAGCTGACTTCCGCCATGGAGCGAGTAACGCACACCACGCCGTGCCGACGGGTCGCTGCCGCCGGCACGGCTAGCGCTGGCGCCAACTCATTCGGAGCAATGGTGCTACCTAAGTCTCCGGAATAGCCCGTCACCTATGCGTCCGGATTGGACCAACAGCAGGTGGTGACCCCGACAGTACTGAACCTGTGACCCTCAGAATGGAACGACGCAGCTGTGGAGTTCTTCTCTGACCCGGTGCGTCGGCGTCAGCCGCTGCGCCGACACAAGAGCGCAGCGCAAAGTGTCTATCGACGCCACACCTGGCCGGGCACCATGGCAGTAAAGCGCTCCGGTTTGATGCCGTGTTCGATCAGTGCTTTCGACAGCAGCTTTTTCGGCTCTTCGATGGGTTCGTTGGTCAGCCGAAAGGTACCCCAATGGTGACCGACGGCGTGATCGGCGTTGCAGAGCTTGAAGCCCTCGACTGCTTCGGCCGGAATTTGATGCTGGCCTTTCATGAACCAGCGGGGTTCATAGGCGCCGATCGGGATGATCGCCAAATCGAAGGTGCCGAATTTCTTGGCCGCCTGTTTGTAGTTTATCCCCGAATGAAAGCCGGTGTCGCCGACGTGGTAGATTCGAGCGTTCGGCGTTTCGATGACAAACGCCGACCACAACGCCATGCGCCGATCCCATGGACCGCGGGCGGACCAATGGTGGCAGGGTTCGAAATGAACTTTGATGCCGCCGCCGATCTCTACGACATCGCCCCAGTCGCCGACCAGAGTCTTAGCGCCTTCGACTGAACTTTTGACGATGGTGTCGTTGCCGAGCGGTGTGATGATCGTCGGATTGTCTCTCCCGACGAGTTTCGCCAAGGTCGGCACGTCAAGATGATCATAGTGATTGTGTGTGAGCAACACGGTATCAATCGCCGGCAGATCATCGAACGAAACGCCTGGCGGATTGATCCGTCTTGGCCCGACAAGCTGATACGGGCTGGCGCGTTCCGAAAACACGGGATCGGTGATCAGATTGACGCCGTTCACCTGTATCAGCACTGTCGCGTGACCGATCAGCGTTACTTCAATCTGGTTTTCCGCGACCCTTGTCCTGGGCACGGTCCCGTGATGTTCGCTGTCATAGGTTTCCGGCCACTTGGCAGGTCTGTCGAACAACTGCCATTTCAAGAGATCAGTGAATTTGCCCGGCGGCACCCCATTCGGATTGTAGAAAACTCGGCCGTCGAAATGATCTGACTTCGGCCCGGAGTAATAGGGGTTCGTGGCCCGAGCCTGCGTGGACCAAAGCCCACCGCCAAGCAATGCACCGACTGTGCCGAAGCCGAGCCATTTCAAGAATCTGCGCCTGTTCATCGGTGCTGCCGCATCGATGCCCATGATCGACATGTGCCCATTGTGGGAAGAAACACGATTGTCAGATTGGCAGCAAGGCAGACTGCACGGATTTCCAATCAGATCTGCTGCTTGCTTGTTGGCGGAATGGTGACCCCGACAGGATTCGAACCTGTGACCCTCAGATTAGGAATCTGATGCTCTATCCAACTGAGCTACGGGGCCGACTGCACACGACACTGCAACTAGGCCGCTGACTATCTGCGCGCTAACGCAACGGCAGCAACCGTGCCTTTCGCCTAGCTCCGCTTTGGCCCGGCCGTCAACCTTGGGGGCGGCGGCGGATTCTTCGGACAGCTCCATCAAGACGCCGCAAGAAAGGCGTCGATCAGGCAGTTGATTGCGTCGGGCTGCTCCAATGTCGTGATATGGCCGGCGCCGGACACGATTTCCAGCGTCGCATTCGGCAGAAGCGCGGCCATGGCCTGGTGTCGCTCCGGCGGACAGAGCGCATCCTCCGCGCCTGCGATCAGAAGCGTCGGCTTTGGCCAACTGGTAAGGACGGCGCTGTAATCGCGGCGCGCAGCGAGCGCGCGGGACTGGTCGACGAACGCTGCCTCCCCCAGGTCAAGCGCCATGGCGACCAGGAGATCAAGGAGTGCCGTATCGGAACGGTTCGCCTCTGCCAGATAAAGTGGCTTCATCTCCTCCACGATGACCTGACGCAGGTGACCGGCCTGAACATCGGCAATCTGGCGCCTGCGCATGGCGCGCCGTTCAGGCGCGTCGGCCAGATGGTTGGTGTCGAGCAGAACGGCCTTGTCGATGCGTTCCGGCGCCTGCGCCAGCATCTCCATCGCGACAATGCCGCCCATGGAAAGGCCTGCCACAACGAAGCGTTCCGCGGTGATCTCGTCGAGCACCTGCCGTGCCAGGCCCGCGATCGTGTCAGCGCCGACAAGGCGCGGCACATGCACGGCGTAGCGCCTTTCGAAATGCGTGACCTGCGGCGCAAAGAGCCGCGCATCGCACATCATCCCGGGCAAGAGAACGAGGTTCTCGCGCATGCTTATGAGCTAGCGGCGCGCACCGTTTGACGCCATCGCCGCGCCTTCGGCAAGGGCTTCAAGCTTGGCGTAGGCGATCTCCGGGTCGACGGCGCCGAAGCCGGCGAAGGTGCCGAAGCCGCAATCGGAGCCGGCAATCACGCGCTCCGCACCGACAATGTCGACGAAGCGCGCGATGCGCTCCGCAACGAGCGCGGGGTGCTCGACGAAATTGGTTGTCGTATCGACCACGCCGGGCACGAGAACCTTGTCGTCGGGGATCGCATTTCGCCGATCGCGAAACACCGTCCATTCATGGCCGTGGCGGGGGTTCGCCGTCTCAAACAACACATAGCGCGACCTGGTCCTCATAAGCGTGGCGAAGAGCTTCTCCATGCCGATGTCGCAGACGTGAGGGCCTTCGTAATTACCCCAGCAGATGTGCACGCGCACGCGCTCGGCGGGGACATCGCTCAACGCATGATTCAGCGCGTCGACGTGGCCTTCGGCGATTGAGACGAACTCTTTGTCGGAGAGGTCGGCGAACAGCATGTGCCGGGAGAGCGCCAGGTCCGGGCAATCGAGCTGCACGTCAAGGTCGGCAGCGACGATCGCTTCGTATTCCGCCTTCATGACATCGGCGAGCGCGGCGAGATAGGCGTCGCGCGTTGCGTAATGGTCATTGGGCAGAAACAGCGAGATGACCCCGGGCGAGGCGGCGTTCATGAAGCCGTGCTGAACGCCATGCGCAGCCATCGCGGCTTTCAGATTGGCGATGTCCTTCTTAAGTTCGTCCTGGTCCTTGCTGCGGACCTCACCGGTGCATCTGGGCCGGGCATATTGCGGCGTGCCGCCGGATTTCGCGAGCCGCTCCAGGAAGCTCGGAAAGCGCTTCAGATCGGCGGGCGCATTGCGCGGGCTGTCGCCGCTGAAGCCGGTGTAGCGGTCCTTCACATAGGTCGCATAGGAGATCTTCGAAGTCTCGCCATCGGAGACGATGTCGATGCCGGCCGCTTTCTGTCGGGCGACGCAATCGTTCACCGCATCCTTCATACAAGCGTCGAAAGCGGCGTGATCATATGCCTCGCCGCGCTCGCGGGCGAACAGGAAGTCGACGACCGGCTGACTGCGCGGCAGCGAGCCGACATGGGTCGTGCGGATGGTCGCCATTCAGATTGCGCCTTTCGCTAGTGCCGTGTCGGGCCGGCGGGATCGTCGGTGTCGCGAATGCGGTAGAGGCTTGCTTCACCTGTCATGGCCGGCGCCAGCGCACGGGCCAGCTTCGGCGGGAACGCGCAAGTGTCGCCTGGCGCAAGCACGGTCTCGCCGCCATCCCAGCTGAGCTTCCAATGGCCGCGCATGCCGACCAGCACCTCATGCCGGTCGCTGACATAATCGGTCTCTGGGACGGAGCCGCGTACCAGGAGCTCGACCTCAAAGCCGGGGCGGTCGCGGATCAAGGCGTCGGCGCCGATCACCTTGGCCGGCCCGTTGGCAGCGAGCGCCACCATGTCCCAGTAGCGGCCGATGAAGTCCGGCACGACGTCGGCCACCGGCGTTTCGGGGAAGGCCTTCAACTCATCATCGGTGAGGAGTGGCATCGGCTTCGCGCCATCCGGCAGGCGCTCGCCCTTCTTGGTGTCGTAGAGGCGACCGCTCTCAGCCAGGACAAGGCCGTGGTCTTTGGCGTCCTCAATCACCTGCGGCGCCCAAATGACGCCGCCGCCGGCATCGTCGCCGCCAAGGATCGATACGATCATTCCGTAGTCGGTGCCGATATTCTCAAAGCCGCGGAAGATGCCGGTGGGGATGTTGAAAATGTCGCCTTCTTCAAGCACCACCTCGCCGGCCGTGCCCCAGCGGCCCCAGAAGAAACGCCATCGGCCCTTGAGCACGAAGAACACTTCCGCCGTGCGGTGGCTGTGAAGCGAGTTACGGCATTTGGGCGGCTGACCGGCAGCGCCGATGTTGAAGCCGGGTGTCTCGCGGATGTGCACGTGCTGATCGGCGGCCTCCGAGACGCCGCCGCCGATGATGGTGAAGTTCTCCTTCTGGTCGGAGCCCGGCGTATGCGCATCGATGAACGCTGTGCGGCAAGGCATCAGCTCGCCGTAGCGGACAATGCGCTGTTCCATCTCCTGGGGTGTCACGTCATCCTCCAATACTCGTTTTCGCGGCGCGCGCTGCCCGATGGCGCACGAACAGCCTTTTGGGGTTCAGCCGGTCTGCAGCAGGATCTGCTTCCAGATGGCGGTTTCGTCGTAGAGTACGTATTCGCGGCGCAGGCCCCACGGACCGAACTCGGCGTGGGCCGCGCCCATCACATGAACATTGACTCCGGTGGGTTGGCCGAAGGCGCCCCAGCCATCGTGCTTGCCGGAAAGGCTCCACCGGATCGCAGCGCGCGGCGGCATCAGCGGATCATCGCGGCCTATCCGGTGCTCGATCTTGAAGGCGGCGGATGGAAACGCGGAGCGCAGCGCCACCCAGAAGCGATCGGCGTCTTCATGCGAGCGGCCCGACGCGCCGCCGGGATAGCTGAGCTCGCAGGCGCGGTCGTATTCGGCCGGGATGACGGCGAGGTCCGCCTGCATGATGCGGGTCAGCGTCGCGGCGTAGCGCTCGCCCCATTCATTGTCGTTGCCGGTTCCAGTGTAGGGCCCCGGCCGATCGATGGCGGGCGTGAACGGTCTGACGCAAGCGTCGGGTCCGCCTTCGCGCGCAATCAGGTCTCGAGCAAAGGCGGCCGGCTCCCAGCCGAGCTGGCGAACGATCGCGCCTTGGTCGCGGATCAGCCATTCGTCGTCGATGCAATTGTTGATGGCATGGCAATCGGCGATGATTCTGTAGGCAAGGCTCTGACCGGTGGCCTTGCCGTAGACGCCATCGCCTGAATGCGTCGCGGTGGAGAGAATGCGGTGCGAGGAAAGCATCCCCTCCTCCGGCGTGCCGCACCAGATGACGTCTTCGCCGAAGAGCTTACGATCGGGAAACTCCGCCAGCGTGGCGGACGTGGCGGCGATGACGCCCTCATTGCCGACAACGACGGAGCCGGGCGAGCGCACGACGATGTCGGGCGCGTAATATTGGCGAAGCGTGGCGAGGCCGCGATCTTCCCAAATCTCTTTGGTGATCCCGATTATGAAATCGGGAAGATCCTTCCAGCGCGGATCAAAGCCCTTCATCGATCCATCCATCCGGTATACGGGCGGTACTGCGCACGATGAGCGGCCCGTCGATTCTGATTTTTTTATGCTTCCCGGCCGTGCCTTCGATCTGGCCGAGCAGCGTGTCGACCGTCGCCTCCACCATGCGGTTCGACGGCTGGCGGAGCGTGGTCAGGTCGTAGCTGGGCCACCCGGCCAGCGGCACATCGTCATAGCCGACGATGGACACATCTCCCGGCACGCTCAGCCCAAGCTCGTAGCGCAGCGCATCCATGACGCCGAACGCCATGTGATCGTTGCCGACGAAGATCGCGTCGGGCTTCCAGCGTTTCTTGAACATGTGATGCACCGCCGCGGCGGCAACCTCGCGGCTATACATGCCGTCGACGCAGGCATGAAGCTTATGGCCGGCCTGCTTCAGTCCGGCCCGGAATCCAGCCTCGCGGTCGCGGCCGGTCGACGAGCCGGCCCAGCCGGCGATGTGGGCGATCCGCTTGTGCCCGCCGCGCACCAGAAAGTCCGCAATCTTCTTGGCGCCGGCATAGTTGTCCGAGGTGACGGCGCTCAGCTTCACGCCGTCCTGGTCACGGTTGAAGAGCACGACAGGAATGCCCGCGGCTTTACAGCGCGTCGTCAGGTCGTAGGAGATCGCCACCGATGCGGTGATGATCCCGTCGACTTGGTAGTCGAGGAGCTCCTGCATGACCTGGTCGACGCCTTCGCGCTCATTGGAGGCCATGAAGACCAGGATGTGATAGCCGCGCTTCTGCAGCGCGTTGGAGAGCTTCTCCAATGCGTCGGGATAAAACTGGTTGTCCAGATAGGCGACCACCAGCCCGATGATGCGGCTGCGCCCGGTGATCAGCGAGCGAGCGAGCACGTTCGGCCGATATCCGAGCTCCGCGGCGGCCTTCAGGACCCGCTCCGACATCTTCTTGGAGACCGAGGCTCCGGGCGTAAAGACGCGCGACACGGCGGATTGGCTGACCCCGGCGCGGCGTGCGACATCCAGCGAGTTGGCCTTCTCAGCGCTCATCTATTCCGCCGTCCATCCGCCGTCGACGAGAAGTGCAGTTCCGGTGACGAGCGCGGACGCATCGGACGCCAGATAGACGACCGCGCCCATGATGTCCTCTACCTCCCCGACCCGGCCGAGTTTGATCTTCTCCTCAATCCAGCGCACGCGATCCGGCTTGTTGAACGTGACCTCCGTGAGCGGCGTGCGGATGAAGGTCGGGCAGATCGTGTTGACGCGAATGCCGAGCGGCCCCCACTCAATCGCCATGGATTTGGTGAAGCCCTCAACGGCGTGCTTGGACGCGCAATAGACGGCGCGATCGACGCCACCGACATGGCCCATCTGCGAGGAGACGGTGATCAGCGAACCGGGCTTTCCGGCAGCGATCAAGCCCATGGCAACGGCCTGCATCAGAAAGTAGGCGCCGCGCAGATTGACCGCCATCGCGATGTCGAAATCCTCCGACGTCGTCTCAAGCGCCGGCGTGTGGCGCGCTGTTCCGGCGCTGTTGACGAGCACATCGAAGGGGCCGTGTGCGGCAACGGCCGTCCGCATACCGGCAATGTCGGACACGTCGAGCAGCAAGGCCTCGGCCGAGCCGCCGGCGGCTTGGATCGCTTCGACCAACGCGCCGAGTTCATCGGCACGGCGCGCCGCGGCGACGACATGCGCGCCGGCCTCCGCCAGGGCCGCGGCGCACCCAAGCCCAATCCCCGACGACGCGCCGGCGACCAGCGCGCGCTTGCCGTCAAGGCGAAAGGACGGGGTGCGGGGCAGCGTCGTCATGCCAAGGCGCTCCCGGTTTCGGGACAGAAGCCGGCGCGCGCCTTGTTGAACTCGCGCAAGCGGGCGAAGACGTTCACGCCGAGCTGGTCGTAGGCGTGGATCAGGTCGAGCAGCACCCAGTTCTCACGGATCAATCCGTCCTCGACGCGCCAGAAGTCGAGGCTGCGCATCTCAATCATTTGGCCAGTCGGGGCAATGCCCATCCACCCATCCTGGCTGAGCGTCTGGATCATGTTGGGCCAACCGGTGACGCCCGCGTAGTTCCTGTCGCCGAAGAAGTGATACGTGATCTGATCGACATATTGCCCGCGATCGGGCATGGCGTTGAGGAATGGAATCTGGTGCCAGTCGCGAAAGCCGGCGATGCCGCGCGCCGTGCCAATCCCCGACGGGCCGTACCAGTTCATCCTGGGGTGCCAGTAGCGATCCATCTCCATCACTTCGGGGCCGCCCTCCGACGGGTGGCGCTTCAGCGCGGTGAGCATGTCGATGATGTGCTGGCAGGTCTCCGCGCCGGCCGCCTCGTCGTAGGGACCAGGCACAAGGCCATCCTGCGTGGCGGGTCCGGGGACATGCCATTCGCGGCCGAGGCTCGGCGCCAAAGGCCATGCGTCGGCCTGGATCAGCATCTCGGGGATGTCCCAAAGCGCCTGCACCTCAACGACGCGCTCGTTCTCGAAGCGAAAGAACTCATGGTAACGCATGGCCACCTGATGCTTGGTCGGCGGGATATCCAGCCACGGCGCCATGAAGGTGCCTGTGTAATAGCCGCCGCATCCCACCCAATCCGTGCCTTCCGGCGTCGGGCCGGCCATGACGATCGTGTCGCGGCGCTCCAAGTCCGGGAGGGCTTTGAGAAGCGGCTCGTAGGCGGTGTCGTAGAAAGCGTCCGGCCCGGCTATCTCGCCAAGCGGATCGGCAAGACGGACCACGGCATCGGGCGCCAAGAGCGCCGCCAGCGCCGCCCGCACCGTGGCTTCGGAGAAATCGTACATGGCCGCCCGCAGCGGCGCGACAAGCGCTTTATGCTGCGTGTGACGATCCACAGTTCACTCCGCGGCGGCGCCGTAGGGCACGTTCTTGCCGCCATAACGGCGCACGCGGAGATTGGCTTGCTCGGCGTGGCCGACAAAGCCCTCAAGCATGCAGAGCCGCGAGCAATATTCGCCGATCTCGGTCGCCGCGGCGTCGGTCGTGACCTTTTGATAGGAATGGGTCTTCAGAAACTTTCCGACCCATAGCCCACCCGTATAGCGACCCGCCTTCTTGGTCGGCAGCGTATGGTTGGTGCCGATCACCTTGTCGCCGTTGGCGACATTGGTGCGCGGACCAAGGAACAATGCGCCGTAGGACGTCATGTTCTCCAAGAACCAATCATCGCGGTCGGTCATCACCTGAACGTGCTCCGACGCAACGTCGTTGGCGATCGCAAGCATCTCGTCGTAATCGTCGCAGACGACGATCTCGCCGTAGTCCCGCCAGGAGATTGCTGCCGTCTCCGCCGTCGGCAGAATCTTCAGAAGGCGGTCGATTTCGACCATCGTCTCTTCGGCGAGCTTGCGGGAATTCGTCACCAGAACAGCGGGCGAGTTGTAACCGTGCTCCGCCTGACCGAGCAGATCGGTGGCGCACATTTCAGAATCGACGGTCTCGTCGGCAATCACCATCGTCTCCGTCGGGCCGGCGAAGAGATCGATGCCGACCCGCCCGAAAAGCTGGCGCTTGGCTTCCGCCACAAACGCATTGCCGGGGCCGACGAGCATGTCGACCGGCGCGATCGTTTCGGTCCCAAGCGCCATGGCGCCGATGGCCTGGACACCCCCGAGCACATAGATTTCATGCGCGCCGCCGAGATGCATGGCAGCGACGATGGCGGGATGCGGCTCGCCCTGAACGGGCGGAGCGGCCGAGACGATGCGCGGCACGCCGGCGACCGATGCGGTCAGCACGGACATATGCGCCGACGCCACCATCGGGAACTTGCCGCCGGGCACGTAGCAGCCGACCGACTGCACGGGGATGTTGCGGTGGCCAAGGATCACACCGGGGCGGGTCTCCACTTCGATGTCACGAAGTGCTGCCTTCTGCTCCTCTGCAAAACGACGGATCTGATCCTGCGCAAAGCGGATGTCGGCCATGTCGCGGGCGGAGACCTTGTTGATCGCTGCCTCAATTTCCGACGACGTGAGGCGAAAGGATTGCGGCGCGAACTTGTCGAACTTCTCTGAGAGCTCGCGAACCGCGGCGTCGCCGCGCGTTTCGATGTCGTTGAGAATCGCCTCGACCGTTTTGCGGACCTTCTCGTCGTCCTCAGCGCGCTCATCCGCCGGCTTACCGCGTTTAAGGTACTGCGCCATCTTCTGGTTCCTCAGCTCGTCGGTCTCGGCGGCTCTTTCTCGCCGCGGTCGAAGGCTTCCCAGCCCTCACCCTGGAACACGTCGACGCCCAGCTGCGCGAGAACGTCCGGGAAATCGACCATCACCCAATTGTCGACGATCTTGCCGTCGACGACTTTCCAGAAATCCATGTAGCGGATGACGACCCGCTTGCCGGTCGCCTCAACGCCGAGAAACGGGCCGGAATGCGTGGCCTCCTGGCGGCCGAAGGCGGCGGCCCATTCGCCCATGAACAGGCGCGCCTCGTCGATGCACACTTTGTCGGAGAACGCCGCCTGGAACGGCCGCTGCCAATTGTCCTGAAACGCCTTCAGGCCGTGCTTGGTCCCGCAGCCGTAATTGCCCATCCAGCGGACGTCATCGGCGAAGAACGTCCCGATATCGTCAATGCGATGATCGTTCAGCCCGTCCACCATTGCCTCAATGACGCGCTGCGTCGCTGCGGTCTTGGAGAGGTCTGCGCCGCGTGTCAGCGTCGCCTGTTCAGGCCGCGTTCCTTGCATGGGTTTGTCTTGCATACGTATGCAACACCATTAGGACGCCCATTGCCGGTCGGTCAAGGACTTCGCGCTCCTCATCGGCTCAACCCTTCACGGCGCCGGCCGTCAACCCGCTCACAATCTGGCGCTGGAACACCATCACGAGGACGAAGAGTGGCGCGGTGATGGAGACGGCTGCGGCGACCGCCTCCACCTGGTCGGTGGTCGTGGTTTCACGGTTGAAGTAGCCGGTGATGGCGGGAACCATGGTCTGGTTCTGCGCATCGAGGAGCAGTGCGGTGACGAGATAATCGTTATAGGCGAGCAGGAACGAGAAGAGCCCCGTGGTGATTACGCCCGGCCACATGACCGGCATGATCACGCGGCGGAACGCCTCGAAGTGCGAGCAGCCGTCGACGCGGGCAGCCTCATCCAGTTCGGCGGGGATGTTCATGAAGAACGACCGCAGCATCCAAATCGTGAAGGGCTGGTTGATCGACACCAGCACCATGATCACCGCCCACGGCTTGCCGTAGAGCGTCGGCGCTGCGTCGCCGAAGATCGGACGCAGGATCTCCGCGGAGTTGATGAAGGGCGGCAGATAGCCGGTCACCAGCACAGAGTGCGGCAGTGCGCGGAAGACCAATGCGATGATAAGGAGCCAGAAGGCCAGCGACGACCCGGAGCGCGCCAAAGCGTATCCGGCGAGCGTGCCAACGCTGAGCGAAATGGTGACCACGCCGGCGGTGACGATCAGCGAATTGAAGAAGTTGCGGTAGAACTGATTATCGAACCAGACGGCCTGGTAATGCTCCATGGTGAGGCCGATGATCGGCCGGCCAAGCGGGCCGAGTAGCGAGTCGATCGGGCCCAGAATTGCCGGCGCCACGAAGCCGAACACGGCGAGCGTTCCGGCGATGAAGATCGCCGCCGCCAGAACCCAGCCGAGCGGCTGGCTGCCACCGATCGCGAGCGCGCTAGCAAGTCGCGCGACATGTCGCGTGGCCACGTACCAGGTCAACGCGAGAAGCGCTGCACCGGCCACGATGTCGAACAGCGACAGGCCCTTGCCGGCGGCGCGGGTGGTCGGCCCGAAAATCACGTCAAACGGATTGGAGGCAAAGGCGTCGATCGGCACCTTGAAGCTCATCACCGCGATCCAGAAGATCGGAAACGCCGCCATCACGCACCACAGGACGAGGAAGCTCGCGGAGGAAAGGCGCAGGGCCGGGCTTTGGCGAAGCGCCCGCGGCGTACTCATCGCGCCTTCCCTCGATGGTCGCGCCAGGTGCGCATCAGAAGCGGGATCAGCAGGAACACGATCCCGATCATCGTCAGCATGGAATTGGCGGAGGCGCGGCTGATGGAGCGATTGCCGCTGTCGTCGGGCGTGAGCAGATCGAAGGTCAGATATTGCAGGCTGATCACATGCGCCTCGGAGCGGAAGCCGACGACTTCCTCAAAGACCCGATAGGCATCCATCAGATGGATCAGCGCAACGAACACGATCAGCGGCATCAGATGCGGGATGACGACGAAGCGCAGGCGCTCAAAGCGCGAGGCGCCGTCGATGATGGCGCTCTCCAGCGTGTCCTGGTTCACCGTCTGCAGGCCGGCATAGAAGATCACGAAGGTGAACGGCGCGACATGCCACACACGGTAGAAGAGCATCAGGATTTCGATGGTCCAGCCCTGCGCGAACATGGCGATGTCGCGGCCGGTGTACCATTCAAGCGCCGCGGTCAGGATACCGTCGCCGACAAACAGCCAGCGGATCGACAGCGCGCCGATGACCGGTGTGATGATGAACGGCAGAAGCGAGATGAAGATCACAGGGCCGCGTATGGAGCGCACGGCATTGTTGACGGCAAGAGCAATGCAAAGTCCCACAAGGATCACGAGGGGCAGCGTGATCAGCGTGAAGGTCAGCGTGAAGCGCAGCGCCTTCCAGAAGTCGATCTTCAGAAGCTCCGCCAGCGAGCCCTGAGCCAGCGCGGCCACCGTCTGAGCCGGCTGCAGCAGGTTGCGGTAGGATTCCAGTCCGACAAAGGACGTCTCAGTGACGACCTTGCCGTCGTCGCCGATCACCGGGCGGCTTTTGATCTCCGTGACGCAATTCTGCTCCACGAAGCCCGGCGTGCAGGTCTCGACCTCGACGGATTCAAAGACCTGCTGGGTCAGGTAAAAACTCTGCCACAACACCGAGATGAGCGGTGCGGCAATGAACAGCACCATCAGGAAGAGCGAGGGCGCGACAAAGGCCGCGAAGGTCTTGAAGCGCATCCCTCCCCTCCTTGTTAGTGTGCTTTCGCGGAGGGCGCCGGCGGCGCCTTCCGCGGCGTTGCTACTGGACCAGCCCGGCCTCCCTGGCGGCGGTCAGATACTCATCTTCCACGGCGGCAAGCGTCTCTTCGGCCGACTTCGTTCCGGTGAAGAAATCGGGAAGGTTGTTGCCCAGCGCAGTGTGCATCAGGCCCATCTGCGTGGTCGAGGGATAGGCGGCCGGCGACGGGCTTGCGGTTGCGGTGGCGATTGCGCCCTCCGCAAGCCGTCCCGGCTGATAGCCTTCGACAAGCCAGATGGCTTCGTCGTTGGCAGCCGTCACCATCTCGGTGTCGAGGCCCTCCATGGCCAGGCGGAATGCCGCGTCTGCTTCTTCGTCACTGATATTGGCGGCAATCACGACGCCGTCCCACCACAGCGTGGTCGCCGGCGGACCGCCCTCCATGGCCGTGGGTGCTGCGGCGGACGCAACCTTACCGACGACCTGGCTTTCATTCGGATCGTCCATGGCGGCGGCGCGCGACGCCCACAGGTTGGAGATGGCGATCTTGCCCTGCTGGAATTGCTGCTGAACGTAGGTGGAATCGGACGTCAGATATTCCGGGTCCATGTAGGCGGTGAGCCTCTCCATCATCTCAAGCGCCTTGACGCCTGCTTCGGAGTTCACCGCCGGCGTGTTGTCGTCGTTCACGAACTGCCCGCCAAACCCGAGATACATGTTGACGAAGTCCTGCGCGATGTTCCAACCGGCCTTCATGGTCGCGCCGATCGGATAATCGACCACGTCGGCCGCTTGGATCTTCTCCGCTGCCGCGAGCACCTCGTCCCACGTCGTCGGCACGGCAATGCCGAGATCGTTGAGGATGTCCTCGCGGTATTGCAGGTGCTGGGTGTTCACCATCATGGCCACGGCCATGACGTCGCCGTTGACCCTGATGAGCTGGTTAGACCGGAGCTGCTGGCCGTGCTTCTCCACCAGATCATCGAGCGCGCGGATGGTGCCTTCGTTGATAAGCGGTGTGATGGTGCCGTTGGATACGCCGCCGATCTGATAAAGCGATGGCGTCGCGGCAAAGGCGGCCGGCTGCTTGGTGCGGAATTCCTGGTCGAGCTCGGGCTCGAAGTTACCGCACTCAATCATCGCGTCGGTGACCGCCTTCCAGGCCTCAAAGCCCGCGGTCAACGATTTGAGCGGTGTCTCGTTTTGATAAGCGCATCCCGCGTAGGCGCCTGTTGCAAGCAGCGAGAAGGCGCCGGCAAGCGCAAGGGTTTTCAAGGGCATTTTAAACGGTCTCCCTTTTGGTCGGAGCGGCGAGCGACGAGCCACGGCCGCCATGTTGGTCGCGCTGAGTTCGGCGCGACGCAGTGATCCGGTTGATCCGGCACGCATTCAGAAAGCCTCGATCCGACGGCCGGACTGGCTGTCAAACAAATGGCAAATGGCGCGCGGCACATCGATCGACACCACGTCGCCGATCTCCGCGTGGTAATCCTTGGCGGCCTTCACAGAGACCATGGCGCCGCCGGCGCGCACGGTGATCATGTTGGCGTCGCCGAGGAGTTCCAGCGTGTAGATCGGTGCGGTGATGGCACTGCTTCCGGTGTCGGAGACGACGGCGTCTTCGGCGCGGAAGCCCAGCTTGACCGGGCCGTCGGGGCCGGCAAGTCCGGTGATGTTGACGTTCTTGCCGACGAACGTGCCGCGCTCCAGCACACCGTCCATCAAGTTCATGGCGGGCGAGCCGATGAATCCGGCAACGAACGTATTGGCGGGGCGGTCGTAGATTTCAGTGGGTGAGCCGACCTGCTGAACGACGCCGCGATCCATCACGACGACGCGGTCGGCGAGTGTCATCGCTTCAATCTGGTCGTGGGTCACGTAGATCGTCGTGACCTTCAATTCATGCTGCAAGTTCTTGATCTGCGCGCGGGTCGAAACACGAAGCTTGGCGTCCAGATTGGACAGCGGCTCGTCCATCAAGAACACGGTCGGCTCGCGCACGATTGCGCGGGCCAATGCAACGCGCTGGCGCTGGCCGCCCGACAGTTCCGCCGGCTTGCGGTGCAGAAAGTCGGTCAGCTCCACCATTTCGGCGGCGCGGCGCACGCGCTCGTCATGCGTGGAGCGATCCACCTTCCGCACCTTCAGCGGAAAGCGGATGTTCTCGTAGACGTTCATGTTGGGATAAAGGCCGTAGGACTGGAAGACCATGGCCACGTCGCGATCCTTCGGCTCAAGATCGTTGACGACGCGGTCGCCAATGACGATCTCGCCATCGCTTGCCTCCTCCAGGCCAGCGATCATGCGCATCGTCGTCGTCTTGCCGCAGCCGGAAGGGCCGAGAAGCACCAGGAACTCGCGATCGGCGATTGACAGGTCGAAATTGTCGACCCCGACGAAGGCTCCCCACCTCTTCGACACATTGCGAAGCTGTATTTCGGCCATCGGTCCCTCTCCCGGACAGGTCGGACCCAGCGTTTTTTGCATAC
The DNA here is from genome assembly GCA_028284625.1 of Afifellaceae bacterium. Classification (GTDB taxonomy): domain Bacteria; phylum Pseudomonadota; class Alphaproteobacteria; order Rhizobiales; family Afifellaceae; genus DASWJZ01. Next base: position 174,992 of record JANQRH010000013.1, on the reverse strand, counting down.
GCTTGCAAAAACTCTAGACGCGCCTGCGGCAATTTGGCAAGCATTTTTTGCAAGCGTATGCAAAAATCCGCACAATGACCGAAACCACAGATTATCGCGCCTCAACCCACAGCTTCCTGAACCGGCTCATCAGCGCACCCGACGAGAGAATCGGCGCGGTCATGGAGGACGGTCTCACGCCGGACACGGTGTGGGACGTTGCGCATCCCATCGACCGCCTCACCGGCCGCGGCGCCGTGCGCGACGGGTTGATCGACCCACTCCGGCAGGCGCTTCGGCACATCCGCCGACGCGATGAGATCTTTATTGGCGGCACGGATCACTTCGCCTCCGGCGGCGAATGGGTCGCGTCGGTGGCACATTATGTCGGCAACTTCGCCGCGCCGCTGGTCGGCATCGCGCCGAACAATCGCCTAGTCTTTCTTCGCTCCGCGGAGTTTTACAGAATCGAGGACGGGCGCATCGCCGAGGCGAAGCTCATCATCGACTTCCTGGACCTGCTGCGTCAGGTCGTCCGTTTTCCGCTGCCACGCATGCTCGGCACGGAGATGCTGTTTCCTGGCCCGGCGACGCATGACGGCGTGCTGCCCGGCAATCGCGAGCGCGGTGCTGCTTCGCTCGACGTCGTTGAGGGCATGATCGGCCACCTCCACGAATACGATCCGCAGACATTCCAATCGAAACGGCAGACGGGCGAAGGCGGCTACTGGCACGACGACATGCTGTGGTACGGGCCGGCCGGCATCGGGGCCAATTATCGCTGGGAGGGCTTTGAGAAGGACCACCGCGTGCCGTTCCTGCGGGCGTTCCCGGACCGTAAGGGCGGCAACCATTTCTGCCATATCGGCGACGGCGACTATGCCGCTTTCGGCGGCTGGCCGTCGATGACCATGACGCATAGGGGCGATTATCTAGGTGTTGCGGCCACCGGCAAGAATCTGACGCTGCGGGTCATGGATTTCTATCGCTGCGCCGACGGCAAGATCATGGAAAACTGGGTGGCGCTCGATTATCTCGACCTCTTCCGCCAGATGGGAATTGACCTGCTTGAGCGTGCGGCAAAGATGGAGGTTAGAGCCTAGTCCATTCTGATTGAATCGGAATGGAGGTTCTTTGTCTTTGCTGGAGCATGATCTTAACCGAAAACCGGTTCCCACTTTTCGGGATCATGCCCTAGCCCACAGCCTGGGGGCTGAACGTGAGCAGATCGGGCCCGAGCCGTCGACTACGAACGATTGCCGCGCTGTTCCTGGCGGTGGCCGGTGGCCCCACGCTCGCCGCCGAGGCGTGCCTGGAAGGTGCGACGGAGGCGATTGCCGCCGAAGTGCCGGATGCGCGTTCAATCACGCTATCCGATGGGCGGACATTGCGGCTCACCGGGGTTGAGCCCTTCGATCTGCTGCGGCCGAACCTCACGGAGGCTGAGGCTGCGCTGCGGCAGCGCGTCGAGCGGCTTGTGATGAACGGCGGCCTCGCCGTCCGACTGATCACCGACAAAGCCGACCGCTACGGACGGCTGCCGGCGTTGATTGCCTTTGGGGGCGTGCTGCTACAGGAGCGGCTTGCCGAAGCGGGCCTGGCAATCGCCTTTGCCGGCGGCGACCCGATCCCCTGCTTCGCACACATCCTGGCGGCTGAGGAGAAGGCGCGCGAGGCCGCTAAGGGATATTGGGCACAGACGCGGCTTCCGGCGGCCACGCCAGAGGAACTCGGCGACTCAGTCGGGAGCTTCGCGATCTTTGAAAGCACAATCCTGTCGGTCGGGAATCGCACCACGCGCACCTATCTCAACTTTGGGACGACTTGGTCGCGGGACGTTACAGTGGAGATTGCGCGCGCCGATCGCGATCGCCATTTTGGGGGTGAGGCGGCGCTTGCTGCTCTCGCCGGTCAAAAAGTCAGAGTGCGGGGTTATGTTGAGGAGAAGTCCGGGCCGATGATTGCGGTCCGCTCGGTGATGCAGCTTGAAGTCCTGGGCGCGGACGAGGCGGAACGGGAGGCCACGCCTTGATTTTGCCGCCGAAGCGGCGCAATGGGAGCCCCATGCACCGCAACGTTGCTGTTCTCCTGGCCGGCACGCTCCTTGCCGGGTGTCAGCTCATGGGGCCGTCCGCACCGCGCGTCGACCCCGTGGCTGTCGTTGCGCCGCGCACGCCGAGCGCGGCGGAGGAGGCGATCGGTGCGCGCGAAGACCCACGGGTCGTGGCGGAATATGGCGGCATCTATTCCGATCGCGATGTGGAGGCGGCGGTGGCACGGGTCGTGGCCCGCCTTGTCGCGGCTTCAGACGACCCCTCCCGCCGCTACAAGATCACCATCCTCAACTCGCCGGTCGCCAACGCCTTCGCGCTTCCCGGCGGCTATCTCTACGTGACACGCGGCCTGATCGCCCTCACGGACGATCCCTCGGAATTGGCGGCGGTGATCTCGCACGAGATCGCGCATGTGCTGCTCAACCACGCCATCGAACGCTCCAAGGTCGTGCAGCAGGCCGACATTGTGGAGCGCGTTGCCGCGGAAGTTCTGAGCGACCCGCGGGAGAGTCAGTCCGCGCGCGCCGGCTCGCGGCTGACGCTGGCGACGTTCTCGCGCAACCAGGAGATTGAGGCTGATAAGATCGGCATCACCATTGCCGGCCGCGCCGGGTTCGACCCCTTTGCCGCGTCGCGCTTCCTCGACAAGCTGGAGGCCTACGCGGCGTTCCGCTCCGCGGTGGGCAACCGCGACGACGCGGCGAGCTTTCTCGCGTCCCACCCGGCCGCCAAGGAGCGGCGCGACCTCGCGTTGGTCGTGGCCCGACAGTTCGGTGCGCCCGGCGTCGGCGAGCGGTCGGACGGCCGCTATCTCAGGGCGCTCGACGGCATGGTCTTCGGCGACGATCCCTCGGAGGGCTTCGTGCGCGGCCGTGAGTTCCTGCATCCGCGCCTGGCGATCAGCTTCCAGGTGCCGCCACAATTCCGACTGGAGAACACCAAGGAAGCCGTGCTCGCCGCCGCTGGCCAGGATACCGCCATGCGTTTTGACGGCGTGACCGTCGACACCGGCACGGAGCCGGCGACCTACCTCGCCTCCGGCTGGATCAACGGGCTCGTGCCCGGCTCCATCAGGACGCGGGAGCTCGACGGCCTGCCGGTTGCGACGGCCGAGGCGGAAGCCGGCGACTGGGTCTTCCGCATCGGCGTCGTGCGCGTTGGCGGCAGCATGTATCGGGTCATCTACGCCGACCGGAGCAATGGCGCCGCCATTCAGGCCGCGCTGGATTTCACGCTCGCCTCGTTCCGTCGCATGGCGCCGACGGAAGTGGCGCGCCTGCGGCCGCTGAGGATAGACGTGATCGCGGTGCGCGACGGCGAGACCGTCGGCGATCTGGCCGTGCGGATGCAGGGCACTGAGCGCAAGCTGCAGCTCTTCCGGCTCCTCAATGGGCTTGAGCCCGGCGCATCCCTGTCGGCCGGGCAGCTCGTCAAGGTGGTCATCGACTGACGCCCAAGCCGGCGGCTTGCACCGCCTTCCAAACACGGCGAGGATCGTGCGGTGAAGCATCGTATGAGCCAAGCCGTGATGGCGATAGCGCTGGTGGGTTTCTCAGCAATCAGCGCCGCCGCGCAGCATCAAGAAATCGCGGTCGACCTTGAGCTGGTCATCGCGGTCGACGTCTCCGCCTCAATGGATCGCGGCGAGTTCAACCTGCAGCGCTCCGGCTATGAGCGTGCCATCCGCCATCCGGATTTCGTGCGGGCGGTGCTTTCCGGCTATCACCAGCGGATCGCCGTCACCTATGTCGAGTGGTCGAGCGGCCGGCTTCAAAAGGTCATCGTGCCCTGGCGGCTGATCGACGGCGCGGAGGCCGCGTCAGCTTTTACGCAGGAACTCGACGCTCAGCCCATCACCAGTTCGCGCGGCACGTCGATTGCCGGCGCGCTGGCATTCGGCGCGTCGCTTTTTGAGGATAACGGCTTTGACGGCAGCCGCCGGGCGATCGACATCTCGGGCGACGGGCCGAACAATTCCGGCCCGCGGGTCGATTTCGCGCGCGACGCGGTCGTGCGGCAGGGGATTGTCGTCAACGGCCTGCCCATCCTGATCCGCCCCTCGCCCATCTTTCCGGCGATGGACAATTACTACGCGGAGTGTGTGATCGGCGGGCCGGGGTCGTTCATGCTCCCGGTCAGCGACGTCGGCGAGTTCGCGACCGCCATTCGGCGCAAGCTTATCCTGGAGGTAAGCGCTCGGCCGGCGGGGCGCATCGTGCCGATTTCCGGCGGCGAGAAGGTCGATTGCCAGGTCGGGGAAAAGATGCGTGACCTCTTGGCGCCGCACTTCCCCGGCTTGAACGACTGAGACGATCAGCGCTTGGCAGCGCCCGCCTCTGCCGGGACCGCAAAGCGCGAAAACGCTGTGGCGACTTCGCCATAGACCTCACGCTTGAAGGGCACGATCAAGTCCGCCACGCGGTCCAGGCGCTCCCACCGCCACGCCTCGAACTCCGGCTTGTGCGCACCGCCGCCCGGGCGTTCCACGTCGATCTCAGAATCTTCGCCTAAGAAGCGGAAGGCTATCCATTTCTGCTTTTGGCCGCGATACCGGCCCTTCCACGCAAAGCCGGCAAGCGGCTTGGGGATGTCGTATGCCAGCCAATCCTCGTTCTCGCCCAACAGCGCGACGGAACGAATATTGGTTTCCTCGTAAAGCTCACGGTGCGCCGCCTGAAGCGGCGTTTCACCAGAATCGATGCCGCCTTGCGGCATCTGCCAGGCATGCGTTTCATCGGCGACCTCTACGTTGAAGCGTCGGCGGCCGACAAAGACCAGGCCCTGGCTGTTGAAGACCGCGATTCCGACGCAGGGCCGATAGAGGCTATCGGCTTTGGCCATGTGATCTGTCTTTTCCTTGACGCACGATTTGTCCGAAGACCGGTGCCCGCTTTTCGTATCGTGCTTCAGGGATCGAGGGCAGCACTCGCCGGCACGACGAAGATGCCACGGCTCTCTGCTTCGCGTGCCCAGCGCGCGATCGTCTCCACCGATGTGGGGAACGCGGAGGCCACGCCCACGGCCAGCCCGCGGGTTCGCGCAATCACCTCCAGCGCCGCCAACTCGCCTTCGATGTCGGACTGAACGCGGCTGCGGTCGAGCGTCCGGTCGGCCGTCAGCACCGGGACGCGCAGGGCTTCGCCGACCGCCGCTGCCTGGCTTCGCGGCGACGATCCATCGTCCAGGAAGAACAAGCCGCGCTCCCCAATCTCACCGAGGAACGGCAGTAGAGCCTCCTCCTCTGCGGTGAACCGCGCGCCCATATGGTTCATCACTCCCGCATACCCGGCCATGCGGGACAGCACCCAATGCAGGCTCTGGCGGTTGGCGCCGCCAGCGGCGGCAATCAGCGTATGCTCGCCCGGGTTCTCTTGCGGATAATTGTTGGGCTCCATCGGAATCTGCAGGAGCACCTCGCGGTAGTCCTGCCGCGCCTTGCTGACCCAGCGCTGCAGGCTTGACCCGTAGGGCGCGAAGGCCAGCGTGATGTCGTCAGGCAAGGTATCCATCGCGATCTGCGTTGCCGTTTGGCTGAGCCCCAGACCACCGACCACGATGACAACGCGCGGCACACCTTCCGGCACGGTGGCGGAGCGGCGCGCATAGACCTCGCGCGGGCGGCGCCCGTCCGGGGAAATGCGCGGCAGCGGCCCTGTTCCGGTTCGCTCCATCAAGCTCGGGTCGGCGCCCACGGCAGGCGGAATGGCTGGAAGCGCGGCAAGTTCGGTGGCAGCGTCGTCCGGCTGGGCGCGCGGGGCGCCTTCCTCAGTCGCCAGGCTGCCGGTCGCTTCTGGGACGGCGTCTTCAATCGACGCCACCGCCACGGCGCGGCCGCCCTCCGGATCGTCGACCACCGCGATCCAGAATGCGGCGACCACCGCCACGACTAAAGCTGCGCCGATCAGTGCAGGCGCAACAATGGCGCGCCGACGACGCGCAGCACGCTCGCGCGCCTTCTTGTGCAGGGGCTGGTTGAGGTCGTTCAGCGCCATCGAACCCCGAGGAGGATACCGACCGGACGGATGCGGCGCGGCCTTGAGCCGCGCCGGTGATTCGTCAGTTAGGTATACCCTGCTCGGGAGTTGCGGGGAACCGTGCGTTCACCTGAACACCGCGCAAAAGGTCATAGGCGTAGTTCAGCTGCGCATCGAGCTCAGGATCGTCGGGCACGTACGCAGCGAGCGCGCCGCTCGGTGGTTCGGCGTTTTCTTCGCTTGCCGGCTCGCCTTCCTCTTCAGCGGCGCCGACTACAGGCTCCTCCGCCGGCGCTTCTTCACCCTCGCCGAGAAGGTGGCCACGCAGTTCCGCCTCGCTCACGGTCGCGTAGTCCTGCAGGTCTTCCGGCAGCTTTGGCAGAACCTCAATATCGGGGTCGATGCCCTTGGCCTGGATGGAGCGTCCCGACGGCGTGTAATAGCGCGCCGTGGTGAGCCGGATGGCGCCGCTGCGTCCAATCGGAATGATGGTCTGCACCGAGCCTTTGCCGAAGGAGCGTGTGCCGACCAGCGTGGCACGGCGATGATCCTGCAGGGCGCCGGCGACGATCTCAGACGCTGACGCGGAGCCGCCATTGATCAGCACGATAATCGGAGCGCCTTCGACCAGGTCGCCGCCGCGGGCGCTGAAGCGTTGAACCTCGTTGGCGTGGCGGCCGCGCGTGGAAACAATCTCACCGCGCTGCAGGAAGGCGTCGGAGACAAGCACCGCCTGATCCAATAGACCGCCGGGATTGCCGCGCAGGTCGAGCACGAAGCCCTTCAGATCGTCTTCCGGAACCGCCGCTTCGATCTTGTCGATCGCCTTCTCCAATCCCTCCATGGTCTGCTCGCTGAAGGAGGAGATGCGCAGATAGCCGATATCGTCCTCCACGCGATGCCGCACCGACTGGACGCGGATGACGTCGCGCACCACGGTGATCTTCAGGGGCTCATCCTCGCCTTCGCGGATCACAGTCAGCGTGATGGAGGAATTCGCGGGCCCGCGCATCTTCTCCACCGCCTCGCGCAGTGACAGACCGCGGACGGGTTCGTCGTCGAGATAGGAGATCAGGTCGCCGGACAGGATGCCCGCCTTGTCGGCCGGCGTGTCGTCGATGGGCGAGATCACCTTGATGAGCTCGTTCTCCATCGTGACCTCAATGCCGAGCCCGAAGAACTCGCCGCGGGTCTGGACCTGCATGTCCTGATAGTCTTTGGCGTTGAGGTAGCTGGAATGCGGATCGAGCCCGGTCAGCATGCCGTTGATGGCCGATTCGATCAAATTCTCGTCAACCGGCTCCTCGACGTAGTCGGCGCGGATGCGCTCAAATACGTCGCCAAACAGGTTGAGCTGCCGGTAGGTGTCGGTCGCCGCAGCGGTGGCGCCACCGATGCCGCCATATTGTGCGGCGCTGCCGGCGGCCAGCGCGCCCAGAAGGGCTCCGGTGGCCAATAGCGCGAACCTACGCATCATCGCCTTTAACCTCACTATCCATCGGCGCCCACCAGGGCGTTGAATCGATTGCCGTTCCGTCCTTGCGGAATTCTACATAGAGAATCGCCTGGGCAGAAGTGTGTTCCATATCGCCGACGCTGGCCAGCTTGGTCTCGCCCATCGCTGCAATCGGCTCTCCACTTAGCACAAACTCGCCCAGTCCGGCATTGAGCCGCTCCATGCCGGCCAGCACGACATGATAGCCGTCGCCGGCATTGAGAATGATCACTTGTCCGTAGGAGCGGAACGGCCCGGCATAGACCACCCACCCATCGGCCGGCGCGAGCACGGAGGTTCCCGCACGGGTTGCGATCGAAAGCCCCTGAGACTCGCCGCCCAGGCCGTCGGATTCGCCGTAGCCGAGAATGCGCTCGCCGGTCACCGGCCATCGCAGAAGCCCTTTGGCGTCGACGAAATTGATGGCGGGCGCGATGCGGCTGGTGTCGGCCAGTCGGCGCGCGGCCTCGTTGCGGTCGGCGCGCTCCGTGACCAGCGCGGCTTGACGCGCCTCCTCCGCCGCTCGGGCGGCGGCGGTCACTTCCGTCTCCAGCTTCTGGATGAGCGATTGCAGGCCTTCGGCCTGATCGGCCAGTGACGCGGCCTTGTCCTGCTCCGCCTTCAGCGCGGCTTGCGTCTGCTCACCCTGTGCCTGCCTGGCTTCCACCAGAAGGTCGATGCGCGCCTGCTCCTCGCCAAGCTCCAGATAGCGGATGCGCAACGCATCGCGTTCCGTCGCGATGCTGGCGGTCAGTTGCGTCAGTTCCTTAAGGTCGGCGGCAAGCGACTCCGCCTCAATGCGAATGTCGGGGAGCACTGCGCCGGCCAGGATGGAGCCGCGGATTGCGTCCAGTGCGTCTTCGGGCCGCGAAAGAATCGCCGGGGGCGGCGTGCGGCCCATACGCTGGAGCGCCATCAGTACCTCGGCCATGACGTCGCGGCGATTGAGCAGAGAGCGGCGAACGGCGTCCTCGTTGCCGTGCAGTTCGTCGAGGCGCGCCTCAATTGTGGCGATCTCCTCTTCCGTCGTGCGCAGCCGGTTGCCCGTGGCGACAAGATCGGCGCTCAGCGAGGCGCGATCCTTCTCCAGCCCGTCGATCTCGTCGCGCAGCGCCTCCTGCCGACGCGCCGACAGGTCGATTGACCGGCGGATTGCATCCAATTCCGCCTCGCGCGCCTGCTTGCGTGCCTCAGCATCCTCCTGCGCCTGCTCAGCCTGGGCCGCTGCTTCCGGCGCAGCACCAAGGGGAATCGCCAGCGATGCAAGGAGGAGACCGACGATTACGCTTTTTCGCCGAATCGCCATCCAGTCCTTATGCCCAACAAAGGCTTAACATTATGCCCGATGATAGGGGTGGCCGGAAAGGATGGTCATGGCACGGTAAAGTTGCTCCGCCAAGAGCACACGTACGATCTGATGCGGCCAGGTCACGCGGCCGAAGGACAGGACGAGGTCGGCATTTGCCAAGATCCCCTCACCCAGTCCGTCAGGGCCGCCGACGAAAAAGGTCACGCGTGGCTCTCCGGCTTCGGCATTACGCGAAAGCGTCCGCGCAAGCATCTCACTTGTCAGGAGTTCGCCGCCGGCATCGAGGCAGATGATCTTCCCACCTTTGCCGGCTAAGCCCGTGAGCCGTTCCGCCTCGTCCGCGATTCTGTCGTCACCGCGAGCGGCGCGCGATTCGGCGATCTCGCTCACCGAGAAGGCCCGGAAGCCCATTCGGCTTCCGCTTTTGCGCGCGCGCTCAAGGTAGCGGTCGCAAAGCTCGCGCTCCGGACCGGCCTTCAGCCGGCCCACCGCAAGGAGAGTGATGTCCATCCGCCGTCAGGCGTGGGCGCGCCGCTCCGAATAGGGCTCCGCCGCCCACATCTTCTCAATGTTGTAGAACTCGCGCACTTCCGGGCGGAAAACATGGACGATCAGGTCGCCGGCGTCGATCAGTACCCAGTCGCAATGCGGCAGTCCCTCCACCCGCACAGGGCCATGTCCCGCCTGCTTCAGGTCGGAGACAAGGCGATCGGCAATCGCCCCGACATGACGGTGCGACCGTCCGGTGGCCACGATCATGTGGTCTCCGAGCGCGGATTTGCTCTGGATGTCGATGGTGACAATGTCCTCTGCCTTGGCATCATCCAAGCTGTTGAGGACGGCTTTCAAAGCTTCCCCGGACGCATTGGCAGCTAACAGGGAGGCCGCAGAAGGAGTACTCAAGGACGGTCCTTCTTCGCTGCGGGTCGTCTCAGACAGTGTTTGATCCCCTTTCTTCAGGCGAATCACGGGTGCACATCGCACACCCTAAGATAAGGTCCTGCCCTTGAAGGTTTCAAGACGTTCCTTGCGCTTGCCGGAGCGCCGTCGAAGAGGCGTGCGACCGCGGCGTGCCGATATAGGCCCAGGCCGGCGGGCGGCGGCGGGCCAGGGTCGGGGCGTCATTTTCGTCCACCCGCGCGTCGCGGAGCGCCTGAGCCGCGCGCGCGGAAAGCGGTGCGGCGAGCGCGCCGGGGCGGCTTATCACGGCGATCGGCAGGCTTTGGGCGATCTTGCGCCAGCTCTCCCAAAGGTGAAACTCGGCAAGGTTGTCGCTCCCCATGATCCAAACGTACCGGACGGAGGGCCGTCGCCGCCGCAGGCGCGTTACGAGCGCGGCCGTATGGCGCGTGGCAAAAACCTGTTCGGCGCCAGAGATCACGATCCGCGGGTGCGCGGCGATGGAGGCGGCGCGGCGCATGCGGTCCTCGAGCGGCGGCAGCGCGGCGTTGTCCTTGAGCGGATTGCCGGGCGTGACCATCCACCAGAAGCAATCGAGGCGAAGGCGCATGAGCGCGCGGACGCTGATCTCTCTGTGCCCCTCATGTGGTGGATCGAACGAGCCGCCCATCAGGCCGATGGCCTGTCCATCGCCATGCGGCGGCAGGCCGGCAAAGATACGGCTCGGCCTCGGGCCAGAAGAACTCAAGGGCGCGTCTGGCCGGTGCCGCGCACGCGGTATTTGAAGCTGGTGAGCTGCTCCACGCCGACGGGACCGCGCGCATGCAGCTTGCCGGTGGCGATGCCGATCTCCGCGCCCATACCGAACTCGCCACCATCGGCGAACTGGGTCGATGCGTTGTGGAGTAGAATGGCGGAGTCGAGTTCCGCCATGAAGCGCTCGGCGGCCGCCTTGTCGTCGGTGACGATGGCTTCGGTGTGATGCGAGCCGTAGGTCGCGACATGACGGATCGCGGCGTCGAGCCCATCGACGACGCGCACGGCAATCGTGGCATCGAGATATTCGGCATACCAATCGTCTTCGCTGGCCGGCTCTGCCGCAGGCACGGCAGCGCGCGTCGCCTCGTCGCCGCGAATGGTGCAGCCGGCGGCCATCAAAGCGTCGGCGATCGGACGAAGGTGCGTCTCCGCAAGCGCCTTGTCGACCAGCAAAGTCTCGGCGGCGCCGCAGATGGAGGTGCGGCGCATCTTGGCATTGACGGCAATCTGCCTGGCCATCTCCAGGTCGGCCGGCGCATGCACATAGACGTGGCACACGCCTTCCAGATGCGCGAAGACCGGCACGCGCGCCTCGCGCTGGACGCGCTCAATCAGCCCCTTGCCGCCGCGCGGAACAATCACGTCGATAGCGCCGTCCAAGCCGGCGAGCATGGCGCCCACCGCCGCACGGTCGGTGGTCGGCACGAGCTGGATGGCGTGCTCAGGTAATCCGGCGGCCTTCAGGCCGGCGACAAGACATGCGTGGATGGCGGTCGATGTCCTATGCGCATCCGAGCCGCCGCGCAGGATCACCGCATTGCCGGCCTTGAGGCAGAGCGCGCCAGCATCGGCGGTCACATTGGGCCGGCTTTCGAAGATGATGCCGATGACGCCGAGCGGCGTGCGCACGCGCTCAACATGAAGCCCGTTCGGCTGATCCCATTCAGCGATCACGGAACCAACCGGGTCGTCGAGATCGGCGATCGCCTCTAGCGACTGTGCCACGCCTTCCAGCCGCGCTGGATCAAGCGTACCGCGATCGATCAAAGCGGCCGACGTTCCGGCCGTCTGCATCGCTGCAACATCATCCCGGTTGGCGGCGAGGATTTCCGTCTCACCACCCCGCAGCGCGGCGGCGGCGGCGCGCAGTGCTTTGTTCTTCGCTGCGGTCGGTGCGGTGGCAAGCGTCGACGCGGCGGCGCGCGCATCTTCGCCGATGCGATGCATCAGCGCCTCGACGGTGGAATCGTGCGCGGCTTCGCCAGTGGCGCGGTCCTTTAGAAGGGCGCTCATGAGGTTTTTTTCTTGGAAACCATAACAAATTCTCTATCGCGGCTGCCTGAAGCTGGCAACTGCGCCACTCTGTACACCAATGCGAACGGCGGAACCTCAAGCAAGCACTGATCCTTAACCGTCACCTGCTAGCGTCCCTCGGAGATGCAAAGAGATGTCTTAAATCTTGAAGTAAGTTGCGGGGATAGCTCAACGGCAGAGCGTCGAGGTTCCACCTTGGAGGCGTTGGTTCGATTCCAGCTCCCCGCTCCAGTCTCACAGGCGCAGGGCGTCAAATGGAGTGCAGGCGGTGGAACATCGTTCGTCCCCGCGGACCAAAACCGTACTGAAAGCGGAAATCCGTTACAATGACGGATTGATGCGGGTCCCGTGCCTGCTCCGTGATATTTCAGAAACCGGTGCACGACTGGAGCTGGGCGGCGACATCGCTCTGCCCGATCAGTTCGACCTGTACATCGAGAAGAAGCATCAAACGCATCACGCAGTCATTAAGCGCCGGAGCAGTCGCGACATCGGCGTTGAGTTTGAAGACGCTGCCGCGAAAAGCGAAGCCGACGATCCGGGGCTCCCGGAACGGATGGACAAACTAGAGGCCGATGTCGCCGAGCTGAAGCGGGCGGTCGCGGAGATCGCCGAGGCGGTTCGCCGGCAGGTATGAAGCACACCCGCGCTTTCAGTATTATTGCCCAGCCATCGCTCTGAGCGCAGCCGCTGTTTCCGCGTCGGCTGGGAAGAACGACTCCACCGCCAGTTCCGACAACGTCACGTCGATCGGCGTTCCAAAGATCGTCGTCGTGCCGATGAAGGAGAGGATTCCGGCGTCGGTCACGAAGCGCAGTGGGATCGCAACGCCGCCATAATCCTGCATGGGCGGCAGGGGTCCGGGGCTTGCCGGCGCCGGCAGCGCGGTCAGTTCCTCCAGCAAGGCCAGCAGAACCGGATCGGCCGTCAGCTCAACCTGTTGGCGGAGGCGGCTCAGAATATGCGTTCGCCATTCCGCCAGGTTGGCGATACGTGGCGCAATGCCCTGCGGATGAAGACTGAGACGCAGCACATTGATCGGCGGCTCAAGCAACGTCGGGTCCGCGCCGGCCATCAGCGGCGCGATGGCGTTGTTGGCCGCCACCAATTCCCAGTGCCGGTTCACGGCGATTGCCGGATACGGCTCGTGACCCTTCAGCACCAGATCCACGGCGGCGCGAGCGGACGACAGCGCCGGATCTTCGATTTTGCGCTCCGCATAAACAGGTGCGTAGCCGGCGGCCGTCAGAAGGATGTTGCGCTCCCGGAGCGGCACGTCCAGACGGTCGGCGAGGCTGAGCACGACGTCACGCGAGGGCTGCGCGCGCCCTGTCTCCACGAAGCTCAGATGGCGCGGCGAGATGTCGGCATCCAGCGCCAGATCAAGCTGGCTCAGGCGCCGACGCTTGCGCCATTCCCGTAAGAGATTGCCGACCGGCTCGACCGCGGACATGATGCCTCAATAAAGTAGCGGCGCGATCATCTCCATTACCTCTGAGGTAATCGACTTGATGCGGCAGCGCGCCAAGGATGCGGGCTCATCTTGACCGCACTCTTGGAGACCAATCATGCACACCATCCCCACCAGCCCGCTCTTGCGCGGCGCGCTTTACACGGACGCGGCCGTGAGCGGCCTCTCCGCCTTGATCCTGATTGTCGGAGCGGGCGCGCTATCGGGCCTGCTCGGCCTGCCGCAGGCGCTTTTGTTTGTCTGCGGGCTGCTCTTCGTTCCCTTCAGCGCGACCGTCGCGTTTGCCGCCAGCCGGCGCGAAGCGCAGGTGCCGCTGGTCTGGGCGATCCTCATCGCCAATGCCGGATGGGCTGTCGCGAGCATCGCAGTCCTGTTCACCGGCTGGCTCGCACCGACAACGCTCGGCATGGCCTTTGTGATCATCCAGGCAATCGTCGTGGCGGGATTTGCAGAGCTGCAATTCGTCGGCCTGAAGCGGCGGCCGACGGTCGCTCTGGCCTGACGCCGACGCGCGACATTTCAATGCGTCTCGCGGCGTTGCCGATTGACGCTGCGAGCGACTACAAAGGAGGTCGATCCGGGTGCAAGGCCAAGCGCCTTGCATCTCCTTTTCGTGGGAAACCCTTCGTGCTGGACGCCATCGGCCGTGCCATCGACAGCCGCCGCGACGAGCTGGTGGCGCTGACGCGCGACCTGGTGCGCATGCCCACGATCAATCCGCCGGGCGAAGGCTACCGCGAATGCTGCGAGCTGATTGCCAGGCGCCTTCAGCCGCGCGGCTTTGAAGCGACGTTCGTGCGCGCGGAGGGCGCGCCCGGCGACAGCGACCGAAACCCGCGCTGGAACGTGGTGGCGCGGCGCGAGGGTCGCGGCGCGGGCGCCTGTGTGCATTTCAACGGGCACATCGATGTCGTGGAGACCGGCGCGGGCTGGAGCGTCGATCCGTTCGCCGCAGAGGTGGTGGACGGCAAGGTCTTCGGGCGCGGCGCCTGCGACATGAAGGGCGGGATCGCCGCGGCCATTATCGCCATTGAGGCGTTCATCGACCTCTTCCCGGAGCATGACGGCGCGATTGAAGTTTCCGGCACGGCGGATGAGGAATCCGGCGGCTATGGCGGCGTTGCCCACCTCGCCGAGAAAGGCATCCTCGCCAAGCCGCGCGTCGACCACGTCATCATCCCCGAACCGCTCAACAAGGACCGCATCTGCCTCGGCCATCGCGGCGCATGGTGGGCGGAGATTGAGACCAAGGGCCGGATCGCGCATGGCTCCATGCCGTTCCTCGGCGACAGTGCCATCCGCCATATGGGCGCGGTGCTCAGCGCTTTTGAAGCGGAGCTTTATCCCGCGCTTGCCGGCCGTCGCACCGATATGCCGGTCGTGCCGGACGGCGCGCGGCACTCCACGATGAACGTCAATTCCGTACATGGCGGGCTGGCTGAAGGCCATTCCGGCTTTCCCGCCGCCTGTGTTGCCGATTCCTGCCGCATCGTGATCGACCGACGCTTCCTGATTGAGGAGGATCTGGCGGCCGTGAAGGATGAGGTGCGCGGCCTGCTAGACCGGCTGGCGGCGGCGCGCCCGCAATTTCGCTATGAACTGCGCGATCTGTGGGACGTGCTGCCGACCATGACGGAGCGCAACGCGCCGGTTGTGCGCTCCGTCGCCTCAGCAGTAGAGACCGTGCTCGGCCGCGCGCCGGATTATGTGGTCTCGCCCGGCACTTACGACCAGAAGCACATCGATCGCATCGGCCGCATCCAGGATTGCATCGCCTACGGCCCCGGCATCCTCGACTTGGCGCATCAGCCGGACGAATATGTGGTCATCGACGACATGGTGGATTCCGCTAAGATCATGTGTCTGGCCACCCATCATCTGCTCTTCGGGAGCATGTGAGGGCCGATCCGGCAGGAACGAAGGGAGACGGTCATGAGAAAAGCGTTGGGCAGATCATTGGGCAGATCATTGGGCTCTGCGGCACTTGCTGTCGCTCTTCTGACGGGCCTTGCCCCGCATGCCGCGCTGGCGGCCAAGACCGACGTGACGATCGGCATGCCGCTTGAGCCGCCCAATCTCGACCCGACCGGAGGCGCGGCTGCGGCCATCGACGAGGTGGTCTACGCCAATGTCTTCGAGGGCCTGACACGCATCGGGCCGGACGGAAGCGTGCTGCCGGCGCTTGCCGCCTCTTGGGACATCTCCGACGACGGGCTCGTCTACACGTTCAGTCTGCGGGAGGGCGTGACATATCATGACGGCACGGCGTTCGACGCGGAGGATGTGAAGTTCTCGCTCGACCGTGCTCGCGCAGAGGATTCCACCAACGCACAGAAGGCGCTGTTCGCGGCGATCGCCTCCGTCGACGTCGTCGACCCGCTGACGGTGAAGGTGACGCTCAGTTCGCCGGCCGGCAACTTCCTCTTCAACATGGGATGGGGCGATGCGGTGATCGTCGCGTCCGAAAGTGCCGCCGACAATGCCACCAACCCGATCGGCACCGGGCCGTTCAAATTCGTCAACTGGGTCAAGGGCGACCATGTCGAACTTGGCAGGAACCCGGACTATTGGGGTGAGCCCGCTCAGCTTGAGAAAGCGACGTTCAAGTTCATCTCCGATCCCACGGCCGCGTTCGCCGCGATGATGGCGGAGGACCTTGACGCCTACCCGAACTTCCCGGCGCCGGAGACGCTGTCGCAGTTTGAGGCCGACGCGCGCTTTGCCGTGGTCATAGGCTCCACGGAAGGCGAGACCATCCTGGCGATCAACAATGGCCGCGCGCCGTTCGATGACATCAAGGTGCGGCAGGCGCTTGCGCACGCCGTCGACCGGCAGGCGGTAATCGACGGCGCTATGTTCGGCTACGGCACGCCGATCGGAACGCATTTCGCGCCGCATCACCCGGCCTATGTCGATCTGACGGGCCAGTACTCCTACGATCCGGAGAAGGCCAAGGCGCTGCTCGCAGAGGCCGGCCACGGCGACGGGCTGACGGTGTCCCTGAAACTGCCGCCGCCATCTTATGCGCGCCGCGGCGGCGAAATCATCGCGCAGCAGCTCGCTGCGGTCGGTGTCACCGCCGAGATCGCAAATCTGGAATGGGCGCAATGGATCGCGGAGCCGTTCAAGGGCAAGGACTACGATCTCACGATCGTCTCGCACACCGAGCCGATGGATATCGGCATCTACGCCCGCGACGATTATTATTTCGACTATCACTCCGACGCCTTCAAAGCGATCATGGAGGAGCTCAACAACACGACCGATCCGGCGCGGCGCACGGAGCTCTTCCAGGACGCGCAACGACAGATCGCCGACGACGCGGTCAACGTGTTTCTCTTCGAGCTTGCCAAGGCCGGCGTGTGGAACGCCAAGCTGAAGGGTCTTTGGGCCAACTCGCCGGTGCAGGCCAACGACCTCACGGGCGCCTATTGGGAGGACTGACGCGACGGGGCCCGGCCGCGCCTGTCGGCCGGGCCTTTCTGAGCGCCCTCCCCGCTGACCACGTCTGATGGGATCGTTCGTCGCCCAACGTTTCGTCTCGCTTTCCGCCACGCTGCTCGCCGCGAGCATTGTCATCTTCGTCGTGATGGAGGTTCTGCCGGGTGACCCGGCTGCCTACATGCTTGGGCTGAACGCCGATCCGGCAGCGGTGGCGGCATTGCGCGAGCAGCTTGGCCTTAATGAGCCGGTGCTGCAGCGCTACTTGAACTGGGTCGGCGGCTTCTTCGTCGGCGATTTCGGGCTGAGCTACACCTATCGCGTCCCGGTCCGTGAGCTGATTGCCGACCGGCTGTGGGTCAGTGTGCCTCTGGCGCTGATGGCATTGGCGCTCGCCATCATCATCGCCTTCCCGGTCGGCATCATCGCCGCGGCGAAGCGCAACTCCATCGTCGACGCCGTGATCATGGGGGCCACGCAGCTCGGCATCGCGATCCCGAACTTCTGGTTCGCGATGCTTCTTGTGCTCGCCTTCTCCGTCGGGCTGCGCTGGTTCTCAGCGGGCGGCTTTCCCGGCTGGGATGCCGGGATCCTGGTCGGCATGAAGTCCCTGGTCCTGCCGGCGGTGGCGCTAGCGCTGCCGCAAGCCTCCATCCTGGCGCGCGTCATGCGCTCGGCGCTGCTCGATACGCTGCATGAGGATTTTATCCGCACGGCGCGCGCCAAGGGCTTGAGCTCCGGGCAGGCGATCCGCCACCACGCGGTGCGCAATGCGCTGATCCCGGTGATGACCATCATCGGCCTGCAATTCTCGTTCCTGCTCGCCGGCGCGATCATCATTGAGAACGTCTTCTTCCTGCCGGGACTCGGCCGGCTGATCTTTCAGGCGATCGCGCAGCGCGACTTGATTGTCGTGAAAAGCGTCGTGCTCCTGCTCGTCGCCGCCGTCGTCATCGTCAATTTCACGGTCGATCTTGCCTATGCGGCGATCGACCCGCGACTTCGACGGCGGGCGCCATGAGCACGGAGCCGCTCACCGACCTGCCACGGCAAGAACACGGCCGCTGGCGCGCGCACCATCTCAGCCTCATCATCGGCGCGGCGATCACGCTCGGCGTCATCGCGATTGCGCTCCTCTCCCTGGTGTGGACGCCGCACGACCCGAATCCGACGCCGCTGCCCATCGCGGAGAGGCTCAAGCCGCCGGCCGGCGCGCATTGGTTCGGCACGGATATCTATGGCCGCGACGTGCTGTCCATGATCATGGTCGGCGCGCGCAACTCCATCCTCGTCGCGCTGGTGGCGGTGGGGATCGGCGTTGGAATCGGCGTGCCGCTCGGCCTCTTCGCGGCGGCGCGACGCGGCTGGCTCGACGACTTCATCATGCGGGTCAACGATCTGGTCTTCGCGTTTCCGGCGCTGCTTCTCGCCATCATGATCACCGCGCTTCTCGGACCGGGCGCGATCAACGCCATCATCGCCATCGGCATTTTCAACATCCCCGTCTTTGCGCGTGTGACGCGCGGAGCGGCGCTCTCCTTGTGGACGCGCGAATACGTGCTTGCGGCGCGTGTCGCCGGCAAGGGTTCCGCCCTCATCTCCATCGAGCACATCCTTCCCAATGTGCTGAACATCCTCGTCGTGCAGGCGACGATCCAGTTCTCGCTCGGCATCCTGGCGGAGGCCGCCCTCTCCTATGTCGGCCTCGGCACGCAGCCGCCCATGTCGAGCTGGGGCCGCATGCTTTCGGAGTCGCAAACCATGTTTGCGTTCGCGCCGCATGTGGCGATCTTTCCGGGACTGGCCATTGTCGTCACAGTGCTTGGCCTCAATCTCCTCGGCGACGGACTTCGCGACATGCTCGACCCGCGGCTTCGGCGGGAGCGGTCGGCGCAATGAGCCTGCTCAACGTCGACAAGCTCAATCTCACGATCGGCAGAACGCCGATCCTCAAGAACGTCTCGCTCACGCTCGGCCAGGGCGAGGCACTCGGCATTGTCGGCGAATCCGGCTCCGGCAAGTCGCTGACGGCGCTCTCTATCATGCGGCTTCTGCCGCATGGCAGTACGGTCGGCGGACGCATCACATTGGCCGGCGAAGACCTTTCGGCGCTGAGCGAAGCTGAGATGTGCGAGCGACGCGGGCGCGTCATGGGCATGGTCTTCCAGGAGCCGATGAGCGCGCTCAATCCGCTGAAGACGATCGGCGATCAAGTGGCGGAGGCCGTGCGCGTGCACGGCAACGTGACGCCGCGCGAAGCGGACGAGGTGGCGCGCGAGACGCTCAACCGCGTCGGGCTCCCGGCCACGCGCTTTCCGCTCTCCCGCTATCCGCACGAACTCTCAGGCGGACAGCGGCAGCGCGTCGTCATCGCCATGGCGATCGTGCTGAAGCCGAGACTGGTGATCGCCGACGAGCCAACCACGGCGCTCGATGTGACGACCCAGGCGCGCATCCTCGATCTCCTGAAGCGGCTGGTGGCGGAGGACGGCTCAAGCCTCATCCTTATCAGCCATGATCTGGCGATCGTTGCGGAGATGGCCGACCGCATCGCCATCATGAAGGACGGCGCGGTGGTGGAAAGCGGCGAGACGGTCGAACTCTTCCGCGCCATGCAGCACCCCTATTCGCGCATGCTGCGCGCCGCCTCCACCTATGTTTCGCGCCGGCAGAGAAGGCTGCAGGCGAGCGAGGGTCATGACGCTCCCATCCTCGATACGAAGGGCGTCGTGCAGGAATATCGCGACGGGCCGCGGCAGCTCTTCCGCCGCGCCGCCAGCTTCCGCGCAGTCGACGATGTGGGCTTCACCATTCGCCGCGGCGAGAATGTCGGACTGGTCGGCGAATCCGGCAGCGGCAAGTCGACCTTGGCTCGCGTGGTCCTGGCGCTCGATCCGCCGAAAGCCGGCACTGTGACCCTGGACGGCGCCGACCTTCTGGCGAGCCGCGGACCCGAGCGCCAGGCGCTACGCCGGCACATCCAGGCCGTGTTCCAGGACCCCTATGGCAGCTTCAATCCGCGCCACACGGTGGCGCGGCTGGTGGCGGAGCCCTTTCATCTTGACGAAGGGAAACTCAGCGCCATCGAACGCCGACGGCGCGTGGAGGACGCGCTTGTCGCCGTTGGCATGCAGGCTTCCGACGCCGACAAATATCCGCACGAATTCTCAGGCGGACAGCGGCAGCGCCTGGCGATCGCGCGGGCGCTCATCACGCAGCCGTCGCTGATTGTGCTCGACGAAGCGGTGTCGGCGCTCGACGTCTCGATCCGCGCGCAGATCCTCGACCTTCTCGCCGATCTCAGCGACCGCCTCAACGTCTCCTATCTCTTCATCTCGCACGATCTGACCGTGGTGCGCGCCATCACCGACCGCGTCGTCATCATGCAGGACGGTCGGATCGTTGAGCAGGGCGAGACGGAAGAGGTCTTTGCCAATCCGGCGCATCCCTATACGCAGTCCTTGCTGGCGGCGACGCCTAATCTTGAACGCGCGCTCGCCGCCCGCCAGGCGGGGCTGGAGGCGCAATGATCCCCTTCGACAGCGAGACAGTTCTGATCGGCGGCGACTGGGTGACGCCCGGCAGTGGTGAGATGCTGCCGGTGGAGGACCCCTCGACAGGCCGCCATTTCGGCGCCATCGCGCGCGGCGGCGCCGACGACATCGACCGCGCCGTTGCGGCTGCACGAGCGACGCTTTCCGGCGCGTGGGGGCGGGCGACCGCGGTCGATCGCGGCCGTCTATTGGCGCGCATCGGTGCACTGGTGACAGAGCGGCTCGACATGCTGGCGGAGCTTGAGGCGCGCGACGTCGGCAAGCCGCTCACGCAGGCGCGCGCCGATGCGGTAGCTCTGGCGCGCTACATGGAGTTCTATGCCGGCGCGGTCGACAAGATTCACGGCGCCACCATCCCCTACCTTGAGGGCTACACCGTCTTCACGCTGCGCGAGCCGCATGGCGTGACCGGTCACATCATCCCGTGGAACTATCCGATGCAGATCATCGGACGGAGCGTCGGCGCCGCACTCGCCATGGGCAACGCCGCGGTGCTGAAGCCGGCGGAGGACGCGTCTCTGACTGCCCTGGCCTTCGCTCGCATCGCGGAGGAAGCCGGATTGCCGGCCGGCGCGCTCAATGTCGTGCCGGGGCTGGGCGAAGAGGCCGGCGCCGCGCTTGCCGCGCATCCGGGCGTCGACCACATCTCGTTCACCGGCTCCGTGGAGGTCGGCGGCGCGGTCCAGGCTGCGGCCGGCGGCAATGTCGTGCCGGTGACGCTGGAGCTTGGCGGAAAGTCGCCGCAAGTCGTGTTCGCCGATGCCGACCTCGACGCTGCCCTGCCCTTTCTCGTCAAAGCCGGCATCCAGAACGCCGGCCAGACATGCTCCGCCGCCTCGCGGATCGTCGTTGAGACGCGTATCCATGACCAATTGCTGGAGCGCCTGTCGGACGCCTATCGGGCGCTCCGCGTCGGTCCGGCGCTCAGCGATCTCGATGTCGGGCCACTGATCTCGGAACGACAGAAGGCGCGCGTGGACTCCTATCTCGCCATGGGGCGCGCCAACCGGCCGCGCATCGTTGCGGAAGGCGCAATTGTCGATGACGCACCGAGCGGCGGACACTACATCAGGCCTGCGTTGATCGCCGACGTGGATGCCGATCACGCCCTTGCGCAGGAGGAGGTCTTTGGGCCGGTGCAGGTTGTCATCCCATTCGACGACGAGGCGGAGGCCGTGTCCATCGCTAACGGAACGCCGTACGGGCTGGTCGCGGGCGTATGGACCAATGACGGCGCGCGCCAGTTCCGCATGGCCAAGGCGATCCGCGCCGGCCAGGTGTTCATCAACAATTACGGCGCGGGCGGCGGCGTGGAACTGCCCTTCGGCGGCATAGGCAAGTCCGGCCACGGGCGGGAAAAAGGATTTGAGGCGCTCTACGGCTTCTCTGTCTTGAAGACCGTTGCAGCGCACCACGGGTAGAGCATGATCCCGAAAAGTGGGAACCGGTTTTCGGACAAGATCATGCTCAACGAAGAGACAAGAGCCTCCATTCCGATTTCAATCTGAATAGAGAAGGCTCTGGTTATCGGGAGGGCGTAGCATGCGGCTTGAAGGGAAGAAGGCGATCGTGACCGGCGGCGCGTCGGGTTTTGGCGCCGGTATCGCCAAAAAGTTCGTCGCCGAGGGCGCTCATGTTCTGGTCGCCGACATCAATCACGACGGCGCCCAGGCGCTGGCGGAGAACCTTGGGCCAAACGCCGCTGCTGTGCAGGTGGACGTGTCGGAATCCGCCAGCACCGAAGCCATGATCGACCACGCGGCCGTTGCCTTCGGTGGCATCGATATCCTGGTCAACAATGCCGGCATCGGGCATCTGCCGCAGCCGATGGAAGCGCTGGCGGAAGAGGATTTCGACCGCCTCTTCGCCGTCAACGCCAAGTCGATCTATCTCGCGGCGCGACACATCGTGCCGCGCATGAAGGCGGCGGGCGGCGGGGTCATTCTCAACATGGCGTCGACCGCCGGCGTCAGTCCGCGCCCGCGGCTCACCTGGTACAACGCCTCTAAGGGCTGGGTGATCACGGCGACGCGGTCGATGGCCGTGGAGCTCGCGGGTGACGGCATTCGCGTCAACGCACTTAGCCCGGTCGCCGGTGAGACGCCGCTTCTAACGACCTTCATGGGCGAGGACACGCCGGAGGTCCGCGCGAAGTTCCTCGCGACCATTCCGCTTGGCCGCTTCTCCACGCCTGAAGACCTCGGCAACGCCGCCGCGTTTTTGTGCTCCGATGAGGCGAGCATGATCACCGGCGTCGCCATGGAGGTCGATGGCGGCCGCTGCATCTAGAGCCCGTTTGGGAATGCTGGCCGCGCGCCGTGTCGGTGGCCAATCAGACGATTGCCTGCCGGTAGAAGGCCGGGTTCCGGGCTCTTGTTCTTTGATTTCAGAGCCAGGACCGACCATTCTGGCGCGCGCGAGCGTCTGATAATTCGGCCGCGCGCCATGTAGTTGACTTCTTTAAACAGGCTCTGAGGGCTGCCCTTGCTCCCGGACGGCGCAACCTACGACGAAGTGCAGAAGCATTTCCGCTGGGATATCCCGGAGCGCTACAATATCGGCGTCGACGTCTCGGATAAATGGGCCGACGCGGAGCCGGGCCGCGTCGCGCTTGAATGGGTCCTGCCGTCCGGCGTGGTGTCGCGCTACAGCTTCGCCGACCTAAAGGGCCTGTCGAACCGTCTCGCCAATCTGCTCCGCGCCAATGGCGTTGAACGCGGCGACCGCGTGGCGGTCCTCCTTCCGCAATCGCTCCACACAGCAATCGGCCACATCGCAATCTACAAGCTCGGCGCAATCGCCGTGCCGCTCTTCACATTGTTCGGAACGGAAGCCCTGCAATATCGCTTGGCGGATTCCGGCACGTGCGCGGTGGTGACCGATGCGGAGGGCGTAGCGAAGCTCAAAGACATTCGCTCCACGTTGCCGGACTTGCAGACGATCATCTGCACCGACGGCGCGCATGGCGAGGCGATCGATCTTCAGCCGGCGCTTGCGGCGCAATCCGAAGCGTTCGCGCCAGTGGCCACGCACGCCGACGATCCGGCGCTGATCATCTACACGTCGGGCACGACCGGTCAGCCCAAAGGCGCGCTGCATGCGCATCGCGTGCTGCTCGGCCATCTGCCGGGCGTTGAGATGAGCCACGGCTTCTTCCCGCGCGCCGGCGACAAGATATGGACGCCGGCCGATTGGGCATGG
Source organism: Afifellaceae bacterium (assembly GCA_028284625.1). Classification (GTDB taxonomy): domain Bacteria; phylum Pseudomonadota; class Alphaproteobacteria; order Rhizobiales; family Afifellaceae; genus DASWJZ01. The sequence continues at coordinate 151,541 of JANQRH010000013.1, read as the reverse complement.
ATCGGCGGGTTGATCGACGTGCTCCTGCCGGCGCTCCATCACGGTGTCACGGTGGTGACGCACCGCTTCAAGAAATTCACCGGCGAGGCGGCATTCGACCTGATTGAGCGCCATGGCGTGCGCAACGCCTTCCTGCCGCCGAGCGCTCTGAAAGTGATGAAGGCGGTGCCCGATGCGGAGGCGCGGTGGCAGCTTGATATGCGCAGCGTCGCTAGCGGTGGCGAGACGCTCGGCGCGAAGCTTCTCGACTGGGGACGCCGCGTCTTCGGCGTCCCGATCAACGAATTCTACGGCCAGACGGAATGCAACATGATTGTCTCGTCCTGTGCGACGCTCATGGATGCGCGTCCGGGCTGGATGGGCCGCGCGGTACCCGGCCATGATGTGGAGATCATCGACGCCGACGGGACCGTCACGCCGGAGGGCACGCTCGGATCGGTCGCCGTGCGCTGGCCGGACCCGGTGGGCTTTCTGCGCTACTGGAACAACGAAGCGGCGACGGCACAAAAATTCGTCGGCGACTGGCTCGTTACCGGCGATCTTGGCCGTAGAAGTGCCGATGGCTGGCTGCAATTCGTCGGGCGCGACGACGACATCATCACCTCCGCCGGCTATCGCATCGGGCCGGGCGAGGTCGAGGATTGCCTGCTTGGTCATCCGGCGGTGCAGGCCGCCGGCGTTGTCGGCAAACCCGACGCGGAGCGCACCGAGATCGTAAAGGCCTATGTCGTGCTGAAGCCGGATGCCGAGCCGAGCGACGCGCTGGCGGAGGCGCTGCGCGACCATGTGCGCACGCGTCTTGCGGCGCACGAATATCCGCGCGAGGTGGCATTTCTTGATGCGCTCCCCCTAACGACGACCGGCAAGGTCATTCGCCGCGTGCTGAGGGAACGGGCGCGAGCCGAGCTATAGCGGTGTCACACCTCGCGCACGGAGACGACGCGGTAGGTATGCATGTCTCCGTTCTCGTCGCGCACGGAAACATACTCGCCGATCACGAACCGTTCCTCGCCAAGGCGATGCGCCAGTTCGTCGTCGTCTTCGGTGTCTTCGTCATAGTCGAAGAACCACGTCCCGCCGGGCTTGCGCGCCAGCTTGCCAATCATGTCGTCCTCGCCTTCGCGAAACCGATGAACCCGGCACAGATCCTTGTGCTGGCGCCATTCATCCGGCGACAGCCGCGCCTCCTCGTCAAGCGGCGCGAGCAGGTCGTATCCAGTGGCGTTGCTGCCTCCGGGGTGGCCGGGCTCGCGCGCCAGCTCCATCCGTATCTGGTGAAACCCCCTCGGGAATGAAGACATGATTGCGTTTCCTGCCTGCGCGCAGCGCCTGCCGTCTTGAGGCGTCGCGTATTGTGCCTAGGGCTTAATCCAGAGCATTGGCCTGAATCAATCCGTACCAGCCGTTCGCCGCTTGCTGACGGCGTGGATGCACCCCTGTGCCGGCGCGAACGGCCGTGCTATCGGAGCCTGCCCTCAACAAAGCAGCGCCGACGACCATGCCCCAAAAGATCATCATCGACACCGACCCCGGCCAGGACGACGCGGTCGCCTTGCTTCTGGCGCTTGCGTCGGACGAACTGGAGGTGATCGCCGTCGTCACCGTGGCGGGAAATGTCGACTTGGCGAAGACGACGACAAACGCTGCGAAAGTGCTGGAGCTCGCCGGCCGCGCCGATATTCCGCTCTATGCGGGAGGCGATCGCCCGCTCGGTCAGCGCGAACTGGTGACAGCGGAGCACGTGCATGGACCGACGGGGCTTGATGGGCCGGACCTGCCGGAGCCGCAGATCGCGGTTCAAGACACCCACGGCGTGGACTTTCTCGTCGAAAGCCTGCGCGCCAACGATCCGGGCACCATTACGCTGTGCACGCTCGGGCCGCTGACCAACGTTGCCGCGGCATTGAACAAGGCGCCCGATATCGCCTCGCGGATCAAGGAATTGGTCGTCATGGGCGGCGCCTATTTCGAGGTCGGAAACATCACGCCGGCCGCGGAGTTCAACGTCTTCGTCGATCCGGAGGCGGCCGATATCGTCTTGCGCAGCGACATTCCCGTTACGTTGCTGTCGCTCGACGTCACGCATCGGGTATTGACCACGCCGGAGCGGCTCGCTCGCATTCGCGCGCTGGGCAATGCCTGCGGCTCGGCCGTCGCCGCCATGCTGTCGTTCTCTGAGAAATTCGACGTTGAGAAATACGGATCGGCGGGCGGACCGCTGCACGACCCATGCGTCATCGCCTATGTGTTGCAGTCGGACCTGTTTAGCGGGCGCGCCGTCAACGTGTCGGTAGAACTGGAAGGCAAGTACACGAACGGAATGACGGTCGTCGATTACTGGCGAGTGACGGATCGGCCGCACAACGTCCATTTCGTCCGCTCGGTGGACGATGAGGGATTCTACGCCCTCTTAACGGAGCGGCTCGGCCGACTTCCCTGACGCGTGACTTCCACGCCCATGAGTATCGACGCGCCGCATGCGCCCGGGCCGCCGGGAAGCGTGGCGGCTCGGACCTATTGAGCGCTAACGCATACCGTTCGCACCGGCGTAGCGGAGCGAGGATACGACGCCGTTGAGCGCGGCACTGCCGTTCAGCCGATCGGCGCGGTCGGCGCCATCGACAATGGATTCCGCCACCGCGCGGAGCATGATCGCGGCGGGTTCACTGGCCGACTCCACGTCGCTCGCCAGGTAGAAAATCTTCGCCCTCACCTCGTCGAGACGCTTTGAGTCGCCCAGATTGCTGGTCTCACTCAAACTCATGGCCCGGATCCCCTGTTTTTCGGTGACCAGTGCCATCATTCAATCTGCCCCGGCGTGGCTGAAGCGTGACACACCCCCTAGCTGAGGCTCCGCCGGCTGCGTGACAGGCCGGAATTCGCGGCTCCGGCGCCGACGGCAATCGGCTCCACAACCGCGCCAGCGGCCAGTTTTGCGCCGATTTCCGGCTGTTCCGGACAGAGCTGGTCATGCCATTCAGCCGGCGAGGCCGCGCGGCGGGTGGAAACCGCCAATCCGTCCTGCGGCGCCACGATTCGCCCGGCGCCGCGCTCGGCCGGGTGGACGGCTGGAGCGAAACCGACGCTGCGCGCGCCCGCAAACAGCTTGCCGCGCACCAAAGTGGCGTTGGCGGGCAGCTCCGATTGCCGGACCGCCTGCCACCAGAGCGCTGCTACGCCGGCCACATGCGGCGCGGCCACGCTGGTGCCGCTCATGGTCTTGAGCCCGCCTCCGACGCCAGCCGAGACGATGTTGCGTCCTGGCGCAACGATCTCCACGCTGCTGTTTGAGAAGCTAGACACGCGGTAGCCCGTTCCGGACGAATCGGGATCAATTGAGCCCACAGAGATGACCTTGTCTGACGAGGCCGGCGGGCAGGCGCTTGTGACGAACTCGCTGGCCCCATCGCGGCTGCTGTCGTTGCCGGCCGCTGCAACGATAATCGCACCGCCGGTTGAGGGCTCTTGCAGGCGGAGCATCTGCAGCAAGCGATCCAGCAGCTTCAGATTGCTGCGATAGGCTTCCAGCGTCGCGGAAGTCGCAAGGCCTGACGGCCACCCTTGCGCGAGCCGTTCGTTCAACGTGGCGTCGAAATCGAAGCCGGCCGACATCGATATAACGCGCGCGCCGCCTTCATGTGCCCAGCAGACGCCGCGAACCATCATGTCGGTGTCGCCGCCCTCCGGCCCAACGATCTTTCCAATGAGAGCGTTGCGGATTCCCGGCGCCACACCGATGCGTACCCCCTCCACGTTGCGCCCAAACAGAACGCCAGCACAATGCGTGCCGTGACCGTCGAGGTCGCCGTTCCCGAAGCCGGTAAAGTCCCGCTCCACCAGTTCGACCCCGTCAAAAGCCGCGTGCGAGGCGTCAATTCCGGTGTCGAGGAGCGCCACGGTGACCCCCGCACCCGTGAACTTTGACTTGTCGGCCTCCACCGCGCCGATTCCCCAGGACTGCCGACGCTGACGCCTGGTCACCCGTTTGGTCACCGGCGGGCCAACCTCTTGCGCAACCTCTTCCACCACTGGGGCCAGAAGCCTGGTCCTCATGATCTCCGCCGCGGCGACGAAATCAGGCTCCTGCTCCAATTCTTGAAGCTCCGGCGCCGTCAAGCGCTCGCGATGGATGGCTGGCTGCGGCGGGTCCGCCATGAGCCTGGAGGCCATCTCGAGAGGCTGCTCAAACTCCGATCGCCCGAGAAGATGCCGCGCCGGGAACCGGCCTCCCCTGTCGGTGAGGATGGTGTAGTATCGTTCCATTGAACTGATCGCCGTTGCTATCTTTCAAGATTGAACAACGGGGCGCGTGGCAAGAGCGTGGCAGGCGTGGCAGACGAGAAAGCGTGGCGCAAACGTGACAAGCGGATTCCGGTACGCCGGCGCATGAATTTACACGCCGTTAACCAAATACTATCGTCAAAGTTGGCGGGAACGTTTGGGGAATTGTCCCTATCAGCGGGAGATTCTACTTGAGGTTTTCTGCCGACTAAACAGAGAGAGCAACCTAAGGCTGTATCGATGAAGTGCAGGCTTATGCTTTTTGGCCAGCCGCGATTGCTCGATGATCGGCAACGCCCGATCGCCGTGCCGGCCAAAACATTTGCCCTGCTAGCCTATCTCGTCCTAACGGAGCGCGCCGGCCCGGCACGCCGCGGCACGCTGCGCCAGCTCCTCTGGGAAAACTCCGAATCCAAGGCAGCCGCGGCCAATCTGCGCAAGTTCCTGTCGCGTGTGACGACGCGCCAAGAGGAAGATGGCTTTGAACTCATCCGCAACGGCCGAAACCATGTAGAGCTTGTTAGCGCCTCCGCCTTTATCGATCTGATCGCGTTCCAGAAGGTCGTGACGGATCGGGATTCAGCCGACCTTGAGACGCTCTGCGATCTTTATTGCGGAGACCTTTTGGAGGGCATCGATTGGGAGGGTTCGGACTTCCAATCCTGGCTGCAGCAGCAGCGAACCATTCTCCGTGACGCCTTCGTGGCGACGGTGGCCAATCGGCTGGAGCCGTTGGACAGCAAGGCCGACCGCGTGAAGATCAAGGTTGCCGCGCGGCGGCTGCGCGAGGTCGACCCTTACAACGAGATCGCACATCGAACGCTGATGCGCCTTCATGCCGAAGACGGCGAACCGGCGCGTGTCCGGGACGTGTACGAACACCTCAAGGCCAGCCTCGGCGATGAACTGAACGTTCAGCCCGATGAGGCGACGCGAGGGCTTTATCAGACCCTGTTGCCAAAAGCGGCGCCAAAGGCGGTAGCCGCCCCTGCGTATGCGGGGCTGGATGAGGGTGAGCAGGATCCGACTGCGCCTGAGCCCGATGACTCACTGTTGCCGCTTCTTGATCGCGCGCAGACACCGCGGGTCTCGGTACTGCCGCCCCCGCCGCTCGGCGGGCAGGACTTTGCGCATCAACTAGCGGATGCCCTGATTGAAGATGTGACAATCGGGCTTTGCCGATCCAAGGCGCTTTCGGTTGTGGCGCCCTATACGGCGGCGCGATTGAGCCGAAGCGGAAAGCACGCACTGCTCGGCAAGTTCCGAATTTCCTATGCCGTGGAGACGCGGCTCAAGATCCGCGGCAGCAACCCGACGCTTAGGGTGAGTTTGCTGGATGCTGCGACACGCGAGATTCTTTGGGTGGACAACTACCTGCTCGATCAGGACACGATCGCCCACCAATACAACGAGCTCTCTGTTCGGATCATCGTGACGCTGATCGAGCGGATCGAACGCGCCGAACTGGCGCGCTACGAGACTCTGCCCGATCCGACGGCCTACCATCTCTATCTGGCCGGCCAGAAGCATCTGCGGGCGCTGGACCTGCCCAGCGTTCGCCGCGCAAGGCGCCACTTCAAGGCGGCGGTCGGCGCTTGCTCAAGCTTCGTGCCCGCGCTCAGCGCCCTGGCGAGAACATATTTGCTGGAATGGCTTTTGATGGCGCGCGGCGACAGTGAGCTTCTTGGGGAAGCGGAGCGGCTGGCGCTGTTGTCACAGGAGATCGATCCGGACGATGCCCGCGGCTATCGCGAGCTCGGCGTGTGCAGACTTTACGCCGGACGCTTCGACGAGAGCGTCGCGGCCCTCGGCCACGCTGAAGATCGCAGTCCACAATTCGCCGACCTTCTGCACGATTTGGCGGATGCGTTCTCTCATACTTGCGACTTCCAAGCGGCACTTCAAAAGATAACCAAAGCAATCGAGCTGAATCCCCTTTGCCCGGACCAATATTGGTGGGCCGCAGCAGGCACCAATTACCACCTGCAGCGCTACAGCGATGCGATTGAATGCATGGGTCACATGCGTGACCAAAGCGCGGCCTATCGGCTCATGGCCGCATCCCACGCGATGCTGGGCGACGCGCAAACAGCGCGCTTCTACGTGGAGAAGACCAAGGATATCCACCCGGGCTTCAGCATATCAAACTGGCTCTCGATCGTGCCGATTCAAGACCCCCACTACGCGAAGCACTATGAGCAAGGGCTTCGAGAAGCGGGCTTCGAATGAACCGGGCGGACAACACGAAGTGAGGTGATCATGAGAAAAACTCATTCTGCCCCTCCGACACGCTGAGCGTCTGCTGGCGTCGCTCTGCACGCCAACACGGTAGAGCAGCGCAAGCATAGCAACGGGCGGTTGGGGCCCGGCCGGCAATAGCCGGCACACCCTCGAAAACGAACTGAAGTTCACTCCAGGCTCGACTGAGCCTGCGCGTGATGGCGGCGTTTTGCGCCAAATTTTTGTCGACCAGAAAAGGAGAAAGCTATGACGTATATCGTTCTATTCCGCCTTGCCAAAGACGATTCAATGTGGATCGCTGACCTAGAGGCCGGCACGGTTGAGCGAGCCGATGCTACTGACGGGCACGATTTCCAGGATGCCGACCTCGAGGCGGTTACCAGAGCGCGGCCTGATGCGGCCTCGCATCACTACTTCCCGAACCGTGGCGTCGATGTCGTTCAGGAAGCAGAGGGCCGTTCCGACGCCGCTTCGCATCACTACTTCCCCAACAGAGGTGGCAAGGCGGAGCGCATCGAGATCGCGGGGGCGGCAGAAAGCCGTTCCGATGCGGCCTCGCATCACTACTTCCCGAACCGCGGCGTCGAGGTCGTTCAGGAAGCGGAGGGGCGTTCCGACGCCGCTTCGCACCACTACTTCCCCAACAGGGGTGGCAAGGCGGAGACGATCGAAGTTGCTGGTGAGGCAAAGGCCCGCTCCGACGCGGCGTCGCATCACTACTTCCCGAACCGTGGCGTCGAAGTCGTTCAGGAGGCGGAGGGGCGTTCGGATGCCGCTTCGCATCACTACTTCCCCAACAGGGGCGGTAAAGCGGAGCGCATTGAGATCGCGGGAGCGACAGAAAGCCGTTCCGATGCGGCCCCGCATCACTACTTCCCGAAGAACCGTGGCGTCGAAGTCGTTCAGGAAGCGGAAGGGCGTTCGGATGCCGCTTCGCATCACTACTTCCCGAGCCGCTGAGGCGCAGTGATGGATGCAGCGCGACTTCCCGACTTCCTTGACGCGGAGATCGCGCTGTTGAAGACGCGCGGCGCAGCCGAGGATCACTCCGATCGGCTGCGCCGCTCAGACGAAACCGTCGACCGCGTGCGGTCGATGTTCGGCCGGTTCGGGATCACCCGGCTGGCCGATGTGACGGGACTGGACCGGATCGGCATCCCTGTGTGGATGGCGGTCCGGCCCAATTCCAAGACGCTTGCCGTCAGCCAGGGCAAGGGCCTCGACGAGCCGGCCGCGCAAGCTTCCGCATTGATGGAAGCGGCGGAGCTGGCGACCGCCGAGGCCTGTGCCATCCCGGTGCGCACCGGCTCCATGCAGGCGCTCGCCGCCGACGGCCAGCGCATCATGCCGTTCAACAACATGCTGAAGCGCGGCGAGCAGCCGCTTTCGGAGACGGAGAGCGTCGCCTGGGTGGAGGGCTTCGACCTTCTTCAGCATGCGGCGGCGTGGGTGCCTGCCGACATGATCACCCTCGATCCGGCCGGCAAGGGCGAGACGCCGAGCCGATACTGGCAGACGAGCGACGGGCTGGCGTCGGGCAATGTGCTTTTAGAGGCGGTCGTGCATGGGCTGCTGGAGCGCATCGAACGCGACGCAAGCGCGCTCTGGAACTTCCGTTCCGATCAAGAGGTGCACGATCGCTGCGTCGACCCGGCGACGCTTGAGGACGACGCGGTCACCGATCTCGCCGAGCAGATCGACGCGGCGGGTTTCCAACTCCGGCTCTTTGACATCACCAGCGACATCGGGGTGCCGGTCTACTTCTCTACCATCGCGCCCACACCTAAAGGCCGCGAGGATTTGTGGAAGCACTTCGACCTCTCCAGCGGCATGGGCGCCCACCCGTCGCCGGCGCGCGCCGCCATTCGCGCCATCACCGAAGCGGCGCAGAGCCGCGTCACCAGTATCACCGGGGCGCGCGACGATTTCGATCCGAATCTCTACGGAACGGAGCTCAAGGCCGACCTGACGGCCTATCTCAGTGCGACGCCGCATGCGCGGCCCTCCACCGACCTCGCCGACGTGCCGGATCCGGCCGACAATCTGCGGTTCATCCTCCAGCGCCTTGTCGATGCGGGGATCGGATCGGCGGTGATTGTGACACTGGATGCGGGAGAAGAACACGGCGGCTTTGCGGCTGCGCGGGCGCTCATTCCGGGGCTGGAAAGTCCGCCCGGCGACCGCCGCCAGCGCTATGGTCGGCGGGCGCTCAAAGCCATCATGGATGCGCAATGAAGGTTCTCTTCGCGGGCCCGAGCCTCCACGGCACGAACTGGGCGGCCAAGCATTCCGAAGCGCTTCGTTGTTGCGCACCTGCCGGCCAAGGTGACATTGCGCGTGCGGTCGTGGAGGGCGCCACGGCCATCGGGCTGATCGACGGCCGCTACGAAGATGTCGCCGCCGTCTGGCACAAGGAAATCCTCTTTGCGATCGAACAGGGCGTTGCGATCTATGGCGCGGCGAGCATGGGTGCGCTGCGCGCTGCGGAATGCGCCGCCTTCGGCATGATCGGAATCGGGGCGGTGTTTGAGCGTTACCATTCCGGCGAGCTTGTGGACGATGCGGCCGTGGCACAGCTTCACGCGCCGGAGGAGCTCGACCATGCGCCGCTGACGGAGGCGCTGGTCAATGTCGAGGCGACGATCCAGCACTTCGCCAAGCTTGGCGCGATCAGTGCAGATGAGGCGGCGCACCTGGATAGAAGCGCACGCGCGCTGTTCTTCAAGGAACGCACCTATCCAGCGATCCTCGCACATGCCGGGTTCGACAAGGGCTCGCGCGGCGAACGGTTGAAGGCACTGATCAAGAGCTGCCGGCTTGACGTGAAGCGCCAGGACGCTTTGGCGTTGCTCGCCTATATGGACTATCTGGAGCCGGAGCGGCGCCCGCCGCCGGATTGGCGCGTGGAGCCCACGGCGACATGGCTCCTGACGCTGCGGCGGGCGGAGAAGCTCGCCGGGCGGGATACGGGCGCGAACGCCGCGCCGATAGAGGTTCGCTCATGATCCGGCCGGGGAAAAACATCGCGATCAAAGTCCCGCTTCATCGGTGGGACGACACCGTCGCGTATTACCGCGACCGCGTCGGACTTGAGGTCACAAGGGAACTTGCCAACAGCGTCTGCTTTGCATTCGGCGACATGACCTTATGGATCGACCGCATCGAAAGGCAGAGCCAGGTGGACGTATGGCTTGAGTTGATCACGGACGACCCAGCCCAATCCTTGGCGAAGCTCGGCAGCCCGAAACGCGACGAGCTTGAGCCGCTCGATGGCGTCAATGGACACTGGACGTCCGATCCGGCCGGGGTGGTCCTGCTGTTAAGAACGGAATGAGGCGGCAGCGGTCTCAGAGAGGCCCTACGTCACGCGCTCAAACGCCATCGCCACGCCCTGCCCCACGCCGACGCACATGGTGGCGAGCGCATAGCGGCCCTCACGCCGGTGTAGGTCTCGCACAGCGGCGCCGGCGATACGCGCGCCTGACATGCCGAGCGGATGACCCAGCGCAATGGCGCCGCCATTGGGATTCACATGAGCAGCGTCGTCGTCGAGGCCGAGCTGGCGCAGACAGGCCAGCGCCTGGCTGGCAAAGGCTTCGTTCAGCTCAACGACGTCGTAATCGGTAGTTTTGAGGCCGAGTCGCTCGTTCAGTTTGGTCACCGCCGGCACCGGGCCGATCCCCATGATGCGCGGCGGCACGCCGGCCGACGCCATGCCAAGGATGCGCGCAAGCGGCTTAAGCCCATGTCTTTCCACGGACGCGGCCGACGCGACGATCATCGCCGCGGCGCCGTCATTCACGCCCGATGCATTGCCGGCGGTGACGGTGCCGCCAGCCCGGACGATCGGCTTGAGCTTGGCGAGCGCCTCCTCGTTCGTATCGGGGCGCGGATGCTCGTCGATGTCGACGCGCGTCGTGCCCGCCCGGCCAGCCGGCGCCTCGACGGCGACGATCTCCTCGGCGAGCCGGCCTTCGCGGCGCGCGGCTTCGGCGCGCTCTTGAGAGCGGAGCGCAAACCCATCCTGGTCGGCGCGGCTGACCTGGAATTCCTCCGCGACGTTCTCGCCGGTCTCCGGCATGGATTCCACGCCGTATTGCGCCTCAATCAGCGGATTGACGAAGCGCCAACCGATGGTCGTGTCGTGGATCGCGGCGCTGCGTTGAAAAGCCTGCTCCGCCTTGCCCATCACCAGCGGCGCGCGCGACATCGATTCCACGCCGCCGGCGACAGCCAAATCCATGTCGCCAGCGCGTATCGCACGCGCCGCGGCGCCGACCGCATCGAGACCCGAAGCGCAGAGCCGGTTGATGGTGCTGCCCGGCGTGGTCTCCGAAAGTCCAGCCAGAAGCAGCGCCATGCGCGCGACGTTGCGATTGTCCTCGCCGGCCTGATTGGCGCAGCCGAGAAACACCTCGTCGACGCCTTCGCGGATCGACGAATTGTGTTCGACTAACGCGCGGATCGACACAGCGGCAAGATCGTCGGCGCGCACGCTCGACAATGCCCCGGCGTAGCGGCCGATCGGCGTGCGCACCGGATCACAGACAAACACGTCCGTCATGGGCAGTACCTCTTGGCGACGCGGATCAGGTGCGTGCGCCAGTCGGGATCACGTCGTCAGATGCCGCAACGTCTCGCCGGTATAGAGCTGGCGGGGACGGCCGATGCGTTGCTCGTCCTCAATCATCTCCTTCCATTGCGCGACCCAGCCGACCGTTCGCGCAACGGCAAAGAGAACCGTCAGCATGTTGTTGGGGAAGCCAAGGGCGCGCAGCGTTATGCCGGAATAGAAATCGACATTGGGATAGAGCTTGCGCTCGACGAAATACTCATCGGTCAAGGCGATGCGCTCCAGCTCCATGGCGACCTTGAGAAGCGGGTCCTTGATGCCGAGTTCGTCGAGCACCTCGTGGCAGGTCTGCTGCATCACCTTGGCGCGCGGATCGTAGCTTTTGTAAACGCGATGGCCGAAGCCGGAGAGGCGGAACGTGTCGTCCTTGTCCTTAGCCTTCTCTATGTATTCCGGCACGCGGTCGACCGTTCCGATTTCCGCAAACGTGTCGAGGGCTGCTTCGTTGGCGCCGCCATGGGCGGGCCCCCAAAGGCTGGCGATGCCGGCGGCAATGCAGGCGAACGGATTGGCGCCCGACGAGCCGGCGAGACGGACCGTCGACGTGGAGGCGTTCTGCTCGTGGTCGGCGTGGAGAATGAAGATGCGGTCCATGGCGCGTGAGAGGATCGGATTGACCTGATATTCCTCGCACGGCACCGCGAAGCACATGTGCATGAAGTTGGCGGCGTAATCCAAAGCGTTCTTGGGATAAACGAAGGGCTGGCCGGTGGAATATTTGAACGCCATGGCGGCGATCGTCGGCGTCTTGGCGATCAGGCGGATGGAGGCCACCATCCGCTGATACGGATCACGGATGTCGGTGGAGTCATGATAGAAGGCCGACATCGCACCGATGATGCCGCACATGATGGCCATGGGATGCGCGTCGCGGCGGAAGCCGGTGAAGAACCGCGACATTTGTTCGTGAACCATCGTGTGATGCGTCACGCGATAGTCGAAATCCAGCTTCTCGTCCGGGGTCGGCAACTCGCCGTAAAGAAGCAGATACGCTACTTCGAGGAAGTCCTTGTTTTCGGCGAGCTGATCGATCGGATAGCCGCGGTAGAGCAGCACGCCTTCATCGCCATCGATGTAGGTAATGGAGGACGAGCAGGAGCCAGTGGATGTAAAGCCGGGGTCGTAGGTGAAGCGGCCGGTCTTTTGGTAAAGCGATCCAATGTCGATGACCGATGGCCCGACCGTGCCGTCGTGGATATCGAAGTCCCAGTTCTCATTGCCGATCGTGAGTGTCGCCTTGCGGTTTTCCATGTTCACCTCGAAATCGTGCCCAAACCCCTCATGCAGTGCGGAAGGCCCCTCTCAGCCACTTCAACGCGAGCGAGAGCCGCACTGCTGAACGTATTGTTTTCTAACCCCCTTTTCCTTCCCGGAGCCGTCCACCGAGAAGGAAAACCGAAAGGTGATCTTACCACGTCCTGCGAAAAAGATATTGCGCCGCAACATCGGCCGCTAGAGGGGTCTATTGTAGGCCCATGCCGAGGTGGAGGCCAGCCGCCGCCTTGAGTGGAGCATGATCGGCCAGCCGGCCGCGGGACGCGCGAAACGATATGTCAAACCGGCGCTAATGGTGAGAATGCCGCATGCTTGCGCTGAGGCTTGATAAAAAGGCAGGATACAGCCATCTGGTCAAACATTCGCGTGGCGTGATATCGGCCCGGTGGCCCGGATCGGGCGCATTGCTGACCTTCCATGCATAGATTCAACGAAAGTCCGGGGGCTGAGCGTACCTCATGAGCCTTGGTGAGACCGCCGAACGACCGTCGGTTCAGTCCCAGTCCGCTGCGGAGACCGCGGCACGCAGCCAGGTCGTCCGGTTCGCCGGCGATTCCGGCGACGGCGTTCAGCTGCTTGGCGGGCAGTTCGCCGTCGCCGCCGCGGCCAAGGGCGCCGACCTGATGACGCTGCCGGAATTTCCGGCGGAGATCCGCGCGCCGACCGGCACGACATTCGGCGTCTCGGCCTATCAGGTGCAGTTCGGCTCCGGCGAAGTGCTCACACCCGGCGACGAGGCCGACATGCTTGTGGCCTTCAACCCGGCCGCCTTCGCCACCAACATCGAATTCCTGAAGCGCGGGGGAACCGTGCTCATCGATGAAGGCGCCTTCAACGAGCGTGCCTATCAGAAAGCGGGCCTCGCGGGCGATCCGGTAGATCACAGCGAGCAAGCCCCCTATCGCATCATCACCGCGGAGATCACGAAGCGCACGCTTGAAGCGGTTGCTGAGTTCGGTCTCGGCCGCAAGGACGGCGGGCGCGCCAAGAATTTCTGGGCGCTTGGCCTGACGCTCTGGCTCTGCGGCCAGTTGCCGGATCAGACGCTCGCCTGGGTCGCGGAGCGCTTCAAGGCGAATGAGGCACTTGCGGGAGCGAACGCAGCAGCACTAAAGGCCGGCTACGCCTATGGCGAGACCATGGAGTTGGCGCTGCCGGAGGTGGTTGAGATCACCCGCGCGCCGAAGCGCACCGGCTTGGCGCGTATGACGTCGGGCACCGACGCCATGGCGATGGGTGTGGCGGCCGCCGGCGCGCTCAGCGGGAAGAGCGTGTTCTATTGCTCCTATCCCATCACCCCGGCCTCGGCGATGCTGCATGCGCTCGCCAAGATCAAATCGGGCGTGCGCACGTACCAAGCTGAGGACGAGATCGCCGCGATCTGTGCCGCGATCGGCGCCTCCTATGCCGGACAGCTCGGCGTCTCGGCAAGCTCCGGGCCGGGCCTGGCGCTGAAGACAGAGGCGCTGGGCCTGGCGGTCACCGCGGAGCTGCCGCTCATCGTCATCGATGTGCAGCGCGCCGGTCCGTCGACCGGCATGCCGACCAAGCCGGAGCAAAGCGATCTGGAGATGGCGATCTTCGGTCGCCACGGCGAAGCACCTTTGGCGGTGCTGGCGCCGGCAACGCCGGCTGACTGCTTCGCCATCATGCTCGATGCGGCACGCATCGCGATTGAAGCAACCACGCCAGTGATCGTCTTGTCGGACGCTTTTCTAGCAAATGCGGTCAGCGACTGGCCCGTCCCCCATCCGGAGGCGCTGCCCGATCTCAAGCCGCGCGCTGACGATGCTTCCGACGATGAAGTCACGGCCTATTCTCGGGACAAGGAGACGCTGGCGCGTAAATGGATCGCGCCCGGCACACCAGGCCTTGCCCATCGCGTCGGCGGATTGGAGAAGGATTCCGTCACCGGCAATATCTCCTACGATCCGGACAATCATGAGCATATGGTGCGGCTCAGGGCGGAGAAGATCGCCCGCATTGCCGACCGCGCGGAACACGCCACGATGCAAGAGGGCCCCGACGAGGGCGACCTTCTGGTCATCGGCTGGGGCTCGACCTACGGATCGATCCTGCAGGCGCGGCGCAATCTGAGCGACGCCGGGCACAAGGTCACGCATCTGCATCTGCGGCAGCTTTGGCCACTGCCCTCCGGGCTGGAAGCCATCCTGCGCCGCTTCAAGGCGGTGGTCTGCGCGGAGATGAACACCGGCCAGCTCACCAATATCCTGCGGTCGACCTATCTGCTGCCGGTGGAGGCCGTCACGCAGATCAACGGCCGCCCCTTCATGGTCTCCGACCTGGAGACGCGGTTCGCCGCCTACCTTCCGGATGACAGCCGATGAACGCCATTCCGCTTTCGCCCAAGGATTTCACCACCGACCAAGAGGTGCGCTGGTGCCCCGGCTGCGGTGACTATGCCATCTTGAAGGGCGTGCGCTCCGCGCTTGCGGAGATCGGGCGCGTGCCGGACGAAGTGGTCTTCATCTCCGGTATCGGGTGCGCTGCGCGCTTTCCCTATTATGTGGCGAGCTATGGCTTCCACACCATCCACGGCCGCGCGCCAGCCGTGGCGACGGGCGTGAAACTCGCCAATCCGGAGCTCGACGTATGGGTCGTCGGCGGCGATGGCGACTTCCTGTCCATCGGCGGCAACCATCTCGTCCACACGTTCCGCCGCGACGTCGATCTCAATCTGCTCCTGCTCAACAACGAGATCTACGGGCTGACCAAGGGCCAGTATTCGCCGACCTCGCCGATCGGCACACGCTCGCCGTCGACGCCAGGCGGGTCGGTCGAGCAGCCGGTCAATGCGGCGCGGCTGGCGCTCGGCGCCGGCGCCTCGTTCGTGGCGCGCAGTGTCGATTCCATGCAGGACCACCTGCCGGGGATGCTGGTACGCGCGCACGCGCATCAAGGCACGTCGCTGGTGGAGATCCTGCAGAACTGCATCATCTATTTTGATGGCGCCTTCGGCCCGCTCGGCGAGAAGGCGACGGCGGCCGATGCCGGCATCCGCCTGGTCCATGGCGAACCGATGGTGTTCGGCAAGGAAAAGGACAAGGGCCTCATCTTCGACGAATCGGAGGGCGCGTTCCGTGTCGTGGCGGTCGGACCCGACCATCCGGTCGAATCGCTTGCCGTTCACGACGAGACGAACCTGACGCGCGCCATGGCGCTGGCGGGATTTGGCAGCGATGACGAGCCAACGGCGCTCGGCGTGCTCTATCAGCGTCCGCCGGACGCTGAGCGGCTCGGGCTCTCCGCTGTCGCTCCCACACCGCCGATGAGCCGCGAGGAGCTTACTGCATTGCTCTCTAGGGCGGCGTAGCCGCCACATTTTCGCCCCGGATTTCCGGTGTTGCGGGAAAGGCACAAAGCGCGCCTTGGGCGCGTCTCGGGGCCGGGGCGTGTAGGGTCCACTTTCCGCCGCGGCAGGTTGGTGATATCAGGTCACGCTGGCAGGACGGTGGCTCGACGTATGCGTTTTCTAGTCTTACTGGCGTTGGTTCCGGTGCTGGCGGGCTGCCTGCCGTCCTCCGGCCCCAACCGCTCGGCCATTCTCTCTGAGAATGAAAGCGCCGCACCGCAATTCACCGTCATTGCGCTCAATCAGACCATCTCTGAAATTCTGGCGTCGCAGCCGGCCGACAATCTCGCGGCGACGTTTGGAATGGGCGGGGGCTCGCCGAACCTGACCATCGGGGTCGGCGACCAGATCGTGGTCACGATATTCGAGGCTGCTGCCGGCGGCCTCTTCTCCGGCGACCCCAATTCGATCAGTGGATCGAAGAGCGTCAGCCTTCCGCCGCAGCCGGTGGCGCGCGACGGCACGCTCTCCATGCCCTATGTCGGCCGCGTGCCGGTGGCCGGGCGCACGCCCGAGCAGGTCAGCGAAGCCATCGAAGCGGAGCTGAAGGACAAAGCGATCGAACCGCAGGTCGTCGTCACCGTGGCCAGTGCGGCGTCGACGTTCGTTACGGTCGCCGGCGACGTCGCAAAACCCTCCCGCGTGCCGCTGTCGCTCAAGGGCGATCGGTTGCTCGATATTATCGCCACGCTGGGCGGCTCGCGCGCTCCCGACTACGACAGCTTTGTTCGCCTGACGCGCAACGGCAGGAGCGCCACGGTGAGCTTGGCGCGGATCGTGCGCGACCCTGGGCAGAACATCTATGTGCGGCCTAGCGACCTGATCTATGTCTTCACCGACCCGCAGACCTTTACGGCGTTCGGTGCGACGGCGCGCAACGCCACCTACCCCTTCCAGACCGACCGCCTGACCTTGGCGCAAGCCGTCGGGCGCGCCGGTGGCCTGCTTGACCGTCGGGCCGATCCGCGCAGCGTGTTCGTGTTCCGCTACGAAGATCCGAAGATGTACCAGCTGATCCGCGCGGCGCAGGTCGGCGGCGGCAACCAGATTCCGGCGCCTGAAGCGGCTGGTATTCCGGTGGTCTATAAGCTCGATTTCAAAGACCCGGTGGGCCTCTTTTCAGCGCAGCGTTTCCTCATGCGCGACAACGACATCCTCTACGTGTCCAATGCGTCGTCGATCAGCTTGCAGAAAGCGCTCGGGATCGTGTCTGGCAGCCTCGGCACCGCCGCCACTATTACCTCGATCGAAGACAGGCTGTCTGACTGAGGATACGCCGACGCGCTGCTGCCCCTTTGCCTGGCGCGCGCATTGACTCTCGACGGTCCTCTAGGGCGTAGTCCGGCCTCACTTTCACCGTCCAACGAACGCCGGAGGCGTCATGTCGGAAGGCCCCAGGGACGAGGCCTTTTTTGCCGCGCTGATGCAGCGGATCGGCGCGCGTCAGGCAAATGTCGGCGTCATCGGCCTTGGCTATGTCGGGCTGCCGCTGGCGCTGGCGCTCGGCAGGTCCGGCAATGCGGTGATCGGCTTCGACATCGACCCGGCCAAGGCGGCGGCGCTGAATAACGGCCGCTCGTATATCGGACATATCGGCGAAGAGGCCGTGCGCGAGGCGTTGGCGAATGGCTTTGAGGCGACGGCTGATATCGCGCGCCTCAATGCGGCCGATGCGATCCTGATCTGTGTGCCGACGCCGCTCAATCGCAATCGCGAGCCCGATCTGAGCTTTGTCGTCTCCACAGCGGAATCGCTTGCGCCGCATCTGCGCGCAGGTCAGCTCGTCGTGCTTGAGTCCACCACCTATCCCGGCACCACAAGTGACGTGCTGAAGCCGATATTGGAGGCCGGCGGTCTGGTCTCGGAAGAGACGCTCTTCCTCGCCTACTCGCCGGAGCGCGAAGATCCCGGCTCCGACTTCACCGCCGCGCGTATCCCCAAAGTGATCGGCGGCGACGGACCGAAAGCGCTTGAGGCTGCGACCGCGCTTTATAGTCCCTTCGTAGAGCGCGTTGTGCCGGTCTCCTCAACGGAGACGGCGGAGGCGGTGAAGATCACCGAAAACGTCTTCCGCGCCGTCAACATCGCGCTCGTGAACGAATTGAAGCTCGTCTATGAAGCGATGGGCATCGACATCTGGGAGGTGATTGAGGCGGCGCGCACCAAGCCGTTCGGCTTCATGCCGTTTTATCCCGGCCCAGGGCTCGGCGGCCATTGCATTCCCATCGATCCCTTCTACCTCGCCTGGCGGGCGCGCGCCTTCGATGTGCCGGTGCGGTTCGTGGAACTTGCCGGCGAGATCAACACGGCGATGCCACGGATCGTCGTGGATCGCCTCGCAGCGGCGCTCGACCGACAGAGTGGCAAGAGCTTGAAGGGCGCGCGCGTGTTGATCGTCGGCGTCGCCTACAAGAAAAACGTCGACGACATGCGCGAAAGCCCGGCGCTGAGGATCATGGAGCTGCTGGAAGCGCGCGGCGCCACCATCGACTATCACGATCCTTTCATCCCGGTGATCGGCCCGTCGCGCCAGCACGCCGCACTCGCCGGACGCCGCTCCGTGCCGTTGGAGCCGGCTTCGATCGCGGATTACGACGTCGTGCTCATCGTGACCGACCATGACGGCATCGACTGGGCGGCGGTGGTCGGCGCGGCGAAGCTCGTCGTCGATACGCGCAACGCCACCAAGGACGTGACGACCGACCGCGAGCGGATCGTCAAGGCGTAGGATTCGGCGTCGCGTCGTGCCGTTTCGGCTCGGGCACGAACGCCATCAGCGCCAGCCCGACAACAAAGAAAGCGATGATCGTGGCGATGCCGGCGCGTTGGCTGTCGGCGGCGGCCGTGACGGTGGCGACCAGTGCTGGCCCGAGAAAAGCGGTCGCCTTGCCGGAAAGCGCGTAGAGGCCGAAATAGGCGGCGCGATGCTCCGGCTCCGTCAGCCGCGCCATCAGCGAGCGGCTCGCCGCCTGTGCCGGCCCGACGAAAATGCCGAGCGCAATGCCGGCGGCCCAAAGCCCGGTGAGCGTCGTTGCAGCGACGGCGAGAAGCGAAGCAGCGATCAGCCCGATCAACGCCAGCACGATGACGCGCTTGGAGCCGATGCGGTCATCCAGCCATCCAAAGACCAGCGCGCCAAGCCCGGCCGCCACGTTGAGAACGATGCCGAAGGTGATGACCTCCGTCAGGCTGAGGCCGAACTGACCCGCGGCATAGACACCGCCGAAGGCAAACAGCGTGATCAGCCCGTCGGCGTAGATCATGTGCGCGATGAGATAGATGGCGATTGTGCGGTTCTTCGGCAGCGTCGCCAACGTGGCGCGGAGATCGCGCAGACCCGTGCGCACCGCGGTACCGATGGCCACGCCGCGCGACGGCCGATCGGGCGTGAAAAGAAACAGCGGCACGGAGAAGAGCGCCAGCCATAGCGCGACCAGCGGACCGGTTGCACGGACATGCTCCGCTGCCTCCTTGTCTAGGCCGAAGGGTGCCGTCTCCGGCCAGATGAAGACAACCAGCGCAAGAGCGAGCGCCACCAGTCCGCCGGCATAGCCCAGTCCCCAGGCGGTGCCGGAAAGGCGTCCGAGCCGGTCGTCCGACACGATGTCGGGCAGCATGGCGTTGTTGAAGACGATGCCGAACTCATAGCCGATGATGGAGAAAGCGACGCAGACCAGGCTGAACGTGATCCACGCCGGCGACGGTTCCGCCAGCCATAGAAGCGTGGAGCCGAGCACGCAGATCCAGGTGAAGACGAAAATCCACGGTTTGCGGCCGCCGCGTGCGTCGGCGATCGCGCCGAGGATTGGGGCGAGAATGGCGATCGTCAGCCCGCTCGCTGCAACTGCGTAGCCCCACAGCGCCTGGCCCTGGACGGCGTCCTTGACGATGGCCTGCTGGAAATAGGCCGGGAAGACGAAGGTGATCACGAGTGTGGTGAAGGGCGAATTCGCCCAATCGTAGAGCGCCCACGACCAACGCCCGCGTCTCACCTGCCATTCCTTCATCCGCCTTGACCTCTCAGCCGCGGCGGGCAATGTCGCGCGCATCGCGGCGCCCCCGCAAGAACCCCATCGTCACAGGAGAGCGAATTGAGTGAGGCAGAAACCGCGTTGCGGCTCGCCATCATCGAGAAGGCACGCTGGATGAACGCCCACGGCCTGAATCAGGGCACGTCGGGCAACATCTCGGCGCGTTGCGGCGACCGCATGCTGATCACACCCACCGCAATTCCCTATGACGACATGCAGCCCTCCATGATCGCGTCGCTGCCGATCGACCGGGATTATGGGTCCTGGGAGGGCGAGCTGCCGCCCTCCACGGAGTGGCGCTTCCACCTGGACATCATGCGCACACGGCCGGATGTGCACGGGATCGTGCATACGCACGCGACCTTCGCCACAGTGCTGTCGATTGCGCGGCGGTCGATTCCGGCGTGTCACTACATGATCGCCGCGTTCGGCGGGAACGACATTCGCTGCGCGGAATATGCGACCTTCGGAACTAAGGCGCTGTCGGAGAACGTGCTCCGCGCCATTGAAGGCCGCAACGGGTGCCTATTGGCCAATCACGGCATGATCGCCGCCGGCGCCGATCTCGACAAAGCGATGTGGCTGGCGGTGGAGTTGGAGACGATCGCCAAGCAGTACTATCACGCGCTGCTGATCGGTGGGCCAGCGGTGCTGCCGGGTTCTGAGATCGAGGCGGTGCGTCTCGCGATGAAGAACGAAGGCTACGGATTGCACGACAGCGCTTAGCAATGCGGGCGCCGCAGGCGCGCGGCCGTCATCTGGCGATGGCGGTGGGTTTCCCGGTGACGCCGCTCTCTAGGAGCGCGTCGATCAGCCTGTGCACCTTCAGCGCCTCCTCGCCGTTGACCGCCGGCTCGCGGTCGACGTCGACCGCCTGGAGGAAGTCTGCAATGAGTGCGCGATGGTAGTCGGACGGCATGGCCATCGGGTCGGCGCCGGTGCCGCCGGGCGTCGCATCGGAATCGATCTCCTCGTGGCGATCGTCGTGCCACGCAATGTGAAGCGCCGTGCCAAGCACCGTGGCGGTTGCCTTTTCGCCGGTGATCTCGATGCGCTCCGGAAAGCCCGGATAGGCGCAGGTCGTCGCCTCGATCGTGCCGAGCGCGCCGCTCTGATACTTCACCGCCGCCGCCACAAGGTCCTCCGTCTCCATGCGATGGACGGGCGTTGTGGTCGCATAGGCGGCGACGTCCGCCGCCTCTCCGGCGATGCTGATCAAAAGGTCGAGCGTGTGAATGCCTTGCGTCAGAAGCACGCCGCCGCCGTCGCGCGCCAGCGTGCCACGGCCCTCCACGTCGTAATAGCTCTGCGGCCGCCACAGCCGTATCCCGGCCGATGCGCCGACGATCGCGCCGATCTCGCCGGCGGCGATGAGCTCACGCAGGCGCATGCCGGCCGGCCGGAACCGATGCTGCAGCATGATCGCAAGCTTGCGCCCGGCATTGCGGGCCGCCTTGACCAGCGCTTCTGACCGTTCCGTGCTGATCTCCAGCGGCTTTTCCAGAAGCACGTGCTTCCCGGCGGCGACGGCGCGCTCGACAAGCTCCAGATGCGTGTTGGGCGGCGTGATGATGAGGACGGCATCGACGGAATCGTCGCCGAGCACGGCGTCGAGATTGTCGGCGAGCGGGAAGTCGTAGCGTTCCGCGAATGCCCGCCGCCGCGCCTCGGTTGGACTAAAGGCGTGGACGACCTCCACCTGATCCTTCAGCGCGATAAGGCTCTCCGCATGCGGCTTCACCGCCATGCCGAGGCCGATCAGCGCCACGCGTTTCACCTTGCCCATCATCCGTCCAGAAAACCATAAAGCTGCGCCGGATTGTCGACGAGGATGCGCTGGCGTGTCGTCTCGTCCGGCGCCCAATCCAAGAGCAGATCCAGAAGACCGGCCTCATCGCCGACCCGCTCGGGCGACTGGCCTAGATGCGGCCAGTTCGTTGCCCACAGCATACGCTCCGGCGCCTCTTCCGCCAGCACCTTGGCGAGCGCCCCGACATCGTCGAAATGCGGCGGGCCGACCTTAGAGGTCTCATAAGGCGCGGAGAGTTTTACGTAAGTGCTCCCCTCCTCCACCAGATCCAGAAGAACCCGGAACGCTGGATCATCGGGCGTCACCGGTTCAAGAAACTTGCCGGTGTGGTCGATGACGAGCGTGCCGGGCAGGTCGTTCAGCATGGCCTCGTGCTCCGGCAGCTCGCGGCCGTCGAGCTGCACCTGCGCATGCCAGCCGAGCTCCACGATCCGCGCGGCAAGCCGCGGCAGGCTCTCCCAGGGGATCACGCCGCCGGGCAGCATGTGAAAGCGCAGGCCGCGAATGCCCGCGCGATGCAGGCGCCCGAGCTCATCGTCGGTCACAGTCTCATCCACGACGGCAATGCCGCGTGCGCCAGGGCCGAAGGCGGCGATCGCTTCAAGCGTGCAGGTATTGTCGGTGCCGTAGCCGGAGGGCTGCACGACAATGCAACGTTCGATGCCAAGCCGAGCGCAAACAGCTTGATAGTCGGAAAGCGGCGCTTCCGGCGGCGTGACCGTGGCGGTCGGTGCAAGCGGGAAGCGCGCCTCAAAGACGTGCATGTGGGTATCGATGGTTCCAGGCGGCGCCTTCAGGCGCGGCCGCGGCTCCTCAGCGCCGGGCATTCATGGTCTCCTTTTGGCAAGCAATTCAGGGCGAGGCGCGTGGCGGAACGCTTCGAAGCGCGTCGCCTCTTCAAGATTGACTGCGCCCTCCGGCACTTCGCCGGTGAGAATCGTTGCGACTTGGCGCACCGTCTCCATCGCCTGGTGCTCCATCGCTTGCGGCGTCAATCCGGCGATGTGGGGCGTGGCGATGACATCCGGCCGCGCCGCCAGATGCGGCGATGGCTTTTGGTCGGGCGCGCGGCCGACATCGAGTGCGGCGCCGGCGATGCGGCGCTCGTCGAGCGCTCTCTCCAGCGCGACCTCGTCGATCAGATTGCCGCGTGATGCGTTGATAAGCCAGGCGCTGGGCTTCATCTGGGCGAACGCTCTGTCATCGATGAGGTTCTCCGTCTCCTCGGTCGCAACAGCCAGCGGCACGACGAAATCGGCGCGCGTCAGGAGCGTCGCCATATCAACCTGTTCATAAGGCGCGGGCGCCGACCGGTAGGGATCGCTCACAATGACCTTCATGCCGAACGCCTGCGTGATGGCGCACAGATGCTCGGCGATCGCGCCGAAGCCGATCACGCCGATCGTTGCGCCGCGAAGCTCTCCGCCGACGATCGGGCCGGCTTCCTCGCCTTGACGATAGGCGTCGACATACATGCAGGTATGCCGCGCCGCTGCGATCATCGCGCCGATGATCCATTCCGCGACGGCCGCCATGAAGCCACGGCTGGCGCGCGTCACGAGAATCCCGGCCGCGCTTGCCGCCGCCACATCGACGCTGCGGATATCGACCTGTCCACGCACATAGGCGACGAGGTCGGGCAGGCCTTGGAACAGCTCGGCCTCGCCCGGCGTCTCGCGGTCGGCCACGATGACGGGGCAGTCGGCGGCCGCCTCAGTCAGCTCTGCCAAGGTCATCACGCGCTCATGCGGGTTAAGCGCGACCTCGCCGACCTCGCGAAGCGCCGCAAGCGCGCGCTCGCCATACCAGGTCTCGCGCGCGACACGCGGATGGGTGAGCAAGATGCGGGCGCGGGGGATGCTTGATGCGTCGCTCATGTCGATCGTGTGGGGGCGGCTTGGCTTCGGCGATCGCCGCAATGTTCCGCAAGGGGAGCGCGCCCGGACGGACGCGCGTCATCCATGCACGCATCGGCGGCCCGGATGCAAGCGACCTGGTCAATGCAGCGGCTGAGGCCGCCATGGCGCGCCGGCTTGATCCGCTCGCGCATGCCCTCTATAACCATCATGTTTTGAAACTGACTGGTTATAAATATGAAAGCCGCCGAATCGCTTAACGCCACGTTTGCAGCGCTTGCCGACCCGACGCGGCGCGCTATTCTGCACCAGCTAACGCGCGGTGAGGCATCGGTTACGGAACTCGCCAAGCCGTTCGCCATGAGCCAGCCGGCCATCTCCAAGCACTTGAAGGTTCTGGAGCGCGCCGGGCTGATCTCGCGGCGGCGCGATGCGCAGCGCCGACCCTGCCGGCTTGAGACCAAGCCGCTTCACGACGCCACGACCTGGCTGGAGGCGTATCGGCGTCTTTGGGAGGGCCGCTACGAGCGCCTCGATGCGCTCCTGGAAAATCTCAAGGCCGAGGACGCGAAAGCCGGCGGCGGCACATCATGAGGATGGGCACAAACCGCACGCAGGGAGGCGCCAAATGACCGGGGCAGACAAGACCAAGGTGGAGATGCCGTCGGACAACGAGGTCGTCGTGACACGCACGTTCGATGCGCCGCGGGCTCTGGTGTTCGACGCGTTCACAAAGCCGGAGCTTGTGATGCAATGGCTCTTCGGCCCCGACGAATGGCGCCTGGCCGAATGCGAGATCGACTTAAGGGTGGGCGGCTCGTTTCGCTATGCCTGGCGGCACGCAGAACAAGGCGACATCGTCCTGCGCGGCGTCTACCGCGAAGTGTTGCCGCCGGAACGCCTCGTCCACACGGAGCTTTTCGATGAGGATTGGACCGGCGGAGAGACGATCGTGACCACATTGTTTGAGGAGCACGCCGGCGTCACGACCGTCACGACCACGGTCCTTTATTCCTCGCAAAAGGCCCGCGACGATGCGCTGAAGACCGGCATGACAGAGGGCATGTCGCAAAGCTACGACCGGCTCGACGCGTTTCTCGCTTCGCGTTGAGAAGAGCCGTTGGAACGCCGCTCAGCGCGTCATGTCGGCGGCGACAGAGAGATGCTTGGCGACCTTCGCAAGCCGCTTGTCGCGCGACCAGAGCTGAGCATCCGGCGTTAGCCGGACCGCGGCAAGTAAATGCGCATCGACATAGCCGATGCCCAGACCGTGAAGCGCCTCGGCGGCGATGAGCGCCAACACCTCCATGTCGCTCGCCACGTTTGCGGCCGGCAAGTCCTGCATCGCACCGAGCACGGCTCCGCGCCGGCGCAGGTTGCCCAGGGCAAGCTCGCCGACAACAAACGGGTGAGTCATCACTCGACCATCATGAAGGAGCGACGCCAGCTTCTCGTCGCTATGCCTGAGGTGATCGACCCAGACGGACGTGTCGACGAGGATCACGCTGCCGGAGACCGCCGCCTTGGAGCAGCACGCAGCTTCGGCTCGCTGCCGCCGAGCCGCGCGAGACGCCGGGCGCTTTCGCGCTCGATCAGCGCTTTCAGCGCCTCGCGAACCAAGGCGGACTTCTCCTTCACGCCGGTAAGGCTCTTCGCCTTGGCGATGAGTTCGTCATCGAGCGCTAAGGTGGTGCGCATATCGGTCTCCGGATGGCACGACTATCGACATCTAATGATGATGTTTATCGTGCGCAAGCCATCCGTTTCAATCGCTTAAATAATCTCCGCCAGCCAGGCCGGCAGCTCGCTGAGCGACGCCAGCTCCCTGAAGCGCGGATGATCGTCCGGCGGATCGGCCGCCTCGTTCTCCCAGACCAGCGGATAGGGGATCAGCGCCGCGTAGCATCCCGCTTCCAGGGCCGGCAGGATGTCCGAGCGCACGGAATTCCCCGCCATGACGGCGCTTTCCGCGCTTTCGCCATGCCGCTTGAACACATCGCGGTAGGTGTCCGCGCTCTTCTCGCTGACGATCTCCACGCCGGAGAAAAATGCGCCCAGGCCGGAGGCCGCCAGCTTGCTCTCCTGATGGAAGAGATCGCCCTTGGTGATAAGGATCAGCCGATGGTCGGCGGCAAGGGCGGTGAGCGTCTCGTGCACGCCCGGCAGCGGCTCGACCGGATGCGTCATCATCTCCCGGCCCGCAGCGAGAATCTCTCCGAGCACATCGGCGCTGACGTTTCTGTCGCTGACCTCCAGCGCCGTCTCCATCATGGAGAGCGTGAAGCCCTTGGCGCCGTAGCCGAAGATCTGGATGTTGCGGCGCTCGGTTTCTGCCAGCTTTGCTTCAAGCGTGGCCGCATCGGCAAACGGAGCCAGCAATTCGTTGAACCGCTCGTGGGTCAAACGAAAGACGGATTCGGTGTGCCAAAGCGTGTCGTCGGCATCGAGGCCTACGAGCTTGAGGGACATGTCCGGGCACCTCGGCAATTGCCGTCGACCGCCACTTAAACCAGCAACTCCGTGCTGAAAAGCGGCGATCGCGGGAGCGCGCCACGCCGCCGGCCCTTGTGATAGGACAAGTCTGAACCACGAGGGGCAAACGCATGGCCGAGCGGATTTCGATTGGTGTCATCGGATGCGGTTTTTTCTCCGGCAACCATCTCAATTCCTGGCGAGATCTGGCGCCGAACGGGGCGGACCTGGTGGCGGTGTGCGACAGCGATCCCGCCAAGGCACAGGCGGCGGCGGAGGCTTTCGCCGTGCCGCATGTCTACACGGACGCGGAGACCATGTTCCGCGAACAGGCGCTCGGCCTGGTCGATATCGTGACGCGGATGAACACGCACCGTGCGCTGGCGGAGCTGGCGTTCCGCCACAACGTGCCGGCCATCGTGCAAAAGCCTTTTGCGCCGACATTCGCCGATTGCGCCGCCATGGTCGCGGCCGCCGAGGAGGCCGGGCTCTTTCTCGCCGTCCATGAGAATTTCCGCTTTCAAGCGCCGCTCAGGCGCGTGAAGGCGCTGTTGGAGTCCGATGCGATCGGAGAACCGTCCTGGGCGCGCATCAGCTTTCGCACGCATTACGATGTCTATTCCGGCCAACCCTATTTCTACGACGAGGAGCGCTTCGCCATTCTCGACCTCGGCGTTCACGTCGTGGATGTCGCGCGGTTCATGCTCGGCGAGGTCGCGCATGTCTCGTGCGAAACGCAAAGGCGCAATCCCAAGGTCAAGGCGGAGGATACGGCCACGATGATGCTGCGCCATACGTCCGGCGCCGTGTCCCTTGTCGAGGCCACATACGAGTCGAAGACGCTGCCTGACCCCTTCCCCGAGACGCTCCTGGAGATCGAAGGGCCGCGCGGCGCGCTCGTCACCAAGCCGGGCTACCGGATGGAGCTGACGCAAGGCGATGAGATGAATGGCAGCGACTTCGACATTCCGATGCTCGCCTGGGCCAAGCCGCCCTGGCATATGGTGGAGGAGAGCGTCTTCCAGACCTGTGCGCACATGCTCGCCTGCATTCAGGAAGGGCGCGAAGCGGCGACCTCGGGCCGCGACAATCTGAAGACCTATGCTGTGTGCGAGGCGGCGTACGAATCGGCTGCTAACGGCCGGGCCGTCCGCCCAGCTGTGTGACGGCGCGCGCGCCATAGGCGACGCCCGCGTCTACAGCCGCCTCCAACCCCTCCCCCGCCAGGTGAGCGGCGAGAAAGCCTGCGACGAAGGCGTCGCCGGCGCCGGTCGTATCGACCACGTCAGCGGCAAGCGCTACGGCTTCTGCGCGATCACCGCTCTCCGCGTCAAGCGCAACTGCTCCGGCGGCGCCGCGCTTGATAACGACGATCCGGTAATGCCGCGCCAACAGATCGAGCTGCGCTTCCAGCGCCTCCATGCCGGTGAGGACGGCGGCCTCTTCCTCGTTCGGAAAACAGAACTTCGCGCCGGCGGTCCACTCGATAAAGGCGCTCGCACCCACGTCGCGCAAAAACGAGTAGGAGCCCGGATCGACCGCGATGGGGACTTCTCGATCCTTGGCGCTCTCCAACAGCGACAGCACGGCTGCCCGCGGACCGTCCTTGAAGAGCGCGTATCCGGACACGCTGAGGAGATCGATGCCATCCAGCAGCGCGTCCGAAAGATCGGCCTCGCAGAGATTCTCGTTGGCGCCGCGGTCGGTCAGAAAGCTTCGCTCACCGTCGGCGGCGACGAGCGTCACTAGCTGGCCGGTCGGGCGCGTGTCGTCGACGCCGAGGCGCGCGTCGATGCCATGCTCGGCAAAGTCCGCCATCTGCTCTGCGCGATCCGCTGCGCCCACGCGGCCGGCCAAGCGCACATCAATTCCGGCGTCGGCCAGCCACGCCGCCTGGTTGGCTCCGGAGCCGCCGGGCAGCGCACGGATCATGGCGTTTGTGTCGGCGCCAACGGCGATCGGGCCGGTCGGCTTGACGACGATGTCGGTCGTCACGTCGCCGATCACCAGGACTTTGGGCATGCCTAGCCGGTCGCTCTATGGCGCGCGCGTCAACGCGCCGGCGATGTTCGCCGCCAGTGCCGCGTTGTTCTTCACCAGCGCGATGTTGGCCTGAAGGCTCTTGCCGCCGGTCAGCGCGTTGATGCGGGCAAGCAAATAGGGCGTCACGTCCTTCTGCGCCACGCCCGCGGCTTCGGCCTCGCGACAGGCGGCAGCGATACGCTCCTCCATCTCGTCCGCGGGTAGCGCGTCTTCTTCCGGGATCGGATTGGCGATCAGGATACCAGCGGCGGAGCCGAGGTTGCGCTCCGCGCGAATGATCTCGGCAATTGCCTCCGGCGTTTCGACCCGATGATCCAGCTTGTGGCTGCTCGCGCGCGAGAAGAAGGCGGGAAACATGTCGGTGCGATAGCCGAGCACCGGCACGCCTTCGGTCTCAAGCACCTCAAGCGTCTTGGCCATGTCGAGGATAGACTTACACCCCGCGCAGACGACGGAGACAGGCGTGCGACCGAGCTCGGTGAGGTCGGCGGAGATGTCGAAGGTCTGATCCGCCCCGCGATGCACGCCGCCGATGCCGCCGGTGGCGAACATTTCAATGCCGGCCTGCTCTGCGATTGCCATCGTGGCGGCGACGGTCGTGCCGGCGGTGGCTTTGTTGGCGAGAGCCACCGCGAGGTCGCGGCGCGAGGCCTTGGCGACATTCTTGGCACCGCCAAAGCGCTCCAGCTCTCCATTGGCGAGCCCGACCTTGATGCGGCCGTCGATCACGGCAATCGTCGCCGGCACGGCGCTCTCAGCGCGCACCACCGCCTCCACCGCCATGGCGGTCTCCACGTTCTGCGGGTGCGGCATGCCATGCGAGATGATGGTCGATTCCAGCGCCACCACGGCGCGCTGGTCGGCCAGCGCCTCACGCACTTCAGGACTGATGTCGATGAGGTTGCTCAAAGCAACCCACGCTTCGCCAAGTTGCGCATGAGCGCGGCCGTGCCGAACGTCCAGGGTTCGGCGTCGGGCGATTCCACCATCACATTTACGAGCCGGCCGAGCCTGGGCGACTCGATCGTCACCACGTCGCCGACCTTGTGCGTAAAACCTTCGCCGGGGCGATCGCGGTCGTCCGTCGGCGCAAACATTGTGCCGAGATAAAGCACGAACCCGTCGGGATATTGATGGTTCGGCCCGATCGTCTGGCCAACCAGGTCTTCCGGGTCGCGGCTGATCTGTCCGATGTCGCTGGCGCCTTCAAGGCGGAAGCCGTCACCGCCCTCCACAATCAGGCTGAGCTGGCCTTGCCGCACATCGTCAAGCGTGAAGCCTCCATCGAACAAACGGATGAAAGGCCCGATGGCGGCGCTGGCATTGTTGTCCTTGGCCTTGGAAAGAAGCAGCGCAGAGCGGCCTTCAAAATCGCGCAGGTTCACGTCATTGCCGAGCGTTGCGCCGACGATCGCACCGGCGCTCGATACCACGACCGCCACCTCCGGCTCCGGATTGCTCCAGCTCGATTTGGGATGCACGCCGGCCTCAGCGAGATGGCCCACCGCCGACATGGGCTGCGCCTTGGTGAAGATTTCCGCGTCGGGGCCGATGCCGACCTCCAGATATTGCGACCACATGCCCTTTTCGATGAGCAGCGCTTTCAGCGCCATCGCCTGCTCCGAGCCCGGCTGCAGGCCGCGGAAGTCGTCGCCGATCGTGGCGCTGATTTCGGTGCGGATCGCCTCGGCCCGGCTGGGGTCGCCGCGCGCCTGCTCCTCGATGACGCGCTCAAGCATGGAGACAACGAAAGTGACGCCGGCGGCTTTGATTGCCTGGAGGTCGATCGGCGCCAAGAGCCACGGCTTGGTGGGGTCACGGCTCTCGCGCGGCGTATTGGCGAGGATGTCGGCGAGCGGCCCGATGTCGCGGCCATCGGCAGTGCGGGCAGAAGCTGCGGGATCGTCCGCCTCGCAAAGGTCGCGCATGGTCGGCGCGGCCGACGTTATGTCGACGACCCGATCGCCGCGTACGGAGACCACGCAGGGGCCGTCGACATGCTGGTCCCAGACACGACCGACCAGGATCGCGTCGGCCGCGTCATTCGGCAGCGGGTCGAACGCCCCCTCGCTAAACTTCATTTCACCCCGTCCGTTCTTGCTGTTCCTCCCCCGTCCCCTATCAGACCTCGTCGCCGCCGGTAAGCACGCCCAGGTCGCCGCAACCTGTCGCGGCCGGGCTTGACGGAGCGGCGCAAGGCAAGGATTGCTCCCGGCAGGACAATGACGAACGCACACCAAAGAGCCGCCTACATGCTGGCGGCGGCTGCCGACCTCCTCGATCAGGGGCAGATCGTCAACCGTCTGTCGCTGGCGGTGACGGCCATTGCCGTCGCGGTCCTGCTTCTCCCGGTGTTCCCGGCGTCGCAGGCGACGGTGCCGACAGCGATCGTGGTCGCGCTGATCGGGATGGTGGAGATCTATCTGGCGTCGCGCGTCAATCTCAACGCCACGCTTCTGAGGCGTCTGGCCGACGACGCAACGGCCGGCCACCTTGACGTGGCGGCCTTCGATTCGGCGCTGCTGGCGCTCCGCCTCACCCCTTCCGGGGGCGCTGGCCAGCCGATCGCCCGGCGCTTTGCCGGCACGCGGCGGTTGCTCATCTGGCAGGGTGTCGCGGCGGTGGCGCAGATCATCGCGGCGATCATCGGCGGCTCCGCTGTCTTCTTCAGCCTGGTCTGAGCCGGTATCCCTTTTGCGCCAACGCTAATCGCCGCCGGCATCCTCCATCGTGACTAGGCTGGCATTGCCGCCGGCTGCGGTCGTATCGGTGGAGACGACCTGCTCAAGCGCAAAGCGCTGAAGATAGTTGGGTCCCCCCGCCTTCGGCCCGGTGCCGGAAAGCCCCATGCCGCCGAAGGGCTGCGAGCCGACGATGGCGCCGATCGTGTTGCGGTTCACATAGACATTGCCGACCTGCAAGGCGCGCGCCACACGCTCCGCCCGGCCGCCGACACGGGTGTGGATGCCGAAAGTCAGGCCGAAGCCGCTGCTCCTGATCCAGTCGATCACATCGTCGATGTGGCCGGCCGGCCAGCGAACGACGTGCAGAATCGGGCCGAACACTTCGCGGTCGAGTGCGTCGGCGCTCTCCAACTCCACGATATGCGGCGCAACGAAGGAGCCCTGCTTCGGCGCATCGCCGGCGAAGCGGATGGTCTGGTCGCGCCGTATCGTCTCGATGTGCGCCTCAAGGTCCGCTTTGGCGGCCGCGTCGATGACCGGGCCGACATCGGTGGCGTGATCGGCCGGGTCGCCGAGGCGAAGCTCGGCGGCGGCACCGGCGATCATGGCCGTCATCGTGTCGGCAACGTCGTCCTGCACGAACAGGATGCGCGCGGCCGAGCAGCGCTGACCGGCGGAGCGGAAGGCGGATGTGATCACGTCGTCGGTGACCTGCTCAGGCAGAGCCGTGGCATCGGCGATCATGGCGTTGATGCCGCCGGTCTCAGCAATCAGCGGCACGATCGGCCCATCCTTGGCGGCAAGCGCGCGGTTGATGAGACGGCCCACCTCGGTGGAGCCGGTGAAGGCAACGCCGGCGATGCTGGGGTCGGCCACAAGAGCCGCACCGACCTCGCCGTCGCCGGTGATCAAGTGGAGCGCGGTCGTGGGCACCCCCGCCTCGTGCAGGAGCCGCACCATCTCATGGGCGATGAGCGGCGTCTGCTCGGCCGGCTTGGCGATCACGCTGTTGCCGGCGGCCAGAGCCGCAGCCACCTGGCCGGTGAAGATGGCCAGTGGGAAGTTCCACGGCGAGATGCAAACGAAGGCGCCGCGGCCGCGCATGCGATAGCGGTTCTCTTCACCGGTGGGCCCGGGCAGGATTGTTTCGGTTCCGAAAAGACGGCGCGATTCCGAGGCGTAGTAGCGGAGGAAATCGACCGCTTCGCGGATCTCGGCAATCCCGTCATCCACCGTCTTGCCGGCCTCATGGGCCAGCAGCGCCATGAAGCGGTCGCGGCGCGTCTCCAATAGATCGGCGGCCTGCTCAAGTGCCGCGGCGCGGTCTTCTGCCGGCGTCTCACTCCAGGACCAGAACCCATCGCAGGCGGCGCCTACCGCATGCCGGACCGCCGCTGCGTCGGCTTCCGCCACAGTGCCCACCACCACATCCGGATCGGCTGGGGCGTGCTTTGCGTGCCGCCATCCGTCATGCGGCCGACCATCGATCAGCGGCGCGGCGTCGGCGATCGGCAATGCGACGTCCGCCATGCCGCTCGCCAGCGCTTCCAATTCCGCACGGCTGCCGAACTCGATGCCACGCGAGTTGCCGCGCGCACCGAATAGCTGCGACGGCATCGCGATCTTGGGATGGCGCGCCGCGGCACCGCCAGCAAAGCTCGCTTCGGGCGGCTCCAGAAGGTGCTCGATCGGCTCGTCGGGATCGTTGACAGCGTTGACGAAGGAGGAATTGGCGCCGTTCTCCAGCAAGCGGCGCACAAGATAGGCGAGAAGCTCCTTGTGGCTGCCGACCGGCGCGTAGATGCGGCAGTCGAAATTCTCGCGCTCATGCACTTCGGCATAAAGCGCCTCGCTCATGCCGTGCAGGCGTTGAAACTCAAAATCCGTGTCGCCGGCCATCTCGATGATGGCAGAGACGGTCAGCGCGTTGTGCGTGGCAAATTGCGGATAGAGAAGCGGGCGCGCCGCAATGAGGCGCTTGGCGCAGGCCAGATAGCAGACGTCCGTGGCCGGCTTGCGCGTGAACACCGGGAAGTCGTCGACGCCGCTCTCCTGCGCGTGCTTGATCTCCGTGTCCCAATAGGCGCCCTTGACCAGACGCACCATCAGCCGGCGATTGGCGGCCGCCGACGCCTCGGCGAGCCAATCGATTACCCGCGGCGCGCGCTTCAGATAAGATTGCACGGCCAGGCCCAGGCCGTCCCAACCTGCAAGACTCGGCTCGGTCACCAGCTTGGCGAAAACATCGAGCGACAGCTCGAGGCGGTCGGCCTCCTCCGCGTCCACCGTCAGATTGAGGTCGTGCGCCTTGGCGGCCTGGCAGAGCGCGATGAGCCGCGGCGTCAGCTCCTTGAGCACACGGTCGCGTTGCCGCGCCTGATAGCGCGGATGCAGCGCAGAAAGCTTCACGGAAATGCCGGAGCGCGCCGGAAGGGCGCCCGATGCGCTTTGCCCGATCACTTCGATCGCATCGGCATAGGCGTTGAAATAACGCTCCGCGTCAGGCGCAGTGCGGGCGCCCTCCCCCAGCATGTCGAAGGAATGGCGATAGGTCTTGGCGCGCGCGTCAGCGGCACGTTTCAACGCGTCCTCAATCGTCTCGCCGAGCACGAATTGATGCCCGAGCAGGCGCATCGCCTGGCGCGCGGCTGTGCGCACGGTCGGCGTGCCCAACCGCTGCGCGATGCGGGCAATGATGCCTTCCGGGGTCTCGCTCGGATGGACGAGCCGCACCGTCAGGCCGAGCGCCCAGGTCGTGGCGGAGACCAGCCAGCTTTCACTGTCGCGCGCATCGGCGTGTTCCCAATCGCCGGCGCCGAGCTTGTCCTCAATCAGCCGGTCTTGCGTGGCGGCGTCGGGCACCCTGAGAAGTGCCTCGGCAAGCGACATCAGCGCCAGGCCCTCGCGTGTGGAGAGCGTGTATTCGTGCATGAAATCTTCAAGCCCGCCGATGCCGCCGCGCGCATCGCGGATGGCCTGGATGTAGCGGCGGGCGCGCGCCGCGATACGGGCCTCGACCGCCTGATCGTGCGCCGTCTCGACGATCAGCTCCGGGATCAGCGTTTCGTCGGGCGGGGCGTAATCGGCGGCGAACGGACGAAGGGCAACGCCGTTCTCGTGCGTCTCGGCGGAGGCATGGGGGTCCGCGGCGGTCGTCATGGCGCGGGCGAGATTAGCCTGAAGCGCGGTGCGGCGCGAGAGCACCGGATACGCAACGCCGCAGAGCGCGGCACAATCTTGTCACGCGGATCGAACGGCACCTCACCTCGCCCTGGGAAAGTGCTAGGTCATGATCATGTTGTCCGGGATCAGGGCGTTCGGCCCATGCTTGAAGCACGCTTAAGAACCGCGCGGTGAGTGACGCCCAAGACGCACGATCGCGGCTTACCGCGCTTCCCGGCTTCGATGCCGGGCGCGTGGAGCGCGCGCTTCTCACGCAGCTCGGCGGACTGTCCAATCGGGTCTTCAAGGTGGAGCTGGACGGCGAGGTGCTCTGCCTGCGCGTTCCCGGCGACGGCTCAGACGCTCTCGTCGACCGGGGCGTGGAGGAGGCGAATGCGCGCGCCGCCGCCGCTTCCGGCCTGACGCCTGAGATCGTCCATTTCGCCACCGACGGCACCATGCTCACGCGCTTCGTGGAGGGCATGCTTGTCACGCCGGCGCATCTTCAAGGCGACGCGAGCGCGCTGCGGCGGGTGGCGGCGACTCTTGCCCGACTGCACGCGAGCGGAGCAGCTTTCGCCGGGCGATTTCGGGCCTTTGAGACGATGGAGGCCTATGCAGCAGAGCTTGAGCAAAACGGCGCACCGCTATCGGATGGGCATCGTCGCGCCTTGTCACAAATGCAGAGGATCAGGACCGCACTCGACGCGCGTCCCGCCCCGCTCCGCCCGTGTCATTGCGATCCCACCGGCCCCAATTTGATCGATACCGGCGCACGCGTCTGGCTGATCGACTGGGAATATTCTGCGATGAACGACCCCTTGTGGGATCTCGCCTATTTCTCCATCGAATCCAGCCTCGACGAGGCGGCCGACCACGAGCTGCTCGCCGCTTACTTTGAGCGGGCGCCGAATGCGGCCGAGGCGGCGCGGATGATGCTCACCAAGGCAGTCTGCGAAGTACTGGCGGGATTGTGGTCGCTGGTGCGGGAAGCACAGGACAATAGCGTGCCGGGTCTCCTCGACTACGCGGAGCGGACTCTATCGCGCGCCAGCGCGCGGATGGCGAGCCCGGCCTTCAGCACTGCGCTGGAGACGCTGCGCGACACCTGAGACAAGGGCGGCGCGGCATGGTAGCGAGGACGCGAACCAGACCGAGCCTCCCAATGCCGCACATTACCCCAAACGACCTCATGAACGCCGCGCTGGATATCGGCGCTGCGGCGGAACCGACCGCGCTGAAGCACTTTCGCTCAGACCTCGCTGTGGAGGACAAACCCGACGAGAGCCCGGTCACGATCGCGGACCGCGAGACGGAGAAGCGCATCCGCGCGGAGCTTGCAGATCGCTTTCCCGACCACGGCATCTTCGGCGAGGAGTACGGGCGGCAAGAGACGGACTCAGAATTCACGTGGATCATCGACCCGATCGACGGCACAAAGTCCTTCATTTGCGGCGTGCCGCTTTTCGGCATGCTCATCGGCGTGTTGGAGGCGGGCGAGCCGGTCGCCGGCGTGATCCGCATGCCGGCGCTTGGCGAAAGCTACGCCGGCTGCCGCGGCGGCGGTGCCAACCTTAGCGGCGCGGCGATCGGCTGCCGGCAGATCACAAAGGCGGATGACGCCCGGATCTTCGTCAACGAAGCCAATCAACTCGTCACCGAAGAGCCGCAGCGGCTGGCGCGACTGATGGGCATGGGCCACATCTTTCGCTTCTTCACGGATTGCTATTCATACGCGCTTCTTGCCGCCGGCAAGATCGATGCGGTCGTGGAGATGGGCCTGCAGCCTTATGACTACTTGCCGGTCGCGCCGGTGATCGAGGCGGCCGGCGGAATCGTCACTGACTGGCAGGGCGAGCGGCTGGGGCTCCACTCCGACGGGACAATCATCGCCGCTGCAACACCAGAGCTGCACGCGGCGATCCTTGCCCAATTGCGGTGATTGTGAAAGCGCTCTGCCATACTCGTTCGTTAACGGCACTGTGAACGGCTGAGGGTGCGCTCGCTTGCGGCGTGGCGGTTGGCTCCGCGGGCGATTTGCGTCAGACTCGGCGCTAGCGCCAGCCGTGGGGGAACGACCATGCGCCTCAAGCTTCCGCTTCTTTTTGCAGCCGTGCTGCTTGCTACCAATGCGCACGCCGCAAGCGACGCCGATTGGAGCGATTGCAAGTCAAGCAAGGCGCAGACGGCCATCGACGGTTGCACGCGCGTTCTCGGCGACACTGCGCTCAACGCCTACGACCGCGCCACGGCCCACAATTATCGTGGCCGCGGCTACCGACGCAGCGGCGATTACGACCGGGCAATCGCGGAATACAACGAGGCGATCCGGCTGCGACCCGACTATCACACGGCCTTCAACAATCGCGGCCTCGCATATCGTTACAAGCGTAATTACGATCAGGCGATCGCCGACTATAGCGAGGCCCTCCGCCTCAAGCCCGACTACAGCACCGCCTACCACAATCGTGGCCGTGCCTATCGCTACAAGGGTGACTACGACCAGGCGATCGCAGATTACAGCGAGGCCATTCGCCTTAAACCGGATTACAGTACCGCCTTCAACAATCGCGGCATCGCCTACCGGCTGAAGGGCGATTACGACCAGGCGATCGCGGATTACAGCGAGGCCATCCGGATCAAGCTGGATTACGCCACCGCCTACAACAATCGTGGTGTAGCCTATCGCTACAAAGGCGAATACGACCTAGCGATCGCGGATTACGACAAGGCGCTGGAACTCGATCCGGACTATGCGTCAGCCTTCAGCAATCGCGGCCTCGCCTATCGGCGCAAGGGCGAATACGACCGCGCCATCGCCGACTACAACGAGGCGCTCCGCCTCGATCCCGATTACGCAACAGCCTTCAACAATCGCGGCCTCGCCTATCGCTACAAGGGCGAAT
The DNA here is from genome assembly GCA_028284625.1 of Afifellaceae bacterium. Taxonomy (GTDB): domain Bacteria; phylum Pseudomonadota; class Alphaproteobacteria; order Rhizobiales; family Afifellaceae; genus DASWJZ01. Next base: position 114,774 of record JANQRH010000013.1, on the reverse strand, counting down.
ACGACCTGGCGATTGCCGACTACGACAAGGCGCTGGAGCTCGATCCCGATCACGCCACCGCCTATCGCAACCGCGGCAATGTCTATGTCGACAAGGGTGATTACGATCAGGCGATCGCCGATTTCGGGCAGGCCATCCGCGCCGACCCGGAATACACCGCCGCCTATACGAGCCGCGCGCTTGCCTATCAGCAGAAGGGCGACACCGAACGCGCCATCGCGGAGTTTCGAGCCGCGCTTGCGGTGCCGCAGAAATACGAGAACGGCGAGTGGGCGCACCGCACGGCCCGCGAGCAGCTGGCGGTGCTGGAGCAAGGGCCCGATCAGCCGGATCCCGTCGTCCTGCCGGATCGGCGCGTCGCGCTGGTGATCGGCAACTCCAACTATCATTCCGTATCCAAGCTGCCGAACCCGAAACGCGACGCACAGACCGTGGCCGATGCGTTCCGCCGGCTCGGCTTTGCCGAGGTTGAGCTCCTCAATGACCTGTCGAAGCAGGCCATGGAGCGGGCGCTGATCGACTTCACCGGTCGTGCGCAAAGCGCCGATTGGGCGGTCATCTACTTCGCCGGCCACGGCATGGAGATGGATGGCGAAAACTATCTCGTGCCGGTCGACGCGCAGCTTAAGCAGGACCGGCATGTGCGGCTGGAGACCGTGTCACTCGACGATGTGCTGGAGGCAGCGGGCGGCGCCGACACGCTGCGGCTCGTCATCCTCGACGCCTGCCGCGACAATCCCTTCGCCGCGCAGATGCAGCGCACCGTCACGACGCGCTCAATCGGCCGTGGCCTGGCGCGCATTGAGCCGACGGGTGGGACGCTGGTCGCCTATGCGGCGCGTGACGGACAGGTGGCGCTCGACGGCGAAGGCGATAACAGCCCGTTTGTTTCGGCGTTCGTGCAGCATCTCGGCGAGCCGGGGCTCGACATCCGGCTGATGTTCGCCAAGGTGCGCGACACCGTCATGGCTGCGACCAACAACCAACAGCAGCCGTTCACCTATGGCTCATTGCCGGGGACGGAGTTGACTTTTCGACCCGTGGAGTAGCGAACGGGCGTCACACGCCGTCGACACGCACCCAGTTCCGCTCCTTGGCTGAGCGCAGGGCGGCGGTCACCGTACGCTGGACCTCGTAGCCCTCTCGGAAGTCGGGGCTCGGCGCTTCCTCGCCGGCGATGGCGGCGATGAGATGCGCGACCTCGATGGTCTTCAGGTCGTTGAAGCCGAGCTGGTGGCCCGGCGCCGGGCAGAAGCGGCCGTAAGGCGGCGTATCGGGGCCGGCGACGATCGTCTTGAAGCCGCCACGGCCGGGCGGGTCTCCGGCAGCGTAGACGCGCAGTTCGTTGAAGCGCTCCTGGGTGAAGGCGATCGTGCCGCGCGTGCCGGTGAGCTCAAATTCAAGCTGCATCTTCCGCCCCGGCGCCAGCCAGTTGGCGCTCAGCGCACCGAGCGCGCCGTTCTGAAAGCGCGCGACGAGATGTCCGTGGTCCTCAACCGGCACGGTCCGGCGTGCGCCATCGGCTGGACGGCTTTCGTGCACCGTTGCCGCCATCGCCGACACCTCCTCGATCGGACCGACCAGATGGCGGGCGAGCGATACGATGTGGCTGCCGAGATCCATGAGGACGCCGCCGCCCTCCGGCTCGGTGCGGAAGCTGTGCGGCGCGTCGGGATCTATCATGTAATCTTCCGCGTGGATGCCGCGGAAGGCGACAAGTGCGCCGATCTCGCCTGCTTCGATCATCTCTCGGGCAAGCGCGATGATCGGGTTCTTCAGATAGTTGAAGCCGACCAGGCCGACGCGGCCGGAACGCTCGGCAGCCTCGACCATGGCGCGCGCATCTGCGAGCGACGTGGCGAGCGGCTTCTCGCAATAGACGTGCTTGCCCGCCTCAAACGCCGCCAGCGCGATCGGTTTGTGGAATCTGTTGGGCGCGGCGATCGCCACGAGATCGACGCTTGCATCGTCGACCAACCGCCGCCAATCGCCGACCGCGCGCTCAAAGCCGAGGGCGCCGGCGGCCTCCGCCGCAATCGCTTCGTCGCGATCGGCGAGCACAGCAAGCGCCGGCCGGAACGGTAGGTCGAAGACCTGGCCCACCGCATTGAAGGCAAAGGCGTGCGAGCGGCCCATGAAGCCACTTCCCACCAGACCGATGCCGAGCCGTTTCACGCCCATTTGCGCCCTCTCCCGTCGCCGCACGCCATAGCAGAAGTTTGGCCGGGAACCATCTCGCGAAACGCGGCGGGTTTGGCTAGTGTGGTGGATTTGAAGCTCCTGCTCTTTTTGCAGGGGGGCCTTCAGGAGCTTCAAATCCAAAACCACACTAGAATAAGAAATTGACCTAGTGTCCTTTTCGAATCTGAAGTTCGTTCTGAGCATGCTGCGGCTCCCCCGAACTTCAGATTCGGGGCACTAGAACGAACAAAAATCGGATCGCGGGAGGAGAGGATGACAACCATCCGGCTGACAATGGCGCAGGCCCTGGTGCGCTACCTCGTCAACCAGAAGACTGAGATCGACGGCAAGATTGTGCCGCTCTTTCCGGGCGTCTTCGCCATCTTCGGCCACGGCAACGTCACCTGCCTTTCGGAGGCGCTCGAGGCGGTTCAGGACGACCTTCCCACATGGCGTGGCCAGAACGAGCAATCCATGGCGCTGGCAGCTATCGGTTTCGCCAAGGCCAAGCGCCGGCGGCAGATCATGGTGGCCACCAGCTCCATCGGCCCGGGTGCCGCCAACATGGTGACGGCGGCGGGTGTGGCCATGGCCAACCGTCTGCCGATCCTGATCATCTCCGGCGACGTCTTCGCCAATCGCCGGCCCGACCCGGTGCTGCAGCAGGTGGAGCACTACAACAATCCTACCACCACGGTGAACGACGCCTTCCGTGCGGTGACGCGCTACTGGGATCGCATCACGCATCCGGAGCAGATCATCTCCTCGCTGCCGCAGGCGGTGGCGTGCATGCTCGACCCGGCCGATTGCGGTCCGGCCTTCATCGGTCTTTGCCAGGACACGCAGGAAATCGCCTTTGATTATCCGGAGGCGTTCTTTGAGCCGCGCGTCCATCATATCCGCCGGCCGCGGCCGGACAGCGGCGAGATCGCGCGTGCTGCCGAGCTGCTCAAATCGGCGGAGAAACCGGTTCTGATCGCCGGCGGTGGCGTGCGCTATTCGGCCGCCGAAGAGGCGCTGACGGAGTTCGCCAGGACACACGGCGTTCCGGTCACGGAGACGATCGCCGGGCGCGGCGCAATCGTCCACGACCATCCGCAAAATGCCGGGCCGATCGGGGTGATCGGGGCGGCCTCCGCAAACGCGCTCGCGGGCGAGGCCGATGTGGTGGTCGCAGTCGGCACGCGGCTGCAGGATTTCACTACCGGCTCGTGGTCTGTGTTCTCGCCGGAGGCACGCTTCGTCGCCATCAACGCTGCGCGCTTCGACGCCACCAAGCATCGCTCGCTCTCCGTAGTCGCCGATGCGCGCGAAGGTCTCGCGGAGCTCTCCGCCGCGCTCGGCGACTGGTCGGCGGAAGAATCGTGGATGCTGCGCGCGCAAGCTGAATACGCGCAATGGAACGACATGGTGGCGGCGGCGACCAAGCCGACCAACACGGACGTACCGAGCTACGCGCAGGTCGTGGGTGCGGTGAACCGCGCCGCCGACGCCACCGACCTCGCGCTGACAGCGGCCGGCGGCTTCCCGGGCGAGCTCTGCAAGAACTGGCAGATCAAGACGCCGGGCACGTTCGACTGCGAGTTCGGCTTCTCCTGCATGGGCTACGAGATCGCCGGTGGCTGGGGCGCCAAGATGGCGGATGAAGGCCGCGACGTGATCGTCTTTGTCGGCGACGGCTCCTACCTGATGATGAACTCCGACATCTATTCGACGGTCTTGACCGGCCATAAGCTGATCGTCGTCGTCTGCGACAATGGCGGGTTCGCCGTCATCAACCGGCTGCAGAATTTCAAGGGCGTGCCGTCGTTCAACAACCAGATCGAGGATTGCAAGATCGTCAACAAGGTCGACGTGGATTTCGCCGCGCATGCGGCCTCCATGGGCGCCTATTCACGCAAGGTGGAAAGCCTCACCGATCTGGAAGACGCGTTCCGCTGGGCCAAGGGCAATGACCGCACGACCGTTCTTGTCGTGAAATCCGACGCCTATACCTGGACGCCGGGCGACGCCTGGTGGGATGTCGGCGTGCCGGAGGTGAGCGAGCGCGATGCGGTCAACAAGGCGCGCGCCGACCATTCCGATGGCCGCAAGAAGCAGCGCGTCGGCGTTTAGTAAAGGCCCCTGGGGGAAGACATGAAAGCACGTCTGGGCGTTGCGCCCATCGCCTGGTCGAATGACGACCTGCCGGAGCTTGGCGGCGATACGCCGCTGGAGACCTGCCTGAAAGAAAGCCGCGAAGCCGGATTCTCAGGCACGGAGACCGGAGGCAAGTTCCCGACCAATCCGGCCGAACTGAAGGCCGTGCTTGCGGAACATGACATCAAGCTCGTCTCCGGCTGGTATTCCGGCCGGATGCTGGAGAACGATCTCGCTCAAGAAAAGGACCGCGCCGCGGCTCAGCTTGAACTGTTCCGCGAGAATGATGCGGCCGTCTTTGTCTACGGCGAGACGACAGGCACGATCCAGAACCGGCGCGAAGTGCCACTCGCCCAACGCCCGCGGCTCGACGACGAACAGATGCGCGCCTACGGCCGCAAGCTCACCGCCTTCGCGGAGCATTGTCATGAAGAAGGCGTGCCGCTTTCCTTCCATCATCACATGGGAACGGCGGTGGAGACGGAGGACGACGTCGACCGACTGATGAATTTTTCAGGCGAAGCGGTGGGGCTGTTGTTCGACACCGGCCATATCGCCTTTGCGGGCGGCGACGGTCTCCGGATGGCGAAGCGCTACGGCGCGCGGGTCAATCACGTGCACACGAAGGACGTTCGTGAGGATGTTCTGAAGAGCATTGACCGCGAGCACCAATCGTTCCTCGATGCGGTGCTCGCCGGCGTGTTCACGGTGCCCGGCGACGGCATGATCGACTTCAAGGCGGTCGCGGCGCTTTGCGCGGAGATCGGCTATGAGGGCTGGTTCGTCGTGGAGGCGGAGCAGGATCCGGCCAAGGCCAATCCGCTGGAATACGCCAAGATCGGCCACGACGCGCTGGTGGAAGCGCTTGGCGAGGCGGGCTACTCCATCGAGGAGTGAGACCGGCGGCGTTCCTCCAGATAGGCTTTCAACCCAGCCTCGCCGCGCGGCGTTGTCCAGTAATGGTTCCAGGCAAAGACCGGGCGCAGTATTGGCGCCAGGCGGCGCATCCACGGTCGTTTCAGCGTCGTCTCCCAGATCAGATTGACGTGGGTGCCGCCGTCTCTTGGTGAGAGCGTCGCGCGCCAGCGCCCGTCAAAGTCGCCGATCACCTTCACCGCGACGAGCTGGTCGGGCACCAGCTCGACGGTCTCAAGCACGAAGTTCAATCGGTAGGGCAGGAAGCCGCGCGCCTTGGCGCGAAGCTTGGCGCCGACGCGTGGCTCCGCACCAGGCTCAAACGGTTCTGCCTCAAGATAGACGCCCTTCCACCATTGCGGCAGAAGCTCCCCGTTGGCGATGACTTCGTAGACCTCCGACGGCGTCGCGTTCGGAATGATCCACTCTTCGTCGAAGCGGAACGTCTCGCTGGACATGACGGGCCTCCCAAGCTTTCTGCCTGCGGGCCCTCCCGGTCGTGTCGGGCCGCGCGCTAGGCCGTCTCGATCGCGCCAGTTATCAGGCCGGTCACCTCCTCCGGCGAGGATTCGGTGATCGACTTGTCGGCGACCTTGCGGCCGCGCCTCAGTACGACGATGCGGTCCGCCACGGCGAACACATCGGGCATACGATGCGAGATGAGGATCACCGCGTCGCCCTGATCGCGCATGTGGCGGATGAGGTTAAGCACCTCGGCGACCTGACGCACGCTGATGGCGGCGGTCGGCTCGTCCATCAGCACGATCTTCGGATCGGAGAGCCGCGTGCGGGCAATCGCCACGGCCTGGCGCTGACCGCCCGACATCTGCTTGACGAGATCGCGCGGCCGCGTCTCCGATTTCAGCTCCATGAAGAGCTCGGCGGCACGCTTGTACATCGTGGAATAATCGAGCACTCTGAACGGACCGATGCCCTTGCGAATCTCGCGGGAGAGAAAGACGTTGGCGGCGGCGCTGAGGTTGTCGCAGAGCGCCAGGTCCTGGTAGACGATCTCAACGCCGTGCTCGCGTGCCTCGATCGGTTTGTGGAAGTGAACTTCCTCGCCGTCGATGACCATTGTCCCGGCCGACGGCGCGAAATTGCCGGCAATGATCTTGACCAGCGTCGACTTGCCGGCGCCGTTGTCCCCCATCAGGCCGACGACTTCCGCCCGGCCCATAGTGAGCGAGACGTCCTGCAGCGCCTGGATAGCGCCGAAATTCTTGGAGATTCCCTTGAGCTCCAGGACCGGCGCTGCGGCCGTTTCGCTCGTCGTATCAAGCGCTTGTGCCGCCACCATTACACCCACCCGCCGTCGACGATGAAGTTCTGCGAGGTGCACATGGCGCTCTCATCTGAAGCAAGGAACAGGACCAGACGCGCAATGTCGTCCGGCTTGAGTTTATCAGGTAGGCACTGCCGTTCGGCAAGCACGCGTTCGGTGTTCTCGTCGACCCAAAGATCGAGCTGCCGCTGTGTCATCACCCAGCCCGGTAGAACCGCGTTGACGCGAATACGGTGCTTGCCAAGGTCGCGCGCATATGAGCGCGTCAGCGCTTCAATACCCGCCTTTGAGGCCGTGTATGCGGGCATGCCGCCCATGCCCAGTCGCCACGAGATCGAGCCAAGATTGATGATGGAGCCGCCGCCTGCTTCGATCATGCCAGGCGCGACAGCCTGGATAGCGAAGAACTGATGTTTCAGGTTCACCGCGATGCGGTCGTCCCAACTCCGCGGGGTTTCGCTCTGCCAATCGTGGCGCGTGTCGTTGGCGGCGTTGTTGACCAGCACGGTGATGGTGCCGAAGACCTCGCCGACACCCAGGATCGCATCCTGCAGAGCAGAGATATCGGTGATGTCCTCGGTGAGGAAGCGCACCTCTGCGCCGGAATCGGTCAACTCTTCGGCAAGCGCCGTCCCTTCCTGTTCGAGGATATCGACGAAGCCCACCTTCGCACCTTGACCGACAAATGCGCGCACCATCGCTTCGCCGATGCCGCTTGCCCCGCCCGACACGAAGACCGTGCGCCCTTGCAGGCTCGGATAGATGGCGTCGTTCGGTTCACTCATTGATGACTGCTGCCCTTGGGCTCGGATCCCGCACGCCGGCCTCTCGGTTCTAGAAAGCTCGATTCGTCGTGGCAACCGCGATCTGGCGGCCTCCCCGCCGTTGTGAAGAGGCCAGCATCCTCGTATGACTTGATCCAAATTGTGGAATGATATCTCCAGCTTTCGGAGCCAGGCCCTCATGCCAACAGCGGTGAAGCCGGTCGCGCGTGGAAAGACGATGGTGGCGGAAACGCTGACGCTGCGCATCCTAAGCGGCGAATACCCGCCTGCAACGCCGCTGCCCAACGAAGCCACACTGCTCAACGAGTTCGGCGTCAGCCGCACGTGCCTGCGCGAGGCGCTGCAGATGCTCGGGGCGCGCGGGCTTGTGCGCTCGCGGCCAAAGCTCGGCACGTTCGTGCGCGAGAAGCACGACTGGAACTTCCTCGACGCCGATATTCTGCGCCTGCGGCAGCAGGTGGTCTCGCGGCCCGTGTTCCTGCGCGAGCTTTTTGCCGTGCGCCGCATCGTGGAACCGGAGACGGCGGCACTCGCCGCCGTCAACGCATCGCCGGCGATGATCGACAGGCTGGAGGCGGCGGTCACGGCGATGGCGGAGGGCAACGGCATGCATACGCCCGCCACGATCGAGGCGGATGTGATTTTCCATCGCCTGCTGCTTGCAGCCAGCGGCAACACGCTTCTTTCCGGCCTCGGCGCGTGCATCGAAGAGGCGCTGCGCGGATCCATCAACGTCAGCTCGCATCCTGAAGTCGGCAGCCCGTTTGCGCTGGACAAGCACCTGGCCGTGTTCAGGGCGGTCCGCGACCGCAATCCGACGGCGGCGCGCAAGGCGATGCACACCGTCCTCGACATCACGGAGGAATCGCTGCAACGCGCCCGCTACGGCGAGGGTCTGCGGTAAGGGCGGGCCGGTCGTTCCTAGAGTCGCGCCCTACCCCCGCGCCAGCTCCGATAAGAGGCTCGCGGCGACGCTGACCTTGGCCATGGACGGCCGCCGGTCTGAGAGAATCTTGTCCACTTGCAGGGCGGTCGCCGTGATGCGTTCGCCGGACGCCGCTTCCCAGGCGGCAACGTCGATGGCGCCGCCATTGGCGATGAGGCTGCGGGCGAGATCGCGATGCGCGGTCTCCAGGCTGTCGCGCGCCTTCTGAAGCGCCAGCCCTTCGTAATAGCCGCTCGTCTCCACCTCCTCGGTCATGGCGTCGATGCGGCCAAAGCCGAAGCGGTTGGAGATAGCGAAGAAAGACTGCGCCGCCTCCTGGAGGCTGCGTTCGGTGCGGTCGGCGATCAGCACGACATCGCTGGAGCGCGCCAGCGTCGGCAGGAGCGTCAGCCGCGCCGCGAGGTCCTCCGGAACGCCGCCGCTCTTCAGGCGCCGCTCCGTCTCGCGCATGGCCTTGGCTTTGTCCTTCGGCACGAGCGACGGAAGTGCTCCGGCGAACTCCTTCAAGGCAGCGCCGTAATGCGCGACGATATCGCTGAGGCCGACGGTCGGGTCGAGGTTGCTGGTGAACCAGGCAATGCGGTCGACAAGCAGATCCTGGGCGATGGCGTAGAGTTCAAGCTGCAACCGGCCGTCGATCTTTGTGTCGAGCGCGTCGATCTCCGCATGCAGCTCCTGCAGCGCAAAACTGTCGCGCACCGCGGCATAAGCATGGGTCAGGTCGGCGACGGAATCACCGGTGCGGTCGCGCGCCGCAACAAGCAGCGTCGGCCCGCCGCGATTGATTACAGAGTTGGAAAGCTGCGTGGCGATGATCTCGCGGCGCAGGCGATGCGCTTCGATTTCGCCGGCGAAGCGCTCGCGCATTTGCGGCGGGAAATAGCGGTGAAGCTCGCGCGCGAGATAGGGATTATCCGGCACGGGGCTATCGACGAGATCATTGAAGAGTGCGATCTTGGCGAAAGCGAGCAGCGTGCCAATCTCCGCGCGCGTCAGCCCTTTTCCGGCATCGGCGCGCTCCTCAAGAATCGCGTTTGACGGCAGATCCTCTACGTCGCGGTCAAGCAGCCCGCGCTCCTCAAGCTCGTCCATCAGGCGCATCTGATTGCCGAGATTGTCGTGGCCGCGCAGCTCCTCAAGCGAGATGGCCAGCGTCTGCTGGTAGTTGTTGCGGAGCACGAGCGACGCCACATCGCCCGTCATCTCACCAAGCAGCTCAAGGCGCGCGTCCTCAGACAGCTTGCTGGCTTTCAATGCGGGCGTCAGCGCGATCTTGATGTTGACCTCAACGTCGGAGGTGTTGACGCCAGCGGAATTATCGATTGCGTCGGAATTGCAGCGGCCGCCGGCGAGGCCGTAGGCGATCCGCGCCTTCTGCGTCATGCCAAGATTGGCGCCCTCGCCTACCACCTTCGCGCCGACCTCCAAGGCCGTGATGCGGATGGAATCATTGGCCTTGTCGCCAACCTCGGCGTTGGCCTCCGCCGGCCCGCGCACATAGGTGCCGATGCCACCGAACCACAAAAGGTCGACCGGCGCTTTCAGGATCGCGGTGATCAGCTCGTTCGGGCGCATGCGCGTCTTGCCGGCCTTCAGCGCTTTTCGCACCTCCGGCGTCAGCGTGATCTCCTTTTCCGCGCGCGAGAACACGCCGCCGCCGGCCGACAGCCGCGAGCGGTCGTAGTCCTGCCAACTTGAGCGCGGCTTCTCGAAAAGCCGTTTGCGCTCCGCGAACGAGACCTCCGGGTCGGGGTTGGGATCGAGGAAAATGTCGCGGTGATCGAACGCCGCCACGAGTTTGGTCGCAGGCGAGAGCAACATGCCGTTGCCAAAAACGTCGCCCGACATGTCGCCGACACCCACCGTCGTGAAGGGCTGCGTTTGGATATCGACGTCCATCTCACGGAAATGGCGCTTCACGGCCTCCCAGGCGCCGCGCGCGGTGATGCCCATCTCTTTGTGGTCGTAGCCGGCAGAGCCGCCGGAGGCGAACGCGTCGCCCAGCCAGAAGCCACGCTCAAGGGCGATGCCGTTCGCCGTGTCGGAGAAGGTCGCGGTTCCCTTGTCGGCGGCGACGACGAGATAGGCGTCGATACCGTCGTGCACGACGACATCTTCTGGCGATACGATGTCGTCGCCCTCAATGTCGTCAGTGACGGAGAGCAGCCGATCGATGAAGGCCATATAGGCCTGGCGCCCGGCCTCGAACACGACATCGCGGCTGCCGACCGGAAGGCGTTGCGGCACGAAACCGCCTTTAGCGCCGACCGGCACGATGACGGCGTTCTTCACCTGCTGCGCCTTGACGAGGCCGAGCACCTCAGTGCGGAAATCCTGCGGCCGGTCGGACCAGCGCAGGCCCCCGCGCGCCACCGGACCGAAGCGCAGATGCACGCCCTCCACTTCCGGCGAATGCACGAAGATTTCGCGGAATGGGCGCGGCAGCGGCACGAAGGGCAGGTCTTGCGGATCGATCTTCAGCGTCACGGCCGCCGGCTCGTCTGCCTCGGCGATTGCAAAGAAGTCGGTGCGCTGCGTGGCGTCAATGACGCTGCCGTAGGCGCGCAGGATGGTGTCGTCGTCGAGGCTCGCCACCTCTTCCAGCGCTGCCTCGAATGCCTTCTTCAGCCGCTGCTCGGTCTTGTCGCGCTGCTTGGTCGTCGGATCGAAGCGCGCAAAGAAGCGCTCCACGAGAAGCTGGGCAATGGCCGGATAACGCTGCAGCGCGCCGGCCAGATAGTCGATGGAATAGCGAAGATCGGTCTGCCGGAGGTAACGCGCCACGGCACGCAGCAGCGCTGCGCGACGCCAGGTCAGCCCGGCGGTCAGCACCAGCATGTTGAAGCCGTCGCTTTCCGCCTTGCCGCCCCACACTGCGAGCACGGTGTCGTGGAGGCGCTCGGCGGCATCAACGTCGAACGGCGCATCGTCGGCGCGCACGAGCGTCATGTCGTGCAGATAAAGATGCTCTGCGCCGACGCGGCGGATGCGGTAGGTGCGCTCGTTGATCACGGAGAAGCCGAGGAACTCTAAAAGCGGCACGCGCCGCGACAACGGGATCGGGTCGCCCAAATGATGGAAGCTCATGATCGTCCGGGCTTCCGGCATGCCGGGGCGCCGGAAGAAACAGACCTCAATGTCGTCAGCGCTCAGCTGCTCGGCGACCTCCATGTCGCGCAGTGCGTCCTGAGCCGTGAAAGCGGCACGATAGTCGGTCGTGAAGGCGCCGGCATAGGTTGCCTGTAGCTGGCTTGCTTGGTCCGGCGGAAAAGCGGCGGAAAGCGCTTCCGCGAGATCGTCGTCGAAGTTGCGCACCAATGCGCGGATGCGCTGCTCCAGCTCGTCCTGTGCCGGGTCCGGCCCTTCGCCCGGATTGCGCCCGACGATGAACTGCACGCGCGTCAGATGCGTCAGGGAGAAGTCGGGGAAGAAGGCCGACAGCCGACCGTCATACATTTCCGACAGCGCCAGGCCGATCCGCTCGCGAAGGTCGGAGGAATAGCGGTCGCGCGGCACGAAGACGAGGACTGAGACAAAACGGTCGAAGCGGTCACGCCGCGGCAATGCCCGCACGCGCGGCCGTTCCTCCAGCCGCAGGATGGCCATGGCCGATTCGTAGAGATATTGAATGTCGGCCTGGAACAGCTCGGTGCGCGGATAATGCTCCAGGGCGTTGAGCAACGCCTTGCCGGAATGGCTGACGGGATCGAGGCCGGCGCAACGCAAAATCTCATCGACCTGGCGACGGATCAGCGGAATGCGCTGCACGGAGCGCGTGAAGGCGGTCGACGTGAAAAGGCCAACGATGCGCAACTCGCCGGTGACCTTGCCGTCTTGGAATATCTTGATGCCGATATAGTCCATGTAGTCGCGGCGGTGGACGCGCGACTTGACGTTGGCCTTGGTGACGATGATTGGATCGTTAGCGACGAGGAAAGCGCGGATTTCCGGCGTCATGGTCACCGCCTCCGAGCCGCGCCTCAGCACCGTCACGTCGGGGTCGCGCAACAGTCCGAGGCCCTGCTTCGGCGTCTCGACGAGATCGTCCGGGCCGCCGCTATAGGCAAATTCGCGCATGCCGAGGAAAACGAAATTGTCCTCCTCCAGCCATTGCAGGAAAGCGATCGTCTCGTCGGTGACAGCCTCATCCAGCGTCGGATGATCGATGCTGAAATCGTTGATGGCGCTGTGAAGCTTCACGCGCATGGCGCGCCAATCTTCGGTGGCGAGCTTCACTTCACGGAGCAGCCCCGTCAGCTTATCGACGAGCTCCGCCTTGGTCGCCTCGTCGCGGATAAGCACCACATGCACATGCACGAAGCTTTCGCGCGGGCGGTCGCCGGATGACGACGGACCGATGGCCGTGACGTCGCCGGCCTCGTCGCGTTCCACCTCGATGATGGGATGCACAACAAGATGTGCCATGTGCCCAAGCGCTTGCAGCTCGCCAAGAACGGAATCGAAAATGAAGGGCCGGTTGGCGGTGCTCAGCTCAATGGCGGTGTGCGAGCGGCCCTTGAGGTCGGTTCCGGCGATATCGCCGACGCGCACCGCGCTCGGCTCAGGTCGCCGGCGGAAGAACGCGAAGGCCTCGCGGCTGATCGCGGCGAGCGCATCGGACCCATACTCAACGATGTCCTCGCCGGCGGCGTGCGCAAACAGAAGCTCGGTGAAGCACGACAGCATCTCGCCGTCCGGATCGGTGGCGACGATCTTGACCGCATCGGCAATGCGGCGAGCCTTCTCTTCGTCGAACCTGCTGGGCACCTTCCACCTCCGGCGCTGCTAAGCATGATCCCGAAAAGTGGTCACCGGTTTTCGGAAAAGATCATGCTTCAACAAAGAGATAGAGCGTCGGGGCGATTCAACAAACCTCTTTGACGCTCTATCGGGCGACTACAATGCTTGCTCGGCGAGTTGAAAGTCTAAGCACTCTATCGTGTCCGGTCCATGATGGCCGCTTGGCGCCGGACCTCGGCGGAATCAGTGGCCGATGGCGCGCCACGCAACGACGAAAGCCTGGGCACGGCGGCTGATCTCGTCTGCCGTGACGCCCGGCGCATAAAGTGCTGAGCCGATACCAAAACCGGCAGCGCCGGCCGCCACGTAGTCGCTCATCGTCTGCGGATTGATGCCGCCGACCGGCAGGAGCGGCACGTCGGGAGGAATCACCGCCTTCACCGCCTTGACGAAGGACGGCGGCAGCACCTCGGCCGGAAAGAGTTTCAGCGCATCGGCCCGCGACCTCAGCGCCGCAAAAGCCTCGCTCGGCGTGGCAATGCCGGGCACGCACCAAGCGCCCGATGCTTTGGCCGCGCCGATCACCTCCGGGTCAACATGCGGCGTCACCACAAGCCGTCCTCCGGCCGCCAACGTCGCGCGCGCCTCCTGTGGAGACATCACGGTGCCGGCGCCGATCAGCGCGTCATCGCCAAAGCGCTTGGCGAGGATCTCGATGGAGCGCAGCGGGTCGGGCGAATTGAGCGGCACCTCGATCAGTCGAAACCCCGCCTCCACCAGCGCGCCGCCAACGGCTTCCGCTTCATGCGGATTGAGGCCGCGCAGGATGGCGACAAGCGGCAGTTCGGCCATGGCTTCGGAGAGGTCTTTCATGCCGTGCGAAACCTCAGATTATGCCGGCCAGCTTGGCGATGGCGACGTGCCCATCGGCGACGCAATCGGCGGAGACGGAATGGGCCTTCAGCCCGAGATGCGACGCCGCCAGCTCGTAGCGTTTGGCGAGTGACGCCGATGCAACGATATGGACGTCGCCGCGGTCAACGCGGAGCTGATCGGCAAGCTCCGCGCCGATCAGGAGCCCGCTCAACAGATCGGCCAGACCGGATGGCGCGCAGCGTCCGAACAGGCCGGCCGTGCGTACGCCGAAGAAGCGATGAAGCAGCGCGCCCGGCGTGCCCTCCTCCGCCCCGGCGCTGACCCCTTGGTGAAAGGCCTCGACGTCCATCTCGCCGTCTTGCATCATCCGGCCGAGAAGCGTGTGGCTGCGCATCACGTCGTAGACCTCGCCGGTCATGTAGGTCGCGAAGCGCGCGATGCGGCCACCTTCGGCCTCAATCCACTTGGAATGCGTGCCGGGCAGCAGGAAGCGACCCTTGTCGATGCTGAGTCGCGTCATGGCGCCAAGCACCTGCACCTCTTCTGCCCGCACCACATCGGCCATCGTCCCGGACGTGTCCTTGAGGCCGGCGACCAGCCGCACACTGGCATCATCGAAGGGCACGGTGACGAGAGCCGAAGCGAGATCGGCAATCCCCGCCGGCACTTCGACATAAGGCGCCTCGACCCAGCCCTGTTGGCTGCCGATCATCCCGGATAATAGCACGGGTGGCGCGCCGGCGCTGAGCCATGGCCCGATCGTTTCAGACAGCACGCCCGCAAAGCCGCCGTCCTTGACGTTCATGATGCCGTGCGGCCCCTCGCGGCGATCGAGAATGGCGCCGTCGCCATCGAGCAAGAAGGCGCGCAGGCTCGTCGTGCCCCAGTCGACCCCGATAAGCGCGCCCGCCGCCATTGCCATACCTGAAGCTAAACCGGCAGGGTGTAGCTGGTCTTGACCGCGGTGTAGAACTCCACTGCGTAGCGACCTTGTTCACGCGGACCGTAGGAGGAGCCTTTGCGGCCGCCGAAAGGCACGTGATAATCGACCCCTGCCGTCGGCAGGTTCACCATCACCATGCCGGCCTCAGAGTTGTCGCGGAAGTGCGTGGCGATCTTCAGGTTCGTGGTGCAGATGCCCGATGACAGCCCGAAGGGCGTGTCGTTGGCGACGGCAAGCGCCTCGTCGTAATCCTTCACCCTGATCACTGTCGCCACCGGCCCGAAAATCTCTTCACGGTTGATGCGCATAGTGTTGGTCGTCTCGGTGAAGAGCGCAGGTTGCAGGTAGAAGCCGGGCGTGCCGCGGTTCAGCCGTTCGCCACCCCAGGCGAGCTTGGCGCCCTCCTTGCGGCCAATATCGATGTAGTCCTCGTCCTGCTTGAGCTGCGAGGCGTCGACGACCGGCCCGATATGCGTGCCATCTTTCAGCGCATCATCGACGTTGAGCGCCTGCATGCGTTCAACCAACGCATCGACGAAGCGGTCGTGGATGCCCTCCGTCACGATCAGTCGAGACGACGCGGTGCAGCGCTGGCCGGTGGAGAAGAACGCGCCATTGGCGGCGCATTCCACCGCATTCGCCAGATCGGCGTCATCGACCACGACCAGCGGGTTCTTACCGCCCATCTCTAGCTGGAAGCGGCGCATGTTCTCAGCGGAAGCAGCGGCGACACGCTTGCCGGTCTCCACGGAGCCGGTGAAGGAAATCGCGTCCACGTCAGGACTATCGAGGATCGTCTGCCCGACGACAGAGCCGCGCCCCATGGCGAGATTCAGCACGCCTTCCGGCAGACCGGCGCGCGCCAAAATATCGGCCAGCGCCCAGCCGCAGCCCGGCACGAGGTCGGCCGGCTTGAAGACCACTGTGTTGCCGTAGGCCAAGGCCGGCGCGATCTTCCAGGCGGGGATGGCGATCGGGAAGTTCCACGGCGTGATCACCCCGACGACCCCGACGGGTTCGCGTTGTGTCGTCACCTCCACGCCGGGACGGACGCTGGGGATGAGCTCGCCGGAAATTCGCAGCGCCTCGCCGGCGAAGAACGCAAAGATCTGCCCAGCGCGAACGGTCTCGCCGATGCCTTCGGCGAGCGTCTTGCCCTCCTCTTGCGACAGAAGTCGGCCGAGCTCGGCCTTGCGGGCGAGAATTTCATCCGACGCGGCTTTGAGGATGTCGTAGCGCTGCTGAATGCCAGAGCGCGACCAGGCGGGAAGTGCGGCCTTGGCGGCGGCGACGGCGCGCTCAGCATCGGCCTTGGAGGCGCGCGCATAGCGGCCGACCACCTCGTCTGTGTTGGACGGGTTGATGTTGTCAGAGACCTCGTCGCCTTCGACCCATTCGCCGGCGACGAGGTTACGGTGCAGCTCGCTCATTTATGTCCCCGTGTCAGTACCAATCAGAGTTTCGTCACCGACAGCGCCGCGTCGGGCGGGCCGGCGACCAGTGGATTGCGCAGCGGCCGGCCGAATTCCGGACAGGCCACTTCAAACACATCGCCGGGCTTGGCCGTGACGCCATCGGAGCAGCTCAGTCCGCTTGCGCCATAGAAGTAGACATGCACGTCGCCGGGGCGACGGAAGCCGGCATATTTGAAGTGATGCTGCTCAAGGTTGGCGATGGAGTGGCACATATTGGCTTCGCCGGAGAGAAGCTCGCCCTGCCACAGGTCGGCCCCATCGCGGACGATACGGATGGTGCCGGACACAGCCTCCGGCAAATCGCCGACAAGAAGCTCCGGACCGAACGACGATTGCCGGAGCTTGGAATGCGCGAGAAAGAGGTAGTTCTTCCGCTCCATGACATGGTCGGAATACTCGTTGCCGAGTGCAAAGCCGACGCGCAGCACCGCGCCGTCATCGCCAATCACGTAAAGGCCGGCGACCTCGCCCTCCTCGCCACCGTCATCGGCATGGCCCGGCAGCTCAAGCGGCTCTTCGGGCGCAACAAGCCACGAACCGTCGCCCTTGTAGGCCCATTCCGGCTGCACGCCGATCGCGCCGGCCGCGGGCCTGCCGCCCTCCAAGCCGAGCTTGAACATCTTCATGGAATCGGTGAGGTCGTCGGATTGCAGCTTGGCGTGCATGTCGTCGCGCGATTGCGCGCTCCCGAGATGCGTCAGGCCGGTCAGCGCCACCACGCAGCGCGACGGCTCAGGATGATCAAGCGGCAGGCATATGCGCTTCTCCGCCATGATGGCATCGTAGTCCACCGCCTCGCCCAGCCCATGCGCTTCCACGGTCGCAGCCAGCGTGCGGCCTTCGCGATGCGCCTCAAGGGCGAGATCGCGAACGCTTTCCGCACCTTCCACGAGCCTTGGCGTCGCGCCATCCAAGATGGCGCCCACGGCGCGCGCGCCGTCGCGTTCGACAAACTGGATGAGACGCATCCCAACTCCCCGGAGACCCCGCCGGCCTCGGCCCCTCGATCCGGCGGCCCGTGGAGAACCCGCGCGGCCGTAGAAGCGATCACAGGCCACGCTCACGGCCCGCAATTTGTATGATCTATCGCGGCGGGCTAATCCTTCGTCAAGGGCGTTTCGTGGGAGGCGAGATGGACGGCCGCATTATCATGGAGTCGGATGCCGCGCGGGTGGACCTCTTGCCTGCAATCGGCGGTGCCGTTGCCGCCTTCCACCTGAAGCAAGGCGAAACGTCGGTGCCGATCCTGCGGCCCTGGGACGGCAAGACAGAGAACCCGCGGGCCATGGCGTGCAGCCCGATGGTGCCGTGGTTCGGCCGTCTGTCAGGCGGCGGCATCTCGTTCAACGGTCGTTTTCATCCGATCGCACCCAACGACCCGCTTGAGCCCTTTCCGCTGCACGGTGACGGGTGGCAGGCGCCATGGGAGGTTGCGGCGCACACAAGCGACCGCGTTGTGCTGACGCTGCGGAGCCGCACCATCCCGCCCTTCGACTACGAGGCGGAACAGGTGTTTCGCCTGACCGACGCCGCGCTGGACATCGCGCTTTCCGTGACACATCGCGGCGCAGAGCCTCTCCCCTACGGCCTCGGCCTGCATCCGTGGTTCGTGCGGTCGCCGGGTGTCACGCTTGAGGCCAGGGCCAAAGGCGCCTGGCTTGAGCAGCCGCCAGACGCGCCTGAGACGCGCGAGCCGGAGCCAGTTCCGGAGCGATGGGACTATTCCAAAGCGCGCGGCCTGCCCGACGATCTCATCGACAACGGATTTGCCGGATGGGACGGAAGCGCCCGCATCGAATGGCCCGATCGCGGCGTGGCTCTCGATATCGAGGCGGATCGGGCGACGCGTTATTACCACGTCTTCTCGCCCGACAGGGATTGCGACTTCTTCTGCTTTGAGCCGGTGACGCACGAAGTCAACGCCTTCGCCAAACCGGGTGGCCCGGAAGCCAACGATCTGCGCGTGCTTCAGCCAGGAGAGACGACGGAGATGCGCGTCAAGTTTGCCGCAAAGTTGCTTTGACCGCGCGCGTTCGCTATTCCCTAATGGGAATAGCGAAGCTATGCCCCAGATGAATCGGATCGCCATGAATCCCGACATCATCGCCACCCGCACGATCCGCTTCGTCAACATCGCGCATGCCTTTGTGCATTTCGTCGTCCTGATCTATCCGACCGCGGTGATCGCGATCGCGGCGGAGCGCGGGCTCGCCTATGGCGAGTTGATCGGGCTGGCGACCGGCACCTTTCTCGCCTTTGGCCTCCTGTCTCTGCCGATCGGTTGGGTCGCGGACCGGGTCGGACGGCGCAATCTGCTTGCTGCTTTCTTCCTGGGCTCGGGCGTGTCGTGCGTCGGCCTGGCATTCGCGACGACGCCACTCGTCTTTGCGCTGCTGCTTCTGATTCTCGGCTGCTTCGCGGCGATCTATCACCCGGTCGGGTCCGCGATGCTGGTCAGCAATGCCACGAGGCTCGGACGCGAACTCGGCAAAAACGGCGTGTGGGGAAACATCGGCGCGGCACTCGCCTCCGGCGTCACGGCGCTTATCGCGGCGGAGCTTGGATGGCGCGCCGCTTTCGCCCTTCCCGGCGCCATTTCCATCGCCATCGGCGTTCTGTTCATTGCGCAGGTTCCAAGCGAGCGAAACGCAGCGCATAAGCCGCCCGGCGAGACTGCAAAGACGCTGCCGATCGCTCGCCCCGCAGCGATCGCGACGCTTTATCTGGTGGCCGTGATCGCCGGCGGCATCACCTTCAATGTCGTGACGATCGCGCTGCCAAAGGTGTTCGATGAGCGCCTCGGTTTCGATCTGCCGCTATCCTCAATCGGCATGCTGGCCACGTCGGTCTTCATCCTCGGTGCGCTGACGCAGCTCACCATGGGCCGCCTCGTCGACCGGATCGAGCTGCCAAAACTGTTCGTCGGACTATCGCTACTGCAACCGGTCGGCCTGGCCATTGCCGCGTTTGCGCTCGGCATTCCCATGATCATCGGTATGGTGCTCGCCATGGCGTCCATCTACGGCCAGGTGGTGATCAACGACGCCATGATCGCGCGCTACGTCGCCCCGCATCTCAGAGCCAAGGCGTTTGGCTTGCGCTATTTTCTCGGTTTCGGCGTGAGCGGCCTGGCGGTTCCCATGATCGCGCTCCTGCATGGGATCAACGGCTTTCCGCTTGTGCTCGGCGTTACGGCGTTGCTCGGGGCGGTCGTCTTCGGCAGCGCCATCGGCTTCTTCATCCTGACGCGCGGCCCGGCAACGGAGCCTGTCGCGGCTCGCGCCGAATAGTGCCGCGCCTTGCCGGCCTGAGCCCCGACCACTAGGTAGGACCAATGCTCGATAAACCCGACGCGCCGGAAGTCGCGACGACCGACCTAGCCGCGCCGATCGCCCCGGATGTGCGTATCGGCCACATCCACTTGAAGGTTGCCGATATTGAGCGTGCGCTTGGCTTCTATTGCGGCGTGCTCGGCTTTCAGGTGATGCAACGCTACGGATCGCAGGCGGCGTTCATCTCCGCCGGCGGATACCACCACCACATCGCGCTCAACACATGGGAAAGCGCCGGCGGCCAGCCGCCCGCGCCGGGCACGACCGGGCTCTATCATCTCGCCATCCTCTACCCCACGCGTGCGGCTCTGGGCGATGCGCTTCGCCGGCTCATCAAGGCCGGCATTGAGCTGGATGGCGCCAGCGACCACGGCGTCTCCGAGGCGCTTTATCTGCGTGATCCCGACCAGAATGGCGTGGAGCTCTATTGCGATAGGCCGCGCGAGGCCTGGCCGCGCGACGCCAGCGGCACGCTGGCAATGGTCACAGAGCCCCTCGGCCTGGACGATCTCCTCAACGCCTGATTCCGTGCTTCCGTCCGTCGAACGTCGCCGCTATGCTGCGGCGCGCTCTCGCCCGGCGGAACCATAGCGGACGCAGTTATACCAGTGTGGTGGGTTTGAAGTTCCTACCATTGCTCCGGCGGGCTCATCAGTGGAACTTCAAACCCCAAAAACCGCACTCAACTCAATATTTTGCCTGGTGTCCCTATCGAATCTGACGTTCGTTCGGAGCGGGCTGAACAATGATGCGAACGTCAGATTCGGGACACTAGGCGGTTTCCCGGTAGACAATTCTAAGGTGCGGCGGTCGGATGAGAGTGGCTGAGGTGATGACGCGCGGCATTGATCCCGTCGCTCCGACCGCGACGGTGCAGGAAGCCGCGACGCAGATGGCGGAGTTCGATGTCGGCGCCGTTTTGGTCGGCGACGAGAACGGGCTTGTCGGCGTCCTGACCGACCGCGACGTCATTCTGCGTGTGGTGGTCGAAGGCCGGCATCCAGCCGAGGCGATCGTACAAGATGTCATGTCGAAGGCGCTTCACACCTGCCGGGATGACGACGCGCTCGAAGCGGTCGTGGCGGAGATGCGCGAGCACCAGATCCGCCGCATGCCGGTCCTCGACGATAGCGGCAAGGTTGTCGGCATCGTGACCTTGAGCGATCTGGCAAAGGGCATCACCGGGCCGGAGCAGCTGCAGGAGGCGATCCGCACGATATCGGAGCCACATCGCAGCCGCGAAGCGCCGGACAAGGACGACGCTTACGATGCGGCCGCGAGCGACCCGAAGCGCGAAGCAAAGGCTGCCGATGCCGCCGGCAAGCGCGGCTAAGCTCGGCGGACCATTCCTATGACGCTTCAGCAGGGCCTCGCGTTTGCCGTCATCCTCGGCATGATGGGTTTCTTCGTGTGGGGCCGTTACCGCTACGACCTGGTGGCGCTTTGCGCGCTCGCTGTCGCGGTCGTGGTCGGGATCGTCCCCGCCAAAGAGGCCTTCTTCGGCTATAGCGACGACATCGTCATCATTGTCGCGTCGGCGCTTCTGGTCAGCTCGGCGGTCGCGCGTTCGGGGATCGTGGAGCAGGTGCTGCGCCAGCTCGGGCCCTACCTTACCTCGCCGCAAGCGGTGATCTTTGTTCTCGTCACCGCGGTGACGCTGATGGCGGCTTTCGTCAAGAATATCGGCGCACTCGCCATGTTGATGCCTGTCGCCTTTCAATTGGCGCGACGCACCAACACATCGCCGTCGTTCCTGCTCATGCCGATGGCCTTCGGCTCGCTGATGGGCGGCACCATGACGCTGGTTGGTACCTCGCCCAATGTGATTGTCTCGCAAATGCGGGAGGACTTGCTCGGCGCGCCGTTCCGCATGTTCGACTTCACACCGGTCGGCTTTTGCATCGCCGCCGCCGGTGTCGTGTTTCTCACATTCGGCTATCGCCTCCTGCCCGGCGACCGCAAGGGTGCTGCCTCCGTCGATGCGGCTTTCAGCATCCACAGCTACACGACGGAGGCGCTGCTCACGGACGACTCGCCCTATGTCGGCAAGACCGTCGCCGATCTCGAGTTGATCGGCGAGGGCGAGGTTCAGGTCGTCACGATCATCCGCGAGCGCTTTCGCCGCGTCACACCCTCGCCGAGCTGGACGTTGGAAGCGGGTGACACGCTGCTTCTTGAGGGCGAGTCCTCAGCGCTGGAGCAGATCGTCGCGCAGGCCAAGCTGAAGCTCGCCGGCAGCGACAATGATGATGCAACGGAGCCGGAGTCTGGAAAGGCTGCCAGCGCCGGCGACGATTTCGGCGTCATGGAAGCGGTGGTCATGGCCGGATCCCCGCTGGTGGAGCGCACGCCCGGGCAGGCGCAGCTTGCGGAGCGCTATCAGGTCGGCGTGCTCGCTGTCAGCCGCAGCGGCCAGCGCCTGACGCGACGCCTGCGCACCATCCGGTTCCAGGCGGGCGATGTGGTCGTGCTGCAGGGTAATCTCAAGCAGATGCCGGAGGCGCTCGGCGAGTTGCGATGCCTGCCGCTTGCGGATCGCGACATCCGGCTTGGACAGGACCGCCGGCGCTATCTTCCGATCCTCGTGCTCGCAGCGGCGATGGCCTTGGTAGCAACGCAGATCGTGCCGGTGGCCTTCGGGTTCTTCGGCGCGGCGGTGCTTCTCGTCGTGTTGAAGTCGATCAGCCTACGCCAAGCGTATGACGTCATGGACTGGCCTCTCCTCATCCTGATCGGCTCGCTCATCCCCATCAGCGCCGCCATGCAATCGACCGGCGCCACCGATTTGATCGCGATGTGGCTCTCCGCCGCCGGGTCCGCTCTGCCGCCGCACGGTGCGCTGGCGCTCATCCTGATTGCCGGCATGGCGGTCACGCCCTTCCTCAACAACGCAGCGACCGTGCTCGTGATGGCGCCGATCGCCGCGCAGTTCGCCAATGGCCTCGGCTACAATCCCGATCCGTTCCTGATGGCGGTAGCGCTCGGCGCGGCGTCGGATTTTCTCACGCCGATCGGCCACCAGTCGAACACGCTGGTGATGGGCCCTGGCGGCTATCGGTTCAGCGATTATTGGCGGCTCGGTCTGCCGCTCTCCATCCTCGTCGTGGTGGTCGGAACGCCGCTGATTGCGCTGATATTCCCGTTCACGGGCTGATCGGTGTTCAGAAGACGCGCTTTGCCAAGGGCAGCTTCCGGATGACGAACGCCGCCGCAAAGCAGAGCGGGGTCAGCACGATCGCGGCCAGACAGAATTTTGCCAACGCCGGCAGCTCGACAGTACGCATCGCATAGGCGCCGAACACAAGGATCGGGGCGTGGATGACGTAGACCGCGTAGCTGTGCTGCGACAGGAACGCGCCGAGCCGCCCGCTTTGATCGAAGAACCGGCGGAAGAGCACGATTGCGCCAAGCGACAGGCCGACCGCCATCGTTGAATCCCACAACGCATAGATTGCCGACTGCCAATGCCCGCGGCCGGTGAAGCCTCCGTTCTCGGCGAATATCAGATTCAGGAATTCACCGCTCAGCGCGAGCGGAAGCAACAGCACCGCCGCGGCCAAGGCGACCGCGAAGCCCGCAAGCCCGACTGCCTGGGGCAGATCGTTGAGCCAGTTGAGCCGGTAGGCGGCAATGCCGAGCACGAAGAAGCTCAGATATTGCGGGAGGTAGGCGATCGTCGGGAAGTTCAGGAACGGCGCGATCAAACGAACCTCCTCACCCAGCGGAACCACGATGCGCAGGAGATAGCTCGCCGCCGCCAGTCCCAGAACAAACGCGCAGACCGTAACTAAGCCAGGACGCATGCTGTCGTGCGCGGCCGTGGATGGCGGTTTTGTCACGGCCCGCCACGCGGCGTAGCCGAAGTCGAAAGCCAACAGCATGGCGATGAACCAAAGCGGCCCAAGGCCGAGTAGGTGCGGGTAGGTCGACCAATCGGGCTCGTCCGTTATCCCGGTCATGCTTGCCGGCATGAGGAAGAAGCCGAGCCGCGCGATCGGCTCAAGCACGAAGATGCCCACCAGGATCGGAATGCCGAGGCGGACGAGACGACCCTTGAGAAACTGCGCCGGGCCTTTGCTGTCGAACGATGCCGGCGTGAAGTAGCCCGCTAACAAGAAAAGCGCGCCCATGAACCAGGACTGATTCAGAAGCACAAAGACCGCCAAACCCATAAACGCAACAGGGTCGTCGAAGGGCGGCTCCTGGTAATAGAACGGCGCGGCGGCGCCATAGACGAGCGCGACGTGATGCAGCACCACGAGGATGACCAGAGCAGCGCGCAGATGATCCAGATGGTGCAGTCGCGGTGCGGATTTCTCAGCGGACATCGTACTGGGCGTCAGCGCAGCCCGGTTCTCGTGTCGGTCATCTGAACGCGTCGGTATTGCGCCACGCCGCGCGTTGATTTGCCTCAAAAGCCGAACAGAGATGCGAACCGGACTATCGGTCAAGCATAGACGCGACGTCACGACGAAGCGGGATGGAGGGCTGTGCGCCGGCCTTTGTGCAGGCGAGGCTTCCCGCTGTTGCAGCAAGCTCCAAAGCGTCGGCCTGCGCCAGCCCCTCCAGAAGACCGGCGGCGAAGTAACCGCAGAACGTGTCGCCTGCCCCGACCGTGTCGATGGCTTCAACCTGAGGCGCCGCAACACGCTCCATGGCGCCATCGGCAATCGCCATCACGCCGTCCTTGCCCAGCGTGACAATCACGCTGACGGCCTGGTCGGCGGCAAGCGCTTTGGCGCGGTCTTCCAATGTCCCCTCGGCGACCCCCAGCGCATCCGCTGCGCCCGCGCATTCCGTCTCGTTGACGATGAGATGCGTGGCGTGCTGCACCAGATGAAGCGCATCGGTGCGAAACGGCGCCAGGTTGAGAAGCACCGCCGCTCCGCCATCGCGGGCGCGCTTCGCCGCCATCTCGATCGCGGCGACGGGCACCTCAAGCTGAAGCAGCAGGACGTCCTCGGCCGTAAAGGTGAGCGCCGCCGCGTCGTCCGGTGTGAGTGTGCCGTTGGCGCCTGGAATGACCGCGATGACGTTCTCACCCGCCTGATCGACAAGGATGAGCGCGACGCCGGTGGCGCCGCCCGCAACGCGCACGCGTTCAAGATCGACGCCATCGGCGCGAAGCAGCGCCAGCGCCTCGTCTCTAAAGGCGCCGTCACCGACCGCGCCGACCATCTGCACGGCCGCACCGGCGCGCACGGCAGCCAGCGCCTGGTTGGCGCCCTTGCCGCCCGGCGCGGTGGCAAAGGCGTCGCCGGGCACGGTTTCGCCAGGTCGCGGCAGGCGATCCACGCGTCCGATTAGATCGAGGTTGATGGAGCCGAAGACCGTGATCACCTGCATTTCCCTCCGAGCGATCCCCCACGATTGTGCTTCGGGCGCCGGATGCAACCTATCGCTGGCATTCGAAACGACATAAGATCGTCACAAACCTGTCATGGACCGCTGGCGCGGGGGGCGTATGCTTAGCTGATGCAAGGCCTTCAGCGAAACCGTTTGCTCACCTCATTTGCCGCCGCCGCGCTCGCAGCGAACTTTGCGAGCGTCGCTTTGGCGGACACTGAGATTGAGTGGTGGCACGCCATGACTGGCGCGCGCAATCAGGTGCTGAGCAATCTCGCCGACGATTTCAACCGCTCTCAATCCGACTATCGCGTCGTCCCGGTCTTCAAGGGAACCTATGCGGAGGTGCTTGAGGCCGGCCTTGCGGCCTTCGAGTCCGGCGACCAACCGCACATCATCCAGGTCTTCGATGTCGGAACCGGCGTGATGATGAACGCCGACCACGCCATCGTGCCGGTCTCGGAGGTTCTTGAGATGGGCGGCGGCGCCTTCGACAAGAGCCAGTACCTGCCCGGCATCGTCGCCTATTACTCAAGACCCGACGGGCAGATGCTGTCCTTCCCGTATAACAGCTCCTCGCCGATCCTCTATTACAACAAGGCGGTCTACGCGCGCGCCGGGCTCGACCCCGATATGCCGCCTCAGACCTGGCCGGAGGTGTGGCGGCACGCGCGTCGCATCGTCGGCGCGCGCGCCGCGTCGTGTGGCTACACCTCGACCTGGTTCACCTGGATCCATCTGGAGAATTATGCGGCGTGGAACAACCTGCCCTACGCGACGAAGGAAAACGGGCTCGCCGGTCTGGACATTGAGCTGATGATCGATCAGCCGCTCTACGTGAAGCACATGCAGGAGATCGCCAGTCTGGCGCGCGATGGTGTGTTTCGTTACGGCGGCCGCACGTCGGAGGCCAAGAACCTCTTCATGTCGGGCGAATGCGGCCTCCTGACGGAATCCTCAGGCGGGCTCGGCGATATCGCGGCGTCGGGCGTCGACTTCGGGACGGGCCCGCTGCCTTACGAGCCGGCTGCCGAAGGCGCGCCGCAAAACACCGTCCCCGGCGGCGCCAGTTTGTGGGTCTTCGCCGGACACGCAGAGACCGACTACGCGGGCGTCGCCGCCTTCTTCGATTATCTGTCTCAGCCGGACGTGCAGTCGGCGCTGCATCAGGCCTCCGGCTATCTTCCGGTCACCATGGCGGCCTATGAGGCGACCAAGGCGGCAGGCTTCTACGATGCGGGCCCGGGGCGCGAGCAGCCGATCCTGCAGATGATCGGCAAGGAGCCGACGCAGAATTCGCGCGGCATCCGCGCCATTAACCTACCGGAACTGCGCAATATCCAGAACGATGAGTTCGAGGCGATGCTCGCGGGGCAGCAGAGCGCGCGTCAGGCGCTTGCCAATGCTGTGGCGCGCGGCAACCAGGCGATCCGCGCGGCGCTCGGCTCACAATAGCCGCATCGCGACCGCATTGCCGCCGCGTTGGCGCGGTTAACGGCGGCGCATCCTTCCTTACGCATTTAGCCTAATCGGCGATGAGCCCGGTCTTTGGCCGGCGGTTGCGCTAGGAGGCGACACATCACTTCGGAGGCATTTGAGATGCACTTACATTCCATCAGCGCCGCGCTTGCCGGCCTGGCGCTTGTTGGGGGGCTCTTTATCGGAACGGCAAACGCGTCTGAGGCGCGTTTCTTTGAGAGATTTGCCGGGTCGTTCTCCGGCTCCGGCGAGGTCTTGCGCAACGCCAGCGAACGACCCAATCGCGTGCGCTGCACCTTGACCGGCCAGCCGTCGGCCAACGCCGTCACCATGAGCGGCAAGTGCGGCGCTTTCGTCTTTTCCAAGCAGATTCGCGCCAATATCAGCTTCGATCCTGCATCGGGCCGCTATAGCGGCGTCTATGTCGGATCCTCCATCGGACCGGCCAGCCTGTCGGGTCGGCGGCGCGGCGATTCCGTCGTCTTGACCATCACCTGGCCGCAGCCGGTGAACGGCGACACCAAAGCGACGATGACCATCCGCAACGCCGGCAATGGCCAGCTCGCCATTACGGTCACCGACAAGGTGCGGCCGGGCGGCCCAACCGCTCAGGTGACGCGGCTGGCGCTCGCCAAGCTTTAAGAGCCCGTTTGAGAATGCCGGCCACGCCCTTGTCGATGGCCAATCAGACGACCGCCTGCCCGGAAAAGGCCGGTTCCGGGCTCTTGGTCTTTTGATCTTAGAGCCGGAACCGACCATTTTGGCGCAAGCCAACGTCTGATTATCCGGCCGCGCGCCGTGAGGTTGGCTTTTCAAACAGGCTCTAAGGCGAGCGCACCCATCCAATCAGTCGAGCGTCATTGCGGCGCTCGGCCAGACGGCGCCTTCCGCGCAACCCTGAATCTGTTGCTCGAAGTCGATGAGCGACCCGGTCATCATGCCGGACTCCTCGCTTGCCGCGAACGCGACCGCGCGCGCCACCTCCTGCGGCTTCAATATCCGCTTGAAGGGCGCCTCGGCTTCCGCCTTGGCGAGCCAGTCGTCGCCGCCATCGTGATAGAGGCGCTGGATGCGATCTTCGCCCGGCGTGTCCATCCAGCCGATGTTGAGGCCGTTGATGCGGATGTTGTTGCGCATGAGCGAGAAGGCCGCGCTCTTGGTCAGGATCGCGAGCGCGCCCTTCGTCCCGCTATAGGCGATGATTGAGGGCATGCCGCCATGCGCGGCGACGGAGAGGATGTTGACGATCGTGCCTGAAATACCGCGCTTGATCATCGCCTTGGCGGCGTCCTGCATGAGGAAGAACGGCGCGCGCACATTGACGTTGAACAAGGCGTCGAACAGCTCCGGGCTGGTGTCGAGTATGGTCCCGCGGTCGGTGATAGCGGCGGCATTGACCAGAACATCGACGCGGTCGAAAGCTTCCTCCGCCGCGGGGACGATTTTGCGGCAGGCGGCGATGTCCGCCAGGTCGGCGGCGACGAAATGCGTCGGGCAGCCGCTCTTTGAGATGTCATCGGCCACGGCCTTGCCGCGCTCTTCGTTGCGTCCGACGATCACCAGGCCTGCGGCGCCGCGCTCGGCGAAGAGCCGCGCGATGGCTTCGCCCAATCCCTGGGTTCCGCCCGTGACGATCCCGACCTTGCCTTTGAATTGGTCGCTCATCATACCTCCCTCATGCTGGCCTGCTGGCTCTGAGCTTTCCTGCGCATTACACTCGCGCTTAGCACGCCCCGGCGCGGTTTCAACCCGGTCTCCACCAGACCGACAGCAACCGTACGGGGCATCATAGAGGGAGCACGACATGGCCTGGAGCGTCTATCTCTCCGGCGAGATCCACACAGACTGGCGCGAGCGGATTGCGACCGGCGCGGCTTCAGCCGGTCTCGACGTCACCTTCACCGCGCCGGTGACGCACCACGAAGCGTCAGACGATTGCGGCGTGGCGATCCTCGGCGCGGAGGCCGACAAGTTCTGGCACGATCACAAGGGCGCCAAGGTCAACGCGATCCGCACGCGCACGCTCATCCAGCGGGCCGATATCGTCGTGGTGCGCTTCGGCGAGAAATACAAGCAGTGGAACGCAGCCTTTGACGCTGGATATGCCGCAGCACTCGGCAAACTGATCATCGTGGTGCATTCCGCCGAGCACCAGCATGCTTTGAAGGAGGTCGATGCTGCAGCGTTGGCCGTCGCGGAAACGCCTGAGCAAGTGGTGGCGATCCTGCGCTACACGATCACCGGCACGCTCGACGGCTACACGGACACGCAACAAGCGGCGGAGTGAATCGCTCTCAGGCCGTCACCAGCCACTCATGCGCCGGCTCGTTGCGGAACTTCCAGGTGCGCTTCGGGCCGGCCATCACGTTGAGATAATAGAGATCGTAGCCGTGGATCGCGGCGCAGGGGTGGTAGCCGCGCGGCACCAGGGTCATGTCGCCATCCTCAACCGTCACTGCCTCGTCTAGCGTACGATCGTCGGTATAGATGCGCTGGAAGGCGTAACCCTGCGGCGGGTTAAGCCGGTGATAGTAGACCTCCTCCAGCACCGATTCCTCCGGCAGATTGTCGGTGTCGTGCTTATGCGGCGGGTAGGATGAGGTGTTGCCGCCCGGCGTGATCACCTCCACCACGAGCAGGCTCTCCGCCGGCTCCCATTCCGGCAGAATGTTGGTGACATGACGCGTGTTGGAGCCGGTGCCGCGCGTCTCCTGATGCAGCGTATCGGGGCCGATCAGCCGCGCCTCATAGTGCCCCGCCGCGCCGGGTGCGGAGCAGATCGCAAGCTCCGTATCCGTCTCCGCCGTCACGGCCCAATCGGCGCCAGCCGGCACGTAGACGGACCATGGCTTGCCCTCAAACGGGCTCATGCGTTCGCCGATGCGGCCGAAATCCTGACCGCCGCCGGTGATCTCGGCAATACCGGTGACCAGGACGAGGCAGACTTCGCGGTCGCCGGTCTCGGCACGGACGGTCTCGCCCGCCGCGAGGCGATGGAGGTCGAAGCCGACATAGGTCCAACCCGCACTATCAGGCGTCACGTGGATCGTGCGGCTGCCGCCGTTCGGCGCGGTTGGTCTGATCTTCAAGTTCGACACCTATCCCTCCGCAGAATCGTTTCTTGCGTTTTCCCACATCCCGACGAGCCGGCCATAACGCGACGCCATGTCGTCAATCGCCGCCGCGTCGTCGATTCTGCCGGCGAGCCAGTCCTTGGCCGCGGGTGCGAAGATGGTGCGCCCGACGGCGAAGCCGCGTACGACCGGCGCCTTGGCGGCTGCCTGGAGCGCGCACGCCAGGTCTTCCTCCGGCGCGTCCAGCCCAAGCATCACGACACCGCGGCACCAGGGATCGTTGTCGGCAATCACGTTGCCGATTGCCTCCCAGGCAACAGCTGAGGCCTGCGGCTCCAACTTCCACCAATCGGGCCGGATGCCGGCGACGTAAAGCTCGCCGAGCGCGCGGGCGATTGTGTCATCGGACACCGGACCGTCGCGGCCGGCTATGATCTCAATCAATAGCTCCAGGCCAAGCCGCCGCGTGGCGTCGTAAAGGCCGGAGAGCGCCCGCGTTTGCTCATCCTTCAGCGCCGACGCGTCGTCTGGGTGGTAGAAGGCGAGGCACTTGACGGTGTGATGGGTCGGCCACTCGACCAATCGTGAACCGACATCCGCCCCGCCCTCAAAGCGCAACGGCCGCGACCCGGGCAACTCCACCGGACGGCCGATCCAGAACGGATGCTCAGCCGCATCAAAGAGCGCCTCGCGGCCATAGGTCTCGTCGAGAAGCAGGCCGAAGCCCGGCCGGCCTTGGGCGACACGGGCCGCGGCCTTCACGGCCAGTTGCTTGAAGGCGCCGATGCGATCATGCGGTGCGCCCACCTCATCAGCCATCGCCACAAGCTGTGCGCGATGATCGATGGCCAGCGCGCACAGCGAATCCGGCTGGCGGCGGCGCGTCGTCGCCCAGTGGATGTGGTTGAGCTCCGTGTCGCGGCGGAGCGCGTGATGTGTGACGCCCTTCACCAGGAAGGCCTGCAGCTCCGTCCAGGTCGGATATTCCGGTGAGCATAAGAGCCGCGACACTGCGAACGCGCCACACGCATTGGCCCAAGTCGCGGAGGTGGCGTGTGGCTCGTCGCGGAGCCAACCGCGCAGGAAGCCACCCATGAAGGCATCGCCGGCGCCGAGCACGTTAAAGACCTCGATCGGAAAGCCCTGGCCGACGATCCCGTCATCCACGCTGTCGGGGATGTCGCCGGGAAAGACGACGCATCCCATGGGCCCGCGCTTCAACACGATCGTCGCGGCGCTCAATGAGCGAATGCGCTTCAGCGCCGCCAGGTCGTCCTCCTCGCCGGAGGCGATGTGAAGTTCTTCCTGCGTGCCGACGATCAGATCGCAATCGGGCAGCACAGCTTGCAGATGCTCCGACACGCGGTCTGACGCGATATAGCGCTCCTCGCCAGCGGCGTGTCCGGCGAGGCCCCACAAATTGGGACGATAGTCGACATCGAAAGCCACACGGCGCCCGGCCTCGCGGGCGATGCGGATCGCTTTCTTTTGCGCCGCCTCCGGGCCGGGCTTGGAGAAATGCGTGCCGGTGACGACGACGGCGCTGGCGGAGCGGATGAAGTCGGGATCGATGTCGGCTTCGCTGAGCGCCATGTCGGCGCAATTCTCGCGGTAGAAGAGGAGTGGAAACGTGCGGTCGTCCTCCACCGACAGAATGGCAAGCGCGGTCAGGCGCTCCGGATCGACTTTCACGCCGGTGAGCGCCACGCCTTCGCGCTCAAGCTGCTCGCGGATGAAGCGACCGAATTGCTCATCGCCGACGCCGGTGATGACGGCGCTTTTCAGACCGAGCCGCGCCGCACCGATGGCGATATTCGTGGGCGAGCCGCCGACCGATTTGGCGAAACTGGCGACATCCTCCAGCCGTGAACCGATCTGTTGCCCGTAGAGATCGACCGACGAGCGGCCGATGGTGATCACGTCAAGCTCTGGCGCTGGCCCGGAGGATGTGGCTATAGGCATGGGCCATTCATCTCACGCCGCGCCCCGTCCGGTCCAGTCGCGCGCGTGACCAAATGGCGATGGGGAGGAGTTCTTAAGATGCTTCGTTTCGGCGTTCTGGGTGCCGGCCGTATCGGTCAGATTCACGGCGGCAATATCGCAGCCTCCAAGAAGGCCAAACTGGTCGCTGTGGCCGATGTCGATCAGGCGACGGCGGCCCGGCTGGCGGAGGCGACCGGGGCAGAGGTCCGCGATCTGAAAGCCATCATCGAGGCGGGCGACATCGACGCCATTTTGATCGGCACGCCGACCGACATGCATGCCGATCTGATCGAAAGCGGCGCGCGGGCCGGCAAGGCGGTGCTTTGCGAGAAGCCCGTGGACCTTGACGCGTCGCGCGTGGCGAGTTGCCTCAAAGTCGTCGAAGCGGCCGGCACGCCGCTGATGATCGGCTTCAACCGTCGCTTCGACCCCAACTTCGCAGCGCTTCAGCAGCGGATTACAGACGGGGCGATCGGAGCAGTGGAGATCGTGACCATCATCTCGCGTGACCCGGAGCCGCCGCCGCTGTCCTATGTGGAGCGGTCCGGCGGGCTCTATCGCGACATGATGATCCACGATTTCGATCTGGCGCGCTTCCTCCTCGGGGGCGAAGAGCCGGTGGAAGTCACCGCCTATGGTTCTGCGCTTGTCGACCCGGCGGTGGGCGAAGCTGGCGACGTCGACACCGCGCTTGTGATCATGCGCACGGCTTCGGGCAAACTCGTACAGATATCCAATTCGCGACGCGCGACCTATGGCTACGACCAGCGCATCGAGGTGCACGGATCGGGCGGCATGCTGCGGGCCGACAATGTGCTGGAATCGACGGTGGAAGTCGCCGGAGGGAGCGGCTTTCAAAAAGATCCGGCGCTGCACTTCTTCTTGGAGCGCTATGCGCTCGCGTATCGGCGCGAGTTGGCGGCGTTCGTGGAGGCGGTCTCTAGCGGCAAGGCACCGTCGCCAAGCGGCCGCGACGGTCTACAGGCGCAACGCCTCGCCGATGCGGCGACGCAGTCGCGCAAAGAGGGCCGGCCGGTGGCGGTCAGCAGCGACTAGCATGATCATCGACTGCCGCGGCGGCTTTCCTCCGCGATGGATTTGTGCAACGTCGCATTCCACACATGAGGTGGCATAAACAGCCAGCATGACCAGCAAGCGCGCCACGACGTCCAAGTCCCTCGCGGGACCTTTTGCGCGCGACCTGCAGCCGTTCGACGACCCGCACAAGGCGGTGGAGCGGATCACCGAGATCTATGACGGCAACGCGGCCAAGATCCGCGATGCCTTCGCGGCCGGCGCCAAGGGCAAAAAACTTGAACGCATCGATGCGGCCTATCCCTATGTCGCCGTTCCGGTGCGGCGCTCCGACCTGCATGTCGATGCGCGGCTATCCTACGGCGTGCTTCTTGAGCCTGGCGTCTACGGCACGACGCTCACCCGGCCGGACCTTTTCGACCGCTATTATCGGGACCAAATCGCCTTCGTGCTGGGCCACCACGAAGTGCCCGTCCATGTCGGCGTCAGCGACCGGCAGATCCCCCTGCCCTTCGTCGTTGAAGAGAGCGTCACCGACATCACGGAAGAGGATGTGCGTGCGCTGCAAAGCTATTTCGCGCTGCCCGACCTCAGTGCCACGGATGACGGCATTGCCAACGGATCGTTCGTCGGCGCGCCGGGTCAGCCGCGGCCGCTTGCGCTCTTCACGGCGGAGCGTGTCGACTACTCGCTCGCCCGTTTGCAGCATTACACCGGCACGTCAGCGGAGCATTTCCAGAGCTTCGTGCTCCTCACCAACTATCAGCGCTATGTCGACGAGTTCATCGCGTTCGGCCGCGAGCAGGTCGGCAAGGACGGCTATACGAGCTTCGTGGCGCCGGGGAACCTCGTCTTCCCTTCCGAGCCGCGTTCGGCCGGTGCGCCGGAGCCGGAATCACCGCGCTACCTGCCGCAGATGCCGGCCTACCATCTAACGCGCGACGACCTCGACGGCATCACGCTGGTCAATATCGGCGTCGGGCCGGCCAACGCCAAGACGATCACCGACCATCTGGCGGTGACGCGGCCGCATTGCTGGCTGATGCTCGGCCATTGCGCCGGCCTTCGACGCAGCCAGCTTCTGGGCGATTACGTGCTGGCGCATGGCTATGTGCGCGACGACCACGTGCTCGATCAGGACCTGCCGATGTGGGTGCCGGTGCCGCCGATCGCCGAATTGCAGGTGGCGCTCCAGGAGGCGACCGCCAAGGTCACCGGATTGCGCGGCCACGAATTGAAGACGCGGCTTCGCACCGGCACGGTCGCCACCACCGACAACCGCAATTGGGAGCTCCGCTTCGACGAGCTCTTCAATCGGCTCAACCAGTCGCGCGCCATTGCAGTGGACATGGAATCGGCAACCGTGGCGGCGAATGGCCTACGCTTCCGCGTCCCATACGGCACGCTGCTCTGCGTTTCCGACAAGCCGCTGCATGGCGAGCTCAAACTCTCCGGCATGGCCAACGCGTTCTACCGCGAGCGCGTGAGCCAGCATCTCAAGGTGGGCCTGGAGACAATGCGGCTCCTGCGTGAGCAGGGCGTCGACCGGCTACATTCACGCAAATTGCGCGGCTTCGACGAACCGGCGTTCCGTTAGATCGGCCGCGCCGATCAGTCCGCCAATCCCCGCCGCGCCAATAGAACGCCGCCGTGAGTCGCATCGTGGCGCGGGACGACGAGATGCGGGCGAATGCGCTCTGGCAGCCAGGCCGATAGCGGTCCGGACAGACCGCCAATCAGGGCCACGGCAGGCGCGCCGACTTCCAGGAGCCGCTCGATGAACCACACCGCATCGGCCGCCGCCTGATTCATCAGCGCCACGGCCAGCGGTTCGCCCGCCTCAGCGTGTTCCATCACAAGCGGCACCAAAGCGGCAAAGTCGGCCGGTCGTGCCGTGGTGGCGAACGCGACCACCGTCTCGCCGCTGCCGCCGAGACGCGCCAGCACCTCATCGGATAGCGGCGAAGGGGCAGCGCGTCCGTCATAGGCCCAGAGCGAGCGGCGGACGGCTTCGCGACCGATCCACTGGCCGCTTGCCTCGTCTGAGACCTCCGCGCCCCACCCGCCGACGTCAAATTTCTGGCCGCCGACAACGGCAAGGCCGCAAGAGCCCGTCCCCATGATCAGGATGGCGCCATCCTCGCCTTCAAACGCGCCGAGCCAGGCGACGTAGGCATCGGTCTCAATGTGAACGGAGGCGAAGGGATGCGGCTCGGCCAGAAGCGCGTCACAGGCGCTCGGCAGGTTGGCGCCTGCGAGCCCGAAGCCTGCATGCGCCCGCTTCAGATCGGCCTCAGCGAGCCCGGCGGCCGCAGCGGCCTGCCGGCTTGCCGTCAGGATGGAGCCCATCACAAACGCTGAGCCAAGCCGCGCGTTCGCCGGGCCGCCGAGGCCGTTGCCGAGCACATTGCCGGCGCGATCGCAAAGACGCGCGCGGCACTCCGTGCCGCCGCCATCCACGCCGAGTAAAAGTGGCTCCGACATCGTCTAGGATTCACCCGCGCCGTCGACCAATCGGCGGTCTCTTATCAGGGGCGGGCGGTCGCGGCCATGGTGCAACGTTGGCCCCGCGGAGGCTTTGCCCTAATGAGATGGGCGGGCCCGCGGCTGACCCCACGGAGACAAAATGGACTGGGCGTTCCCCTACCCGTCGTTTCGTATGCCGGTTCTGGCGCGCAATTGCGTAGCCACGACTCAGCCGCTTGCCGCGCAAGCCGGGCTCGCCATGCTCCATCGCGGCGGCAACGCCGTGGACGCAGCGCTGGCGACGGCGATTGCACTCACCATTGTCGAGCCGGTCAATAACGGCCTTGGCAGCGACGCCTTCGCCATCATCTGGGACGGCGAAGCGCTCGTCGCGCTGAACGGCTCGGGACGCTCGCCCGCCGGATGGACGCCGGATCGCTTCGCCGGCCCCGAAATGCCCGAAGAAGGCTGGAACGCCGCGACAATCCCCGGCGCCGTATCCGCCTGGGTGACGCTCAGCGAGCGCTACGGTGCCCTCCCCTTCGATGCATTGTTTGAGCCGGCGATCCGCTATGCCAGCGACGGCTTTCTCGTGTCGCCCGTCATTGCGCAGATTTGGGAGAAGCAGGTGTCGCGGCTTGAGCGGCAGACAGGATTCGCCGAGACGTTCCTGCCGCACGGGCGCGCGCCGCAAGCGGGAGAGCATTTCCGTCCGCCCCACCAAGCAGAGACGTTGGCGGAGATCGCCGAGACGCGCGGCGAGAGCCTTTATCACGGCGCCCTCGGCGATGCTTTGGTGAAGGCGTCGGCGGCGGATGGCGGGCTGCTGACAGCGGAGGACCTGGCGGCGCATCAAAGCGACTGGGTGACGCCGATCCATGTCGATTTCGCTGGCCACCGCATTCGCGAGACGCCGCCCAATGGCCAGGGCATCGCGGCACTGATTGCGCTTGGTATCCTTGAGCGCTGCGACA
The DNA here is from genome assembly GCA_028284625.1 of Afifellaceae bacterium. GTDB lineage: Bacteria > Pseudomonadota > Alphaproteobacteria > Rhizobiales > Afifellaceae > DASWJZ01. The sequence continues at coordinate 78,800 of JANQRH010000013.1, read as the reverse complement.
TTGCCGGGTTGCCGCCCGACAGTCCAGAGATGCTGCATTTGCAGATTGAGGCACTCAAGCTCGGCGCGCGCGACGCCGAAACGCATGTCGCCGATCCGGACTACATGGAGGTCACGCCCGACGACCTCCTCGACCCGGCGCGGCTCGATGATCTCGCGCGCTCCGTGCGCGGCGACAGCGCCAGCACGCCGACGATGGAACCGCTTGCCACCAGCTCAACCATCTATCTCGCGGCGGCGGATGCGGACGGCATGATGGTGTCGTTCATCCAGTCGAATTACGGCGGCTTCGGCTGCGGAATTGTGGTGCCCGGCACGGGCATCGCCCTCAACAATCGCGGTGCGTGCTTTGTCACGACACCCGGCCATCCCAATCGCGTGGGGCCGAAGAAGCGTCCCTTCAACACCATCATTCCCGGTTTCATCACAAAAGACGATGCGCCGGTCGCCGCCTTCGGTGTGATGGGTGGGTCGATGCAGCCGCAGGGGCATCTGCAAGTCGCAAGCCGTATGCTGGTTTCAGGGCAGAACCCGCAAACGGCGATTGACGCGCCACGCTGGCGCTATGGCGACGGCGATGTGCATATGGAGGATTCCATGCCGGTGGCGGCCCGCGACGGGCTCGCGGCACGAGGTCACAGGCTGGCGGCGATTTCGCCCCTTGATTTGGGCGCCGCTCAGATCATTCTTAGACACGGCAGCGGCTACATCGCAGCGAGCGAAAGCCGCAGAGACGGCTGTGCGGTTGGATTGTGAGCCGGCGACGGAAGCCCTTATCCGCGCTGCCGATCATGTTCGAGAACTTTGGATAGCGGCGTTACGCTTCGCAATTTAAGATTGTGTTCACTAACATTTAGGATTGCGCGCCGGCGCATCGCGATGCAGCATCTCAAGCATGAGAAAGACGCTGCGTGCCCGTCAGAACGCCGGCTTCTACCAGCTCCGGTGCCACCGCCGTCGCGGTCGACAGGCCTTTGGTGAGGCGCCGCCGGTCGGCTTGGCGTTAACCAAGCCGGTCAAATTGTGGTGACTAGACGTGGTAAATGATCCCTTAATCAACGCGGAGGCGTGGCAGAGGCCGCCATGCCTGAAGCGGCGGAGTAAGCGCAATGAGTAGCGTTGCGAAGGCGGTCCACCCTGTGGACTTCGCCACCCCCCTGTTTGGGTCGGCACGTGGGGCGGCGGTTCGGTGGCCGGAGGCGGACACACCCTCATTCGAAAATCTCAACGTGGCATATGAGGCGCGGCATGGCGTCTATTGGTGCCGCATGCAGCCACATGAGCGACCGAGCTTCACGCCGGATCTGCTCGCCGATTTGGCCGACATGCAGCGCAGCCTTGTTCGCATGGCCGCCAACGCCGACACGCCGCTTCGCTATTATGTGCTGGGGTCGGAGCTCCCGGGCATCTTCAGTCTCGGTGGCGACCTCACCGTCTTTGCCGACAGGATCCGCGACCGCGACGGCGCGGCTCTGACGCATTATGCGCGCAGCTGCATCGACGTGCTCTACAACAACGCAGTCAGCTTCAACCTGCCCGTCGTCACGATCGCGCTTGTGCAGGGCGACGCGCTCGGCGGCGGCTTCGAGGCGGCGCTGTCATGCGACATGATCGTGGCGGAGCGCGGCGCCCGCTTCGGCCTGCCGGAGGTGTTGTTCAATCTCTTCCCGGGCATGGGAGCCTACAGCTTCCTGGCGCGCCGGCTCGGCGCCGCACAAGCAGAGAAGATGGTCCTGAGCGGCCGTATCTACACGGCCGAGGAGCTGCATGAGCTCGGCATCGTGCATATGCTCGCGGAGCCGAATATGGGCGAGCAGGCGGTGCGGGAGTTCATCGAGAAGAACGGCAAGCGCCACAACGCACAAAGCGGCATCTTCCGCGCCGGGCGCTGCGTCGCGCCGGTCTCCTATGACGAGCTGCGCGAGATTTCGCAGATTTGGGTCGAGGCGGCGCTGGCGCTCTCAGAAAACGACCTGCGCAGAATGGAACGGCTTACGATCGCGCAGAATCGACGCTGGAACGGCCGGCGGCAGCAGCTCGCAGCGGCCGTATAGAGGCGGCGTCGCCGGCGGCTGCACGGCCGCTTTCGGGAGGCTTATTGTCCGCATCGTCTTTGCGTGATGCCGATCGCGAAGCGACGTCCTCGTCGAGCTCACGGCGCGAACGCGCAAACTCGTTGCCGATCTCCTCGGTTTTTTGACGGCCCTCTTCGGTGAACGCGTCGGCCGTCATGCCGCGAAGCGCCAGGCACATCTGATAGAGCGGGAGCGCCCCGATATTGGCAGCGCCGCTCCGAAGCGCGTGAAGCCGATCTCGGAAAAGCTCGTGGTCACCGTCGCTGACGCTGCCGCGGAGCTCCTCCAGGATGCGCTCGCCTTCCTTCACATAGACCTCGGCAAGGTCGGCGACGAAGTCGTCGCCGCCGAGGCTGCGCAGTTGTTCGATCGTCGTCATGTCGATGGCGCGCGCCTCTGACTTGAAGCGCGGATGGGAAGCGATGTCGGCAACAATTTCGTCGCCATCGGGGATGGCAACGGCCGCGACCCCCTCGCCTTCCTTGACCGTGCGATCCACCAGGTTGTCGATGATGCCGAAGAGCTCGGCGGCATCGATCGGCTTGGTGGCGCAGCCATCCATGCCGGCGGCGATACAGCGGTCGCGTCCTTCTTGCGTTGCGTCTGCCGTCAGCGCAACGATCGGCATATGCTCCCGGCCAAGTGCCGCGAAGCGATAGAGCTTGGTCGCCTCAATGCCGTTCATCACCGGCATGTTGATGTCCATCAGTACGATGTCGAACGGCTCAGCCAGCATCAGGTCGACAGCTTTCTCGCCATCCTCAACGATCGTCACCTCGTGGCCGGCGCGCTCCAGAATCTTGGTGATGACCTTCTGATTGACCCCGTTGTCCTCCGCCACAAGGATCGACAAAGCGCGGCCACGGCTCGCTTCGACGGCGCTGCCCAACGTTCCGGCGCCAAGCGCACGGCCCATGGCGAGGTTGGCGGTCGCCAGCGCGGCGGTCTGATCAAATTCATGCGGCAGCGCGGCGCAGTAGATTGCCGCTCGGTCCTTGGACAACGCGGTCTGGTCTGCGTCTGAGATGAGTGCAGCCGATACTTTGCTGCCTGCTTCCCGCGTCAGCTCGGCGGCAAGGGCGTCGATGCCGTCGATGGCCTCATCCGCCAGAAGCAGCACGCGGTGGGAGGCATGATGCTCAGAGCGTGCGGCCGCTTCGTTCGTATCGGCGGCAACGGCAACCTGTGCGCCGCTATCGGCGAAGGCTGTGCCGGCGGCTGCAATGGTTGCGGGGTTCTTGGTCAGAAGAACGACGGAGAGGTCGTCGAGACGCGGCGGCGCTTCATCGGCGCGCGGCTCAAAGCCCAACTCCAGCCAGAAGGTGCTGCCCTCGCCCTCGACGCTATCGACGCCGATGGAGCCGCCGAGCGCCTCGGCAAGCTGCCGGCAGATCGCCAGGCCAAGGCCCGTCCCGCCGAACCTGTTGAGGATGGTCTCGTCGGCCTGCGTGAAGCGCTCAAAGATGCGGCCGGTTGCCTCCGGCGAAATGCCGATACCGGTATCGCTCACCTCAAAGCGGATGCGCGCTTCACCCTCCTCGACGGAGACGAGATCGGCGCTGATGACAACCTGTCCGCTACCGGTGAACTTCACCGCGTTGCTGACAAGGTTGATGAGGATCTCCTGCAAGTGCCGGCCGTCACCGCGCAGAAGATGAGGCGTTCGCGGAGACACGTGGAGGCCGAGACGTAGGTCTTTTGCGCGCGCCTGCGGCGCCACCATGTTGCGCACCGCCGTCAGCGTCTGATGCAGGTCGAAGTCGATCTTCTCGATCGGCATGCGCCCGGCTTCAATACGCGAGAAGTCCAGGATGCCCTCAATCAGCGACAACAGCGACCGCGCAGAGCCGGAAATCGTCCCGACCATGTCGCCCTGCTCCGCATTGAGCTTTGAATCCTGAAGCAGGTCGCTCATGCCGATCACCGCGTTCAGCGGCGTGCGCAGCTCATGGCTGACGCTGGCCAGAAACTGGGTCTTGGCCTTGCTCGCCTCCTCAGCCTGCTGGCGCGCCATGTTGAGGCTGCGGATCAAAGTGGAGGCATAGGCCGGCAGCACCAGGAGGCCGAACAGCAGCCCGACGCCAAGATGGCCGGTGCTGCGCCAATAGTCGGAACCGATCAGAAGCGCGCCGAAGCCAACGAGCGACAGCCCCATGGCGGCGAAGATGTATTTCAGGCCGAACCGGAATCCGTTGCCGAAGATGATCCACAGGTAGATCGGAAAGAGGACGGCCGTGGTGCTGCCGCCGACCGACAGGCAGTAGGTCAGCGCGCCGATATCAACAAACATCCCGACAATGCGGCGCGGATGGCAGGTGCCGGGCACGGCGAGGAGATGGAAGAAGAAGCCGAGCGAGATGCAGCCATAGACGGTATTGGCGATGACCGCCTGGCCGACTTCGTGCGTGTGCAGAAGGCCGGAGATAGCGAGATAGATCATCAACAGCGTGCTGATCGCCAGCCGGTTGATGACCATCTGGTGTTCGGTGTCCGGCCGGTCGCGGAACCGGCTCGCCACGAAGCGCATGGCCCCGCGCAGGCTCAACGGTGCGTGCGTGATGCCGCTGGTCGCCGTGTCGCTCATGCCGAACGCGCCATTTGCTCTTGCCCGTCTTCTTGCGCCCGCAGGAGCTCGGCGAACTCGTCCGACGTAACTGGTGGACTAAAGAGATAGCCCTGCGCCTCGTTGCATCCTTCTTCGGCGAGCCAGGCTCTTTGCTCCTCCGTCTCCACGCCTTCAGCAAGAACGCCGAGGCTCAGGTTCTTGGCCAGGCCGATGATCGACTGGACGATAGCCACGTCGCTCATGTCGCGATGCATGTTGGCGATGAAGGATTGGTCGATCTTCAGGCGACTGATGGGAAATGCCTTGATGTAGCGGAAGGAGGAATAGCCGGTGCCGAAATCGTCGATGGAGAATTGGACGCCCTGCCGGCGGAGCCAGCGCATCTCGCCGATGAGCGCATGGGTGTGCTCCATGACGATGCTCTCTGTGATCTCCAGCTCCAGCCGTTCTGGCTCCAGGCCCGTATCCTGCAATGTGTCGGTGACCAGTTTGCCGACGTTCTGTCGACGAAACTGCACCGGCGACATGTTCACCGCGATACGCACCGCCGGCAGGCCGAGGCGCCGCCACCGCTGGGCGTCACTGCAGGCCTGACGCAAGACCCATTCGTTGATGGGGATGATCAGGCCGTTCGCTTCGGCGCGCGCCAGGAAACTGCTTGGCAATACGATCGCGCCGTCGCGCCGCCACCGGACGAGCGCCTCCGCGCCGATGATGCGCCCGGTCTTCGTGTCGACCTGCGGCTGATAGTGAACGAGGAACTGCTCATGCTCCACGGCGCGCCGGAGATCGGCGTCGAGCTGCCCGATATCCTGCGCGTGGATACGCATCTCTTTTGAGTAGAAGCGAAAATTCCGTCCGCCGTCCGCCTTGGCTTCGTACATCGCCAGATCGGCATTCTTCAGAAGCTCGTCGGCGCTGTCGGCATCGGCGGGAAACAGCGTGATGCCGATGCTGGCGGTGGCCTGAATCTCCTTGCCGTCGATATCGATGGGCCGTGACGTGACTTCAACGATCCGCTGGGCGAGATCGGCGGCGTCGCTGGCGCCGTTGATGCGCGTCTGCAGGATGGCGAATTCGTCGCCGCCCAGGCGCGCCACGATATCGGTCTCGCGTACCACCGACTGAAGCTCCTGGCCGAGCACGCTCAAGAGCCGGTCGCCGACGGAGTGACCGAGCACGTCGTTGATGCCCTTGAAATCGTCGAGATCGATGAAGTGCAGCGCAAAGCACCCTTCAACGGCGCGGGCGAACTCCATCTCCATGCCGAGCTTCTGCGCAAGCAGCATGCGATTGGGGAGATCCGTCAGCGAATCGTGATGCGCCAGATGCAGAAGATGGCGCTCGGCGCGTTTGCGGTCGGTAATGTCCAGAGACGTTGTGAGCACGCTGACGATTTCGCCGTTCAGATCGCGGAGCGGCGACTTCGTGGTGAGGAGCACGCGCTTGTCGCCTTCAGGACCGGCGAACTCCTCCTCAAAGCTCGGCAGCGCCTTCTTGGTTTCCAGCACCAGCTGGTCGAGCTTGCGGCTGCGATCGACGGCTGCGTTCCTGGCTTGGTCGCAGGCGCCTTCGGAGCGATCCATGCCATACGCCTGAGCATGGCTGGCGTTGTAAAAGACACAGCGGCCGTCGCGGTCGGCAGCACTGACCATCGCCGGCACGGTGTCGATGATCTGCGCCAGCCGTTCGTGGCTGTCGCGCAAGGCGGCCTCGCGCGCCTGCTCGCTCTTCTGCAATTTGCGCTCAAGCCGCTGCGCGCGAACGCGCAGGAGCTGTTGCTGTTTGCGCAGCTTCAGAAGATTGCGCGCGCGGGTGACGAACTCGCTGTGGTCGACCGGGCTGTGCAGAAAGTCGGTGGCGCCGGCCTCCAGCGCGCCCATTCTGAAACTGCGCTCGTCATAGACCGTAATGACAACGACCGGCACATCGGCGCAGCCGGGCAGCTCGCGGAAGCGCTGCGTGAACTCCGAGCCGTTGAGATGCGGCATCTTATAGTCGGTGATGACGATGTCGGGCGTGTTGTCGGAAAGCCAGCTCAGCGCCGTCAGCGGATCGGCGAACGCCTTCACCGTCACACCCGACTCGATGGATTCCGCCAATCGAGAATAGATGTGCCGGTTCGTCTCGCGGTCATCGAGTATTACGACCAGCGGCATTCGACCTCCCGGGGGTTCACGCCGCGCATTGGCCACACGGGGCCGGACGCGGCGCAGCGAACCGTCGAAGGGAACCTCGCTCACAAATTTTAGCTTTCCGTTTCCTTTGCCACCGGCGAGCGTATCCGGCGCGTCAAACGCAACTCCCTTCGAATATCGTTAACAATCGATTAAGTTTTCGCCGTTGCGCGCGCCAAATGGCCCGATTTGAGAAGCAACCGCTCCCGTGAATTCGACGCCGTGATCGCACTTGACGGTCCCGGCTGGCCAAAGATAGCGTCCGATTTCGTTCCAGGGGGTCCACAAATGCCGGAACCGTCCATGCGGGCGAGGCCTCCGGCGCCATCTCACCTAATTTGCGGACCGCCGATCATAATCCCGAAAAGGGAGGGGAATTCACGACATGAAGACGATGAAGGGACCCGCGATCTTCCTCGCGCAGTTCGCCGGCGACAAAGCGCCGTTCAACTCACTGAAAGCGATGGCCGAGTGGGCCGCGTCGGTTGGCTACAAGGGCATTCAGATTCCCTCCTGGGACGGGCGGCTCTTCGACCTTGAAAAGGCTGCCTCCTCGAAGACCTATTGCAGCGAGGTGGCGGGCATCTGCCACGATGCGGGCGTTGAGATCACCGAGCTCTCGACGCATCTGCAGGGCCAGCTCGTCGCCGTTCACCCCGCCTTTGACGCCGCCTTCGATGCCTTTGCGCCGAAGAAGGTGCACGGCAATCCCAAGGCGCGCCAGAAGTGGGCCGTCGATCAGATGAAGAAGGCGGCCAAGGCGTCGCGCAATCTCGGCCTGGACGCCAGCGTTTCGTTCACCGGCGCGCTCGCCTGGCCTTTCCTCTATCCCTGGCCGCCGCGCTCGCCGGGGCTGATTGAGACCGCCTTCGACGAGCTGGCGAAGCGCTGGAAGCCGATTCTCGACGCTTATGACAAAGTCGGCGTGGATGTCGGGTATGAGCTGCATCCGGGCGAAGATGTGATGGACGGCGTGACGTTCGAAATGTTCCTAGAGCGGCTCGACAACCATCCGCGCTGCCAGATCAATTACGACCCGTCGCATTTCGTGCTGCAGCAGCTCGATTATGTCGAATTCATCGACTTCTACCACGAGCGCATCTGCGCCTTTCACGTGAAGGATGCGGAGTTCAATCCGACCGGCAAGCAGGGCGTCTATTCCGGCTTCCAATCCTGGGTGAAGCGCGCTGGGCGTTTCCGCTCGCTCGGCGACGGACAGGTCGATTTCAGCGCCGTGTTCTCCAAGCTCGCCGAGTACGATTACGATTCCTGGGCGGTGCTGGAGTGGGAGTGCGCGCTCAAGCATCCGGAGCAAGGTGCGGCGGAGGGCGCGCCGTTCATCGCCGCCCATATCATCCGCGTCACCGAGCACGCCTTCGACGACTTCGCCGGCGGCACGATGGATACGAAGGCGAACAAGAAAGCGCTGGGCATATAGGCACTTAGCCGACAGCAGGGGGAGGACGACATGGCCATTGAAGGACGCAGCGAGCGGTTTTCGGGGCGCATACGCCTCGGCATGGTCGGCGGCGGCCAGGGCGCCTTCATCGGCGCGGTACACCGCATCGCGGCGCGGCTCGACGATCGCTACGAATTCGTGGCCGGCGCCCTCTCCTCAGACCCGGCGCGTGCCAAGGCGTCGGGTGCTGAGCTTGGGCTGAAGGAGGACCGCTCCTACGGATCGTTCGAGGAGATGGCGAAGCGCGAGGCGCGCATCAAGGACGGCATTGAAGCAGTCGCCATCGTCACGCCCAACCACATGCACTTTGCCGCCGCCAAGGCGTTCCTCAATAAAGGCATCCATGTCATCTGCGACAAGCCGATGACGACGACTTTGCGCGACGCCAAGAAGCTCGCCGCACTCGTGGAGAAGAGCGGCAGGGTCTTTGCCCTCACGCACAATTACACCGGCTATCCGATGATCCGCCAGGCGCGGGCGATGGTGGCCGGCGGCGAGCTTGGCACCATCCGCCTGGTGCACGCCAATTACGTGCAGGACTGGCTGACCACCAAGATGGAGGATACCGGCCTGAAGCAGGCGGAATGGCGCACCGACCCGGCGCGCTCCGGCGCCGGCGGTGCCATCGGCGATATCGGCACGCATGCCTATAACCTCGCCTGCTTCGTGTCGGGGCTCGACGCGGAAAGTCTGTCGGCCGATCTGACGACGTTCGTTCCCGGCCGGCGGCTCGACGACAATGTGCATGTGATGCTGCGCTATCCCGACGGCGGCCGTGGGATGATCTGGGCGAGCCAGGTGGCACCCGGCAACGAGAACAACCTGACGCTCAAGGTCTATGGCGACAAAGGCGGCTTGGAATGGGCGCAGGAGGATCCGAACTATCTCTGGTTCGCGCCGTTCGGCGAGCCGAAGCGGCTGATTACGCGGAGCGGCGCTGGCGCCGGCGAGGCGGCGGGGCGCGTGACGCGCGTGCCGCCCGGCCATCCGGAGGGCTATCTGGAGGGCTTCGCCAACGTCTATTCCGAAGCGGCGGAGGCGATCATCGCGGCACGAGCCGGCGGCAAGCCGGACGCGGCCGTGCACTTCCCGACCGTTGAGGACGGCGTCAAAGGCGTGGCCTTCATTGAGGCGTGCCTGAAGTCGAGCGGCCGCAACGCGGCGTGGGTGAAGCTTTAGGTTCTGTGTTTGCCCGCCGATGCCGAACTCTTGAGAGCCCGACGCCTATTCTGTCGTCATGCCCGGACCTGATCCGGGCATCCATACCTGAGCCGAACGCACTCGAAACGGCCGCGGATTGGATTGCCGGGTCAAGCCCGGCAATGACGACAAATAAATCGAGGCAACGCAGTCACGGATAAAGCCGTGCCTTCGTCCACCCGCCGTCTTCGCTACGCGTGAAGCGCATGCGGTCGTGCAGTCGGAAGGCGCCGTCGCGCCAGAACTCCATCTCCGCCGGGACCAATCGGTAGCCTGACCAGAAAGGCGGGCGCGGTATTGTGCCGGCGGGATATCGCGCGGCGTAGCGGGCGACCCTCTGCTCCAGCGCGAAGCGGCTTTCCAGCGGCTCCGATTGCCGGCTCGCCCACGCGCCAAGCCGCGCCAGGCGTGGCCGGGTGGCGAAATAGTCGTCGGCCTCCTCCTCCGAGACGGCGTCGACGGTTCCGCGCACTCGCACCTGCCGCCTGAGCGATTTCCAATGAAACAGCAGCGCGGCCTTCGGCTGCGCGGCGAGCTGGCGGCCCTTCTCGCTACCGAGATTCGTATAGAACACTAAGCCGTCGGCGTCGTGCGCCTTCAACAGAACCATGCGGGCGTCGGGCAAGCCGGTTTCGTCGACCGTCGCCAGAGTCATGGCGGTCGGATCGTTCGGCTCGCTCTCGATTGCCTCCGCAAGCCACTTAGAAAACAGCGCAATCGGCTCCCTGGCCTCCGCCAGGTCACCGCTTGTTAACTTTGCGTTGCCATCCTCCGCCAAGGCGGTCTCGTAGCCGTCGGTCATCAGGTTCTGAGATTCCCGTGTTGCGTACCAATTATACCCGCCGAAGGCTCAGCGCGGCTAGGCGGTGGGTCATGCCACTTGCCGCGCCCCTCTTAATCGCCGGTTGCTCGCTTCCGTCAATTGGCGCGCTGACGGCGCCTGAGACGACGGGCTCGGTCGCCGAGCCCGTCGAGGTCCAGCGGCCGCTGCCGGAGGCGCTGGCCTATTCCGACGCCGCCAAGATCGGCCAAGCCGCCCGCGCGGCGCTGTGGCAGACCGATGGCAGCGCGCCTGATGAGTGGGTCAATGCGCGGACCGGGTCCTCGGGGACGTTGGAGGCGTCAAGCCGAAGCCAAGCGTCGAACGAATGCCGGCTGTTCTCCACCACCGTCACGAGCCTTTCAGGCGTCCATAAATATGCCGGGACGCTCTGCCGCGATGAAACCCGCAGCGTCCTGAAGATCGCAGAGCCCGACGTCCAGGAGGGCTGACGGGCTGGCATTTCCGCCGGTTTTCACCATATTCGGATGTGGCTTGGCGGTGCCGTTCGTCGGCGCCGCAGCTTTCAATTCGGGTATGAGGCGATATGCGCGATCCTTATGAGGTGCTGGGTGTTGATCGCTCCGCCAACGCGGCGGAGATCAAGCGCGCCTATCGCAAGCTCGCCAAGGACTATCATCCCGACCGCCATGCGGGCGACAAGCGCGCGCAGGCGAAGTTCGCTGAGATCAACGCCGCGCACGAGATTCTGGGCGACAAGGACAAGCGCGGGCAGTTCGACCGCGGCGAGATCGACGCGGACGGCAAGCAGCGCTTCCAAGGCTTTGGGGGCTTTGGCGGCCCGGGCGGCGGCTTTGAGAATGTCGACGCAAGCACCTTCGCCGATATCTTCTCCGCGTTCCGCGGCGCCGGCGGCGGCCCGGGCGGCCCCGGTGGAGCCCAACAGGGCGGCACCCGCACCTTCCGCTTCACCCGGACGCCAGGCGGAGGGCAGCAGCAAGCCGGCGGCGGGACGGAAGACGATATTTTGCGCTCCATCTTCGGCGGCGCCATGCCCGGCGGCGGTCAGGGCACAGCGACGGCAGGAAGGAGCGCTGCCAAGGGCGCCGACCTCCGCGCCGATGTCGGCGTGCGGCTGGAAGATATTGCTGCCGGGCGCAAGCCAAAGGTGACGCTGCCCAATGGCAAGACCGTGCAGGTGACGCTCCCAAAGGGCGTCGCCGACGGGCAAGTGATCCGCCTGAAAGGCCAGGGGCAGACGCCGGCGTCTGGCGGCGCGACGGGCGATGCGCTGGTCCGCGTGCGCTTCGTGCCGCATCCCCTCTTCAAGGTGGAAGGCGCGGATTTGCGCCTCGATCTGCCAGTCAGCCTCGACGAGGCGGTGCTTGGCGCCAAGATTCCCGTGCCGACGCTGTCGGGCAAGGTGAACGTCACCATCAAGCCGCATTCCAGCAGCGGCCGCGTGCTGCGCCTGAAGGGCAAGGGCCTGCCGAAGGCCAGTGGCCACGGCGATCTCCTTGTCACCCCGCGCATCATGCTGCCGGAGGGCGCCGACAAGGAGCTCGACGACCTCATGCGCCGCTGGCGGGAGGCGAAACGACCGAGCCCGCGCGGCAAGGCGTTCGACTAGTATCCGGGTCCCCATCCGCGCATCCAGCCGATGCATGGCTGACCTGCCGAAAGGCCGGTTGAAAACGCCGCGTGCGGTGCTGATCTGCATCAACACGCTCAACGCCCGTCAGGTGTAGTCCGGGCGCAGCGGGATCCTTGCGGTCACTCCGGAGCACGCGATGAAGCCGCATCGTCTGGAAAAGATGTTCAACCCTGAGAGCGTCGCGGTGCTCGGGGCCAACGAGGACCTCACAAGCGTCGGCGGGCGGGTGTTCCACAATCTGATCGAGCACGGCTTTGCCGGCCCGGTCATTCCGGTGAACCCGCGCCATGAGCGCGTGCGCGACCGGCCATGCTTCAAGTCCATCCTCGATGTCGACGGCGACCCCGACCTCGCCGTGATCGCCACGCCGGCGCGCACGGTGCCGGAGATCATCCGCCAATGCGGCGAGAAGGGTATCGGCTCCGTGCTGGTGCTTTCCGCCGGATTCGGCGAGACGGGTGAGGCAGGCGCGCGGCTGGAGGCGGAGATCACCGACGCGGCGCGTCACGCCGGCATCCGCTTCGTGGGGCCGAACTGCCTCGGCATCATGCGCCCGGTGCATGGGCTGAACGCCACGTTTCTCGGTGCGGCGGCACCGGCGGGCAAGCTGGCGCTGGTCTCGCAATCGGGCGCGCTCTGTGCGGCGATCACCGATTGGGCGAGCGAGCATCACCTCGGTTTCTCCACCATCGTGTCGCTCGGCAACGCCACCAATGTCGGTTTCGGGGATCTGCTCGATTATCTCGCCGGCGATCCCAAGTCCGACGCGATCCTGCTTTACGTCGAAGGCATCAACGATGCGCGCGCCTTCACCAGCGGCCTGCGCGTGGCGGCGCGCGCCAAGCCGGTGATCGTGTTGAAGGCCGGGCGGCACGAACGCGGCTCACAAGCCGCGAGCACGCATACTGGCGCTTTGGTCGGGTCCGACGAGGTGTTCGACGCAGCGCTTGAGCGCGCCGGCGTGGTTCGCGCCATGACGTTCGGACAGCTTTTCGCCGCAGCGGAGATGCTCTCAACCGGCAAGCGCGCTCGCGGTCGCCGGCTGGCGATCGTCACCAATGGCGGTGGGGTCGGCGTGCTCGCCACAGACCGCGCGGAGGATCTCGGCATCTCGCTCACCGAGCTTGAGCCGAAAACCCTCGCCACGCTCGACGCGATGCTTCCGCCCTATTGGTCGCACGGCAATCCCGTCGACATTCTGGGCGACGCAAGTGCGGAGACCTACGGCGCCGCAGTTGCGGCCTGCCTGGAGGACAAGAACGTCGACGGACTGATCGTTATGCTCACGCCGCAGGCAATGACGGGGCCGGACGACGCGGCGCGCGCCATCGTGGAGGCGGCGAAGACGAACACCTCGAAACCGGTGCTTGCCTGCTTCATGGGCGAATCGAGCGTGGCGGGCGCACGCACCTATCTCTCCGAGAACGGCATCGCCGATTTCACGACACCGGAGCGCGCGGTGGAGGCCTTCTCCTATCTGGCGCGGCATCGCCTCAACCAGGAGCTTCTCCTGCAAACGCCCGGCCCGTTCTCCGATGACCGTAAGCCGCCGGACGTTGAGGGCGCGCGCATGATCATCGAAGCGGCGCTGGCCGATGGCCGCACGCAGCTTTCCGACATTGAATCGAAAGCGGTGCTCAGCGCGTTCGGCATCCATTGCACCCAGACCATCGAAGCGGAAAACGCGGCGGAGGCGCTCGTTGCTGCGCAGACCCTCGGCTTTCCCGTGGCCATGAAGATCAGCTCGCCGCAGATCACGCACAAATCCGATGTCGGCGGCGTGCGCACAAATCTGGCGAGCGGCGCTGACGTGCGCGTCGCCTTTGAGGGCATGGTGGCAGATGCGCGCAAGGCGCGGCCCGACGCCGAAATCCGCGGCGTCACGATCGAGCGCATGGCATCGGGCCACGATACGCGCGAGCTGATGGCCGGCGTGAAATCCGATCCGGTGTTCGGTCCGGCCATCTCGTTCGGCGCCGGCGGCACCATGGCGGAGGTGCTGCGCGACTACGGCGTAGCCATCCCGCCGCTGAACCGCGTGCTCGCAAGCCGCCTCATCGGGCGCACGCGGGTCGCGCGGCTCTTGGGCCCGTTCCGTAATCTTCGCGCCATCGACCGCACGGCGATGGAGGACCTGCTCCTGCGCCTGTCGGACCTCACCTGCGAGCTGCCGCATGTCGAGGAGCTCGACATCAATCCGCTCTTCGCCAGCGAGAGCGAGATCATCGCCGTTGACGCCCGCATCAAGGTGCACCGGCCGCCTGTGACGCTGGTGCCCTATGCGCATATGGCGATCCACCCCTACCCGGCGCATCTGGCGGAAACGAGCGTGCTGCCGGACGGCACACAGCTCACCATCAGACCTATCCGGCCGGAAGACGCGGAGATCGAGCAGGCGTTCGTACGGGGGCTCTCGCCGCAGGCGCGCTACTTCCGCTTCATGCATTCCATCGAAGAGCTGACGCCGGAAATGCTCGTGCGCTTCACGCAGATCGACTACAGCCGCGAGATGGCGCTGATCGCCGTCGTCAACGAAGGCGGAAAGGACGAACAGATCGGGGTGGCGCGCTACGTCATCAATCCCGACGGGGAGTCGTGCGAATTCGCCATCGTCGTCAGTGACCGGCACCGCAAGCAGGGCATCGGATCGCTGCTCATGAAAGGGCTGATGGAATCAGCGCGCTATCACGGCCTGAAGACCATCGAGGGCGCGGTGCTGGCGGACAATCGCGATATGCTTGCGCTGATGAAATCGCTCGGTTTTTCGGTCAAGCACGCAACGGACGACGAGAGCCTTCGCGCCGTTGAGCGCTGGCTTTAGAGCGGGCCGGTGCCATCCTCATGATGGCCGCGGCGCGCGGCAAAGCGGAGTCTGGCGTCGGCACGTCGCCGATCCGGCTCGGCCTGATCGGCGACAACATCGCGCGATCGCGTGCGCCCCATTTGCATCGCATCGCCGGAGACCTGTGCGGGCTTAACGTCACGTACGACCTGCTTGTGCCGGATGAGATCGGCGAAGGTTTTGACGGCATCTTCGAGGCCTGCCGCGATGGCGGATTTCGTGGCCTGAACATCACCTATCCGTACAAACATCGCGCCGCGTCGCGTGTGGAGATCGGGGACCCGGCTGTCCGGCGCATGGGTGCGATCAACACAATTGTCTTCGAAGCCGGCGGTGCGACCGGACACAACACCGACTATACGGGCTTCCTTGCGACGTATCGCGAGGCATTCGGCGCTCAGCCGCCGGGCGTCGTGGCGCAGATCGGCGCCGGGGGTGTGGGTCGCGCCATTGCGTTCGCGCTAGTCGAACTCGGCGCGACCGCGTTGCGCCTTAGCGACATCGATATGGCGCGTGCTGAGTCTTTGGCCCGGGCGCTCCGCGCTGCTGCGCCGGACGGCACGGACATCGTCGTGAGCGAAGATCCTGCGGCGGCCGTCGACGGTGCAGAGGCCGTGATCAATTGCACGCCTGTCGGCATGGCCGGCCATCCGGGGTCGCCCGTGCCGCCGGCTTGCTTTGGCGGGCTGCGGTGGGCTTTCGACGCCGTCTACACACCGAGCCACACGCCGTTCAAAGCGCATGCGGAAGCCGCCGGCGGGACGTTCCTCAGCGGCTATGAGCTGTTCCTTCACCAGGGCGTTCAGGCGTTTCGGCTGTTCACCGGGCGGGAGCCGCCCGACCTTTCGGCTTTGCTGGCGAGACTGCGCACGATCGCAACGCCGTAGCCTTAGGGACAAGGCTTCCGAACAACTCAGTCTTTCACCGGGCCGAGCGATACAGGCGGCTTTGAGTCCGCGGGCACGAAGAAGTCCGGCTGCAGCGCGACGCTCGGGTCGACGCGATATCTATCGAGATCACCGACGCCTTCTGAGGCGAGGAACGTGTCGTCGATCAGAAAATGCCCCGTGAAATCCCGGGCCGGCTTCTGGAATACGAGATAAGCCGCATCGGCGAGAATCTCAGGCGTGCGCGACGCCCGCATCATGGCGTCGCCGCCGAGGAGGTTCTTGATCGCCGCCGTGGCGATGGTGGTGCGCGGCCACAGCGCGTTGACGGCGATGCCGCGATCGCGGAACTCACCGGCGAAGCCGAGCACGCAGAGGCTCATGCCGAACTTCGCCAGCGAATAGGCAAGATGCGGTGCGAACCAGCGCTCGTGCATATCGAGCGGCGGCGAAAGCATCAGCACATGCGGGTTGGCTGCCTTCTCCAGATGCGGCAGCGCAGCCTTGGTTACGAGATACGTGCCGCGCGCGTTGATCTCATGCATCAGATCGAAGCGCTTCATCGCCGTGTCGGGCGTCTTGGTGAGGCTGATCGCAGACGCGTTGTTCACAACGATATCGATGCCGCCGAAAGTCTCCGCCGTCTTGTTCGCGGCATCGAGCACGGCCTCTTCGTCGCGGATGTCGACGGCAAGCGGCAGCGCCTGGCCGCCTGCGCTTTCAATCGCCTCAGCCGCAGTGAAGATCGTGCCTTCCAGCTTGGGATGCGGTTTGGTCGTCTTCGCGGCAATGGCGATGTTGGCGCCGTCTTTCGCGGCGCGGAGCGCAATCGCCAGCCCGATGCCGCGCGAGGCGCCGGTGATGAAAAGCGTCTTGCCCTTGAGGCTCAAGAGGTCACTCCGCCCAGAGCGCCGGATCGGCGGCGAGGACGGCATCGGCGCCCGTCATGACTTGCGCGCGGAGTGCTGCGGTCTCCGGCAGCATCTGCTCGGCAAAGAACCGCGCAACTGCGACGTGTCGTGTGTCGCCTTCCTTCGGCCCCCCAAGCGCGTTAAGCGCGCCCTTGGCGAGATAGCCTCCTCCGGCCGCCAACCCGAAAAGCCTGAGATAGGGCGTCGCGCCGGCGAGCGCCTCCGCTTCGCCGCCCTTGCGCAGCAATGCGAGGAGATGATCGCTTGCGGCGGTGAGATCATCCAGCGCGTCGCCAAGGCGATTGCCCATCTCGCCGAATTCCGGCCGGTTCACGGCGCGCGCCTTCTCGGCGATCTCCTTCATCTCGTTGATGAAAGCCCCAACGCAATCGCCACGCGTCAGCTTACGCGTCACCAGATCGATCGCCTGGATGCCGTTCGTCCCTTCGTAGATCGGGGCGATGCGCGCGTCGCGCAGGATCTGCGCTGCGCCTGTCTCCTCGACATAGCCCATGCCGCCATGCACCTGGATTCCGAGCGAGGCGACGTGGACGCCGATATCGGTAGGGAACGCCTTGGCGATTGGCGTCAGTAGATCGACACGCGCCTGCCGATCGGCATCGCCGGATCGCGCCGCCATGTCGCCGGCAAGGGCGCAGGCGTAGCAGATCGCACGCGCCGCGGCGGTCAGCGCACGCATCTCCATTAGCGTGCGGCGAATATCGGGATGATCGGCGATGGGGCTCATGGCCTCGCCGCTATCGCCCGGCGCGCGCCCCTGCCGCCGCTCCAGCGCGAAGAGCGTCGCCTGCTGCAGCGCCCGCTCCGCCTGCGCCACGCCCTGGATACCGACCATGAGGCGGGCGTTGTTCATCATGGTGAACATGCAGGCGAGCCCGTGGTTTTCCTCGCCGATCAGCCAACCCAGCGCGCCGGGCGCGTCGCCGTGGCGTCCATCGCCATAGATCATAGTGCAAGTGGGCGAGGCATGGATGCCGAGCTTGTGCTCAAGGCTTGCGCAGATCACGTCGTTGCGCGCGCCGATGCTGCCGTCGTCGCTGACGACGAATTTCGGCACGAGGAACAGCGATATGCCTTTCGTACCGGCCGGCGCGTCCGGGAGACGCGCGAGCACCAGATGGATGATGTTGTCGGCAAGGTCGTGCTCGCCATAGGTGATGAAGATTTTCTGGCCGAAGAGCCGATAGGTGCCGTCGCCGCAGGGTTCGGCGCGGGTCCTCAGCGCGCCGACATCGGAGCCGGCCTGCGGCTCCGTCAGGTTCATCGTCGCCGTCCATTCGCCGGAGACGAGCCGCGGCAGATAAAGCGCCTGCAGCTTTTTGGAGCCGTGGCGCTGAAGCGCCTCCATGGCGCCCATGTTAAGCAGCGGGCAGAGCGCGAAAGCCATGCAGGCGCTGTTCCACATCTCCGCCGTCGCGACCGAGAGCGCCATCGGCAGGCCCTGCCCGCCCGCCTCCTCCGCCACGGCGATGCCGTTCCAGCCGCCGGCGCGCCAGGCCGCGTAGGTTTCGCGCCATCCGTCGGGGGTCGTCACGTCGCCATCTTTGAGGCGCGCGCCGACGCGATCGCCCACCGCGTTGAGCGACGCCACTTCCTCAGCGGCGAAGCGCCCCGCCTCGGCGAGCACTGCATCGACGACGTCCTCGGCAAGGTCGGGGAACGCGCCGTCGGCAAGCGCATCGCCAAGGCCGGCGACGTGCTTCAGCGTGAACGAAATGTCGGATAGCGGCGCGCGATACATGGAGCGTCTCCTGGGAGCCCCTTATACTCCAGAGAACACGCTTGAGGCACGGTCCAGACTGGCCTGCCCCTCAAATCACACGGAAGCCGTACGCTGCGCCACATCACCCTCAATGACGACACCCGCACGGAAGCGGTCGCCGCGGCCCTGGCGGCGCTCCGCGCCGGGGCGCTCGTTGCGCTGCCAACGGAGACGGTCTACGGGCTTGCCGCCGATGCGGCGAACGGCGAGGCGGTGGCACGCATCTTTGAGGCCAAGGGACGGCCGCGCTTCAATCCGCTGATCTCGCATGTCGCGGACCTCGCCATGGCGCGGCGCTACGGCGCGTTCGACACGCGGGGGGAGCGGCTGGCACAAGAATTCTGGCCGGGGCCGCTGTCGCTGGTCCTGCCGCTTGCCGGCCGCGCGCCGGTGCACCCGCTGGTGACGGCCGGCCTCGCATCCGTAGCGCTTCGTGTCCCGCTCGGGCCGGCGCGCGATGTGATCGCCACTTTCGGCGGGGCGCTTGCCGCGCCGAGCGCCAATCTCTCCGGCCGCGTCAGTCCGACACAGGCGGAACACGTCATCGCACAGCTCGGCGACGCCGTGGCAGTCGTGCTCGATGCAGGGCCGTGCGCGGTGGGGCTTGAATCGACCATCGTGTCGCTGACCGGCGACAGGCCGCGCCTGCTGCGCCCCGGCGGCGTCCCGGCGGAAGCGGTTGAGCGGGTGCTTGGAGCCAAGCTTGCGCGCGCCAAGACGGGCGATGCCGTCACCGCGCCCGGCATGCTCGCAAGCCATTACGCGCCGCGCCTGCCGCTCAGGCTCGATGCAACGTCCGTCGCGCCAGGCGAGGCGCTGCTGACATTTGGCGATACGGCCGTCGCTGGCGCGGACGAAGCCGTGGCCGCGCGCAATCTCAGTCCGTCCGGCGATCTCGTTGAGGCGGCCGCGAATTTCTTCGCGCATCTTACTGAGTTGGACGCCAGCGGCGCTGAAGCCATTGCCGTTGCGCAGATTCCCGCAGATGGGCTCGGCGAAGCGATCAACGATCGGCTGGAGCGCGCTTCTGCGCGCTAGGGCGAGCCCTGCACCAGGCTCAGCGCGGGCGGCTCGTCGGCCTTGCGCCTTTGCCCGCCGGCCATGGTGAAGCGATTACGGCCGGCTTCCTTCGACTTATAGAGCGCCTGGTCGGCGACCCGCATGAGGGCATCCATCTCCATGGCGTGCGCCGGATAGACCGCGATGCCTGCCGATATCGTGACCGGATCGATCCGTTCGCCAAGGAAGATGATGTCCCGCAGCTCGATCTCGCGGCGGATCGCCTCCACGCGCTCGGCGGCGACCTCGGCGGAGAGACCGGGAAAGGCCAGCGCGAATTCCTCGCCGCCGTGGCGGCAGGCGACATCGCCGGCGCGCGTCCGGCCCTGAAGAATCTCGCCGACCACCTTCAGCGCGACGTCGCCGGCATCGTGACCGTAGGTGTCGTTGAAGCGCTTGAAATAGTCGATGTCGATCAAGACGACGCTGAGCGGCTGCTTGGCGCGCGACGCGCGATGCAGCTCGCGCCTGAGCGTCTCCTGGAAGTAGCGCCGGTTGAAGAGCCCGGTCAGCGGATCGCGGATCGCCTGATGCTGAAGCGTCTCGCGCAGGCGGATGTTCGCCACGGCGAGCGACAGCGTTTCAGCGACGTTGAAGTAGAAGTGCCGGCGCTCAACGTGATCGCCCTCCGGATCGTGCCCGGCTTCGATGCGGAAATAGAGCACGCCCAGCGCCTCGCCCTGCGCCATCAGCGGCACGCAAAGGTGCCAGTCGCCACCGGCGGCGTCCGTGTGAGCGCAAGCGATCCCCTCATGGCCGCGGCTGAGCTGATGCGGCCGACCGCAGCGCAGGGCCCAGCAATCGCTCGGCGCAAGCGACGCGGCGGAAGCCTCAATGGCGCCCCAGGCCATCACGCCCTCAAGATAATCGCTCTCCTCGCTCGTGAGGAACAGCCCGCCCGACAGGTGCGGCGAGAGACTTTGCAGCCGGTCCTTGGCGACGTTGCACACCTCTTCGATCGTGCGGCAGGCCTGGAAAAGCTGACCCACGTCGCTGAGAAAGGCCAGATCTTCCTGACGAGAGTTGAGGTCGGCGAGAGTCCGGTCCAACCCGTCACCGGACTCAGGCTGTCGGCGCGAACGGGACCTGCCGAACCAGCCCAGCCATCCCTCCGCCGACCGCGATTTCCGCCGGGCTTCGCGCGGCGCGGAGGCCTTTGCGGGCATTTTTGGGTCGCCGCCCATCATGAGGCTGCCTCCGATCGCGTTCGTGCCTCGGGCGTGATGCGCCACGCCGGGCATCATCGTTTTGAGTCCGCTTAGCCAGTCGAACTTTGCTGCAAAGAAGCATGCAATTTGCGCGGTGAAGATTCGCGTAATTTGACAAGAAACCGCAATCGCGATGGTTCAGGTTGACTTAAAATGGGTTGACGCATTCCAACACGGATCGCGATTACGCTGGCCGGAGTTTGCGGTGGGTGGAATGCCGGTTGCATTTTGGCCGCGACGCAGCCGCACCTAGTGGTTTCGCGATCTCTACGCTGGGTTAAACTCGCGACATCAAGGGCGATCGATCGAGGATCGGATCACCACCACCACACGCGGACGACACGACGACGCTTCATGGCCCAGTTCGAGGTCACACGCATTCTGCCCTATCCGGCCGAGCAGCTCTTCGATCTCGCCGCAGACGTGGAGCGCTATCCGGAGTTCCTGCAATGGTGGCACGCCGCAAACGTCCGCCGGCGTGACGGCGAAACCTACTACACCGACCAAGTTGTCGGGATCGGTCCGATCCGACAGCGCTTCGCGACAAAAACCGTGCTCATAAGGCCCACGGAGATAGCGGTGACATCGATCGATTCTGCCTTCGACGCGTTCGATCTCACCTGGCGTTTCGCGCCACGACCCGACGGGCAATGCACGGTTTCGCTCTCTGGGGACGTGGCGGTTCGCGCGCCGCTGCTCAGCCGGCTTCTGAGCCGCACTTTGGCTGATGGAGCCGGCGGTATCATGGCCGCTTTCGAGAAACGCGCGCAAAGCGTCTTGGGCTAAGGCGGACGCTCAAACCGCCGCCAACAAGAAGCGGCGCGGCACTGTGTGGCAGGCGAAGCGTCCTTCATCTTGATGTGGGTCAACGACCGTCAACCAAGCTTGACGGCAGTTAGGTCACCGGACTATCCGGCAAGCTTTGCCGGTATGCGGGGGGTGGCGTTGGCCCTATCAGACGTTGAAGGTCTTCCTGTCGACCGTTCTGTGCGATCCCGGTCGACGGCGCCGATCGTCGCGCCGCGGCGACGCGCGAGGTCGGCCATTCCGACCTATCTCAGCACCACCTATGGCTGGGCCTATCTCAATCGCAGAAATGCGCGGCTCCTCGACAATGACGCGGTGGTCAATGTCATCCTGTTCGGCAACCATAGCCGGCTCCGCCGCGCCGCCTTGTCGGAGGTGGCCAGCGGCGACCGCGTGCTGCAGGCGGCGCATGTTTACGGCTGCCTCATTCCGGAGCTCGCCGACCAAGTCGGCCCGCACGGCCGTCTCGACGTTGTCGATGTGGCGCCGCTACAGGCGGCGCTCTGCCGCCGCAAGCTGAAGGGCGTCGCGCAGGCGCGTGTGCGTGTCGCCGACGTGTCGCAGCTCGGCGAGGGCACCTACGACGTCGTGAACTGTTTCTTCCTGCTCCACGAACTGCCCGACGAGCACAAGCGCGCCGTGATGGATGCCTTGCTGGCGCGTGTCGCCCCCGGCGGCAAGGCTGTGTTCGTCGACTACCATGAGCCGGCGCGCTGGCAGCCTCTGCGCGCCTTCTATCGGCGCCTGTTCGATCGTTTGGAGCCGTTTGCGAGGAGCCTTTGGCGGCATGAATTGTGGACGTTCGCCGATAACGCGTGCGCCTTCCGTTGGGAGAAGCATACGATGTTCGGCGGCGTCTATCAGAAAGTCGTGGCGCACCGCCTCTAGCGAAGTCTGCCAGTCGCTGCTCGGCCTGCAGCGCACTTGGGGACGGCCCGGCTGCGGGATTGACGCGCCATACGGCCCGCGTCCAGATGATCGCGGCGAACCTGGACCGGCTCTTGACCACCCTCCTTCTGCACCACGCGGCTTTCCTCGACCATGTGACGCCGGTCGGGCATCCGGAGCGGCCGGACCGGCTCAAGGCTCTGCACGCAGCGCTCGACAACCAGGCCTTTGCGGCACTGGCGCGGGTCGAAGCGCCTTTGGCAGACGCCGAAGCCGCCCTGCTCTGCCATCCGGAAGGCTATGTGGAAGCCATTCGTTCGGCGGTTCCAAGCGAGGGATTGGCGCGCATCGACATGGATACGACCGTCTCGCCGGGTTCCTGGGAGGCGGCGATGCGCGCGATCGGCGCAGCGCTGCACGCCGTCGATGCGGTGGCTACCGCCGAGGCGCGAAACGCCTTCTGCGCGGCGCGTCCGCCCGGCCACCACGCCGAGACCCAGCGCGCCATGGGTTTCTGCCTGTTCGACACGGTGGCAATTGCCGCGCGCCACGCGCAGAGCAAGCACGGCATGGACCGCGTCGCGATCATCGACTGGGACGTTCATCACGGGAACGGCACGCAGGAAATCTTCTGGTCCGACCCGTCCGTGCTCTACGCCTCAACGCACCAGATGCCGCTCTTTCCAGGCACGGGCGCGGCGTCGGAGACGGGTGTCGGCAATATCGTCAACGTTCCGCTGGCGCCTGGCGACGGCGCAGCCGCGTTCCGCGCGGCGTTCCAGGAGCGCATCCTGCCGGCGGTCAGGGCGTTTCAGCCAGACCTCATCATCATCTCCGCCGGTTTCGATGCGCACCGCCGAGACCCGCTGGCGGAGATCAACCTGGATGCGGCCGATTTTGTCTGGGCGACGGCGGAGCTTATGGAGATCGCCGACGATTGCGCCGCCGGCCGGGTCGTGGCGATGCTCGAAGGCGGGTATGATCTCAGAGGACTGGCGGAATCGGGCGCTGCCCACATCCGCCAATTAATGGCGGGGTAGAGCGTTATCGCGCTTCGTTGAATCGCTCCAACGCTCTATCTTCTGTTGCGACGCACGATTTATCCGAAAACCGGTTCCCACTTTTCGGATCGTGCTTGAGGGAGAGCCTCTTTGGCAGACAAAACGCCACCCGACGTGAATACTCTGAGCTTTGAAGCCGCTCTCAAGGAGCTTGAGGCAATCGTCACCAAGCTTGAGCGTGGCGACGTGGCGCTGGAGGAATCCATCGCCATCTACGAACGCGGCGAAGCGCTGAAAAAACGCTGCGAGGCCCTCTTGGCGCAGGCCGAGGAGCGTGTGGAGGCCATCCGCTCCGCCGAAGGCAAGGCCGTGGGTACGGAGCCCTTCGACAGCAGCACGTGACCAACGGTCGCGGGCGCTTTCTGGCGAAATTCCGCCTTCGCGGCAAATGTGCCGTCCCACGCTCGGCCGGTCGTACTTCGCAGGCCCGGCCGCAGCAGATTGGCAGCTTATGCCTACAACATAATGATTCTAAGGTGGTTTTTTTCCGAGCCTTAACGCGGCCTTTCACGCCGGATGCCGTGACGTCCCGCTCCCGGTATCGAATTACCGCCTCGAGCCGCGACATCGCGCGTCGCCCGAAAACCGCTGTGTTGTGATTCGTCAACGGTGTGGCGAAACCGCACTTTGCGGGCTGCTCCGCAGATGCTGTAACTGCCCTTAGCTCGCTGTAACACCACATAAACTTGAAGAATTCCGTGTTGGGGGACTCCCGCTATGGCGGTCAAAACACCATTGCTTGACGGCATCAGCACGCCTGCTGATCTCCGTCGTCTGGACAAAAAAGATCTGCGGCAGCTCGCCGACGAACTGCGTGCTGAGATGATCGACGCCGTCTCCGTGACCGGCGGTCATCTGGGCGCCGGACTCGGGGTCGTGGAGCTCACCGTCGCGATCCACTACGTCTTCAATACGCCCGATGACAGGCTGATCTGGGACGTCGGTCATCAGGCCTATCCGCACAAGATCATCACTGGACGGCGCGACCGCATTCGCACGATCCGGCAAGGCGGCGGCCTGTCCGGCTTCACCAAGCGTGCGGAAAGCGATTACGACCCGTTTGGCACGGCGCATTCCTCCACCTCCATCTCCGCCGGGCTCGGCATGGCGGTGGGCCGCGACCTTTCCGGCGGCAACAACAATGTCATCGCCGTGATCGGCGACGGCGCCATGTCGGCAGGCATGGCCTATGAGGCCATGAACAATGCCGGCGGCATGAACTCGCGGCTGATCGTCATCCTCAACGACAACGACATGTCGATCGCTCCGCCAGTCGGCGCCATGGCTGCTTATCTGGCGCGGCTCTTCTCCGGCCGCGCCTATCAGTCACTGCGCGAAGCGGGCAAGAACCTGGCGCAGAAGCTGCCCAAGGCTTTGGAAATCGGTGCCCTTCGCGCAGAGGAATTCGCGCGCGGCATGGTGACCGGCGGCACGCTGTTTGAGGAGCTCGGTTTCTACTATGTCGGCCCGATCGACGGCCACAATATCGACCACCTGCTGCCGGTTCTCTCCAACGTGCGCGACACCGAGACCGGCCCGGTCATCATCCATGTGCGCACGCAAAAGGGCAAAGGCTACGCCCCGGCGGAAGCGTCCGCAGACAAATATCACGGCGTGTCGAAGTTCAACGTCATCACCGGCGAGCAGGCCAAGGCGAAATCGAACGCGCCGTCCTACACCAAGGTGTTTGCGCAAGGCCTCATCCAGGAGGCGCGCCAGGACGACCGCATCGTGGCGATCACCGCGGCGATGCCGTCCGGCACCGGCGTCGACCTCTTCGGCAAGGAGTTTCCGGAGCGCACATTCGATGTGGGCATCGCCGAGCAGCATGGCGTGACCTTTGCCGCTGGTCTGGCGACGGAGGGCATGAGGCCCTTCGCGGCGATCTACTCAACCTTCCTGCAGCGCGCCTACGACCAGGTGGTCCACGACGTTGCGATCCAGAACCTGCCGGTGCGCTTCGCCATGGACCGCGCCGGACTGGTCGGCGCCGACGGGCCGACGCATGCCGGCAGTTTCGATCTCGCCTATCTCGGCTGCCTGCCGAACTTCATCGTTATGGCGGCGGGTGACGAGGCGGAGCTGATGCACATGGTGCGCACGGCGGCCGCCTATGACGACGGGCCCATCGCTTTCCGCTACCCGCGCGGCGAGGGTATCGGCGTGGACATGCCGGAGCGCGGCGAACTCCTGGAGATCGGCCGTGGCCGCATCGTCAAGGAAGGAACCAAGGTGGCGCTTCTGTCGCTCGGCGGCCGGTTGCAGCATGCGCTGAAGGCTGCTGAGGAACTGGAAAGCCGTGGTCTTTCCACCACGGTTGCCGACGCCCGCTTCGCCAAACCGGTCGACACGGATCTGGTGCTGAGGCTAGCGCGCGAGCACGAAGTCATGATCACCGTGGAAGAAGCGGCGATCGGCGGCTTCGGCAGCCATGTCCTCTACACGCTCTCCCAGCACGGCCTGCTCGATCACGGCGTTGCCGTTCGCACCATGGTCATGCCCGACATCTTCATCGACCAGGACAAGCCGGAGGCGATGTACGAAGAGGCCGGCCTCGATTCAGCGGCGATCGTCCGCCAGGTCTTCGAGGTGCTGGAGCGGAGCGGCGCACGGACGGGGCTTCGCGCCTCCGACGCCTGAGGCTTCGGCAGCGGGCCTTCGGCGCGACGTGACGATTGGGCGCGGCCCCCGCGTCCATCGGCGCAATCCACATTGTGGGACGACGACGCCACGTTACATGTCATGAAGATGCGGATCGTGCTCCCCGCCGTTGCTGCCGTTGCTATAACGGTTGTTGCGATCGTGGCCTTTGTGCGCGCTGATATGGGTGCGGTCGAAGGCGCGGGCGATCCCGTCGCCGTGAAGGCGCAGCGACAGTAGCGCGCGCGGGCGGGGCCGGAGAGCAACGAATGAAATCCATTCGCATCGCGCTTTGGGCCGCCGTCGCCGTTGCTCTGTTCGTGCTTGGGGCACTCACCGCCGGCGGCTTCTCGCTGTTTGGCGGACCATCGAACACTGCCTCCACGACCGCGCCGGGCGCGCCGCTGGGCGGCGCATTCGAATTGGTGAACCACAACGACGAGCCGGTCAGCGAGGCGATCTTTCGTGGCAAACCATCGGTGACGCTGTTCGGCTTCACGCATTGCCCGGACATCTGCCCCACCGGGCTGATGCAGATGAGCGACTGGGCGGCGGAACTGGGACCGGATGCCGACAAGCTCCGTTTCGTCTTCGTGACGGTCGACCCGGAGCGCGACACGACCGACGTGCTCAGCGACTACGTCACCGCCTTTTCGGAACGCATCATCGGCGTCACCGGCGAGCCCGACGCGGTGATGGCCATGGCCAAGGACTACAAGATCTACAGCCGCAAAGTGCCGCTCGACGACGGCGATTACACCATGGACCATACCGCCTCCATGATCCTGCACGACGCGGACGGCAATTTCGTCGGCACGATCGCGCATGCCGAGGCGCGCGAGACGGCATTGGCCAAGCTGAGGCGGCTTGTGGCAGGATAGGGCATGATCCCGAAAAGTGGCTTCCGGTTTTCGGACAAGATCATGCTTCAACAAAGAGCTAGCGCCATGCAGGCCCAACCCCTCGACCCGATCGTCAAGGCTGCGCTCGCGGCCTTCGCGCTGCTGTTCTTTCTCGGCGGCGTCGGCTGGGCCTATTGGGGCACGGACATCTTCCTGACCGCCATCATGGCCGGGCTCGCCTATTGCGGGCTGGTCTAGGCCGGTCAGCTGACTTCAGCTCCCACCTCCCCCTTGCGGGGAGGTCGAAATTCGAAACATTGCGAAGCGATGTGCACGAATTTCGGGTGGGGGTGATGACATCGGCTCAGCGACCCCCACCCGAAAACCGGCGTCGCGCTGCTCCTTGGTTTTCGACCTTCCCGCAAGGGGGAGGTTGTTGTGCCGCAATGCCGATGAAAAAAGGCCCACGCATGTGTCATCAATGGCCATGACAAGCGATCACCGTATGCGGCTCGACGAAGCGCTGGTAGCGCGCGGCTTGGCGCCGAGCCGGGCCCGGGCGCGCGATATGGTGAAGCGCGGCACGGTCGCCGTGGACGGCGAGGTCGAAACCAAGCCGGCGCGGCCAGTGCACGATGATACCATCGTCACCGCCGCCGATCCGGCGGCGCGCTACGTGTCACGCGCCGCACTGAAGCTGATTGCCGGGCTCGACGCATTCGGCTTCGATCCGACCGGTCGCGCCGCGCTCGATCTCGGGGCTTCGACCGGTGGCTTCGCACAAGTGCTTCTGGAGCGCGGCGCCGCGCATGTCGTGGCGGTGGATGTCGGCCATAACGTGATGGACAAGACCCTCGCGGCCGATCCGCGCGTGACGCTGCTAGAGAGCGTCAACGCGCGCGACCTGACGCGAGCTCAAATTGGCGCGCATCGCATCGGGGCGGTCACCGCCGACCTCAGCTTCATCTCGTTGAAGCTGGCGCTGCCGTCGGCTCTGGCTCTTGCGGAGCCCTGCGCGTGGGGGCTGTTTCTGGTGAAGCCGCAATTTGAGGTCGGGCGCGGCGCACTCGGCAAAGGCGGCGTGGTCCGCGACCTCGAAACGGCCCGCGCCGCCGCGGAGGACATCGCGCACTGGCTTGAAGCTCTGCGACTCGACGGGTCCGTAACCTCCCCCAGGAGGGGAGGTCGAAGGTCGCAAGGCGCAGCCGCAGCGAGCTTCGGGAGGGGGGATGCCGTTTCCACTCAGCGCCCCCCTCCCGAAACCGATCTCGCTTCGCTCGCCGGTTTCGACCTCCCCTCAAGGGGGAGGTTACGCGCCGAGAAAGCAGCCGAGGCCGTGGCCACCGCGCTCCGCTGGCAGGTCGCAGGCCTCATCCCCTCCCCGATCACAGGTGGCTCGGGGAACCAGGAGTTCCTGCTCGGCGCGGTGCGCCGCTAACAATGTGGCCAATTGGGGCATTGAATGCGCGGAGAAGTCTTGTCAGCATCCCGACATTGTTCAGACGCTACGGTCTTCGCTGAAAAAGAGCCGCGACGCCATGCCTGAAACACCGCTTGAACGCTGGAGCAATCGCGTCGGCTTTGCCGTGAGGCAGGGCGGCCGCGTCGCCTGGTATGTCGGCCATGGTGCCGTGATGCGCCGCATGGTGAGGCGGCTTGAGGCGCGCTCCGATGCGCCGAAGCGGGTCATCAGAAAACCCTCGCAGCCCGTGCCCAATACGCGACGGCTTCTCGCCGACGTGGCCGTGCTTCTTGGCCGCGACCTCGCCAATGCCGAGGCCGGCTACTATCCCATGCCGGAGCGCGAGGACGGGGCGTTGCCGGGCGTGCTTGCGCGAAGCCGCGCCTTCTTCCGCGACGTGCCGGAGGTCGTGCGCCGGCGGCAGCACAAGGTCGGCCGCGAAGTGGCGGACGATGCTGCGACGGCGAAGCGGCCGGACTATTACATGCAGAACTTTCACTTCCAGTCGGGCGGCTGGATGACGGAAGACTCAGCGCGCCTCTACGACATGCAGGTGGAGGTGCTGTTTTCCGGGTCGGCCAACGCCATGCGGCGGCAGGCGCTGGTGCCGATCGCGGAGGCGCTCAGAGGCCGCGACCAGCGGCGTGTGACATTCGCCGATATCGCCTGCGGCACCGGCTCGTTTCTGAGACAGGTGCGGCAGGCCTTTCCGCGCCTGCCGGCGCTCGCCATCGACCTCTCCGAAGCCTACATGGCCGAGACCCGGCACCGGATCGGCAGCCGCCCTAACGTGCGGTCGCTCGTCGCCAAGGCCGAGGCACTTCCGCTCTCCGATGCCGGCCTCGACATTGCGACCTGCATCTATCTCTTTCACGAGCTGCCGCCGGACGTGCGCCGCGCGGTGGCGCGTGAGTTGGCGCGTGTCATCAAGCCGGGCGGGCTTCTTGTCTTCGTCGATTCGCTGCAGACCGGCGACGAACCGGATTATGACGGGCTGTTGGAGCTTTTTCCCGCGCTTTTCCACGAGCCCTATTTCGACGGCTACCTCGCCGACGACCTTGAGGGGATGTTCGTTGAGGCGGGCTTTGCGATAGAGGGGCGCAGCAACGCGTTCTTCTCCAAGGTGCTAGCGCTGCGGCGGGAGTAAAAGACGCGGGCGTCGGCTTGTTGATAACAGGGTGGCCGCCTCCCCTGTCGTCATTGCCGGGCTTGACCCGGCAATCTGGCTGAGGTTGCTCAGGAATGGATGCCCGGATCAAGTCCGGGCATGACGACCTCAGAAACCGCAGCGTCGAGAAGCCTCTACTTCGTCCCGTACATCCGGTCGCCGGCGTCGCCGAGGCCCGGCACGATGTAGCCGTGGTCGTTGAGGTGGCTGTCGATGGCGGCGGTGAAGACCGGCACATCCGGGTGGGCGGAGCGGAAGCGCTCAATCCCCTCAGGGGCGGCGAGCAGGCAGACGAAGCGGATGTCCTTGGCGCCGCGGCCCTTCAGTTTTTCCACCGCCGCGACCGCCGAATTAGCAGTCGCCAGCATCGGGTCGACACAGATGATGGTGCGGTCGGCAAGGTCATCCGGCGCTTTGAAATAGTATTCCACCGGCTCCAGCGTCTCCGGATCACGATAGAGACCGATATGCGCGACGCGGGCCGACGGTACCAGGTCGAGCATCCCTTCCAGGAGCCCGTTGCCGGCGCGCAGGATGGAGGCGTAGACCAGCTTCTTGCCGGCGATCTTGCGGCCGGTCATGGCCGTCAGCGGTGTCTCGATCTGAAGCTCTTCAAGCGGCAGATCGCGGGTCGCCTCGTAGGTCAGGAGCCCGGCGATTTCGCGCAGGAGCTGGCGAAAGCCGCGCGTCGATGTCTCCTTGTTGCGCATGATCGTCAGCTTGTGCTCGACCAGCGGGTGGTCGACGACGGTAACGCCTTGGTATTTCTGTGACATGGCCGCCCTCCTCGTGGAGGTTCATACATGGCCGCGGAGAAATGGCAACGAGCCGAGGAACGGCACCAGCCTTCTCCCCTTGTGGGAGAAGGTGCCCTTCGGCTCCGCCGAAGGGCGGATGAGGGGTTTTCCTGGATGGACTGATGCCCCTCTCCCGACCCTTCGCTAACGCGAAGGGCCACCCTCTCCCACAAGGGGAGAGGGCTTCAGCCTCACTCCGCTTCATCCCTCACATCATGCTGGCGCCGATGCGCATGGGCGGCAGCGCCAGATGGCCGGTGATGGTCTGCGCGATATCGGCGAAAGTCATGAGGTGGCCGGCATTGCGGCCTTCGATCTTCGGGCCAAAGGCGAGCACCGGCACGTTTTCGCGCGTGTGATCGGTGCCCTTGAAGGTCGGATCGTTGCCGTGGTCGGCGGTGAGAATGACCAGATCGCCGGGCTTTAGCTCAGCGATCAGTTTCGGCAGGCGGCTGTCGAATTGTTCCAGGCAATCGGCATAGCCGGCGACGTCGCGGCGGTGCCCAAAAATCTGGTCGAAATCGATGAAGTTGGTGAAGACGAGGTCGCCGTCCTTGGCGCGGCGCATGGCCTCCAGCGTGGCGTTGAACTGCGTCTCGTTGTCGGGCGCCTTCAGCACCTGGGTCACGCCGCGGCCGGTGAAGATGTCGGAAATCTTGCCGACGCCCCACACGTCGCGCTTGGCGGTGACAGCAGCGTCAAGCAGCGTCTCGCCGGGCGGGGGAACGGAAAAATCCTTGCGGTTGCCGGTGCGCTGAAAAGCGTCACGCGCCTCGCCGACAAAGGGACGTGCGATGACGCGGCCGATCCTTAGGCGGTCGCACAGCCGGCGCGCGATCGTGCAGACGTCGTAGAGCCGCTCCAGGCCGAAACGCTCTTCGTGCGCGCAGATCTGGAAGACGGAATCCTGCGACGTGTAGCAAATCGGCTTGCCGGTCTTGATGTGCTCCTCGCCGAGCTCGTCGAGGATGTCCGTGCCCGAGGCATGCTTGTTGCCGAGGATGCCGGGCAGCTCGGCCTCTTCAATCAGCGCGTCTGTCAGCTCCGCCGGGAAAGCGGGGATCGTCTCGGGGAAGTAGCCCCATTGAAACGGCACCGGCAGACCGGCGATCTCCCAATGGCCGGACTGCGTGTCCTTGCCTTTGGAGACCTCGCTGGCATAGGCCCAGATGGCCTCGGGCTTTTCGATGCGCTCCAAGCCGGCGGGATGCGTTCCCACCGATGCTTCCGCGGCGCGGCCGATGCCGAGCCGGTTCATGTTGGGGATGGCGAGCGGACCTGAGCGCAGGCCGTCCTGATCGGCAGCGCCTGAGGCGCATTCCGCGGCGATGTGGCCGAGCGTGTCGGCGCCCTCGTCGCCGAAGGCCGCCGCGTCGGCCGCTCCGCCGATGCCGACGGAATCCATGACCAGAAGAATCGCGCGCGCCATGTCAGCTTTGCGCCGTGTCGGGGGGCTCTCCGCCTACCCGCTCATAGACGTAGCGGCGATCGGATGCCGGCTCGCCGAGTTTGTAAGCGGCGCGGATTGTCGCCGCAGCGGCGGATGCGGCATCGTTGTCGCGGGCATGCACGAGGCAAAGCGGCCCCTCCGGCCCGACCGCGTCGCCGATGCCGGCAAGATGGGTCATCCCGACGGAATGGTCGATCGTGTCCTCCGGTCGCGTGCGGCCGCCGCCGAGCGTCACCACGGTCAGCCCGAGCGCGCGCGTGTCGATCGCCGCGACCGTGCCCGCCTCGTTCGGCATGATTGCTTCGGTGACTGGCGCATGCGGCAGATAGGCGCTCGGGTGCTCGACGAAATCAGCCGGACCGCCAAGCGCGCTCACCATAGCCTGGAAGTGCTCCGCCGCCCGGCCGTCATGCAGGACACGCTCAATCAGCGCATCCGCTTCGTCAACGCCCGCAACGACGTTGCCGAGCAGTAGCATCTCAACGGCAAGCGCGTGGACGACGCCATCAAGGCGCGGGTCGCGATGTTCGCCCGTGAGAAAGGCCACGGCGTTCATCACCTCCACCGCGTTGCCGGCGGCGGATGCAAGCGGCTCGTTCATGTCGGTGATCAACGCGCTGGTCTTCAGCCCGGCGCCGTTGGCGACGGCCACCAGGCTCTCCGCGAGTTCCTTCGCCGCATCGTATTCCGCCATGAAGGCGCCGGTGCCCGTCTTCACGTCGAGCACCAGGCCTTGAAGGCCGGCGGCGAGTTTCTTCGACAAAATGGAGGCGGTGATCAGCGCATCCGATTCCACCGTCGCGGTGACATCGCGGATGGCATAGAAGCGCTTGTCGGCGGGCGCCAGGTCGCCGGTCTGGCCGATGATGGCGCAGCCGGCCTGGGTGATGGCGGCGCGCAGGAGCGCCTCGTCGGGCTGGCTTTGATATCCGGGGATGGAATCGAGCTTGTCGAGCGTGCCGCCGGTATGGCCGAGCCCGCGGCCGGAAATCATCGGCACGATACCCCCGCATGCGGCGACGATCGGGGCGAGCATGAGCGAGACATTGTCGCCGACGCCGCCGGTGGAGTGCTTGTCAAGCACCGGCCCCGTGGCGTCGGGCCAATTGAGCACGTCGCCGGAATCGCGCATCGCCAGCGTCAGGCCGACGCGCTCTTCCATGTTCATGCCTTGGAAGAAGACGGCCATGGCGAAGGCCGCGACCTGCCCTTCAGAGACGGAGCCCTCCGTCAGGCCGCTGATGAGGAAGGCGATCTCGTCGCGCGTGAGTGAAGCGCCGTCGCGCTTCTTGCGGATGATCTCTTGCGGAAGGACTGGCATCAGTTGCGCTCCGGCCAGGCCGCCAGCATGTGCTTCAGCAGCCGCGTCAGTTTCTCGCCGCCGCGCGGCGCCACGTCCTTCGTCTCCTGGTGCGACAGCTCAGCGCCGGTCATGCCAGCGGCATAATTGGTGATGACGGAAAAGGCGAGCACTCTGAGGTCCAGAAAGCGCGCCAGAATCACCTCCGGCACGGTGGACATGCCGACGGCGTCGGCGCCGAGGTGACGCGCGGCGCGGATCTCCGCCGGCGTTTCAAAGCTCGGCCCGGAGAACCACATGTAGACGCCTTGATGCAACGCGATGCCTTCTGACTCGGCGGCCGTCAGCGCCGCTTCGCGCAACGCGGAATCATAGGCCTGGGTCATGCCGACGAACCGCGCGTCGCTTTCCTCGCCAATCAGCGGATTACGGACGCCGAGATTGATGTGGTCGGTGATGAGCATCACCGATCCGGGCGGATTGTCATCACGCAGCCCGCCGGCGGCATTGGTCAGGATCAGGTCGCCGACGCCGAGCGCCTGCAGCGTTTCCAGCGCGGGTCGCATCACATCGGCGCGCCCATGCTCGTAGTAATGCGCTCGGCCCGCCATCACGGCGATGGGCGTGCCCTGAATGCGGCCGATGACCAGTGAACCGGCATGGCCGGACACGGATGGTTTGGGGAAGCCGTCAAGCGCGTCGTAGGGGATCGCCACCGCGTCGTCGATCGCCTCCACAAAACTGCCGAGGCCGGAGCCGAGCACGAGGCCGATCTGCGGCGAACGCTCCGCGCGGGAGCGGATCAGCGCCGCATTTGCCTGCGCGGCCGATGTCGCGGCGCCGCCGCTCATCCGCTGTCACCGGGAAGTGCGAAGCCCTTGGGAAGCAGGTCGCCGAGCGTCACGGTCTCCACCACGCCGCTTTCGTCGCAGAGATGCACCAACGTGTCGGGCGCGCCGAACTCCTTCAGCCGCTGACGGCAGCCGCCGCACGGTGTGATCAGCGCCATCTTCTCTGCGACCACGGCCACGGCGGCGATTTTGCTTTCGCCGGCCATGACCATATGTGCAAGTGCTGTGGTCTCCGCACACCAGCCCTCCGGGTAGCTGGCGTTTTCGATGTTACATCCGCTGAAGAGCTTGCCGGTGTCGGTGACAAGTGCTGCGCCAACCGGGAACTGCGAATACGGCGCATGGGCGTGGCGCATCGCCGCCCTCGCCGCATTAAAGAGCTCGCTTGCGTTCATCGTGTCGCACTCCCGTCGGCTGTGCGGGCGACGAGGTTCTCAGGCTGGACCAGACCCAAGACCAGCGCCCAGTAATTGCGATGGGCGGAGCCCGGCGGCGTCGACACGGCCGCAATGCCGATGTCGGTAGAGTACTGATTTAGCAGGTTCTTGTTGTGGCGCTTCGACGCCTTCCAGCCGCGCATCGCGTCATCAACACTATCGTAGCTTGCCGCGAGGTTTTCCGACACATAGCCCCAATCATAACCGGCGGCCTCGGTGCGGCGCGGCAGCGAGCGGCCGAGGCCGTGCTTGATCGTGTCGCGCTCGCCCATGACGCGCGCATAGTCGGCGGCGACTTTCATCAGCCGGGGATCGACGCGCACGCGGCCGAGGCCATGCTCGGCCCGGTAGGCGCTGATCATTCGGGCGGCGCGGCCGGCGTCAACGGCGATCGGCGTCACTTTCCGCACCTCTTTGGGCGGAGCGCTCCCTCCGGTGGTGCTGCATGCGGCGAGCGCCAGGAGGGCCGCGGCGGCGGCTGCCGGCAGTGCGCCTTTCAACCAGCGAGGCGAACCGGTAACGCGTTGTCGCATTTGGTCTCCTGTCCGGCCCAATTGGCGGGAAATCGAGCCTGTCACAAAAGGCCCATCCGGCCAAAGAGCCTTGGCGATCTGTTACGAAAATGCGAAGCTCGCCGCCAGCCTTTGTCCAGCATGCCGCCCTCCTTTTCGGCGGCGCGCGCACAAAGGGGCAGTGTCATTGCCAATGGAGGAAGACTTGAAACCACGAGCTTACGCGGCCTCGCTTGCCGCTCTCGCCACAGCCGTCATGTTCGGCGTCATGTCCTCGCAAGCCGCCGCATTTTCGGCTTGCCAAGTGACCGACACCGGCGGCGTCGACGACAAGGGCTTCAACCAGACGGCCTGGAAGGGCGTGCAGGACGCGCAGGCGTCGCTCGGCGTTGAAGGGAAGCTTCTGGAATCGAGCGCGGAGACCGATTACGAGCCGAACATCAACTCCTTCATCTCCGAAGGCTGCGACCTGATCCTGACGGTCGGCTTCCTGCTTGGCGACGCCACGAAGACGGCGGCGGATGCCAATCCGGACCAGAAATTCTCCATCGTCGACTTCGCCTATGATCCGCCCGCTCCGAACATTCTCGGGCAGGTCTTCGCGACGGACGAGGCCGCCTTCCTCGCCGGCTATCTTGCCGCCGGCGTCTCCAAGTCCGGCATCGTCGGCACATTCGGCGGCATCAACATTCCGCCGGTGACGATCTTCATGGACGGCTTCGTACGCGGCGTCGACTATTACAACGCGCAGAAGGGCACGAACGTCACAGTGCTCGGCTGGGACGTGGATTCACGCGAAGGCCTCTTCACCAACAATTTCGACTCGCTCGATGACGGCCGCGCCTTTGCTCAGAATCTCTACGACGAGGGCGCCGACATCGTCATGCCGGTCGCCGGTCCGGTCGGCCTTGGCTCCGCGGCGCTCGCCGACGAGCTCGGCACCGATCAGCTGAAGATCATCGGCGTCGACGCCGACCAGTACAACACCGACCCGGAGAAGCAGCACGTCTATCTGACGTCGGTCCTGAAGAAGATGGACGCCACGGTCGTTGCGGCCATCGAGGCAGCCATGGGCGATTGGGAAGGCGGTGTGATCGTGGGAACGCTGGAAAATGGCGGCGTCGGCCTTGCGCCGTTCCATGATCTTGACTCAGCGGTTTCCGACGAGCTGAAGGCGGAGCTTGAAGCCATCAGCAGTGGCATCATCGACGGCTCAATCTCCGTAAAGGGCTGAGCGGACCGAAGAGACCAAGAAGCGAACGCCGCGCTCCACTGCGCGGCGTTCATAGCAAGCAGGCGGGGCAAATAGGGCGGGGCAGCCGGCTTTGGACATCGAGCTACGCGGCATCACCAAGCGGTTTGGCGAGGTCGTTGCCAATTCCAACGTCAATCTGACGATTCGGGCCGGAGAGATTCTCGGGCTGCTTGGCGAAAACGGCGCCGGCAAGACCACCTTGATGAACATTCTGAGCGGCCTTTATCGCGCCGATGAGGGCGAGATCCTCATCGACGGGAAGCCGGCCCGCTTCGATGGCGCAGGCGACGCCATCCGCGCCGGTATCGGCATGGTGCATCAGCACTTCATGCTCGTGCCCGTCTTCACCGTGGCGGAGAACGTGGTGCTTGGCGTGGAGCCCACCGGCCGATTCGACCGGCTGGACATCGAGACGGCGCGCGAGCAGGTCCGCCAGATCAGCGCCGAATACGGCCTTGAGGTCGATCCCGACGCGATCATCGAGGAGATCCCCGTCGGCATTCAGCAGCGGGTGGAGATCATCAAGGTGCTCTTCCGCTCCGCCGACGTGCTCATCTTCGATGAGCCGACGGCGGTGCTTACGCCGCAGGAGGTGACGGAGTTCTTCGGCATCGTGCGCTCACTCCGCGACGCGGGGAAAGCACTGGTCTTCATCACGCACAAGCTGCACGAGGTGCGCGAGGTCGCCGACCGCATCAGCGTCCTTCGCGCCGGTCAGATCGTCGGCGAAGGCGACCCCAAGACCGCGACCGATGCCGATCTGGCCGAGATGATGGTCGGGCGGCAGGTGCGTTTTGAGGTGGAGAAGGAGCCGGTCCAGCCGGGCGACGTTCTCCTCGACGTGAGCGACCTTAATGTGCTCGACGAGCGCGAGGAGATGGCGGTCAACGAAGTCGCGCTTCAGGTTCGCGCGGGCGAGATCGTCGGCATTGCCGGCGTGCAGGGCAACGGCCAGACGGAGCTGGTGGAGGCGCTGACCGGGCTCAGGACGCCGCTACGCGGCCGCGTATCGTTCCTCGGCGAAGACGTGACGCACGCCTCAGCGCGCCGGCGGCATCAGCTTGGCATGGCGCACATCCCTGAGGACCGTCAGCGCTCCGGGATTATCGGCGAGTTCAACATCGCCGAGAACATGGTGCTCAATTCCTATTACGACGAGCGCTTCTCGTCCGGTCCGACATTGCGCTGGCCCGACGTCTATCAGGAGACGGCATCGAATGTGGCGGCGTTCGACGTCCGCACATCGTCGATCTTCGACCACGCCGACCACCTCTCCGGCGGCAATCAGCAGAAGCTGGTCGTGGCGCGTGAACTGTCGCGCGACATCAAACTGCTGGTCGCCTCGCAGCCGACACGCGGCGTTGACGTCGGCTCCATCGAGTACATCCACAAACGCATCGTGGAGGCGCGCGATTCCGGCGTGGGCGTGCTGATCATCTCCACGGAGCTCGATGAGATTCTGTCGCTTTCCGACCGCATCCTGGTGATGTTCCGCGGGCGGATCGTGGCGGAGTTCGAAGGCGACAAGGCGACCGTCAACGAGGTCGGCCTCGCCATGGCCGGCGTCGCCGGGGAGCAAGCGGCGTGAGCGACGATACCAAACGCGAGCCGCTGTCGCGCGAGCTTCTGAAGCGCGCGGTGGTCACCCGCTTCACAGTGGAAGAGGTCGTCATCGTACCGATCTTCGCGGTGATCGTCGCGCTGATCCTCGGTGGCATCACGATGCTCGCCACCGGCGTCAGCCTGGGCACGATCCAGGCGGCCTTCGGCTCGCTGTTCACCGGTTCGCTCGGCTCCGTCTCGGCGCTATCGGAAACACTGACCGCCGCAGCGCCCTTGACGCTCGCCGGGCTCGGCATCGCGCTCGGTTTCCGCGCCGGCCTGTTCAATATCGGCGCGGAGGGCCAACTCCTCATCGGCGGCATGGCGGCCGTCGTCGTCGGCTTTTCGTTTGCCGGGCTCCCGCTCGTCATCCATCTGCCGCTGGCGCTTCTTGCCGGCGCGCTCTTCGGCGCGCTGTGGGCGTCGATTGCCGGATGGCTCCGCGCCGCCACCGGGGCGCATGAGGTGATCACCACTATCATGCTGAACCTCATCTCGTTCCGGCTGGTCGATTACCTCCTGCGCAGCCCGTGGATTCAGAGGCCGGGCCGGGCCGACCCGATCTCGCAATCGGTGCTGGAAAGCGCCGAACTGCCCAGGCTGCTTCTGTGGCTCGATCCCAATCTGCGGCTGCACGCGGGCATCTTCGTCATGCTGGCCGCCGTTCTGCTGATCTATTGGCTGCTCTTCCGGACCAAGCTCGGCTTTGAGTTCCGCTCCGCCGGCGCCAATCCCGACGCGGCGCGCTATGCCGGCATGCGCTCCGGATTCCTGATCGTCGCGGTCATGGCGATCGCCGGCGCGTTGGCGGGTCTTGCCGGCGCCAACCAGGTGCTCGGCGTGCTCGGCCGTGCTTCGCCGAACTTTTCCGCCGGCATCGGCTTCGACGCGATCGCCGTGGCGCTTCTGGGACGCGGGCATCCGATCGGCGTTCTGCTGGCAGGGCTTTTGTTCGGCGCGCTTGAGGCCGGTGGGCGGCAGATGCAGGTCTCCGCCGGCGTCTCGATCGACCTCATTTCCATCATCCAGGCGCTGATCATCGTGTTCATCGCCGCGCCAATGCTGGTACGCACCATCTTCCCGTGGGCGTTCCAGAAGGAACGCCCTAAGGAAAAGGGCACGAGCAGAGCGCCACCGTCAGAGCCGGCATCGGAGGAAAGCGGGTGACCCAATGGCCGTGAGCGAAGCCGCCATCGGCGCCAAGGATATCGAGGTCAGCCGCCAGCGCCAGACGCGCATCGTCGGCGGGCTGCTGCTCGTGCTGGCGGTCTTTGTGGCCAGCGTCTTCGGCTTCGGCTCTGTCGGCGAAGGCGATGCCGCCTTCCGTCTGACGCGGCCGAACGATCCGTTCGCGCTGCCTAACATCGTCGTCCCCGCGGCGGGCTATTCCTATGTGATCGCAGCTGTTCTCGCCTTCTTCGGCATTCGCCTCTTCATGCGCGGCGGCGCGCGCTGGTCGAGCCTGCTCCTCGGTCTCGGCTTTCTGCTTGCCGTGACGGCGTTCCTGGCCTGGGCGACGGCCGGCAAATCCTTCTCGCTGACCGGCATGCTGCAGGCCACCTTCGTGCGCGCCGTGCCGATTGCGCTTGGCGGGCTTGCCGGCGTGCTGTCGGAGCGCGTCGCGGTCATCAATATCGGCATTGAGGGCATGCTTCTGGCCGGCGCCTTCACCGGCGCAGTCGTCGGCTCGCTACTGGGCGGCATCGGCGGGGTGGTCGCGGCCATCTGCGTTGGCGGACTTTTCGGCTTCATCCTCGCCGCTTTGGTGGTGACTTACCGGGTTGACCAGATCGTCGCGGGGGTGGCGATCAATCTCTTTGTCCTTGGCGTGACATCCTATGTGAGTAGCCAGGTGCTCACCGAGTTTCGCTTCCTCAACAACGCGCCGGTGTTCCGCGCCATCTATATCCCGTTCCTGAGCGACCTGCCGGTGATCGGGCCGGTGCTTTTCCGCCAGAACATCTTCGTTTACGGCGCGCTGATCCTGGTGGCGATCTCCACCTATTACCTCTTCCATACGCGGAGCGGCCTGCGCGCGCGCTCCGTCGGCGAGCACCCTGAGGCCGCCGATACGCTCGGCATCGACGTCTACTGGACGCGCTACGTCAACGTGACCATGGCCGGCATGGTGGCCGGCTTCGGCGGCGCGTGGTTCACGCTCGGCACGGTCGGTCGCTTTGACGAGGGCATGACCGGCGGGCGCGGCTTCATCGGGCTTGCGGCGATGATCTTTGGGCGCTGGCATCCGGTCGGTGCGCTGATGGCGGCGCTTGTCTTCGGTTTCGCCGATTCGCTGCAGCAAAAACTCGCTATTCTGCAGACGCCGATCCCCTCGGAGTTCCTGGCCATGGCGCCCTATGTCGCGACGATTGTCCTGGTCGCCGGTCTGATTGGGCGCGCACGTCCGCCGGCTGCCGACGGCAAGCCCTACATCAAGGACTGACCGGCTAGGCCGGATCAACGCACGCGGGCGTCATGGTAAAAGTCGTATCGAACAGTGGTGAGTGGGCGCAACGGGCGGATGTGCCCTTCCCCGTCCTTGTCGGCGATATTGGCGGGACCAATGCGCGGTTTGCGCTCATTGCCGACCGCGACGCACCGCTTGAGGTGTTTCACTCGGTGCCGACGGGAGATTTTGCCGACATTGAAAGCGCCGTGGAGGAGAGCGTCTTCGCCCATAGCGCGCTGCGTCCGCGCTCAGCCCTCATCGATCTCGCCGCCCCGGTGGTGGGCGACGCCGTTGATCTCACCAATGCGGATTGGGTGATCCGCCCGCTCGACATGATCAGCCGGCTTGGGCTGGAGGACGTCATCCTGCTCAACGATTTCGAGGCGCTGGCGCTGGCGCTGACGGCGCTTGCCGACAAGGACCTCGCGCTGATCGGCGATGCCGCGAGCGCCGGTGAAGGCGCGAAGGTGGTGCTCGGGCCAGGCACGGGGCTCGGCGTGGGCGCCTTGGTGGATTCCGGCGCGCAATGGGTGCCGGTGCCGGGTGAAGGCGGTCATGTGGCGCTTGGCCCGATGGAACCCGACGAATTTCCGTTATGGGCGAACATTGAGCCGGAGCACGGACGCATCTCGGCCGAAGCGCTGCTCGCCGGGCGGGGACTGGTCCGCCTCTACAGGGCAGTGGCCTGCACTGAGGGTGCAACCGCGACCTTCTCCAAGCCGGCGGAAATCACCGAAGCGGCGCTTGGCGGCCGCGACGCAATCGCGACGCGAACGCTTGCGCTTTATTGCCGCCTGCTCGGGCGTGTGGCGGGCGACGTGGCGGTCACCTTCATGGCGCGCGGCGGCGTCTATATCGCCGGCGGCATTGCGCCGCGCATCCTGCCGATTCTCAGGCAAAGCGAATTCCGCAGCGCCATGGAGGCGAAAGCGCCACACAGCGCGCTGATGGCGCAGATCCCGAGCTGGGTGATCGTCGGCGAAAACCCGGCCCTGCACGGCCTGGCGGCGCTGGCACGCGCGCCGGAGCGCTTCGGCGTGCACCTTTCGGGGCGGCGCTGGCTGAAATAACATGTCGCCAAACAAGTGAGCGCGGCATGAGCAAGCCCATCGAAGATTACGGCTTTATCGGCAACATGCTGTCCTGTGCGCTCGTCGCCAAGGACGGCTCGATCGACTGGCTGTGCCTGCCCCGTTTCGATTCCGACGCATGCTTCGCTGCCTTGCTGGGCACGGAGGACAACGGCTATTGGCGCATCGCGCCGGCTGCCGATGACTACAAGGTCACGCGGCGCTACCGCGACGGCACGACCATCCTTGAGACGACGTTCGAGACGGAAGACGGCGCCGTCACGCTGATCGACTTCATGCCGCTGGCGAGCGACGAGGAACATGTCGATGTCTTTCGCATATTGCGGGGCGATCGCGGCCGGGTCGCGATGCGCATGGAGCTGGCTCTGCGCTTCGGCTACAGCGAGACGATCCCCTGGGTCCGGCGCACCGATTTCGGCCTGCGCGCCGTTGCCGGACCGGATGCGGTGGAACTTCACACGCGCGTCGATCTGAAGGGCGAGGACTATCGCACGATTGCCGACTTCAGTGTTGGCGAAGGCGCCACCGTTCCCTTCGCGCTCTGTTGGCACCCCTCGCATCGCGCCCGGGAAACCAACATCGACCCTGAGGCGCGGCTGGAACAGGCGGAACGCTGGTGGCGGGAATGGTCCGGGACGTGCCGCTTCGGCGAGCGCGAGCAGCATCCGTGGCGCGAAGCGGTGGTGCGCTCGCTGATCACGCTGAAGGCGCTGAGCTACCGCCCGACCGGCGGCATTCTCGCCGCGGCGACGACATCGCTGCCGGAGGAGATCGGCGGAGAGCGCAATTGGGATTACCGCTTCTGCTGGATCCGCGACGCGACGCTGACGCTCTACGCGCTTCTATCCTCCGGCTATCGCGAGGAAGCGCGCGCCTGGCGGCATTGGATGCTGCGCGCAGCCGCCGGCCACCCCTCGCAGCTCCAGATCATGTACGGGCTTTCCGGCGAGCGACGACTGAACGAGAGCGAGCTGCCATGGCTTGCCGGCTATGAGGGCTCCAAGCCGGTGCGCGTCGGCAACGCCGCCTATGACCAATTGCAGATCGACGTTTATGGCGAGCTGATGGATGCGCTGCATGTCGGCCGCAAGTTTCAGCTCGAGCCCTCGCAGGAGGCGTGGAACTTTCAGCAGACCATGCTGGAGAACCTGAAGCGGAAATGGCCACGGCCCGACAAGGGGATATGGGAAATCCGCACCAGCGCCAGGCACTTCACGCATTCCAAGCTGATGGCCTGGGTCGCCTACGATCGCGCGGTGAAGGGCGTGGAGGATTTCGGGCTGTGGGGGCCGGTGGAGGATTGGAAGGCGGAGCGGGAGAAGATTCGCAGCGAGATCCTGTCGCACGGCTGGAGCGAGAAGCGGCAGAGCTTCGTTCAATACTATGGCGGCGAGGCGCTCGATGCCTCGCTTCTTCTGATCCCGACCATGGGCTTCCTGCCGGCCGACGATCCGCGCGTCGCCTCAACGGTCGACGCCATCAATCGCGACCTCACCGAGGACGGTCTTCTGTTGCGCTATCGTCCGGAGGAAGCCACCGATGGCG
Source organism: Afifellaceae bacterium (assembly GCA_028284625.1). Lineage (GTDB taxonomy): Bacteria > Pseudomonadota > Alphaproteobacteria > Rhizobiales > Afifellaceae > DASWJZ01. The sequence goes on along the minus strand of JANQRH010000013.1, from coordinate 36,042 downwards.
TCTCCGGTGGCGAGGCGACGTTCCTGGTGTGCAGCTTCTGGCTCGCCGATGCGCTCAGCATGGTCGGCCGCCACGACGAAGCGCAGGAATTGTTTGAGCGGCTCTTGTCGCTCCGAAACGATCTCGGCCTTCTGGCGGAGGAGTACGACCCGCGCGCCAAGCGTCAGCTCGGCAACTTCCCGCAGGCCTTCTCGCATGTCGGGCTGGTCAATACAGCGAACAACCTCATCTCCGCGGCCGGCCCGGCGGCACAGCGGGCGGAGCATGTAGCGGCCGCGGAATAGGAGCGGCCTCAGCCAAGCTCCACGATAGGCCCGCCGGCCGCCTCGGCGTCCGCGGGATCATGCGTGACGAGAAGCACCGGCAGCCCGTATTTCGCGGCCTCCTCAAAGACGAGCCGCCGCACTTGCTCCCGCAAGGCGGCATCGAGGCGCGAGAACGGCTCATCGAGCATCAGCGCCTCTGGGCGCGCGAGAAGCGTGCGCATCAGCGCCACACGCGCCGCTTGACCGCCCGACAGCGTCGCCGGATCGCGATCGGCGAACGCGTCGAGGCCGACCTCGGCGAGCGCCGCCGTCACCGCCTGCCGTCGCGCCGCGCCGCCCTTGATGTCGGGGCTGAGGCCGATCATGAGATTGCCTCCGACGGACAGGTGCGGCAGCAGCAGCGCGTCCTGAAAGAGCAAACCGATACCGCGCCGGTCAGGCGGAAGCGCCGTGATGTCACGGCCGTTGAGAATCACTCTCCCCTCGGCGCGGAAGTCGCGACCGAGGAACCCGCCGACAAAGGCCAACAGCGTCGACTTGCCGACGCCCGACGGCCCCATCACCGTCAGCACCTCGCCAGGACGCACAGTGGCATCGAGCGACAGAAGCGTGCCGCCGTTCAACCAGATCGTCACGTCGCGCAAGATCAGGCCGCGTTCTGCGCTGTCGGTTGTGCTCATGCGCCGGCCCGCATCAGGCGGCGGTTGCGCGACAGAAATGCAGCAACAAGCGCGGCGATGGCGAAACCGAGGAACGGCAGCAGCGCCTGCAGAAGCGCTGTCGCGCCGATGAGGCGCGGATCGCCGCCTGAAGCCAGCGCCACCGCTTCGGTGGTCACGGTCGGCCAGCGGCCGGCGCCAATCACCAGTGTCGGCAGATAAAGCGCGATCGACACGGCAAAGCCGAGGGCGGCGGCCGTCAGTACCGGACGTGCCAGCATGGGGAGACGCACGCGCCAGAAGACCACGTTCGGCGAGCGCCCGAGCGCACGAACGGCGTGGCCATAGCGCGGGTCCCACGCCCACCAGGGATCGCTCAGTGACAGCAGAACGTACGGGAAAACAAAAACCAGATGCACCAGCAGCACCGCGAGAAACGCACCGTCAAAGCCGAGATAGGAGAACAGAATCTGCAGGCCGAAGAGAAAGGCGATCTGCGGAACGAGAAGCGGCACGTAAAGCACGCCGAGCGCCCTCCCCGGTCCGGGACGGCCGCTGCGCGCGCGAAACTCCAGCGAGCCGAGCGCCAGCACGACCGCCAGGATAGCGGACGCACCGGCGAGCATGAGCGAATGGCCGAAGGCTGCGGCGATGCTGCCGGGCATGCGCATCCAAGTGGAAAACGAAAAGCTGTCCGGCAGCGGATCGGGAAATCGCCACGGTCCGGCGACCGACCATAGAGCGAGCAGGCAAAGCCCCGCGAGAACAATCGCCGCCGAAAGCGCCATGACAAAAGCGGCGAGCTGGCGCATCGCCATGTCGGCGCGGGCGCGCCAACCGGAAAGCGCCATCACTCGGCAGACGAATCCGAATAGCCGCTCGCCGATCAGCCAGATGACCAGAGCCAGGATTGTGACGCCGATCTGCAGGACGGCGCCGGCTGCGGCGGTGAAGTGCATCGCCAGATCGGCGTCCTGCTGCCAGGTGAGAATGCGCACGGCAAGCGGCGCGGGTGTCGTCGGCCCAAGTATGAGCGCAACGTCGACGACCGACGTGGAAAAGACCAGCACGGCCAGAACGGCGAGCCTGATCTGGCCATAGAGCGCCGGCAGGATTGTGTGCACAAAGCCGACGATGCGCCCATAGCCCAACGACGCAGCCATGCGCTCCATCTCACCGGCACGCGTCTGCGGCAACGCGGCAAGCGTCATCAGAAGCAAAAACGGGATCTCCTTGACGATCAGCCCGAGCGTCATGGCGATGCCCAGCCGATCGTTCACGATCAGAAGATCGGGCGGACGCTCCAGGAGGCCCGTCGCCTCAGCGCCTAAGCGAAACAAAAAGCCGGACGGAGCAATGAGGAACGCCAGGCCGAAGGCGGCGGCGGCATGCGGCACGCTGAGGAGCGGCGAGACCAGGCGCTCCAGCGCGGCAAAGACGCGTGTGCCGCGCCAGCCCGCTACGAACAGCGTAACGACAAGCAGCGAGATCGCGGTGGCGGCGAGGCCGCTGCCAAGGCTGAGCAGAATGGAGCGGCTGAGGCCGGGCATCGCCATGACATCGGCGAATGCGTCCAGCGACAATGCGCTTCGCCCCAGCACCGGCAAATAGCCGAAGGCGGGCAGAAAAACACCAGCCAAGCCGGCTGCCACCGGAGCGATGAGAACGAAGAACGCGGCGATCGGAAAGAGCCGCAGGGCGGACATGGATGCTGGCTTAGCGATTCCGGCTAGTGTCCCGAATCTGAAGTTCGCATCACTATTCCGCCCGCTCCGAACGAACTTCAGATTCGATAAGGACACTAGCAAGACATTGAATCTAGTGTGGTTTTAGGGTTTGAGGTTCCTATGACGAGCCCGCCGGAATAATGATAGGAACTTCAAACCAACCACACTAGCGCTGATCAAGCCCTACTGCACCACGCCATAGCGGCGCGCCCATTCGTGCTCGATGCGCGAGACCCACGAGGGATGCGGCTCCGGCAAGATCGGGCCGAGCTCATCAGGCGCAAGCGTGGCTATCCCGAGAACAAGCGCATCGAAGCGCGCGCGGTCTTCAGCCGACAAGCGCTCAACGGCGAGCACCGTAGGGTCGCCCCAGACATGCGGGTCCTGCTTCTTGGCCTGCGCCTCTGGCGACATCAAAAAGTCGGCAAACACCATGGCACCCGCGGCGGCGTTGGCGTTGAAGGGAATGGCCACGAAATGCGTGTTGCCGAGCGTGCCGTCTTCAAACACGAAGCTGCGGACGCTGTCGGGCAGTTCGCCACTGGCGATGGCGCTTGAGGCATCGGCGGGATTGAAGGCGAAGGCGATATCGATCTCGCCGTCAGCCAGGAGCCGCCGCATGCCGCCATAGTCGCGCGGAAACGCGCGGCCTTTGCGCCAGAGCTTGGGATGCGCGGCATCCAGCCAGTCAAAAAGCGGCGCGGCGGCCGCGGCAAAACTCTCATCCGTCGCCGGCTCCATGAGGACGTCTGAGTCGGCGACGAGCTCGACGAGGAGCTGTTTGAGAAACGTCGTGCCGATGAAGTGCGGCGGCTGCGGATAGGTGAAGCGGCCGGGATTGTCGGCGATCCATGTGGCCAGCTGCGAGGCGGAGGCAGGCGGCTCGCTTAGCCGTTCGGTGTCGTAGAAGAAGACCAGCTTGGCCATGCCCCACGGCGCTTCAAGTCCGTCGACGGGCACGGTGAAGTCAAGCGCGACGCTCGGCTTGTTCTCCACATCGATGAAGCGGTAGTTGGGAAGCTCGGTAGACCAAGGCGCGGCGCGAAGGAGCCCTTGGTGCTTCATGGCGGCGAAGTTCTCGCCATTGATCCACACCAGATCGACAGTGCCGCCTTCGTGCCGGCCGGCGGCCTTCTCCGTCAGCACGCGCGAGATGACCTGCGCGGTGTCGCTCACCTTCACGTGGACGACGCGCACGCCATATCGCTCTTTCACCGTCTCTGCGGCCCAGGCAATGTAGTCGTTGATGCGCGGCTCCCCGCCCCAGGCGTGGAAGAAGACCTTCTCGCCCTTCGCCTCGGCGAGCACAGCATCCCAATTGCGTGGGTCCAAACGTTCGTCGCCGGCTTGGGCGAGCGACCCAAGCAGCAGGACCGATATCAGCGCAAGCAACGCTCTCATGGGCACCCCCTTCGTGATCGAAGTGGCAAAGCCGCGAACGCACGAGCAACAAACACTTTGGTGATGAAACGTGAGGCGGCCCGCGTCAGCGGGCCGACTGGCACGCGCAGTCTACCTCCCCTTTACAGGGGAAGTTACCGCTTTTCCGTGCAGGGGCGACCCGGGCCCGTTCAGTCCATCGTCAGTGTGCCGAGATTAGCTACGGCGCGCCCTGCCATCACGCCGACCAGATGGGCCCGATACGGCGCTGAGCCGTGGATGTCGCTCATGATGCCGGACGCGTCGACGCTCAGGCCCTTCACCGCATCGGCGGAGAAATTGCCGGAAAGCGCCTCCTCCGCCGCGCTCCAGCGGAACACGCCGTCATTGCCGGCGCCGGTTACGGCGACGCGGACGGAGCCATCCTTGTGCTTGGCGACGAATACGCCGGCCATGGGATAGCGCGAAGCGGGGTTGCGGAATTTGGCGTAGCCGGAGGTCTCCGGAACTTTGAAAGCGACCTTGGTGACGATCTCGCCTTCCTCAAGCGCGGTAGAAAACAGGCCGGTGAAATAATCGTCAGCGGTGATCTCGCGCGTGTTGGTGTGAACCGTGCCGGCGAGCGCCAGAACCGCGGCGGGATAATCGGCGGCCGGATCGTTGTTGGCGACCGATCCGCCGATCGTCCCGACATGACGCACGGCCGGATCGCCGATGGAGCCGGCAAGGGCCGCCAAGGGCGCGATGGCGCCGGCAACGTCGCCTGAGGCCGCGACCTCGGCATGCGTGGTCGCCGCACCGATCGTGACGCTGTCGCCGGAGGCCTGAATGCCTTTCAGGTCGGGAATGCTGCGCAGGTCGATGAGATTGGCGGGAGCGGCAAGCCGCGCCTTCATGGTCGGCAGAAGCGTGTGGCCGCCGGAGAAATAGGCCGCATCGCCACTGCTGGAGAATAGGCTTGCCGCCTCCGCAAGGCTGCCGGGCCGATGGTAGGTCGTCTCGTACATTGTCTCGTTCTCCCGAAATCTCTAACCCGCGGCACTCTGCGCGAGCTGCCAGACCTTCTGCGGTGTGGCAGGCATGGTGAGGTCGTTGTTACCGAGCGCGTCGGTGATGGCGTTGATCACCGCCGGCGGCGAGCCGATGGCCCCGGCCTCGCCGCAGCCCTTCATGCCGAGCGGATTGCCCGGACACAGCGTCTCCGTCGTGGAGACATCAAAGGACGGCAGGTCGCCGGCGCGCGGCATCGAATAGTCGTTGTATGTGGCGGAGACGAGCTGTCCGTTCTCCTGATCGTAGACGCAGCCCTCAAGAAGCGCCTGGCCGACGCCCTGCGCCACGCCGCCATGCACCTGACCTTCCACGACCATCGGGTTGATCAGCCGGCCGAAATCATCGGCGGCGACGAACTGCACGATCTCCGTCTTGCCGGTGTCCGGGTCGACCTCCACCTCGCAGATGTAGCACCCCGCCGGGAAGGTGAAGTTGGTGGGATCGTAGAACGCCCCCTCCTTCAACCCCGGCTCCAGATCGGCAGGCAGATTGTGCGCCGTGTAGGCGGCGAGGCAGACCTCGTGCCAGCCGAGTTTCTTGTCGGTGCCGGCGATGCGCACCTCGCCGTCGGCGATTTCCACGTCCGATTCCGACGCCTCCAGAAGATGAGCAGCGATCGTGCGGACCTTCGTCTCCACTTTGTCGAGCGCCTTGGCGATGGCCGACATGCCGACCGCGCCGGAGCGCGAGCCGTATGTGCCCATGCCGAACTGCACCTTGTCGGTGTCGCCGTGCACGACAGAGACATTGTCCACCGGGATGCCGAGGCGATCCGACACCAGCTGTGCGAAGGTCGTCTCGTGGCTTTGGCCGTGGCTGTGCGAGCCGGTCAGCACTTCGATCGTGCCGACCGGATTGACGCGCACCTCAGCCGATTCCCAAAGGCCGACGCCGGCGCCGAGCGAGCCGACCGCCTGTGACGGCGCGATGCCGCAGGCCTCGATGTAGCAGCTCATGCCGATGCCACGACGCTTGCCGCGCTTCTCTGCGTCGGCGCGGCGCGCTGCAAAGCCCTGGTAATCGGCGGCCTTCATTGCCGCGTCGAGCGAAGCTTCATAGCCGCCGGCGTCGTAGGCCATGATCACCGGCGTTTGGTACGGGAACTCGGTGATGAAGTTCTTGCGCCGAAGCTCCGCCGGCGACACGCCAAGCTCGCGCGCCGCCGTCTCCACCAGGCGCTCCAGCACATAGGTGGCCTCCGGCCGCCCCGCGCCACGATAGGCGTCGACCGGCACGGTGTTGGTATAGACGGCCCGCACGTTGCAGTGGATCGCCGGGATCACATACTGCCCGGATAGCAGCGTCGCGTAGAGATAGGTCGGCACCGCGGAAGAGAAGAGCGACATGTAGGCGCCGAAATTGGCGATCGTGTCGACCTTCAACCCGACCATCCTGTTGTCGGCGTCGAATGCCAGCTCAGCATGTGTGACATGGTCGCGGCCATGTGCGTCGCTCATGAACGACTCACTGCGGTCGGCCACCCATTTCACCGGCACGCCGGACCTCTTCGACGCCCACAGACAGACGATCTCTTCCGGGTAGATGTAGATCTTGGAGCCGAAGCCGCCGCCCACATCGGGCGCGATCACGCGGAGTTTGTGCTCCGGCGCCACATTGTAGAAAGCCGACATCACCAGCCGCGCCACATGCGGGTTCTGGCTCGTCGTCCACAGCGTGTAATGCTCCTCGGCGGGATCGTAGACGCCGAGGGCCGCGCGCGGCTCGATGGCATTCGGGATCAGCCGGTTGTTGGTGATGTCGAGCTTCGTGACATGCGCGGCGCCGGCGATCGCGGAATCGACGGCGGCGCCTTCTCCGATCTCCCAATCGTAGATCAGATTGTTCGTCGCTTCCGGATGCAGCTGCGGGGCACCGTCAGCAATTGCCTTGGTCACATCGACAACAGCGGGAAGCTCTTCCCATTCAATGGCGACGGCATCGGCGGCGTCGCGCGCCTGCGCAGCCGTTTCCGCAACGACCACGACGACGGGCTGACCGACATGGCGAACGACCTCCTGGGCCAACGCTGGATAGGCGCCCATGTTCATCGGGCTGCCGTCCTTGGAATGGATCATCCAGCCGCAGATCAGATTGCCGATGCCGTCGGCGGCGAGTTCCGCGCCGGTCAGAATCTTGATCACGCCCGGCTTGGCGGACGCCGCTGTCGTGTCGATGCTTTTGATCTTGGCGTGTGCGTGCGGCGAGCGTACGAAGCCTGCATGCGCCATCCCAGGAACCGTCATGTCATCGGTGTAACGGCCGCGGCCGGTGATGAAGCGCTTGTCCTCCTTGCGCGTCACACGGGCGCCAATTCCCTCCATACCCATCTTTAGCCTCCCAGACCTGCCGCTTGCTCAGCCAAAGCCGGCGCGGCTTTCTTGTGCAATTACGAAACGAGCCGTCTTGCTACTCAGCCGCCTGCTGCGCGCTGCCCATCTTGCCGGACGCGTCCAGGATGGCTTTCACAATGTTGTGGTAGCCGGTGCAGCGGCAATAATTGCCCTCCAGCTCGTGGCGGACCGTCTTCTCGTCGAGATTGCCGCCATGGCGCTGGACCATGTCGACTGCGGTCATGATCATGCCCGGCGTGCAGAAGCCGCATTGGAGCCCGTGATTTTCGCGGAAGGCGGCCTGCATGGGATGCAGCTCATCGCCGTCGGCGAGACCCTCAATGGTGACGACCTGGGCCCCGTCGGCGGCAGCTGCCAGCACCGTGCAGGATTTCACGGCGATGCCGTCCATGTGCACGACGCAAGCGCCGCATTGCGAGGTGTCGCAACCGACATGGGTCCCGGTCAGACCCAGATGGTCGCGCAAGAAATGCACCAGCAGCGTGCGATCCTCGACCTCCCGTGACTCGGACTTGCCGTTCACGGTGATGGTGACGTTCGCCATTTAACTCCTCCCCTTCCAAACCATTAAAGCGGCCGCGGCCGCATCACGTTGCTATGAAAATAACCAAAAGCACGGCCAGGATGGCAAGCATCCCCCATACGATCGGGCCGCCAAGGAAGCCCATTGCGGCCTTGGCCTCAACCTCTTCCTCCACGTCGTGGACGACTTCTTCCACCTCGTGCACCACCTCTTCGATGCGCTGGCCCACCGTCTCGGCGACGGGCGCGCTGGCCTTTTCGGCAAAGCTCGCAAAGAACTGATCGGCCAGCTTCTTGGCCGTGGAATCGATCAGGCGTGAGCCGAGCTGGGCCAATTTGCCGCCGACCTGGGCATCGACCTTGTAGGTGAGCACCGTGTCGGAGCCATCCTCCGCCAGGTTCATATCGGCGCCGCCTTTGGCGAAGCCGGCCACGCCGCCCTTGCCTTCGCCGGATATCGTGTAGCTTTCCGGCGGGTTGCGGTTCTCCAAGCTGACCTCGCCGTTGAAGGTCGCTTTGACCGGCCCGACCTTGGTCGTGACGCGGGCTTTGAAGCCCTCGTCGGGGCTTCCCTCCAGCGATTCACAACCGGGGATACATTCGCGTAAGACCTGAGGGTCATTCAGCATGTCCCAGACCCGTTCGCGCGGCGCCGGGATGCGGTACTCGCCCTTCAACTCCATGAGGTGCCTCCCGGCGGAATGTGGCACGCCAGCCAGGTCCGGACAATAGGCTTCCCGCCGCCCGGCGTTCAATCGGGCCCGGCGTGGCGCGCCGCCGGCAAAGAAGCTAAAAGCTGGCCGCATGTCGAAGCCTGAAGACGACGCCACTTTGCACGGCCTGATTGACACGGCGCTTGCCGGTGCACGCGCGGTCATGACGGTCTACGCGACCGATTTCGCAGTTGAGCAAAAGGCCGATTCCTCGCCCGTCAGCGAGGCCGACAGGAATGCGGAGGCGGCGATCCTGGCGCGGCTCAGCGCCGCTCAGCCAGGCCTTCCAATTGTCGCGGAAGAGGCGGTTTCGGAAGGTTGCATTCCGAACATTGGGGCGCGCTTCGCTCTGGTCGATCCGCTCGACGGAACGAAGGAGTTCGTCAACCGTAACGACGAGTTCACCGTCAATATCGCCATCATCGAGAACGGCGCGCCGACCATCGGTGTGGTGCTCGCACCGGCGGTCGGGCTCGCCTATGCCGGATCGCAAGCGGGCGCCTGGAAAGGAGGCCTCGCCGCCCCCTTCGACGCGGTGCAGGATTGGACGCCGATCAGGACACGCGAGACCGGCGCGGCGCCGGTCGCCGTCGCCAGCCGCTCGCACATGACACCCGCCACGGAGCGCGCGTTGGAGCAGGCGGGCGCCGGCGAGCGTCGCTCGATCGGTTCGTCACTGAAATTCTGCCTGGTGGCGGAAGCGGCGGCCGATTTCTACCCACGCCTCGGTCCGACCATGGAATGGGACACGGCTGCCGGCGATGCGATCCTGAGAGCGGCGGGCGGTGCAGTCGTCGCGCTGGACAACGCGCCCCTCCGTTATGGCAAAGCCGACGTGGCGGGCATGCGACCGTTCGAGAATCCGTATTTCCTCGCGCTCGGTGACGTGCGTCTGCTGGAGCGGCTCGATCTTGCCGCCCTTCACCCCACGAAGGCGGCATGAGCACTGCACCGCTCGTCCTCACCACTGAGGGGCTGGACGATTATGCGCTCATCGATTCCGGTGGCGGGCGAAAGCTTGAGCGCTTCGGTGCACTAACGCTCGACCGACCCGAAGAGCAGGCCATGTGGGCGCCACGTCTCGACCGATCAGCGTGGGACGCCGCTGATGCCATGTTCACGGGCAATACCGATGAGGAAGGCGCCGGCCGATGGAAGCGCCGGCCGGGCACGCCGGAAAGCTGGACCTGCAAGCATGGCGCAATCCGTTTCGATTGCCGGTTCACGTCGTTCCGGCATGTCGGTGCATTCCCGGAACAGGAGGCGCATTGGGCATTCATGCGCGCTCGGCTGGCGGCAGCGGAGCGCCCTGCCCTCCTCAACCTCTTCGGCTATACCGGCCTTGCCTCACTGATCGCCGCTGAAGCCGGCGCGGAGGTGACGCATGTCGATGCTTCCAAGAAGGCCGTCGCTTGGGCGCGCGCGAACCAGGCGCTCTCCGGTCTCGATGAGAAGCCCATCCGCTGGATCGTCGACGACGCGCTGAAATTTACGGCACGCGAGGTGCGCCGCGGCCGCACCTATGACGGCATCCTGCTCGATCCTCCGAAATTCGGCCGTGGGCCCAAGAGTGAGGTCTGGGAGCTGTTTCGCGATCTCCCGGAGATGCTCGCGCTCTGCCGTGACCTCCTGAAGCCCGGCGGATTCGCCATCCTGACGGCCTATGCGATCCGCGCATCTTTTCTGTCGATCGAACGGTTGGCGTGCGACGTCTTGGGGACGGAAGTGGAGGCCGGCGAACTGGCACTTGAAGACCAATCGGGCGAGCGGCTCGCCACCTCGCTCTTCTGCCGGTGGATCGCGCCATGAGCGGCGGACGGGCACGTGTGGGGACCTACAAGAAGGTCACCAGCCTCACCAATCCGCTGGTGAAGGACATCCGCGCGCTGCACCAGAAGAAGCGCCGCGACGATTCTCGCCTGTTCATCGCCGAGGGGCAGAAGCTGGTGCGCGACGCGGCGGAATGCGGTTGGCCGATCCAGACGCTCGCCTATGCGGCAACGCTTGCCGGGGATCCCGCCATCGGGGCTCTGGCAGCTGAGACCAAAGCCGGCGGCGGCGCGGTGCTGGAGGTCTCCGCGCCGGTCCTGGAGAAGATCACGCGGCGCGACAACCCGCAGAGCGTTGTGGGCGTGTTTCGCCAGCGCTTTGCGCCGGACGAGGATGTCGGGCGCGATGGCATCTGGGTGGCGCTTGATCGGGTGCGCGACCCCGGCAATCTTGGGACGATCGTGCGCACGGCCGATGCGGCGGGGCTCGCCGGCGTCGCCCTGGTCGGTGCATGTTGCGACCCGTTCGCGCTGGAGGCGGTGCGCGCCACGATGGGCTCCGTCTTCCACGTGCCTCTGGCGCAGCTTAGCGAGGACGCGCTTGTCGCAAACGCTCGGCGGCACGGCGCGCGGCTCCTCGGAACGCATCTCATCGCCGATGCGATCGACTACCGGACGGCCGATTATCGCCTCCCGCTGATCCTCTTGATGGGCAACGAGCAGCAAGGCCTGACCGAAATGCTGAGCGCGGCCTCGGACCAGCTTGTGCGCATCCCCATGCGCGGCAAGGCGGATTCGCTGAACCTTGCCGTCTCCACCGGGCTGATGATCTACGAAGCGCTGCGGGAGCGCTGATCCGCCGCCCTTCACACCCGCGGAGGCGCGCGATAAAGGAGAGTCGGGCAGCATCCCCGTCGGCCCCCGCAGGAGCATCCATGGACGCGCCGCCAACAACCGCTAAGCTCGTCACCGTCTTCGGCGGCTCGGGCTTTGTCGGGCGCTATGTCGTGCAGGCGCTCGCCAAGCGCGGCTACCGCATCCGTGTCGCGGTGCGGCGGCCGGACCTTGCCGGCCATCTACAGCCGCTCGGCATGGTCGGACAGATCAAGCCGATACAGGCCAATTTGCGCTATCGCTGGTCGATCGACCGGGCCGTTGAGGGCGCCGATGCCGTCGTCAATCTCGTTGGCATCCTGGCGGAGGCCGGGCGGCAGACTTTCGACGCCGTCCAGAGCTTCGGGCCACGCGCCATCGGCGAGGCGGCGCGTGCCGCCGGCGCAAGCGACGTTGTGCATCTTTCCGCCATCGGCGCCGACCGGCCCTCCACCATCGGCTACATCCGCTCCAAGGCGGAGGGCGAGGCCGGGATTTTGGAGAGCTGCCCGGACGCGGTGATCTTCCGGCCGTCGATCATCTTCGGCCCGGAGGACGAGTTCTTCAATCGCTTCGCGGCGATGGCACGGCTTTCGCCGATGCTGCCGCTGATCGGCGGCGGCAAGACGAAGTTCCAGCCGGTCTTCGCCGGCGATGTCGGAGAGGCGGTGGCGCTTGCCGTTGACGGCAAGGCACGGTCGGGCGCGGTCTACGAACTCGGCGGCCCGGAGGTGCTGACCTTCAAGGCATGCCTGGAGCTGATGCTGGAGATCACGCGCCGAAGCCGTGTCCTTATGCCGATCCCCTGGTCGATGGCGCGCATTATGGGCCGGTTCGGTGAGTTCGCGCCCGGCCAGCCGCTGACGCGCGACCAGGTGCGCATGCTGCAATTCGACAACGTCGTGTCGGAAGAGGCGGAGCGCGACGGACGCACGCTTTCAGGGCTCGAGATCGATCCGACCTCGCTTGAGGTCGTGCTTCCGACCTACCTCAATCGCTTCCGCCAGCAGGGCGAATTCACGCCGATGCGGGCGATGTAGGGCGTCCGGTCGCGCGGCGGCGTATCATCTGCTCAGCCGAACATCCAGAAGCCGAAAAGCCCCACCGTGCCGACGATGATCCGCCAGATCGCGAACGGCATGAAGCCGTGCCGGCCGACGAAGTCCACGAAGGTGCGCACGACAATCAGCGCCGACACGAACGAGACGACGAAGCCGACAAGGATGATGCCGAGGTCGTCGGTGGAAAGGACATTCCGGTTTTCGTAGAAATCGAGGGTGAAGGCGCCGAGCATTGTCGGGATCGCGAGGAAGAAGGAGAACTCCGCCGCCGAGCGCTTGTCGCAGCGCAATAGCAGCGCGCCGGCAATCGTGGCGCCGGAGCGCGACACGCCGGGCACCATGGCCAGGCATTGGACAACGCCAATTGCCAGCGCCACGCGGATCGGATAGCGCATCGCATCCATGTGGACCGGATTGACGTCGTAGCGGTCCAGAAACGCTAAACCCACGCCACCGATGATCAGCACCCAGCAAATCAGAATCGGCGAATCGAACAGCACGGTCTTGATGAAGTCGAAGGCCAGCGCCCCGAGAATCGCCGCCGGCAGAAACGCCACGACGATGGACGCCACGAAGCGGCGTGCATCGGGGTCGGACGGCAGCGCCAAAAAGACGCGCCAAAAGCGGCTGAAATAGACAACGACAACCGCCAGGATCGCGCCCAGCTGAATCATGACGTTGAAGGTGTTCCAAAAAGCCTTTGAATCGCCGGCAAGCCCCAGAAACTCGGTGGCCAGCAACAAATGCGCCGTCGACGAAACGGGGATGAACTCCGTCAGGCCTTCAATGATTCCCAGGAGAATTGCATCGAAGATGGTCTCAAAGTTCATTCCGCGCTCCCCGCTGCCCGTCATCGGCCGGCCCGGCCTAGTGGTCCGATTCCGACATTTGCCGCCCTTTTCAGCCCTCGCCCGAGCAAATGTCGGAATCACAAGGACCACTAGCAACTCTTTGAGGCTAGTGGAGCTTTTGAATTTGACATTTGAGCAAGAGCCTCGCCGCAAGCGGCACTCAAATGTCAAATTCGCTCCACTAGCATTGCCGTCCTTGCCAATTCGCCAATGGCGAATCGAAAGCGCGGCCCAGGCGTGATCCGGCTATTCCACTATCCGCTATCGGTGCAATCCCGCTTCATCCGGCTTGTGCTCGGCGAGTGCGACGTGACGCCGGAGCTTGAGGAGGAGCGCGTCTGGGAGCGGCGCGAGGAATTCCTGCTGATGAACCCGGCCGGGACCCTGCCAGTGTTGATCGAGCATGACGGCCCGGCGATCGGCGGCGTTTGGGCGGTGGCAGAGTATCTCGACGAGACGCGCGGATTTGCCCTCAACGAGCGCCGGTTGCTGCCGGCCAACGCCGATCAGCGCGCGGAAGTGCGCCGGCTTTGCGAGTGGTTCCTGTTCAAGTTCGATGAGGAAGTCACCGCCTATCTGGTTGAGGAGAAGGTGGTGAAACGGGAGAAATCCAAGGCGGGCTTGGGCGGCGGCGCGCCCGATTCGGGACTTTTACGGGCGGCGCGGGCGAACATCCGCATCCATCTTCACTATATTGAGCATCTGTTGGCGGCGAAGAACTGGCTTGCCGGTGACCGGATAAGCTATGCCGACCTGGCGGCTGCGGCGGCTTTGTCAGTGGCCGACTATCTGGGCGAGGTTCCATGGGCGGACGCGCCGGACGCAAAGGATTGGTACATGCGCCTGAAGTCGCGCCCCGCGTTTCGCGTGCTCAGGGCGGAGACAGTGCGCGGCCACACGCCGCCGGATCATTACGAGAAGCTCGACTTTTAGACTCGCAACGCCTGCGTGGGCTCATCGACGAACTAGCGCGGGCGGAGGGCTTTGACGCGATCGGCGTCGCCGCGCCGGACGCCATTCCCGAAGCCGCCGGACGTCTCGAGACTGCCATCGCGGAAGGCCATCACGGCACCATGTATTGGCTTGCCGAGACGGCGCCCCGGCGCGGCAGTCCCACGACGCTGTGGCCGGATGTGCGCTCAGTGATCATGCTGGGGATGAACTATGGTTCTGAAGGCGATCCGCTTCGGACCTTAGCGGATCGGCAGGCGGCGACGATCTCCGTCTATGCCCGCAACCGCGACTATCATGATCTGATCAAAGGTGCGCTGAAGCGCATCGCCGGACAGTTCGCCGCGCGCGCAGGCGCCGATGTGAAGGTGTTCGTCGACACCGCGCCGGTGATGGAGAAGCCGCTGGCGGAAGCAGCCGGCATCGGTTGGCAGGGCAAGCACACCAATCTGGTCAGCCGCGACTTCGGTTCGTGGCTCTTCCTCGGCGCCATCTTCACCGACGCGGCGCTTGATCCCGACCCGCCGGAGACGGATGCGTGCGGTTCGTGCCGCGCTTGTCTCGACATCTGTCCGACGGATGCGTTTCCCGCGCCCTATCGGCTCGATGCGCGGCGCTGCATCTCCTATCTGACGATCGAGCACAAAGGCCCGATCCCGCGTGACCTCCGCGCGCCGATCGGCAATCGCATCTTCGGCTGCGACGATTGTCTGGCCGTCTGCCCGTGGAACAAGTTCGCCGAGGCTGGGCGGCAGGCGAAGCTCAAAGCGCGTTATGATCTGAACGCGCCGCCACTTGCCACGTTGGTCCGGCTGGACGATGCGGCTTTCCGGCGGCACTTCGCCGGATCGCCGATCAAGCGGATTGGGCGCAACCGGTTTGTGCGTAATGTCTTGATTGCGATTGGAAATTCCGGCGCGGCGGACTTGGCTGACGAGGCAGTTGATCTGCTTGACGATACCGCGCCGGAGGTGCGCGGCGCCGCCGTGTGGGCGCTTTCGCGGTTGACGCCCCGCAATGCCGCCGCCCGCGCTCACGACTATCTTGCTGATGAGCGCGACCCTGACGTTCGCGCGGAATGGACGGCGGTCGTGAAAGAGAGTTTGCCATGAAACGACATCGGTCAATGGACACGCAAAACTTGCCCGCGGACCGAAAGAAGCGCGGCCGCGAGGTTGCGGTCTCGCGCGGGGCGCTTGGCGCGGGCGCCGTCGGTGCGCTGGCGCTCGGGTCGTTGGCGATCGGCGCGCTGGCCATCGGTGCCTTGGCGATCAACCGGATCGCCATCAAGCGCGCGCGGGTTCAGCATCTCTCGGTGGGCACGCTGGAAGTCGATCGGCTCGTGGTTCACAATCGCGAAGACGGCAGCGCGTGAAGCTCTTCTGCTTCGGCTTCGGCTATTCGGCGCGCGCGACGACCGCGCGCATGCGGCCGCGCCTTGAGGCCGTCTGCGGAACCACTCGGACGGCCGACAAGGCCGCCGACCTGACGGCGCGGAACGTCACGCCGATCGTCTTCGATGGCAGCCGGGCTGAGCCGGCGGTCAGCGCAGCGCTCGCAGAGGCCGATCACGTGCTTGTTTCGGCACCACCGAGTGAAGCCGGCGATCCGGTGCTGATCCATCACAGCGCCGACCTCGTCGCCAACAAGCCGCGGGCGCTTGTCTACCTCTCCACCGTCGGTGTCTATGGCGATCACGACGGCGCATGGGTGGACGAAGACAGCGCCTGCCGACCGGTCTCGGAACGTTCGCGACGGCGGCTTGCGGCCGAGGAGGCTTGGCGAGCGTTTGCCACGGAGAGCGGCGTGCCGGTTTCCTCTATCCGGCTGGCCGGCATCTACGGACCGGGACGCGGGCCGTTCGAAAAGGTCAGGTGCGGCACTGCGCGGCGCATCATCAAGCCGGGCCAGGTCTTCAACCGCATCCATGCCGACGACATCGCCGCGATCGTGGATGCCGCCTTCAGCGCGCGCGCCGACGGCATCTTCAACGGCGTGGACGACGAACCGGCGCCGCCGCAGGACGTGATCGCCTATGCCGCAAAGCTGCTCGGCGCGCCCGCGCCGCCGGAGGTGACCTTCGAGGCGGCGGAGCTCACGCCCATGGCGCGGAGTTTCTATGGCGAGAACAAGCGCGTGCGGAACGACAAGATCAAGCGCGTGCTCGGCGTCGAACTCGCCTATCCCACCTATCGCGAGGGGCTCAGCGCCGTGCTTGCTGCGGAGGCTGACTAGGGTTGCGCGAAGTAAAGTCTGTTTCTGTCGTCATTGCCGGGCTTGACCCGGCAATCCGTTCCCCCCGCAACGGGCGGCTGCGGCTCAGGAATGGATGCCCGGATCAAGTCCGGGCATGACGACAGAGAACACCAGCTACTCCGATGAAACCCGCCCGGCCCTCAACTGCCGAAGCCGGCATCCCAAAAAAGCTTTGCGGCGATCACCGCCAGGACAATCAGGATCAGGCGGTCGAAGGCCTCGGCGCTCATCCGTCGTGCCAACCAGGCGCCGATGGGCATGCCGGCGGCAACGGGGATGATCGCGCCGAGACTGAGGAGCATACGCTCGCCCGTCAGCACGCCGGAATATGCCAGGGCCGGAATCTGCGTGAGGACGAAGGCGAGGAACACCACCGAGACGGTGAACACGAACTGCGGACGCGCCAACCTCATGCCGTTGACGAACGGCACATTGATGGGGGCCGAGACACCTGTGGCGCCTTGCAGAAGCCCGGATCCGAAGCCGGCGGCAGGCGCCCAGCGAAGTGCTCTATCGGCGTCGATCGCAAATGTCGGGCGCGCCAGCCGCAGGACGATGTAGAGCGTCGTGGTGAGCCCGAGCCCAAGCGAGAGAGCATCGGCGGGCAGCGACGTCAGCACCCAGGTGCCCACCAGAATGCCGAAGCCGGCGAAGATGACCAGGCGCGGCAGAAAGGCCAGCCCGGTCCGATGCGAGCGGAACGTCCAGACCTGCCACATATTGGTGACGAGAAGCGGGCCCATGAGGACCGCAATGGCAAACGGCACATCGAAGAACGCGGCGAGCGCCGGCACGGCGATGATCGGCACGCCCATGCCGGTGGCGCCCTTCAGCGCGCCGCCGAGCATCAAGAACGCAATGATGATCAAGACCTCCTGCACCATCCGGCGAACTACCGTGCGGACATGAGGCAGCCGCATGCGTCGGGGCGCGACGGCAGCAAGGGGTGCGATATGGAGGGCGAGGTGGTCATGAGCTGAAAGAAAAGCCCGCGGCGATGGCCGCGGGCCTTGGACGTTGCATAGCGTTCAGCGCAGCGCAAGGGCGCGGCGCGTGGCTACTTGGCTTTCGCCTCTTCTTCTGCGGCCTCTTCAGCGGCGGCTTCGGCAGCCGGCTCGTTGCCGGTCGCCTCGGCAGCGGCTTCGCTGTCGCCGGCTTCCGCCTCAGCTTCGGCTTCGGCGGCCTCTGCTGGCGCAGGTTCGGGTTCGTCGCCATTGTCCTGCTGCCGCTTCAACGCGGCACCAAGAATGTCGCCGAGCGATGCGCCGGAATCGGTGGAGCCGTATTGGGCCACCGCTTCCTTCTCCTCGGCGATTTCCAGCGCCTTGATGGAGAGCGCGATCTTGCGGCTCTTCTTGTCGATGTTGGTGATGCGGGCGTCCACCTTCTCGCCCGGAGCGAAACGATCCGGCCGCTGCTCAGAGCGCTCGCGCGACAACTCCGCGCGGCGGATGAAGGCGGTGAGGTCGGAATCGGCGATCTTCACCTCGACGCCGGAATCCATCACCTGCGTCACCTCGCCGGTGACGATGGCACCCTTGCGCAGGCCCGATGCGGCTTCCATCGGGTCGCCGCCGACCTGCTTGATGCCGAGCGAGATGCGCTCCTTCTCCACATCGACGTCGAGCACCTTGGCCTGAACCAGGTCGCCCTTCTTGTAATCCTCCATCGCTTCCTCGCCGGAGCGATTCCAGTCGAGGTCGGACAGATGGACCATGCCGTCGACGTCGTTCTCCATGCCGAGGAACAGGCCGAACTCGGTCTTGTTCTTGACCTCGCCTTCGACGACCGCACCGACGGGGTACTTTTCGGCGAACTCCTCCCAGGGATTGCGCATCGTCTGCTTGAGGCCGAGCGACACGCGGCGCTTGGAGGGATCGACCTCCAGGATGACGACCTCAACCTCCTGCGAGGTGGAAACGATCTTGCCGGGATGGACGTTCTTCTTCGTCCAGCTCATCTCCGAGACGTGGATCAGCCCT
This sequence comes from Afifellaceae bacterium, assembly GCA_028284625.1. Classification (GTDB taxonomy): domain Bacteria; phylum Pseudomonadota; class Alphaproteobacteria; order Rhizobiales; family Afifellaceae; genus DASWJZ01. The sequence continues at coordinate 17,628 of JANQRH010000013.1, read as the reverse complement.
TCGATACCGGGCTCCAACTCAACGAACGCACCGTAATCGGTGATATTGGTGACGCGGCCGGTGAAGCGTGCGCTGATCGGGTATTTGGCTTCGATACCCTCCCAAGGATCGGTCTCAAGCTGCTTCATGCCGAGCGAGATGCGGAAGGTCTCCGGGTTGATGCGGATGATCTGCACCTTCACGGTCTCGCCGATATTGAGAATCTCGGAGGGGTGATTGACACGACGCCACGCCATGTCGGTGACGTGCAACAGACCGTCGATGCCGCCGAGATCGACGAAGGCGCCGTATTCGGTGATGTTCTTCACCACGCCGTCCACGACCTGACCTTCCGACAGGCGCTGCACGAGCTCCGAGCGCTGCTCGGCGAGCGTGTCCTCCAGAACCGAGCGGCGTGAGACGACGATGTTGCCGCGCCGCTTGTCCATCTTGAGGATGCGGAAGGGCTGCGGCGTGTTCATCAAGGGGCCGACATCGCGAACCGGGCGCACATCAACCTGAGAGCGCGGCAGGAAGGCGACGGCTCCGTCTAGGTCGACGGTGAAGCCGCCCTTCACCTGGTTGAAGATCTGGCCGGTGACGGTGTCGTTCTTCTCAAAGCTGGCTTCGAGCCGGACCCAGCTTTCCTCGCGGCGCGCTTTCTCGCGGCTGAGCATGGCCTCGCCGAGCGCGTTCTCGATCCGCTCCAGGTAGACCTCGACCTCGTCGCCCGGCTTCATCTCACCTTCGCGGCCGCGGGCGCCGAATTCTTTCAGAGGGACACGTCCCTCCACCTTCAGGCCGACATCGACGATGGCAACGTCCTTCTCGATGGCGACGACCGTACCTTTCACGACCGATCCCTCGACCAGATCACTCTTGGCAAAGGACTCTTCCAGGAGAGCGGCGAAATCCTCCCTCGTTGGCTGCGGTTCGGCTGCTTGCATCAAAACTCCTTTACGGCATGGCGACCTTACGCGTCGTGGCATGCCCGCGCCGGGCTGGTTGGTATTGCGTCTGCCGCCAACGGCGTCCCCGCTCCCGATGAAGCGGGCCGGCGCATCGAGGCCGAAGGCGACGATCTGTCCTCAAGCGGAGCGGCGGCCAAAACGACAAAGAGGCACACCCGACAGGGCGCACCTTCTCATCGGCTCGCAATCGCGCGGCTCACATAGTCCACAGCCGCCCGGAACGCGGCTTCTATATCCTTATCGCTGGTATCGAGCAAGTAAGCGTCTTCGGCCGGGCGGAGCGGAGAATCGGCGCGCTCCGTGTCGCGGGCATCGCGACGCTTGAGGTCGGCGAGCACGGTTTCCTCGCTGATATCGCCGCCGCGTTCCCGCATTTCGAGTGTCCGGCGGCGGGCACGCGTCTCCGGCGAGGCGGTGACGAAGAGCTTCACGGGGGCGTCGGGCAGCACCACCGTGCCAATGTCGCGGCCATCGAGCACGGCGCCGGGCGGGTGGGCCGCGAACTCGCGCTGTTTCTCCACCAAGGCGCGCCGCACCTCCGGGATGGCGGCGATCTGCGACGCCGGCTCGGCGAGCGAATGGTGCGACAGCGCGGCGGCGTCCAGATGCTCCAGGTCGATATTGCGGGCGAGCTCGGCGGCCATGTCCTTCAGGTCGCCGTCACCGCCGCCATCCTTCCACGCCGCCGCGACAGCGCGATAGGTCAACCCGGTGTCCAGATGGCGGAGGCCCAAATGCTCAGCAAGCCGACGCGCCAGCGTGCCCTTACCGCTCGCCGCAGGACCGTCGATCGCGATCAGGAGCGGTGCTTCGCTCACGCCGCCTCAGCACCGTCGGCAAAGTCTGCGCCCAGACGCTTCAGCTGCTCCACGAAGTCGGGGAACGACGTGCCGATGATGGCACTGTCGTCGACGCTGACGGCCTGCTCCGCCGCGAGCCCCATGATGAGGAAGCTCATGGCGATGCGGTGATCGAGATGCGTGGCGACCGTGCCGCCGCCGCGCACGCGTCCGCCGGTAACCGCGAGGCTGTCGTCGCCTTCGCGGCAGGTGACACCGTTCGCTTCCAGCCCGCGCGCCACGGCAGCGAGGCGATCGGATTCCTTCACGCGCAGCTCGGCGAGCCCCTCCATTATCGTGTCGCCTTCGGCGAACGCCGCCGCCACGGCCAGCACTGGATATTCGTCGATCATCGAAGGCGCGCGCTCCGACGGCACATGGACACCCTTCAGGCGCGAAGCGCGCACGCGCACATCGCCGATCGTCTCACCGCCGGATTGGCGCTCATTCTCAATCGTGAGATCCGCGCCCATCTCTTTGAGCGTCACGATCAGTCCGGTGCGCGAGGGGTTGAGCAGCACGTTCTCGACCGTGACGTCTGAGTCCGGCACGAGCAGCCCGGCAACAAAGAGAAACGCCGAGGAGCTTGGGTCGGCGGGCACTGTGACCCTTTGCGGCTTAAGCTCCGGCCGGCCGACAAGGCGGATGATCGTAGCGCCGTCTTCGGCGCGCTCCGTCGTGATATCGGCGCCAAAGCCCTTGAGCATGCGTTCGGTATGGTCGCGTGTCGCCACCGGCTCAATGACCGTCATCACGCCATCGAAGTTGAGACCCGCCAACAGAACGGCCGATTTCACCTGGGCAGACGGCATCGGCACGCGATACTCGATCGGCGCCATCGGATCGGCGCCGCGAATGGTGAGCGGCAACCGGTCGCCTGAGCGGGCGATTACCTCCGCGCCCATGTCGCGCAGCGGGTCAAGCACACGTGCCATCGGCCGCCGCGACAACGACGCGTCGCCAACAAAGGTGGTCGCGAAAGCATGCGCGCCCGCCATGCCGATGGCGAGGCGCACGCCCGTGCCGGCATTGGCGAAATCGATGACGCCCTCCGGCTCCAGAAGCCCGCCTGTGCCGAGGCCGTTGACGCGCCAGATATCGTCGGTGCCGCGCTCAACGGTGGCGCCGAAGGCGCGCATGGCGGCGGCCGTCGCCATGATGTCGCCGGATTCCAGCAAGCCGGAGATGGCTGTCTCACCGACTGCCAGGGCCCCGAGCATCAGGGCGCGATGCGAAATCGACTTGTCGCCGGGGGCCGTGACACGCCCCGTCAACGGCCCGGAGGGCAGCGCGCTGAGCGGCTGGGCGAAGACGTGGGTCATGCGGACGCGGGGCTCACCAGGGATGTCATCGGGCCAAAGGATTTTTGTCCGGGCCGATCAATCCGGCGGGACGCGCGCGGTTGGTAGCACAGGGCCTGAAAGAGGTCACGTCTCAGGCACTGGCGGACAGGGTCCGTCAATGAGCCTCACAAGGGGTTTGACAGCGGTGAGAGCGGTGGTTAGGCACGCGCGGCGCACCTCAATTGAAGGCGGAAAGACGTGGCGAAACCAGAGCTCGGCACCAAACGGACCTGCGCGTCCTGCAGCACCAAGTATTACGACCTCAACCGCGATCCCATCGTGTGTCCGAACTGCGGGGCGGTCTTTGAGGTTGCCGTGCCGCAGCGTCCCGAGCCTCCCGCCGAACCGAAGCAGGAAAAGCCGAAAGAAGCGGTGGAAGTTGAGCGCGAGGAAAACGTCGTTTCACTGGAGGACGCGGAGGACACATCGGACGAAGATGTCGGGCCCGACAGCGATGGCGACGATTCCGATGAGGCGGACATCCCCGAGGTGGAAGACGTTGAGGTCGAGGAGTCGAGCGAGGGCGAGGGCGAGGACGAGGACACCTTCCTTGAAGAGGACGAGGAAGAAGGCGATGATGTCTCAGGCCTGCTCGACGTCGAAGCAGAGGATGAAGACGAGCGCTAGCTCGCCGGATGCAAGGACGGGCGCCAGCCTTGCAATTCTACGCGCCGCCGCATAGGTAACCGGCGGCCCGCGGAGCCCCAAGCCGCGGATGGATCAGGGGCCGTAGCTCAGTTGGGAGAGCGCGTGAATGGCATTCACGAGGTCAGCGGTTCGATCCCGCTCGGCTCCACCAACCTTCGCTGCGAAGCAGTGAAGGGCTGCCGCGCCATGAACACTTCAAGCCCGTTCAAACCGAACGCGTGATCCCGCCATCGACACGGATATTCTGCCCGGTGATGTAGCCGGCGCCGTCGGAGGCGAGGAAAGCGATCGTCTCGGCGATCTCTTCGGCGCTGCCTTCTACGATCAACGCCTTGTCTGGTGTCACGCCAGACCAACGCCTATGCTCCAGGTTATGGACGTTCACGCATTTGCAAACGGCATCAAGATCGAGCGCCGGTTTCTCCTCGATCTGCAGATGGAGCGCTATACCGCGCCCGGAGCTCCGAACTTGCACGAACCCGTCGAAGAAGAATGGATGCTCCGCACCTTTGTGGTGAACAAGCCTACGCGACCGGTCTTTCTCGATGTCGGGGCGGGCGTCGGCTATTACTCGGTGCTGATCAAGCATCACTGGCCAGAGGCGCGTGTCTTAGCGTTCGAGCCACTGCCGGCGCACGTTGCGGCCTTCAGGGCGACAATGTCGCTCAACGGGATCAGCGACGATTATCAGCTGTGCCCAATCGCCATCGGAACGAAAGACGGCGCCGCACCCTTCTACGACGTGCGTTATGGCTCCACGCTCGGCAAGGCGCGGGCGGACGCGCAAGTGCTTACGGTGGCGACGCGGACCTTAGAATCGGTGCTTGAGGGCCAACCGCCGGTTCACATGCTGAAGATGGACATCCAGGGCGTTGAGGTCGAAGTGCTTGCAGGCGGTCGCGCGCCGCTGTCGAAGGGCCGCGTGCGCCATATTCTGGTTGGAACGCACGCACCGAAGATTCACGCCGACGCGGAGACGCTGCTGCGCGACGCGGGCTTCCACATCACGCACAATGATCCGCAGCCACCGATGCAGCCCGATGGCATCCTGGTCGCAACGCATCCCCTCGCCTAGTTTGCAGCGGATGCCTTCGACCTTGCGGACCGCGTCGGCCGCCGGTCACACTGAGCGCGTGATCCCTCCATCAACACGGATGTTCTGCCCGGTGATGTAGCCGGCTCCGTCGGACGCGAGGAAGGCGATCGTCTCGGCGATCTCCTCAGCCCGGCCGTAGCGCTGCATGGGGATACGCGCGCGGAACGCGTCCTTCTCAGGCAGGCTGTCAATGAAGCCCGGCAGCACGTTGTTCATGCGGATATTGTCGGCGGCATATTGGTCGGCGAACAGCTTGGTGAAAGCGGCAAGCCCGGCGCGTGACACGGCCGAGGTCGGGAACACCGGATCGGGCTCGAAGGTGGCGAAGGTCGAGATGTTGATGATGGCGCCGGAGCGCTGCTTCTGCATGGTTGGCGTGACGAGGCGCGTCGGACGGACGACGCTGAGGAAATAGACGTCCATGCCGCGATGCCAGTCCTCGTCACTGAGGTCCAATAGCGGCGCGCGCGGGCCGTGGCCGGCGCTGTTCACCAACACGTCGATGCGCCCCCATCGGTCCAGCGTCAATTCGACGAGCCGTTTCAGATCGTCCGCTGATTGATTGGACCCGGTCACGCCGACACCGTCGAGTTCGCCGGCAAGCGCCTCCCCCTTGCCGGAGGATGAGAGAATGGCGATGCCGTAGCCATCGCGGGCGAGCCGCTTAGCGGCCGCAGCGCCCATGCCGCTTCCCCCCGCCGTGATGATGGCGACTTTGCCTGTCATCGATCAGCCTCCCTTTGTCGGGCTTTCGTTAATGGCGGGTAGAGCGGCGGACAAGGCGATTGAGTGTCCGCTTGAAGCGGTGTTGGCCGCCCACCATATCATTCGTGACCGGCCGGATGCCTCACGAGGGTCCGGCTTGGCGAAGTCGCTTAAGAGATGAGGACTTTGCAGCAAATGCCCCGTGCACCACTCTTTTCCAGCCCTTTGTTGCTTGGCTTTGAGGACATCGAGCGGCTGCTTGAGCGCGCCTCGAAGAACGCGGAAGGCTATCCGCCCTACAACATCGAACGGATCGGGACCGCCGAGGACGACCCGGTACGCCTGCGGATCACGCTGGCGGTGGCCGGCTTCGGTGATAACGAAATCGAAGTGACTGTTGAGGACAATGAGCTGACGGTCAGCGGTCGTCAGGCCGATGATTCGGATCGCGACTACCTGCACCGCGGGATCGCGGCGCGTCAGTTCCAGCGCAAGTTCGTGCTGGCGGATGGTATGGAGGTGGCAGGGGCAGAGCTGAAGGATGGGCTGCTTTCGATCGACCTTGTCCGGCTTGAGCCGGAACGCAAGGTCAAGCACATTCCCATCGCGTCCAGCGGCTAAGACGTTGGAGACATCATGACCCAGAACGACATCATCAAGATCATGCCGAAGGATCAGTTCGCCGCGCTTGGCGGCGGCGAGATCGCTTATCTGAGGCCGGTTCGCTCCGAAGACGTCCACATCTTGTTTCCGCAGGCGCCGGAGATGGCGCCGGGCACGGATCTGTGGGCGCTGCTGTCAGCCGCCGGGCAACCCATCATGCTGACCGATTCCAAAGCGGCAGCGATCGCCGGCGCGCACGAAAACGACCTGGAAACGGTCAGCGTCCACTAAGCCGAGCACATCCCTCTCCTTTGTCATCCCGCAAAGCGCGTCAGCGCTTGTGCGGGATCCATAACCACCAAGCGGCTTGGGTGTTTGGGTCCCGGTCCCGGCCTGACGACCGAACCGGGATGACAGACGAGAGGCTGGAGCGCACGCGGAATGCGGGGGCCGTTCGCCACCCTCAGGCGGCGTGCGAAGCGTGGGGCGGCGCTGTCAGCACCGCATAAAGCGCATCGGCGTCCGATGCGCCGCGCAGCTTCTCCGCCACGCCCGGATCGCGGAGCTCGCGGGCAATGCGCGCCAGCGCTTTCAGATGATCGGCGCCGGCGCTTTCCGGCGCCAGCAACACGAAGACCAAGTCCACGGGCTGATTGTCGAGGGCGTCGAAATCCACCGGCTGCGCGAGCCGTGCAAAGACGCCGACAAGCGTCTCCAGTTCGGAAAGCTTGCCGTGTGGGATCGCCACCCCCTGCCCCACACCGGTTGAGCCGAGCCGCTCGCGCTGTAGCAGCGTGTCGAGGATGCCGCGCTCCACCAATCCGGTCTGCTGAGCAGCGATGGCGCAGACCTCGTGCAGTACCTGCTTCTTGGACTGCGCATGCAGCGACGGCAGAACAGCTTCAGGCTTCACGAGATCGCGCAGGTCCATGAGCACACCTTGGAAAGCAACGCCGCGACGGGCCTTTGCGACTAATGGTCCTTGAGGCGCCGTTTGTAGCGCCTGAGCTGCTTGTCCAGCTTCTCCGCGGCCAGATCAAAACTCACACGCGCATCGGCGTCTGAACCACGCGCTTCAAAGACTTTGCCGGTGTCGATATGGAGCACCATATCGGTCTCAAACAGGCGGCCGTTCTTGGAGACCGCAACCTGTCCGGAATAACCGCTCTCGACGAAATACTTACCGACCATGCCGGCGACGGTTTCGTCGATACGGGTGCGAAGTGCCTGACCGATATCGAAGTTCTTGCCGGCTATCCTCAGTACCATGCCGCATTTTCCGCTTGAAATCTCAGCTGTCGGGCCGCTCGCCGGCGGAGCTGTACGAGCCTCGCTGCCGCCTGTCAACGCAATCGGCCGCCGCGCCCGGCGCTTCCAGGAGTGCTAGGACGCGGCCTTCATTCGTTTGTCGCGCCGGCGCTCCACCGAGGAGCCTATTCGCATGGCCTCGCGGTACTTGGCCACTGTACGGCGGGCGATCTCCACCCCTTCACGCGACAGAAGCGTGACGATCGCATCGTCGGAAAGCACCGCGTCGGGCGATTCTTCCATGATGGTCTTGCGGATACGGTGTTTGACGGCCTCGGCGGAATGCGCCTCGCCGCCGGCGCTTGCGGGTATCGCGCCGGTGAAGAAGTAGCGGAACTCGTAGATGCCGCGCGGCGTGGCGATGGTCTTGTTGGCGGAGGCGCGACTCACCGTCGATTCATGGATCCCGAGCGCGTCGGCGATCATGCGCAGATTGAGCGGCTTCAGATGCGTCACACCGTCGGTCAGAAAACCCTCCTGGCGGCGGACGATTTGCGTGGCCACGCGCAGCACCGTTCGCGCCCGCTGGTCGAGGCTCTTGGTGAGCCATTTCGCCTTATCGCGGCACTCGTCGAGGAATGCGCGCTCCTGAGGGGCTGAGCGAGACGAGACCTGGGCGTAATACCTGTTGTTGACGATGAGCCGCGGCAGAACCGCATCGTTCAGCTCCACGATCCAATCGGAGTTTGGCCCGGGGCGAACGAACACATCGGGCACCAGCGTGCGTGTCGGCTCGTGCGCGAAGGCGAGGCCAGGCTTCGGATCAAGGCTGCGTATCTCGGCCACCATCTTTTTCAAGCCAGCATGGCCGGCGCCGCAAAGCGCGGCAAGCTCGGCGGAGCGGCCGGCGGCGAGCGCCTCCAGATTGGCGAGCAATGTCTGCATGGGGCCGTCGAGCCGGCCGCGCTCGGCAAGCTGAAGCTCCAGACATTCCGCCAGCGAGCGGGCAAAGACGCCTGTCGGCGCGATGTCGTGGCAGGTATGCAGCACCATCTCCACGACTTCGGGCGTCACATCGAGCGAGCGCGCCACCGCCTCCGTTTCGATGGTCAGATACCCCGCCTCATCGAGCCCTGCGGCGAGCGCCAGGGCGACAGCTCGCTCGACCGGGTCGGTGAAGACGGCGTCGATCTTACGTTCCAGGAGCTCGTCCAGACTCGGCCTCGCGGCGAGCGTCTGATCGACACCGAACTCCGCCGATGCGGAAGGGGCAGTGGCCGTGCCGCCGAGCGACTGCGGCGGACCGGCATCGTATCCGCTGTCGTTGGGAAAAAGATCGGAGCGGTCGGCATCGATTGCCTCAAGAGCAGCGTTGTCGGCGACCGTTTCCGCGTCCGTGGGTGCCTCGCCGCTATCGGCGGACGGCGGCGCCGTCGCGCTGCCCTCCTCGTCCTCTTCCAGAAGCGGGTTCTGCTCAAGCTCCGCGGCGACGAAGCGCTCCAGCTCAAGACTGGACATCTGCAGCAGGCGGATCGCCTGCATGAGCTGCGGCGTGATGACGAGCGACTGGGTCTGCCGCGCCTGAAGCCGTGCGGAAAGTGCCATACGCTGCCCCAAAGAACGGGCCGCAAGCTTCACCGGCTTGTTCACCTGCCCGTCATGTTGCAGTGCAACTTAGACCGCCTGCCCGCGGAGTCAAAGCCTGAAGCGCTCGCCAAGATAAACGCGCCGCACGTCGGGATTGGCGACGATTTCGTCGGGCCGACCCTCCGCCAAAACCCGCCCGTCGTTAAGGATATAGGCGCGGTCGATGAGCCCCAGCGTCTCGCGCACATTGTGATCTGTGATGAGGACGCCGATGCCGCGTTGCGTCAAATGGCGCACCAGCGCCTGGATGTCGCCGACGGCAATCGGATCGATTCCCGCAAAAGGCTCGTCGAGGAGCATGTAGGCGGGGCGGCTCGCCAAGGCCCGCGCAATCTCGCAGCGCCGCCTTTCGCCGCCAGAGAGTGAGATCGCCGGCGCCTTCCTCAGGTGCGCGATGGAGAACTCCTCCAGAAGCGCGGTCAGATCTGCTTCTCGCCGCCCCCGATTTCGCTCCACGATCTCCAGCACCGCGCGGATGTTGTCTTCCACCGACAGGCCGCGAAAGATCGATGCCTCCTGCGGCAAGTAACCGACGCCCAGACGCGCGCGCTGATACATGGGCAGATGCGTGACGTCGTGCCCGTCGATTTCGATGGTGCCGGAATTGGGGCGGATCAGGCCGGTGATCATATAGAAGACCGTCGTCTTGCCTGCGCCGTTGGGGCCGAGCAGCCCGACCGCCTCGCCGCGCGCCAGCGACAACGATACGTCCTCCACCACGGCTCGCCCCTTGAAGGCGCGGCGAAGTCCCTTGGCAGCCAGACTGATTCCGCCTTCTTGCGTCGAAGCCGCCGCGCCGTCGTCGGATGGCTCTTCGCCGCCGCTCTTGGCCCAGCGCGCGCGCCGGTCGATCTCCTCCAAAGGCCAGGAGGTCGGTTGCTCGATCTTGTCGAAGCGGTTCAAGGGCGCATCCTCGGCGGCGGCATCACTGAGCTGCCCCATCGCGTTCCGGCGGGGCGATGAGCGTCTGCACGCGGCCGCCTTCGATGCGTCCCTCCTTGGTCGTCAGGTTCACGACCAGGCGTTCGCCGCGCACCACGTTCGACCCCTGCGTCAGCACAACATTGCCACTCATCGTAATGAGGTCGCGGCCCATGTCGAAGACGGCGCGATCGCTGCTGGCGGTCTGCTCGCCGGAGCGCACCAAGACGCCCGGCCCCGCCTCAATGCGCGACACCTGCGCGCCGGGCGTCTCGGCGTTCGCGCCTTCGCCGGTATAGAAGACCCGGAGCGCTGGTGCCTCCAGCACCGTATCGCCTTGGCGCACCTGCACATTTCCGGTGTAGATCGCGGTCTTCTCCGTATCGCGAACCTCCAGCTGATCGGCTTCAATCTGGATCGGCGCGTCGGAACCTGCGTCGAAGCCGGAGAAGGCCGCGGCGAAATCCTGCGCCGATGCGCTGATCGGGGCGCTGAGATAGATGGCAACCGCGGCAATCAAGATACGCTTCATTGCGCGCGTTCCTCTGTCTCGGCCGGCGGGCCTTCGCGCTTCGGCGGCATGATGGTCGTGCGCACGCCGCCGTCAAACAGGAGATGACGGCCGCCGTCGGTCGCCCTGAAGCGCTGGCTGGTGATCTCGCTGTCTTCATAAGTGACGGTGACGGGGCTGTCGGTCTGCATGGAGCCGGCGAGGAAGTCGACATTCACGTCGAGCATGCGAAGCCCATAGCCCTCCGCACTGTCGACGGTGACGTCGCCCTCCAGCCGCAGCGTGCGCGCGGCGTGGTCGTATTCGCCGGTGGCGGCCGTGACGATGGTGGCGCCGTCATCGCCGGCGACCGTCGCCTTGATCGCTTCCAGGCGCACCTGGTTGGGATTTGTAAGCGACTGGATCGCCCGCTCCGCGGCGACGGAATATTCGCGACGCCCGCTGTCGAAGCCGGTCAGGTTGGGGCTTTCCATGATCACCGCGTTGGGGGTGACGCTGAGACGCGCGGCGGACAGATCGATGTCGAGCGGCAGGCCAAACTGCGTCAGTGCGATCAGCGCGGCGATTGCCGCCAACCCGGTCGCCGGCAGCACGATCCGCAGGATGCGGACGAGCCGCGAGTGCCGCCGGGCCGCAACGAAGGCGCGCGCCCGCGCGCCGGCTGGCGCAGTCTGCGGGACCGGCTGGGTCTCGTGCCAGGACGCCGAAAGGCTCATTTCCGCGAATCCGCCTTAACGCAAAGGGGTTAGCAGGGACAGTGTGGTGATTTGCCGGCGCGCCGCAAGTGCGGCAGCAAAGCCCGTGGTTCCAGCCACCGCGGACCGGAGGCGCTCACGAATGGGCAAAAATGTCCTGGTCGTCCCAGCCAAGCAGGTCGAGTCGGGCGCGCACCGGCAGGAAAGCGAAGCACGCTTCGGCTAGCTCCAGCCGCCCCTCTCGGACAAGCCGCGCTTCCATGGCCTCCTTGATCGCCAAGAGATTGAGAACGTCGGCGGCGGCGTATTCCAGCTGCGCCTCGCTCAGCTCCGCCGCGCCCCAATCGGAGGATTGCTGCTGCTTGGACATATCGATGCCGAGAAGGTCGCGCGCCAGATCCTTGAGGCCGTGCCGATCGGTGTAGGTGCGCGTCAGGCGTGAGGCGATCTTGGTGCACCAGAGCGGCGCCACGTCGATGCCGAGCCCGTATTTCAGCATAGCCACGTCGAAGCGGGCGAAGTGGAACACCTTGACGATCTGCGGATCGCCCAAGAGCCGCGCCAGGTTCGGCGCGCTGGTCTGCCCCTGGCCGATCCTCACGATGTCCGCGGTGCCGTCGCCGGGCGAAAGCTGCACGAGGCAGAGACGATCGCGGCCGGGCTTCAGCCCCATCGTCTCCGTGTCGACAGCAACGTGCTTGGAATAGGCGGACAGGTCCGGCAGGTCGCCGTCATGAAGGCGGATATCGGTCAGGGTGGTCTCCTTTTTGATCAGGCCACCGGCGTTGACGCGTCGCGCCGAACCGGCGGCGACTCTGTCTCCATGGCCAGCGGAAACTAGAGCATGATCCCGAAAAGTGGAAACCGGTATTCGCAGCGCCGGCGGCCTCGGCACGACGCAAAATGCATGGCGCGCGAAGGCGGCGATGATCGTTGGAGGCGAGATGCCGACGGCGCGAGACCGGGAGCGGCAACCTCAGCGTGGAAAACGCTGCTCTTCCTCCAGGACATTCAAGTCCATGTGGTTGCGCATGTAACGCTCTGAGGCGCGCTTTAGCGGCTGGTAATCCCAGGGATAATAGGTGCCGTTACGCAGCGCCTCATAGACCACCAGCCGGCGCGCCTGGCTGGCGCGAACCTCTGCATCAAAGCGCTGAAGGTCCCAGCGCGCTCGCATCGTCGCGCTCATCTCCGACAGGATGCCGGCATGCGCCGGGTCGTCGGCCAGGTTTCGCAGCTCATGCGGATCGGCCTCAAGGTCGTAGAGGAGCGGCGGATCGAGGTCGCACAGGACCAACTTGAACCGATCCTCGCGCAAGGCGACGAGCGGTGCTTCGGAGCCTTCCGCGGCATATTCCATCGGCACGGGTCCGCGCGCGCCCGCCCCGCACGCCACCGGAACGAGGCTTTCCCCGTCGCTCCAATGCTGCATGCTGCCCATGTCAACGCCGCCGAGCTCACAGAGCGTCGCCGCAACGTCGAGCGTGGAGACCGGGGCATCCACCCGCCCTTGCGGCAGGTCCGGCGCGGCAATCATCAGCGGCACGCGCGCAGAACCTTCAAAGAAGCTCATCTTGAACCACAGCCCGCGCTCGCCCAGCATGTCGCCGTGATCGGAGAGGAACAATACGATCGTATCCTGCATGCGTCCCTCGCGCAGGACCCGAAGAAGCTCTCCGATCTTCTCGTCGACATAGGAGATGTTGGCGAAATAGGCGCGCCGCGACCGCTCTATGTCGCGCTGGGTGATGTCGAAGGCGGTATGGTCGCTCGCCAGCATCAGACGCTGCGAATGCGGATCCTGCCGATCGAAGGGAATGGCTGCGACCTCCGGCTGGAGTGCGGCGCAATCCTCATAAAGGTCCCAGAAGTTTTGGCGCGCGACATAGGGGTCGTGCGGATGGCTGAAACTCACGGTGAGGCACCAGGGCCGCGGGTCGGCGCGGCGTGACAGATCGTAGAGCTTGTTGGTGGCGCAAAAGGCGACCTCGTCGTCATATTCGAGCTGGTTGGTGATCGCGGCCACGCCGGCGCCGGTCACCGAGCCCAGGTTGTGGTACCACCAGTCGATGCGCTGCCCGGGCTCGGCATAGTTGGGAGTCCAGCCGAAATCGGCCGGATAGATGTCGGTGGTCAGCCGCTCCTCAAATCCGTGTAGCTGGTCCGGTCCGACGAAGTGCATCTTGCCCGACAGGCAGGTGTGATAGCCGGTGTTGCGAAGGTGATGCGCGTAGGTGGGAATGTCGGAGGCGAACTCCGCTGCGTTGTCGTAGACGCGCGTACGGCTGGGGAGCTGACCGGACATGAACGACGCCCGCGCCGGCGCGCATAGCGGACTGGCGGCATAGGTGTTGGCAAAACGGGTGGAGCGTGCCGCCAAGGCGCTGAGATTGGGTGTGTGCAGAAAGTCCGACGGACCGTCGGGGAACAGCGTGCCGGCCAGCTGATCGACCATCAGGATCAAAATGTTCGGACGTGTCATGGGTCGGGGTCCTGGCGCGATTCAGGCGGACAATAGAGCCTCGTCAGACTTCGCCCAATCGCTCCAACGCCCGATCTTTAGCCAAAAGCGCCGCCCGTCATCCACGCCCCCCGCAGGCGAGCGCCTTGGCAATGGTGTGATTGGTAGAGTTGCTGCCAATGGTCTCAGTCAGGATGGCTCCGCTTGTGAGGTGCGCAAGCCGGGTCCTCGACCAGTCGGCATTCGGCAGCACGAGCTCCGGGCCGCTACCGCAATCGCGCACGCCGCCGGTGATGAAATTCTGGCCGATGCGGTGGTTGGAGAAGCCTGGCGCCGATGCAAGCTGGCGAGCGTCGCCGCCGGCGAAGGACCAGATGCGCAACGTGCCGCCGATATGCGGTGTCTCCACATAGGCGACATCCTTCACGCCGTCGCCGTCGAAGTCGGCGATGCCGGCGGGCGCGAACCAACGGTTGCGACGCCCGATATGGGGCGTGGCGGCGAGTTTGGTGAGCACGCCGCCCTGCATGCCGTAGACGGCAAGCGACGCGCCGGAATCGAGGCGGGTCTCCACCACGATCACGTCGTTGAGGCCATCACCGGTAACGTCCGCGATCCGTGGCGTGACGTCCTCAAACACCGCCTGCTTTCCGAGGCGGAGGACATGTTCGGGACACGACTGACCTGCGTTGGAACGAACGCGAAGCGCGCTGGCTTCGACAGCGTCGCCGAGCACACCGTGGGCGTAGATCGTCGTGGCGTCGGTGAGGATCGCGGAAACAACGCCACGGCCTTCTGCCCAGACCTCCTGTGCGTCCGGCGGGGCGTTGGGATAGTCGCAACCGAGCGCGGGCGCAGCGAGAAGCGCCGCCAGCACCAGCGCCGAGGCCGTTGTAGGGCGCATCGCCAGCGGCCGCCAATGCAGGGGAGCCTCCATGTTTTAGGTCAGGGGCGGAGGATAGCACGCCGCCCGTCCAGGCTATGAACCAGTCTCTAAAGCAACCCGCGACACTTCTGCAGCGAAGCCGAATGCGTCATGTTTGGAAGAAGGCGGCGCTTCCTTCAGAGCGCCTTATGAGTTGGCGCGTTCGAGCAGCACGTCTGCATGGCAAGGCTCGTCGAGCGGACACCAGCACGCAAGGTTCTTGCCGCGAAGCGCGCTAGGATCGGGATAGCATTCCGCCGCCGGCTTGAGTCCGCGCATCTTTTCCCCGCCAATCCAACGCCGAAAACGATCAACAGCGATACGCCGACCATCAGGCGAGCCCGGCGTGAACGGGAACGGATTTCCAAATTTGGTCGATCGGTCGACCTTCACCGTATTGGGCGGCATCCGCCAACCCTTCTTTCGGCTGAGTTGGACGCGTTCCGGCATGGCGGGCACCTCCCTAAGAAACCTACGGCTCTGCTCTCCACACTTGGATGAATGCGCCTCCCGCCGGCTGGCGCTGCTCTGCCGACACTGACAGGTCTCGGGGCCCGAGGCGGCGAACTGCTCTCAGTTGAGAGCGAGTGTTCAGGCTACGAGAGGAGCCTTGGTGCCCAGGAGAGGACTCGAACCTCCACGCCTTGCGGCACACGGACCTGAACCGTGCGCGTCTACCAATTCCGCCACCTGGGCTAAAGCGCGCCTGCCTTACGGCCTGCCTGAAAACGTGTCAACGCCGCGCGTGGGACACCCTGCCCCCGCGCCTTGCGGGAGGTGCGCCCAATCGGGCATGAGAGACGGGTCCCGCCGGAGCCTTGCCGCCCATGAAACCCGTCTCCGTCGCCACGATCGGCGAATGCATGATCGAGCTTTCCGGCCGCGGCAACGACCTTTGGCAGATGGGCTTTGCCGGCGACACCTTCAACACCGCCTATTATGCGCGCGCCATGCTGCCGGCGGAAAAACGCGTCGCCTATGTGACGGCTGTCGGCGACGACCCCTTCTCGCTGCGGCTCAAGGCCCACATCGCGGAGGCCGGCGTGGAGACGGAGCGCATCCGCACCATCGCCGGCAAGCGGCCGGGGCTTTACGCCATCACGCTGGATGAGGGTGAGCGCAGCTTCACCTATTGGCGCGGTGAGTCAGCGGCGCGGCAGCTCGCCGACGACGCGGCTTGGCTGAAAGAGGCGCTTGCCGATGCCGACATGCTCTATCTCTCCGGCATCACGCTCGGCATTTTGAGTAATGCCGCGCGTGAGCGGCTTCTGACGGCGCTCGCCGAGCGGCGGGCGGAGGGCGTGAAAATTGTCTTCGATACGAACTTCCGCGCGGCCCTTTGGCCCGATAAAGCCGAAGCGCAAGCGACGATGGCAGCGGCCATCGCAACGGCCGACATTGCGCTCCCCACCTTCGATGACGAGGCGCTGCTTCATGGCGACGCGACGCCGGAAGAAACCGCGGAGCGGACCGCTTCGCTCGGCGTGACGGAAATCGTCGTCAAGAACGGCGATGAGCCCTGTCTTGTTGTTGCGGAGGGCGAAGCGACATGGGTGCCGCCGGCCAAGGCGGCGCGCATCGTCGATACGACCGGCGCCGGCGATTCCTTCGGCGGCACTTATCTCGCCGCGCGGCTCATGGGGCAGCCGCCGGTTGATGCAGCGCGGCTCGCGCATGCCGTCGCCGCGGAGGTCGTCGGCGTGCATGGCGCGCTGGCGCCCATCGACCGCGAGGCGATCACGGCGAAGCAACAAAAACGGGGGGCGTGACGCCCCCCGCAGCTTTGCTGAGATGAAAGCGGCCTGCGCCTACATCCCCATTGCCTTGTCGGTCACGTCATGCGTCCACGCACCTTCAGGCGCGGCCGTGATGACCGGATCGGAGCCGCCGGCGAGAAGCGTCTGCACCGTGCGCTCGTAATCGGCGGGATCGAGTGTACCGTCGGAGCCTTCCGTCAGCTTGTTGATCTCACCCATCATGCGCTGCTGGTGCTTCTCCGTCTGCGCGCCGGTGGCATCGTTCTCAAGCACGATCCCTGCCGCCTCATCGGGGTTCTCGCGGGCATAGGTCCAGCCACGCAGGGACGCCTTCACGAAGCGCGCCATCTTGTCGACGAAGGCTGGATCGTCGAGGCTGTCCTCCAGGACGTAGAGGCCGTCCTCCAGCGTGGAGACGCCCTCGTCCTCGTATTTGAAGACGACCAGCTCGTCCTCCGGAATGCCGGCATCGATGACCTGCCAATATTCGTTGTAGGTCATGGTGGAGATGCAGTCGGCCTGCTTCTGGAGCAGCGGATCGACGTTGAAGCCCTGCTTCAGCACCGTCACGCCGTCATCGCCGCCTTCGGTGGGAATGCCGAGCTGCGACATCCACGACAGGAACGGATATTCGTTGCCGAAGAACCAGACGCCGAGCGTCTTGCCGCGGAAATCCTCCGGGCTGGTGATGCCCGTCTCCTTGCGGCAGGTCAGCATCATGCCGGAGCTCTTGAAGGGCTGAGCGATGTTGACCAGGGGCACGCCACGCTCGCGGCTGGCGAGTGCTGCCGGCATCCATTCGATGATCACGTCGGCGCCACCGCCGGCAATGATCTGCGGCGGAGCGATATCCGGGCCACCCGGCTTGATCTCAACGTTCAGGCCAGCCTCTTCGTAGAAGCCCTTGTCCTTGGCCACGTAATAGCCGGCGAACTGCGCCTGCGTGACCCATTTGAGCTGCAGTACGACGTCGTCCGCCGCTACCGCGCTACCCGCGGCAAAAGCGAGCGACAGTCCCAAACCTCCAGCAATCAGCCTTTTCATTCCCACTCTCCCTGTTGGGCACCCATCACGATCGATAGGACGGGTGCCAGAATGTGAACATCCGCTCCACGACACTGACCAGCCCATAAAAGGCCGAGCCGGCAAGCGCCGCGACCGCGATCTCCGCCCAAACCATGTCGATGGCCAACCGCCCGACCTCGGTCGAAATGCGGAATCCCATCCCCACAATCGGCGTCCCGAAGAACTCTGCAACAATTGCGCCAATCAGCGCCAG
>JANQRH010000002.1 GCA_028284625.1 Afifellaceae bacterium | reverse complement strand
AGCTCAAGTTCGATCGCTGCCGTCAATTGCCCCTCCGCCTTGGCCACCGTGTTGCCCCTCGCCTTCGAGGCTCGGCCCTTCGACAAGCTCAGGCCCTCGCACCTCAAGATAAGGAATAGGGAATAGTCGTCACCGCACCCTCATCCCTCACCCTGAGGTGCGAAGCTCCGCAAAAGCGGAGCGAGCCTCGAAGGGCGAGGGGCAACACGGTGGCCAAGGCGGAGGGGCAATTGACGGCAGCGATCGAACTTGAGCTCAAGGTGCTCGACGCGCGACTTCACGAATGGGGCCTGCCCGACTTCCACTCCGACATGGCCGCTGGCATCGATCTCCGCGCCTGCATCGACGAACCGCTATCGCTGGAGCCCCAGGCCCCGGCCATCATGGTGCCGTCCGGCATCGCTATCCTGATCAACCGCCCGGACGTCGTGGCGTTCGTGCTGCCGCGGAGCGGCCTCGGCGCGCGGCAGGGCATCATCCTCGGCCAAGCGGTGGGCACCATCGACCCGGACTATTCAGGCCCATGGCTGATCCCGCTCATCAACCGCAATGCGGCCGGCACGCCTCCGGTCACCATCAATCCCGGCACCCGCATCGCGCAGGCCGTCTTCCTGCCGCTGATCCGTCCGAGCCTTCGCCTCGTCGACGAATTCACCGTTACCACCGCCCGAGGGGCCGGCGGTTTCGGTTCCACCGGCTGACCTCGCCTCGCCGGCCATTCTTCTTTACGCTGGTCACCCAACCAAGGAGGCGACGATGAACGAGGCAACGTCGAGCACCGGCACCAAGCCCGGCCGCGGCCGCATTTACGACTCCATCACCGACACGATCGGCGATACGCCGATCGTCCGCCTCGACAAGATCGCACGCGCGGAGAACATTGAAGCGCACCTGCTCGCAAAGCTGGAATTCTTCAACCCGATCGCCAGCGTGAAGGACCGGATCGGCGTCTCCATGATCGAGGCGATGGAGGCCGACGGCCGCATCAAGCCCGGCGAGACAACTCTCGTGGAGCCGACATCCGGCAATACCGGTATTGCGCTCGCCTTCGCCGCCGCCGCCAAGGGCTATCGGCTGATCCTCATCATGCCGGAGACGATGAGCATAGAGCGGCGCAAGATGCTGCGTCTGCTTGGCGCTGAGCTGGTGCTGACGGAAGGCGCCAAGGGCATGCGCGGCGCCATCATGCGGGCGGAGGAGATCGCCGCCATGACGCCGGGGGCCATCATCCCGCAGCAATTCGAGAACCCCGCCAATCCCGAAATCCATCGCCGCACGACGGCGGAGGAAATCTGGAACGATACCGGCGGCGATGTCGACGTCATCGTGTCCGGCATCGGCACCGGCGGCACCATCACCGGAATCGGCCAGGTCCTGAAGCCGCGCAAGCCGGACCTCCATATCGTGGCCGTCGAGCCCGCCGACAGCCCCATCCTGTCCGGCGGCGAGGCCGGCCCGCACAAGATTCAGGGGATCGGCGCCGGCTTCGTCCCCGACGTACTCGACACAAAGGTCTATGACGAGGTGGTGACGGTGACCAACGAGGAGGCCTTCACGCACGCGCGCCTCGCCGCGCAGCTGGAGGGCATTCCGATCGGCATCTCATCGGGCGGCGCCATCGCCGCGGGCCTGAAGGTGGGACGCCAGCCGCAATGGGCCGGCAAGAACATAATCATCATCATCCCCTCTTTTGCCGAGCGCTACCTCTCGACGGCGTTGTTTGAGGGGCTGGGGGATTAGGCCGCCTTTGTCTTTTCCTTGAACCTGCATATTTCGGCGATCACGCATTCCGGGCATTTCGGCTTGCGCGCGACGCAGACATAGCGCCCGTGCAGGATCAGCCAATGATGGGCGTTGAGCTTGAAGGCGTCCGGCGTGATGCGTTCCAAAAGGTCCGCCACGTCGTCGGCCGTGTCGCCCGGCGCCAGGCCGGTGCGGTTCGAAATCCGGAAGATATGCGTATCGACGGCAATGGCCGGAACTTTGAACGCGATGTTCAAGACCACGCTTGCCGTCTTCCGCCCCACACCCGGCAAGCGCTCCAGCGCGGCGCGATCGCTGGGCACGTCGCCGCCATGCTCTTCCACGAGAATGCGCGACAACGCCATCACGTTCTTCGCCTTCATGTTGAAGAAGCCGAGCGAACGGATGGCCTCCACCAGACGCGCCTCGCCGTAAGCCAACATCTTCTCTGGCGTGTCGACCTTGGCGAAGAGCGGGCCGGTCGCCTTGTTGACCCCCACATCGGTCGATTGCGCGGAAAGCACGACCGCGACCAGCAGCGTGTAGGGATTGATGTATTGAAGCTCACCCCGCGGTTCAGGATTCTCGGCTTGCAGCCGGGCGTACAAGGCCTCGATATCGGCGCGCGACAGCCGCGAACGCGCCGATCTCGCCCGCTTCCTCGCAGCCGGCTTCGCCGCCGTTCGGCCTGTTTTCGATTTCCTGATTTGCCCCGCCATCCCGACCTCTAGAGCATGATCCCGAAAAGTGGGAACCGGTTTTCGGATAAGATCATGCTCAAACAAAAAAGAGAGTGAGCCTCCATTCTGATTCAATCAGAATGGATAAGGCTCTATATGTCCCCGACATGACCGCCGGCAATGTCGACGACCTGGTGTTTTCCGCGACGTTGGTGCCGCACCGCTCGCTCAGCCGGCGCGGCTTCCTTATCTTGATGACGGCCGTCGCGCTCCTTTGGTTCTTCACCGGATTGTTCTTCTGGTCGCTCGGCGCGTGGCCGGTGGCGGGTTTCTTCGGGCTAGACTTCTTGGCGCTGTGGCTCGCTTTCAAGCTGAACAACCGCGCGGCACGCGCTTACGAAGAGGTGGAGGTCAGCCGCGGCGCGGTGATGATCCGCAAGGTCGCGCCGAGCGGGAAAGCGCAGGAGCTCCGCTTCAATCCCGCTTGGGTGCGGCTTGAGGTCGAGAAAGCCGTCGACCAATCGGTCAAGCGCATCGCTATCCGGGCGCGCGATCGGTTGATCCCGGTCGGCTCGTTCCTCAATCCGGAGGACCGCAGGAGCTTCGCCCGCGCGTTCGGCGCGGCACTCGCGACCGCGCGCATATAGCCGGACCGCAAGTTTCGGGTGGCGGAAGCGGGACATCCGCCCCTATCTCGGGCGCGAAGGATGAGAATCATGGCGTTTGAAATCGAAACACAGCTTGAGCGGCCCGCCACAAGCATTGGCAGAAGCGCCGGCGATTACGCCGTCGTTCGTCAGGTGGTTGAGTTCCTGACCGAGAACTGGCGCGACCAGCCGTCGCTGGAGGCGATCGCCCGGCACGTCCACATGGAGCCGACGCGGCTGCAAAAACTGTTCACGCGATGGGCCGGGCTGTCCCCCAAAGCGTTTCTGCAAGCCGTCACGCTTGACCATGCCCGCGCGCTACTTGAGCAATCTGCGACCGTGCTCGACACCACCTACGAAGTCGGTCTCTCCGGCCCCGGCCGTCTGCACGACCTCTTCGTGACGCATGAAGCAGTGACCCCCGGCGCTTACCGTGCACGCGGCGCCGGCCTCACAATCCGCTACGGCTTTCACCCCTCGCCCTTCGGCACGGCGCTCGTCATGGCGACCGATTACGGCCTGGCAGGTCTCGCCTTCGCCGATCCCGGCGCGGAGACGGCATCGCTCGCCGACATGATGCGGCGCTGGCCGAAAGCCGACTATGTCGAGGATCAGTCAGCCACGGCGCCTTTGGCGCGCCGCATCTTCGACCGGCGCTTGTGGAGCTCGGAAACGCCGCTTCGCATCGTGCTGATAGGCTCTGATTTCCAGATCCGCGTCTGGGAGGCGCTGCTCAAGGTGCCGCTAGGACACGCCACGACCTACTCCGATGTCGCGCGTCACATCGAGCGGCCGGAAGCCGCGCGGGCGGTTGGCGCCGCCGTCGGCCGCAACCCGATCTCCTTCGTCGTGCCGTGCCACCGCGTGCTCGGCCGCTCAGGCAGCCTGACCGGCTACCATTGGGGCCTGACGCGCAAACGCGCCATTCTGGGCTGGGAAGCCGGCGTCGCCGGCGGCACAGCTTGACGTCCCCCCCTTCGCGGGCCATTTTTATGTTTAGAACTGTTCCAAACACCGCTGCGCCCTTGAAGCGCAGAAAGGGCCAAGATCATGTTCATTCAGACCGAAGAGACGCCCAATCCGGCGACTCTGAAGTTCATTCCCGGTCGCATCGTGCTCGCCGACGGCACCCGCGACTTTCGTGAGGCCGAGCAATCGGAAGTCTCGCCGCTCGCCAGCCGCATCTTTGCCGTTGACGGCGTATCGGGCGTGTTCCTCGGCCACGACTTCATCACCGTGACCAAGGACGATGCGGAGTGGCCGCACATCAAGCCCGCCGTGCTCGGCGCCATCATGGAGCACTATCTCTCCGGTTCGCCGACGCTGGTCGATGGCGCGGACGAGGAAACCGACGAGGAGAGCTACGACGAGGCCGACGCTGAGACGGTCGCCGTTATCAAGGAGCTGATTGAGACGCGCGTGCGGCCCGCCGTGGCCAATGATGGCGGCGACATCACTTTCCAAGGCTTCCGCGACGGCGTCGTATTCCTCCATATGCGCGGCGCGTGCGCCGGCTGCCCGTCGTCAACGGCTACGCTGAAGCAGGGGATTGAGAACCTGCTCCGCCACTTTGTGCCGGACGTCACCGAGGTGCGACCGGTCTGACGATATCGAGTCGCGCTTCGGCTGTTACCTCGACTTCTTTTGGGCGACCGCGCTAAGCGTTGGGCATGGTTTGTCTCGCCTTCGATACGGCCGGGCCCTATTGCTCCGCGGCGGTCGCGCGTTCGGCACACGGTGCCCCGGAAATTTTGGCCCGCGTAAGCGAACGCATTGGTCGCGGGCACGCTGAGCGTCTGCCGCAGATGGTCGACGAGGTGCTCGACGCGGCCGGCGTCGGCTATGACGTTCTAACAAAGATCGCCGTCACCACCGGTCCGGGCTCTTTCACCGGTGTGCGCATCGGCATCGCATTTGCGCGCGGCCTTGCCTTGGCGCGTGACATCCCCGCCATCGGCATTGGCAGCCTGGAGGCCATCGCTGCCCCACTAGCAGCCACACGCGACGGCACCGTCGCCGCATTGCTCGACGCCAAGCGCGGTGAGGTCTATGCGCTGGTGACGGACATGGCCTCTGGCGCAGCACTCATCGAAGCGCAGGCGCTGAGCATAGACGACCTGGTGCTGCGGCTCAGCCATGTGCGCGCGCCGATCGTCATGACAGGCGCCGGCGCGCCGATCGTCGCCGGCGCTTTGGCAGAGCCCAAGCCGCAGATCGTTGGGACAGCCGAAGCCCCCGACATCGCCGATGTGATCGCGCTGGCCGATCGCGCCGAGCACGTTGCGCCGCCGCTCCCGATCTATGCGCGCCCAGCCGACGCCAAGCCGCAGGCCGGCAAAGCGGTGGCGCGGCAATGAGCTTCTGGGCCCGGCCGGGGGTCGCGTTGCGGCGCGCGGAAGTATCGGACGGCGAGACGCTCTCCGCGCTCCACACCAGCGCATTCCAACGCGGTTGGAGCGATGCGGAGTTTGAGTCGCTGCTGGTGCAGCATGGCGTGAACGCGCTTCTCGCCGATTATCGCGGTCGGCTCGGCCGGCGCGCACCGGCCGGCTTCATCCTCTACCGGATCACGGACGAGGAAGCGGAGATTCTGTCGGTGGGCGTGGCGCCGGATTATCGCCGAAAAGGGGTCGGCCGGCAGCTTCTTGAGGAAGCGCTGCGCCATGTCTACCGTGAGGGCGTTCGCGACATCCATCTTGAGGTGGAGGATTCCAACCAAGCCGCGATCGCGCTTTACCGAGACGCGGAATTTCGCGAAAGCGGGAGGCGGACCGGCTACTACACCCAGGGCCGCGAGAAGCCGGGCAGCGCGCTGGTCATGCAGCGCCAATTGCGTTAGCCGCGAAAGTCTATGCGGGGAGAGAACCGTTTGAGCCACGAAACCAACCATGACCTGGAGGCCGCCTGCGCCGAAAAGGGCATGCGCATGACGGAGCAGCGGCGCGTGGTGGCGCGCGTCCTGCAGGCCTCCAACGATCATCCCGACGTTGAGGAGCTGTATCGGCGCGCCTCCGCAATCGATCCGAACATCTCAATCTCCACCGTCTATCGCACGGTGAAGCTGTTTGAGGATGCCGGCGTGATTGAGCGCCACGACTTCCGCGACGGGCGCTCGCGCTACGAGACGCTGCCAGAGGAGCACCACGACCATCTGATCGACTTGCGCTCCGGCAAAGTCATTGAGTTCCGCAGCGAGGAGATTGAAGAGATCCAGGAGCAGATCGCCCGCAAGCTCGGCTACCGCCTCGTCGATCACCGGCTTGAACTCTACGCCGTGCCGCTCGACAAGAACCGCTGACCTAAACACCGTCGATGCTTGCCCCCATCCGCTTCGCAGGTACGGTCCTGGCTGCGGCAATCGCCCTGGTCGTTCTCCTGCCCTTTCATATGATTGCACTCGCCGTCGGCACAGGCGCGTCGATGCGGGTGGCGCAGCTTTGGCAGCGCTTCGCCTGTTGGCTGATGGGCGTACGCGTCACCGTGACCGGTGCGCCGGCAGCCGATCGCCCGCTGCTTTTGTTGTCAAACCACAGTTCCTGGCTCGACATACCCATCCTCGCAAGCGTCGCCCCCGTCTCCTTCATCGCCAAAAGCGAGGTGGCGACTTGGCCGGTCGTCAGCTTCCTGGCGCGGGCCCAGCGCACTGTTTTTGTCGACCGCAAGAGCCGCCAAGCCACCGGCGAGAAGGCCGATGAGGTCGCTGGTCGGCTCGCCAAGGGCGACATCATGGTGCTCTTCGCGGAAGGCACGTCGAGCGACGGCAATAAGGTTCTGCCCTTCCGTTCCGCGCTAGTCGGCGCCGCGCAACGCGCCATCGCCGCCGGCGAGACGGCGACCATCCAACCCGTCGCCATCGCCTATCGCGGGATGCTTGGACTGCCGCTCGGTCGCCAGCATCGCCACCTCGTCGCCTGGTATGGCGGCGCCGACCTTCTGCCGCATCTGCGGCGCATCCTCTCCGAAGGCGGCGTGGATGTTGAGGTGGTGTTCGGTCCGGCGCGCACGCTGAGCGCCGCAGACAGCCGCAAGGCGGTGACCCAGGATGCCGGCGAGCTGGTGCACAAGCTGGTCGCCACGCTAAATGCCGGGCGCGATCCCAACGCTGTGCTAACGAAAGAAAACGTTTCCCACTAGCCGCTTAGATCGGTTTCAGCTAGAGGAATAGCCGGGCGAAAAAGCTGCGTAGGAAGCCGCAAACGCATGTGATGAGCGAGCCGCGACTGGTCTTCATCAAGACATATGGCTGCCAGATGAACGTCTACGATTCCGACCGTATGGCGGATATCCTGGCGGCCGAGGGCTACAGCACCGCAGAGCGCCCCGAGGACGCCGACCTGGTCCTTCTGAACACCTGCCACATCCGGGAGAAGGCGGCCGAGAAGGTCTATTCGGAGATCGGCCGGCTGCGCGCGCTGAAGAAGAGCGCGCGTACCGACGGCCGCGATATGCGGATCGCCGTCGCCGGCTGCGTCGCGCAGGCCGAAGGCGAGGAGATCCTGAAGCGCGCGCCGGCCGTCGATGTCGTCGTCGGCCCGCAGAGCTACCACCGCCTGCCGGCCTTGTTGGCGCGGGGCGCACGCGCGGTGGAGACGGAATTCCCCGCCGAATCCAAGTTCGACCATTTGCCGGAGCGCGGCACGGCGGCGCCCGGCCCAACTCGCGTCTTACCGCTACAACCGGTCAGCGCCTTCCTCACGGTGCAGGAAGGCTGTGACAAGTTCTGCACGTTCTGCGTCGTCCCCTATACGCGCGGCGCGGAAGTCTCGCGGCCGGTGGCGCGTATCGTTGAGGAAGCGGAAGCGCTCGCCGCTCGCGGCGTGAAGGACATCATGCTGCTCGGGCAGAACGTGAACGCCTATCACGGCGAAGGCCCGGACGGCGAAACCTGGTCGCTGGCGAAACTGCTGACACGATTGTCACAGATCGATGCTATCGCGCGGCTCCGTTACACGACGAGCCACCCGCGCGACATGAGCGACGATCTGATCGCGGCGCACCGCGATCTCGACAAGGTGATGCCCTATTTGCACTTGCCGGTGCAGTCCGGGTCCGACCGCGTGCTCGCCGCCATGAACCGCAAGCACGACCGCGCGTTTTATCTTCAGCTCGTCGAGCGGCTGCGCGCCGCGCGCCCCGACCTGGCGCTCTCGGGCGACTTCATCGTCGGCTTCCCCGGTGAGACGGACGAAGACTTCGACCACACGATGCAGCTGATCGAAAAGGTGCGCTACGCGAGCGCCTTCTCCTTCAAATACAGCCCCCGCCCCGGCACGCCCGCGGCGGAGCGCGAACAGGTGCCCGATGTTGTGAAGGCGGAGCGGCTGACGCGCCTGCAGGCCCTGATCGCCGAGCAGCAGCGCGACTTCAACGCCGGCATGCGCGGCCTCACCACCGACGTGCTTCTGGAAAAGCCCGGCAAGCATCCCGGCCAGCTCGTGGGCAAATCACCGTGGCTGCAGGCGGTGCAGGTCGACGCGCCGCGCGCGCTTCTCGGTGAGATCGTGACGGTGACCATCACCGGCATCGGCACGCACAGCCTCTATGGCGCGCTGGCCGACGGCAATGCGCACGAAAGGGCCATCGCTTGAGCGGCGTGCACTGTAACCCTCCCCTTGAGGGAGGGTCGAAAGCGGCAACGCCGCTTTCGGGGAGGAGTGAGCGGCGGAGCCTCGGCGAACCGTATGAACTTGTCGTCATTGCCGGGCTTGAACCGGCAATCCACTCCGCTGGCGCTGCGGGTCTCTCTCGCGGAAACGGAATGGATGCCCGGATCAAGTCCGGGCATGACGACCGGGAATGTGGCGCTTTGGTTCGAAATATCGCCGCATCCTCCCCCTCTCCCACCCCTCGCGCAAGCGCGAGGGGCACCCTCTCCCGCCGGGGGAGAGGGTGGTTCAGTGCCAAGGCCCACGCCTGATGGCGCCACGCACCACCAGCGCCACGCGCCCCGAAGCCCGGACCGCGGAGCCGGCGGCGGACACCGTCGATCTGGTGTTCGACAACAACCGCCTCGCCTCCGCGCTTTGCGGCGAGTTCGACCAGAACCTCGCGCTGATTGAGCGTCGGCTGGGCGTCGACGCGCGCGCCCGCGGCAACATGATCACGCTTGCCGGCGAGCCGTCTGCGTTGGCGGTCGCGCGGCGCACATTGGAGACGCTCTACGACCGGCTCCTGGAAGGCCACGATCTCGTGCAGGGCGACGTGGAGGGCGCCATGCGCATGGCGGAAGCGGAGGAGGCGCAGCTTCCGCTGCCGACGCTTGCCGAGTCCGGCCGCATCAAGCTCGCCCGCATCGCCACGCGCAAGAAATCCGTGGTGGCGCGCACGCCCATGCAGGACGCCTATATCCGCGCGATGGACCGCTCCGAGCTGGTCTTCGGGCTCGGGCCCGCGGGCACCGGCAAGACCTATCTCGCGGTCGCCTTCGCTGCCGCCATGCTGGAGCGCGGCGCGGTGGAGCGGATCATCCTCTCCCGCCCCGCGGTCGAAGCCGGCGAGCGGCTCGGCTTTTTGCCCGGCGACATGCGCGAGAAGGTCGACCCCTATCTCCGCCCCCTCTACGACGCGCTTTACGACATGATGCCGGCCGACAAGGTGGAGCGCGGGCTCGCCAACGGCGTGATTGAGATCGCGCCGCTTGCCTTCATGCGCGGCCGCACGCTGACGCGCGCTGCCATCATCCTGGACGAGGCGCAAAACGCCACCGGCATGCAGATGAAGATGTTCCTCACCCGGCTCGGCGAAGACGCCAAGATGATCGTCACCGGCGACCCGACGCAGGTCGATCTGAGGCCCGGCGAAGTCTCAGGGCTGAACGAAGCGACGCGGATCCTGAACGCCGTGGAGGGCGTATCCATCATCCGCTTCACCGGCGCCGACGTCGTCCGCCACCCCCTGGTGCAGCGGATCGTCGACGCCTATGAGGCGGACGAACGCGAGGAGAGCAGGGTTTAGGGGGGTCTTTCGCTGAAAGGCGAAGTCCTAAACGGGCTTGCCTTGGTTCATCCAGGCAACCATTGCTTCTAGAAGCTCGCTGGTGGGGTAGTCCTGGATATCCTCGTCCGAGAATCCAGCGGCCAGTTGCCGCTCGTAGTACCATTCCTGGAAGTCAGCATAAGCACCCAGTATTCTGCTCGCCCCGACGGCCGGAGCACCCGCTTCGCTAACCAACCAGTTGCGGACTTTGCGAACGGCTATCTGAAAATCACCGCCGTGAGCTTCGATGTCACAGCCGGACAGGTCTGATATCGCAGCCTGGTATCTATACTTTTTCTCCTCCAGAATAAGTATCTTCTTGTTCTGTCTCCCAGCTCCAAAATACTGTCGACATCCGTAGTCGATCCCTAGCTCAAATGGCATGTTTAATCTGAATAGTTCACCTCTTTTCTTAGCTTCGCTTCTGCTCAAATCATGGATGGAGTACTTTGAACCTTCAATAAACTCACGAATCTTGGCCAACCGGTTTTCCGCTGCGTCGATGCGTTCGGTGGCAATCCTCGGAGAGAAACCCAAGTAGACGACGCAGAAGAGAATAGCCTGCAATATAGGCTCGTAGTCCTCATCCAGCGGACAGTTAATGAAGACGCATTTGTCAAAAGGTGCTTCAGCCACACTCAGCCTTTTGGTGGATACGGATCCCGCCCGTAGGAACTCCGTTCACGAATACGACCATCGCGGCCGTGTATATATAGCTCGGTACGTTGGCTTCGAGCGATTTCCTTGGCCTTCTCGACCGCCTCTCTCTGCGTACCATATACGCCCGATGCACGAGATGACCCGGCACGCCGGACACTCCATTTTCCGCCGCTAGGCACAACGTGTTGACCTTTCTTGGACATTTCAGCACCGCCTCTTTCGAAGTCATCAATCTTCTCAAACAAGTAGTTCAGGTGCTCATTAGAATCCAGTTTGCAAGCCGCCGGAACGCACAACGTGTCGAGCCTTGCAGCTTTCGCTACGCTCGCCATGCATGCCGTCTCCAATTCCCATCCTTGTAAATCGAAAGCCTCGCTTTCAAAATGCAACGATGCCCCGCCCAAAAATCAGCCGCTTTCCGGTCCCCGCACTCAAGAAACTCCCGGCCGACATGCGCGCGCGCATCGAGGCCGTGCAGGAGAAGGCGGGCTTCGTGCCCAATGTCTTTCTCGTGCTGGCGCAGCGGCCGGACGAATTCCGCGCCTTCTTCGCCTATCACGACGCGCTGATGGAGAAGGAGGGCGGGCTCTCCAAGGCGGAGCGCGAGATGATCGTCGTGGCGACCAGCGCCGCCAATCAGTGCCATTATTGCGTGATCGCGCATGGCGCGATTTTGCGCGTCCGCGCCAAGCACCCGCTTCTCGCCGACCAGGTCGCGGTGAATTATCTGAAGGCCGACATCACCAAGCGGCAGAAGGCGATGCTCGACTTCGCCATGAAGGTGGCGCTTGAGTCACACAAAGTCGGCGACGCCGATTTCCACGCGCTGAAGGCGCACGGCTTCTCAGACGATGATGCATGGGACATCGCCGCCATCGCGGCGTTCTTTGCGATGTCGAACCGCATGGCGAATGTGACGGCCATGCGCCCCAACGACGAGTTCTATGCGATGGGCCGTGGCTAGCGGCTTGGCCCTACGCCTTCCCCCAAGCACAGCGCCTAACCTCCCCCTGGAGGGGAGGTCGAAGTTTGCGGGAGCAGAGCGACAGCAAACTTCGGGAGGGGGGGGTGTCCCGCCGCGTCTCTAAGGCTCACCCCTCCCCGAAAGCGGCGTCGCCGCTTTCGACCCTCCCTCAAGGGGAGGGTTATGGCCAACAACGCCGCACCATGCGTCCCAACAAGCACGTCGTCATGCCCGGACGTGATCCGGGCACCCATTCCCTAGCGTCGAAGGTGAGCACGCGGGTGGCGGCATAGATTGCCGGGTCAAGCCCGGCAATGAAGACAAAGGGAACAGCGCGGCACAGCATCTAACCTCCCCCTGGAGGGAAGGTCGAAGTTTGCGGGAGCAAAGCGCTAGCAAACTTCGGGAGGGGGGATGTCGTTCGACTACGGCGCATCCGCTCACCCCTCCCCGAAAGCGGCGTAGCCGCTTTCGACCCTCCCTCAAGGGGAGGGTTACCCCCCGAAAAGCACCTCACAGACACGAAACAACCGCGAAACGCGTTTCCGGATCGCGGACACATAACAGAAACGTGAGTGCCCCAAATGTCTCCCCGCGCCACGACGGCAAGGCTTGAACCGGAGATGAACGAAGCCTTCCGTTTGGGTTCAGTGGAGAGAGGCCATCCTGCCGCCGTCCTCAAGAAGAGAGACAGGGAACAGGCGGCGGAATGGGGAAACGCAACCGAACAGGGAATATGGAGAGAGACATGATCAAGAAGACCGCAATCGCCGCCGCCGCCGTCGCCACCGCGATCGCCGCCACGCCCGTCAGCACCGCCGCCGCCGGCTCCTTCGGGTTCCATTTCAACACGCCGCACGGCAGCTTCCATTTCGGTAACGGTGGCCATGGCTACCATCCGGCGCCGCAGCCGCATGCCATGAGCTGCTGGCAGGCCGGCAACTATCTCCAGACTCAGTTCGCCCACGTCTGGAAGATCGAGTGCAACGGCAAGATCTACACCTTCAAGGTGAAGAACGGCTGGGGCCACACCAAGATCGTCAAGATCAACAAGTGGAACGGCAATTACTGGTTCGCGTAAGAGCAGCCAACCAGATGCCTCTTCGTAAAGGCCCGGGACCCGCTCCCGGGCCTCGCTTTATGCAGAGCCTCGTTCTTAAGAAGCCACCGCGCCGACTGTGACTTGATCCGGCGCGGCGGCTCAGCCTTTACGCCATCTAGTGATGATGGTGATCGGGCGCCATGTCGCTGCCCATCGCGCCGATCTGATACGTCACGTCGACGCTTCCCGCCTTCTCAAAGGTCAACGTGCCGTCAAAAACGTCGCCTTCCTTCAGCGGCCCGGTCAGCCCCATCAGCATGAGGTGATAGGAGCCGGGCTTCAGCTCCACCATGCCGCCGGCGGGAACTTCGACGCCGTCATCGAGCGGGCGCATCTTCATGACGCCGTCGACCACCGCCATCTCGTGGATTTCCACGCGCGCCGCGACGTCCGCTGTGGCGGAAACGAGACGGTCCGCCTCTCCGCCTGCATTTGTGATCATCATGTAGCCGCCGGCCACCTTGGCGCCGGGCGGCGTTGCCCGCGACCACGGCGGGCTGATGGTCAGCGAACCGACGCTGATGTCGTCGGCGAGCGGCCGATCAATTGCGAGAAAAACGAAAGCGAATGCGACCAGGCCGACGCTGAGCGGGCCGCCAATCATGCGCATGCGCGCAAAGAGACTCATCATATCGATACTCCAGTGGCCCGCATGGCCGAGCGCGCATGCAGGCGGGATTGATTCGGACTTGAGAAATGGGCTCTCGAGAGAGAGCTATCACGCCAAGCGCGGTGGACCTCGCGAGCGGATCGAAGCCCGATCGACGGCTTGGCCAAGCGGTGCGGCCAGTGCGCCGTAGAGGATCGGCGCGACCGTCTCGACAGGCACCGGCAATGCCACGCGCACTGGCGCCAATGAGGCATTGCCCATACCGCAACCGAGTGTGCAGCAATTGGGAAGCGGCGCGTGGCCTAGCGGAGCTTCTCCGGCGTCTCGTGCCGCCGACCAGGCGATGCAGAGCGCGTTGCCGAACTGATCGCGCTCCGCCGGCACGCCATGCGCACCGACCCAGAGCGCCAGCACGATGCTCTGCACGCCGAAAAGCACCGCGGCGGCTAGCGCCGTGGAGCTATCAGGTCGCGTGCTGCGGCGATCGGTCATGCGTCGAGCCATCGCCGTCTCTATATCCTCCGCCAAGGACGCCTCTCAGATGACAAAGAGTCCCAAAAGATCAACCGAGCGAACGCTCCGCTTCGGCCTCGCCGCGGCAATTATCGTGTTTCTCGCCGTCGGCGTTGCGTTCTTCGTGTGGAAGGACGATGTCCAGCGCTGGGTGGCCAACGACGTGGCGGAGATCGGCGGTCCGTTTGAACTCGTCAGCCACGAAGGCGAGGCCTTCACCCGCGACGATCTGATCGGCCAACCGCATATCCTCTATTTCGGCTTCACGTTTTGCCCCGACCTTTGCCCCACGACGCTGTTTCAGATTGCCAGCGTCGTCGAAACGCTCGGCAAAAAAGCAGCACCCCTCAAGGTCGCTTTCATCACGGTCGATCCAGAACGCGACACCGTCGCGCTCCTGAAGGACTACGTCGGCGCCTTCCATGATGACTTCATCGGATTGACGGGCTCACCCGAAGCGATCGCAGAAGCGACCAAGGCCTATCGCGTCTTCTATCGCAAAGTGGAGCTGGAGGACGGCGACTACACAATGGACCACACAGCGTCCGCCCTGCTCTTCAACGCCGACGGCAGCTACGCGGACGCCATTGCCTACGACGAAGAGAACGCGTCCGCAGAGGCCAAGATCGAGCGCTTGGTTGAAACCAACGAGCGGTCTTAGCGCCCGGCGTCGCTGCGGAGCGCGTCGCGCACCTCAACCAGCCGGTCGTAGCTGCGAAACGCCAGCAGCACGAACTCAAAGATCAGCCGCGTCACAAGCGTCCCAAAGACCAAAGCGATCCACCACGCCCAATGGTCGTGGCTGAACAGCCAATATGATCCGTAAAGCGTCCCGGCGATTCCGGACCAGAACAAGATCTCCAGTACGTATGGAGCAATCATGGTGCGGAATCGGAGAATGTCCGCCAATGCGCCCATAGAAGCCCTCCCCTGCCTGACGGAACTGTTTACCGTGGAGCAGCCCCTCCATGCTAATGAGCCGGCCGTGGAGACACCGACGATCGAGATCGCCATATCCGGCGGAGATTGGCCGGCCGAGCCGGCGCTGGAGGCGCTCGCGAGCCGCGCCGTCGCGGCGGCCCTTGGTGCGCTCCCGCCGGATGCACCCCGCCCAACGGGCGCGCTCAGCCTGCTTTTTACCGACGACGAAGAGATACGGGCGCTTAACGCCAAATGGAGGGGAATCGATAAGCCTACCAACGTCTTATCCTTCCGACAGCCGGCACAAATAGCGCCGAATCCCGCCTCCCTTGGCGATATCGCGCTCGCCGCCGAGACGATCAGGCGCGAAGCGGCGCTTGCGCAAAAGCCGCTTGAAGATCACATTGCTCACTTGATAATTCACGGTTT
This sequence comes from Afifellaceae bacterium, assembly GCA_028284625.1. Lineage (GTDB taxonomy): Bacteria > Pseudomonadota > Alphaproteobacteria > Rhizobiales > Afifellaceae > DASWJZ01. The sequence goes on along the minus strand of JANQRH010000002.1, from coordinate 26,645 downwards.
CTTCCATCTGCTGGGTTATGATCATCAGGTGGAGGCCGAAGCAGAGGCGATGGAGCAACTGGAGCGGACCGCGCTAAACCGGATGGGCATTGCCGATCCCTACGCGGACGCCGACCGACAATGAGCGACGACCAAGGTCGAAGTCCCCCCGGTTCGCCGGCTGACGCCGCGGGCCAATCCTCCGATTTCGTAGGCCGCGTGCGAACCGCCCTTCTGAGCGCGTTCGGCATCAAGCCGAACGGCACCGCCCGTTCGGAGATCGAAGACGCGATCGCTGCCGACGAGGCGGCCGGCGACACGCTCTCCGCTGACGAACGCGCCATGCTGCGCGCGATCCTCAAGCTCGGTGACTTGGAGGTTGAGGACGTGATGGTCCCGCGCGCCGACATTGAGGCCATCGATGTGGAAAGCACGCTGGCGGAGGTGATCGCCATCTACCGCGAATCCGGGCACTCCCGCATGCCTGCCTATCGCGAGACGCTCGACGAGCCGGTGGGTATGGTCCACATCCGCGACCTCATGGCGTGGGTAGCCGATCAGGCGCTCAGGCCGCCCACCGACGAGAAGACGCCGCAATTCGATTTCGGCTCGGTCGACCTCACCCAGACGCTTGACCAGTCGAACCTCGTGCGGCCGCTCCTGTTTGTGCCGCCCTCAATGGCCGCCCGCGTGCTTTTGAAGCGCATGCAGGCAAGCCGCACACAGATGGCGCTCGTCATCGACGAATATGGCGGCACCGACGGTCTCGTGTCGCTGGAGGATCTGGTGGAGATCATCGTCGGCGAGATCGAGGACGAGCACGATTTTGACGACGAGCACGCCGTGCTCAAAGTCGCCGACGGGGTCTTTGTCGCCGATGCGCGTGTGGAGCTGGACGATGCCGCTGAGGTGATCGGCCTAGCGTTTCAGGTCGGCGAGAAGAGCGAGGACATTGAGACGCTCGGCGGCCTGGTGTTCGCCGCGACCGGCCGAATCCCGGAGAAGGGCGAAGCGGTCGAGGCCGTAGAGGGCTTTGACTTTGAAGTGCTCGACGCCGACGCGCACCGCATCAAGCGTGTGAAGATACGCGACCGCTCAAAGGCCAGGACCTTGGGCGGCAAGACTGCGGCGAAACTGAAGCACGCGGCGACCGGTTAGGCGCCCGCGCGCAGTCCCAGACGAACGATCTCTGCTGGAAGCCTACTGAGTCGGGCGGAAATCGCGGATGCCGATCGCCCGCTGCTCCGCTTTGGTCAGCCAGCGGATCTTGTTGGGCGCCGTCTGCGCCATGTTGCGGAGCGTGCTGGACGGCACGCCGAGCTCTCGTAGATAGTCCGCCATCAGTTCAGTTGCCTCCGGGTCGGCCCGTCCGTCGGCGTGCGACGCCGAATGAAGGCCCACGGCTGCGCCAGCCCCCAGATATTTTGTGCGACCGGACAGGAACACGATCGCGCAGGCCGAGGCACAGCGCCGGTTGGGCGCAACCAGCGTGTTCATGTTGCGCCGACGCACTTCCTCCGCGATCTGCAAAGCCTCACCGAGTATGCCGCCGGGCCCATCAAGCACGACAAGCTCTGGGGCTTGGTTGGACAGTGCGGCGCGGAACTGCCGATGCGCACCGGGACCGATGACGCCGCTGACCAAAAGCACCGTCTGTTCGTCGTCCGGCGTCGCAGCGCCCTGCCGCTTATGGAGCTCCCGATAGAATTCGTTGCGCTCCCGCACCGAATCCGATTCCGCCACGCCAGGAGCGGGCGCACCGACGCCGATGAAGAACGCCAGCGCAAGAATTGTAAGCCCCCTTACAAATGACGGTGGCACCGAAGTGGCTCCCGTCAGCGAAGGTCCCGGCATCAGTCCTTTTCCTTTCTCTGCATCTAAATAGTGTCGGCGGAGCCGAAAAATGCAACCGCCAACACCGGATTGGCGGGGCCGTCAGGTCGGGCTGCGCCCTTTCCGCAACGCCCGCGTGGCGATGGGCCCGCCAAGCCTGCCGCCGAAAAGCGTCGGTTAACCACACTTGGCGACGAAACCATTTCGAACGCCGATGGAAACATGGTGGAAACACCGCGCCCCGTATTTGTCACCCACACAGCAGAAATAACTGCGCTGGGGACAGGGACACACCATCATGGCAGAGAAAATCATTTCGCGGACCGCCGCCGCGTTCGCCGTTCTCGCAATTGTGACCGCGTCGACGGTTCCCGCTCAGGCGGGCGGCAGCTTTTCCGCGGCCGTTGAGCGCATCCTCATGAGCCAGAAGGAAGGGCGCGTGAGCACGCTCAGCACCGATAAGAAGCGCGCGCTCGTCGCCTGCGTCAACAACGTCCTGACGGCCATGCCGAACGGAAAGAAGCGTTTTGTGCTCGCTGCAACGAGCTTCGATGAAATGGAATCGCGCTTCGGCAAGGTGGTGATGGAGAACCGCGCGGAGTGGAAGCAGAAGATCGCACGCGGCTGCGCCCACATCGTCGTCTGACCTAGCTCTAAACCGGCCGGCCCCTCAGCCGACCTACGCCAATTAGGCACAGCCCGGCCTCGCAATTGTGGCCGGGTGTGATCCGCCTGCCTTGATTTTGAGCTGCACTCCCGTCAGCTACGGGAGGAGGCAACGAATCGGCGGGCCATGGATCGCCTCGCAAATGCGGTCATCCTCTCTTGGGGCTGGCGCCGTCGCGGCATCGCTTTCGGCGGCGGTGCGCTGTCTGCGCTCGCCATGCCGCCGGTCTTCGCGTTCCCCATCCTGTGGATCACGCTACCCGTCTTTGTCTGGCTGATCGACGGGGCGCTCGATCAGGAGCCGAACGGCCGGGTTAACCGGTTCGGCCCCGCCTTTTCTTGCGGCTGGTGGTTCGGCTTCGGCTACTTCCTCATCGGATTGTGGTGGGTCGGCGGTGCGTTCCTCGTTGAGGGTGACACGTTCATCCTTCTCATGCCCATCGCCGTTCTAGGCCTGCCGGCCTTGTTGGCGCTGTTTTGGGGGCTGGCCGCAGCTGTCGCTCAACTCATGTGGAGCGAGGATTGGCGACGCATCTTCGCGCTGGCCGCCACACTCGGCGCGGCCGAATGGCTGCGCGGCAACATCCTCTCCGGCTTCCCGTGGAATGCGATCGGCTATTCGCTGACGGCAGGCGAAGTGCTGATGCAGTCAGCCGCCCCCCTTGGGCTTTACGCGCTAAACGTCATCGCGGTGCTCGTCTTCGCTGCGCCGGCAACCTTGGCCCCGGCAGCCGGGACGGAGCGGCGTCACATCGCTCTGCCGTCGCTCGCCATCGTGTTGATGGCGGCGCTCGGTCTTCACGGCGTCCTGCGGCTGGCCTACGCCGAGCCTACCGCTGTCCCCGATGTCACGATTCGTGTGGTGCAGCCCGACATCCCCCACCCGACGAAGTGGCAACCGGACAAAGCCGACGAGGTGCTTGAGACGTTCTTCCGGCTCTCCAACCCTGAGGCAGCGCCGCTGGAAGCCGGCACGGTCCTGGTGTGGCCGGAATCGGCGTTCCCCTTCCCGCTTACGCAGGAGCCGGCGCGGCTTGCCGCCATTGCCGAATTCCTGCCGCAAGGGACGACGCTCGTCACCGGCGCATACCGGGAGGAGACGGGGTCCGAGGGACAATCCCAGTTCTACAACGCCATCTATGTGATCGGCGACGACGGCACGATTCAGCAAGCCTATGACAAAGTGCATCTGGTGCCGTTCGGCGAATATGTTCCCGCCGCCGGCCTGGCGGAATGGCTCGGGTTACGACAATTGGTGGATCGCGGCTTCGTGCCCGGTCCGCATCGGCGCGCGCTTTCGCTGCCGGACGGCACGACCTTCGCACCGCTCATCTGTTACGAGATCATCTTCCCTGGCGCCGTTCTGGGCGAAGATGAACGGCCGAACTTCTTGCTCAATGTAACCAATGACGGCTGGTTCGGACGCACGACCGGCCCCCACCAGCATTTCCATCAGGCACGCGTGCGAGCAATCGAGGAGGGCCTGCCGCTGGTGCGCGCTGCCAATACGGGCATCTCGGCAATCGTCGACCCCTACGGGAGGATGCTCGCGCACGGCCGGCTCGGCCAATCAACAATGATCGAAGCGGCATTGCCGGCGGCGATCGATCCGCCATTCTACGCTCAGTGGCGCATGCTTCTCGTCATACTATCTATAGCTGTTTGCATGTTGATTCCGTTCACAAAGAATCTTTACCGGGCGTCCGCGTTATGATTGATTTGTTCAGACTCAGGGGGCGCGGGCTCGCTTTTGTGCGGGTATGTCTGCTGATTCCAACCTTGTGCTTTCGGCACTTGGGGGCGTGCCGGGGCAAGAGTCCCAGATATTGATAACGTTCTCGTGAGGGCGTGGTGATCGATCGACCGCAGCAATCGGGCAGGCGCCCGAACCCAACGGATGTCTACGTCGGCAGTCGCATACGTATGCGACGCAAAATGCTGGGGTTGAGCCAGGAAAAACTTGGGGAGCGACTCGGCATCACGTTCCAGCAGATTCAGAAATACGAGAAGGGCACGAACCGCGTCGGCGCCAGCCGGCTTCAGGCCATGTCGGATGCGTTGGAGGTGCCGGTCTCGTTTTTCTTTCCTGAATCCAAAGCGTCGGGCGGCTCCAGCATGGAGGAGGAAAGCGCCACCTTCATGATGGACTTCATGTCCACTTCTGAGGGCCTCGATCTCACGCGTGCTTTCATCCGCATCCGCAACCCCAAGGTCCGACGCAAGATCGTCGAGCTGGTCCGGGCGCTGGCGGAAGACAAGCCGAGCTGACAACGCGGCGACGCGCCAAACGACTCCGCTGGCCTGACGAGCAGGAAACCGCTAGAGGACTGTCGCGCCCGGCCGCCGGCTCGGGTTCGCCATCATCCTTCCTTCTGTTTTGGAAAGCTGCCTCATGTCTCGTCGCAACTACCTCTTCACCAGCGAGTCCGTATCCGAAGGCCACCCCGACAAGGTCTGCGACCGCATTTCCGATGAGGTCGTCGACGCGTTCTTTCGCGAGGCGCTCAAGACCGGCTTCGACCCCAATCACGTCCGCGTTGCCTGCGAGACCCTGACCACCACCAATCGCATCGTCATTGCCGGCGAGACCCGCGGACCGGAGAGCGTCAGCGCGGAAATGGTGGAGGAGCTGGCGCGGCAGGCGGCCAAGGATATCGGCTACGAGCAGGACGGATTTCACTGGAAGCACGCCCATGTGGACGTGCTCCTGCATGCCCAATCGTCGAACATCGCTCAGGGTGTCGACGCCGCCGGCAACAAAGACGAGGGCGCCGGCGACCAGGGCATCATGTTTGGCTATGCCTGCCGCGAGACGCCGGAGCTGATGCCCGCGCCGATCCAATATGCCCACTCCATCCTGCGCCTGATGGCAGAGGCGCGCCACGCAGGAACGGCGCCAAAGCTCGGGCCCGACTGCAAGAGCCAGGTCACCGTTGCCTACGAGAACGGCACGCCCAAACGCGTCACCTCGATCGTGGTCTCCACCCAGCACACCGATCCGGCCATGGAATCGGAGGACGTGCGCAGCGTGGTTGAGCCCTATGTGCGCGAAGCGTTGCCGGGCGACCTGATCACCGAAGACACCGAATGGCACGTCAATCCGACCGGTAAGTTCGTCATCGGCGGTCCCGACGGCGACGCCGGCCTGACCGGCCGCAAGATCATCGTCGACACCTATGGCGGCGCCGCACCGCATGGCGGCGGCGCGTTTTCCGGCAAGGATTCCACCAAGGTCGACCGCTCGGCCGCTTATGCGGCGCGCTATCTGGCGAAGAATGTCGTCGCCGGCGACTACGCCGATCGCTGCACCATCCAGCTCGCCTATGCCATTGGCGTCGCCAAGCCGCTGTCGATCTATGTCGATACGCACGGCACGGGCCGCGTCGATGAAGCCAAGCTGGAGAAAGCGCTGGGTGCGGCGATGGACCTGACCCCGCGCGGCATCCGCGAAAAGCTTGGTCTAATGAAACCGATCTTCGCGCGCACCGCCGCCTATGGCCATTTTGGCCGCGCGCCCGACGCGGAAGGTGGGTTCTCATGGGAGCGCACCGACCTCGTGGAAGCGATCGGCGCAGAGCTCTAAACACGCCGATGGAGCGCCGCGGCGGCGCCTTCTTCGGCCGGCGCAAGGGCAAGCCGCTCCGGCCCGGACAGCGCGCCGCGCTTGAAGAAGTGCTGCCCACGCTCCTGATCGACATTGCTGCGCCCGCGCCCGACGACCTGCAGGCGTTTTTTGCCATTCCGACCCGCGCCTTCCGTATGGAGATCGGCTTCGGCGGCGGCGAGCATCTCCTCCACGAAGCTAAAACGCATTCCGATGTCGGGTTCATCGGCGTGGAGCCCTTCGAGAACGGCATGGCCAAAGCCGTCGTGGCGATCGCCAAAGACAAGATCGCCAACATCCGGCTCTACGATCAGGACGCGGCCCCGTTGCTCGATTGGCTGCCGCCGGGCGCGCTGGAGCGGATCGATCTTCTCTATCCCGATCCCTGGCCGAAGAAGCGGCACTGGAAGCGACGCTTCGTGAACGCTGAGAACCTCGACAAGGTCGCGCGCTGCCTGACGCCAGACGGCACGTTCCGCTTCGCCACCGACATTGAGAGCTATGTGGAGTGGACACTTGAAGCCGTCGCCAAGAATCGGCGATTGGCACTCATCGGCGATCCGCTAGGCGATCACAGCGAAGTTTGGCCGGACTGGCCCGGCACGCGCTACGAGGCCAAGGCGATCCGCGAAGGCCGCCGCCCGGCCTATCTCACGTTTCGCAAGAGCTAGCAGGCGCTTCCTGCTTCTAGGGCGTCAGATAACGCGGCATCTCCTGCTCAAACTCCGGGAAATACCGAGAGATGACGTCGACATCGAAGCGGCTGAGGATTGACTCCTTGGGCTCGCGGTCAAGGAGAAAGCGGAACGCCGCTTCCAAACACGTCTCGGGACTGTGCGCCCCGCCAGCCAGCCGGTTGAAAGTGTCCTCCGACATCGTCACGTCGTGACGCGTCTCCCCGCCGCCGTCGCTCACTATGACATCGAATCTGTAGGGCTTCGGCCCGGATGTTTTCGTGACGTCGATCATCGCAGAATCCTTGTGCTTAAGGGCGCCGCCGCTATCACCCGCGGGCCTCAGACAAAAGCTCCGCCGGCGTGAAATCGACGATGCGCCCAAACCCGGCCACCAGATGCCCCGATGCAATGGCGAACCGGTAAAGCGAGAAGTCAGCGAAATCCGCATATCGCGCGGCATCCGGATGCCGTTCCAGGAAGAGCCGCCTGGCCTCTGCGTCGTCGTGCACACCGCATTCTCCGGTCAGCGTCAGCCGTGCCGCTGTCATGGATTCCGCCCCGGCCTCCGGCTCACGCACAAACAATAGCGAGGCCCGCGGGTCGCGCCCCAAATTCTCCGTATGCCTGGCAAGCTGCGACAAAAGCGTCAGCGGCGCACCATCTGCGCCCGGCGCCGTGACGACGTAGGAGGCGAATGGGCAGCCTTCGGCGCCCAGCGTGGCAAGCGATGCCGTCCCGCCCGCACTCATCAATTCGCGAGCCAGCGTTCGGTTTGCCTCAGCCTCTGCATTCATCCACACAATCCTCGTTGTCGGCGCTACGGCGCTTGGATCAGATTATCCGCCACATTCTGTTCGCATTCTGTTACAAGACCTATGCGCGGGGGCAAACAGCATGGCTGCCGGTGCGGCCGGAGCTGAAAGGATCAGGAATGCCGACCATCGCGCTCGTCGACGACGACCGCAATATCCTCACATCCGTCTCCATGACACTGGAATCGGAAGGGTATCGCGTGACCACCTTCAATGACGGGAGCTCAGCGCTGGACGGGCTGGCGCATAACCCGCCGGATCTGGCGATCCTCGACATCAAGATGCCGCGGATGGATGGCATGGAGCTCCTGAGGAAGCTTCGCCAGTCGAGCGACTTGCCGGTCATCTTTCTCACCTCCAAGGACGATGAGATCGACGAGCTTTTCGGGCTCAAGATGGGGGCCGACGACTTCATCAAGAAGCCGTTTTCCCAGCGCCTTCTGGTGGAGCGCGTCCGCGCCGTTCTGCGGCGCGCCCAGCCGCGCGACGGTGTTGCCGCGCGCGGGGTGGAGCAGAGCCGCATCCTGGAGCGCGGGGCACTGACCATGGACCAGGAGCGGCATACCTGCACCTGGAATGGCCAGAACGTCACACTCACGGTCACCGAGTTCCTTATACTCTTCGCGCTCGCCCAAAGGCCGGGCGTGGTAAAAAGTCGGAATGCGCTGATGGATGCCGCCTATGACGATCAGGTCTATGTCGATGATCGCACCATCGACAGCCACATCAAGCGTCTGCGCAAGAAGTTCAAAGCGGTCGATGATGAGTTCAATATGATCGAGACGCTATACGGGGTGGGGTACCGCTTCCGGGAGGGCTAGGGCCGGCGCATGGTCGCAGAGACAAGCCGTCCGCAGGAAAGCGCCGCGCGCAGCAAGTCGCCGGTCACCGAGCGGCTGCGCGTCGGCACGCAGCTCCTCAGGCCGCTGCAAAGGTGGCTGAGCGGCCTCGGCCATGCCGCGACCTCCAGCCTGACGCGCCGCATCGCGCTTCTCAATGTCGTGGCGCTGATGGCGCTGGTCACCGGCATCCTGTTTCTCAACCAGTTCCGCGCCGGGCTGATCGATACGCGCGCTGAAAGCCTGTTGGTGCAGGGGCAGATCATCGCCGCCGCGATCGCCTCCCAGGCGACCGTCGAAACCGACGCCATTACCGTCGACCTGGACAAGCTTTTGGAGCTGCAGGCCGGACAGACCGGCGCGCCGTATCGCGCCAGCGGGTCGGCCACGGAATTTCCGATCAACCCGGAGCTCGTCGCCCCGCTTATGCGGCGGCTGATCTCGCCGACGCGCACACGCGCGCGCATCTACGACGTGGACGGGCGGCTGATCCTCGATTCCCGCGGGCTCTACATGCGCGGGCTGATCCAGAGCTTCGACCTGCCGCCGCTCGACCAGCAAAAAATCTTCTTCGAGCGGTGGTGGGACGCGGTGAAGCTTTGGTACCGCAGCGGCGAGCTGCCCGTCTATGAAGAGGTCGGCTCCGCCAACGGCCGCGAATATGCCGAGGTCGCCTCCGCCCTCGACGGACAGACGGCAAGCGTGGTGCGGGTCGGCGAAGATGGCGGCCTCATCGTGTCCGTGGCCGTGCCGGTGCAGCGCTACCGGGCCATTCTCGGCAGCCTGCTGCTCTCAACCGAATCCGGCGACATTGACGCCATCGTGCAGGCGGAGCGCATGGCCATCCTGCGCGTCTTCCTGGTGGCGGCCGCCATCACGATACTGCTCTCCATCCTGCTGGCCAGCACCATTGCCGGCCCGGTCCGGCGGCTCGCCGGAGCGGCGGAGCGGGTGCGCCGCGGGGTCCGCCATCGCCGCGCCGAGATCCCCGACCTCGGCAGCCGCAAGGACGAGATCGGCCATTTGGCACGCGTGCTCTCCGATATGACGGCAGCGCTTTACAAGCGCATGGAGGCGATCGAGACTTTTGCCGCCGACGTTGCGCATGAGCTGAAGAATCCCCTCACCTCGCTCCGCAGCGCCGTTGAGACGCTGCCGATCACCCGCACGGAGGAGCAGCGCAATCGCCTGCTCGCCGTCATCAAGCACGACGTCCGGCGTCTCGACCGGCTGATCTCCGATATTTCGGATGCCTCGCGCCTCGACGCGGAGCTGGCGCGCGAGGATGTCCAGCCTATCGACATCGCCAAGCTCTTGGAGACGGTGGTCGCCACATCCGGCGAAGCGCATGTCTCCAACGGGCAGAAGGTGCAGCTCACGTTCGACCGTGGGCGCTGGAGCAAGGACGCATTCTACGTGCTCGGCCACGATAGCCGCATCGGCCAGGTGTTCAACAACCTGATCGACAACGCTTTATCGTTCTCGCCGCCGGACGGCAGCGTGCACATCCATGCCCGCCGCGAGCACGGCCGCATCGTTATCACCATCGACGACGATGGCCCGGGTGTCCGCGCCGACAACATTGAGAGCATCTTCGAGCGCTTCTACACCGACCGCCCTGAGGGCGACGATTTCGGCCAGAATTCCGGGCTCGGCCTGGCTATCTCGCGGCAGATCGTGGAGGCGCATCGCGGCACGATCAACGCGGAGAACCGACGCGGCGCCGACGGACGCCTGGAGGGCGCGCGTTTCATCGTCACACTGTCGAAACCCAACTAGACCAAAGCCATGTCGGAGATTGTGCATGGCACCGCCTTGCTGATCGCCTCGCAGGGCGTGCTCATTCGCGGCCGCTCCGGCGCCGGTAAATCCATGCTGGCGCAAGCTTTTATCGAGCGCGGCGCCCGCCTCATCGCCGACGACCGCGTCGGACTGGCGGCCTGCAACGGACGGGTCGTCGCCACCGCGCCGGCGGCCATCGCCGGCCTGATGGAATTGCGCGGCCGCGGCCTGGTCGCCGTTCCGCATGAGCGCTTCGCCATCATCGGGCTCGTCGCCGACATCATGAGCGAGGAGCCGCTCCAACGCATGCCGGAAACGGACGAATTGACCGTGGAAGTCCTGGGGATTGCGCTGCCACGCCAGCCCGTCCCCACTGGCATCGAGCATGCCCGCCGCCTGATTGAGGCGGCGCTGGCTGCGCAGCTCCTGCGGCGGAATATGGGCTTGCGGTCGGCGCAAGTTTGAGGATGAATGCAGGTCCTCCCCACCAACGGCGTATCCATGATCGGTCTCGTGCTTGTCACCCACGGACAATTGGCGACGGAGTTCCGGGCGGCGCTGGAGCATGTCGTCGGTCACCAGGACGCGCTTGAGGCCGTGTCCATCGGCCCGGACGACGATATGGAGGAGCGACGACGCGACATCGTGGCGGCGGTGGAGCGCGTCAATGACGGCTCCGGCGTCATCCTGTTGACCGACATGTTCGGCGGCACGCCGTCGAACCTCGCCATCTCCGTCATGGAGGCGGGGCGCGTTGAGGTCGTCGCCGGCGTCAACCTGCCGATGCTGATCAAGCTCGCCAGCGTCCGTGAGGACGGCGATCTCGATGATGTGGCCTGCCGCGCCCAGGACGCCGGACGCAAATACATCAACGTTGCGAGCAAGCTGCTCGCGAACGAATGACTGCGCCACTGTCACGCCACGTGACGATCGTGAATCGGCGTGGCCTGCATGCGCGCGCCTCCGCACGCTTCGTCAAATGCGCCGAGAAATTCGAAGCGGACGTCTACGTCCACAAAGACGGCCAGAGCGTTGAGGGCACCTCCATTATGGGCCTCATGACGCTTGCCGCCGCGCCCGGCTGCACGATTGAGTTGACCGCACAAGGTCGCGAGGCCCAGGCTGCGATGGACGCCCTCACCGATCTTGTGGAGAGCGGCTTCGGCGAGGAGGATTGAACAAAGCCAAAGGAGCAGTTCATGCGCTGGCTTTTGGGTGTTCTGGCCCTACTCTTTCTCAACGGCTCCAGCGTCGCTTTGACGGACGAGCAGAGCCAAGCCTTGGATACTCTGGCGGAGGTGATGCTTCTCCAGGACAGCTGCGAGAACGTCGTGCCCAATCCGCCGGCGCTTGAGGCATTTGCAAAGCGCCACGGCTTTGCCGAGGGAGATTTCGGTCCGGACGGCAGGCTGGAGGCGGAGTTGTTGGCACGCGTCAGAGAGACCGCCGACCTCGTCTTTTTCTTTTCGCTCTATTCCGTGGAGGAATTCTGCGCGGAGGTCAGCAAGCAATACGGACCGACCGATCAAGATCCTGGCCTTGTAAAAACCGAAGGCGAGACGGCCGCCAAACTCGACGCTTGTTTGTTCGAAGACATGTACAAAAAGGACGACGCCGAAAACCAATATGGTTGGACGTTCGACAATTTGTGTGAAAGGCCGCTGATGGCTGTCATCGATGGCGGCATACCGATGCTGTTCGACCTGGGGCCATCCGGATCAAACACGATCGACCTCACGACCCCGGACGTTGAGCTGTATCGCCAGTCGCACGACGTTGTTTGGGTCTTCAAGGACGACTTCGACCGGGCCTGCGCCGACGCAAACGACTGGGCAGGGTGCCTGCGGGGCGTTCGCGCCGCCGGACCGTCTTCGGGCGCACCGACCGACGAAGCGGAGCCGATCGTTGAACGCGTGAAGGCCCGCCATATTTTAGTCGAGACGGAGGCCGACGCCCTGGCCGTAATCGCCGAGCTCAAGAACGGCGCCGACTTCGCCGAACTTGCCGAGCAACGCTCAATCGGTCCGTCGGCGCCCGACGGCGGCGACCTCGGTTTCTTTGAGCGCGGGCGAATGATTCCTGCATTCGAGGACGCAGCGTTTGCGCTGAATGCCGGCGAGATTTCCGAACCGGTCGAAACGCAGTTCGGCTGGCACGTGATCAAAGTCGAAGAACGCCAAGGTCCGAAAGCTCAGTAGAGCCACCGGCCAGCCAAACATGCGCCCGCCCGCCGCCCCTACCCGCTGATATTGAACGCCGCGAGCGTGGCCATGTTGACGACATCGGCGTCGCGCGCGGAGATCGGCAGGATCTGAACCGGACTGTCGAAGCCGACCAGAAGCGGCCCGAGCACGGTGGAGCCACCGAGCTCCTGCAGCATGTTGGTAGAGATGGCCGCAGAGTGCCGCGCCGGCATGACCAGCACATTGGCCGGCCCGGACAGACGGCAGAACGGATAGGCCGCCATCACCGTCGGATTGAGCGCGACATCGGCGTTCATCTCTCCGTCGTACTCGAAATCGACGTCGCGTCCGTCGAGGATCTTCACCGCCTGCTTCACCTTGTCGGCGCGGTCGCCGGCAGGATTACCGAACGTGGAATAAGCCAGAAGCGCCACCCTGGGATCGAAACCGAGCCGCCGCGCCACGCCCGCCGCCTCAACGGCGATATCGGCAATCTCCTCTGCTCCCGGCATCTCGTGAACGGCGGTGTCGGCGACCACGACGGTGCGCCCGCGGCAGAGCGCGATGGACACGCCGATCACGCGGCTTCCCTCTTTCACGTCGATGCAGCGACGAATGTCCTTCAGCGCCGTGGAATAGTTGCGCGTCAACCCGGTCACCAGCGCATCGGCGTCGCCGAGCGCCACCATGCAGGCAGCGAAATGGTTGCGATCGGTGTTGGTGAGCCGCACGCAGTCGCGGTGCAGGAAGCCCCGGCGTTGCAGTCGTTCGTAGAGGTAATCGGCATAGGCGTGGCGGCGTTCCGACACGCGTGCGTTTAGGATCTCGATGCCGGCCTTCAGCTCGATGCCCGCCTCGTCGGCGGCGGCCTTTACGCGCTCCTCGCGCCCCACCAGGATTGCCGTGCCCAGCCGGTTATTGACGAAGCTCACCGCCGCGCGGATGACTTGCTCCTCCTCGCCTTCGGCAAACACGACCCGCTTGGGGTCGGCTCGCACGCGCTCGGTGATGTGCTGCAGCGTGGCGGCGACCGGATCGCGACGCGCCGAAAGCTCCAGGCAATAGGCCTCAATGTCGTCGATCGACCGCTGCGCCACGCCGGAATCCATCGCCGCCTTCGCCACGGCCGCCGGCACGGCCGAGATAAGACGCGGATCGAACGGCACGGGAATGATGTAGCCCGGCCCGAAGCGCGGACGCCGACCGTGATAGGCGGCAGCCACCTCGTCGGGAACCTCCTCGCGCGCCAGCGCCGCAAGCGCCTCCGCCGCGGCGATCTTCATGGCGTCGTTGATCGTCGTGGCGCGCACGTCGAGCGCACCGCGGAAGATGTAGGGAAAGCCTAGAACGTTGTTCACCTGATTGGGATAATCGGAGCGGCCGGTCGCTATGATCGCGTCGTCGCGCACCGCCATCACCTCCTCCACGGTGATCTCCGGGTCCGGATTGGCCATGGCGAAGATGATCGGCTTCTCCGCCATGGACGCCACCATGTCGGCGGTGAAGGCGCCCTTGGCTGACAGTCCGATAGCGACATCGGCCCCCGCCATCGCATCGGCCAAGCTACGCGCCTCCGTATCGATAGCGTGGCGCGCCTTCCATTCGTTCATGCCGTCGCTGCGGCCCTTGTAGACAACGCCTTTGGTGTCGCAGAGCGTCACGTTCTCGTCCGGCATGCCGGACGACTTGATGAGCTCAACGCAGGCAATCGCCGACGCGCCGGCACCGTTGCAGACCAGCCGCGTCTTGGTGATGTCGCGCCCGGTGAGAAGCAGCGCATTGAGGAGACCGGCCAGCGCGATGATGGCCGTGCCGTGCTGGTCGTCATGGAACACCGGAATGTCGAGAGCTTCACGCAGCCGGCTCTCAATGTGGAAGCAGTCCGGCGCGCGGATGTCTTCAAGATTGATGCCGCCAAAGCTCTGTCCGAGATGGCGCACGCATTCCACGAACGCATCGACATCTTCCGTCGACACTTCCAGATCGACGGAATCGATATCGGCGAACCGCTTGAAGAGCACCGCCTTGCCCTCCATCACCGGCTTGGCGGCAAGCGCGCCTAGATTGCCCAGGCCGAGGATCGCCGTGCCGTTGGTAACCACGGCGACCAGATTGCCACGCGCCGTATAGTCGAAGGCCGCCTTCGGATCTTCGGCTACGCGCAGGACCGGGACGGCGACGCCCGGCGAATAGGCAAGCGACAGATCGCGCTGCGTCGCCATCGGCTTGGTTGGAACGACCTCCAGCTTGCCGGGCCGTCCGCGGGAGTGAAAGTCCAGCGCCTCCTGGTCCGTTACCGACGCGGCGCTCTTCGAACTGACACGGTCCATCATGTTTGTTGTTCCTCCCTTGAAGCGAGCCTACGGGGCGCGGCGAGCGCCGACAAGCGCGGCGCGCCACCAAGCGGGCTCAACCGATCGACCCTGGCCGCGAGGCCGGTGACGCGATATGGACAGGTGATGCGCGTGAAATCCGCAGCCATCGTCGTCAGCGATCTCGCCAAGACCTACCGCGACGTGAAGGCCGTCGACGGGATCGACTTCTCCGTTGATCGCGGGCAGATCGTCGGCCTGCTTGGTGGCAACGGCGCCGGCAAGACCACCACCATCGCCATGATCATGGGCCTGGTCACGCCAAGTGGTGGATCGGCGCGCGTGCTTGGCGCCGACATGGCGCGCGAGCGCCACACGGTGCTCCACCGGATCAACTTCGAAAGCCCTTATGTTGAGATGCCCATGCGCCTGACGGTTCGCCAGAACCTCAAGGTCTTCGGCATGCTTTATGGCGTGCCGGACCTGGCGTCCCGCATCGAGGAAATCGCCGAGACGCTCGATCTGACCCAGCTGCTCAACCGGCAATCGGGAAAGCTCTCGTCCGGACAGAAGACACGCGTGGCGCTTGCCAAATCGCTGATCAACCGCCCCGACGTCCTGCTTCTCGACGAGCCGACCGCCTCGCTCGACCCCGACACGGCCGACTGGGTGCGCTCACGCCTGGAGACCTATCGCCGCGACAGGCACGCCGCCATTTTGCTGGCCTCGCACAACATGCCGGAGGTGGAGCGGCTCTGTGACGACGTCTTGATGATGAAGGCCGGCAAGATCGTCGACCAGGGCACGCCGACGGAGCTGATCGCCCGTTACGGCCGTGAAACGATGGAGGATGTCTTCCTCGACGTGGCGCGCGGCCGCCGCAGCGGCGAGCGCGAGACGACAGAATGAGCGATAGCATCGCCTACCACGCGTATTCCGCGCGCCGCGTCGCAGCGATGGTGCTGCGCTACTGGTATCTCCTGCGCCAATCGTGGCCGCGCCTCCTCGATCTGATCTACTGGCCCGCCGTGCAGATGCTGATGTGGGGCTTTCTGGCGCTCTACATTACCGAAGAGAGCAACTTCGCCATCCGCGTCGGCGGCGTGTTCATCGGCGCCATGCTCCTTTGGGACATTCTCTTCCGCGGCCAGCTCGGCTTTTCTATCTCATTCCTGGAGGAGATGTGGTCGCGCAATCTCGGCAACCTGATGATGACGCCGCTGAGGCCGGCGGAGTTCGTGGCCGCACTCATGGTTATGAGCGTCATACGGCTCCTCATCGGGCTGATACCGGTGACCGGGCTAGCCATCCTCTTCTTCGGGTTCAATCTCTGGGGCCTTGGCTTTGCCGTCGGTGCCTTCTTCGCCAACCTCATCATCACGAGTTGGTCGTTCGGCCTTATCGCTTCGGGCCTGGTCCTGAAGAAGGGACTGGGTGCCGAAAGCCTCGCCTGGAGCATGACCTTCGTGCTTCTGCCCTTGGCCTGCGTCTACTATCCGGTGGCTGTTCTGCCGGATTGGCTGCAATGGATAGCGCTGTCGCTGCCCCCCACCCACGTTTTTGAGGGTTTGCGGGCGCTCCTTCTGGAGAATCGCTTCGACGGGGCCGCGATGCTGACGGCGCTGGGCCTCAATCTCATCTATTTCTTTGCCGCCTCAACGGTTTTTGCCTGGCTCCTGCGCTCCGCCCGGTGGACGGGCGCCCTCATGCAAACCGGCGAATAGCAATTCGTTAAGGTTAGCATTTCGTTAGGAATTGGGTGCAAGGCTCGCCTGGCCCCTTGTCATGGCGGATTCAGGCGTTAAGTTTGCAGTGCACACTTCTTGCCGCAGCGCACAATCCCGCAACGGAGACCTAGAGGCAGACCCGGACGGTGTCGTTCTACCAGCTCTATGAACTGAACCACGCGGCTCTGGCGCCCTGGCGCGCAATGGCCGACGCCACCCGGCTCGCTTTCCAGCACCCTCTCAATCCGCTGACGGAGACAATGGTCGGCCGCTCAATGGCCGCCGCGGCGGAGCTCTTTGAGCGCACGACGCGACGCTACGGCAAACCGGAATTCGGCATCACCGAAGCCCTTGTCGACGGCAAGACGGTTCGCGTCCATCAGGACGTCGTCTGGCAGAAGCCGTTCTGCTCGCTCCTGCATTTTCGCCGTGAGCTGCCGGCGAAACGCAAACCCGACCCGAAGCTCCTGATCGTCGCGCCGCTATCCGGCCATTACGCCACGCTTCTGCGCGGCACCGTTGAGGCGATGCTGACCGATCATGATGTCTACATCACCGATTGGACCGACGCGCGCATGGTGCCGATGTCGGAGGGCCGCTTCGACTTGGATGACTACATCGACTACGTCATCGATATGCTGCACCTGTTGAGCCCCGGTGCGCATGTCATGGCCGTGTGTCAGCCCTCAGTGCCGGTGCTCGCCGCCATATCGCTGATGGCGGAGGACAAGGATCCCAACAAGCCGCTTTCCATGACGCTGATGGGCGGCCCGGTCGACACCCGCGAGGCGCCGACTGAGGTCAACAAGCTGGCGGAGACGCGCGGCACCGACTGGTTCCGCCGCAACGCCATCATGACCGTGCCGTTCCCCCATCCCGGCTTCATGCGCAAGGTCTATCCGGGCTTCCTGCAGCTCAGCGGCTTTATGAGCCTCAATCTCGACCGCCATCTCAGCGCCCATCACGATTTCTTCCAGCATCTCGTTGAGGGCGACGGCGATTCCGCGGAGAAGCACCGCGACTTCTACGATGAATATCTCGCGGTCATGGATATGACGGCGGAGTTCTATCTGCAGACGGTGGAGACCGTCTTCGTGCGCCACGCGCTGCCCAACGGCACGATGACGCATCGCGGCCGGCCGGTCCGGCCGGAATCGATCCAGCGCACCGCGCTTCTGACCGTCGAAGGCGAGCGCGACGACATTTCCGGCGTCGGTCAGACCAAGGCGGCGCACGATCTGTGCGTCAACCTGCCGGACAAGAAGAAAGAGCACTTCCTCGCCATGGGCGTCGGCCATTACGGCGTCTTCAACGGCTCCCGCTTCCGCGCCGAGATCGTTCCGCGCATCACCAACTTCGTCGCCAAACACAACGTGCCGACCAAGCAGGCCGCGCCGCTCGTTTCGATCAACGGCCAGGACACCCGCATGGAGAAACGCTGGGCCGACGCCACCGGCGTGACCGCGCTGGCCGGCAAGAACCTGCGGGAGATCACCGAGGGCTTCACACAGGAGTTGACGGAGATCACGGGCGTTGGACCCAAGATGCTGGAGCACCTCAACGAGCTCGGCATCTTTGAGGTCGAACAGCTTGCCGAGCTGACCGACGACGCCATGCGTGCGCTCGATACGCGGCTGAACGGCCGGCCGAGCCGCGACGATTGGGTCGGCCAGGCGCGGCGGCTCTTGGAGCAGACGGAGTAAGCGCACGCCGCGCCGACGCAAATTCCGCGCCGGCTCCATCCCTTTGTAGACATTACATTTTCCACCGGAGACGGCGCGTCTCCTCGCGTGCGCAAGCACCGATTTTTCTTGAACCCCGTCGGGGGCTCCCTATCTCAAATTCATCGTTAAGAGAGGAAGGAGCCATGAGCCAAACAGCGACCGCCACCCCCACCTTGACGCGCACCGGCGCACGCAGTCGCTGGACCGCGCTGAACATCATCCTGATGATCATCGGCTTTGCCGTGTTCTGGCCGCTCGGCCTGGCGATGCTTGCCTGGATCATCTGGGGCGACGAGATCAGCGCCAAGGCTGAAGCCCTGAAGGGCCAGTTCCGCGACGCCACCGATCGCGTCGCAGGTAGCGGCAGCGCCCCCTTCTCCAACACCGGCAACGCCGCCTTCGACGAATACCGGGCGCGCGAGCTGGAGCGACTGGCCGAAGAGCGCCGCAAACTGGAAGAGATGCGCAGCGAGTTTGAGGACTTCTTGAAGGAGCTTCGCCGCGTGAAGGACCAGGAGGAGTTCGACCGCTTCATGGCCTCTTTCCGCGGCCGCACCGGAGGCGCCACCGGAGGCATTGACGAGCCGAGCGCCTAAACAAACCGGACGCGAGAAAAGTCGAAAGCGGGGTCTTTGGCCCCGCTTTTTTTGCATTCCCTTCCAGGCGAAATGTGGGTCATACTCGCCCTATGAGGGCGGCGGCAAAACGGGCACCTGAGCGCCTATTGGTCGAAATCGGCGGCCAGCAGATCGTGGTCGCCGTTCGGCGTAACCCTCGGGCAAAGCGACTGATTTTGCGCGTCGACCATGTCGGCGGCCACCCCGTTCTGACGCTGCCCGCCCGCACGGGCCTGGCCCGTGGCGAGCGCTTCGTCACCGACCATCTCGCCTGGCTGGAGACCCAGATCGGCGGCCTGGCGCCGACCACCCCGCTCGCCGACGGGAGCGTGTTTCCGCTACGCGGCGAGCCCTGCCGCATTCGCCATCGCGGCGGCCGCGGCCTGGTGCGCCTGGAGGCCAATGGCGGCATGCCGTTGCTGACAGTGCCGGGCGAGCCCGACTTTCTGGCACGCCGCGTCGCCAACTGGTTGAAGCGCGAGGCGCGGCGGGACCTTGAGGTCGCCGCAATGCGCCACGCCGACACGATCGGCCGAAGGGTCATGGGATTGCGCGTCACCGACCCCAAGAGCCGCTGGGGCTCATGCTCGCCGGAAGGTGTGCTGACGTTCTCCTGGCGGCTGATTCTCGCGCCACCGCGCATCCTCGATTATTTGGCCGCGCACGAAGTCGCCCATCTCCAGGAGATGAACCACGGCCCGCGCTTCTGGGCGCTTGTGGAGAGGCTTTGTCCGGGCCACGGCGAAGCGCGCGACTGGCTGAACCGCGAAGGTCCGGCGCTTTCCGCTATCGGGCGGCGTAGTTAGATAACGCTCTAACTCAGCCACCGAAGAGGCGACGGAAGAAGCCGCCGCTGCCTTCGCGCTGAGGCGCTTGCGGCTGAACGGCCACCGGCTGCCGCGCGCAATCGGCCGTTCGGTTCAAGATGCAGTTTCGCATGCGCGCATCATTGGCGGCCTGTTCTTCAGGCGTCGCCGCGCGCGCAAAACTTCCCCAGCCGGTGAATTGCGAACCCGGCGCCGGCTGCGCCAACAGATAGGGAACGAGATCTGCGCCCGGCAGCTGCGCCACCGGCACGCCGCTATGTGCATCGACCATGAACTTCGCCCAGATCATCGCCGGCAAGTTGGCGCCCGACGCGCGCTTGGTCGGCGCGTTGGAATCGTTGCCCACCCAAACGCCCGCGGTGAGATTGGCCGTGTAGCCGACGAACCAAGCGTCGCGGAACTCCTGGCTCGTCCCGGTCTTCCCACCACTTGGCCAGCCGGGAATGTTGGCGCGCGAGCCCGTGCCGACCTCCACGGTCGCCTGCAGCATGTCGTTCATCAGGGCGACGCTCTCCAGGCTGATGACCCGTGTCGGACCGGAGCCTGTGCGTTCGAAGAGCACATCGCCAAGCGGCGTGCGCACGCGCTGAATGACAAACGGCAAGACCGCATAGCCGCCATTGGAGAACGGCGCATAGGCGCCGGTCATCTCAAGCAGCGACACTTCCGACGTGCCAAGCGCAATGGACGGGTTGGCGGCAAGCGGCGAATTGATGCCCATCCGCTTGGCTGTCTGCACGACGACATCCGGCCCGACCTGATCGGCAAGCTGCGCCGCCACCGTGTTGATCGATTGCGCCAAGGCGTCCTTCAGCGGCATGGGCCCGCGATACTTGCCGTCGTAATTGCGCGGCGTCCAATTGCCGAAGCTCACCGGCTCGTCGATCATGATCGTGTCGGGCCGGTAGCCGAGCTTCTCCACCGCCGCGAGATAGACGAACGGCTTGAACGACGAGCCGGGCTGACGCTTGGCGTCGACCGCGCGGTTGAACTGACTGTCGGCATAGGACCGCCCGCCGACCATGGCGCGCACCGCGCCGGTGCCGTCGACCACGACCATGCCACCTTCGCCGACCTCGTATTCCTCGCCCTCTTCGTCGAGCGTCTGCGACAACGCCCGCTCCGCCAGGCGCTGCAGCGTCAGATCGACCGTGGTCTCAACGACAATGTCCTGCTCAACGGAGCCGATGTGGAAGGGCAGCACCTCCTGCACCCAATCGGCAATGTAGTTGCCGCTGCGCGACACCTGATAGGTGGAGGCTTTGGCCGGGCGCTGGCGGAATTCCTGCGCTTGCGCGGCGGTGATGTAACCCTCATCGGCCATGGCGGCGAGCACCAGCGCGGCGCGGCGCTCCGCGGCTTCAGGATTGCGATTCGGCGCGTAGCGGCTCGGCGCTGGCAGCACGCCCGCCAAGAGAGCCGCCTGACCGATATCGAGCTCCGCCGGTTCCAGATCGAAATAGCGGCGCGCTGCGGCGTCGATGCCATAGGCGCCGTTTCCGAAATAGACCCGGTTCAGATACATCTCGAGGATCTCGTTCTTCGTGAACTTCGCCTCAAGCCACAGCGCCAGCACCACCTCCTGCACCTTGCGCTTCAGTGAGCGCTCCTGGGTGAGGAACATGTTCTTGGCGAGCTGCTGGGTCAGCGTCGAGCCGCCCTGCACCACGCCGCCGGCAAAGACGTTGCGTGCAACCGCGCGCGCCAAACCCATCGGGTCGACACCGAAATGTGAGCGGAAGCGGCGGTCCTCGATCGCGATCACCGCGTTCGACACGTGCGGCGGCAGAAGCTCGATGTCGACTGATTCGCCGCCAGTGTCGCCGCGATTGCCGAGGAGCTGACCATCGACGGCAACGATCTCGATATTGGGCGGGCGGTCCGGCACGCGCCATTCCGATGCGCCCGGCAGCTCAGCAGCGTAATAAGCCACCAACCCAGCGCCGGCGATGCCGACCCAGAGACACAGAACGAAAAGCCAGTAGATCGTACCGCCAAAAAGCCGCCGCATCACCGAGCGGCGACGCCGCCGGCCGCGCTCCGACTTGCGGCCGCTTTGGCGACGCTTCTGAGATCCCTTGCGCGATTTCTTGGCCCGGCCACTGGCCCGGTCGTCCGGATGCGCGGCAAGGCCGCGCTCTTCAGCGCCGGCGAAATTCGGCTCGATTCGTCGACCTCGCTGGCGGCGCGCCATACTCACCTCGTCCAACCGTGTCTGGCTGGCCCTCTCAACGCTAATTTTGTCGATTTAAGGGGCGGTTAAAACCCCGTTCAGCATTTACCCTTACTTAAGGATTTGGGCGACAGCGGGTCCCCATTGCCGCAGAAATGGCGGGGAAAGCGGCAAATCGAGGATACCCGCCATGCAGACCCGCGTCGACTGGGTCGATATCGCCAAAGGCATCTGCATCGTGATGGTTGTCATGATGCACTCCACGCTGGGCGTGGAGCGCGTCGCGGACGCCACCGGCTGGATGGGTTATGTCGTTGAATTCGCTCGCCCTTTCCGCATGCCGGACTTCTTCCTCATTGCCGGTCTCTTCCTGGCGCGCCGCATCGACGCACCGTGGCGCCTCTACCTCGACCGTAAGGTCCTGCACTTCGTCTATTTCTACGTGCTGTGGCTCACCATCCAGTTTGCCTTCAAGGCGCCGGGGCTCGTAGCGGAGATCGGCTGGCAGGAGGCGCTCGGCCAGTATCTCTTCGCCTATGTCGATCCCTGGGGCACGCTCTGGTTCATCTACCATCTGGCGCTCTTCATGGTCGTGGCGCGGCTGGTGAGGACCATCCCCTGGCCGATCGTGTGGCTGGCGGCAGCGGCCTTGGAGATTGCGCCAATACACACCGGCTCCGTGCTGATCGACGAATTCGCCTCCCGCTTCGTCTATTTCTATTCCGGTTACATCTTCGCCGCGCACATTTTCCGCTTCGCAGAGGAGACCACCCGCGACCGCGGTATGGCGATGACCGGGCTGGCGCTTTGGGCGACGCTCAACGGCCTGGTCGTCTTCAACGGCTATGCCGACCTGCCGTTCGTCAGCCTGGCGCTCGGCCTTGCCGGCGCGCTGGCGATCGTCACGGGCGCGACGCTTCTGGCGCGCGGCCTTGCCGCCGCGCCGCTTCGCTGGCTGGGTGAGCATTCCATCGTCGTCTATCTTGCCTTCTTCCTGCCGATGGCGGTGAGCCGTGCCGTGCTCATGAAGTTCGGCCTCATTCCCGACGTCGGGACGATCTCCGTCCTGGTGACGCTTGCCGGCCTTGTCGGACCCGTCATCCTCTACGCGTTCATCCAATGGTCAGGCGTCGGGCGTTTCCTGTTCGAGCGGCCGAACTGGGCGCGCATTGACGGCACCGGACGCCGGCCGCGCGAGGCGATGGTCCCCGCAGAATAGGCGCCGCCGGCGCGCTTCCCTCCCCACCTTCGCCCCTCACGACCGTTACGTCGGCTGCCGCGCCGCGAAACCACTTCGTGGCTCAACGACACGCGCACGAAACGGCTCCGCCGTAGCGTCGCCGAAGTTCGGAGCGCCGAGAAGCGCCACACGCGAAGCGAAGGGACGTACGATGACGAAAGCAACCGCATGCCTCATCTCGCTGGCGACCGCTTCGGTAATTGCCGCAACCATAATGCTCGCCAGTCCTGCGGCGGCGCTGGACCCAAGCGGCCACGCCGTGCGCGTCAATCCTGCCGTCAATGCCACCGGACCCGGCGGCGAGCGCCTTATCGTGCTGGAAGGCGCCGTCTTCATGGGCGACATGATCGTCGCCAATCCCAACGGCCTGGCGCAGGTCCGTTTCATCGACAACACGCGCATCGTCATTGGACCGAATTCGCGGCTGAAGATCGACACGTTCGTCTTCAATCCCGACAACACGGCCAAAGAGGTGTCGATCAACATGATCAAAGGCTCGTTCCGCTTCATCAGCGGCAACAGCCCGGACGGCGCCTACAAGCTGCGCACGCCAACCATGACGATCGGCATCCGGGGATAGTCCGGGCGAAAGCCGCAAGCGGCGGAGTAATCGCTTGAAAAGCAGGGCATGGCGGGCGAAACCAGCGCCATGCCCAAGGCCCCCAAGAAATCCGCGAAGGCCCGAAAGCCGGTCGCCAAGCCGGCGATCAAGGCAGGCGACCATGTGATCCTGGTCGACGGGTCGGGTTTCATCTTCCGCGCCTTCCACGCGCTTCCGCCGCTGACGCGGAAATCCGACGCGCTGCCGGTCGGCGCGGTCTCCGGCTTCTGCAACATGATCTGGAAGCTCCTGCAGGAGGGGCCGACCAAGGAGAAGAACGATGAGCCGACGCATTTCGGCGTCATCTTCGACTATTCCGCAAAGACCTTCCGCCGCGACATCTACGCCGATTACAAGGCGCACCGGCCGGAGCCGCCGTCCGATCTCATTCCCCAATTTGGTCTGATCCGCCAGGCGACGCGCGCCTTCAACCTTCCCTGCCTTGAGCAGGAAGGCTGGGAAGCGGACGATCTGATCGCGACGTACGCAAGGCAAGCCAGCGAAGCCGGCGCAACGGTCACGATCGTCTCCTCCGACAAGGACCTGATGCAGCTCGTCGGGCCGTCGGTCATCATGGTCGACACGATGAAGAACCAGTCGATCGACACGGAAGCCGTGAAGGAGAAATTCGGTGTCTATCCGGAAAAGATGATCGACCTGCAGGCGCTTTGCGGCGACTCCACCGACAACGTGCCGGGCGTGCCGGGGATCGGCGCCAAGACCGCCGCTCAGCTTCTCGATGAATACGGCGACCTGGAGACGCTGCTCAGCCGCGCCGGCGAGATCAAGCAGAACAAGCGCCGGGAGAACCTGATCGAGTTTGCCGAGCAGGCGCGCGTCTCGCGCAAGCTCGTCGAGCTTGCCTCCGACGTGCCGCTCGACGTGCCGCTCGATGATCTCGCCGTCGAGCAGGTCGACGGTCCGAAGGCCGTCTCTTTCTGCAAGGCGATGGACTTCAACGCGTTGATGAAGCGCGTCGCCGATAAGACCGGCGCCGATATCGACGCGGTCGAGCCGGCCGAGCTGATCATCGAAGGCTGGCCGCCTGGCGGAGGCGCGCCGGCGCACGGCCCCGATATGGGGATTTCAAAGCCGCAAGAGCCAAACAATGAGAGCGCGCCGCCGGAGGACCGCGCGGCATTGGGCACGCCGCACGCGCTTGCTGAAATGCGTAAGACGAAGGCGCAGGCCACACCGCTCAAGACCGACAAATACGAAAGCGTCCGCGCGCTTACCGATCTGCAGCGTTGGTTGGACCAGGCGCGTGCGCGCGGCCGCCTGGCGATTGCACTGCAAAGCGTGGGGCCGGGACCCATGCAGGCAGAGCTCTGCGGCATCGCCTTGGCGCTGGAGCCGGGTGTCGCCTGCTACGTGCCGCTCGGCCATCGCGCCGGCGACGACGACATGTTCGGAGATGGACTGGAGGCGGATCAGATTCCGCTGCAGGAGGCGCTTGACGCGCTGAAGCCGGTTCTGGAAGACCCCGCCGTTCTGATCGTCGGGCACAACATCAAGGCCGATTGGTTGGTGCTCGCCCGCCACGACATCGAAGTCGCGTCGCTCGACGACACGATGCTTCTGTCCTACGCGCTCGATGCGGGCGTCAACATGCACGGCCATACGCTTGCGACGCTCGCCAAGGACCATCTGGCGCATGAACCGATTGCGCTGCGCGACGTCGTCGGCAGCGGCCGTGACAAGGTAGCGTTCCACGGCGTGCCCATCGACAAGGCGACGGAATACGCCGCGGAGGCCGCCGACATTGCGATCCGCTTGTGGGGGGTGCTCAAGCCGCGTCTCGCCGCGGAGCGCGTGACGCGCGTCTATGAGCGGCTTGAGCGGCCGCTGGTGCCGGTGCTCGCCAAGATGGAGCGCCGTGGCATCAAGGTCGACCGGCAGATCTTGTCGCGGCTCTCCGGCGACTTCGCCCAGAAGGCCGGCGCGGTGGAGGCAGAGATCTACGACCTCGCCGGCAAGAGCTTCAACATCGGCTCGCCCAAGCAGCTCGGCGAAGTGCTGTTCGGCGAGATGGGGCTTTCCGGCGGCAAGAAGACCAAGACCGGCCAATGGTCGACCGACGTGAAGGTGTTGGAGGATTTAGCGGAGGAGGGCGTGCCGATCGCGCGCAAGATCGTCGATTGGCGGCAGCTCACCAAGTTGAAATCCACCTACACCGATGCGCTGCCGGGCTACATCCATCCCGAGACGGCCCGCGTGCACACCGATTACTCGCTCGCCTCCACATCCACCGGCCGTCTCTCATCGTCGGAGCCCAACCTGCAGAACATCCCGGTGCGCACCGAAGAGGGTCGCCACATCCGCCGCGCTTTTGTTCCGGCCGAAGGCACCAAGCTGCTCTCCGCCGATTACAGCCAGATCGAGCTGCGCGTTTTGGCGCACATTGCCGACATCCCCCAGCTGACCAAGGCCTTTGCCGACGGCCTCGACATTCACGCCATGACGGCGTCAGAGATGTTCGGCGTGCCGGTGGAGGGAATGGACCCGATGATCCGCCGCCGCGCCAAGGCGATCAATTTCGGCATCATCTACGGTATCTCCGCGTTCGGATTGGCGGCGCAGCTGGGCATTCCGCGAGGCGAAGCCGCCGACTACATCAACCGCTACTTCGAGCGTTTCCCCGGCATCCGCGACTACATGGAATCCACCAAGGCGTTCTGCCGCGAGCATCTTTACGTGGAAACGCTGTTCGGTCGGCGCGCGCATTATCCCGACATCAAGGCATCGCAGCCGAGCCTGCGCGCCTTTCAGGAGCGCGCCTCCATCAACGCACCGATCCAAGGCTCCGCCGCCGACATTATCCGCCGCGCCATGATCCGCATGGATGCCGCACTGGAAGCGTCAAAGCTCAGCGCCCGGATGCTCCTGCAAGTGCACGACGAGCTGGTTTTCGAGGTGCCCGACGACGAGGTCGACGCAACCATACCTGTCATCCGTGACGTGATGGAGCGCGCCGCGGAGCCTGCGGTGAAGCTCAAGGTGCCGCTGCATGTCGACGCCCGCGCCGCCGACAATTGGGAAGAGGCGCATT
>JANQRH010000029.1 GCA_028284625.1 Afifellaceae bacterium | reverse complement strand
TTCGTCCCTATCTTTCACGAAACTGTCCGATGGGCGGAAGAGGTGCTCAATGGCGAGCGAACAACCGACGATCATCAAGAAATACGCGAACCGTCGTCTCTATCACACGGGTACGTCGACCTATGTCACGCTCGAAGACCTGGCGCGGATGGTGAAGGACGGCGAAGATTTCGTGGTCACCGACGCCAAGACCGGCGAGGACATCACCCGAGCCGTGCTCGGCCAGATCATCTTTGAGCAGGAAAGCCGCGGCCAGCATCTCCTGCCCATCACGTTCCTGCGCCAGCTTATCCGGTTCTATGGCGACCAGATGCAGGTGATCCTGCCGAGCTATCTGGAATCGTCCCTCACCTCCTTCACCGACAACCAGGAGAAGCTGCGCGCCCAGATGGCGCGCGCGCTCTCCGGCAACGCGCTTGGGCTGATGGAGGACCAGACCCGGCGCAACATGGAGATGTTCTCCGAGGCGATGCGGATGTGGATGCCGTTCGCCGCCAGCGGCGAAGCCGGTCCTAGGCCGCCCGCCAAGGCCGGCGAGGGCGGTGCGAAATCGGACGCTCGCGACAAGGAGCTTGAGTCGCTCCGGCGTCAGCTTGCGGAAATGCAAAAGACGCTGGAGACGATCGCCGGCAAGAAGTAGCTGGCACGCGCGCGACGCGTCGCCCCTGGACCCTTAGCCGCTACTCGCCGAACGACACGTCGCGCGTCGCCGTCCGTATGGATACGGCGAAGCCGCACACCAGATCGACGAGCGCGATCGCCATCAACACGACGAACGTTCCCGTCGCCGCCTCCGGCACAAGCAGGAACTCCACCAGAAACGCGATGAACAACACCGTCGCCATCACGTGATCTGTGATGGCGCCGCGCCCGATCCGTGCGGCCTTGACCACCTCAACGGCGAGGAGGAGCAGGCTGAACAGGATCAGCGCCGCGCTGACGGACAGCGTGAAGGTGGCGCCCGACGCCATGGCGATGCTGCCGATCTCCGCCGCCCGGTAATCGACCTGCGAATCCGCAAAAATCAGGAAGGCGAGAAGATTGTAGATCAGAAACGGAATGACGAGCAGAGGAACGTGCCGCATGAAGCTCTCCGCAGGCGATGCGCCAGCTAAGCAGCCTCATGCAGTTTCATGCAAGCCATCGGTATGAACGATCCGGCGCAACATGGCGGCGCCGGCGGGCGCTATTCCTTCGGCGTCAAGACCTCGCGGCCGCGATATTTGCCGCTCTTCAGATCGATATGGTGGGGACGGCGAAGCTCACCTGAGTCCTTGTCCTCAACATAGGTCGGTGCGTCCAAGGCATCATGCGAGCGGCGGAAACCGCGCTTCATACGCGATGTTTTTCGCTTGGGAACGGCCATAACAAACTCCGAGGGATTGGATCGACCGGCAGGGCCGGTTCGTCCGACGCGCTTCCGCCGACGGACCTTGGGGCGCGGATATAGGCGGTTCCGACGCGTTTGGCCAGCGTTTGTGGGTTAATTGAGCACGCAAGCGGCAGCGGCGCCGGAATGAGCGGCGCGCGTCGCGATGCGCCCGGCGATCCGCGCGGTGGTCCGGCCGGGATTGGCGGCGTCGCGAACGATCGGCGCAGGCAGGATCGCCGCAAGCCGCGCCGCCTGGGCGCGCGAAAGCCTTGCAGCGCTCGATCCGAAGTAGCTGCGCGCCGCGGCTTCGGCGCCATAGACGCCGGAATCCCACTCCACGACGTTCAGGTAGATCTCCATAATCCGGCGCTTGGAGAGGATAAGATCGGCGTAGAGCGCCAGCGGCGCCTCAAGCGCCTTGCGCACCCAGCTTCGTCCGCTCCACAGGAAGAGGTTCTTTACCGTCTGCATGGTGATTGTGCTGGCGCCGCGGAGGCGCCCGTCATCGTCGAGCGCCTTCTGCACCTCCACCCAGTCGATTCCGCGATGCGTGCAGAAGCGACCATCTTCCGAAACAAGAACGGCGCGCACCAGATGCGGCGACATCTGGTCCAGATCGACCCAGCTCCGTGTCATCGGCACGCCGCCGAAGAGCTTCCACACCATCACCGCACTGACCGGCGGATTCACCGCCGCATAGATCGGCAGGATGAGATAGGGCAGCGCCACAAGGATGATCGCGACGACGAAAACTCGGCGCAAGGTCCGACGGAGCCGCGAAGGCTTGCGCCGGCTGCGCCGCTCTTTGCGGTCCGACGCATCGTCCAAAGCTGCGCCCCTTTCGCTCATCGTGTCGAACCGAGCCGCTCAGCCGGAATAGAGGCCTGCCGAGAAGCGGCTAGTCCATGATCGGCGCCTTGCCGCCGTGCTCGTCCTCAATATGGGTACGCACGATCGCCTCAAAGCTCTCATCGGCTTTGAAGCCGAGATCACGGGCGCGCTTGGCCTCAAACTGCGTGGCCCAACCCGATACGATCCCAGCAACGACCGGGTCGGTTTCATGGCGGATGAGGTTTGCGGCCTTGTCGCCGGCAATGGCACGCAGCGCTTCGATCTGCTCGCCGACCGTAGCGGTGACGCCCGGCATGGTCAGGCAGCGGCGCGGGCCCACGGCCTCAAGGTCCATCTCCGCCGCATGCAGGAAGAAGCCGACTGCCGTGCGCGGACTCGCGTGCCAGTGCCGCACGCTTTCGGGGACCGGAAGCAGCGCTTCCTCGCCCTTCAACGGCTCGCGGATGATGTTGGAGAAGAAACCCGAGGCCGCCTTGTTCGGCTTGCCGGGACGCACACAGATGGTCGGCAGCCTGAGCCCGATACCGTCGAAGAAACCGCGGCGCGTGTAGTCGTTGAGGATGAACTCGCCGACCGCTTTTTGCGTGCCGTAGCTGGTAAGCGGCGTCAGGTGGAAATCGTCCGGAATCACATCGGGAAACGGCGCACCGTAGACGGCGATGGATGAGGCATAGAGGACACGCGGCTGATAATGCTGCAGCCGGATAGCGTCGAACAAATGCCGCGTCCCGTCGAAATTGACAGCGTAGCCCTTGTCGAAATCGGCCTCCGCCTCGCCCGACACGATGGCGGCAAGATGCATGATCATGTCGGGCTTTTCCGACACCAGCCAGTCGACGACGCTGCGATCGGCAAGATCGCCGACAATGGGGCGAATGGAGGTGTTCTCAGTCGGTTTCAAGTCGGACGCGACGATGTCGTGCAGCGTGAGCTTTGTGATCTCAAGGTCGCCGACGCGCCCTTTGCTCAGCAATTTCTCCGCGACCTTGCGCCCGATCATGCCGGCGGCGCCGGTAATGAGAATGTGCATCCTAGTCCCCCTCAAGACGCCTTTGTCGTCGCGCTCTCAGCCACAGGAGCGCAAAGAAGGCGAGGATAAAGGCGATCGCCAGAGCCAGACCGGCAAGCGGCCCGCCCCCGCTGACCAACAACATCAGCCGCGGCATCATAAGCCATCCGGCCACCAGCACCGCCATGATGATGGCGGCGGCGATGGCGGGCTCGTTCCGCTTGAGCCACGACATGGCTAAAGACTGAAGCCCCCGTCGGCGGAGACGATGATGCCGGTGGTGAAGGCGCTTTCGTCGCTCGCCAGGAAGACGGAGACGGCCGCCATCTCTTCGGCCGTGCCGAGCCGCCCCATGGGTTGCCGCTGGATGAAGGCGTTCCATACCGCCTCCTTGCTCTCGCCGCTCGTCGCTGCGAGCGTCGCAACGCGGCCTTCCAGTGACGGCGAATGAACCGTGCCCGGCGCAATGGCATTGCAACGTAGTCCGCGCTGCATGAAATCGGCGGCCACCGCCTTGGTAAGCCCGATCACCGCCGCTTTCGACGCGCCGTAGGCGTAACGGTTGGCGATGCCACGAATGGACGAGGCGCCCGATGCGACATTGACGATGGCGCTAGACGCCCCACGCGCTTCGGCGCGCTTCAGCATGCCCGGCAGGAAGGCATGGATGGTGCGATGCATCGACTTCACATTGAGGTCGAAGGAAAAGTCCCAGTCCTGCTCGTCGCATTCCAGGATCGATCCGTGGTGAACGTAGCCCGCGCAATTGAACAGAATATCGATCTCGCCGACGGAGGCCGCGAGCGCATTGACGGCCGCCGTATCGCAGACGTCCAGCGCCTCCAGCTGCTTCACACCGGCCTTGGCTAGACCGTCGAGCGCCCGGCGATCGAGATCCGTGGCGATCACCTCCGCCCCCTCGCGTGCGAACGCCTCAGCCGTTGCCCGCCCAATGCCGGCGCCGGCCGCTGTCAGAAACGCGCGCCTGCCCTCAAGCCGTCCCATTCAACACTCTCCCGCTCGCTCATGGCTGAGCGGCTATCACGTCGCGAAGCGATTGTCTCTGCCGGCCGGCCGCGTCAAAGTTCTCCGGCGCCAGCCAGCGTGCCATGCCGACCGATATGCGGGGCCATTCCTTATCGGTGATGGAGAACCAGGCGGTATCGCGGTTCCGCCCCTTAACCACCATGTGCTGGCGAAATGTCCCCTCGTAGGTGAAGCCCAACCGCTTCGCCGCCTGCACCGAAGGCGTGTTGTTCGCGTCGCATTTCCACTCATAGCGGCGGTAACCAAGCTCGTCGAAGACACGGCGCGCCATGAGCAGCATTGTCTCAGTCCCGGCCGCCCGCCGCTTCAGGCCTTCCCCGAAGGCGATCGCGCCCACCTCGGCAGAGCCACTGGCCGCGTCGATCCGCATATAGCTGGCCGTGCCCATTGCCTTGCCGGTCGCCTTGTCGAGGATCGCGAAAGGCAGCCAGTCGGGGCGGCGCGCCTGCAATGCCGCCATGCCGTCGGCGAAAGACGCCTCGTCGGAAAACGGCCCGATCGGCATGTAATGCCAGACATCCGCACCCTGGCCACCGCCAAACGCCACCCATAGATCGCGCCAATGCGCGTCGGCGTCGAGCTCCACGATCCGTACCAGCTCGCCCTCCATGGGCTCGAAGCTGAGCGGCTGGCGCGGGGTCCATTCACGCAGATCGGGCTGGCTCAAGACGTCCCACCGTCGTCAAACATCGCCGTGACCTCGCCGGTCGGCGCCGCATCCGCCATGAAGCCAAACGTGCCGGTCTCATGAAGTTCACGCGCCGCGCGAAGAAACCCGCCCATCGCCGCCTGATAGAGCCGCGGGCCCAGGCTGACGCGCGTCACGCCGAGATCTTCCAGAGCTTGAACCGAAAGCGGCTCAGCCCCCGTGCCGCCTATCACATTCACGGGCTTGGAGACTTCGCGAACCAGCGCGGCGATATCGTCGGCCGCCGCCATGCCGCAGGCATAAACAACGTCGGCGCCCGCCTCCGCCATCTCCGCAAGCCGCGCCAGACACTCTTTGAGCGGCGCGTCGTGGCCGGTCAGATAGGCCTCGCAGCGAGCCGTCAGCACGAAGTCGGAGCCGGTTCTGTCGATCGCGGCGCGCGCAGCACGGATGCGTTCCACGGCATGCGCGCGCTCAAAAAGCGGTTCATCGCTCCGCCCTGTCGCGTCCTCAATGGAGCATCCGGCGAGACCGGCGGCGATCGCCTGGCGGACTGTTTCGGCCACATCCTCCGGTTCATCGCCGAAGCCTTTCTCAAGATCGGCGTTGACCGGCAGACCGGACGCCGCGGCGATCGTGCAAGCGTGCTCGATCGCCTCAGCGCGCGTGGTCTCGCCGTCGAGGCGGCCAAGCGTAGCGGCGAACGGCGCGCTGCCGGTCGCCAGCGCCTCGAAGCCAAGATGGCGGAGCACCTTGGCGGTGCCGGCATCCCAGGGATTGGGCATGACCAGAATGCCCTCGCGCTCATGCAAGGCGCGGAAGCGACGCGCGGCATCTCCGGTCGTCACGGCCAGCCTCGCTTTAGCCCTCAGTGGTTGTCGCGCGGATAAGCGCTATGCGCTACGTCGCGATACTTCACCGCCGGCTTCAGCACCATGCCGTTGGAAAGCTCGTCGACCATACCGCGCTGGATCTCCTGCCACGGCGTCTGGCTGCCCGGCACATAGCCGAGCCCGCCATCGCCAAGCTTGGCCTTCACCTCCGCGCGACGCTTCTCAAGCTCCTCGTCGGACACCAGAATGTTCGCCGTGCGCTTCTTCAAGTCGATGCGCAGCCGATCGCCGGTCCTCACCAGCGCCAAGCCGCCGCCAGTGGCCGCCTCCGGCGAGGCGTTCAGAATCGACGGCGACCCCGACGTGCCGGACTGGCGACCATCGCCGATGCAAGGAAGCTCCAGAATGCCCTTTTTGATGAGCGCGTCGGGCGGTTGCATGTTCACCACTTCCGCTGCTCCCGGATAGCCGACAGGGCCGGCGCCGCGAATGACCAGAATGCCGGTCTCGTCGATGCCGAGGGACGGATCATTGATGCGTGCGTGATAATCTTCCCGCCCGTCGAACACGAACGCCGTGCCCTCAAAGGCATCCGGATCATCCGGGTTCGACAGATAGCGCTTACGGAAATCCTCCGACACGACGCTGGTCTTCATAATCGCCGATTCAAACAGGCTGCCCTTGAGGTTGAGGAAGCCCGCCTCTCTCAGGATCGGTGCGTCATGGGCGCGGATCACTTCGCGGTTCCAGCTACGCTTGCCGCGGCAATTGTCGCCCATCGATTTGCCGTTGGCCGTAATCGCATCGGGATTGGGCAGGAGGCCGGCCTCCAGAAGCTCCGCCACGATGGCCGGCACGCCGCCGGCGCGGTGGTAATCCTCGCCAAGGAAGCGCCCCGCCGGCTGCATGTCGGCTAGAAGCGGAACCTCATAGCCCAGCCGCTCCCAATCATCGTTGTCGAGCGGCACGCCGAGATGCGCGGCGATGGCGTTCAGATGAATCGGCGCGTTGGTCGAACCGCCGA
The DNA here is from genome assembly GCA_028284625.1 of Afifellaceae bacterium. GTDB lineage: Bacteria > Pseudomonadota > Alphaproteobacteria > Rhizobiales > Afifellaceae > DASWJZ01. The sequence continues at coordinate 176,948 of JANQRH010000029.1, read as the reverse complement.
TCGCCGAATTGACCACAATGGCGTTCTCAAACGCCTGACGGGTCATGATGTCGGACGGCTTCAGATCCTCCTTGACCATCTCCACAATGCGCTTGCCGGAGAGATAGGCCATGATGCCGCGCTCTTTATGCACCGCGGGAATCGCTGCGCAGCCCGGCAGCATCATGCCGAGCGCCTCCGCCAGCGAATTCATGGTCGTGGCCGTCCCCATCGTGTTGCAGTAGCCCGCCGACGGCGCCGACGATGCGACGAGCTCGTAATAGCCCGGCATGTCGATCTCGCCGGCCGCACGCGTCTTCTTCGCCCGCCACTTGATCGTACCAGACCCGGTGCGCTCGCCGTTGAACCAGCCGTTCAGCATCGGCCCGACGGAGAGCGCAATGGCGGGTATGTTGACCGTTGCGGCCGCCATCAGCTGCGACGGTGTGGTCTTGTCACAGCCGGTGGTCAGCACCACGCCGTCGATCGGATAGCCGAACAGCGTCTCCACCAGTCCGAGATAGGCAAGGTTACGGTCGATCGCCGCCGTCGGCCGCTTGCCGGTCTCCTGGATCGGATGGACGGGAAACTCAAACGCGATGCCCCCGGCCTCGCGAATGCCCTCGCGTACGCGCTGCGCCAGAACAAGATGGTGGCGGTTGCACGGCGACAGGTCTGAACCGGATTGAGCAATGCCGATGATGGGCTTGCCCGATTGCAGTTCCTCCCGGGTGATCCCCCAGGTCATGTAGCGCTCGATATAGAGCGCCGTCATGTCCGGGTCGTCCGGATTATCGAACCAGATCTGCGACCTGAGCTTCACTTGCGTGCCGTGCTTGGCGTCGAACGACATGGGCTTCCTCTCCCGTTGATCGATCTCGAATACGCCCGCCTCAGCGCCCAAATCAACGCCAATCGGGCCGTCGAGCAGAAAAATATGATTTTTCCCGGTGCCGGCATTGCCGCATGTCAAATTCCTCGCCTCTGCGCCGAGGTTGACGGATGATCGCCGTCAACGGATTTTCTTCGCTCCATCAAGAGGACGCGCATCCAATCATGACCTTGAAGACCATCGCCGGCTTCGACCGCATCGGCGAGGAGAACGCCTTCGCCGTGCTCGCCCGCGCCAACCAGCTCGCGGCGGAGGGCCGCGACATCATCAATCTCGGCATCGGCCAACCTGATTTCCGGACCCCGGAGCACGTTGTTGAGGCTGCGGTGAAGGCGCTCCGCGACGGCCATCACGGCTACACGCCGGCCGTCGGCATTCCGCCTTTGCGTGAGGCTGTGGCGCGTCGCACGGCTGACACGACAGGCGTAGAGGTCTCGCCGGAATCGGTACTCGTTGCGCCGGGCGGCAAGGTGACGATGTTCGCGGCCATCCTTATGTTCGGCGAGCCCGGCGCCGACATTCTCTACCCCGACCCCGGCTTCCCCATCTATCGCTCCATGATCGAGTTCACCGGCGCGCGGCCCGTTCCGGTGCCGATCCGCGAGGCGAACAACTTCGCCTTCTCCGCCGATGAGACGCTGTCGCTGATCACGCCGGCGACGCGCCTGCTCATCGTCAACTCGCCGGCCAACCCCACAGGCGGCGTGACGCCGCGAGCGGAATTCGACAAGCTGGTGAAAGGCCTCGCGGACTGGCCAGAGGTCACAATCATGTCCGACGAGATCTACGACTGCATGACCTATGACGGCGAGGAGCACGTCTCGCTTCTCACCTATCCGGAACTGCGCGACCGGCTCATTCTGCTGAACGGCTTCTCAAAGACCTGGGCGATGACCGGCTGGCGGCTCGGGTGGTCGATCTGGCCCGACGGCCTCTTCGACAAGGTCCGCAAGCTTGCGGTCAATTGCTGGTCCTGCGTCAACGCGCCGACGCAATTTGCCGGGATTGCCGCCATCGATGGGCCGCAGGACGCGGTCACCGACATGGTGGCCGCCTTCGACCGACGTCGTCAGGTGGTCACGAAATTGCTGAACGGCCTGCCGGGCATGTCATGCGTGACGCCAAAAGGCGCCTTCTACGCCTTCCCCAACGTCGCGGAGACCGGCTGGTCGGCCAAGCCGCTCGCCAGTGCGCTCTTGGAGGATATCGGCGTTGCGCTGATCGGCGGCCCCGATTTCGGTGTCCACGGCGAGGGCTATGTGCGGGTGTCCTACGCCAACTCCGAAGAGAACATCCGCCGCGCCGTTGAGCGGATGGGCGAATTTCTGAGCGACCGCACGCAGCAAGCGCGCGCCGGCGGCACTTAGGCACCGCTAGGCCTCAGCCCACGAAACAAAAAGGCCCTCGCGCGCAACACGATTCGCAATGACTTGAAATGAACGCTCGCGGCATCCGTGCTAATTCATTGCCGCCTTAAACGCAGTTTGATCTTTGGAGCTGACCATGCGCAGAACGCTTCTCATCGGCATCGCCGCACTGATGGCCGGTACGTCGATCGCCCAGGCCCGGCCATCGACTTTGTCTATGACCTGCGCGCAAGCCGCAGCGACCGTTGCCTCTTATGGCGCCGTCGTGCTCAGCACGGGTCGGCACACCTTCGACCGGTTTGTCGTACATAACGGCCTCTGTCTGCCAGGCGAATACGCCGAGCGGGCAACCGCCCCGACGATCGACACGCCCTATTGCGCGCTCGGCTATACCTGCGAGCAGCGCCGCCGCCTGTTCCACAACGAGTTCTGATCGGCCGAACCGGCAGCACTCTGGAGCACCAAGACACGCAGGGCCCTTCGGGGCCCTGTTTCCTTTGCGCGGCCGTTTACGCGACTTGGCGCGCCGCGCCAGAGCATGATCCCGAAAGTGGGCACCATCTTTTCGGATAAGATCATGCTTCAGCAAACAGATAGAGCCTCCATTCCGATTCCATCAGAATGGAAAAGGCTCTATGGAACCGCGACAAAACGGGGGTGCAAATGAACGCGCAGTTGGACGATCCACGGATCGCCGCCGGCATGGCGGCACAGCTCGCCAGTCGGCGAGACAGAATCGCAGCTGGCGAAAAGCCGATCGGCTGGAAAGTCGGCCTGAGCACCGAGGCCGCGATGAAGAGCCTTTCCACCAACGCGCCGCTTGTCGGGTTCCTGACAGATGCCGGCGCCCTGACCTCGGGCGCCACCTCGTCGCTTGCCGGATGGACGAAGCCCGTGGCTGAGCCGGAGGTGGCCGTTCACATCGGCAAGGATGTGCCCGGCAGCGCCGACGACGCGACAGCCGCCGACGCCATCATCGGATTGTCACCCGCCATCGAGCTTGTCGATCTGCACACGCCGCCGGAGGACGTGGAAGCGATCCTCACCGGCAACGTCTATCACCGGCACGTGGTCCTTGGCGCGATGGACCGCTCGCGCGCCGGCGGAGACGTATCGGGACTGAAGACGCGGGTCCTGCGCAACGGCGATGAGGTCGCCGAACAATCCCCGATTGACGTCAACACCGGCACCATCTTGAGCATTGTGCGGCATGTCGCAGCTGTCGTTTCAGCGTGCGGCGAAGGCTTGAAGGCCGGCGACATCGTGATCGCCGGCTCCATCACGCCGCCCCATATGCTGAGCGCGGAAGACCGCGAGTTCGTGCATATGGTCGACGGGATGGGCGACGTCTCGGTGCGTTTCACGCACTGATCGAAAAGCGCGGCGAGGCCTTAATCCCGCAATCCCCATATTCCACACAGGACAATATTCCCCCTCTCGACGGCCAACCGTTTTTCAGCGAGCATGCTTTCCGTGAGAGGGCAGACGGTTCGGCAAAGGCTAGTCGGACAACACGTTTGGATCTCTTGCCCGCGCCGGTTTTCCTCGGAGGCCGGAATGCCTCGCGGGTCATCTGGAGGGCTGTGCGGCGCAGAAATGCGAAGCGCGTGTGCCAGATGAGCCGATGCTCCATGAACGGCGGCCAAACCGTTCGATGGGCCGGCAGGTCTCAAAAGGACCGGTCGGAGCCTGGGACCTTCAGCGCTGAGGCGCTCAGGTTCAGACCCAGGCGATGCGGCGGCGCGTCGAAAGGCGTGGAGCCTCTGAAACCAGGGCTGATAGGGAGGCGTCGGTTGGCTTGTCCAAGCGGCGCCTTTCCTATTGTGGCGCCTGGACGCCGGCTCCGTTCGGTCGCACAAACAAATCCATGAGCGACATAGCACCCCTGCCTCCGATCGATCCGGAGCGCCACGCGCTCTTTCTGGATTTTGACGGCACTCTGGTGGCCTTCGCGCCAACCCCCGATGCAATCACCCTGCGGCCTGGAACCGTGGATCGGCTCAAGGCGATCAGCGATCGCCTCGGCGGCGCGCTTGGCATCATCACCGGCCGGCGAATCGCCAATGTCGATTCTTTCCTGACCCCCCTCCAGCTCCCAGCCTCGGGCCTCCACGGACTGGAAACTCGTCTGGCGGGCGCTGGCATCGAAGCGAGCCCGCCCTCGCCGCAGATCGCCACGGCCCGCGAGCGGCTCGGCGCTGAAATCCGACCTGGTGACCGCTTGCGCCTTGAGGACAAGGGCGGCGCTCTGGTCTTGCACTTTCGTGAGCATCCCGAAGAAGCCGACCGTGCCAAGATTCTGGCTCGCAAGGCTGCCGACGGGCTCGCCGATCTTAGCGTGGTCGACGGCCACGCCATCGCCGAAATCCGCATGCGCGGCGTCGACAAGGCCAAAGCGCTGCGGCGCCTCCTCGCCTCACCCCCATTTGCGGGACGGCTTCCCGTCTATGTCGGCGACGACACAACCGACGAGGACGGCTTCCGCGCAGCCGCGGAATCCGGCGGATTCGGCGTCAAGGTCGGCGACGGCGAAACGGCGGCCGCTTTTCGATTGGGCGACGTTTTTGCGGTGCATCAATGGCTCGCAACAATTGCATGATATGTAGGCAGAAGCAGCGACGCGAACCATATCTTGCGTTGTAAACCGGGCCCACAGCACCACATAGGGTCCATTGAGGGAGGCATGAGTCGGCTTATCGTCATATCCAACCGGGTGGGACCGCTCAACGACGAGGGCAAAGCGGGAGGATTGGCGGTAGGGCTGGCTGACGCACTCAGGCAGCGCGGCGGCATTTGGTTCGGCTGGTCGGGCGCAACCACCGAAGAAGGCACGCACGGCCCCCTCAGGGTCGAAGAGGAAGGCAAGGTCAAGCTCGCCACCGTCGACATGACGGACGCCGATCTCGATGCCTTCTACCGCGGCTTCGCCAACCAGGCGCTATGGCCCGTCTTCCATTACCGCATCGACCTGGCGAACTACGAACGCCGCCAGGCGGAGATCTACGAGCGCATCAACGAGCGGATCGCCAGCCGGCTCAATCCGCTCTTGGAGGACGATGACCTCGTCTGGGTGCACGATTACCATTTCATGCCGCTCGGCGAGAACATTCGCGCCAGCGGCTTCAAGGGCGCGCTCGGCTTCTTCCTGCACGTCCCCTTCCCGCCGCCGGAGGTGATCACCACGCTCCCTCATGCGCACCGGCTCGTGCGCTCCATGCTCTCCTACGATGTCGTCGGCTTCCAGACGAAAATCGACAGGGATAATTTCGCCCACTTCCTCACCTCAGAATTCAACGGCGTGGAGCTTGGCGACGGCTGGGTGGAAGCGGCAGGCCGCCGTGTCCATGCCGGCGCGTTTCCCATCGGCATCGATACGGAACGCTTCGCCGAATTCGCAACGAGCCCGGAGGCAGGACGCCGTTACCACCAGCTCCGCTCGGTTCTGCGCGACCGCAAGCAGATCATTGGCGTCGATCGCCTGGACTATTCCAAAGGCATCCCCGACCGGCTGCGCGCATTCCAGCGATTGCTGGAGGACTATCCGGAGAACCGCGACAAGGCGAGCTTGTTGCAGGTGGCGCCGGTGTCGCGCGGCGACGTCGACGCCTACGCGGAACTCCGCCGCGAGCTGGAGGAGCTCGCCGGCCGCATCAACGGCGTGTACGGCCTGCTTCATTGGACGCCGGTTCGGATCATGACGCGCGGCTTTGCCCGCAAGGCGCTCGCTGGGCTCTACCGAGCAAGCCACGTGGCGCTGGTCACACCGCTTCGCGACGGAATGAACCTGGTGGCCAAGGAATATGTTGCCGCGCAGGACCCGGACGACCCCGGCGTTCTGGTGCTGTCGCGCTTCGCCGGCGCGGCCGCGGAGATGCATGAGGCGTTGATCGTCAATCCCTACGACATCACCGAAGTGGCCGAAGTGCTTCAGCGCGCGTTGCAAATGCCGCTGGCTGAGCGAAAACGGCGCTGGAACGCGCTTCACAAGACGATCAGCCAGGGCACGGCCGTCAGCTGGTGCGACGGCTTCCTCGGCGCGCTTGAGACAGCCCTCACCCGCCGCCGCGAAGCGCAGGCGACGCGCCAACACGACGCCGACACGACCGAAACCAAGACAGCGACCGGCGCAGCGACATCCACCAAGAATGCCACAAGCGGCGGCGAGATCGCGCCCGGACCCCTTCCCACCCACGCTTGACCGGCACGGCCTCTCTCGCCAAGAAGCGAGGCGACGCCATGCGGAAATCGGACAAAAAGGGCTTGCGGATGCGGGTGGTGCTGCGTGACGGCGCAGCGCTCGGCCCGGGCAAGATCGCCCTGCTGGAAGCCATCGACGAAACCGGCTCCATCCGCGCCGCCGGCGGCCGTTTCAAGATGAGCTACCGCCGCGCCTGGGAGCTGATCGCTGAGCTGAACGGCATGTTCGCACGACCGCTTGTGGCAGCGGAAGCTGGCGGGCGCGGCGGCGGCGGCGCAACGCTCACCCCGCTCGGCCGCGAGGTGGTAACGCGATTTCGCGCCATGGAGGCGGCGTCCTGGACCGCCGTGGAGGCGGATTTCCGCAGCCTCGCCCGGCGCCTGAAAAAGCAGCCAGCGTCAAAGGGATGACTTGATCGTTATTTCTATTTGGGAATAACGTCTGCCGCGGAAGCTCCTATGTCGGTATCTCGTTCTGCTCTCCTTTGGCGCCTTTTGGCCGCAAGCCTCGTCATCGCGGCCGTGTGGCCGGCCCACGCTTCCACGGAGAAGCCGCCGGTGGTCGCCGCGGCGGCGAGCCTGCAATTGGCGATGCGCGACATGGCGGCCGAGTTCGCCGCAAGGACCGGCCGCATGGTTGAGATCGCGTTCGGCTCGTCAGGCAATTTCGTTCGACAGGTTCAACAAGGCGCGCCCTATGAAATGTTCCTCTCCGCCGATGAGGAATTCGTCGACATCCTCGTCGAGGCCGGGCTCACAAAGGGCCGAGGCGACCTCTATGCGTTGGGGCGTCTCGCCATCATCGTCCCGAACAATTCGCGCCTAAAGGCCGACGGCACGCTGGAAGACCTGCGCACCGCGCTGAGCGACGGACGGCTGAAGCGCTTCGCCATCGCCAATCCGGAGCACGCCCCTTATGGCCGCCGCGCGGCCGAGGCGCTCCGTCATGCAAGGCTGTGGGATGAGATCGAAGACAGACTCGTGTTTGGCGAGAATGTTGCACAGGCCGCGCAATTCGCGACCTCCGGCAACGCCGATGGCGGCATTGTCGCCCACGCACTAGCGCTGGCGCCGGGCCTGGCGCAGGCAAGCACCTTCGCGCTCATCCCCGACGACTGGCACACACCGCTTCGCCAGCGCATGGTGCTCCTGAGCGGCGCCGGCGAGACGGCGACGATGTTCTACGACTTGGTCATGTCGCCTGAGGGTCGCGCCATCCTCGACCGTTTCGGCTTCGTCGTTCCGGCCGAAGGCACGTAGCGCATGGATTGGCCCGCACTTTGGCTATCGCTGCAGCTCGGCGCGCTGACCGTCGCGTTCCTTCTGCCGATTGCAATCATCTTCGGCCGTTGGCTGGCGGTGACCCGCATACGCGGACGCAGCGCCCTTGAGGCCGCGACGGCGCTGCCGCTCGTCCTGCCGCCGACCGTGCTAGGTTTCTACCTGCTCGTCGCCTTCGGCCAGGCGGGCTGGGCGGGTGAGCTGTGGCGGCGCCTCTTCGGCGACAGCCTGGTCTTCACTTTCGAGGGCCTGCTTCTCGCCTCGCTGATCGTCAACATCCCCTTTGCCGTGCAGCCCACGCAGCGCGCCTTTGAGGCGATCGCGCCGGAGCTGCGCGAAGCCGCCGCAAGCTGTGGCATGTCCTGGTGGCGGATGTTCTGGCGCATTGAACTGCCGCTCGCCTGGCCTGGCATCCTCACCGCCATGGTGCTGACCTTCGCGCACACGCTCGGCGAGTTCGGCGTCGTGCTCATGGTCGGCGGCAACATTCCCGGCGAAACGCGCACCATTGCGATCGCCATCTATGATCGCGTGCAGGCCTTCGATGATCTCGGCGCTGCCCGCATGTCGGCCGTGCTCCTTCTGATATCGCTGGTCGCGATTGCACTGAGCTACGGGCTGACCCAAAAGATCGGACGCAGACATGGCTGACGGCCGCACAGCCAACGGTGAGGGCCTCAGCCTGCGACTGTCGCAAGAGGCGCCGATCCCGATCGACGCCGCGCTTCACGTGGCGCCGGGCGAGATCCTGGCGCTGGTCGGCCCCTCCGGCAGCGGCAAGACGACGACGCTGAGAGCCATCGCCGGTCTCAATCAGGTCACCGAAGGTTCGATCGTCTGCGACGGAGACATCTGGTTCGACTCCGCCGCCGGTGTGAACCGGCCGACACGCGACCGGCGCGTCGGGATGGTTTTCCAGTCCTACGCCTTGTTTCCCCATCTCACTGCCCTTCAAAACGTCATGGAGGCGCTGGGCGATCGGCCGACCTCCGCCCGCCGGAGCGAGGCGGGCACCTATTTGGCGCGCGTCCACCTGGATGGCCTTGAAGACCGCCGTCCGGCCACCTTGTCCGGCGGCCAGCAGCAGCGTGTCGCCGTCGCCCGCGCGCTGGCGCGCCGACCTGAAGTGCTCTTGCTCGACGAGCCGTTTTCCGCCGTCGATCGCATGACCCGCCATCGGCTGCAGCGCGAGCTGGCGGAACTCCGCCGTGACCTCTCAATGCCGATCATTCTCGTCACGCACGACCTGGAGGAAGCCGCGCGTCTGGCCGACCGCATCGCCGTCATCCATCACGGCACGCTCCTGCAGACGGACGACGTCACCGAAGTCATGGCACGGCCGAAGACGCCGGCTGTCGCGCGGCTCGTCGGCATCCGCAACATCTTTGAGGGAACCATCGACAACGATCGCGACGAGGCAGGGCATGTCATGGTCGCCTGGCGCGACCATCGCCTTGAGACCAAGATCGGATCGGGCTTTGCGGCAGGCGAACCGGTGAGCTGGTGTATCCCCTCAGACAGCGTCGTCATTCATCGCCGCGATCGGCCGTCGCGCGGCGAACGCGAGAACCCGGTCTACGGCCAGGTTGCGGAGATGGTGAGGCTTGGCGAGACAACGGAGCTTGTCATCCAGGTGGGGCCGCCTGACGCGCACCCGCTCCACGCCTCCATTCCCACGCATGTGGCGCGACGCAACCGCATTGCAGAAGGCGTTACGATCGGCGTGTCGCTCCGCGCCGACGCCATTCAGGTGATGCGGCGAGAGGCTGGGGACGACGCAAACGACTGAAATAGCTCACGACACAGAGCATAACATTAGCAACAACTCAGCCGGGGGAGCTTCACTGCGGTTTTTCTTCTTCAAGTTCTAGAAGCAATTGATTGTCAATTTCTTCAACTCCGGTGAGTGTCATGAAACTGGCACCCATTTTCACGAAGTGCGGCACTTCGGCCTGTCTAATAAAAATTGTGCATCGCAGGATCGCTCCACCAACCATTGTAACGTCCTGAACTCGAACAACATTAACTATGCGAAGCTTTTTCGAGCGTCGTAAGACAACTATATCGCAATCTACTAGCGTTGTATTGTTAAGCGCGTTTTTTCCTACGAAATATATATTCGCTGGCCCCAACAATTCACAGTCAATAAGATTTTTCTTGTTTATTTGGTGCGTTATTGGATTCGCTAGATCGACAACTCGCATCCGCTTTTTATTGAACATGTCCTCTAGCGGATTGAAGGAATCAACCTGCTCTTTCCATTGAGAAATAGCATGCGCCCTAGCGCGTCTTTCTAAGGCTTTGGCCCTCCAAAGGCTGGCCCCAGCTAAAGCAAGCCAAGTCAACAGTGCCGACGCTAAACCAACCGCGCCTATCCCGGCAGGCCCCCATGAACTCAGCCACTCTGTCGCGGAGGCAAGATAGCTCATGCCGCCACCCGCGACGAAGATCGCAACAAGCCAGTGCCAATTGTTGGCGATCCGCTCGTAGGCCCAGGTCGCCAGAGAAAGGCCTGGCTCAATCCGAAGAATGCGTTGATACCACGGCATGGGCCGCAACATGCCCGCACTCGCGGCGATTGTGGAGTCGTGTCGTTCCAACCCTGTGTATTTTCATCGGGTCCCTGCTGGGCACCCGGGCGCTTTGAGCTTGGTGCACTTGCGCCCGAATGCTGCGACTGTCCACGGCGGTAGTTCTCACGCCTCCTAAGAAGTCGTCCCCGCGACACCATCTATGTTGCATCGCAGCATAACCCCGCTAATGTGCCGCCGTTCCTAGCCCCGGGGTTCCCTTGCCGCAGATCCGAAAAATCCTCGTCGCCAACCGCTCCGAAATCGCCATCCGCGTCTTCCGCGCCGCCAACGAACTCGGCCTGGAAACCGTCGGCGTGTTCTCAGAGGAGGACAAACTGGCGCTGCACCGGTTCAAATCCGACGAGGCCTATCTGATCGGCCACGGGCCCCACCTGGAAAAGCCACTCGGACCGATCGAAGCCTATCTTTCTATTCCTGAGATACTCCGGGTCGCGAAGCTCGCCGAAGCGGACGCCATCCATCCGGGCTACGGGCTGCTTTCCGAGAGCCCGGAATTCGCCGAAGCCTGTGCCAAGGCCGGCATCACCTTCATCGGCCCTTCGCCCGACACCATGCGCCGACTCGGCAACAAGGTCTCAGCGCGCGAGCTGGCAATGGCGGCCGGCGTGCCAGTCATGCCGGCAACCGACCCGCTCTCCGACGATCCGGAGACCTGGAAGAAAGCCGCCACGGAGATCGGCTATCCGGTCATGCTCAAGGCGTCGTGGGGCGGCGGCGGCCGCGGCATGCGTGTCATCCGCGACGCCGACGAGCTGGTGCGCGGCGTCACCGAGGCGAAGCGCGAGGCCCGTGCCGCCTTCGGCAAGGACGAGGTCTATCTGGAGAAGCTGGTTGAGCGCGCCCGTCATGTCGAGGTGCAGGTGCTCGGCGACACTTATGGCACCCGCGTGCATCTATTTGAGCGCGATTGCTCTATCCAGCGCCGCCATCAAAAGGTCGTGGAGCGCGCGCCCGCGCCCTACCTCACCGCCGAGCAGCGCGAAGAGCTTTGCGGCCACGCCCTGAAGATCGCCGACGCCGCCGACTATGTCTGCGCCGGCACCGTGGAGTTCCTGCAGGATGCCGACACCGGGAAGTTCTACTTCATCGAGGTCAATCCGCGCATTCAAGTGGAGCACACCGTCACGGAGGAAGTGACGGGCATCGACATCGTCAAGGCGCAGATTCACATTATCGAAGGCAAACCGATCGGCGATCCGGAATCCGGCGTGCCGCGCCAGGAAGACATCTGGCTGAACGGCCATGCCTTGCAGTGCCGCATCACGACCGAGGACCCGGAGCAGAACTTCATTCCTGACTACGGCCGCATCACCGCCTATCGCGGCGCTACAGGTTTCGGCATTCGGCTTGACGGCGGCACGGCCTATTCCGGCGCCGTCATCACCCGCTACTACGATGCGCTGCTGGAGAAGGTGACCGCCTGGGCGCCCTCGCCCGACGAAGCGATCGCCCGCATGGACCGCGCGCTCCGCGAGTTCCGCATCCGCGGCGTCGCGACCAACCTCACCTTTCTTGAAGCGATCGTCGGCCACGAGAGCTTTCGCGACACCAGCTACACCACCCGCTTCATTGACGAGACGCCGGAGCTGACGGAAGCGGTACGCCGGCGCGACCGGGCGACCAAGCTCCTGAACTACATCGCCGACGTGACCGTGAATGGTCACCCCGAAGCGCGCGGACGAAAGCTCCCCGATCCGGAGGCACCCAAGCCCGTCGTCCCAATCTTTGATCAAGAGCCCACCGAAGGCACGAAACAGCGCCTTGACCGCGACGGCGCAGACGCTTTCGCCCGCTGGATGCGCGAGGAAAGCCGTACCTTCATCACCGACACGACCATGCGCGACGGCCACCAGTCGCTTCTGGCAACGCGCGTGCGCACACACGACATCGTGGCGATCGCGCCGGCTTACGCGGCCGGACTTCCGCAGCTCCTGTCGCTGGAATGCTGGGGCGGCGCGACATTCGACGTCGCCATGCGCTTCCTCACCGAAGATCCCTGGGAGCGGCTTTCCGGCATCCGCGAGCGTGTCCCCAATATCCTGCTGCAGATGCTCGTGCGCGGCGCCAACGGCGTCGGCTACAAGAACTATCCCGACAACGTCGTGCGCTTCTTCATCGAGCAGGCGGCCGACGCCGGCATCGATCTCTTCCGCGTCTTCGACTGCCTGAACTGGGTGGAATCCATGCGCGTCTCCATGGACGCCGTCTTGGAATCCGGCAAGCTTCTTGAGGCGGCGATCTGCTACACCGGCGATCTCCTTGACCCGGCGCGGTCCAAATACGACCTCAAATATTACATCGACATGGCCCGCGAGCTGGAGAAGGCCGGCGCCCATATCATTGCGGTGAAGGACATGGGCGGCCTGATGAAGCCGGCCGCCGCCCGCGCTCTCTTTGCCGCACTCCGCGACGAAGTGGCAGCGCCGCTTCATTTCCACACACACGACACGTCCGGCCTGTCAGGCGCATCGGTGCTTGCTGCCGTAGAGGCCGGTGTCGATGCGGTGGATGCCGCGATGGACTCGCTGTCGGGCCTCACCTCGCAGCCCTGTCTCGGCTCGCTGGTCGCCGCCCTCGACCAGACCGACCGCCCCTCCGGCCTTGATCAGGAAGCGATCCGCGACATCTCGCTTTATTGGGAGGCGGTGCGCTTCCAATATGCGGGCTTCGAGAGCGACCTCCGCTCCGGCGCCTCGGAGGTCTATCTCCACGAAATGCCGGGCGGCCAGTTCACCAATCTGAAGGAGCAGGCGCGCGCGCTTGGCCTGGAAAGTCGCTGGCACGACGTGGCGCGCGCTTATGCGGAGGCGAACCAGATTTTTGGCGACATCATCAAGGTCACGCCGTCCTCCAAGGTGGTCGGCGACATGGCGCTGATGATGGTGACGCAGGAACTGAGCGCCGACGATGTCGTCGACCCGGAACGCGACATCGCCTTCCCGGAATCGGTGACGCAGATGATGCGCGGCGATCTCGGCCAGCCGCCCGGCGGATGGCCGGAAGCCATCCAGAAGAAGGTGCTGAAGGATATCGAGCCGATCACAGTGCGCCCCGGCTCGCTGATCGCACCGGCCGATCTCGACGAAGAACGCAGCACGCTCGCAGAAGCAATTGAATACGAGCCGAGCGATTACGAGCTCGCCTCCTATCTGATGTATCCGAAGGTCTTCGTCGACTTCGCCGCCGCGCAGGACCAATACGGACCGACGGAGGTTCTGCCGACGCCGACCTATTTCTACGGCCTGGCGCCGGGCGACGAGATCCATGCCGAGCTTGAGGTCGGCAAGACCATGATCATCCGTTGCCAGGCGATCGGCGAGACGGATGAGCGCGGCCTGGTACGCGTCTTCTTCGAGCTCAACGGGCAGCCGCGCATTGCCCGCGTGCCTGATCGCGCGCATGGCGCAAGTGCCGCCGAGCAGCGCCCGAAAGCAGAGGCCGGCAACGCCGCCCATGTCGCCGCACCCATGCCCGGCGTCATCTCCGGTGTCGCCGTGGAGGCCGGCCAGGATGTGCGCGCCGGCGACGTACTTCTGTCCATCGAAGCCATGAAGATGGAGACTGCGATCCACGCCGACCGCGACGGCAAGGTCGCCGAAGTCCTGGTCAAGCCCGGCGATCAGATCGACGCCAAGGATCTTCTGCTGCGCTTTGAGGACTAGACGAGCGCCGATCCGAACGCCGGAACGCCATTTCGGATCGATGCCTAAACGTCCACCTCGACATCCACCCATTCGTTCATCGGAACGAAATGGCTCTTGATGTCCGCGCAGAGCGGGCAGATCCAATTGTCGGGCAACTTTTCAAAGGGGACGCCCGGCGGGATCGGATTATCCGGGTCGATGGCATTCGGATCGCCCACCGACGGATCGTAGATATAGGGGTCGCAATCCTGGTCGGTGCACTGCCACTTGCGAAGCCGTAGCGTCCGCTTCGCTGAAGAAGCACGCTGCTGCCCCGCCAGAAGTGAGACGCTCGCGGCAAGGCCTGCGACGACGGCGCGACGCGTCGATGAGGAGTTCAATCAAGCCTCCCAATGGCCACGGCCATCTCAATCGAGCGGCCGCGCACCATTTGAACAAATCGATCACGGCATGCGGCGGCCCGAACAGACCGACCGCCGCATGTCGACTCTCACTAACCAACCAGCGCGCCATCGCTGCGCGTGACGGCGATGATGGCGGAGCGCGGAACGGTGTCACCGCCATCCGGCCAGTGGCTGTTGCCCTTCTCGCCGGGATGCTGGATGCCGACGAACATGGTGCGACGGTCGGCACTCCACGTCAGCCCGGTTATCTCGCACTCATTGGGCCCGACCATGAAGCGCCGGATTTCGCCGGTGACCGGGTCGCCGGCGAGCATCTGGTTGTTGCCGTGGCCGGCAAACTCCTCCGCGTTTGAGTAATTGCCGTCCGTCTGGATCCACAGCACGCCGTTGGAATCGAACTTAAGCCCGTCCGGCGAGTTGAACATGTTGCCGGCGTTGACGTTGGCAGAGCCGGCATAGGCGTCGGAATGCACCGTCGGGTTGCCGGCCAGCACAAACAGATCCCACGAGAAGCCCTTGGCGGTGTGATCGGCACCATCGGGCCGCCAGCGCACGATCTGGCCGTAATTGTTCGCCTCGCGCGGATTGGGTCCGCCCACCGGCGTCTCATCGCCACCGGCATTCGGCTTGATGCCGCGATTCTTGTTGTTGGTCAGCGAGCAGTAGATTTCGGCCGCATTGGGGTTGGCGGCAATCCACTCCGGCCGGTCCATGGTCGTGGCGCCGACGGCGGAGCCCGCCTGCCGCGTATGCACGCAGATTTCCGCCAGGCTCGCCATGCCGGTCGTCTCCGACGTCAACTCCCGCCACTCGCCGGTACCGTCGTCGTTGAACTTGGCGACGGAGAGCGTTCCGTCGTTCAGCAGCGCCTCAGTCGATTCGCCTGGAGCGAACACGCCGTTTGAGACGTAGCGGTAGATGAACTCGCCGCGCTCATCGTCGCCCAGATAGACCACGACGCGGCCGTCATTGTTGACGACGCATTCGGCGTTCTCATGCTTGAAGCGGCCAAGCGCTGTGCGCTTCTTAGGCGTTGAGTCCGGGTCCCGCGGATCGATCTCCACGACATAGCCTGCGCGGTTCGGCTCGTTAGGATGCTTGGACACGTCGAAACGCTCGTCGACGCGCGCCCAACCGTAACCCCAATCGCTGCCGGAGATGCCGTAGCGAGCAAGCTCCGGCGACACCTCATGCTCCGGCTTAGCGGCGGAGAAGTAGCCGTTGAAGTTCTCCTCGCAGGTCAGATACGTGCCCCAGGGCGTGACGCCGTTGCCGCAATTGTTCCACGTGCCGAGCGACCGCGTTCCGGTCGGGTCGGCTTCCGTCTTCAGGAGGTCATGCCCGGCCGCCGGCCCGGTGATCTCCATCTCCGTGTCCGGCGTGATGCGCCGGTTGTAGGGGCTGTCCTTGACGAACGTCCAGGCGCCGCCATCGGCGGAAAGCTCCACGACCGTGATACCGTGCGCCATCTTGCCTTTGACGACGTCGTCGTCGACTTCCGCTTTGCCTTCGGCGCGATTTCCCCAGATGATCGAGCGGTTTGTGTATTCATTGTTCACGACCAGGAGCGTCTTCTCGCCGTGGGAGAACACGTCCATGCCGTCGGTGTTGTCGCCGAATGCGCGCGCCTGGCTCTTGCCGGTGCCGCGCGTCGCGCCATCGAACTCCGGCGCATCGGACCACAACGGATCGCCCCAGCTGATGACCACGTCCGCCTTGTATCCCTGCGGCACCGTGATGGCGTCCAACGTGTTGGAGGGGATCTGATCGAACGCGAACCGATCGGTCGCGGCCCGCGCCATGGTCGGAGCAAAGCTAGAGAGGGCGGCGAAGCTGCCGAACGCCACGACGCTCCGCATCAGATCGCGGCGGTTGATCGCGGCTTCGACGACGCGGTCGAAATCCGTCTCCTCCGGACGCGGATTGATCACCTCGTCATATTCGTCGAACGAAAGCTCGTCCTTGTTGTACGTCGTCATTGATTGCTCCTCGAGGGGTTGCTGACACCTGGAATCCACGGTTTTGTCTTGAGGGCACCGCGCGAGCCGACAGGCGTCGTCGCGGCACGCCTCAACCGCACCGTTTCCGCTAGGCTTATTGGAGCTGTTCTAAACTTTGATGACAGTTTCCCCAGCCAATCGCGGCGCGGCGCCGCAGCCCGATCAAAGGACCGGCTCGAACGCCCAAAGCCGCTGCACCATCGCCAGACATCCGGAGACATGATGCAAGGAGAGACGCGAATTTCGGCCAATGCCCTCGCCCCGCTGATCGCCGAGCGCGCGCACAACAACGAGCGGCTCATGGCCGCGATTGCCGGACCGCCGGCCGCCGGCAAGTCGAGGCTCGCACGCCGCCTTGTTGAGGCTTTGAACAGCGGCGCGGAACATGCCGCCATCGTCGTGCCGATGGATGGATTCCATTACGACGATTCCGTGCTCAAGGCGCGCGGGCTTCTGCCGCGCAAGGGTGCGCCTGAGACGTTCGATGTGGATGGATTTGCGGTGATGCTGGAGCGGCTTGCGACGGCCACCTCTGATGTGGCGATTCCGCTTTTCGACCGCGACCTTGAGATTTCGCGCGCCGGTGCGGCGATCGTTACGCCCGAGCACCGCATCCTCATCGTGGAGGGCAATTACCTGCTTCTCGATGAGCCGGGCTGGGACGATCTCGGCCGCTTCTTCGGCCTGACGGCGGCCATCGCGGTGCCGTTTGAGGAATTGGAGCGCCGGCTGGTGAGGCGCTGGCTCAAATACGGGATGAACGAGGAAGACGCTCGCGCACGCGCGCTTTCCAACGATATCCCCAACGCCAAACGCGTGCTCGCCCACGCGCGGCCGGCCGATTACGTGCTGCACCAGGACGACGCGCCGTCCTGAGCGAACCGTCCGCTGCGTTCAGGCCTGG
Organism: Afifellaceae bacterium; assembly: GCA_028284625.1. Lineage (GTDB taxonomy): Bacteria > Pseudomonadota > Alphaproteobacteria > Rhizobiales > Afifellaceae > DASWJZ01. Next base: position 159,686 of record JANQRH010000029.1, on the reverse strand, counting down.
TCGGCAAGCCAATTCGGCAACTGACTGATATCGGCGATGACCGCATCGGCGAGCGTCGCCAGATCATCGTGACCGCTGGTTCCGCTCAGGACGCCAACAGCCGCACCCGTCCCCGCTGCGCGAGCCATGGCGAGGTCGTGCCGGCTGTCGCCGACGACAACGACCTCCGCCGGCGCAACGGACGCCGCCGCGCAGAAAGCCACCACCATGTCAGGCGCAGGCTTGGGTCGGGCCACCGCATCGTAGCCGATGATGCGGCAGAACCGATGGCTGAGGCCGAGCGCGTCGATTCCGGCGTGCGCCGCCTCCGTCGCGTCGCTGGTGGCGATGCCGAGCGCATATCCGGCACCCGCGAGCACGTCGAGCGTATCGGCAAGCCCGGCGACCGGCACTGATGTCGTGGCGCGCGCATGCGCCAGCCCGTCGATCCGCTGCCGCAATGTTCGGCGACGACCCTCCGTCACGTCAGGGTACCACAGCGATACCAGATCGTCGGAATTGCCTGCCGCCAACACCGAACCCGGAGCAATGTGGTCGCGCTCCGTGTCGAACCCGCCAATCTTGAGAAGACGGAACGCCTCCTCCGCATCGCCGTCGGTCAGGTCAAGCGCCACCTCGCGCAGGATCGGCGACCAGGTGGCGTGAAAATCAAGCAGCGTGCCGTCCTTGTCGAACAGCACAGCCTTCAGTTGTCTGTGCCGGGCTTGCGACATCGTCGGCGTGCGTTGTGGCTCTGGGAGGTCGTCGCCATGCACATATCATCGCCGCCCCTAGTCTCCAATGGGCGGTTTCCAATAGGCTCCTCAAGGCTCCGACGGCGCATTGACTCCCCAACTTGGCGCGCGCCACACTCCCGCGCGGTCGCCGCCGCAATAATGTGGCCGGTGCCCGCGCATAATCGACAACGCCAAGAGAGGGTGGGCGAATGCACAGATCAACGAAATCGCGGATTCAAGCAGGCGCCCTGGCCCTTGCCATAGGCCTTGCCCTGGCGCCCGTCGGCGCGGCCGCTCAGGAATCGACCGACCCGATCAAGCTCACGCTGCACGATTGGACCGGCCAGTTCATCACCACCAAGATCATGGGCGAGGTGTTGAAGAAGGCCGGATACAACATTGAATATGTGCAGGCCGATTACATCGCGCAATTCGCCGGGCTGAAGACCGGCGACCTGCACGTCGCCATGGAGATCTGGGAGACCACCGGGCGCGACGCCATGGACGAGGCGACCGCGACCGGAACGGTGGAGAACCTCGGCGAGACCGGCATGCAGGCGATCGAGGAATGGTGGTACCCCTCTTACATGGCGGAGAAATGCCCCGGCCTCCCCAATTGGGAAGCGCTTCTTGACGAGGCCTGCGCGGAGGCGTTCTCCACGGCCGAAACGGCGCCGAACGGGCGCTATCTCGGCGGCCCCGTCACCTGGGGCGGCTATGACGACGAGCGCGCCGAAGCGCTGAACCTCCCCTTCGAGGTCGTGCATGCGGGAACCGATGCGGCGCTCTTCGCCGAGCTTGAATCCGCCTACCAGCGCCAGGCGCCGATCATGTTGTGGGTCTATGCACCGCATTGGGCGCCGGTGAAGTATGAGGGCGAGTGGGTCGAGTTCCCTGCCTATACGGCGGAGTGCTACGCCGACCCCGCCTGGGGCAGCAATGCCGACGCGGCCTATGATTGCGGCAAGCCGCGCGGACCGATCTGGAAGGTCGCCTCGACCATGGTCCAGGAGAAGTGGCCGGGCGCCCGCGAAGCGATCAAGGCCTTCAACATCACCAACGACGAGATGGGCGACATGGTTGCCGACGTCGACCTCAATGGTCGCGAGGTCGATGACGTGGTCGCCGAGTGGATCAGCAACAACGAAGCCCGCTGGTCGACCTGGATCAATTGAGCACTAAAGCCGCGGCGCCGAGGACTTGCCGGCGCCGCGGCCTACAGAATCTGCCGCACGTCAAGAATCGTGCATCCAACAGACCATGAGCGTTGCCCCCACGAAACTGGTTTGCCAGGCGGTCTGGAAGTTGTTCGGATCGGGCGCGGAGCGCTACCTTTCAGCCCACGCCGAACCGAGCGACAATGAGCTGAAGCAGGCGGGCCTTGTCTGCGCCGTGCGCAATGTCGGCCTCGACGTTCATGAGGGCGAGATCTTCGTCATCATGGGCCTTTCAGGCTCCGGCAAATCGACCTTGGTGCGCTGCATGTCTCGGCTGATTGAGCCGACCGCCGGGGAGATTCTCTTCAACGGTGAGAACCTGCTCAAGGCCAACGCCAAGCGCATGATCGAGATTCGCCGTCACCAGATGGGGATGGTGTTTCAGCATTTTGCGCTGCTGCCGCACCTGACGGTACTCGGCAATGTCGCCTTTCCGCTGGAGATTCAAGGGATCGACCGCGCCCGCCGCGAAGCGCGCGCCGCGGAGATGATCGAGCTTGTCGGCCTCGCCGGCCGCGAGGGCTTCTTCCCGCGCGAATTGTCCGGCGGCCAGCAGCAGCGCGTCGGCATCGCCCGCTCGCTCGCTGTTGAGCCGGAGCTTTGGTTTCTCGACGAGCCATTCTCCGCGCTCGATCCGCTGATCCGACGCGAGATGCAGGACGAGTTCATGCGCCTGCAATCGGTCTTGAAGAAGACCATCGTCTTCATCACCCACGATATCGACGAGGCGATCCGTCTCGCCGACCGCATCGCCATCATGAAGGATGGGCATGTCGTGCAGATCGGCACGCCGGAAGAGATCGTGATGGCGCCGGCCGACGACTATGTCGCCGAGTTCACGCGCAACGTCGTCAAGGCGAAGGTGATCCGCGTCGGCTCGGTGATGACCGAGCTGCCCGGCCGCCCGCCCAATGGCGGATGGGGTGGCGACATCGCCGCCGCGGCGACGATCGCCGAAACCGCGCCGCTCTTCACTGATGCTGTCGATACGCTGCGGGTCCTAAACGAGGACGGAGCGCCCGTCGGCGCTCTCCGGCGCACCGACGTGGTCGACGTCATGATGCGGAGCTGACCCCCGTGTCGGCGCCCGCGGCCGCCCCGCTTGATGTGGCATCGCGCACCGGCATCCGCTCCGGATGGGGTGCGATGCATGCGCTATGGGCGGCAGCCCTCGTGCTTTTTGCAGTGCTCTGGCTGTTCGCCGAGCCGATCGCCGGTTGGGCGTTCGAGTACCCGAAGGCCGCGCAGATCCCGCTGCAGCGCTGGATCGGCAACGCCATGCGCTGGCTGGTGGAGGATGCAAGTTTCGGCCTCTTCACCTTCACCGACCTCACCCGGTTCATCGCCGCCATCATCGACTTCCCCTACCGGATCGCACTCGGCGCGCTCTCCACCGGCCTCCTGTCCGGCCAGGGCTCGGATGCCGTACAGATTCTGCCGCCACTGCCGTGGATCGCCGTCATGGCCATTCTCGGGCTGATCGGCCACTACGCCGGCGGCTGGCGGCTCGCCGCCTTGGTCGTCGCCTGCTTCGGCTTCATTGCGCTGTTCGGCCAATGGACCAACGCCATGGTCACGCTCGCCTCCATTCTTATCGCCGTACCGCTCGGCGTCGTCGGCGGGCTTCTGATCGGCATCGCCGGATATCGCTGGCGCTGGCTGGAAAAGGTGATCGTTCCGGTTCTCGATCTGATGCAGACCATTCCGGTCTTTGCCTATCTGGTGCCGATCCTGTTTCTGTTCGGGTTTGGGCCGACGGCGGCGGTGGTGGCGACGATCATCTACGCCCTCCCCCCGATGACGCGCGTCACGATGCTGGCGCTGAAAGGCGTCGCGTCGGAGGTTCTCGACCTCGGCCACATGGTCGGCTGCACGCGCCGTCAGATGACCTGGCGTGTCATGGTCCCCTCCGCGTTGCCGGGGCTGATGGTTGGCGTCAATCAGGTGATCATGCTGTCGCTCAACATGGTGATCATCGCCTCCATGATCGGCGCCGGCGGGCTCGGCTTTGAGGTGTTGGCGGCGCTCCGCCGGCTCGATATCGGCACCGGCATTGAGGCCGGGCTCGCCATCGTCGCGCTGGCAATCGCGCTCGATCGTCTGTCGCACGCCGTCGCCGATCGCGGCCTGGCGCCCAAACACGCCGAAGCGGAACCAACGTCGCTTTTGGCGCGCTACCCCTATGTGACAGCGGCGCTCGGCATCGTCATCGTGAGCGGCATCGCGGGATTGGCGATAGGCGCGGTTCAGACTTTCCCGGCCGCGCTGACGCTCTCCACCGGCTCCTTCTGGGAAGAGGTCGTGCGCTGGATCAACGTCAACTTCTTCGACCAGATCGAGGCGTTCAAGAACGTCCTACTGCTCAATGTCCTGATCCCCTTCAAGCGCTTCCTCCTCGGCCTGCCTTGGCTTGGCGTCGTCGGCTTGCTGGCGCTCGCCGGTTGGACGCTCGGCGGCATCCGTCTGGCCGCGCTCGTAGGAGCCCTCGCCTTTCTCATCGCCGCCACCGGGCAATGGGAAAAGGCCATGGTCACCGTCTATCTCTGCAGCATCTCCGTCATCATTGCCGGCGCGCTGGGCTTTCTGATCGGCATCGTGACGGCGGATCGCGAGCGGCTGTGGAAGGTCGTGCGCGTGATCATCGACACGCTGCAAACGCTGCCCTCCTTCGTCTACCTGATGCCGGCCGTCATGCTCTTCCGTGTCGGCGATTTTACCGCGATGATCGCCGTCGTCGCCTATGCGATCGCACCCGCGATCCGCTATACCGTGCACGGTCTGCGCGAGGTCGACCCGCATCTGATCGAAGCCGGAACGGCTGTGGGCTCAACCAAGCGGCAGATCCTCACCAAGATCCGCATCAAGCTGGCGCTGCCGGAGATCATGCTGGGCATCAATCAAACGATCATGCTGGCACTGTCCATGCTGGTCATCACCGCACTCGTCGGCACCCGCGACCTCGGGCAGGAGGTCTATATCGCGCTGACCAAGGCCGACACCGGCCGCGGCTTGGTCGCCGGGCTTTCCGTCGCCTTCATCGCTATCATCGCCGATCGCCTCATCTCAGCCGGCGCTGCGCATGTGCGCGCCGGCCTCGGCCTGCAACGGTGACGCTTGTGAGCCAGGTCGACGATTCCACACTCCGCCGCATTGCCGACCTCGGTTGCTGGACCGGGACGATTGCCGTTGAGCCCGTGGCCGGCGGCCTCAGCAATGAGAGCTTCGTCGTGACCGATTCCGCCAAGCGCGCCATCGTGCGTTTCGGCCGCGACTTTCCCTTTCACCACGTCTTCCGCGAGCGCGAGATCATGGTCGCACGCGCCGCCCACGAGGCGGGGATCGGCCCGAAGGTCATCGACGCCGAGCCCGGCAGCATGGTCTGCGCCTTTATCGACGGGCGCACCTATGGCGCGGCGGATGTCCGCGACAATGCCGGCCGGATCGCCGATCTGGTGCGACGCTTCCACCAGATGCTGCCGGCGCATGTCACCGGACCTGGCTTCATGTTCTGGGTGTTTCACGTCATCCGCGACTACGCGCGCACGCTTCAAGCCGGCAACAGCCGGATGACAGATGAGTTGCCGCGTTATCTTGCGCTCGCAGAGAGACTGGAGGCGGTGCAGGTGCCGCTTCCCATCGTCTTCGGCCACAACGATCTCCTGCCCGCCAACTTCATCGATGACGGCGAAAGGCTCTGGCTAATCGACTTTGAATATGCCGGCTTCTCCACCGCGATGTTCGATCTCGCCGGCATGGCCTCCAACGCCGAGTTTGACATCGCCGCAGCCGATGCGCTGCTGGAGCGCTATTTCGAAGCCGAGCCGACCACGGAATTGCGCCAAGCGCTCGCCGCCATGCAATGCGCGTCGCTTCTGCGTGAGGCCATGTGGAGCATGGTCTCGGAGCTCTACCTCAACGCGCCGGGCGCCGACTATGTCGCCTACACGGACGAAAACCTCGCCAAGCTCGACCGCGCGCTCAACGCCTATGCCTCCCGCTGGGGCGCCCTTTGACGACAACACTTCCAAGCCACGCCGCCTTCGTGGTGATCGGCGGCGGCATTATTGGCTGCTCCACCGCTTATCATCTGGCGCGCGACCACAAGGCCGATGTGCTCCTGATTGAGCAGGGCAAGCTCACCGGCGGCTCGACATGGCACGCGGCGGGGCTTGTCGGGCAGCTTCGCTCATCGGCGAGCATCACGCAGCTCCTGAAATACTCCGTCGACCTCTACCGCCGGCTTGACCAAGAGACCGGCCTGGAAACCGGCTGGAAGATGAGCGGCTGTCTGCGCCTCGCCTGCAACGCCGACCGCTGGATCGAATACAAGCGCCTCGCCACGACCGCAAAAAGCTTCGGCATGGAGATGCACCTCCTCTCCCCCGCCGAGGTCAAGGCGATGTGGCCGCTGATGCAGGTCGATGATCTGGTCGGCGCATCGTTTCTGCCGACCGACGGTCAGGCGAGCCCCTCCGACATCACCCAATCGCTGGCGCGCGGCGCGCGCATGCACGGCGCCACGATTGTGGAGGGCGTGCGCGTCACCGGCCTCCGGATGGAAGGAAACCGTATCGCGGCCGTAGAGACCGATGCCGGTGACGTCATTTGCGACACGGTCGTCAATTGCGCCGGTCAATGGGCACGGCAGGTCGGCGCGATGGCCGGCGTTGAGGTGCCGCTGCAGCCGGTCAAGCATCAATACATCATCACCGAGCCGATCGACGGCCTGTCGCGCAACGCCGCCACAATCCGCGACCCCGACCGCTTCACCTATTTCAAGGAAGAGGTCGGCGGCCTCGTCATGGGCGGCTACGAGACGAACCCCATTGCCTGGACGACCGGCGACGTGCCGAACGATTTCCAGTTCCAGCTCTTCGACGACGATTGGGATCATTTCGGCCAGCATCTGGAGCAGGCAATCGAGCGCGTGCCGGCACTTGAGACAGCCGGCGTGAAGCAGATGATCAACGGCCCGGAGAGCTTCACGCCCGACGGCAATTTCATCCTCGGCCAGCCCGCCGGCATCGCCAACATGTTCGTCGGCGCCGGCTTCAATGCCTTCGGCATTGCCTCGGCCGGCGGCGCCGGCTGGGCGCTCGCCGCCTGGGCGATGGAGGGCGAAGCGCCGCTCGACCTCTGGGTCGTCGATATCCGCCGCTTCTCCGACCTGCACCGCGACCGGCAATGGGTCTCAGACCGCACGCTTGAGGCTTACGGCAAGCACTACACCATCGCCTTTCCGCACGAAGAATACGAAAGCGGCCGTCCGCGCATCGTTTCGCCGCTTTATGAGCGGCTGAAGCGCCACCGCGCGGTGTTCGGCTCAAAGCTCGGCTGGGAGCGGCCGAACTGGTTCGCGCCGTCCGACATGGCGCCGCGCGACGACTGTTCGATGGGACGGCAGAACTGGTTCGCCCCGGTCGGCGAGGAGCACCGCCTGGTGCGCAAGGCCGTCGGCGTCTTCGATCAGTCGTCTTTCGCCAAGTTCGAGCTGAGCGGTCACGACGCCGTTGCCGCCTTGGAGCGCATCTGCGCCAACGACGTGACGAAGCCGGCGGGCCGGCTGACCTATACGCAGATGCTGAACACGCGCGGCGGCATCGAATGTGACCTCACCGTCACGCGCCTTGCCGACGATCTCTTCTACATCGTGACCGGCACCGGCTTCCGCGTGCATGACGGCGCCTGGATCGCCGACCACATCGCGTCGGAACTCGACGCGACGCTCACCGACGTGACGGAGGATTTCGGCACGCTGTCGCTTATGGGCCCGCGCGCCCGCGACGTGCTGAGCGCCGTCACCGACGCGGATGTCTCCAACGAAGCGTTTCCCTTCGCGCATGCGCGTGAGATCACGATTGCCGGGCACATCGTGCGCGCGCTCCGCGTCACCTATGTCGGCGAGCTTGGCTGGGAGCTGCACATCCCGCTTGCCGCGACCGGCGATGTCTTCGATGCGCTGATGGCGGCGGGTGAGCCACATGGTCTGCGCCCTGTCGGCTATCGCGCGCTGGAATCGCTGCGGCTTGAGAAGGGCTACCGCGCCTGGGGCTCCGACATCACGCCGAACGATACCCCTTTCGAGGCCGGCCTCGGCTGGGCCGTGCGTCTCAACCGCGACACGCAGTTCGTCGGCCGCGCGGCGGCGGAGCGCGCCGCCAATACGCCGCTTTCCAAGAAGCTGATCGGCTTCACCACAGCTGATCCTGAGATCGTGCTCCTCGGCCGCGAAACGATCCTGCGCGACGGCGAGTTCGCCGGGTATCTGACGAGCGGCGGCTACGGCTACACGATAGGCAAACCGATCGGCTACGGCTATGTGCGCCACGCCGACGGCATCACGGATGAATGGCTGAACGCCGGGTCTTACGAGCTGGTCGTCGCGGCGGAGCATGTGCCGGCCGAATTGCATCTGGGACCGCTCTACGATCCGCAAAGCGCAAGGGTGAAAGCGTAGCGCCCCTTCCGGCGCTTCAGAGAACCCGAAGTACGACGCCGCGGCTCGGAACATCGTCGTCCGTGCCCGGCATGGAGACATAAGGCGCGGTTTCCTCCGCGCGCAAAATCATCGCTTGCGCTTCAAGTTCGACAAGCCGCGCCGCGAAGCCGCCATTCCAGACACTATCCTTGACGGTCAGCACGATCGCGCCGCCCGCGCGGCAGATGCGGATCAGCTCGCCCAAGGCCTCAGCCCCCACATGGCCGGAGGTGAAGACGCCGGCTGAGACGATACCGGCGAAATGGCCATCGGCGAAGGGCAGCGACGTGCCGAGCGCATGCCTATGGAGCGCGCGATAGACCCCCTTCCTCTCGGCAACGGCCAGCATGCCGGCGGAAATGTCGAGCGCTTCCACATGCGGGTAGCCCATGATTGCCAGCCATTCGCCGATGAGCCCGGTCCCGGCCCCGGCATCGAGAAGCGGCGCTGAACCCTGCGGCAAATGCCGCGCCAAGAGCGCCAGGCATATTGACGGATGGCGATAGCCGGCGGCCGCCATCTCCGCGTCATAGCTTCCTGCCCAGTCGTCGTAGAGCGCGGCGATCTCCTCAGCGCTCTTTGCGCCGTAGACAGCGGCGAGCTTCTCTTCGCTCTTGCCGTCGCTCATCAGCACTCTCCCCGTTCGACCGTTGGACGATAGCCAAGCCGGCCAAACTGTGGAACCGTGGCGGCAGGCAAATCATATGCGCGGGGGGCGAATTTGACGGAGGAGGAACAGGCACGTGCGGCAATGGCCGGCATTGCCGAGCTTGCCGACTATGACGGACCGCTGGAGCGGCTCGGCGGGCTCACCAACATCGTCTTCCGCGCTGGCGCATATTGCCTGCGCATCCCCGGCAAGGGCACGGAGGAATATATCGACCGCGACAACGAGGCGGGGGCAGCCCGCGCCGCGGCCGAAGCCGGCGTCTCGCCGGAGGTGATCCACGCCGACGCGCAATCCGGCATCATGGTGACGCGCTTCATCGAAGACACGACGACGATGACGCCGGGGCTCTTCAAGTCACGAAGCGGATCACCGGAGCGTGCGGCGCGCGCATTCCATAGGCTGCACGTTTCGGACGCGCGCTTCGATTTCCGCTTCGAGCTGTTTGCGATGATCGACGACTATCTCAAAGTCCTTGCCGGCAAGACCGTCGATTTGCCGAACGGCTATCACGAAGCGTTGGCGGAAGCGGAGATCGTGCGCGAGGCGCTTGCTGCGCGCCCGCTACCGCTTGCCGCCTGTCATTGCGATCCGCTGTGCGAAAACTTCTTGGATACCGGCGAGCGCATGTGGATCGTCGATTGGGAATATTCCGGCATGAACGATCCGATGTGGGACCTCGCCGACCTTTCGGTGGAAGCCGGTTTCGACGCCGCGCAGGAGGAGGAAATGATCGACGCCTATTTCGATCGCGATCCGCGGCCCGACGAGCTTGGCCGGATCGTGATCTACAAAGCCATGTGCGACCTCTTATGGACGCTTTGGGGTCTGATTCAGCACGCCAACGACAATCCGGCGGAGGATTTCTGGGCCTATTCCGTCAATCGTTTCGAGCGCTGCAAGGCGCTTATGGCCGACGCGGCCTTCGCCGGACACGTGGCGGCGGTCAAGCGCGGTGCCTGACTCCAGATTCGGCGCGCCCTACATCCGCCAGCGGAGCGCGGGCGTGTGGACCGGCGCATCCCAGAGGCGGGTCATGTCGTCCTCAAGCTTGGTGACCGTCAACGAGCATCCCGCCATGTCGAGGCTCGTGACGTAGCTCCCCACAAGTGAGCGGGCGACGTTCAAGCCCCGCCCCTCCAAGAGCCGACGCGCTGCGGCGTAGAAAACCTGCAACTCAATCGCCGGCGTGCCGCCAAAGCCGTTGACTAAGAGCAGGACGTCGCCGGATGGCGTGTCGAGATCGTCCAGGATGGACCCGACCATCTTCTCGGCAATGGCGTCAGCACCGCCGAGCGCACGAACGGAGCCTGGCTTGCCGCGAATGTCGACGCCGAAGGCCAACTCACCCTCGCTGACCTCAAAGCCGGGCTCGGTCGTATCGTGCGCCGTGGGTCCCCGCATGGCGACGCCGATGGAGCGTGTGTTGGCGTTGACCTTGTCGCCGAGCGCCTGAAGGTCGGCGAGACCCATCCCTTCCTCAGCCCCCGCGCCGACAATCTTCTGCACAATGACCGTGCCGGCGGCACCGCGCCTGGCTTCGGCAGTTTCCGCACCACCGGCCAGATCGTCGCTCACCCGCACGATGCGGACTTCGTGCTGATGTTCCGACACGATCTCCGCCGCGTGGTCGAAGTTCATCACATCGGCGCGCTCGTTCTTGACGATGAAGAGCACGCCGGCATCGCCGGCCACGGCCTCCACGGCGTCGATCATCTGGTCGGATGTTGGCGAGAAAAACACGCCACCCGGGCAGGCGGCGTCCAGCATGCCGTGCCCGACATAGCCGATATCGAGCGGCTCATGTCCCGATCCGCCGCCACCGATAACCGCAACCTTGTGCGGAACCGTCTTGCGGCGGCACACGAATTTCCCGCCCTCGCCAAGGACCAGCATATCGGCATACGCCGCGCAAAAACCGTTGAGGCTGTCCGCAACGATCGCGTCGACTTGGTTGATGAGCCTAGTCATGCGGATGCCCTCCTCACCAATTTGGTCCTGCCGTGCCGATCCTGCGTTGCTTCACGCGGCCAACCATGAGGCAGATCAAATAAGTAGAGCCGTGCAACGAACCTTGCGCCGGTGCTAGCCGCGATTGGCCAGCGCCTGCTCGTAGCGATGCGAGATGATCTCAATGACGTTGCCGAACGGGTCTTCGCAATAGCACACCTTGATGTCTTCGCCGGGGAAGAGCGTCCAGATCTCCGAACGCTTCACCCCGCCTTCGGCGACGATTTCCGCAACCTTCGCGTCGACATCCGGCGCTGTGATGGCGATGTGGAAGAAGCCGTTCTTCCAATATTCCATCGTGTCGGCACGACGCTCCGGCTCCGGTCCAAGGAATTGGAAGAGCTCGAAGCCGACTCCGTCACCGGTCACCATATGGGCGATCTTCATCCCGCCGAAGCGGGGACCGCATATGTTGCCGGCGAGATTGGCAAAATGCGATCCGTCAACCTGCACTTCCGCCGGTGCGGCGATGAGCGTGAACGCAAAGATTTTTTGATACCAGGCGATCGCCGCATCGATGTCCGGCACGGAGACGCCGACATGGTTCAGGCAATGCGCGATGCCGCTTGTCTCACTCATCGTCGCCTCCCTTGTCGCTAAAGCCGCACGACCTCGCCGGTCGCTGCCGATTCCTCAGCCGCGAGAGCTGCCTCTACGGCCGCCATCGATTCTTCCGGCGTAATGATGGCCGGCGGCGTATTCGTCGCGCAGCATTGCGCAAAATAGGCAAACTCATCGCGCAGTGCGCCGCTCAGTCGATCGTTAAGCACCGGCCAATAGGTCGTGTCGGGACTGCGAAACCCGTCCGCCGTCACGATGCCGATATTGGGGAACGTGTCCTGGATATGGATCAGGCCGTCGGAACCGATGACGCTCATGCGCTCGTCAATGTCGAACGGCGTCTTCTCCGGCATGCACCAGACCGTCTCCAGCGTCGCGGTCGCGCCATTGTCGAACCGATACATGGTCTGACCGATATCCGGATACTTCTTGCCGCGGAGATCAACCGCCTGCGCGTAGGCGCTGACCACGCGCGCGCCGGTGAACCACAGCATCAGATCGGTGTCGTGAATGGCATCGCCGATGATCGGCCCGATCTTGTTCAAGATCTCCGGCGTCCATGCGGCGGGAATGTTGCGCCGCGAGCTCATGCACAAGACCTTGCCGATCGCACCCGACGCGATCTGCTGGCGCGCGGTCGCGTAGCGTGGATTGAAGCGGCAGATATGGCCGATCATAAGATGGCCTTTGGCTTTCTTGGCGGCGTCGCAGATCTTGCGGCAATCCTCCAGCGTGTGCGCCATCGGCTTTTCCAGGAACACATGCTTGCCGGCTTCGAGAGCCGCCAAAGTCGGCTCCGTATGCTGGTCCCACATGGTGACGACGCTGACAGCGTCGATGTCCGGATTGGCGAGAAGCGCGTGATAATCCGTGTAGGTCTGAGCGACGTCGTATTTTCGCGCCAGCTCCTCCAGTCGCGATTCGGTGCGCGTGCAAAGCGCTGCAAGCTCCAGCGCCGGATTTGCCTTTATGGCATCGCAGTGGATTTCTCCGAACCAGCCGAGGCCGATTACGCCGATCCGCGTCCGCTCCATGTTGCCCTCCCCTTTTGCTTAGATGCCCCCGCCTAACTTCGCTTTAGAAACCGACCGGATCCCGCATCGGCCCGCGCGCCATCACGCCACGCGACGGCGCCGTTGACCAGCACGCAGGCAATTCCCGCCGCTGGCTGCTTTGGGTCGTCATAGGTGGCACGGTCGATGACGCTGTCCGGGTCGAAGAGCACCAGATCGGCGAAGGCGCCCTCGCGCACCACGCCGCGGTCGGTCAGCCCGAAATTCTCCGCCGAGAGGCCGGTCATCTTGTGCACCGCCTCTTCCAGCGTGAAGAGGCCCTCCTCGCGGCAAAGCCGGCCAAGCACCCGCGGGAACGTGCCCCAGAGACGCGGATGCGGATGGCTGTCATGCGGCAGGCCGTCGGAGCCGATCATGGTCGGCGCATAGGATACGATGCGGCGCATGTCCGCCTCGTCGATCAGGAAGTAGATCGCCCCGGCCGGCGCCAGGCGCCGCGCGGCGTCCTGCTGCGAACAGTTCCATTCCGCCGCGATGTCGGCGAGGTCCCGGCCGTCCATCTCAGGATGCGGCACCGACCACGACACCATCGTGCGCACTTCCGGATCGACCCAATCGGGGTCGAGCACCGTGGAGCCGGCAGCATAGGGATAGGCGTCGAGCGCCACGCGCTGCCGTCCGCGCGCCGCGTCGATGGCCTTCAGCGTTTCGCGGCTGCGCCCCCAGTTCTTGGGCCCGGCGCATTTGTGGTGCGAGATGACGATCGGCACCTGCGCGCGATTCGCCGTCTCAAACGATTCTTGGAGCGAGTCGAGCACGCCGTCATGCTCATCGCGCATATGCGTGACATAGACGCCGCCCTTGTCGGACAAGAGCTCCGCAAGCGCAGCTACTTCACCAATGTCGGCAGGGAAATTGGTCTTGTAATAGAGCCCGGTGGAGAACCCGATCGCCCCGTCGTCGAGACAGTCGGCGAGGCGTTGCCGCATGATATCGATCTCGTCCGCCTTCGCCTTGCGACGGACATCGTCCAGCGCTCCGACACGCAACGTCGAGTGACCGATCAGCATGGCGACGTTAATGCTCGGCCGCGCCGCGGCCACCGCCTCGGCGTAATCCCTCAGCCGCGGAAAGCGGAACGCGTTCGGATCGCCATTGCTGATCAGGTTGAGCGGCGGCGGCATATCGCTGAGCGGCCCCGGCGCGAGACTTATGCCGCAATTGCCGGCGATAACCGTGGTAACACCCTGGCTGACCTTGGCGTTCATGTCCGGATCGACCAGGATGGCGTTGTCGTCATGCGTGTGCACGTCGATGAAGCCGGGCGCGACAACCAGACCGTTCGCGTCGATCGTTGTCGCATCGTCGCCGCCGATCTCTCCCGGCGCCGCGATGGCGGCAATCCGGTCGCCCTCAATCAGGACATCGGCGTCGCGTCGCGCGCTGCCTGTGCCGTCGACCAGCGTGGCGGCGCGGATGAGCTGACGGCTGCTGCCATTGGACGTCGCCCGCAAGTCAGTCTCCCAAAGGTTCCAGCACCTCGCCCTCCCGGAAGTTGAGGAGATTGTATTTGATGCGGCGGAGCGTCTCTTGCGCCTCCAGACCCAGCGCATAGCCGCAGCCCGTCGCGATCAGATCGACGATCGCCAGGAACGCGTAGCGCGAGGCGGTCGGCTTCAGCACATTGGAGAGTTCGGGGACATCCACCGTCACCGCAATGTCGGCGGCTTCGGCAAGCTCCGATTCCGGCCGAGTGATCGCCACGACTTTGGCTTGGTATTGCTGAGCCAGGCGAACCGGTCCGAGAACTTCCTGCGTGCGCCCCGTGGCGGAGATGGCGATGACCGCGTCGCCCGCGCCGAGCGCCGACGCCGCCATGCGCATCAGATAGACGTCGGAATAGGCCGTCACGTCTATGCCGTAACGAAAGAGCCGGTACTGCGTATCCTGGGCGATGGCCGTAGAGCCGCCGCCAACACCGAAGACGATCACGCGGTTCGCCGATGCGATCAGCGAGACGGCGTCACGCAGGCGCGCCTCGTCGAGCTGGGACTCGGCCAGATCGAGCGCCGCGCGCGCCTGGTCGAAGACGAGGTCCGCATAAGGAAGTCCGGATCGCATCTGATCGGGAAGCGCCGGCGGACGGCCGAGATACATGGAGCCGACGATCAGGCTCTGGCCCAGCTTCATCTTGAAATCGCGGACGCCGGCGCAGCCCACAGCGCGGGAAAAACGCGTCACGGTCGGTTGGCTGACACGGGCGCGATTGGCAAGCTCCGCATTGCTGGCGCGCACAGCAAACTCAATGTCGTCCAGCACGGCGTCGGCGACGCGCCGTTCCGCCGGCCTCAGCTCGCCCCGAATATCCTTGATGCGCGAGATCAGATCGACCGCGTCGCTGCGATCCTTGACGGACATCTGCGTGCGTTGCTCGCCGGGCTCTGATCCCGCCGGAACCGCAGCGCGCACGACATCGGCGTCACGCAAGGTCAAAACTCCTCCAATGTGAGATTGCGGGTCATCACCAGATTGCCCGCCATCAGCCCGCAATCGACCGGAAGCGCCACACCGGTGATCGCCGAGGCGTCGTCGGAAGCAAGGAACAGCGCCACCTTGGCGATCTCTGCCGGCTCCACCACGCGGCGCAGCGGATACCATTGCTCCAGCTCTTTCAGGACTTCCGGATTCCGTTCGATGCGATGGTCCCAGATCGGCGTGCGTACGGTCCCAGGACAAATCGCGTTGGTGCGGATGTTGAACCGGCCATGCTCCATGGCAAGCGCCTTGGTGAGATTGATCATCCCCGCTTTGGCCGCGCTATAGGCCGGGTCGCCGAACGCAACGAGGCCGTTGACCGACGCGACGTTGACGATCGCCCCGGCCTTCGCCGCCTTCATGTCCGGTAGCACGGCGTGCACGCAATTGAAGGCGCCGTTGAGATTGCTGTCCATGTCGGCGCGCCACGTCTCCGGCGTGGATTGCTCCAATGTCGCGCGCGACGAGAAGCCGGCATTGTTTATGAGAACGGCGATCGGTCCAAGCGCCTGGCGAAAGCTCTCAACCGCTTGCGCCACCCGCTCTGAGTCTGCGATGTCGGCGACCTCGCCGCGTGCAGCGATGCCCTGTTCAGCCAGCCCCATCGCCAAAGCGGTGACGTCATCCTTCTTGTCGAGTGCGGCGATCTTGGCACCGGCCTCACTGAAGCAACGCACAAGCTCCTGGCCGATTCCGCCGGCCGCGCCGGTGATCATTACAACCCTGTCGGTCAAGCCGCTCATGACGTCCCCTCTAGGCTCCGGAACGCATTGGCGATCCAGTCCATCGCCGGTTTGCGCACGTGGCCGTAATTGTAGAATCCGATGTCATCGATCCCGCCGTCGCTCAGCGCCGCCACCGCCGCGGCGACCATGCCTCGGTCGGTCAGGTCGGGGTGGCCGGGGCGCAGGATCGCACTAATTCGCCCCGCATCGCCGACCCGCCGCTTCACGTCATGCATGTCGCTGACGATCCGGTCGACGCTCGGCTCGTAGAAGCACACCTCGACGCCGCCGGCCGCCCGCGCCAGAGCCGCGAGATCACTGCCTTCATACCAGGCGCCGCTGGTCGGTCGCGCCACCGACGGGATCACCGCGATGTCGACGTCATCGCGCACTGCGGCACGGATGTCGTTCACCAGCGACGTGACCACATCGCAGCGCCAGCGCACGAGTCCAGCCAGATCACGATCGAGCACCATATCGGCCAGCCAGAACGCGTCCGCCATGTCGTCGGGATAATCGACTTCGGCATCGAGATAGGTCTCGACCGCATCGACCACCCGCGCCCGCAGGCCTTCCATGTCGACGCCCGCGGCACTCGCACCCGCCATGCAGTGCTCACAGAAGCAGAGGCCCAGCAGGTCGTCGAGCCAACGGTTCTGGCGGACAAGCGCAAATTCGTGATGGTAGCCGTGCTGGAACGGCAGGAAGCCGGGTGTCTCCAGCCGCAGCCCTTTGATCGGGTAGTCGCGGGTGATGGTCGAGCAGAGCTTGATCGCGTACTCGCGCGCCGCCGGATTGGCCGGACACAGGCTGTAAACGAAACGGTCGCCGAACGCGTTCATGACCGTGGCCTGCGGATAGTCCGCACCCAGCCGGCTGTTGTGCATCAACACCATCCACGCATTGACGGTGAGCTCCGGCTGGTCGCAAAGCTCGCGCAAGACATCGCGCTCCGCCAGCAGGCTATTGGCGACCGGCTTGATCTCGCCGAAATCGCTGTCTGAGGCTTTAAAATAGATTGTGCCGTCTTCGGGGAAGTAGACCTTGCCCGGCCGGCCATGCGGCCGCAGGAACTTACCAGCGTGATAGCTGCCGGCCATGGCCACCGTGTTCAGTCCACTCGCCCGGAAACGTTCGACAGCGTCGTCGACGCCGTCCTCAGCAAGGTCCCAGGCATATGTGTAGATCGCGCGTTGCGTCATGGTTCACCCGCCCTGCGGCAGCTTGATCGCCTTGCCGGTCAACAGCGATTCCTTGGCCGCGGTCAGCACCCGAATAATCTCCAGCGTCTCCTGCAACGGCACCGGAAGCGCCTTGTCGCGCAGCATTGCCGCATAGGTGTCGAGCATCTTCCAGTAGAAATAGTCCCAGTCTTCCACGAGCACCGACGTCGCGCCCGATTCTCCGTAGAGGTCGAGTTTGAAGGCCTGCGCTATCTCCGCGAACACCAGAAGCATGAGTACGCGGCCGTCGTCATAATTGAGCTTCACGACGTTCCGGCCGTTCTCGCCCACATTGTCGACCGACACCACGCCGGGGCCGAGCACCGAGTAGGCGAGCTCCAACGGATGGATGCCGTAATGGATGACGGCATCCTCGCCCATATACTGCCCTTGGCAGGTGGTGGTGGCGAGCGGGATCTTGCCGAGCCCGTCGATGACGGAGCGCGCCGCCTCGGTCTCGCGCGCATAGCGCAGTGCAGAGGTCGACATCATCAGCGCACCGGTCTTCTCAGCGATGCCAATCAGCTCTTCCGCCTCGCGCGCGTCATCTGAAAGCGGCTTGTCGATGAACGTCGGCACGCCCTCTTCCAGGAAGAAGCGCGCCTTCTTCTGATGCGTCATGGTGATGTCGTCGACCACGATGACGCCGTCGACGTCGCGGGCGACGTCCTCCATCGTGTCGGCCACCCGATCGATGCCGAACACATCGGCCAGTTCCCGTGCCGCCGCTGCATCGTTGTCCCAGACCGCGACCACGCGCGCACCCTCAACGCGGTGCTCATGCGTGGGCCAGTCCTCAGGTACGCGCTTTGGATCGAAACCGTTGAAGATGGAGGAGAACGAACGCGCGTGAAACGACGACGGCCCGCCCTGCCCGACACCAACAAGTCCGATCTTCAGGTCCATATTTGACGCCCTCCCAATGCCGACCCCAACAGGGACCATGTTGGAAACTTACACAATTTTTGGCTGTCGGGCAAAAACTTGCGCCTTTCCGGGTCGTACCAACGCTGTTGCAAATTCCCGGCTCGCGTAAGATACTTACATTTCTGACAGAGGGGCATTTCTGGCAGAGTAGCGCTTCGCGGACGGATCGCTCCGACCTGCTTCGGGGCGCGCGGACAGCAGGGGGAGTGAATCGGCGATGGATGCAGGCGTGACGCCGACCGGCGAGACGCGGCCCAAGCTCGTCGTCGACCGGGCGAGCAAATATTACGACACCAAGTCCGGCCCGCTGCACGCACTCGACAACTATTCCATGTCCGTCGAAGACGGCGAGTTCGCGTGTGTTGTCGGTCCGTCCGGGTGCGGAAAGACGACCCTGCTTTGGTCGGTCGCCGGTTTGCATTCGCTGACGTCGGGCACCGTCACGCTTGACGGGCAGCCCGTCACCGGACCGCACCCCCAGATCGGCATGGTGTTTCAGGAGGCCAATCTCCTGCCGTGGCGGAACCTGACCAAGAACATCCACCTGCCGTTCGAGATCAAAGGTATCCCGCCCGACGAAGCCCATATCGAGAAGCTTCTGAACCGTGTCGGGTTGGTCGGCTTCGGCAACAAGTTTCCCCGCGAGTTGTCCGGCGGCATGCAGCAGCGGGCGGCGATCGTGCGCGCTTTGTCGTTCAATCCTTCCGTTCTTTTGATGGACGAGCCCTTCGGCGCGCTCGATGCTTTCACGCGCGACGAGATGAACCTGCTCGTTGAGGAAATCTGGCTGGAGACGCGCAAGACCATCGTCTTCATCACCCACAACATCGCGGAAGCCGTGTTCCTGTCCGACCGCGTGTTTGTCATGGCGGCGCGGCCGGGACGTCTGGTGAAGACGTTCGACATACCGTTTCCACGTCCACGTTCGCTCGATATCATGACGACGCGCGAGGTGTTTGATCTGGTCAACGAGATCAAGGCGGAGATCGAGCACCGCCCGGACGCGTCGGCCGCCGCCGGCTCCGGAGAGACACCGCAACAAGAAGGCGTCATGGAGCAGGCGAATGGTTGACCGCGAGCTCGGAGACCGCATCCCGACCTTCGGGGACGCCAAGCCGACGGACGATCAGAGCATCGGCGTTACCAACCTCTCCGCGTTCAAGGGCAGTTCCGAGAAGAAATCCGCGCAGGAGATCGCCGCGATCGTAGCGGTTGCCGTCATCATCGTCGGTGGAGGCGAGTTCCTGTTGCGCTTCCTCCAGGTGCCGCAATTCGTCATGCCGCCACCCAGCGCGATCCTGACCTCGCTGGTTGTCGATTTCGGCTTCATCGCCCCGCATCTCGGCCACACGCTCGTGGAGCTCCTCTCCGGCTATGCGATCGGCGCTTCCGTTGGGTTGGTCCTCGCGGCGGTCATTACGCAGTTCCCCTTCGCGGAAAAGATCATCGCGCCCTACATCTTGATGCTGGTGACGACGCCGATGCTGGCGCTCGTGCCGCTCCTGATCCTGAACTTCGGTTTCGGCTACACGCCGCGCATCATCGCCGTGGCGCTTGCATCGGGGCCCATGGTGATGATCAACGCCGCCACCGGCTTCCGCCGCGTCGACCTCGCAAAGATCGCGCTCGCCCGCTCCTTCGGCGCCAGCACGTTGCAAATCTTCATGAAGATCCGCGTTCCGATGGCCATGCCGATGATCATCGTCGGCCTGATGATCGGCGCGATCTTCGGCCTGCTCACCGCTGTTGGCGCCGAGATGGTCGGCGGCGGCTTCGGCCTCGGCAATCGGCTGACCACCTATTCCGCCACCATCCAGATGCCGCAATTCTTTGCGGTCATACTCATCCTGTCGACGCTTGGGATTCTCATCTACGTGGCGTTTTTCCTGATCGGCAAAAAATGGGCGGGGTGGGAATCGTAGGAGCGAAACGACGCGGCTGAACCGCGCGAAACACAACCAAGACCAACAGCACAAGGGAGGGAGCCTTGAGCAAGAGTGAAATCAAGACGAATGGTCCGCTGTCGATGGACCGCCGCTACTTTCTGAAAGTAACGGGTGCCGGTGCCGTGTCGATGTCCGCCTTGGGCGGCGCATCGCTTATGTCGCCGGCAAGCGCATCGGTCGCATCGGGTTCCGTCACCTGGATCTCGCCGCGCGGCACACTAGAGGTGATGGACGACTATCCGTACTGGATCGGTAAAGAGCTGGGTTACTTCGGCGACCTCGACACCAAGCTCGAACCCGGCCCCTCCGACGGCACCGCGACGGTGAAGTTCGTCGCGCTCAGCCAGGCGGATATGGGCTACCCCTCGCCCGGCGTGTTCTCCTTCGCCATTGAGAACGACATGGACCTTCTGTCGGTCTTCAACATGGGCGCCGTCGACGTGTTCGACTTTGCGTTCCGTCCGGGCGAAGGCTTCACCGACCTCAAGAACCTGGAAGGCAAGACCATCCTGCTCGGCTCCGCCGCCTGGCAGGCGATTACCGACCCGATGCTGGCCGCCGCCGGTGTCGACATCTCCAAGGTCACCTATCTGGAGGGCGGCTGGCCGCAATGGGGCACGCTTCTGACCCAGGGACAGGGCGACGCCGCTTTGGCCTGGGAGGGTCTCCGCGCCGACTGGCAAGGCAAGGGCCTGGAGCTTGAATATTGGCGCGGCTCAGACTTCTCCAACTTCCCGGCAAACTCATTCGTGGTGCGTCGCGCCGACGTGGAAGACGACGCATCCCGCGCCGTGCTGGAGCAATATCTGCGCGGCTGGGCGATGGGCCTGGAATTCGGTCACGTCAATCCGCGCGGCGCTGCGGATGCCGTGTTCAAGCAGTTCCCGGAGTTGAAGCGGACTGTCGGCACCGATCTCGGCGTGGAGCAACTGGTGCAGCTTGCCCGCGTCTTCCGTGGCAACATGGAAGAGCGTGAAGGCTGGGGCTGGCACGACTTCGCCAAGTGGGAGCTGTTCTTCCAAACGCTCGCCGATATCGGACAGACGAAATCGCTGGTCGATGCCTCGAAGTACCTGACCAACGACCTTATCGGTCCGGCCAACGACTTCGACCCGGCCAAGGTCGCCGCCGACGCGGAGGCCTATCAGCTCACAGAAGACGTGGCGGCCGTCGATATGGCGGCGATCGAGGATCGCTTCCTCGACAACGTCATTCGCTGACCTGACATTGCGGCGGCGGGCAGTCCGTCTCGCCGCCGTATAAGCCGGTTCACGCCGGCCAAGACAATCGCGAGCGCCCGTTCACGACAGGCGGGCGGCGCGCCGTGCTCGCGGAAGACGGGAGGAGAACGCAATGGCCGATCCAGTCAGGATGCTTGTTGTCGGCGTCGGCAACATGGGTGTTTCGCACGCCAAGGCCTATCACAACATCGACGGCTTTGAGATCGCCGGCCTGATGAGCCGCTCCATCAAGTCGCGCGACGACCTGCCGGAAGAGTTGGCCGGCTATCCGCGGTTCGAAGATTTCGACGAAGCGATGCGTGAGGTGAAGCCCGACGGCGTTTCGATCAACACCTGGCCGAACACGCATGCGGAGCTCGCGCTCAAGGCCTTCGACGCCGGCTGTCATGTCTTCATGGAAAAGCCGATCGCCACCACCATCGAAGAGGCCGAGAAGGTCGTGGCAGCGGCGCGCGCCAAGAACCGCAAGCTGGTGCTGGGATACATCCTGCGCGTCCATCCCTCATGGATGAAGTTCATCGAGGTCGGCAAGACGCTCGGCAAGCCGCTCGTCATGCGCCTCAACCTCAACCAGCAAAGCTCTGGCCCGGCCTGGGCGTGGCACAAGAACCTCATCGATTCGCTCATTCCGATCGTCGATTGCGGCGTTCACTACGTGGATGTGATGTGCCAGCTGACCGGCGCCAAGCCGGTGCGTGTACACGGCATCGGTGCGAAGTTGTGGGCTGAAGCGGCCAAGCAGAATTACGGCCATCTGCACGTCACCTTCGATGACGGCTCGGTCGGCTGGTACGAGGCCGGCTGGGGGCCGATGATGTCGGAGGAGGCCTTCTTCGTGAAGGACGTTGTGGGGCCGAACGGCGCCGTCAGCATCGTCGCCAACCAGTCGTCGCGCGGCGAGGACATGGACCTCTCCGATTCCGCCGACATCGACAAGCACACCAAGACGGATGCGATCCGCCTGCACCATTCGGCCGTGGACCCGGAAAGCCGGGAGTTCCAGAAGCCCGACCAGCTGATGAGCATGTCCGACGAGCCCGACCACCAGGAGCTCTGCGATCGCGAGCAGGAGTATTTCCTGAAGGCGATCCGCGAGGACCTCGATCTGTCGGAATCCATGGACGCGGCGGTCAATAGCCTGCGGATCGTCCTGGCAGCAGAAGAGAGCATCGAGAAGGAAGAGGTCGTGCGTCTTTGAGCGGAGGCGCGCGGCGATTTGCACAATCGCGCGCCTATCCTATCTAGGCCGTGACGCAACGCGCGATTCGCTGGAGGATTAAGACATGGCCGAGACGTCCATCATGATTGCCGATAACGGACCCTATGTCGTGAAGGGGTCCGTTGAGATGCGAGACGCCGACGGCAATGCCTACACCGTTCAGGAAGCCTTCGCCCTCTGTCGCTGCGGAGGCTCGACCAACAAGCCGTTCTGCGACGGGACGCATTCGAAGATCGGCTTTGAAGGTGCGGAACGCGCCGTGGCGGAGTCCAAGCCTGCCTGACCACGACCGCCTGGATCGACCGGATCCTGCGATCTCAGCCTTCGTTGCCGGCTCGGGCCTTGTGTCCGATCCGGGCGACGCGCGCTACACACCGCTGACGGGCGGCGTCTCCTCCGACATCTGGCTGGTGGAAGGCGGGCGCACGCCCTTTTGCGTCAAGCGTGCACTGCCGCAGCTGCGCGTTGCCGCCGAATGGCACGCCCCGGTGGAGCGCAATCTCTATGAAGCAGCTTGGCTGACCGACGCAGCACGGCTGGCGCCCGGCGCAGCACCGCTTGTGCTCGCCGCCGATCCCGACGCCGGCATGTTCGCCATGGAATATCTCGATCCCGGCAGCCATCGCTGCTGGAAGGCCGACCTCCTCGCGGGTCGTGTCGACAGGGCCGTTGCCGTCGCGGTCGGCGAGCGGCTCGGCACGCTTCACGCCGCTTTCGCCAAGGAGGCCGATGCGCCGGCGCGCTTTGCCACGGACGATAGCTTCTACGCGCTACGGCTTGAGCCCTATCTCATCGCGACGGCGCGCGCGCATCATGCACTTAGTACGCAGCTGGAGCGCCTCGCTGAGCGCACCGCAACAACCAGACGCACTGTCGTTCACGGCGACATCAGCCCCAAAAACATCCTGGTCGGGCCGAGCGGACCGGTATTTGTCGACGCCGAGTGCGCCTGGTTCGGCGACCCGGCCTTCGATCTCGCCTTCTGCTTGAACCATCTGCTTTTGAAGTGCGTGGCGGCCCCGGCTGCCGCCGCAGAATTGCTCGACGCCTTCGGTGCGATGACGGCCGCCTACCTTGCCGCCATTGATTGGGAGCCGGCGAGCGATGTGGAGATGCGCGCAGCGACGCTGCTGCCGGGGCTCTTCCTGGCGCGCGTCGACGGCAAATCGCCGGTGGAATACATCACCGCCGAGGAGAGCAAGGACAAGGTCCGCCGCGTCGCAAGTCATCTGCTCACAGAGCCGCCCAAAAAGCTGGAGCAGGTGGCAAGGGCTTGGGCGGCCGAAATTGGAGCCAAACTATGAGCGCGCCCAATCCACGCATCAGCAATGTCAGGGGCCGACGCGTGTGGGACTCACGCGGTCGCCCCACGATCGAAGCCGAGGTGCACCTCGCCGACGGCGCAATCGGGCGCGCCATCGCGCCGGCCGGCGCCTCGCGCGGCAGCCACGAAGCCATCGACCTCCGCGACGGCGGCGACGCCTTTGGCGGGCTCGGCGTGAACCGCGCGCTTGCCGGGATCGCCGACGACATTGCGCCGGCCCTGACCGGCCTGAACGCAAGCGACCAAGCGGCCGTCGACCAGGCCCTCATCGCGCTGGATGGGACGGCCAACAAGGAACGGCTTGGCGGCAACGCGACGACCGCGATCTCCATGGCCGTCGCCCACGCCGCCGCAGCGTCGGCCGGCATGCCGCTCTGGCGATACATTCTGCGCGACGGCGAAGCGCGCCTCCCCATGCCCTTGGTGCAGATTTTCGGCGGCGGCGCGCATGCCGGACGGCGCATCGATCTGCAGGACGTGATGCTCGTGCCAGTGGGCGCGGCGAGCTTCGACGAGGCGACCATCATGGCGGCGGAGGTCTACCGCGCCGCCGGGCTCATCATGGAAGAGCGTGGGCTCCTGCGCGGCGTTGCCGACGAAGGCGGCTGGTGGCCGGAATTCGCCTCCAACGAAGAAGCGCTGGAGGAGGCCGTCGCGGCAATCGAGCGTGCCGGATACCGACCCGGCGAAGACGTTGCGCTGGCGCTCGACATTGCCGCGTCGCAATTCCGAACGGGGGAACGCTATCGGCTCACGACCGACTCCACCGATCTCGACACGGCCGGCATGGTGGAGCACCTGGCGACATGGTGCCGACGCTTCCCCATCATCTCAGTGGAAGACCCGCTCGCCGAGGGCGACGACATCGGCATGCGTGCTTTCACGGCGGCGGTCGGCGACGATGTGCAAGTCATCGGCGACGATTATCTCGTCACCTCCGCCGAGCGGGTGACGCGCGCGGCCTCCCGGAAGGACTGCAACGCCGTCCTCCTGAAGCCCAATCAAGCCGGCACGCTGACGGAGACGCGCGCTGCGCTGGACGCTGCGCGCAAGGCCGGGTGGCGGACGATCGTCTCCGCCCGTTCCGGCGAGACGGAGGACACGACCATCCTCCATCTGGCGGTCGGTTGGCACGCCGATCAGCTCAAGGTCGGCTCGTTTGCGCGCTCCGAACGGATGGCCAAATGGAACGAGGCGATCCGCGTGGAGGAGGCGCTTGGCGCTGCGGCGCGCTTCGCCGGAAGGGCGGCCATCGGCGGCACATCGGTGCCCCTAGATACGTAGCAAGGCTTGCCCCGGACGCTCCGGCACGCCGCGGCATCCGGGCGATGGACAATCCCCGCATAATGGCGGATTGTTGCCCGTAGAGGGCCGTCGAGGCGGACCGGTTCAGGAGTGTGCGCAACGTGGATTCCCAGCTGACCAAATATCTGACGCTGGCGGTGCCTCGCTACACAAGCTACCCGACGGTGCCGCATTTCAGCGACGGCATCGGCGCGGACGATTACGGGGATTGGCTCAGCGCCCTTGATGCATCCGAGCCGATCTCGCTTTATTTGCATGTGCCGTTCTGCCGCGAGCTCTGCTGGTATTGCGGCTGCAACATGAAGCTCGCCTCGCGCTACGAGCCGGTCGCCCGCTACGTCGGCAACCTGGTCGACGAAGTCGCGCTCCTCGCCAGCCACCTGCCGCAGCGCATGACGTTGTCGCATCTCCATTGGGGCGGTGGCACGCCGACCGCCATGGAGCCCGACGATCTGCAGCGCGCTATGGAAACCGTGCGCGCGCATTTCGACATCGCCGCCGACGCGGAACTGGCGATTGAGAGCGATCCGCGGACGCTCACAGAAGCCATGATCGAGCGCATCGGCGCTTTAGGCTTCACGCGCGCGAGCTTCGGCGTTCAGGAATTCGATGCCACGGTGCAGGCGGCGATCAACCGCATCCAGCCGCCCGACATGGTGGAGGCGTCGGTCGAAGGGCTGCGCGCGGCCGGCGTCGGGGGCATCAATTTCGACCTGATCTATGGCCTGCCGCACCAGACGGTCGAAACGCTGACCAATACGATCGATCTCTGCGCGGCGATGCAACCGGATCGCCTGGCGCTTTTCGGCTACGCGCATGTGCCGTGGATGGCCAAGAAGCAGCGGCTCATCGACGAAAGTGCGCTGCCCGGCGCAAGCGAGCGGATCGATCAGGCGCGCGCCGCCGCCGATGCGCTTGAACGCGTCGGCTATCAGGCGATCGGGCTGGACCATTTCGCGCTCCCCTCCGATACGCTTGCCGAGGCGGCGCGCGAAGGCACACTGCATCGCAATTTCCAGGGCTACACCACTGACCGTGCGCAAACTCTGCTTGGCGTCGGCGCGACCTCCATCGGGCGGACGCCCTGCGGCTACGTGCAGAACATTGCCGAGCCCGGCGCCTGGGCGCGCACAGTGGAGACTGGCGTGCTGCCCATTGCCAAGGGGCACGCGTTTGACGGCGAGGATGCGCTGCGCGCGCACGTCATCGAGGAGCTGATGTGCTCCGGCACTGTCGATCTCGACGCCGCGACACAACGCTTCGGCGTCACGCCGGATTGGTGCGACGACGAACGCAGAGAGCTTATTGCGATGGCGGACGACGGAGTCGTCACGCTTGAAGGTGGCCAGCTTTCCATGACGGAGGCTGCGCGCCCGCTGGTGCGTGCCGTGGCCGCCGTGTTTGACACCTACTTCGCCAGCCGCGCCGCGCGCCACTCAGTCGCCGTTTAGTCGGCGCGGTCTGAACTGTCCCTCATATCCGGCGGCCGGAACAGATGCCGCGTGAGATACCAGACGACTGCGCTGGCGCCCAAGACGATCAGCCACGCCCACCAGGGCAGGACGTGGATCCAGTCGCCCATGACCACCATGAGGATGGTCAGCGGCAGGATTCCGATCCCGGTTGTCCAGATAAACGTCCACCACGAAATGCGTGAGATGCCCGCAGCGTAATTGATCAAATTGAACGCGATGATCGGGTAGAAGCGCGCGATCAATACCATGCGCCCGCCCTGCACTGCCGCCCAATCGTCGAAGGCCTGCCAGTGCCGCCGGGCGACCAGCCGTTCTACGAAGGGGCGACCGAGCGTGCGCGCCAAGCCGAACGCAATAAGCGCACCGAGCATCGCGCCGACCCAAGTGATGACCACGCCCCAGAACGGCCCGTAGACCATGCCATTGGCGATGGCGATGATCTCGGCGGGAAACGGCACGAAGGAGTGCAGCACCATGATGCCGATGGAGCCGAGCACACCCCACATCCCCCAGGACCGGATCACGCGCTCAATGTCCGCACTGGAAAAGCTGAACGACCAGTCGAACACCGAGCCCAGCAAAATCGCCACGCCTGAGAGCACAATCAGCACGACGACCACCAAACGGATCAACGATCGCTTGGGCTGCGAAGCAGCGGGGGGCATGGCGTCCGTCAACCGCCCGCCGCTTGGACAATAAGACGTCGGTGTCGCAAGCGCCCCCGCTTCCGCCCCTGCGCCGGTTCTCTCGACGCTAGAAGCGCGTTGTCAAAGTCGTCAGCCAGGCAGGCGATGCCTGCACCAGAATTGCCTCAAGCGCCTTGTCGAGGCCGGAAACCACCAGCACGCCGACCACGACAAGCAGCAATCCGAGCGCCATCTTGCCGCCTTTGCCGGCGCTGAGCATCCGGTCGCGCCAGCGCATCAATGCCTCGCGTGACAGAAGGCCGATAATGAGAAGCGGCAGCGCCGCCCCAACCCCGAACGCCGCCATCGTCGCGGTGACCTCTACAAGGTTCTCGCCGCGCGCCGCCATGACGGACGCCGCTCCTAGCGTGGGGCCGACGCACGGACTCCACACGGCACCGAGCAGCAGGCCGAGAAGAAACTGGCCGCTCCACCCGCTCGTGTCGAAGGACCCGAAGCGCTGCTCCGTCCAATTGCCGACCGGCCCCGCCGCCGTCGCAAGTTGCGTCTGCATGCGTGGGATGAGCAGCACGGCTCCGAGCGCAATCAGGAGAAAGCCGCCAACGGTCCTGAAGACCGCAAGGTCGAGCCCGATGGAAAACCCGATCAGCGCGACGAACATGCCGATCGTGATGAATGAAAGCGCCACCCCCGCCGCAAGCGCCACAGGCCCCATCCGATGCTTGGAGACCGCCGTGCCGAGCACGACGGGCAGGAGCGGCAGGACGCAAGGCGACAGGGTCGATAAGACTCCGGCAACCCCGCCAAAGAGGGTTGTGCCGAGCATGCGCTAGTTGCCCAGCGCCGTCTGGAACAAGGCTGTGATGGAGGCAGCGTTGGTGTCGCCTACCGAACGGCCGGTTTCTGCCGCTCCGTTGAAGGCGATCAGCGTCGACTGCCAGCGCGCGCCAAGCGAACGCACGACGTCCTTCTGATTGTCGTAGTCGACATGGAACACGATCATCTCGCCATAGGCGGGATCGGCCGCCAGAGCCTGGATGATCGGTTGCTGCGCGGCGCAGGTCGAGCACCATTTCGCGGTGATGTCGACAACGATCGGCCGGCCTTCGGCCTGGGCGGTCTCGAAGCTCGATTGGTCATAGGCCTTGATCTCCGCCGCAAAGGCGTTGGGCGAAGCGCCGATGAGAAGAACGACGCCGAAGGCAAAGGCGATCAAAGAAGCAGCAAAGCGAGGCACGAGCGGTTTTCCTTCTGGTGCTGGATGGGTCGAAGATGCCCCGATTCTGGGGTGCGAAATCATAAACGACAATTGCCGACAGCTACGATGGCGGCAACGTGAATTTGCGTGATGCCGCCGGCTGAAATCAGCCCACCCATCAATTAGCGCAATACCCGCTCTCCGCCCAGCTGCTAACGGAGCAACGGACCCACCCACCACAAGGCGAGACGGCCTCACGCAACAACCACCTGTGATCGGAGGCGCCCGCGCGGCAAAGCCACGGACGAGACGCCCTCGCGCCACGTAACACATGCACCATATCCGGCGAATCCAGCGCGTAAGCGAGCCCTCGACTGACACGGGAGGGGCTGCGCCGAGTGAGCAACGAGGGTCGGGAAACATGATCGGGGCGAACATCCTGAAAGGCGTGACCGCCGGCTTTGTCGCGACCGTGGTGCTATCGCCCCTCTTGATCGTGAAGAAGATGACCGGACTGATGACCGGCGAACTCGACGTCATTGCCTTGGTCACACAGATACTCGGCGGATCGACGATGGCGATCGGCTGGCTCGCTCACTTCATGATCGGCACGCTTGTCTGGGGCGGTCTGTTCGCGTTGCTGGAGCCGCGCCTGCCCGGCCGGCGGGCGTGGATCCGCGGTGTCATCTTCGGGATCGGCGCATGGCTCATCATGATGCTTGTCGTCATGCCCGCCGGCGATGCCGGCCTGTTTGGAATCCGCCTTGGCATTTCCGCGCCAATCCTGACGCTGGCGCTGCACGCGATCTTCGGCGCGGTGATGGGCGGCGTCTACGGCATCGACCGTCCGCGGCGCACGGGCTCATCCCGTGAACTTTATCGCGCTTGACGCGAAACGCGCCGCAACTTCCTCTACTGCACGACCGGGCGGCTCCCGCCGCCCAACCGCAACCGGGGCACCTTATGACGCAGGACACCGGCGACGGGCGGCCGCAGACGCGCCAGGCCGACGCACCGAACCAATCCACGCAGATAGCCGCGCCCGCCGCCGGCCAGGTCACCGCCGCGCGGCGACGCATCAGTCCGCCAGCCTGGATCGCTCGGCTTTCGGAGCGCCTCCCAAACGGCCGCTACAAACAGGTGCTTCCCCCGCCCGTGGTCGCCCGCATCGGCGAACAGGAATGGTCCAGCGAACTCCTCATGCGGATCATCCAGCTCGGCATTGTCTCCGCCTTCGGTCTCCTCTATCTGCTGTCGCCGCCGACCGCGGGAACCGGCGTTTCGCTGGTGCCCTACATCCTCGTCATCTACCTGACGCTCACGCTGATCGGGCTTGCCTGGTCGTGGCGCATGCGCCTGCCGGACTGGGCGTCCTACGGCTCGATCGTCTTCGATATCAGCCTTCTGATGCTTCTAATGTGGAGCTTCCACCAGCAATACGATCAGCCAACCTCATTCTATCTGAAAGCACCAACATTCCTTTATCTGTTCATCTTCATCGCGCTTCGCGCGCTGCGCTTCGATCCGAAATTCGTCCTTGTCACAGGTGCCGCGGCGATTGCCGGCTGGGTGTTCATGGTTGGCATCGTGCTTGTCACCGATGAGACCGGCACCATCGTGACCCGCGACTATGTTCGCTACCTGACCAGCAATTCGCTGCTCGTGGGCGCGGAGGTCGACAAACTGATCTCCGTCGCGCTCGTCACCGCCGTGCTTTACGTCACGCTCTATCGCGGCCGCGCGCTTCTGGTGCAGGCGGTGAGCCAAAGCGTGGCCGCCGCCAATCTGTCACGCTTCTTCGACGAATCGGTCGCTTCCAAGATCAAGGCGGCCGATGACGTCCTGTCGCAAAGCGTGCGCCGCCAGGCCGCCGTTCTCTTCGTTGACCTCCGCGGCTTCACCGAACTAGCCGGACGGCTGGAGCCGCAGCAGGTGATGGATATTCTCGGCGCCTACCAGCACCGCGTGATTTCCATTGTCCGCACCCAAGGCGGCGTGATCGATAAGTTCATGGGCGACGGCATCATGGCGACCTTCGGCGCCACGGAAGAAAGCCCCGCCTACGCCGCCGACGCGCTCCGCGCCGTCGACGCCATCATCGCCGACTCATCGACTTGGCAATCCGATGCCGGCGCGCTCAGCCTTCTGCCTGCGGGGAGCGTTGCCGCCGCGGCGACCGCCGGCACGGTGATTTTCGGGACGGTCGGCGACGAAAGCCGACTTGAGATGACCGTCATCGGGCCCGCCGTGAACTTGGCTGCCAAGTTGGAGAAGCTCAACAAGGCTATCGGTTGTCGGGCCCTGACGACCACAGAAGCCTACGATGTCGCCTGTGAGCAAGGCTACAGCGCGGCGCGTTCAGGGCCGTCTCTCAGTTGGGCTGTCGAAGGAATCGGCGAGCGCGACCTCGTTGTCCTGCACGGACGTATCTGAGCGTGGCGTAACTTTTCCGCTGAACGCGGCGAATTCCTGGGTAACCGGACTGCGCGTTTGGTGCGGTCACGCACGTCCACGTAACCCGCCAGGGACAGAACAATGGGGCCCACGCAGCCGACACTCCACACGGACATGACGGCAGAGCAACCGATCGTGCAGGCGATTGGCGTCGCCGATCTGTTGGACGCGCTCCGCGACGGCTTCGAAGACTTCAAGGCCAAGCGCACCGATGTCGTCTTTTTGGCTCTGATCTACCCGTTGATCGGTCTGATCCTGATCCGCATCACGCTCGGACAGTCGCTGGTACCGCTGCTCTTTCCGCTCATCGCCGGTTTCGCCCTGGTTGGCCCGGTCGCAGCCATCGGCTTCTGCGAACTGAGCCGTCAACGGGAAAGCGGTCAAACACCGAGTTGGAGAGGCGTGCTGAACGTCTTTCAGCAAAACGCCGCTGCCGACATCATCGCACTCGCCGCCCTGCATACGGCGATCTTCATCGGATGGCTGGGGTCCGCCTGGCTGATCTACCGATTGACCTTCGGCGCTTATACTCCTGCTTCAGCCGGTGCGTTTCTCAACGACGTCTTCACAACCTCGTCTGGTTGGGCGCTGATCGTCTTCGGCAACACCGTTGGCCTCCTCTTCGCCGTTTTGGTTCTGTGCATCAGCGCCGTGTCGTTCCCCATCCTGCTCGACCGCGAGATAGGCGCCCTCGGCGCCATTCAGACATCGCTCAAAGTGGTCGCCGCCAATCCGGTGACGATGGCAGTTTGGGGTCTGATCGTCGGAACGAGCTTGATCGTGAGCTTCGCGGTCTTCCTGATCGGGCTTGCCGTCACCGTTCCGGTGCTCGGGCACGCGACCTGGCATCTCTACCGGCGCGCTGTCGCGCACTGAACCGGCGGGCCGACGATTTCGCAGATCGCGCCGGTTCACGCGCCAAACACTCAGCTCTCACCGAACGTTGATTTCGTTCTGAGAGGGCCTGAGGAGAACATGCGGACTATGTCCGCGCGACGTGAGATTGACGACACGCCCGCGGCCGACACTGGCGGCGGGTCAGCCGCTCGCGTGCAAGCGACCGGCCACAGCAAAAGCGACGCGGAGCGCCTGTCGAGCCTCATGCGGCAGGCGCAAGACGGCGACGCCGCGTCGTATCGTGAGCTGCTCACCACCCTCTTGCCCCTCCTGCGCCGCGTCGTGCGTCGGCGCTGCGGCGCGATGCCCGCACAGGACGCCGAGGATATCGTTCAGGAGATATTGGTGTCGCTCCACAATGCGCGCGCCACCTACGATCCGGCGCGTCCGTTTCTCCCGTGGCTGATGGCGATCGCGCGAAACCGCGTGGCGGATGCGGCGCGGCGGAGCGTTCGGAGGTCGGCGCACGAGGTCGCAGTGGAGCGATTTGACGAAACCTTTTGGGGCGCGGAAACGTATACACCCGCGGACGTTTACGGCGACCCTGAAGCGCTGCACCAAGCGATCCGCAAGCTGCCGAAAGGCCAACGCACGGCTATTGAGATGCTGAAACTCCGCGAAATGTCGCTGAAGGAAGCCGCCGCGGCCACGAGCATGAGCGTCGGCGCGCTGAAGGTCGCCGTGCACCGCGCCATGAAGAACCTGCGCGCCGCATTGGGCTGAGGGAAGCGAGTTGGAAACGAACGACCTCATTCGTCGCCTGACCGCCGCCGCCACGCCCGTTGACCGGCTTCCGCCCCCGTCGAAGCGCGCCGGCTACTGGATGGCGGCAGCACTTCCGGCCGTGGCGCTTGTGGTCATGCTTGTCTCGCCGCGCGACGACCTGGCGATGAAGCTCATGGAGTCGCGCTTCGCGATTGAGCAGGCCGCCGCGTTTCTGACTGCAATCGCTGCCGCCTTCGCCGCGTTCTATCTCATTGTCCCCGGCCGGAGCGTTTGGGTTGCGGCACTTCCGATCCCGCCGCTGGCCTTGTGGTTGGCGAGCCTCGGAGACGGCTGCCTGCGCGCCTGGCTGCAACCGGGCGCGGACGGCCTGCGCTTCTATCCGGACTGGATCTGCCTGCCCGCCATCGCGCTGGTCGGCTTCGTGCCGGCTGTTGTCATGGTGCTGATGCTGAGACGTGGCGCACCGCTGGCGCCTCACCTGACGATGGCCCTTGGCGCGCTCGCCGCCGCGGCTTTGGGCAATTTCGGCCTGCGCCTTTTCCACCAGCAGGACGCCAGCCTCATGGTGCTCATCTGGCAGTTTGGCAGCGTGGCGCTCATCTCAGCGCTGGCGAGCTGGAATGGCGCACGCCTGCTCAATTGGGGCCTAGCGCGCCGGGCCGGCCTACCACGTCCGTAACCTTTTTCCCGACCCAAGCGTAACCACACCAAGGCTGACGGCGCCCGATATGACGGGTGCCGAAGACGAACGCGCGGCCGCAGGACCAAGGAGGACATGCCCCATGAAAAGAACGCTTCGGATCGGATTGATTGCCGGCGCGGCGGCTGCCCTGTTCGCTACCGGCACGGCGCTCAGCCAGGACCCGCCCTTCGGCTCCGACGACGACATCGCCTACGCCGCCGATCTGTGGACGGTGCTGAACGAGGCACGACTCGCCGGCCCCGACAAGATCCTGACGCGGCCCTATGAAGGGCTTGAGCCGCACGGTTTCATGCTGGAGACGCTCTACGACGAAATCACCGTCGGCGGGCATACGGGGACCGTTGTGGTGAAGCGCAATTACGGGCCGGAAGGCGTCTCGCTAGAGGAGGTCGCCAACAATCCATCCGACCACCTCGCCGCCATCACCGTGATGTTCCGGCGCGCCGACGGCTACGACTCGGAGACCGGCAACTGGTTCTGGGTCAAATATTTCCCCGACGGCTCTCTCGATCAGAACCCGGCTGGGCGCAAGCTCGCCGGCCTGGTCGGCAAGGGCGCCGACGCTGGGTGCATCCCCTGCCACATGGGTGCCGGTGAAGACATGCTCTTCACCACCGACCGCCTGTAACGGCCCTCCAGCAGGCAGCGCGTCCGGCAAGTCCGTAGCGCCGGCGCATCGCCTGCGACACCGCGGAAAGCACCGGCCACGGTGCCCGGTCGGTGCTTTCTATTGTCCGACACACGCAAGCCATCGGCTGGAAGATTGCGACTTCCACTCTGCAAAGCCATCTTGACAATCGCGTTGGTTTGTTCTCTTTATGTTCTTCACGCTAAACATACGTTGGGACCATCTTCAGGCAGGAAAGACGGGCAGCCAGGGACGCGATGGCCACCATCCTCCATGCGGACCTGGACGCCTTCTACGCCTCCGTTGAGCAATTGCTCGATCCGTCGCTACGCGACAAACCCATCGCGGTCGGCGGCGGGGTCGTGCTCGCCGCGTCCTATGAGGCCAAGGCGTTCGGCGTTTATGGCGGGATGCCTGGGCGGCGCGCCCGCGAACTCTGCCCCGGGCTCGTTTTTGTCAGCGGCCATTTCGATGAATACCAGCGGCTCGGTGACGCCGCGATCGGCGTGCTCGGCGACTACACGCCGCTTGTGGAGCGGATTTCGATCGACGAAGCCTTCGCTGATGTCGCCGGCTGCACGCATCTTTTCGGCCCGCCGGATGAGATCGCCAGGACTATCCGCTGTCGCGTGCGCGAAGAGCTTGGCCTGCCGATCTCGCTTGGCGTGGCGCGCACCAAGCATCTGGCCAAGATCGCATCACAGGTCGCCAAGCCCGACGGGCTGGTCGTGGTTGATCCGAACAGCGAGCTCGATTTCCTGCACGGCCTCCCCGTTGAGCTGATGTGGGGCGTCGGCCCGGTCACCAAGGCACGGCTCGCCGAGAAGGGCGTCACCACGATAGGGCAATTGGCGGAAACCTCCGCCAGGTCCCTGGAACGGCTGCTTGGCCGCGCCGTCGGCGGCAAACTGGCGGCGCTTGCCTGGAACCGCGACCCGCGTCCGATCACGACGCGACGCCGCGCGCGATCAGCCGGCGCGCAATCCGCTATCGGCCGCAAGCCGGCGACGTCGTTTGTCTACCGCCCCACCTTGCGCCACCTGGCCGACCGCATTGGCGGGCGGCTCCGCGCCAAGGACCGCTGCGGCCGCACCGTGACCGTTCGCGTCCGCTTCGCCGATTTGCGCGCCGTCACCCGCTCCGTAACGCTTCCCGCGCCGATCTCCGCCACGGCGATCCTTGCCGAGGTCGCCGAGGAGCTGGTGTGCACCGCCCTTCGCGATCACCCGGCCGAGGAAACGATCTCGCTTCTGGCGATTTCCGTCTCGCAGCTTGAGACGCAAGCCGACCTCCAGCTTGAGCTGCCGCTCGGCCTGGCGGATGAAAAACGCCGGCCCGGCGCGGGGCGAGGTGCGGCACGCTGGATGGCCGATCGTGCCGTTGATGCGATACGCAACCGGTTTGGCCGCGAGGCCGTCGGTTACGGGTCCGTCGTGTTCAACGCCTCCGGCTCCGTCCCCGACGATTTCCGTGAGCTTGCGGAGAAGGATCTGTGACCATTCGCTCCACTAGCCGGATTCGCGCGCAGCCGGCGTGCCGCACAAATCCTGCGCCTGCACCAGGCCATGCCCGTAAACCTCGTCCTTGCCGGGCTCGCCGAGATCGAGCGCGCGCTCTGCCAGCTCAGCAACGATCGCGTCATGGCCCTTGAGGCCGAGGCCGTGCTCCATCAAAGCAACGGTCGCTGTGACGAACGGCACGGCGTAGGACGTGCCTGTCTTGGTTCGCACGCCGCGCACTGATGCGGCAGTCCAGACTTCGACACCCGGCGCCGCGACATCGATATGGTCGCCACGTCCGGCGCGCCTATAGACCTTCTTGTTCCGGTTGACCGCCGTGACCGCGACCACGTCGGGATAAGCGGCCGGATAGGCCGGTGCCGCCTTGGGACCACGGTTTCCCGCCGCAGCTACCATGACAGTGCCGCGCTCCGCCACGCGTGCGACCATGGCCTCCAGCACATCATTGTCGGGGCCGGCGAAACTCAGATTGATGATCGACACATCGCGATCGACCAGCATGTCCAGCGCCTTCACCACCGTATAGGCGTCGCTGCGGACATCCTTGCCTCCAGCGCGGTAGAACGCGTCGACGGCGATGAGCGTCGCATCGGGCAGGAGGCCGGGCGCGCGGCCGTCTGTCGACCCCAACAGGATCGCTGCAACGGCAGTCCCGTGCTGACGCCCCGATTGCCGTGCTTCCTCCGGCAGCATGGGCAGCACCTCAAGCCGGCTGCCCTTGAACGTCTCATGATCGGGATTGATGCCCGTATCGATCAACCCGATGCGCGCCTCCGCGCCGCACGTTGCCGCCTTTCCGAATGGCCAGGCGATGAGTTGCTTCTCCGCGCAACCAAGTCCTTCGCAAGTGCCGATCGGCTCGCCCGCCTCATCATCGGCCGTGCTGGTGCGATAGAAATGGTTGAGCTCGGTGACGGCATCGACGTTAAGGGCGCCGATCTCCGCGCGCGCATCATCGAGCGACGTGCCGCTCGGGACTTCAAAGCGCGTGATCGATTCCGACAATTGCGCCAGCGGCCCGCGTTCGATGACCGTGTAGCCGCGCGCCACGAGCGCGGCGACATCCTCGTCGGAGAGCCCCACCGCAATGATTTCGCTCGGCGCGAATGTCGGGAGAGGCGCAACACGGCGCGGCTGCTGCCGACGGGGGGGCGCCGCGCGCTCGCCGGTGCCGAAGAGGTCGATGATCGTGCCGCGCGGCCGCTGAAACGGGCGCGTTTCGCTCCCACCACCGCCCACGCCGGAGCTGCCCGAGCCGCCGCCGCCGAAACCACCACCGCCGCCACCGCCGCCGCCACTGCCGCCGTCGTCATCGTCATCATCGTCGGCGAGCGCGACACTGGTTCCGACGAACTCTGCTTGCACGACCGCCCCAACGGTAAGAAACAAGGCCGCCAGCAGCAACGTCGCCAAGAGCGAAGCGAGGGAATAATGTCCCTGCCCGTCCGTTTTGTGTTGAGGCATGGCTTGCGCCCTTTCGCTCACCTGGCCGGCCGGCCGTTGAATTGCTGGGAAGGATAACGGTGTTGTGTCGATTTTATTCCCACTGGCGATACCTATGTGTCGATCGGGAGTGTGACGGTTAATGCCGGATGCGTTCAGCCAGGAGCTGGTGGCGTTGCTGCCCAATCTTAGGCGCTTTGCGATCGCGTTGTGTCGATCCCGTGATATCGCCGACGATCTGGTTCAGACAACCTGCGAAAAAGCCCTCCAGGCCCGTGCCAGCTATCAGCCCGGCACACGCCTGGACGCGTGGCTTTTCCGCATCCTGCGCAATTCCTGGATCGACCAGACCCGGCGCCAGAAGACCGAAGGCCCGCGCATCGACGTAGCGGATGCGCATTTTCTGGTCGGCCAGGACGGCGAGCGCACAACGGAAGCGCGCCTGGCGCTGGATGCCACCGCGAAAGCGATCGCAACCCTTCCCGACGACCAGCGCGAGGTCCTGATCATGGTCTGCGTGGAGGACCTTACCTACCGGGAAGCCGCTGATGTTCTCAGCGTACCGGTCGGAACGATCATGAGCCGATTGGCGCGAGCGCGGCGAAAACTTGTCGATCAGCTGGGAATAGATACGCCGACCAAGCGTTCTGAAGATCAGAAAGGCTTGATGTGATGACGACAACGCATTTCAGCGATGAGATCATCATCGCCTATGCCGACGGCGAGCTGGAACCCGATCAGCGCGCAGCTTTGGAGCGCCAGATGGAGGCGGATGGCGATCTCGCCGACCGCGTCGCGCGCTTGGCTGAAAGCCGCGTGCGCGCCAAGGCAGCGCTGGCACCGCTTCTGAACGAACCGGTGCCGGCAGCGCTCAGCGCCAATATCGCCGCCATGGTGGATAAGGCTGAGCAAGCATCATCGGCCGACGACGCGACAATTGTCTCGTTGGCGGCACGCCGCCGCCACGGCCTGTCGGCCGGCTTCGCCCGCTGGGACATGCCCATCGCCGCCTCCGTTGCCCTTGTGATGGGGACGGCAGCCGGGTTCCTCATCGCAACCTATTGGACCGACACGCCTCCCGGCCTGCGGGTGGCGAACCTGGAACAGGCCGGACTGGTCGCTGCTTTGAACACAATCCCGGCCGGTGATGAGAGCAATATCGGCGCCGGCGACCGCTTCCGCGCCATCGCGACCTATCGCGACGCGGACGGCGCCGTCTGCCGCGAGTTCGAGGTCGATCACGCCGACACTTCGACCGTCGTCGCTGTCGCCTGCCGGCCGGCGGCTGCGTGGGAGCTCCAATTCGCCGTCGTGGCCGACCAAAACAATGACGGCTACGCGCCTGCGTCGTCGCTGGAATCGCTCGACGCCTATCTGACCGCGGTCGGCGCTGGCGAGCCGCTGTCACCGGATGACGAGAAGACGGTGCTAGACGGGCTGAACTAGGGCAAGCTACGCGACGCGCTCAAGCCGCGCGGATAGATCGATCCGCCGGTATGTCCCGGAGAGCCGCCCGCAAGCAGGCGAAAGCACGACGGTGGCTCCCAACGCGGCAAGCTCATCAAGGAGCGCCTCAAGGATTGGCGCAGTCTCCGCCAACGCCGCATCGTCGATCAGCACGATGGAGGCGCGGCGCAGCACGGCCCGCGCAGCACGGATCGCAGCGGCTTGCTCGGGTGCATGCAACCTGTTCCGCTCGTTGAGCTGCGTGTTGGCAATTTCTTCCGTCAGACCGAAGCGCTCAAGGACCCGCAGCCGCTCTCCCGCACCGACGGACGTCGGAGCACCGAGACACGCATTGTCGCCGATCGTGCCCCGAATCATCGGCAGTCGATCGCTGACAAGCGTGACCACCCGCCACCAGTCGCGCGGCGACACGGTTGAATGTTCTTGCCCATCGATACGGACAGATCCGGCGCGAGGGGATTTGAGGCCCGCGATCTGCAAAAAGAGATCGCTTGCCTCCGCCGCCGTCACGCCCTGCAGGCTGACGGTCTCGCCCTGTTCGACGGTGAACGACACGGCACGCGACGCGCCACCGATCGGCAGGCCCTCCACGCCAAGCGCCCTTCCCCCACGCTGACGGCTCAGCTCGGCGTCGCCGGAATCGAGCGCAATTGCCGGGATCTTGAGCACCTGCTGCAGGCGCGCCAGCGCTACGTTATGCGCCAGCCGATATTCCAGACCGAGCGCCACAGCATTGAGCTGCACCGCGGTGAGGCCCGTTATCATCACAAGAATACCGAGCGCCTCCGCATCCAACGCGCCATTGCCGAAGCTGAGGATACCGCTTGTCAACAGCAAGGCGACGGCGGGGAACACCACGTCGCCGCTCGACCGCAACAAGCCGGACAACGTCGCCCGGCCGACAAGGGCGGCGTTCATCTTGACGGCCGTTCTTGCGATCCGACGCACCGAAGCGCCGTGACGCCCGTGGAGCAAGAGCGTTTGGCTGGCGCCAAGGACAGAACCCGCCTGCGCGGCGATGCGACCACGCCGCCGGCGGCTTTCACGAATGCGGCTGACCAGCGGCTTGAGCCCGGCGACCACCGGCAAACACCAAAGCCCGACAGCAAACACCAAGGCGACCGCCATCTGCGGGTCGAGGAAAACCAGCCCGGCGGCGATCGTGGTCAGCATAGCCGCAGCCACGATCATCGCCACCAGCCCGCTCGCCAACCACAGCTTGATTGCCGATAAATCGTTCACCACCCGCGTCATGACGAGACCGATGCGCATCTCCCTCGCATCGGCCGGCAGACGAATGACGTGGCTGATGAAGGCGCTGCGTAGCTCCGCGACATAGCCAAGCGCAAAGGCCTCAGCATAGCGGCGCTGCAGGACGCGCAGTCCGAGAAGGCCGAGCGTGGCTCCCGCCAAGACCAGCATCAGCCGCGACTGGCCAAACTCTGCGCCTCCACCGGCAAGGAGACGGCTTCCGGCCATGGCCACGACCAGCGCGAAGCCTGCTTGCAGCGCGCCCAAGGCGGCAAGGCCCGCCAATTGCGCCAGCCGCCGGCGGGTCCACAGGACCGGCATGACGATGCACCTAACCGGCGGCGACGGCGCGTTCCTGCTCCGCCAGCGTGAGCCATGCGCGAACCGTCGCCGGCTTGACCAGATCGCCGGGCCGATAGACCGGAACGTCGGATGCGCGGCACGTCTCACGGATTGCCAACGGAGAGCGCGTCAAAGCGCCGGAGATTCCCAACACGCGATGGCCGAGCCCCGCCAGATGCGCGGCGCCGGAGACGGCGCCCATGGAATCCCCGGCCGCGAAGAACGTGCCCGTTAGCATCGAGCGGAGGCTTTGCATGCGGGCAAGCGCCGCCGTCTCCAACTGATAGAGACCGTCGGCGACTTCCACGACCGCAACGGTACAGCCGGCCTCGCCGAGCCGGCGCAGCAGGTTCTCGGTGGCGTGCATGATGTGCGAGGGATCGACGTTGAACGTGCTGGCGAAACCGGCATCGGTGAAATCGACAACCTCCGCCGCGCCGCAATCGCGCATCAGCCACGGATCGCCGCCGGCGGCCGTGCCAGTGATCTTTGCGGCTCCGACACGATGGCCAGCTGCCCTGAAGCCGCTGACAAGAGACGCCGCCGTAAGGGTCTTGCCGGCATTCATGGATGTGCCGAACACGGCGAAGACCTGGTTCGGCACGGGGCCAGAGGCCTGCGCCAGGGCGAAGTCGGCGAGATTGAGCCGGCTGCCGTCAGCACATGCGATCAGGCCGACGGGCGCAATCTGCGTGGGACCGGCGAGACGATCGTGCCAGCTCAACGCCTTGGACGCGACCCCGCCGGCGGCGACAAGGTCGCAAGGGGCCAGGCTGTCCGGCACGATCGCCTCATACTGGTCGGGCGCATAGCGATTGCCGTAGGCCACGATGATCTCGTCGCCCGGATTGAGGCCGACGCGCCGCCCGTCCGGCGACTCAAGCTTCGGATGCGAGCCCAGTTTCAAGACCCGCGCCAAGAGAAGATCGCCGGGCCGCGGCGCGCAATCGTCGGTGATCAGGGTCTTGATCGCCTCGAGCGGGACACGTCGTGTGGAGAATGCCCGTTTCGCCTGACCGACCCGGCTCCTGTCGAGAATCTGCATTTTTCGTCCTTCCATCTCGCGGCCTATCTCGTGGCAAAGCCGATGCCGCCCTGGGTTGCGCGGCAAACGATGGAAGGAGGGCTTCTATTCCCTCACAGGAAGCGGAAAGTCGTCGAGACGGCGCAAGCCGCCGTCAACAAAAGCGTGATCGCTAGCGGATCAGCCTTTGGTGACGCCCTCTGCCAGGCCCTTGAAGAACAGTTTCTGGGCAAACGTGAAGGCGACGAGGCCGGGCGTGACGACGAGCACGTAGACGGCGGCGAGCGCCGGCCAGGACCACTGACCAAGACCGCCCTGCGCCCCGGCGAGCACCACCGGCATGGTGCGCGCCACCTGGTCGTTGGTGAGCGTCGAGCACAAGAGGAACTCGCCCCAGGCGGTCACGAAGTTGACGATGAAGATCACAACCAATCCGTTGCGCACCATCGGCACGCCCACCATCCACAGCGATTTCCACGGACCGGCGCCGTCGATCGTGGCGGCCTCGAACATCTCGTGCGGCACGAGTTGGAACATCGACCGCATGATCAGCACGCTGATCGCCAGTTGCAGCGTGACGTAGGGCAGGATGAGCCCGCTGGTGCTGTTGATCAGGCCAAGATTGTCCTGGATCTCGTAGATGCTGATGATGGAGACGACACGCACCGGGAAATAGAGCGAGACCAGCAACGTGGCGATGATGAAAGCGCCGCCGCGCGGCCTGAGGTGCACCAGCGCGTAGCCCGCAAGCACCGCGCAGACGGACGTGATCGCTACAGTCCCGAAGGTGACATAGATGCTGTTGAAGAGATTGATCGGCAACGTGTCGATCTTCTCAAAGACATAGGCGTAATGCGTGAAGTCGAACTTTCGCGGCCAGAAATCGCCACGCATGGAATCGGGCCGCGACTTGATCGACATCATCCCCACCCACACGAGCGGCAAGATGATGATCAGATTGAAGAGGTTGATCACCGCATGACGAATGATCGCGCTTCGATTGCGCTGGAACCAACCCGGATCCTGCGACACGGCCTCTCTTGTGTCGGCGCCCTGGAGCGTTATGGCGGCGTCGGTCATGCGCTCAGCCCCTCGGCCGGAAGATGCGGATCAGAATGACCATGACGATCATCATGGCGATGGCGCCGATCATGCCGATCGCGGCGGCGAAGCCCTGTCGCCACAGACCGAGCTTGAAGGCCTGGTCATACATGAAGATCGTCCACGTATAGGTCGGAGAATCGCGGTTGAAGCCGCCGAAGATCAGATATTCGTCGATCACGGCCATCGCGGTGCCGAAGCGCAGCACAATCAGGATCATCATGATCGGCGCAAGCCGCGGCCGCGTGACATGCCAGAACACTTGCCACTCAGTGGCGCCGTCGATGCGCGCCGCCTCCGGCAGCTCTTTGGGGATCGCGGCAAGCCCGGCCAGGAAGAAGATCGTGTGGTATCCGAGCCCCCACCACACTTCCATGATCGCCACCGCCGGCAGCGTGAGCGGCGTTCCGCCGAGCCATTGCGGGGCGTTGTAAAGCGTGAAGAGGCCGAGCGTCTCCACCAGGAAGTGGTTAATCGGCCCGACTTGGTAGTTGTACATCCACTTCCACAGCACGAAGATCAGCGTGGATGGAATCACTGCCGGGATCAGCAGGATCACACGGTAGAGCGTCGCCAACTTCTGATTGCTGACGCGGTCGACGAGGATGGCGAGCAACAGCGGCAGGATGATCGTGCCGGGCAGGAACATCAGCGTGAAATAGGTGGCCCGCCAAAGGCTCTTCCACATCAATGGGTCGTTGAACGCCTCGACGTAGTTGTCGAACCAGATCCAGTTCGCCGGTTCGTTGGAGAGGTATTGGAAGTCGGTGAAGCTGATCCACAGCACCCGGAAGATCGGATAGACCTGATAGCCGACGAAGAACGCAAGCGTCGGCACCAGGAAGAGCCAGGTGTTGATCCCCTGCCGAAAAATCCAGATCCGCTGGGCTGCCGTCGCTTGTGCCATGCGCTAAACCAATACACCTCGCCCGCGACGTTTCAGCCGTCTTAAGTCTGTCGGAAAATGCGCCTTAACGCGCGAAACGCCCCCACCAACGCGACCTACTCGCCTTACCAAAACTCATGGCCGACCGGGCCGCAGTGCGCTTCAACTTGAAACTCTGAATGATGGGCCGAGAGAGAGGCATTGCCTCGCTCTCGGCCCGACTTGTTCTGGTCAGCCGCGGTCCATCTCCGCCTTCACCGCATCGGCGACGTTCTGCAGGGCCACCTTCGGGTCGCTCTCCTCACCTTTGAGGTAGGCCTCCCAATGCGGCTTGCCGATGACGAATTGCTGCAGGCCGAACAGGTGGTTGGTAATCGCCTTGGCTTGGTTGAGCTGACCGCGCACCAGCCCGACGAACTCCGGCATCCAATCCGGCGGGTTCGCGTCCCACTCCGCGTAGACGGAGCTGTATGGGGGAAGCTGGCCGGGATGCCCGCTTTCGGTACCGACGATGGAGTCCATCCAGATCTGGTTGTCGTAGGTCAGCGCACGAATGTACTCAGCCGCCTGCTCCTTGTTCTGGCCGTGCTTGAAGAGCGCACAGCCTGTGGTCCAGAACACCGTGGAGCCCTCGCCATTGGCGAACTTGGGCAGCGGCGCGAGGCGGAGCTGCTTCGGATCATCCCAGTTCTGCGCCATACGCAGCGGCGCGTTGAAGTATTTGTGGTAATAGCCGACGCGCTGGGCGGCGAAGGCAACCTCGTCCGGCGTGCCGTTGACGCCACCATCCGACGCACCCTCAAGCAGGATGTCCGGATGTGAGACTGCCATGATCTCCTTCATCAGCATGAGCGCTTCGACCGCCGCGTCATTGGTGAAGTCGAAGAGGCCCTCTGACGTGTAGACGTCGCTGTTCAAGCTGTGCGTCATCGGTGCAAGCGAACGCCAGCCATGCGCATCGAACGTTGCACCGAAGGGCGCGGCACCCGCGTCGACAATGGCCTTGGCGTTGGCCAGATGCTGGTCCCAGGTCTCCGGAGCCGTGTCGTCAAGGCCGGCCGCCTCGGTGATGCCGGAGTGCCACGAATTGCCGATAACATCGAGCAGGAACGGCCAGCCGTAGAGCTTGCCGTCGATCGTGCACTCGTCGCGGATCGCCGGGATCATGTCGTCGAGCACTTCCTGCGGGATATAGGGATCCCACGGCTCGATAACGTCGGCCTCGATCATCGCCGACATTTCGACGAACGGGGTCTGGCCGACATAGACATCCCACGTGCTCTTGCCGTCCTTGGCTTCGGCGACGAAGCGCTCGATGCCAAAGCCTTCCACCGGCGCGATCTGATAGTTGATGCCCTCAAAGTTTGAGTTCACCGCCGGGATCGCCGGATGCAGGTCTTCAATCCACTGATAGAAGGTCGGCGTCAGCGGCCGATCCTGCGCGAACGCCGATCCGATACCGCCGCTCTTCGCCACCGCACCGACGCCCGCCAGCCCAAGCCCGGCGACCATGCTGCGCGTGAGAAACTGGCGTCTGTCGATGGTCCCGTTAAGCAGCTGCTGGCGTCCGAGCTGCTGCAGGATGAGTTCTTGTTCCTTCCGTACCGTCATCTAAACCCTCCCAGGATTAGTGAAATATCTTTCACGGGGATGTGGCCCATACGCCATCTTAGCAAGCCGTCCCGCCACGACAATCACTTTCCGGAACAGTTCCGGCGACGGCCGTTGAAAAAGGTTTG
The DNA here is from genome assembly GCA_028284625.1 of Afifellaceae bacterium. Classification (GTDB taxonomy): domain Bacteria; phylum Pseudomonadota; class Alphaproteobacteria; order Rhizobiales; family Afifellaceae; genus DASWJZ01. Next base: position 115,078 of record JANQRH010000029.1, on the reverse strand, counting down.
CGCGATTCGCACCACAACCGGGTTGTGCAACTGGCTTCGCGTGGGGGTAGCGGATCAAGGCGTTGTTCGCAGACGCGTAAGCCGTCAATCTATGTGTTGAGTCTCATCGGCGTGGTTCCTATCCATGCCTGACTTCGACGCGACCTGACCCTCCCTCCTATCGCGCGTCACGACCGAGCCCGAAGAAAGGACAAAGAATGAGCGTGTTTGATCAGTTTCGTCTTGACGGCAAGCGGGCTTTTGTTACCGGCGGCAGCCGCGGGTTCGGACGCATCATCGCATTGGCATTGGCGGAAGCCGGAGCCGATGTAGCGGTTTCCGCACGCGGCGCCGATTCCCTTGAGGCAGTCGCAGAGGAAATCCGTGAACGCGGACGGAAGGCTTGGACCCACGCCGCCGACCTCGCCGACACGGACGCCTGCACGGCGATGTGCAAAAGCGTGCTCAGCGAGGCGCCGATCGACATCCTTGTCAACAATGTCGGCGGCCGCAACGTCAATGTGCCTATCGAGGAGTCCGATCTGGAGACCTGGCAGACCGGCGTCGACTATAATCTGACTCAGGCCTTCATCTGCACCAAGATAATCGGCGGCGCGATGCTTAAGCGCAATGCCGGCCGCGTCGTTAACATCGCGTCGATCAGCGGCATGATCGCCAATCGCGGTATTGGCGGCCGTCATTACGAAACGACCAAGGCAGCGCTCATTCATTTCACACGTGCCGTGGCCGCCGACTGGGCCCCGCGCGGCGTCAACGTGAACGCCATTTGCCCCGGCCTGTTCATGACGGAGCCGAATCGCAAATGGGCGGAAAGCAACCCGGATGTCATCAGCACGTTCGTCGAGGCCGTCCCGATGGGCCGCCCCGGCGAGCCCGAGGAGATCGGCGCGCTGGCGCTCTACCTCGCCGCGCCCGCGTCAAGCTATGTGACCGGAGCGACCTTCGTCATCGACGGCGGCTATACGTTGTGGTGAGGCGGCATCGGCCGCCCCTGGTGTCCGCGCAGCAAATCATCCGCTGAACAAGCCTTGATTGGGCCGCGATCCGCGAACCATGCTACCGCAGCATGGCTTCGTCGGAGGTCGCAAGCTTGCAGCTCACCGGTATCGCAATCATCGCCGCGGCGGTGCTCGCCTATGCCTTGATCTCCCGCAGGCTGGAGCGCACGCCGGTGACGCTGCCGATCGTGTTCACCGGCTTTGGCTGGCTGATCGGCTCCGGCGGGCTGCATCTGGCGCCGATTGAGACCGATCACGGCGCAATCCACTTGATCGCCGAACTGACCTTGATCCTGGTGCTCTTCTCCGACGCCGCGCGCATCGACGTGCGTCGGCTCGCCGTCGATCACACTTTGCCGCTGCGCATGTTGGCGATCGGCATGCCGCTCACCGTCCTCATCGGCACCGCCTTCGCCATGATCATCTTTCCTGAGGCGACATTGGCGATGGCGCTGCTGGTCGCCGCCATCCTGGCGCCGACCGACGCAGCACTGGGTCAGTCGGTCGTCTCCGCCAAGCAGGTCCCCGTTCGCATTCGCCAGGCGCTCAATGTGGAGAGTGGGCTGAACGATGGCTTGGCCCTGCCGCTGGTGTTGATCGCCGCGCTTCTGCTTGCGCCGATGGAAGGGGCCGGCTCCGCCTCAAGTTTGGCGGTCTTCGCACTTCTGCAGGTGACGCTTGGGCCCCTCGCCGGCCTCTTCGTCGGCTATATCGGCGCGCGTCTAATCGATAAAGGCGCGGAGCGCGGATGGATGGCGGAGCCGTTTCAAGGCTTGGCCGTCCTCGCCGTGGCGATCCTCGCTTTTGCGATCGCCGAACTGATCGGCGGCAACGGCTTCATCGCCGCCTTTGCAGGCGGCTTGGTGTTCGGCGCCACGGTGAGCCACCGTTGTTCTTTCGTCTTTGAGTTCATGGAAAGCGAAGGCCAGCTTCTGACGGTGATCGTGTTCCTCGTCTTCGGTGCGGTCATGCTGCCCGACGCGCTGCATCACGCAACCTGGGGCACGCTTCTCCTGGCGCTTCTCTTCCTGACCATCGTGCGCATGGTGCCGATCGCCATTGCGCTGACGCGCACGGGCCTGTCCTATCAAAGCAAGGCGTTTCTCGGATGGTTCGGCCCGCGCGGGATCGCCTCCATCCTGTTCGCGCTGCTGATAGTGGAACGTGAAGCCATTCCCGGCGGCGATGAGATTCTCGCCTGCGTCGTAATCACCGTGGCGCTGAGCATTGTCCTGCATGGCGCAACCGCGGCGCCGCTTTCCGCTGCCTACGGCAAATTCATCGACAGAACCGGCGAATGCGCGGAGCGCGAACCGGTCTCCGCGTTCCGGCTGCGTCACGGCGACGGCGACGAAGGTGCCGACGCTGGCTAGCGTTGCCTTAAAGACCGGATCACCGCGCGTGCCACCTCCATGACGGGCCCGTGCGTCGCCTCAAGGATCGCGATGCGGTCATAGCTTTGCGGGTCGGCATCGAGAGTGGCACGAAGCGCCGCGCCGAACGCCATCCGCAACTCGGTTCCGATGTTGAACTTGCAGATATGCGACGATTGCGCCAGCTCGCTGCGCTGCGCCGCCGGTACGCCCGAGCCGCCATGGATGACCAGCGGACAATCGGTCAACGCTTCGATTGTCCGAACGCGGGAAACGTCCAGCCCGGCGCCCGACTGCTCCTGCAGGTGCACATTGCCGACGGAGACCGCCATGGCGTCGACCCCGGTCTCGGCTGCGAAGCGCGCCGCCGCCTCCGGGTCGGTGCCCGCTGATGCCTCACCGCCCGCATACCCGACAAAGCCGATTTCGCCTTCGCAGGACACGCCCGCCGCATGCGCCATCTCTACGATGGCGGCGGTGTCGGCGATGTTCTGCGCAAGTGGCAAACGGGAACCGTCGAACATCACCGAGGTGAAGCCGGCATCGATCGCCGCGTGGCATTCGTCGGCGCTGGTCGCATGATCGAGATGCGCAACCACCGGCACGCGCACGCTCTCCGCGAGTTCCTTGAACATCGCCCCCCAGACGGAGACCGGCATGTGCCTCCGCGCGCTCGGCCCCGCCTGCAAGATGACCGGCGCATCCTCAGCCTCCGCGGCAGATGCGTAGGCGCGCGCATCCTCCCAGCCCAGACACACCAAGCCGGCAACGGCGTAACCCTCCCGGAGCGCCGGTTGCAGCACGTCCGACAGGGTCGCCAAGGTCATTTGAACTTGGCGACCATATCCATGATGCCGGGAATGGTCTTGAGCTGCTCGGCGTGGGTGGGCTGGAAGAACTGCTTCAGGCTGCGCTGGCTGAGACCGCCAAGGATGGTGAAGTAGTACATCTCGTAGCCTGGCAGCGCCGCGCAAGGGTGATAGCCCTTGTCGATCAGCACAGTCGATCCGTCGACGATGTGATAGGCGTCGCCCGGCTCATTATCGACCCGCTGCAACATCTGCAGGCCGGAGCCGTAATTCGGGCGAAAGCGGAAATTGTAGGTCTCGTCGTGCCGGCTTTCATCCGGCAGCCGATCGGTGTCATGCTTGTGGCTCGGGAAGCCCGACCAGCCGCCAGCGCCGACGGTGTAGAGCTCCGAGACGAGAAGCCGCCCCACGCGGTCGTGGTATTGTGCACCCAGGATGTGCTTGATCTTGCGGTGCGTTTTCGTGTCGTCGGAGCCGTATTGAACGACATCGAGCTCGTCGGCGCGAACGGCAAAGGGCGTCAGCGTCTCAGGATGTTTGGCGCCCGCGATGAAGACTTCCGCCTTGTCGCTGAGGCAGGTGATCTCAGCCGCCACGTCGGTCGGCACATAGACGCCTTCCGGCTCGCCGTCCCACACATCGATCTTGCGTTTGCCGATCTCCGCAAACATCTCGCCGCCCGTCTCTACATTGACCGTACCGGTCGCCGGGACCACGCAGGTCTCGTAGCCCGGCACGCGATAGCCGAACGTCTCGCCGCGGCTGAGCTTGACGATGTTGAAATAGTTGAGCGGAACAAGAGCGTGATCGATATCGACGATCGGCATGTTGTGATTGTCATAGGGCGCAATGTGCATGGAATCCTCTCAGGCAAATTCAGGTGCCGGTTGGCGGAGCAGAAAGTCTTCAAGCTCTTGCGTCGTCGGGCATGCCGGCGCGCAGCCGACGCGCGACACGACGATCGCCGCCGCCGCCGAGCCGCGCTCTACGGCGCTTCGCGCGCCATGGCCGCCCGCCAGCGCAACGACGAAGGCACCCATGAAGCTGTCGCCCGCGCCGGTGGGCTTCAGCGCGCGCGTTGGGAAAACCCCTGTCTGGAACTCGCCCTCCGGCGTGATCGTCACCGCCCCGCGCTCACCCATCTTGTAGACGGCGATCTTCGCGCCATCGGCGACCAACCGGCGCGCCGCGTCGAGGCCCTTGTCGTAATCGCCGACCATGAATCCGAACTCCACGTCATTGCCGACAATGATGTCGCTGAGTGCGCCCGCGCGCGAATAGACCTCCGCGGCAATGTCGGCCGATGGCCAGCTGTAGGGCCGATAATCGATATCGAAGATCAGCGGCAGGCCGGCCGCGCGCGCCAGATCGAAGGCGCGGAACGTGGCGCTTCGCGACGGCTCGGCGGCCAGCACCGTTCCCGTCGTGATGAGCGCGCCATAGGCGGAGTAATCCACCGCCTCCACATCCGCTGTGTTCATCTCGAAGTCGGCCGCGCCGTTGCGATAGATGACCGACTGGCAGTCCTCCAGACGCGTCTCCACGACAGCCAGAGAGTTCCGCGCCTCCCCGCCGACCGGAGTCACATGCGTGCGGTCGATCCCGTAGCGGTCGAGCTGGTTGAGCGCAAAGCGCCCAACGGCGTCATCGGAGACGCGCGTGACCAACGCCGCCTTGCCGCCCTGCTTGGCGATAGCCGCGGCGATGTTGGCCGACGACCCGCCAAGATGCGCCACGAAGCGCTCGGCTTTCTCAAGATGGGTGCCTGGCGGGTCAGCATAAAAATCCATGCCGGCGCGGCCGATGATGACGAAGCTGTTCCGTGCCAGCCGCGACAGGTCGGCCATCACACACCCTGCCGCTGCTTATGGCGCTCCGCTTCCCAATTCTTGTGTGCTTCGCGCACCTTTTCGCTCTCCGACACTTGCGGCGTGCCGACTTCCCACCAAGCGTGGCCGCCTTCCGTCCAGCCGTCATAGGCGTCGACTTTCATCACAATCACATGCGTGCGCGGATCGGCCTTGGCGCGCTTGAACGCTTCGCCCAACTCCGCCGGACTGGCGACGGTCTCCGCCACCGCACCCATGGCGGCGGCATGCGCCTCAAAGTCCATGGCAAACGGCTCCGCGATCGTCGGGCAGTCGCTGAACAGATTGTTGAAGCTTTCATTGCCGGTGTTGGTCTGCAATTTGTTGATCACCGCGAACCCGCCATTGTCGAGCACGAGGATGATGAGCTTCTTCTTCGTGAGCGCGGCGGAGTAGATGTCGGAATTCATCAAGAGGTAGGAGCCGTCGCCGACGAACACGATCGTGTCCTGCTCGGGTTCCTTTTCCGATTGCGCAATGCGCGCACCCCACCCGCCGGCAATCTCGTAGCCCATGCAGGAGAAGCCGAACTCCACGTCGACCGTGCCGATGTCGAGCGTGCGCCAATTGGCCGTCACTTCCGCAGGCAGGCCTCCGGCCGCTGTGACGACACGGTCGCGCGGATCGCAAAGCGCGTTCACCACGCCAATAGCCTGCGCGTAGCTGTTAGGCCGATTGCTCGGCGCCACGTTCTTGGCGACAGCCTCGTCCCAACGCTTGCGCTCCTGCTGCGCCTTGGCGGTCCACGCTTCGGGCGCGCTGAAAGCGGCAAGCGTCTCGTCCAACGCCGTCAGGCCGAGCTTCGCGTCGCCGACGATGGTTAGCGACATGTGCTTGCCGGCATCGTGTCGCGCCGCATTTAGACCGATGATCTGCGCGTCATGCGCAAACGCGGTCCACGAGCCCGTCGTAAAATCCTGAAGGCGCGTGCCGACCGCCAGAATCACATCCGCTTCCGCGGCGATTGTGTTCGCGCTGTCCGATCCGGTCACGCCGACGGGTCCGATATTGAGCGGATGCGTGGCGACCATGTTGGCGCGTCCGGCGATCGTCTCCACGACGGGGATGGCATGCCGTTCCGCAAACGCCGTGAGCTCCGCCACGGCACGTGAATATTGCACGCCGCCGCCAGCGATGATCATCGGGCGCTCGGCAGTCTTCAAGAGCGCGGCAGCATCTGCGATCTCCGCCGCGTCGGGCTGAACCCGGCGAATGCGATGGACGCGCTTCTCAAACAGCCGCGCGGGAAAGTCGTGAGCCCATCCCTGAACATCCTGTGGCAGTCCGATAAAGGCGGGGCCGCAATCGGCCGGGTCGAGCATCGTAGCAATCGCCGCCGGCAGCGACTGGATCACCTGCGCGGGATGGACGATGCGGTCCCAGTAACGCGACACGGCCTTGAAGGCGTCGTTCAGTCCGAGGCTCGGATTGCCGAAATGCTCCAACTGCTGCAGCACCGGATCCGGCAGGCGCGTGATGTACGTGTCGCCGCAGAGCATCAGCATCGGCAGGCGGTTGGCATGAGCAAGTGCGGCCGCCGTCAAAAGGTTCGCCGTGCCCGGCCCGGCGCTCGCCGTGCAGAACATGAAGCGTTGCCTGAGATGATATTTGGCGTAGGCCGCCGCGGCGAAGCCCATGCTCTGCTCGTTCTGCCCGCGATAGAGCGGCAGCACGTCGTTGAGCCCGTAAAGCGCTTCGCCAAGACATGGCACGTTGCCATGCCCGAAAATGGCGAAGCCACCGCCACACAGGCGCGTCTCTTGCCCGTCGATGTCGATGAACTGCGCCGTCAGAAAACGCACGATCGCCTGCGCCGTGGTCAGGCGAATGGTTGGTTGCTGTCCGCTCATGGGGTCACCCTCAAGGCGGCAAACGCTGCCCGACAGGGCGAAGGGTGTTGCGCGCCGATAGTCCTGCTGATACGGGATTTTGCAACCGGTTGCAACAGAACTGGCCGATGCCGGGCTGTCGGAGGACGGCAAGTCTCGATATTCCGGTCGCTACAGAACATCTCAGGAGCGCGTAGGCCGTGGCAAAGCTGAAATGGGGCATGATCGGCGGCGGCGAAGGCAGCCAGATCGGGCCGGCTCATCGCCTGGGCGCAGGCCTCGACGCGTGCTTCGACTTCGTTGCCGGCGCGCTCGATCATCGCCCCGATGCCGGCCGCGACTATGCCAAGCGCCTCGGCCTCGCCGCCGACCGCGCATACGGCGACTGGCGTGAGATGCTCGCCGCGGAGCAGAACCGCGACGACCGCATTGATCTTGTGACCGTCGCTACACCGAACGCCACGCACTTTGAGATCACAAAAGCCTTCCTCGAGGCCGGCTTCCACGTTCTGTGCGAGAAGCCGATGACCATAACGGTCGAGGAAGGCGAGGCGATCGTGCGGCTCGCCGAGGAGACGGGCCTCATCTGCGCGGTCAATTACGGCTACTCAGGCTATCCGCTCGTCCGCCACATGCGCGCGATGGTCGCGAACGGCGAAATCGGCCGCGTCCGTGTGGTCGTCGCCGAGTTCGCCCATGGCCACCACGCCGACGCCGGCAACGCCGATAATCCGCGCGTGCGCTGGCGTTACGATCCGGCGACCGCCGGCGTGTCGGCGCAATTCGCAGATTGCGGCATCCATGCGCTCCACATGGCGGGCTTCGTCACGGGTCAAGAGGTCGAGCGCCTGTCGGCCGATACCGTGTCATGCATCGAAAGCCGCGCGTTGGAAGACGATGCCATGGTCAATCTGCGCATGTCCGGCGGCGCGGTCGGTCGGCTGTGGACGTCGTCGATCGCCATTGGCCGCCAGCACGGCTTGACGCTTCAGGTTTTCGGCGAGACCGGCGGGCTTCGCTGGTCGCAGGAACAGCCGAACCAGCTTCACTACATGCCGCTGGGCGGCCGGCTTCAGGTGATCGAGCGTAGTGAAGCCGGATTGTCGCCCGAAGCGGAGCGCGCGTCGCGCGTGACCATCGGGCACCCGGAGGGCATGCCTCTGGCCTTCGCCAATATCTATAAAGACCTCGCCGAAGCCATCCACGCGCGGCGAGAGGGCCGCGCCGTCGATCCGGCGGCCGATCTCTATCCGCGCGCCGAGGACGGCCTGCGCTCCATGGCGGCCGTCTTCGCTGTTGCTGAGTCAGGCAAGGCCGGCGGCAAATGGGTCGACGCCCGCCCGCCGATGTTCCGCTGATTATTCGGGAAAGACCCGCTCGGGCGGGCGGATGCGGCCGCCGTTGCCGATCTCGACGATGTAGCCAAAGTCCTTCTCCGTATCGAGATAGTAATGCACGTCCTCGTCGAACTTGCCTTGCTGGATGACCGGATAGCCGCGCTGCGCATAATCTTTGAGCGCCTGGTCGCAATCGCGGTGGAAGAGCTTCACGTGATGCAGCCCCTCGCCCTTCGTCTCCAAATGCTCATCGTAGATGGAGCGGCCGCTGATCGGCTGCATCAGCTCCACCTGCGCACCGAGGCCCTCGCCTAAAGGCGTGACAGCAATCCAGCATGTGTGGTTCGCCGGCTGGCCGCGATAGATATAGTTCTCAACCTTGCCGGGCTCGAACTTGTAGATGTGCCACGGTCCGACGCCGCACACCTCCCAATGCCGCTTCATGGCGGCTTCCAGGTCGCGCACGACATATGCAACCTGGATGACGCCGCCTTCTTTCATGTCCATCGCTTCCTCCCCGCGAAATTGTGATAGCCGACGCTGGAGGATGCGGCCTTGCCAAAGGGGAAGCAAGCGCGGAAGGCTCAGCTAAGGTGCGGGAAGCGACGGTGGCCGCCGCCTAGCCGCGTCCAATTAGGAGGGACCTATTCATGTCCAGCCCCAACAAGATCACCTTTCCCGGCGCCGACGGCAGCACACTCGCCGCGCGCCTTGATCTGCCGACCGGACCGATCCGCGCCTACGCGCTGTTCGCCCATTGCTTCACCTGTTCCAAGGACATCTTTGCGGCCTCGCGCATCGCAGCCGCTCTCGCCGAACGCGGCTTTGCGGTGCTGCGCTTCGACTTCACCGGGCTCGGCGCCAGCGACGGTGAGTTCGCCAACACGAACTTCTCCTCCAATGTCGACGACCTTCTGGCGGCGGCCCACTACATGCGCGCGCACCACCGCGCCCCGGATCTGCTGATCGGCCACAGCCTCGGCGGAGCCGCCGTGCTTGCCGCCGCAGGCGACATACCAGAAGTGCGGGCCGTCGCCACAATCGGCGCGCCGGCCGACGCCGCCCATGTCACGCACAACTTCCACGCCAAGCTCGATCAGATCCGCCAGAAGGGCGAGGCGGAGGTGACGCTCGCCGGCCGCGCCTTCAAGATCAAACGGCAGTTTCTGGAGGACGTCGATCAGACGCAGCTTGAGCCGCGCATCATGACGCTCAAGCCGGCACTGTTCGTCTTGCATGCGCCGCGCGACGACATTGTCGGCATTGAGAACGCCGCGATGATCTTCCAAGCTGCCAAGCACCCAAAATCCTTCATCTCGCTGGACGACGCCGACCACCTTCTCTCGCGCCGCGAGGACGCAATCTATGTCGCCGACGTGCTCGCCGCAGCCTCAGCGCGCTACATCCCGGATCAATCGACCGCGGACCAGGCCGAGGAGGCGACGGGTGCGGTGGCCGTTGTCACGGAGACCGGTCAGGGCAAGTTCCAGAACCAGGTTCAGATCGGCCCCTTCTCGCTCCTAGCCGACGAGCCGACTTCCGTCGGCGGGCTCAACAGCGGCCCGACGCCCTATGACTTCGTGAAGATCGGGCTTGGCGCCTGCACGACGATGACCATGCGCATGTACGCCGACCGCAAGGGGATCGACAATGTGCGCTTCAGCGTGCGCGTCAGCCACGACAAGGAGCATGCCGCCGATTGCGAGGAGTGCATCGAGCGTGGCCTTGAGGGCAAGGTCGATACGTTCGACCGGGAGATCAAGATTGAGGGCGACATTGATGAGCCGACGCGCACGCGGCTCGTTGAAATCGCCGGCAAATGTCCCGTCCACCGGACGCTGGAGAGCCAAGCGGTGGTCCGAACCAAGCTGATCGAGTGAGCGGATAGGCCATGGCCTACCCCATCGGCACGTCCGTCTTAGGGTTCGAACGGCAGCGATGAATGGTGAAGGACAATTTTCAGGCGCCCGTCAGGGCCCTTCCTATATCCAAAGCTCTTGTCGACTTTGGTCACTTGACCGTCCTGGTTTGTCATCGAAAACCAGCCCATCCACATGGCGACATCGCCCTCGATGAAACTTGCGGCCGTCTCTGATGTCACAGCGCGCCATCCCTTAATTCCAAATCCGCCGTCGAGAGGGTAGTCGGGATCGTGGCCGACGAAATAGGACAAGGCACCCTTCTTTGTTGTGCGAAATGTCTGTTCTCCCCCGCTCAACGTCGGTTTGAACAAGACCGGTCCCAGATCATAGCCATAGGCGGCATCTAAGATGTCGCCCGCGACCCGTCTTGCCTCATCAATCCCACCAGCCTCGTAGGCCCTTGAGACGGATATGAGGCCTTCCCCCCAAGCGGTACGGGCGGCTGACAGTTCTTGTTCACCAATCGGCATAGGATTCACTTCTTTGTTCGACCAACGTTTTTATGCGGCTGAAGCCATATGGCGGCACCGACCGCAGCGCCACCATCTGACCTTTTGACGCGCGCGTCTCCGCGAGCTCGCGGCCCCTTCGCTCGTTGATTTGGAGCCTTTCCGCTCTGATTGAATCAGAATGGAAGCTCTACTTTTTGTTTGCCTGATCTTATCGGAAAATTGGTATCCACCCCCGGCCGCGTCGGGGGCATGCTTTCGGGATCATGCTCTAGTCACTCGGATGCCACCACTTGCCGGCGACGACCACGCCATCGGCAACCAGCCGCTCGTCGACCTCAAGGATTTCACCTTCCACGTCCTCAAGCTCGACGCGTCCGGCCTTCAGCGAGAGGATCGACGCATCGCCGACGGCGCCCGGCGCCAGCGTTCCAAGCTCAGGTCTGTTCAGCGCCTTGGCCGCCTCGATGGTAGAGCGGGCGATCACCTCGGTGAGCGGCATGCCGAGGCCGAGGAACTTTGTCATCGTCGTCACCTGGTCATAGACCGGACCGTCGATGCACAGCGTATGGATATCCGACGAGATCGTATCGGGCGGGAAGCCGGCGGCCAGCATGGCGCGAGCCGTTTTGAAGGCGAACGAGCCCTTGCCGTGACCGATGTCGAAGATGACGCCACGCTCGCGCGCCGCCAGCACGGCCTCCTTTACGCGGCCATCGCGCATATAGGGAGTATTGGGAAACGGGCGGAAACAATGCGTGAGCACGTCGCCGGGCCTCAGCCGATCCACCACCGCTTCATAAGTGGGCGGCGGCTCGTCGATATGGCACATGACGGGAAGCCCGACCTCCTCGGCGGCGGCAAGCGTTGAGTCGAGCGGCGTAATTCCCCGCGGCCCGCTCGTGTGGCGGCCGATCCGCACCTTGACCCCGACAATGACGTCACGGTTTGCCTCAATCACCGCCGCGACTTCGCGCGGTGCCATCAGTCGGTGATCCTCGCTCTCGCCCACCATGATGCGTGACGAGAACGCATAGATGCCGGCAAACGAGATGTTCAAATAGGCCAGCACGCGCACTGCCGACGGATCGATGACATGCTGGCGGAAGCCGTGAAAATTGCCGGGCCCCGCGCTGCCGGTATCAACGGACGTCGTGACACCGCTGATGCGGGCGAAATGCTCCGCATCGATGCCGAGCGACGTGCCACCCCAATAGACATGCGTGTGGAGGTCGATCAGTCCGGGCGTGACGATCTTGCCGCTGACGTCACGCACATCGTCGGCCGCCTGCGCCAACCCCTCGCCGATCTTGGCAACCTTCTTGTCGGCGAAGGCGACGTCGCACACCGCATCGATGTTCTGCGATGGATCGATAACCCGGCCGTTTGTGAGAACGAGATCGAAACGCATGCCCTGGAACGCCCCCTTCGGATGTTGGCGCGCGGCCCTCGTCATCGTGCGATGGCTTCAGCGCGCATTGGCAGGCCCGACAGTCCGAAAGACTGGCCGCCCGGGGCACTCAACGCCCGAAGCGTCATACCGTTCCTCCCTCCCCGATTCCAGTCGGTCGACACTCTGAGATGCTTTCAACGCTGCGCTGGCCTCCAAGGCCCGGTTCGCGATATCGTCGGCGGTCACAGCATCTTTGCGTGCGAGGCCAATGCGATGAGCCGTAAGGTTGTGAACGCGATCTGCCGGACATTTCCCGGCGCCGAGGCGTCCGATCCCTGGGGCGGCGGGCATGATGCATGGAAGGTCGGCGGCAAGATGTTCGCCTGCATCGGCGCGGTGACGCCCGGCGTCTCCGTCAAGACCGACAGCGTCGAAACCGCCGAGATGCTGATCGATGTGGGAGTCGGCGTGAAGGCGCCCTACTTCCACCGCTCCTGGGTCAACCTGCCGTGGGACACGCCTGAGGACGAACTCCGCCACAGGCTGGCCGCCTCCTACCGGATCGTCCGCGGCAGCCTGACGAAGAAGGCGCAGGCCGCGCTCGCCCCGTTTGAGTGAGACCGGCGCCCCGCTGCCGGCCGCTTAAGCTAAAGCGGCGTCCTTATTCGAACAGGCGCAGGCCGACGCCATGGGGCCATCATAGTCTGGATCAGTGCCACCACACTGCCCCTCAGCGCCATGGAGGGCTTTTCGATGACGTGCCACGAGAACAGAGCAACAGGCACCGTCACCACGACCGAGAGAACGAACAAGGGCAGCGGCTGGATGTCGGGCAGGAGCAGAAACAGGGTCTGCTGCAGCGGAAAGGCGAAAATATAGATGCCGTAGGACATGTCACCGTAGCGGCTAAGATCGGTGTGCTCTTTCGGTGTGAGGAACGCCAGCCACATCAAGGCGTAGGCGATGAGGAGCTTCTCGCTGAGCTCGTAGAACATCGTCCCGGCGAGCACGTAGGTGATGGCGAAGAGCACGATGATGGCGATCGGCGTGAGCGGGATGCGCCTCCGAAACACATAGGCCGCCGCACCAATCATGAAGCTCAAGCTGAGATGCAGCGCGTTGCTGACGAACGATTCCGTCTCCCACGGGAGGTAGATTCGCCCGATCACATAGACGGCCGCCAGGCCGACCAAAGCCATGGCGAGCATCACGCGGCTGCCATAGAACGAGATGACCGCGAGGCCGGCCAGCATGGCGTTGGCGGCAAGCTCGTATTTCAGTGTCCACAGCGGAATGTTGATGACGCCGCGCTCAGGTGAATCAGCAAAGACGCCGGGAAGCGTGCCATCGACCGCAAGTGTCGACGCCGCACCCACGAGATAGCTCCACGTCGCCGGATCGGCGAAGTAAGCCTTCGCAGAATAAGTCGAGACGATCGGCCCAAGCACGAAGACGGTCGCAAGAACCGCAAAGATCAAGGCGGGAAAGATGCGCAGCACCCGCGCCACGGTGAACCGGAGGAGATCCTTGTCGCGCAGGAGGCTCTGAGTGACGACGAAGCCGCTCAGGATGAAGAAGACATCCACCGCGTAGTGACCGATCGACCGACCGAGCAGGCCGACCAGCGGTTCCGATTCATACAGACCGGTGAGGATCGAATGGCTGTGCGTCAGCACCACCGCCAACGCGGCGAGATGGCGAATGATGTGAAAGTTGTTGTCACGCCCATCGCGGGCATAAACCACGTGCTTCATCCAACGACCCGTTCTGTCGCCAATCTCAAAAAGCGGCGTGACAGCAACGGACCGCCACCAGCGGTCACACCAATCGACCTCCAGTTGGAACGCTGCACCGATCCCCGGCATCCCGCAACGGAATCGTCCAATGCTTTGCATTCTTGGTAAACGGCGGGCCGGTTATGGGACGATAGGTCTTGACCTGAGGTGCCGGCCTCGGGCCTCGTTGTCCCGAAAGGCCGTCTAAGCCGCCACCTTGATGTGCTGGCGAGGCCAAACGGAAATACACGCGCGCCTTGCCGGGCGCGGGATCAGGAGGACGTGCTCACATGACCATCGCAATTCTCGGCGGCACCGGACCGCAAGGCCAGGGCTTGGCCCTTCGGTTTGCCCGTGCGGGCGTACCGGTGGCGCTCGGCTCGCGCGACGCCGCACGTGCCGCCCAGATTGTCGACGAGCTCAAAGCGAAGCTCCCCGATGGCGCCGCCGACATCACCGGCCTCGGCAATGATGATGCCGTCGATGCGGCCGATGAGCTGGTCATCCTCGCCGTGCCCTGGTCCGGTCACAACAAGACGCTGCAGGCTATCAAGGACCGGCTCGCCGGCAAGATCCTGGTCGACATCGTAGTGCCGCTGTCTGAGAACGACCCCAAGAAGGTCGACATGCCGCCTGAAGGTTCCGCCACGGAGGCAGCGCAGGCGATCGTCGGGCCCGACGTCCCTGTGATTGGAGCGCTCCACAACGTCTCCGCGCACACGCTGAACACGCTTGACTGGGACATCAATTGCGACGTGCTCGTATGCGGCAATAGTCTCGATGCCCGCAAGAAGGTGATCGATCTGGTGCGCAAACTCGGGGTCGAAGCCTATAATGCCGGCGACGCCCAATCGGCGCGCTGTATTGAAGCGATCACGCCCATCCTCATTCGCATCAACATCTCAAAGGCCGTGCCCTTCTCGCATGCGGGCATTCGCATCTGGGCACCCGACCATTAGAGCATGATCCCGAAAGTGGAGACCGGTTTTTCGGATAAGGTCATGCTCCGCAAAAGAGATAGAGCCTCCATTCTGATCGGGTCAGAATGGATAGGGCTCTGAGCGTTTTCGCGTTTCACTGAATCGCCTTAACGCTCTATCGTTTAGCCGGAGCACGCCGTAACAGGAGGACATTATGGAATTCGCTATCTGCTTTAAGGGTTTCGTCGAACCCGATCGCGCGCGTGCCCTTGTGCGGCTGGCAGAGCATGCAGGCTTTGCCTATTGCTGGTTCTACGACAGTCACATCCTGTGGCGGGAATCGTTCCCGGCCATGGCGATGTGTATGGAGCACACCAAGACGATGCGCTTCGGCCCCTGCGTGACCAACCCCAACACGCGGGACTGGTCGGCGGCGGCCTCGCTCTTCGGCTCGCTCGCCAAGCAATCCGGCGGCCGCTTCGACATCGGGCTAGGGCGCGGCGACAGCGCTGTGCGCGTCATGGGCAAAAAGCCGGCACCACTTGCACGGCTGGAAGAATTCACCCACGTCGTGAAGGCGCTCGTGCGCGGCGATGAAGCGCAATACGGCGATTGTCCGAATCCGGTGCAGTTCCCGTGGGCGGTGGGTTACGAGCTACCGGTCTGGGTGGCGGCCTATGGGCCCAAAGCGCTGACATCCGCTGGAAAGGTCGGGGACGGTTTGATCCTTCAGATCGCCGAGCCCGCGATCTGCAAATGGCTGGGCGACCAGGCCATCGCGGCAGGCAAAGCGGCCGGTCGCGACATGTCCAATTACAAGATCATGGCGGCCGCGCCCGCATTTCTGGGCGACCGTGCGGCGGCGCGCGAGGCGACGCGCTGGTTCCCCGCCATGGTGGGCAATCATGTCGCCGATATCGTTGAGCGCTACGGCACCGACCGCGAGGACATCCCGCCGTCGCTGACCGCCTACATCAAGGACCGCAAAGGCTACGACTATTCCAAGCATGGCCAGAGCGATAACCCCTATCTCGACTTCATCACCGACGAGATCATCGATGCCTTTTCCGTACTGGGCGAAGCGGAGGAGCACATCGAAAAGCTGCGCAAGCTCAAGGAGGTCGGGATCACGCAGTTCAACATCTATCTCGACAGCGGCAAGGAGGAACAGATCATCGCCGAATATGGCGAGACGATCATCCCTGCCTTCCGATAGAAACGCTCGGTTCAGACGAGGCGGCGCCCGCCATCGAGGGGAATGATCGCGCCGGTGAGATAGTCGCCTGAGCTGCAGAGCGCGACGACGAGTGCGGCGAGGTCCTCCGCCGTTCCGCGCGGCATCAGCCCGCCGAGATCGGGCAGTTCGACTGAGCCGTGGGCGTCGCCCTCGTTGATCAGCAGCGTTCCGGGGGAAATTCCATTGACCTGGATGCCCGGCCCCAAAGCAACCGCTGTCACTTCAGTGAGCTTCACAAGCCCCGCTTTGGCGACGCTGTGGGAAACATAGTCGGGCCAGTTCTCGGTGGCCGAGATGCCGATGACATTGATGATCTTGCCGCCGTCGCGCATAAGCCGCGCGGACCGCTGCGTGCACAAGAACGCACCGGTCAGGATCACCGACAAGGACGCCCGCCAGTCATCATGACTGAGCTCGTCGAACGGGGCGGTCACGAAGTTCGACGCGCTGTTGACCAGGATGTGCAATCCGCCGAACGACTCCGCCGCCGCCATCATCCGTTCCACATGGCTCGGATTGCTGACATCGGCTTCCACGGCGATGGCGCGGCGTCCCAGAGCCTCGATCTCCGCGACTGTGGCCTCGGCCGCGTCCTTGCGATCAAGGTGATTGACGATGATGTCGGCGCCCGCTTGCGCCAGCGCCAGAGCGACGACTTTACCGACACGCTCCGCCGAACCGGTGACCAAAGCAATCCTGCCGGCGAGCGGATTTTCGGGAGGATCGTCCACTAAGCACTCCTACGGGATGACTTGACCGCCGGAGACATAAAGCGTCTGACCGGTCACGAAATCTGCGCCCGTTCCAAGGAAGTAAAGCACCGCCTCGCTGACGTCGGCGGGCCGCGCCACGCCCGCAAGCGGCGCGGCGGCCTTCGCCGCCTTGTTCAGTTCGGCGAAGGCGGCGGGATGGTCGGTGGCGTCGCCATCCTCCCCCGCGACCTCTCCGGGCGCCACGATGTTGACTGCGACGTTAGCGGCGCCAAGCTCCAGCGCGCTTGTCTTGGCCAGCATATTCAGGGCGGCCTTGGCGGCGCTGTAGGGGGCGCATCCCACGGCCGGACGCGTACTGAGGCCGCCGGAAATATGGACCACGCGGCGCAGCCCGCCCTGCTCCGCCCCTGCGAGCGTCAGGTTGACCGCGGCGCGCAGCCCGTCCTGAAAATGCGTCGCCCAGTCCGTGTCCCAGTCGCCATCGATCAACGGCTTGGGAGCGAATTGCGGATGAACGCAATTGACGATGCCGTATATCTGGCCAAAGCGGCTGCATGCGGCGTTGATCAAAGCCTCCGCTTCGTCGCGGCGCGTAAGGTCTGCGCCAAAGGCAGCCGCCTCTCCGCCTGATGCACGGATTTCGTCGACGAGCTTCTGTGCTTCGGTCTTCCGGCTGCGACAATGCACGAAGACCGACGCACCAGCGGACGCCACAGCGCGGCAGATATCTGCGCCGATCCGCCCGGTCGCGCCAGCGACGAGCACGGCGCCAGGGATCGTCGACGCCGACCGGCTCATGATTGTGTGCCCAGCGCTTCCTCGACCAGCTCGCCGAAGCTGCCGCCGCGTTTTGCGCCGAGATAGTCCTCGCGGAACGCTTCGCTGCTGAGCAATGACTCGCTTGGCCCGTCCATGATGACGCGGCCCTGCGCCAGCACATAGGCCCGGTCGGTGACGGCAAGCGCCTTGCGGACGTTCTGCTCGGCGAGCATGACACTCGTCCCATCCTTGCGCAGCTCCGCCAGGATGCCGAAGACGAACTGCACCATGGTCGGCGACAATCCAAGCGACGGCTCGTCGACCATCAGCAGTTTGGGACGCGCCATCAAGCCGCGCGCGACGGCCAGCACCTGCTGCTCGCCGCCGCTGAGCAGGCCGGCCGCACTCTTGCGACGCTCTCCCAATATCGGGAAGCGCTCCATCATGGCTTCCACGTCGTGCCAGACCTCTTGGCGGTCGGTGCGCGTGAACGCGCCGGCCTCCAGATTGTGCTCAACGCTCATATTGGGAAAGACGCGGCGACCCGCAGGCACATGAACGATGCCCCGCTTGACCAGGGCGTCGGGCGTGAGATTGGCGACCGGCTTCCCCTCAAAGAGGATAGCGCCCGATTTGACCGGAATCACGCCGGAGATGGCGCGGATCAGCGTGCTCTTACCGGTGCCGTTGTGCCCGAGCAGCGAGACGCCTTCGCCTTCGTCCACCGTCACGCTCATGGAATCGATCACCATGCGGTGCCCGTAGCCGCACGTGACGTCCCGGATCTCCAGCAGGCTCATTCGTCAAGCGCCTCCTCGCCGAGATACGCGCGAATGACGTCAGGATGGCGCGCCACAATCTCTGGCTCATCCTCAACCAGGACCCGCCCCGCCTCCAAAACGGCAATGCGATCGGCCAGCCAAACCAGCGCCGGCACGTTGTGCTCAATCACGATCATGGCGATGCCGCGGTCACGCTGAATGCGCCGCACCAATCCCAAAATCTCTGCCGCCTGGCGATCGTTCATGCCGGCGGTCGGTTCGTCCAGCAGCAAGAGCCGCGGCTCGATGTTGAGCGCGCGGGCGAGCTCCAGCCTCTTGGTCTGGCCGTAGGAGAGATCCGTCGCATATTGATCGATGCGATCCTCCAGCCCCACCTCACGCAGAAGCGAGACGGCGCGCTCACGTTCCTCAGCATTGCGCTGCTGCCGTGAGCGAGAGGGAAGCAGCGCACCGACCAGCCCGGTGTTCTGCCGCAAATGGCCGCCGCACATGACGTTCTCGGTGGTCGTCATGTTTTCAAAGAGCCGGAGGTTCTGAAACGTTCGGCCAATGCCGCGTTCAGCCACGCGGAACGGCTTCATCTTCGTAATGTCGCTGCCATCGAACATGACCCGGCCTGAGTTCGCCTGGTCAACGCCGCTGACGCAATTGATGAAGGTCGTCTTGCCGCTGCCATTGGGGCCCATCAGGCCGAGGATCTCACCCTCGTCGACCTGGAGCGACACGCCGTCCACCGCAACGACGCCGGCAAAGCGCCGCGTGATGTCTGTGGCTTGGAAGAGCGCCACGACGAAGCCTACGGATTTGCCACGGGCCGAGCGCCCACCAGCCGACGCAGGGTATCGCTGATCTGCCGGACAATCGGCGGTGTCGCGCGTGTGCGGCCCAGAATGCCTTGCGGCCGCCAGATCATCATCGCCACCAGAAGCGCACCCGCCAAGCCGGGGCGATAGGTGATCAGGAGCGGTTCTGAAGAGCGCAACGCCTCGGGAATGGAGATGAGGAGGACCGCGCCCAGGACGGAGCCCGGCAGGCTCGCCAATCCACCGAGGATCGCCATCTGCATGATGATGAGCGACTCAAGAAGAAGAAAAGCGTCGGGCGACAGAAACCGGATGTAATGGGCGAACATGCTGCCGGCCAATCCGGCGAGGAACGTGCCCACGCCGAACGACAGGACTTTGTAATATGTCACATCGACCCCGAGCGACAGCGCCCCGACCTCATCGTCTCGGACCATTTCCCACGCGCGGCCGATCGAGCTGTTGAGGATTCGCTGAACGGCGACATAGATCACCACGACGATACAGGCGAACACCGCATAATAGGAGATGTCATTGTGCGCGACCCAGGAGCCGATCGAGATGCGCGGGATGCCCGTCAATCCCATCGGCCCACGCGTCAAACCCATCCAGCCATTGGCTACGACGAAGAACATCTGAGCAAAGGCGATGGTGATCAGGCTGAGAAAGTCGGTGCGCACACGCAGGCACGGCAACGCAATGAGCATCCCGACGATTGAAGCCACGACGCCGGAGGCGAGAAACGCGACCGGCCAGCTGACGCCGAGGCGCAGCGTCAACAGCGCCGACGTATACGCGCCGACGCCGTAGAAGGCCGCATGCCCGAGAGACAGCATGCCGGTATAGCCGGTGATGATGTTCTGGCCGATGGCCAGCAAGATGAAGATCAGCGAGATGTTGGCGACATGGAGCAGATAGCCATCGGCAACAAAAGGAAAAGCGATGAGGAACGCGATCGCGGCGACGGCCGGCAGCCATCTTTCCATGAGCCCACGCGCCGGTTCGGCGTGGGTCGTCTGCTGCGAGGCACTCATGATCTGGCTGTCGTTCGCTCGCCGAACAGCCCGTCCGGCTTCAGAAGCAGGATCAGGACGATGAACACCAAGCTGACGCCATCCTTGAACGCCGACCCCACCACGACAACTGAGAACGCCTCGGCAATGCCGAGCAGGAGGCCACCCACAAAGGCACCGTGAAAATTGCCCACGCCACCCAGCATGGCCGCCGACCACGCCTTGAAGGTCGCCAGAAGGCCCATCTGGATGTAGACGGCGTTGAAGTAGGTGACGTAGAGAACAGCACCCGCCACGCCGAGAAAGCCGCCGATCGCATAGACGAGCGGCACGATGGTGTTGATGGGAATACCCATCAGCTGAGCGGCGTGGATGTCCTGACAGACGCACTTCGTCGCGCGTCCAAGCCGCGTATAGTCAAGCAGGATGGTAGCGATCGTCACCAGCACCACCGCGATCGCGATAATGATCAGCGGCTGGAACGGAATGAGCTGCCCGAAGAGCTCAAACGACCAGCGCGGAATAACCTGCGGGAAGGCGTGGACCTCCGGCCCCCAGATCGCCTGCGCGGTGGAGGCGATGACAAGCCCGGCGCCCAACGCGCTGATCATTGGGACGATACGGTTGGCATATCGCACCGGTCTATAGGCGATCCTCTCCACCGTCATGCCAAGTGCTGCGCCAAGCACGCATGCCAGGAACAACGCCACCGGTATCGGCACGCCGATCACCAACATGGTGAGCGCGGTGAAGGCGCCGAAGGTGATCACATCGCCATGGGCGAAGTTGATCAGATAGAGAATGCTGTAGACCATGGAATAGCCGACAGCGATCAAAGCGTAGACGCTGCCGACCGCCAGACCGTTGATCAGCTGCTCGATCACATAAGCCATTCAGGCCTCCAGTTCCCACACATGGCTAGCCTGGCGAGACGCCCGCCCGTCAGGAGGCTTTTGAAAGCCGCGACATCTCCTCGATGTCTTCCGGCATCTTATGCTGATAGAGCCCACTGATCTCCCACTTCATGTAATGGTAGACCCAGCCATTGAGGCTGGCAGCGTAGCTCAGAAAAGCATTGAGCAGCGCCAGAAGGTCGTCGCGATCGTCGATCTCCGGGAGAACCCGGACGATGTCCTGAACGTACTCCCACTGCGTCCGCACGCCGCAATAGGCCACGAACTCCGATGGCTGGGGGACGAACTCCTTAAACATCGTCTTCAGCTGATCCACCGTGAAGGAGGAATCGCCGGCGAGCTTCACGATCTGATAGGTGTAAGCGCCGAGATAGCGAATATCCGCGCCGCCGAAATACCATGTCGTGAAGCATTGGGCGTTGTTGCCAGCCCCGCTCGGCACGACCTGGTGATGGAACAGGCGCAGCATGTCGTCGGGCGGCGCCTTTTGGATGTCAGCCGCGGCGGTCTGGATGGTCGTCAATACGTCACGCCAGGTCATTGCTATTTGTCCTCTTCTGGAATTCGCGCTTAGGCCGTCATCTCGACCAGCATGACGTCCTTGCGGGTCATCATGTTGTCCCATGCCTTCTTGCCGACCTCTTCCAGAGCCGGAATGTCCTCCTCAACGACCTGAGCCCAGGTCGGATAGGACATGGGCTCATTGAAGAAGCCCCATTTCAACGCCATGCCCGCGGTCAGGCCGGCGGTAAGGAAGAAGTTGAGACGGCCGACCGGCATCTCCGAGATGTCCTCTTGGACCAGATCCTTGTCGCTCTTCCACGGCGCCGGAATTTTCAACGGCACGCTCAGATGAAAGAAGCTGTACCCGCCGACAACCGTCTGGCCGGTGAACGTCTGGATGGGGAGGTTCTCAACGAACCAGTCGAATAGCTCCTGATTATGGGGCGCCGGGCCGAGGCGCAGCGTCGTGTCAAAATGCACAAGCCGCCAGTTAAATGTCTTCGCTGCCATTCCCAATTGTCCTTTCCCTCAAACCAAGCGGTTGCAGCAATCGACCGCCGGCACCCGAAACGGCGCCGGCGGCCACGATCGCCAGCGTGCAATCAGCGCAGCGCCTCCAGTCCAGTCTCGTCGACACCCTTGCCAGTGGAGACGAACTGGCCGTCGACGACCTGGATCACTGCGAAAGTGCGACCGCTGACATCGCCCTTCTCGTCCCAGGCATAGTCGCCGCCGGCACCGCTGAAGTTCATGCTCTTGGCGGTATCGATCAGCGTGTCACAGGTCGCGCCCTCGTCCTCCATCGCTCTCTTGGCAAGCCACAGAAGGTCGTGGGTGAAGATCGCCACTTGCGACGGCAACGAATCATACGCTGCCTCAAAATCGGACATGAAGGTCTTGACGGCATCCCGGTCGGCGAAGGGATCAAACGCCGCGAGCAAATAGGCGCCTTCCGCCGCCCCCTGCGACAGCTCGATGAACTGGTCGTAGAGGTTGGAGTCCGGACCGACGACATCGATCCCGGCGAAATCCCGATCCTGCGCCTGACCGAGGAACAGGCCGCCCTCATTGTAGTCGGTGTTCAGCATGATCACGTCGGGATTGCCCCTGCGCAGCGACGATATCTGCGCGGAGAAGTCGCGATCGACATTGGGCGTGAAGGTTTCTTCCGCCACGACCTTGGCGCCGAGCGCATCCACCGCCTTGACCATATCGTCACGCAGCGCGCGGCCAAAATCGCTGTTCACGTAAAAGATCGCCAACTCGTCATGGCCGAGATTGTTGATCGCAAAGGCGGAATATTGCTGCGCGCCGCGGTCGCCGCGGATCGTCATGCGGATGATGTTGTTCCACCCTTGCTCGGTAATCGACGGATTACTTGACGAGCCGTTGAGCACCGAGATGCCCGCTTCATTGTAGATCGGCATCGCGGCCAGTGTGGACGAGCTGTTGACGTGCCCGATCACCGCGCAGAACTTGTCATCGCGTACGATGCGGTTTGCAACGGCGGCCGATTCACGCGGCGTGCCCATGTCGTCGAAATATTCCAAGACAACCTCGCGGCCGCCGATCCCGCCGGCTGCGTTGATGGCTTCTACCGCCAGATCCCCGCCGCGTTGGGCGTTGATTCCGTAGGCCGCCGAACCGCCGGTGAGCGGCGAGGCAACGGCGAAGTAGATCGGCCCTGAATCGTCTTGCGCGTAAGCCATTGTGGCCGCGAGAATGCACCCGGCCGCAAGCGCCACAGTGCGCGTGCGACGTGGCATCGAAGCTTTGAACAACCCTGTCATCTTTCTCCCTCCTATAACCCGCCGGATCGGTGGCACGACCCGGCGCCTACTACGCCAACATTGCTGAGGCGGACCGTGTGTTTGTTTCGGCAGTCGCGTCGTGAAGGATCACCGCGTCGCACAGAACCTGCGCTCCGCATGCCACGTGATCCCGGTCCGCCCATTCTTCGGGGCAATGGCTTCGCCCGTCGCGGCACGGGATGAAGATCATCCCAGACGGCACAACACGCGCCATGTGCGCGGTATCGTGCCCGGCGCCGCTGGACATCATTCGAAAGTTGACGCCGGCCGACCTGCAGGCCTCGCTCAGCGTCTCAATCACTGTGTTGTCGCATGCCGCCGCGCCGCTTTCGCTGATCGGGCACATGTCGATTTCAAGGCCCGCCTTGCCGGCAAGGCCGCGGGCATAAGCTTCCGTCTCCGCCAGAAAATCGCTGCGTGCTTTGTCGGAACCGGAGCGGATCTCCAGCGTCATGGTCACCCGGCCGGCAACGACATTGGCGCCGTTCGGCTCCACGATCTGCCTGCCGATCGTTGCGACGAAGCCCGGTTTGGTTTCCGCCCATTCGGTTGCCTGTCGGGCAACCCACAACACGATCTCCGAAGCAGCGACGAGCGCATCGCTGCGCATCGTCATCGGCGTCGTTCCCGAATGCGCGGCGCGGCCGCGAACGACGATCTCCACACGCGTGATGCCGGCAATGTCGGTCACCACGCCAATCGGCACGCCCGTCGATTCCAGCACCGGGCCTTGTTCGATATGAACTTCAAGGAAGCAGGCGATATCCTGCGCAGACCGCAGACTATCGCCCAGCCGATCAGGATCGCCGCCGACCCTGGCAATTCCATCCTTTAGCGTGCTGCCGTCCGGGCCTTGCTGGGCCAGAAGGTCAGCGGAGAGCCCACCTGAAACAGCACGGCTTCCGATGCAGGACAGTCCGTAAGGGCTCGGCTCCTCGGCCAAGAAATCGATGACTTCGAAAGGATGCCGCAGCTTCATGCCGGCATCGCTCAACGTCTCGGCGATCTCCAGCCCGGCCAGAACGCCGACGATGCCGTCGAACCGACCGCCGGCCGGCACGGTGTCGGAATGCGACCCCACGGCGACGGAGCCCAGTCCTTGTTCGGTGCCGGCGCGCCGCCCGACCAGATTGCCTGCCGTGTCACGCGTCACGGACAATCCGGCTTCGTCGAACCGCTCCGCCAAATAACGGCGGCCTTCGAGATAAAGGTCGGAGAACGCCCGGCGGGTGAAAGGCTTTTCGCCATCGGTGAGTTTCGCGAGGTCTTCGATCCCGCGCCAAAGCCGCTCCGAATTGACCTGCGGCTTAGGCGGCATGGGATGCCCCCTCTCGATTGGGACGAAGGAAACGGCCGAAGCCCGGCTCCACTTTGATCGATGAACCGTCCCACACTTCGACACCGCGAACATAAGTGGCCGCCACGCGACCCAAGACTTGGCGGCCGTCATAGGGGCTCCACTCCGCCGCGCTTTGCCAGCGCGCGCTGTCGATCGTGCCCTCCGACTTCTCCAGGATGATCAAATCGGCGTCGGAGCCCACGTGGATCGCACCTTTTTGCGGATAAAGCAGGAAGTGCTTGGCTGGCTGCTCCGACAGCATCCGAGCAATCGTGGTGATCTCAAATCCGCGCTTGACGCATTCGGTGAAGAAGACCGGCACGAGCGCTTCCAGCCCCGGCACGCCGGATTTGTTCTTCAAGAATTCCGGATTGCTCTTGTGGTCCAGGCTCCACGCGACGTGGTCAGTGGACACGAAATCGATCTCGCCGGCGCGCAGGCAATCCCACAGCCGCTCCACCTCAGCCTGCGGGCGAAGCGGCGGGTTGATCTTGGCTTTTGCACCTTGGGTGAGAAGCTCGTCTTCATTGAAGACCAGATAATGCAGGCAGACCTCGATGCTCGCTTTGGCGCCGCGCCCCTTGTAGTAGGTGCACAGATCGATGCCGTGCCCGATGGAGCAATGAACGATATGGGCGCGGCACCCGCTCGCAAGCCCAAGCTCGTACACCTCTCCGATCGCCATGCTCTCCGAAACCGGCGGCCGGCTGAGACCATGAACACGCGGATCGTTGGGCATCTCCTTGGAGAGCCGCGCGATGCAGGTGTCGACGATTTCCTGGTTCTCGTTATGCACGCCGCAGGCAAGGCCGGAGGGCGCTACGGTCGTAAAGGCGTCGAGCATGTCGCCCATCGCAATGCGCGGAAACCGGATCGGATGGCTCTCGCACATTGAGAACTTGAAGGCGCAGGCGCCCGCCTCGATCAGCGGCTTCAGATCGGCGACCCCGCCCTCCTTCGCCATGGTGGCGTATAGCGCAACGTCAACGTGAGCTTCCTCGCCGACGACCTCCACTTTGCGACGAAAGAGTTCGGCGTTGTTGATGGGCTGGGGTTCGTCATAGGGCATGTCCACGATCGTCGTGACACCCCCGGCCGCGGCCGCCCGCGTTGCAATGATGATCCCTTCACGATCCGCTTGAGAGTAGGCGTGAACCTGGCCGTCAACGGCGCCAGGCAGCACATAGCAATCCGTCGCGTCGACCACGCGGTGCCCGGTCAACGTTTCACTTGCTGAGATTTTTGAGATTCGGCCGTCGGAGATGCCGATGCTGGCGCCGGGGATGACCCGTTCCGGAACGACGACATCGCCGCGAATAACCGTCTCGAACTCCGCCAACGGGGCCGTTCCTGATGCTTGCACAAACCGATTGTGCCAAACCATATCCCATTATATAAGGAGATCAATCCGAATATTCTCACTATATAGGACAAATATAGTTATGGCCGACAAGTCGCTTCAAACGCTGGAGCGAGGACTCGACGTCCTCATGATGTGCGCCGCCGCTGAACGTGGTGGCGTTACGCTGACGGGTGTGATGGATCAGCTCGGCCTGACACGCAGCACGGCCTACCGCCTGGTGAAGGTGCTGCGGAACCGTGGCTTCCTGCGCGCCGGCGGAAGGCCGGGGCATATCGAACTCGGCTATCAACTCGTTCAGCTCGGCAAGGTCGCCGACACGCGGGTGGAGCTTTCCAACGCCTGCCTGCCGGTGTTGCACGAACTGGTCGCAGAGCTCGGCGAAACGACCTTCGTCACCGTCCGCTCAGGTTGGCAGGCGCTTTGCTTTGAGCAGGTGGAGTGCTCGCGGCCCGTTCGTCTGTCGTATCGCAAGGGCGAACAATTCCCGCTTTACGCCGGCGCGTCCGGCAAGATTGTGATGGCCCATATGAGCAGCCATGAGCGGGAGCATGTCTTAAGCGGCGAACTCAAGGTCTTCACTGAACCGAAATTTGTCGAGCCCGAACGGATCAGGCGCGACCTTGCTCAGATCCGGCGGCAAGGCTTCGCGCAAACCGCCGGCGAGCTTGACACCGACGCCTGGGCCGTCTGCGTTCCGATCCTTTTGTGGGACGGAAAGTTCGTAGCCGGCCTCAACGTCGCAGGCCCAGTGCACCGCTCGCCGGGCGACAAGTTGGAGACCATCTTGGCTCGTCTCAAGGACGCCGCGAACCGCATCGCCGATCGCTACGCCAAGACGGCGCTGCGGACATGAACAATCGCTTTGCATTCTGCCGGCCAATGAGCTTGGACGGCCCTGCCGTCCAACCGCACGGAAAGCAGCGATGAACCATCAAAGCCTGCGCGGCTTTCTCGACGACCTGAAGGCGACCGGCGACCTCCATGTCGTAAGCCGCACTGTCAGCGCCGAATATGAGATCGCCGCAGTGCTCATCGAGCGCGATCGCGGCCCGGCGCAGCTCTTCGCGGCAATTGCCGAGCATGATGTGCCGGTCGTCGCCAATGTGATGAACACGCGGGCGAAGATCGCCCGCGGCCTGGGCGTGCCGACGGAGGACCTTGACGAAACCCTTCAGGCCGCACTCGCCAAGCGCTTGCCGCCGGTCCTGGTCGACGAGGCGCCGGTATCGGAGATGGTGATCAAGGACGACCTCGATATCGGCTGCCTTCTGCCGGTTCCGACATGGTTTGAGAAGGAGGGCGGCCCCTATATCTCCGCCGGCGTGATCGTTGCGAAAGACCCCGACACCGGACGCCGCAACATATCGATCGCTCGCCTCAGGCTTGAAGGCGGCAACCGGCTGATGGCCGGTATTGCACCCAGCCATCACCTGACAATTCTCGCCAATCGGGCTGCGGCACTCGGCCGGCCGTTGGAGATCGCGATCGCCATCGGCAATCACCCGGCGGTCCTGCTGGCGTCGCAGATGTATGTCGAATTCGGCGACGACGAATACGATATCGCCGGCAGTCTGCTTGGCGAGCCGCTCCGCCTCACCCGCTGCGCCACCGTCGATCTTGAGGTGCCGGCCGAAGCGGAGATCGTCCTGGAGGGAACGCTGCATCCCGACCGCTCCATCGATGAGGGCGCCGTCTCAGAGTTCCCCGGATTCTACGTCTATTATGGCAGCGGCATTGAGGTGAACGTGCAATGCCTGACCCGCCGCCGAGACGCGATCTATCAGGCGGTCCTGCCCGGCTACGCGTCGGAGCATTGCCTCCTTGGCGGCATCGCTATCGGCGCAACCGTGTGCCAGGCGCTCCGCCGCGTCATTCATTCGGTCCGCAGGGTCGTGATCACCGACGGTGGCATGGGCCGCCTGCACGCCATCATCACGATGCACAAGGCGAAGCGCGGCGAAGGCAAACGCGCCGTGCTCATGGCCATGGGCCAGGTGAACCTCTTGAAGCTGGTCGTCGTGATCGACGACGACCTCGATCCGGAAGACTGGACGCAGGTGGAATGGGCGCTCGCCGCCCGCTTTCGCGGCCATGAGGATCTGATCGTCCTGCCGGGCGTGAAGGCCGATCGCTGCGACCCGCTTGAAGAGAACGGGACGGTCACCAAGGTGGGCATGGTTGCAACCACCCGGCCGGGTGACGGCGAGCCCGGCAGCCGTTCCGAATTCGCCAAGCCGCCCGACGACCTCATGCAACGCGTGAAGCGCGACATCGACAAATACTGATCCGACATCTCGGGGCGGAACGGCCCCATGACAATACCAAGGAGAACAGCATGACCCTCGTGCTCGACGGCCACTCGTTAAAAGCTGCCGATCTGGTGCGCGTCGCTCGGCAATTGGACGAGGACGGTCGCGAGCCGATCAGTGTGGCGCAGTCCGCCTGGGAGAGGTTGGAAGCAGCACGCAGCTACATCGAGGCCAACTGGCTCAAGGAGGGCGCCAAGCCCGTCTACGGATTCAACACCGGCCTCGGCCGGTTGAAGGACACGCACATCCCCGTCGAGCATATCGACCTCTTTCAAAAAATGCTCGTGCACGCGCATTCCGCAGGCGTGGGCGAGCCGTTTCCGGAGGACGCCGTCCGCGCGCTGTTGGTGCTTCGCATCAACGCGCTTGTTCGCGGCGTTTCGGGGCCGCGCCGCGAAACCGTGGAGCGGCTTCTCGCCATGCTCAATCGCGGCGTTCATCCGGTGATTCCGCAGATCGGCTCCGTCGGCGCGAGCGGCGACCTTGCCCCCCTCGCCTATCTGACAGGCACGCTCACCGGTCATCCCAGCGCGGAGGCCTTTTATAAGGGCGAGCGCCTGCCGGCGCAGGACGCGCTGAAGCGCGCTGGGCTGGAGCCTGAGTTTGAGCTTCGCGCCAAGGACGGCTTGGCATTGATCAATGGCAGCACGGTTTCGCTCGCCGTGGCGGTTCTTGCCGCCGAAGAGGCGCGCAATGTGCTCGTGTCGGCCGACATCGCTCTCGCCCTGAGCCTTGAGGCCATGCGCTGCGAGATGGCCGCCTTTGATCCGCGCGTGCACGAAGCGCGCCCGCATGCCGGGCAGGTCGCGACGGCGGAGAATGTGCGCCGCCTCGTCGATGGAAGCCAACGCTGCACCGAAGAGGCCAGGCAGGTGCGCCTGCCCGACGATATCAGCGTCACCCACCAGACGATCCCGCAGCGCGTGCAGGACGCTTACTCATTAAGATGCGCACCGCAGGTCCACGGACCGGCGCGCGACGCACTCGACTACGTCGACCGCGTGCTGGAAGTGGAGATGAACGCCGCCACCGACAATCCCCTGATCTTTGAAGACGGCCAAGGGGGATATGAGGCGCTGAGCCAAGGGAATTTCCACGGCCAGTACGTCGCGCAGGTCATGGATCACTTGGCGGCCGTCATGACGGATGTCGGCAGCATCAGCGAGCGGCGAAGCTATCGCATGCTCGACCCGACAATGTCCTATGGCCTGCCCAGCAACCTCGTCGCCAAGCTGACTGGCGTGAACTACGGCTACGCCATCGCGCATTGCTCCATGGCGGCGCTGGTGACGGAGAATAAGACGCTGTGCTGGCCCGCCGGCACCGATTCCGTTCCCACGAAAAGCAACCAGGAGGACCACGTCTCCAATTCCACCTGGTCTGCCCGCAAGGCGCGCACGATTGTGGAGAACGTCAGCCAGATCGTCGGCACCGAATTGTTGATCGCAGCACAGGCCCTGAGTGTTACCAAGGAGACGCTCGGCGCGTTCGATCTCGGCGGCGGCACTCAGGCCGCCTATGAGGCGATCCGGGGACGCATTCCCGCAGCGCTCGACGGCGACCGTTGGCTGCATGCCGACCTTGTTGCGGCGCGCGAGCTGGTCGACGCAGGCGCGCTACGCGAGGCGGTAGAGCAGAAGTTGGGATCGCTGGCGTAAGGCCTGTCCTGTATCGTAAGGCAGTAATCGCCGCGCCAACGAGTTCCTCTGCACCATGACGGATGCTACGCCCCGCCGCCTCTTGATCGCCATGACCGGCGCATCCGGTCTGGTCTATGGCATCAAGCTGCTACAGCTTCTGCGAAGCAGCGACTACGAGACCCACCTCATCATCTCCAAGCCGGCGCAGGTGGCACTGGCCTACGAATCGTCGATGAAGGTGCGCGAGGTGACCGCCCTCGCCGACAAGACCTATGACAATGACGACGTGACCGCCGCGATCGCCAGCGGATCGTTCCGGACGGAGGGCATGATCGTCGCGCCGTGCTCGGCCAAGACGCTGGGCGAGATCGCGGCGGGCTCCGGCGCAACGCTCGTCGCCCGCGCCGCCGACGTCACGCTCAAGGAGCGGCGGCGGCTGGTCCTGCTCGTTCGCGAAACACCGCTTCATCTCGGCCATTGCCGCAACATGGTGACGGTGACGGAGTTCGGCGCGATCGTCATGCCACCGGTTCCGGCTTTCTATCCCATGCCGGAGAGCATCGACGATATGGTCACCTTTACCGCGGTTCGGGCGCTCGACCTGTTCGGGATCGACGCGGGACCTGTGCGCCGCTGGAAGGAGGCGTGATACCGCGCTCGGCGACGAAGCGCCCGAACGATCTGGCGCGGCCGCCACGTTCATGTTGAACTGAGCCCATGCGCTACGAGCACCTTACTTCTCCGACCGTTGCAGCCCTCGATCGGAACTCAACAATCCTGCTCCTGCCGCTCGGCGCCGTTGAGCAGCACGGACCGCATCTTCCGCTCGGCACCGATACGATGATCGCCAAAGCAGTCTGCGACGCGGCGGCCGAGCAACGAAGCGACACCTTCGTTCTGCCGCCGCCCTGGTATGGCGTGTCGGAGCACCACATGCGCTTCTCCGGCACCCTGACCTTAAGCGTCGATACGATGCGGGCGATCGTCAGTGACATTGTCGGCAGCGCCGTCGCGCACGGCTTTCGTCGCATCCTCATGATCAATGGCCATGGCGGCAACCGACCGGCGCTCGAC
Source organism: Afifellaceae bacterium (assembly GCA_028284625.1). Lineage (GTDB taxonomy): Bacteria > Pseudomonadota > Alphaproteobacteria > Rhizobiales > Afifellaceae > DASWJZ01. Next base: position 84,144 of record JANQRH010000029.1, on the reverse strand, counting down.
GTTCTGGCCACGACGCTGGGCAAGGCGCATTACGGTCGCGCTTCCATCGCCGGCCTGACCTATTTTCAGCTGGCCGCCAAGCAGATCGATGCGGTGCGCGATTCAAGACCCGGCGGAACCGGCCATGCCGGCGAGATGGAAACCTCGCTGCTGCTTCATCTGACGCCCGAGCTCGTCGGCATGGATGAAGCCAAGGCCGTCTACCCCGATACCGGCTCGCCCTATCTGACCACCGACCTGACACGCTCTTCGCCCATCCGAACCTATAACGACTTCGCAGATCTGTCGGCGAGCGGCGTGTTCGGTGACCCGGAGCTTGCAAGCGCCGAAAAAGGCGAGCGTTTCTTCTCAGCCATTGTCGAGGAACTGACGCGCTTTTTGGAGGACTTCTCTAAGTGGCCCATTCGCGGCGGCGATTGAACCCGGCGGCCGTGCGTTGAGACGCTACGTTGGTCCCGCCACAAGCAGCTCTATGGAATTCGCGGCCAGCCACTCAGCTAAGCCAGCGTCAGGCATCTCGTCCGTGACAAGGGTCGTCTCGTGACCTCTTGTCACCACCGGCACCAGATGATCCTTCCCGAACTTGCTTGAATCAGCGACCACAATCAGCCGCCTCGCCCGTGTGATCATCTGCTCGATAGCGGCTGCATCCTCAAAGAGGCTCACCGTGAAGCCGCTCTCCACGGAAACGCCGCCGATCCCGATGATCGCCGTGTCGGTCGTGACGGCGGTCATGAAATCGAGCCCCTCGGTCTTCGTGGTGACCTGCGAGCCGGCGTGATAGCGCCCGCCCAGAACATAAAGGTCCCAGCTGGTGCTTTCCTCCATGACGGCCGGGACAAGAAGATTGTTCGTCAGAATTGTCAGGCGCGTTGTCGAAACGAGCTCTTTGGCAACGCACAACGTCGTTGTCCCGCCATTGATGAAAAGCCGCTCACCAGTGGAAATGAGATCGCCAACCTGCTTCGCGATACGCGTCTTGGCCGGTACGTTGGCAAACTGGCGGTCGCCGATCGGCTTGTGATCGGCGCTTTCTCGCTCAAGCGAAATCGCACCGCCATGGGCGCGTTTCAGCTTCCCTTGAGCGGCCAAAGCATCCAAATCTCTGCGGATTGTATCGTCCGACGCGCGGAACATTTCCGCCAGTTCGGAGACATTGACATGCCCATCCTGCTCAACGAGGGACAAGATGTCGTTGCGCCTTCTCTGCGGCAGCCTGGGGGTCGCACTCGCGTCCCTTTGAGCCATGTCTTTCTCCGGCGAACCCGCAAAAAGCGATGTGTTATCACCCTTGACCCCCGCATACAATGCTGGTAACCCGCAAAAAAACGTAAAAAAACGCACTCTGACGGCAATTCATCGCCGGAACACGGGCATTATCCGCAAACGACCGGAAACATTGCGGCTAATGGGGGCGTATGGCGCATTCTCAGGGTTCCTCGGGAAGCGAACCCTGCGGTGCTGACGGAGCAAGAATCGTGCGCCTGGAACATCAATACAAATCCCTCGCGGAAGATGTAGAAAGGGCAGCGACCGATCTTCCGGCAGTTTTTTGCGGATTTTCTGCATGTATTGATCATATATACGACGCCGATACGATCATTGAGTATCTGGATCGATCTGGTGGAGAGACAGAAAAGGAGCTGAAACGGCAGCTTCTTGAATATATCAACTCCGGCCGGGGCGGAGAGCTTGAGTTTAGTTGGCCGGATGGTCTGCGATTCTTCGATGCCATCCAACCAAAGAGGACGTTGCCCGGCGGGACGGCCGTACAGGCGGCCAATCAGCTTGCCTTGATTGGAGCCTGCCCGGTACTCGCGCTTGAGCATCGCGACCCCGACCTCACAAAGCTCCTCCATGCAAACGTCGTCCTTGCGCCGCCGAGCGACAGTTGCGCCGCATCGGGCAGCCGCCGCGCATTCCGTCATCCGATCATCGAGTTCGCGGCGAATAGCGGGCCGGAAGCATCGCCGCGCGCAGACCGGATCATTCTCCGGTTCGGCCAGGACGAGTTTGAGTTTGACGACGCGTTCGCGGACTACACCGCCGACTTCGACGGCGAAATCGGCGCAGCGATTGTGTCCGGCTTCAACGCGCTGTCCGGCGACGCCTTTGATGACGCGTTGATCTGGGCGCATCGATTGGCTTCGCAATGGGCATCGTCCGGCGTACCGCTCCTGCACCTTGAACTTGCCGACTTCACCACGCCCGCCGGGCTCGTCAAAGTGCTGAAGACCTTTGGCGGCACTTGCAATTCCGTGGGGATGAATGCGGCTGAGCTTGCGACGCTGAACGGCGAGGATGCCATCGACGAAGCCTCGCTCGACGAGGCCGTGCATCGCGTTGCCGAGAGCTATGGCTTTGACCGAGTCAACGTCCACGCGGATCGATGGGTTATGTCGTTGACGCGCGACGATCCGGCCAAAGAGCTGAGGGCGATTCGCTACGGAAGCCTCACCGCATCGGCGCGCGCTGCCGCCGGCCGGCCCGTCGCCCCTGTTGGATTGCCCCCCGGCGCAACGCTTCACCCGCTTCCCTGGCCCGAAATTCGCCCGGCGGGCGCGCACGGCCATTTCGTCGGTTGTCCGACGCCCCATCACATGCACCCCGCCACCACGATCGGCCTTGGCGACTCGTTTCTCGCCGGAACCCTGGCCGTTCTGGCTGCGAGCAATCGATAGCGCCAAGAACAAAGGAGACGTCATGGCCCCCGGCATCGACAACCCGATTACGGATTTAGGAAAAACACGTGGTATTCAGCAGGTTACGACGTCTGACGGCTTCTTCATAACGTGCGCTCTGGATCATGGGGATGATTACAAGGAACTGATCGACCCCGATCTGTCGAAGGTGTCTTTTGAGCAAACCGTCGCAAGCAAGCTGGCGCTGATATCGGCGCTGTCGGGTCAGGTGAGCTCGTTCTTGCTCGATCCCGAATATGCCGCCGCACATTCCATTCTTTCCGGCGTGCTGCCGCGCGATGTCGGTCTGATCGTCTGCGTCGAGGAAGAAGGCGGCTACGCCGGCACAGGTCCGCGCGGCGAGACGCAATTCAGAACCGCATGGAACCCATCCAAAATCAAAAGGATGGGTGGGAGCATGTGCAAGCTTCTCTGGTATTTCCGGCCGGACAGCCCGGTTCAAGAAACACAGAAGCGGATCGTCCGGGATCTGGCCGACCAATGTGCGAAGGTGTCCCTGCCGTTGGTCGTTGAGCCCATCTGGAACCCGCTCGATGGCGAGGACCCCAGCCAGTCCGCGTGGCAGGAAAGGCGCTTTGAGGGCATCGTGGAATCCGCCATCACGGCAAGCGAACACGGCTCAGATGTGCTCAAGCTGGAATTTCCCGGACGCGTCGATACGGATGAAGGCCGAAAGGCCTCAGAGGAGAGGTGCAGACGCATCACGGAATCGGTCGACGCGCCGTGGGTGATCTTGTCGGCCGGTGTCGATTACGACGCCTTCAAATCGCAGGTTCGTATCGCCTGCGCCGCCGGCGCTTCCGGCTTCATGGCGGGACGCTCTATCTGGAGAGATGCCGTGCCGTCGGGCGACGCGCAATCCGACAAGGACGGCGTGGCGCGCGCCACGTCACGACTGGCCGAGCTCGCCGATATCACCGTGAAGCATGGCACGCCCTGCAAGCCGAATATCCCCGAGCGGGACGTCGCTGAGCGGTTGAGCCGATATTGGTATCACGACTCGCAATGATCGAAGGGCAGCAAGCAGACGCCCGATACGGATGCGCCGCGCTCCGCCTTGCTTCTCTCGCCGATATTTGCGGTTTTCTGCGGTCTAACTTATTGACCTCGTTAGGCCTCGCTGATAATACCGCAAAACTACGCGATAAAACGCTGCGGGAGCTCGTCTGCCGGTGCTGACGCTGGTCGGAGGCGATCCGGTTCTCCCGCAGAGCCTGTCTTTGTGACCAGGGGGCGCCAGGGGGCGTCGAAGTTCGTGGTGACCGTCTTACGTTTCCACGACGTGTTGTGGAGGCGATCCACCAGAGGGAGGAAAGAATGAGATTTGCCAAATCCCTGACACTCTTAAAATCTGCGGCTTTATCCATCGCGATCGGTTTGTCGTCCGCGCAAGCCGACACCACGCTGGAGTTCATTCAGTGGTGGGAGCCGGAGCTGCCGTCCGGAGCGCTTCGCCAGATCATGGATGACTTTGAAGCCCAGAACCCGGGCATCAAGGTCAATCTCGTAAGCGGCCCGTATTCAGCGACCCGCGATCAGATCGTCGTCGGCGCCGCCTCCGGCACGCTGAGCGATGTGGTCGGCCTTGACGGCGCATGGGTCAACGACCTCGCCAAGCAAGGCGCCATTGCCGCCATGGACGACCTGATGGCAGGCGCCGATTTCGACAAGAGCCAAGTCGCGGCGATCATCAGCCTGAACGGGAACAGCTACATGTTCCCGGTCGCGTCGTTTGTCTATCCGGTCTTTGTGAACCTCGACCTTCTGAAGAACGCCGGCATCGACCAGATGCCGTCAAGCCGCACGGAGTTCGTGGAAGCGGCCCGGAAGCTGACCGATTCCGACAACAACCAGTACGGCTGGGTTCTGCCCCTGTCGCTGCAGGCGCCCAACGGGATTCAGAACGACGTCATGTCGTGGGTCTGGGCTTCCGGCAAGAGCATGATGAAGGACGGGATGCCCGACCTGACGAATGCCAACGTGGTCGGGACGCTTGAATACATCCAATCGATGTATGACGAGGGCCTGATATCGCCGGGTTCCTTCGCCAAGAAGGAACAGGACAAGGTTGAGGAGTTCGTCAACGGCCGCGTCGCCATGATGGTCGACTCATTGGCGCACATCAACTTGATCCGCGAGCGCAATTCGGACCTGAACTTCGGTATCACCGCTTTGCCGGCAATGGACGGATATGACGGCCGCCGCGGCCTTCCCTACGCGTCCTGGGGCATCGGCATCGCCGAGAACAGCGAGCATAAGGAAGAAGCGTTCAAGCTCGTCGCCTATCTCATGAGCACCGAAGTCAACGCCAAGCTGGTGTCGATCGCCAACGCCTTCCCCGGCAATGTGAACGCGACGCCTGACTTCGTCGCGGCGGACGAGCTCTTCGGGACGGCGTTTGAGATCTTCCAGACCGGATATCTGGCGAACGAGTTCGTCGGCCTGCCGGTTGCGGAGGAACTCATGCGGATGCTTGGCGTGGAAGTGCAGCAGATGCTTGAGGGCAACCAGAGCGCTGCCGAAGCAGCTGCCAAGGCGCAAGCCAAATGGGCCGAGGAGTTCTGAGCTCATTTCGGACGACTTCTGAGCGGAGGCGATGCGGGCACAGATTCTCGCATCGCCTGCCGCGCAGACATGATAGCCTCCGTCACTTTCCTTAGGCCGCTGATGTTCAGGAGCTAGCGGTTTGGCGCACCGAGAAGCTGACGGAGCGCTCTTCGCAACGGCCGTCACGAAAAACGGTCGGCGATCTCACAAGAACAGCCGGCGCGGCGCAGCGCTTCCCTACCTCTTTGTTGCGCCCGCCATGGCGCTCTTCTCCCTGCTGATGCTCTTCCCCATGGCGATGGTGTTCCGCTATTCGCTGATGGACGGGGCCATCCTGCGACCCGACTCAAGCTTCGTCGGATTTCGCAATTTCCGGGAGATCTTCTCCGACGAGATTTTCTGGCAGTCGCTCGGGCAGACGCTCTACTTCACGATCATGAGTGTCGTGTTTCACCTCCTGATCGGCCTCACATTTGCCCTCATGCTCAATTCGTCCCGCGTGCATCCAATGGTGCGGAACGTCTTGCGCGTTCTCTACATCCTGCCCTGGCTCTTCACGGCCGTCATCATCGCCATCATCTGGCGCCTGATCCTGGATCCCAACGGCGTCATCAACGGCTACCTGATCGCCCTGAACATCATCGACTTCAAGGTCGAGTGGTTTTCCTCACCGGCAACGGCGATCCATGCGCTGACATTCGTGAACATCTGGGCGGGCTATCCGCTTTACATGGTCAGCCTGCTCGCCGGGCTGCAAGGCATCCCAAAGGAATATTATGAGGCGGCGCGCGTCGACGGCGCCAACACTGTCCAGAACTTCTTCTACATCACGCTGCCGCAGCTCAAGCCGATCATCACGAGCATCGCGCTGCTCGATTTCATCTGGACCATGCAGGTCTTTCCGCTTGTCTGGATGACCACCGGCGGCGGCCCGATCCACGCAACCGAAATGCTGAGCACCTATACCTACAAGCTCGCATTCACGCGCTACGAGTTCTCGCTGGCATCGGCCAGCGCCATCGTCATCTTCGTCCTCTCCATGTGCCTGACCTACTTCTACATCCGGCACCAACGATCGACAGCGAATGCATAAGCCATGCGTTTCAATCCTCTGAAATCAGAACTCCTCTCCTCGCTGGCCGTCTATGTCGGCCTGGCGGTCGGTCTGATCTTCGCCACCTTCCCGGTCGTGTGGATGCTGTTCAGCTCGCTCAAATCGAACACGGAAATCTTCGCGCTCCCGCCGCGCATATTGCCGAAGGTGTTCACGCTCACCGCCTATGAATCGATCTTCAGCGACCCGACGAAGATACGCTTCTTCATCAACAGCTACTTCGTCTCAGGAATGGTGGCGTTTCTGACGCTGATCGTCGCGATCCTCGCCGCTTACGGCTTCAGCCGCTACCAGTTTCGCTACAAGAAGCTCTTCAATGTCATCATCATCAGCACGCAGACCATTCCGCCGATCACCTTGCTCATCCCCTATTTCGGGATGGTCGTCTTCTTCCGCATCTTCGACACCTATCTCGCGCTGATCCTGACCTACATGGTCTTCACGCTGCCCTACGCCATTCTCCTGATGACCGGCTACATCAACACCCTGCCGAAGGAGCTGGACGAGGCCGTTCTGGTCGACGGCGGCAGCAGCTGGACAGCGCTTTGGCGTGTCATCGTTCCCCTGTCGGTTCCCGGGATCGTCGCAACGGCGGTCTATACGTTCCTGCTGGCTTGGAACGAATTCCTGTTTGCCCTGACACTGACGAAGTCGATGGAGCTGAGAACCGTTCCCATCGGCATTCAGCTACTGATGGGACAACACGCCTTCGAGTGGAACGAGATGATGGCGATGAGCGTGTTGGGGTCCCTGCCGCTTCTCGTCCTCTATCTCTTCGCACAGAGATACTTCCTTGCCGGAATGACCGCAGGGTCCGTCAAAAGCTGAGCTGACCGGCAGAAGCGAACCGCCGACGGCTTGACCATCGACACTGCTGGCAATTATCGCCCCAAGGCGACGCGATATGGCACAAAGAGTTGCACGCTCGCGCAATCTGAGTGAATGACGCGTCACGGAGGAGCATGCGCGGGCGCATCGAAGTGCCGGCGCTGCCTTGCACCTCCGAACCAACAGGAGCGCGACGTTGCAACGTCGGATCAGCGCAAAGGATGTAGCGGAACTCGCCGGCGTCTCCAGGGCTGCCGTTTCCCGGACCTTCGGCCAGGGGCAAGTTTCCGCCAAGCTTCGCCGCCGCGTCCTGGCCGCAGCCGAGGAGCTCGGATACCGGCCCAACGCGATCGCCCGCTCGTTGATCGGCGGAAAGACCGATCTTATTGCGCTTGTCACTGCCGGGCACGACAGCATCCACAACACGATGCTGATTGAACGGCTCATTGTGGAGATCACGCATCGCGGAAAGCAGGCGCTGGTGATCCCTGCATCAAGCGATGCAAGCATCGACGAATCCATTCTGAACGCCGCCGATTACCAGGTCGACGCTATCGTCGTGGTGGGCGGCACTGTCTCGCCCAAGGTCGTCGACCGACTGCGCCGGTTCGGCGTGCCGATATTCCTTTATGAGCGCTACGTGGCAGACCCGGGCCTGGAGTGCGTCACCGGGAACAATCTCGGCGGCGGCCGGCTCGCCGCGCGTTACCTGGTGCGCTGCGGCCATGAGCGCGTCGCCTACATCACCAAGCCGCTGATGACCTTCTCCAACAAAGCACGCCGAGAAGGCTTTCAGGCTGGATTACGCGACGGCGGGCAGTCGATCTTTGCCGAAGCGACCGGCCCGCAAGGTTTCAACGGCGGCTTCCGGGCGGCGATGGAATTGTTCTCCGCGAAAAAGCTGCCCGACGCCCTCTTCTGCTTCAACGACGAGATGGCGCTCGGCGCGATCCAGGCGGCGGCGGTGATGAAACTGCACGTGCCGAACGATGTCGCCATCATCGGGTACGACGACATCCCTATGGCGGCGTGGCCGGTCTTCAACCTGACGACGATACACAACGCAGTTGACCAGCCGATCCAGATTCTCATGAACCGAATTGCGGCCCGCGGCGGCGGCGACAAACCGCAGGCAGAGCCGCATGTCATCGAGCCGGAACTCGTCGTTCGGGGCACGACACTCTAGGCAACTCAAGGCGAACGGCCGCACACGTGATCGGCCTGCGCTTTGCACAAGTCACTGACAGTTAACCATCTAATTCATTGTAATAAAGACGATTTATCCCGCAAGCCTTTGGCTTGTGCCTCGCCTGCGGGCACCATATAGTGAAGAAACTGCAATCGTGTTCAGTGCGAGTGATGGCGACAGATCCAAACGATTTGCTGCTTGAGAGGCTTAAGTACGCGACGGACGTGTCCCGCAATGCAGGGCGTCAGGCGCTGGAGATGTTTCGCCGGCCGCAATTGTTGGAGGTGGACCAGAAGGGCGTCCAAGACCGCGTCAGCAATGCCGACAGGAATGTCGAATTGGCGATCCGCAGAAGCCTTGCGGAACGATTTCCCGAGGATGGTTTCCTTGGCGAAGAATACGGCGCGGATGAAGCCGTCGATTCGCACGGCGTGGGCACGTGGGTGGTCGACCCGATCGACGGCACGGACTGCTTCGTCTTCGGCATCCCGTCCTGGTGCATCTCAGTTGCGTGGATGCGAAACGGCAGGACGGAGATCGGCGTTGTCTTCGACCCAGTTCACGATGAGATATTCACCGCCGCGCGCGGCCACGGCGCGTTCGTCAATGAGACGCCGATCAAAGCTGCCGATGCGACGGACTTTGGGGCGGGCCTGGTCGCCATTGGCCATTCGCTCCGCGCCGATTCAGATCTGACATTGACGGCGCTCAGCCGGCTCTTGAGCCTCGGCGGCATGTATCATCGCTGCGGGTCCGGCGCCCTGTCCTTGGCCTGGGTCGCTGCCGGTCGGCTGATTGGCTACTACGAGCCGCACATGAATTCCTGGGACTGTCTGGCTGGCCTTTTGCTTGTCGAGGAGGCCGGCGGCTGGACCAACGACTTCCTCGACGGGGACGGGCTGCGCAGAGGCAATGCCGCGCTTGCCGCCGCGCCGGCCCTGATTGAGCATATCAAGTTCATCGGTGGGATCGCCGACAACGATCCGTCGACGTCCGGTCATCCGCAAAGTGGCGGCCACGCCCAGGAGGTCGCGGCCGGATAGAGGCATGCCCATCGCGCTCCGGCCGGCAATCCACCGATCGAAGCACTCAGCTGGAACGAGCAAAGGGAGGACGTAATGAAGAAGAACAAACTGTTGCTGCTAGGCGCTTTGTCGCTCGCGGCGGTGAATTTCGGACCGGCGAATGCCGCCGACAAACTGACGCTCTACTGCAGTCCGCAGATTGAGTGGTGCAATCTCATGGTCGAGGCCTTCTCGAAAGAAACCGGCATCGACGTGGCCATGACCCGCAAGAGCTCCGGCGAGACGTTTGCGCAGATCAAGGCGGAAGCCCGTAATCCCAAGGGTGACGTCTGGTGGGGCGGCACCGGCGACCCCCACCTTCAGGCTGCTGAAGAGGGTTTGACGGAGGAATATACGTCGCCGCTGTTCGACGATCTGCATCCTTGGGCGCAAAGTCAGGCCCAGTCCGCAAATAACAAGACCGTCGGCATCTATGCCGGCGCTCTAGGCATTGGCTACAACACCGAGCTCCTGGCGGAAAAGGGCCTGCCGGCGCCGGAATGCTGGGCCGATCTGGCGAAGCCGGAATATAAGGGAGAGGTTCAGATCGCCAATCCGAACTCCTCCGGCACGTCCTACACGACGCTCGCCACGCTTGTACAGATCATGGGCGAGGAGGAGGCCTTCGAGCTCATGAAGGCCATGCACAAGAACGTCAATCAGTACACGAAATCCGGCTCCGCGCCGATCAAGGCAGCCGCGCGTGGTGAAACGACGATCGGCATTACCTTCATGCACGACATGGTCACCCAGATCGTGAGCGGTTTTCCCGTTGAGATCGTCGCGCCTTGCGAGGGCACCGGCTACGAGATCGGCTCCATGAGCATCATCAAGAATGCGCGCAACATGGAAAGCGCCAAGGCGTTTTACGATTTTGCGCTTCGGGCAGACATCCAGACGCGCGCTCGCGAAGCCAAAGCCTATCAAGTGCCGTCTAACGCCTCGGCACAGCCGCCCGACGAGGCGCCCGACCTGGAGAAGCTGACGTTGATCGATTACGACTTCGCCAAATACGGCTCATCGGCGGAGCGCAAGCGACTGCTCAAGCGCTGGGACGACGAAGTTGGAGCGTTGCCACGATAGGAACGCCATGACCCGATGAGGCCAGTATCGGCGAAACTGCAATGAACCGCGTCGTTTCTCTGTGGCTCGCTGTCGGCCTCATCGGTTTCTTCGTCCTGCCTTGGTATGCGTTGGAGGACGCATTCTGGTCCTTCGGGTGGCTGCTTGACGGCTACCCGTTGGACCGCGACACCGCCCCCGCAATCATCCAGATTGCTGTCCACGGCAAAGTGTGGCTCGCGCCGCTTTTAGTCTTTGTGCTGGCCGCATTGCTGGTGGTCCGCACCGATCCGTCAGCGCGCTACTTCGCACCGACGTTGACCTTCGCCGGTGTCGGCGGGCTCGGATATCTGTTCCTTCAGGGCTTCACGATCGGCATCGGCGGCTGGGAATTCGCTTCGCTTGAGGCGCTTTTCGGCCCGGTCGAACGTCAATTCGGCATGGGCTACGGCGCCGTTCTTCTGGCCGCGTCGTTCCTCTTCCTGTTGACGAGTAGCTTTGCGGCCCGTGGCTCCGTCTCCGGCGATGTGTTTGTCGCCGGATCGATCGGCCTTGTCATCGCGTTGATCGCCGCCTTCGTCTTCTTCCCCGTCTCGCGCATTTTGATAAGCGCGTTTCAGGACAATGACGGCGTCTACACGTTCACGCTGTTTGTTGAGAAGATCACCGACGCCAAGATTTGGGGACTGCGCTGCCTCGCCGAAAACGTCAGCTGCGGCGTCGCATGGAACTCCCTCATCCTGGCCGTGTCTGTCGGGTTTGGCTCCACTGTCCTGGGCCTTGCATTTGCCTTGGTGACGACGCGGGTGCGGCTGCGAATGGGCAGGGCGTTTCGCGTGCTCACCGTGCTGCCGATTATCACGCCGCCCTTCGTCATCGGGCTCGCCATGATCTTGCTGTTCGGCCGCGCCGGCGTCGTGACGCAGTTCATGGACTGGGCGTTCGACATCCCCCCGACACGATGGATCTACGGCTTCACCGGCATCTGGCTGGCGCAGATGCTGGCCTTCACGCCGATTGCTTTTCTTGTGTTGATCGGCGTCGTGGAGGGCGTCAGCCCGTCAATGGAGGAAGCCGCGCAGACGCTGCGTGCCGACGCCTGGACGACCTTCTCCACCGTCTCGTTTCCGCTGATGCGGCCGGGACTCGCCAACGCATTCCTGCTTGGCTTCATCGAGAGCATGGCCGATTTCGGCAATCCGTTTGTGCTCGGCGGCAATTACGGCGTTCTCTCCACGGAGATATTCTTTGCCATTGTCGGTGCGCAAAATGACCAGGGCCGCGCTGCCGTACTGGCGATCGTGCTCCTGACCTTCACGCTGACGGCTTTCTATGTGCAGCGCCGTTGGGTCGGCAAAAAGTCCTACGTCACGGTGACCGGCAAGGGAGACGCCGGCTTGCATGCGACACTTCCGCGGCGTCTGACCTGGCCGATTCTGGCCGTCGTGATTCCGTGGACGCTGATGATGCTGGTGATCTACTGCATGGTCATGTTCGGCGGCTTCGTCGAAACCTGGGGACGCGATCACTCCTTCACATTGCGGCACTATGCTGACGCCTTCTCCGTCACCACCGGCGAGTTTGGCCTGGTGTGGAGCGGCGCGGCCTGGAATTCGTTCTGGACGACCATCACAATCTCCGCGATCGCCGCACCGTTAACGACCGGCCTCGGCCTGCTGACGGCCTATCTGCTCGTGCGTCAGCGGTTCGCCGGCCGCGAGGCTTTCGAGTTCGGAACCATGCTGAGCTTCGCAATTCCCGGCACGGTCATCGGTGTTTCCTACATCCTGGCGTTCAACGTTCCGCCGATAGAGCTGACCGCCACTGGCATGATCCTGATCATCTGCTTCATGTTCCGGAACATGCCGGTCGGGCTGCGCGCCGGTGTCGCGGCCATGAGCCAACTCGACAGGAATCTCGACGAGGCGTCGCTGACGTTGGGCGCCAACAGCTTCGTCACCGTGCGTAAGGTGATCCTGCCGCTCCTGCGGCCGGCGATCGCCGCAGCACTCGTCTTTAGTTTTGTCCGCGCCATCACATCGATCAGCGCCGTGATCTTTCTCGTTTCCGCCGACTATCACATGGCCACCGCCTACATCATCGGCCGGGTGGAGAACGGCGATTACGGTCTGGCGATTGCCTATTCCTCCGTTCTTATCCTTGTCATGCTTGCTGCGGTAAGCCTCGTGCAGCTCTTTGTCAGCCAAAGGAAACTCGGACGGCGTGCTGCCTCAGAGCGCCAACCGGTCGTCGACCGTTCGGAGGTGGCCCCGGCATGACGATGACCAGCCACGCCGCGTCTGTCCGGTTCGAGAACGTGACCAAAGCCTATGGAGCCGTGGTCGCTGTCGACCGCGTCTCGTTCACCATCGAGCCCGGACAACTGGTGACGCTGCTGGGGCCAAGCGGCTGCGGAAAGACCACGACGCTTCGGTTGATCGCCGGACTGGAGATGGCCACGGACGGAAAAATCTATATCGGCGAAAACGACGTCACCAAGCTGCCCGTCACCGACCGCGACGTGTCGATGGTCTTTCAGTCCTACGCGTTGTTTCCCCACATGAGCGTCAACGAGAATGTCGGCTATGGCCTCAAGGTGAGCGGCGTGAAAAAACGCGAGGCACAGGAGCGCAGCCAAGAGGCCCTAAGGCTGGTCGGGCTTTCCGATCTCGGAGAGCGGATGCCTGCCGCTTTGTCGGGCGGACAGCAGCAACGCGTGGCCGTCGCGCGCGCCTTGGTTTTGGAGCCGCAGGTCCTGCTTTTCGACGAACCGCTGTCAAATCTGGACGCCAAGTTGCGCCGTCGGGTCCGTGAAGAGGTTCGCGAGATTCAGCAGAACCTTGGCCTGACGACGGTCTACGTCACGCACGACCAGGAGGAAGCGCTTGCCGTTTCCGACCGCATCGTCGTGATGAAAAACGCGGCCATCGCCCAGGAAGGCACCCCGCGCGAACTCTACGACAATCCGGCCGACAGCTTCGTCGCCGACTTCATCGGCGATGCCAACATCGTGGAAGGCACGGTCCTTGGAAGCGGAGGCGAAACGGCTAACGTGCGCATCGGCAGCCTGGAGCTGGAATTGCCCTGTCGCTCCGCCGCTGCGGGGCCGGCCAAGATCGCCATCCGGCCGGAAGCCATTCGCCTTTCAGCAGGTGATCATGGCGCCGGCATGCGGGGCACGGTCCGCAAGGCGACCTATCTCGGCAACCATCTGGAATACACGATTGAAACCGAGATTGGGCAGCTCTTCGTGAGCGATCCGCATGTTGAGTCTCCGGCGGCGCCAGGCGATGCGGTTGCCGTTCAGTTTGAACGCAGAGGAGTAACTTTGATCAGTGACCAAACTGGCGACACCAACGGCGCGCCCGAGCCTTCAGCGCGGTGACCAATTGTCATGTCGCGTCGTGCTGCACAAACTTCAGCAGAGCACCGGAGGTCTTCATTTGACGACGCCAATTGGGGAACTGCGCTGGTCGTTGGCCGCGAGAGGCGATTGCGCGCGCCTCCCCTGCACGATCGATCGGCCGCGCCGCGCGAGGCTCCGCGTCGGCCAGCTGCCACAGCACGAAGAAGCAACGGATGGGATCGCATGGCGGGCGAGTCGCTGACTGTCGACGGTGTAAAGGTGAGCTACGGCGACGTGCAGGTTCTTGCCGGCGTGTCGATCGACGTTGCGCCCGGCGAGTTCATCGCCCTTCTCGGCTCGTCGGGGTGCGGAAAGACCACCTTGCTGCGGGCCATATCGGGCTTTGTGCCAGTGGATGCCGGGCGGGTGTTGGTAGCCGATCGCGATGTGACGAACGCGCCGCCCGACAAGCGTGGCATGGCGATGGTCTTCCAGTCCTACGCGCTGTGGCCCCACATGACCGCCGCGCAGAACATCGGCTATGGCCTGCGGCTGCGAAAGGTCGCTCGTGGAGAACTCAACCGCCGTGTCGAGGAGACCATGTCATTGCTCGGCCTCGACGGGCTGGGCGATCGGCTGGTTACGCAGCTCTCTGGCGGTCAGCGGCAACGTGTGGCGCTGGGCCGCGCGCTGGCCGTGGAGCCACGGACATTGCTGCTTGATGAACCCTTGTCAAACCTCGACGCACGCATCCGCCAAACCGTCCGGCATGAGATCAAGGCGCTCCAGCAGCAGCTTCAAATCACCGCCATTCACGTCACGCATGACCGCGAGGAAGCCATGGTCATGGCTGACCGGATAGTGATCCTCGACCGCGGCGAGATCGCCCAGATCGGCACGCCGGAAGACGTCTATAACCGGCCGCGCTCATCATTTGTCGCAGCGTTCATGGGCGCCGACAACGTGATCCCCCTGACGGCTAAGCGCGACAACGGCGGGCTTCATGTGTCTGCTTCAGACGATCACGCAGACGCCGTTTTGAGTATCGCGGACGGCGACGAAGGCGCGAATCTAATCGGCTCCGGCGACGGTGAGCTGACCGCCCATTTCCGCAGCGAAGCGGCGCGTCTGATCGATATCAACGAGCGCCCCGAGGGCAGCTTGGTATTGTTCGGCACCGTCACGCAGACGTCGTATCCGGGCGGCATATACCGCTACACGATCGACGTCGGCGACCGGCACTTTTTGGTCGATGACCTCAAGAAACTGGGCGTTGGAGATGCGGTCGGCATCTGTCTGCCGGCCAAGAGCCTGCACTTGTACTCAGCAAACCCGACAACATCGAGCTGACCGGGTGCGGGAACAGGAGGGCTCGCGCATTCGAGCCGCAAAGCGAGGGAGGTATGGATGAGAAGAGTGGCATTGACGAGAGCTTCTATTGCGATCGGCTTGGCGATCGGAATGGCCGGAGCCGTTCAGGCACAGACCATCAACGTTCTAACCGCCGGCTCCCAGAACATGGTCGACTACGTGACCGATTATCTCGGCCCGCTGTTTGAGGAGCAAAATCCCGGCGTCACGGTGCGCGCTGCCGGCACAGGCCCGGGCGACGCGGGTTCGCAGAAGATCTTCGAGAAGCTGGACGCCCAGATGTCGGCCGGTTCCGATGCGTGGGACGTCGATGTCGCCGTCGTGCATCAGAAGATGGCCGGCCAGATGCGCGAGGCCGACCTTCTCGGGTCGTATCGCGGAGACATCGCGACCGGTGAACTCGTCACGCGCGACACCGCCAAGATGGCACTTGGCGTCGACGTGGACGGATATGTCATGCCGATGTTCCACAGCCAGACCGCGATTGCCTACAATCCCGATCTGGTCCCCGATCCGCCCTCCTCATACGAGGAGCTCAAGGAATGGGTGGCGGCCAATCCCGGGCAGTTCGGCTATAACGGCATCAAGCAAGGCATGTCCGGCGTCAGCTTCGTCGTGGGCTGGATGTATGCCCATAGCGGTCAGGAAGACGTGCTGAGCGCTGGTCCTTACGATCCGGCGCTGAAGGACGGCTGGGGCGACGTTCTCGCCGAGCTGAAGAGCTTCAATGAGAACGTGACCTTCACGCCCGGCAATGCCGGCACGCTGGACATGCTCAACCGCGGTGAAATCGTCATGGGCCCGGTCTGGGTGGACATGTTCTACACCTGGCAGGCCGACGGTCGCGTCGCGCCCAACATCAAGCTGAAGCTCATCGGCCCGGGCATGCCCGGTCAGCCGATGTACTACATCGTGCCGGCAAAGGCGGCCAATTCCGACCTTGGCAAGAAGTTCGTCGAGTTGGCGACGAGTCCGGCGGTGCAGGCCGAAGGCATCGTCAAGAAGTTCAACTGGTATCCGGGGATCGACGCAGTGCATGTCGAAGACTCCCTGGAGCCGGCGGACTTTGAGAAGCTCTTCGCCGACGTGACGCCGGACGATTTGGCGTCGAAAGGGAAGGTCTTCCCGATCGGTCCGTTCTTTGACGACATCCTGGAATCCTACGAGCGGCAGGTTCAGAACTAGCCGGATCGGAGATCAAATAGGCGAGCCGGGAGCAGAAACGCTTCCGGCTCGTTTGATACGCTATTGATGATGACGCTTCATAGATCGCTGCGTGACGAGCGGGTGTGGTCGTTCGCCCTGGTGGCCCCGGCCCTCCTCACCGTTGGGCTGTTGTTTATCTATCCGCTCGGCTTCTCCGCCGTGTCGGCGTTCTCCGCGGAGGAGGAAGGCGGATGGACGTTTGCGAACTTCATCAAGGCGTTCGATCTCTACTCCAATGACATCCTCTTCACCGTTGTGATCGTTTCGCTCTCGACGGTGCTGATCGGCGTCTTTGCGATAGCTATCGGCGGCTATCTTACGCTCGGCGAAAACCTTTATGCCGTTGCCATTCTCAAATGGCTCTATCGCTGGCCATTGTTCATTCCGTTCATCGTTGCCGCTCAGTTGATGCGGACGTTCCTCGCCAAGAACGGCCTGATGAACAATCTCATTGTCGGCTCCGGCCTGCTGGAGCCGTTGCAGACGCAGAGCTTCCTCGACTGGCGCGGCATCGTCATCACGTTCGTGTGGAAGCAGACGCCCTTCGTTGCTCTTCTGGTTGCCGGCGCCATGGCGTCGCTCGATCGGTCCATGATCGAGTCGGCCAGGAATCTCGGCGCCGGGCGACTCAGGATACTCATCGAGATCATCCTGCCGCAGGTACGGCCGACCATCGTCGTCGCCCTAATCCTGTCCTTCGTGGTCATGATGTCGGTGCTGTCCGTCCCCATCATGATCAACGCACAGACGCCGACCATGCTGACCGTCGACATGGCGTTCCGGATCAACGCCTATGGCGATTACGGCGTCGCCAACGCGCTCGGCTTCATCTCCTATCTGATGACCGGCGTGGTGGCCTGGATCTATCTGCGCCATGGCGTGCGTCAGGGTGGCTCGCCATGAGCAATGTCTGGCGCGGCGTCGTTGTGCCGTGGATTCCGCGGGCCATCCTGCTTGGACTGTTTGCGTTCGCGATCTTCGGGCCGCTCGCCAACCTGTTGCTCTGGTCGGTCGCAGAGGTCTGGTATTTTCCGCACAAGCTGCCGCTCGAATGGGGATTCGATTTCTGGCGGCAGGTCTTCAAGCCACGCGGCAACGCTATGTTGTCGCTGAACAACAGCATCATCATCGCGATCTTTACCGTCATCGTTAGCTTGGCGATCGCCATTCCGGCGGGCTACGCGCTGGCGCGCCGAAACCTGCCGTGGCGTAGCCTGATCCTGATCGCGTTCCTGCTGCCGCAGGCCTTCCCGAGCGTGGCCGTCTACATCAACGTGGCGCGCATCTTCTACGGCTTCGGCCTCGCCGGCACGTATGTCGGCGTGGTGCTGGTCCACACCGTTCAAGGCCTGGTGTTTGCCGTCTGGATTGCGACGGCTGCGTTCTCCGCCGTGGATCGGGAGCTGGAAGAAGCCGCCCGCAACCTTGGGGCGTCGGGCCTGCGCACGTTTATGACGATCACGCTGCCGTTGGCCCTGCCGGGCATCATGGCGAGCGCCATCTTTGTGTTCCTGATTTCTTTGGATGAGTTCACAGGCACGTTCTTTGTCGGTGTGCCCGATGTGGTGACCATGCCGTTGCTTCTTTTCAACGCCAGCATGGAGGGCAACTATCAGATCGCCTCAATTACCTCGCTTCTCCTGCTCGTCCCGTCGGTCGGATTCATGCTGTTCATTGAGCGTTTCCTCAAAGCCGACGTTCTGGCAAAGGTGGGCAACTAGCTGAGAAGCAAGCGGCTTGGGCGGTTTCTCGCCGTTTCCGCTGGGCACGGTGAGATAAGGTTCCAATCGCCACAGCGATGGGATTACTCTGGTTAACTTGAGCATGGAGGTTGGTCATGAAACGGAACGGAACCGGACTGCGCGCGATGGTCGCCACTGCCGCGATCTTCGCCCTGACGGCGGGCGCGGCGCAAGCAGAGGAACTGCGGCTGTTGACGTGGGGCGGGTATGCGCCAGACGACGTCGTGGCGCTTTTTGAGGCGGAGACCGGCATCGATGTCAGCGTGACGCTTTCCAACAACGAAGAGATGATCGCCAAGCTGCGCGCGACCGGTGGCGGCGGGTTCGACCTTGCTCAACCCAGCCAGGATCGTATCTCCGGAGCACAAGAAGAGCACGGCATCTACAAGCCGCTCGACCTGTCGAAGGTCGATTCCAGCCTGTTTATCGCCTCGATGCTCGACGGCACTAAAAAGAACACCGAGTTTGAGGGCGAGGTCTACGGCCTGCCCCACGTATGGGGCACCAGCGGATTGGTGCTGGATACGGCGAAAGCTGGGAGCGTCAAGGACTATACGGACCTCTGCAACGCCGACGTGGCCGGCAAGGTATCGTACCGCCTGAAGCGGCCGACATTGATCGGCTTCGCCTTCGCCATGGGCATGGACCCCTTTGCCGCCTACGCGGACCCGGCTACCTACGAAGACATGATGAAGAAGGTCGAGGCCAAGCTCGTGGAGTGCAAGCCCAACGTGAAGGCCTATTGGTCGGGCGGCGACGCGCTGATCAACCTCCTCAGGTCGGGCGAGGTTGTTGCCTCAATGGCGTGGGACACCGGCGGTTGGAAGCTCAATGCGGACAATCCCGACATCACTTTCGTAGCGCCGGCATCGGGCGCACTCGGCTGGATCGACACGTTCGCCCTGCCGGCAAAGACCAAGAACGAGGACGCCGCGTATAAGTGGATCAACTTCGTCATGCAGCCTGAGATCGCCGCGATGATCACCGCGGCGGCCGGCAATTTCACCGCCTCCAAAGGCGCCGACGAATTTGCCGAGGACGCATTGAAGGCGCGCTTCCAAGCGAGCTTCCCGGCCGAGGCAATCGACAACATCAAATGGTACCCGCCGGTGCCGGCAGGGCTTGAGGACATCGAGGGCGACATCCTCGACCGCGTCCAAGCGTCCTGATTGATTGGTATTTGACGCAGCGCCCGGCGGGACGAACTCGCCGGGCGCTTCCGTGACCCGCACCGGGCTTCCCCGATGACGCTTCGAGAAGGTGCCGCCTTCGATCTTGAGTGCCGCTCGGTGCGCAAGACATTCGCCGAGTTCGTCGCGGTTGACGATGTCGATCTTGCGATTCCCAGCGGCTCGTTCTTCTCCATCCTCGGCCCTTCCGGATGCGGCAAGACCACCTTGCTGCGCATGATCGCCG
This sequence comes from Afifellaceae bacterium, assembly GCA_028284625.1. Classification (GTDB taxonomy): domain Bacteria; phylum Pseudomonadota; class Alphaproteobacteria; order Rhizobiales; family Afifellaceae; genus DASWJZ01. The sequence continues at coordinate 64,557 of JANQRH010000029.1, read as the reverse complement.
GCTTCCTGCAGCCGACCTCCGGAGACATCCTGATCAAGGGCCATTCGGTGCTCGACGTGCCGCCCAACAAGCGCGCCGTGAACATGGTCTTCCAGCACCTGGCGCTGTTTCCGATGATGAACGTGGCGGAGAATGTCGGCTACGGGCTGCGGCGACGCGGCATGCCGCGCGAAGACATCGCCAAGAAGGTCGAAGACGCGCTTGTGAGGGTCGGCCTCCCTGGATCCGGGACAAAAAGGATCTCGCAGATTTCCGGCGGCCAGAAGCAGCGTGTGGCGATTGCCCGCTGCCTGGTGCTCGATCCCGACGTGCTGCTTCTCGACGAGCCGCTCGGCGCCCTGGACCTGAAGCTGCGCGAGCATATGAAGGTGGAGTTGAAGAAGCTTCAGCACGAGTTCGAGACCACCTTCATCTATATCACCCACGACCAGTCGGAAGCGCTGGTGATGTCGGACCGGGTCGCTGTGATGAATGCCGGGCGGTTTGAGCAAGTGGGCCCGGCCCAGGAACTCTATTACCAACCCAAGACGATATTCGTCGCCGAGTTCGTCGGCGACAGCAACAAATGGCGAGGCCGCGTTGCTGCGATCGACCAGAACCGCGTGACCGTGACAACGGCGCAAAGCGGGCGCATTAGCGGCGTGGCGGCGGGCCCGTGCTCAATCGGCGACGATGTGGAGGTCTTCGTTCGCCCCGAGGCGGTGGCGTTGTCGCGCGATGGATCGGCGCTGCAGACGATGGCGAACCACATGGACGGCGAAGTGGTCAGCGTTCTCTTCAACGGCGCCGCCAGTCGCCTTCTGGTTCGCGCCCGCGAGACCGGCGACGAGATCGACGTCGCGCTTCCCCAGACCGGCGAGTTCAACGACCTCCAGGCCGGCCAATCCGTCAGCTTCGGCTGGAGCGATGCACAGACCAAGTGCTTTGTCATCGGCTGAGCGATGAACCATCGATTCGGCTTCTATCTCTTATTGGCGCCTCTGGTCGTGTGGCTCGGCGCACTCATCATCATTCCGCATATCGACCTTTTCCTGACTTCGCTTAGCGTGAAGGTCAGGCCGCGCGTCTATGAGATCGGCCTCGACAATTATACGGCCTTCTTCGGGGAGCCGCTCTATTGGAACACCTTCGCACGGACGGCGCTGATGTCGGTATCGGCCACCGCGCTCACCCTCATCATCGGCTTCCCTATCGCCTACTACATCGCCAAGCTGGCGCAGGGCCGCCTTCGCGCAACGCTCTTTGTGCTGTGTCTCCTGCCGTTCTGGGTGTCGGAGCTGGTGCGCACCTTCGGCTGGATGATCCTCCTGCGCGAGACCGGTGTTGTGAGCAGCGCCCTGCAATGGCTGGGGCTGACCAGCGGCCCGATCGAGTTCCTTTATAACGACGCGGCGATCATGGTCGGGCTCGTCTACACGTCCATGCTGTTCATGGTCGTGCCGCTGGTCACGACCCTCGACAGCCTCGACAATTCCTATATCGAAGCGGGCTACGACCTCGGCGGCAGCAGCTTTGCCGTGCTGCGGGAAATCGTCATCCCCCATGCCAAGCCGGGCATCGTCTCCGGCTGCATCATCGTCTTCATGCTGTCGCTGGGGAACTATCTGACGCCCATCCTGCTCGGCGGCAAGGACAGCCTCTGGTTCACCCAGCAAATCTATGCGCAGTTCATCACACGCTTCAATTGGGAGCAGGGCTCCGCGTTCGGCTTTCTCCTGCTCATTCTGTCGTCATTGATCGTATGGGCCGGCTTGAAGCTGACAGGCCAGACGCTGAGCAAAACCGTGGGACAGGGATAAGATGATCCCCTCAATCCCCCAGAACCCGTTCCTGCGGAACGTTTACCGCACCTACGTCGCGCTGTTCTTCATCTATCTCGCGGCACCACTTGTCGTCGTTTCAGTCTTTGCCTTCAACGATTCGCTGTTTCCCTCGCCTCCTTGGGAGGGCTTCACGCTGGACTGGTTCTTTGGCCAAACCGAACCGCGGCAGGGCCTGTTCTACGATCGATCACTTCTCAATGCTTCGGTGGTTTCGTTGCTTGTCGCGATCTCTGTGACAATTCTCTCCGTGGCCGTGGGCACCTCCAACGCATTCCTCTTCGAGCGTGAGAATTTCCGCTTCAAGAACCTCGCCTATGTGCTCATGCTGACGCCGCTGGTCGTGCCAGGCATCATCCTGGGTATCTCCATCCTGGTCATGTCGTCGGGAATCGCCAACGGAGTCGACGATGCGATCGGGATCGAGATCGAGGCCCTCCGCCCCGGCCTGGTGCTTGTCATTCTGGGGCAGTTCTCCTTCATCGCGACGATCGCGACGCTGGTCATCTCCGCTCGCCTGCGAAAGTTCGATGTCAGTCTGGAGGAAGCTGCCCTCAATCTTGGTGCAACGCGATGGGTGGCGGTCCGGACGGTAACGCTGCCCTACCTGGCGCCTGCCATGCTGGGTGCGGGCATCGTCGCCTTCCTGATGAGCTTCGAAAACTTCAACACCACGCTGATGCTGGTCGGTTCCGACGCACCGCTGACAATCGCTCTGTTCGACCGCCTCAAGGAAGGCTCGACGCCCGTCCTCAACGCGATATCTCTGATGCTGATGGTCGCCTCGGCACTCCTCGCGCTCATCATGATCGCGCTGCAGCGCGAACGGAGTGATTGAACGACCTGTTGCGAGAGCAAGGGTGTGCCGCCCGCTCTGGCGGCCGACGCGTCTACGCCGCACCGGTTCTATAAAGTCGCCGCAGCAGGATCGGGGTCAGGTACATCGGGATCTGGTAGCACCCGATGAAGAGCAGCAGCGGATCGGTCACGGCCGACGGCAGAGCGGCCAGAAACAACGCGATGTTCCGATTTCCCGCGATGATCGCGTAGCCGACACGCTCCTCACGGAGCGGCGTGCTCCGCAAGACCAAGGCGGTCGCAATCTGCAGCGCAAAATTGGCGGCGAAAGCCACTAAGAGCCAATACACAAAGCGCAGAGGCGTCTCCGCGATCGCCGGCCCGACCGCCGACATCAGGCCGATAACGACAACAGCCATAGCAATCGCCGAAACACCGTCGATCGCGCGGATCGTATCCGCTGACGGTTGGCGCAAAAGAAAGCCGCGGATCAGAAATGCCGCGCCGGCGGCAACGGCGATCACGACAAGCAGCCGCGCCGCCGCGTCAAGCACCTCCGCTGCCGACCCCAGTTCCGGCAGCAGCCAGAACGGCGCCAGCACTGTGACCGGCAAGATGGCCGTCCCCAGGATCAAGAGGCGCAATGCCGGCGCCGGGTCATGCCCGGTCATGACGGTGAGGTTCGGACTCCCGGCAATCGAGGCGGCCGAAAGCATCAGGACGAGTGAAGACGCAATCGGACTGGAGAGCCAACCGCCAACCGCCATCACGCCGATCGCCGCGATCGGCATGACAAGCTGGAACAGCAACGCGAGCCCGGCCGTCACCTGCAAATCGCGCACGGCGCCGACAGCTTGGCGCGGACCGATGCGAAGCGCGGCGATGAACAGAAGAAAGGCAACCAGTTCCGGCAGAAACGGCTTCATCGCATTTGCAACGCCCGGCAAAGCGATTCCGCCGACCAGCCCCACGACGAGAAGGCTGCGGCCATAACGAGCTGCCAGCCCAAGCAGCGCCAGCGCTCCTGTCACGCCGGCCCCCCGGCGATAAGGATCAGCTCGGGTGCAATCTGCACGGCATGGCCGGTTCCCACACCGCGCCTAGCCTCCCGGACGCTGGCGCATGTTCTCCGGTAGCCATGTTGCCAAGTCCGGAAAAGCGATGAGCACAAAGACCATCACAACCATGATGAGGAACATCGGGATGGCGGCCTTCGCGATGAAGTTCATCTCATGCTCGGTCATGCCCTGCATGACAAAGAGATTGAACCCGATCGGCGGCGTGATCTGAGCCATCTCGACCAGGACGACGATGAAGATGCCAAACCAGATGATATCGATCCCGGCTTGGCGGATCATTGGTTCGACGACCGCCATGGTCAGCACGACCGACGATATGCCATCGAGAAAACAGCCAAGGATGATGTAGAAGACCATCAGAACCATAAGAAGTTCGAAGCGGCTGAGCTCCCATTGCGCAATGAGGTCCGCCAGCCCGCGCGGCAAGCCGGTGAAGCCCATCGACAGTGACAGGAAGGCCGCGCCCGCAAGGATCAGCGCGATCATCGCGCTTGTGCGCGTGGCGCCCATGAGGCTTGCCGTAAAGGTCTGCCAGTTCAGCGAGCCCTGACTTGCGGCGAGCAGGAGCGAGCCGATGACACCGAACGCCGCGGCCTCCGTCGCGGTCGCGTAGCCGAGATACATTGACCCGATCACCACGAGGATGAGAATCAGCACCGGAATGAGAAACCGCGAATTGCGCAGTTTCTCCGCAAAGCTCAGCCGCTGTTCGACATCCGGGTTCCACTTTTTCGACGTCTTCGAATAGATCGCCACATAACCCATGAACATTGCCGCCAGCACGAACCCCGGGATGATCCCGGCGAAGAAGAGCTTTGTGATGGATTCGTTGATGGTGACCCCATAGACGATGAGGGTCAGCGACGGTGGAATCATCAGCCCCAGCGTGGCAGCGCCGGTCAGCGTGCCGATGATCATGGTCTCCGGATATTTCCGCTTGCGCAGCTCTGGGATGGACATCTTGCCGACCGTGGTCAGCGTGGCGGCTGACGAGCCTGAAACGGCGGCGAACACGGTGCAGCCGACAATGTTCGTGTGCACCAGCCCGCCGGGCAGCCGCGCCATCCAAGGCGACAGGCCCTTGAACATGTCCTCCGAAAGGCGCGTGCGAAACAGGATCTCTCCCATCCAGATGAACATCGGCAGCGCCGTCAGCGTCCAGCTGGAGGAAGCCGACCAAACCGTGGTCAGCATCACGTCGCCGACGGGGCGCGTCGTGAAAAGCTCCATGCCGACCCAGGCCACCCCCATGAGGGCGAGCCCGACCCATACGCCGGTGCCCAGAAGCGTGAAGAGGACGAAGAGAAAGAGGATGATGATCGAGAGGTTTTCCATGAGCCGTCATTCCCCGTGGCTCTGGTCGACCAGATCGCGGGTGATGCGATGATCGCTTTTAAGGATGATGTTGATCAGGTGATCGGTCAGGGCGATCGCGAGAATGACCGCCCCCACCAGCATCGCCGTCTGCGGAATCCAAAGAGCGGTCTTGTCCTGCCCTTGGCTTATGTCGTTGAACTTCCACGACCAGTACACAAACCTTCCGGCGTACCAGACGAAGTACCACATCACCGCGGCTCCGATGCCGAAGCACCAGACTTCAAGGACGCGCCGAACGCTTTTCGGCACAGTGTTCAGAAGCAGCGAAACGCGAATATGGCTGCCGCGATTGAGCGCATTGGCAAAGGCCAGGAAAGAGGCGGCCGCCATCGCATAACCGGCATAGTCCGGAGCACCGGGAAAGACTTCGCCGGTCCATCGCGCAAGCATCTGGACGACGACGAGAACGAGGATGGCGATGAGGCACAGGGCGGCAAGCACGCCGGAAGCGACGTAAAGGAAATCCAGCCCCGATCTCAGGCTGCGCAGAATTGCCATATTCTCCCCCCTGCCTAAATCGGCCTCGCCCCGTGCGCCGCGCACAGGACTTCGTGCAGAAGGGCGGGCGACCGCAGGGCCGCCCGCGCCTCAATCCGTTACTTCATCTCATTGAAGGCATCGACGATGGCCTTGCCCTGCTCGCCGGCGGCTTCCAGCCATTCCGACGTCATGGTCTCGCCGATCTCGCGCAGCTCTCCCTTCATCTGGTCGCTCGCCGGGGCCACGGTCATGCCTCCGTCACGCAGTCCTTGGAGCGTGAAGCCGGTATATTCCTTGGAACGCCACGTGCCGGCATATTCGGCCAGTCCGGCGCAGGCGTTGATGACGTTTTTGTTCTGATCGGAAACGCCGGACCAGACATCGGAATTCACCATCACGTAATTGCGCGGAAGCCAGGCATCCACTTCATAGAAATAGTTCAGGCTCTCCCAGACTTTACGGTCGTAACCGGTGGACCCGGACGACACCATGGAATCGGCAACGCCGGTCGCAAATGCCTGACTGATTTCTGCAGCCTCAATGGTCACCGGCAGCATTCCGGTCAGCTCCGCCAGACGCGAGGTCGCGTTGTTGTAGGAGCGGAACTTGATGCCTTTCATGTCGGCAACTGAGTTCACCTCATCGCGGAAATACAGACCCTGCGGCGGCCACGGCACAGAATAGAGTAGCGTGAGGTTCTGCTCAGCGAGCACGTCCGTCAAAGGACCTTTCGCGGCTTTCCAAAGCACTTCCGCATCATCGAAAGACGTGGCCAGGAACGGCACGGAATCGACGCCAAAGAGGGCGTTCTCATTCTGGTGGCCTGAAAGCAGGCGCTCGCCGATGGGAACTTGTCCTGTCTGGATCGCGCGCTTGATCTGCGCGCCGGGGAAAAGCGAGCCCGACGGGTGCGTCACGACCTCGATCTCACCGCCAGTGCCGGTGGTTACGCATTTGGCGAACTCAGCAGCCGTCACGGAGTGAAAGTTGGACGCCGAATAGGCCAGCGGCATGTCCCATTTTTCCGCCAGCGCGCCGGTCGCACCGATTGCGGTCATGGCTGTTGCGGCCATCAATGCTTTGCATGCTTTCATGACTGTTCTCCCTGTTGAGCCATTTTGTTTTGCCAAGCGTCCCGTCGAAACCGTGTTGGCGAATAGGGCGCCAGGTTCATATTCGGGCGGCGGCCCGAGATAAGTTGTGACAACACCCGTCCGGTTTTTGGCCCACCCGTCAAGCCAATGTGGTCATGACCGAAACCGAGGAACGCGCCCTTCAGGCCCGCCACCTCGCCGATCACGGGGATGGAATCGTCCATCGACGGACGATGTCCCATCCACTCGGTCGCTTCCTTCCACGCGATTCCCGGCATCGCTGCTCTGATGTTCTTCTTCAGGAGCGCGAACGGGGCGCGCGACGGCGGTGCTTCCAGACCGCCAAACTCCACAATGCCGGCAAGACGCAGACGGCCTTCCATCGGGGTCGCCACGAATTTGCTTGACGCCACCATGACCGGCGAACGCGGCATGAAGTTGGGCTCCCACAGATCCAGGTGATAGCCGCGTTCGCTTTCCAGCGGTACCGACAGTCCAAGCTTGCGGGCAAGCGGTGCCGACCACGCGCCTGTGGCAATCACGGCGGCGTCGCAGGAAATTGTCTCGCCCGACACCCGCACGCCGGTGATCTCGCCGTTCTCTCTCGCGAAGTCGTCAGCATTGCCGACGATCAGGCGCGCGCCATTACGTTCGGCGTGGGCGGCCAGGTCTTTCACATAATGGCCGGGATCGGCGATCCGGCCGTGATCCTTCAACCGCACGGCAAAGTCGACCGCCGGGCCGAAGGCGGGGTCGTAATCGGCGAACGCCCCGCCCTCCAATTCGTCCCACGCAAAGCCATGCGCCTTGCGCACCGACCAGCCGAACGCATCGGTCTCAAAATGTGCGCGGTCGTTGTAGAGGAACAGGTAGTCGGACGGCACGATCCACTTTTCCGCACCGGTCCCGGCAGCAAGCGCCTGATGGTCGGCAAGGCTGTCGCCGATGATGGGAAAGAGCGCATCGGCCCGACGTTTGACGGCATCGGCGTTGGCATGACGGAGATAGCGGATCAGCCACGGCGCTAGCTTCGGCAGATACGACCACTTGAGGAACAAGGGCTGGTTCGGATCGAGCAACATGCGCGGCGCTTTGAAGAGCAGGCCCGGCACGGTGACCGGCACAATCGAGCAGGAGGCCAGCACGCCGCCGTTTCCGAAGCTGGTCCCCTCGCCCGGCCCGACTTTGTCGATCAGGATGACGTCGTGGCCGGCGCGCTGCAGCCAGATCGCGGTCGAGACGCCGACGATCCCGGCTCCGATCACCGCAACGCGTTTCGTCTCACCGGTCACGAAGCGCGTTCCTCTCCGCTGCGAATGGCATGCTTCAAGACCTTATCCATGTCGGTCTCGATCCCAAGGCCTGGAGCATCGGTTACCAGCACATGGCCGGCGCTGATCGGAAACGGTTCGCCAAGCAGGTCTTCGGCAAGGAAGTATTTGGCCTGATAGAACTCACATCCGAGCGTGATCTCAGGCGTGGCGGCGATCATGTGCGTGCCCGCCAAATGGGCCAACCCGGTTTCGAACATGTCGCCGCCATAGGCTGAAAGGCCAGCCTCGGCAGCCGTGCTTGCGACCTCGCGAGCCCGCAAAAGTCCGCCCGCCTTCATGATCTTCACTGAAACGCCGTCGCAGATCTCCTCGGCGATGGCGCGCTCCATGTCCTCCGGACCGAAGACGCTCTCATCGGCAAGCAACGGAACATCGATCCGGCCGCGCAGTTCAGCCATCGTGCAATAGTCGTCGGCACGTACCGGCTGTTCGATGAAGTCGGGTTCGAATGCGCGCGCGATCTCGGGAACCTGCCGCAGCGCCTGGTCACGCGTCAGGCCCTGATTGTAATCGACGCGGATAGCCAATCCGGGATGATGCGCTCGGATGAACTCAAGGCGGGTCATGTCGAACGCATGGTCCCGGAACCCGGCCTTCAGCTTGACGATGCCCACGCCATCGGTTTCCAGGCGTTCCAGCAGGCATTTGTCGGCGTCGAAATCGGGACTGGCGATCGAACAGGAGAGCGCGATTGTGCTGCGGCATTTATCGCCGAGCAATGACCAGACCGGCTGGCCCATGATCTTGCCGGCAAGATCGAGCAGCGCCGTTTCCAGGGCCGCCTTCGCCTCGGTGCAATGGACCACGGCCGCGCGCGCTTCGGACATGATCTGCGCGTGTTCACTCAGCCGCCTTTTGCTCGCAAGCGGCCTGAAATAGCGGTCAAGCGCCGCGAAGCTGGCTTCCGGTGTGCCGGTGAAGACTGCCCAAGGCGCCGCCTCGCCATATCCGGAGACACCGCTCTCGCCGGTCAGCCGCAGGATGATGACCTCAATGTCGCCGGCGACCGCGCCGATACCGTGATCGCGGCGGCCGGTGACAGGCAGCGCGCAGTGCCAGACGTCGAAACCAACGATCCGCTCATCCGGCAGCGCTGCGATCATCTCATGCCACCCATTCGGAGACGGGCGCGGCGGCCTCGTGCAGCGGCTGCGCGATCACATCGACCAATGTCGGACCGTCATGGGCGAGCGCCTCAGCCAGCACGCCGTCGAGGTCGTCGGGATTTTCGACGCGCCATGACTTCACGCCGAATGCGCTGGCAACGGCAGCATGATCCGTGCGGTTGAAATCGACATTGTAGAAGCGCTTGCCGAACCCGGAATCCTGCCCCGCCTTGATCCAGCCATAGGTGGAATTGGAGAACACGATGGACGTGATCGGCATGCGGTAGCGCGTGATCGTCTCGTATTCGCCACAGCAGAAGCCGAACGATCCGTCGCCCATCACGGCTACGGTTTTGACGCCAGGCCGACCCGTATGCGCGCCCATCGATGCGGCCAACGCATAGCCGAGCGCGCCATGCGCACGATTGGTGATGAAGTTGCGGCCGGATCTGCGCCAACGATAGTAGGCTGAGAAATAGGGGCACGGCGTGCCGGGATCGGCCACGATGACCGCGTCGTCATCAAGGTTCCGTGCCAGTGCAGCAACAACGCGCTCCGGACGGATCGGCGTTTCGGCGCTTGCCGCCAGCGGTTCAAAGGCGGCGAGCTTCTCCGCCCAGGCAATCTTTGCCCGTGCGCGGCCGCACTGGCCGTTGAGCGCGGCGCGCGATTCAAGCTCCGAAACGAGAGCGCCCAACGCCAGCTTTGCGTCGGCGCAAATGGCGACGCTGTTTGGATAATTGGCACCGATCACCATCGGATCGCTGTCGATATGGATGATGGTCGTTCCCGGCTTCGGCGAGCGCCAGCGCTCCGTGGTCACAGACCCTGCACGGCAGCCGATGAAGACGACGACATCCGCACCGTCGACAACAGCGCGCGTCGACGGCGCGCCACCATTGGAGCCGACGACCCCAAGCGCAAGATCATCGGTCTCCGCGATGACGCCCTGGCCGGAGACAGTTGTCGCGACCGGCATGTCGAGCAATTCAGCCAGTTGCTTCACGTCTTCGATTGCCCCGGCGATGATCGGTCCACCGCCGCAGATCGCGACAGCCGATTTCGCGCTTACCAGGATATCGGCAGCCTCGCGGATGGCATCAGCGTCTGGCGCAGCGCGGTCCGCCGGGAACCGGGCGTGACGAGCGTCTGCCCAAATCTCCGCCTCGTCGACCGGTGCCTTCTGGGTGTCGAACGGAAGCGCAAGATGCGCTGCTCCGGGCGTCCCGGTCGTCATGGCGCGGAAGGCAGCCCGCACCATCGCCGGCAAGCGGGCAGCGCTGTCGAGCGCGGCGTTCCACTTCGTCAACGGGCGGAACAACGCCGGCTGGTCAAGTTCGGTCAGAGGATAGCGCCCGCGCGCCGCCGTCGAGACGTCTGTGGTGATCGCAAGCACCGGGATTGAGCTCTCGTTCGCCTCGACAATTCCCGGCAGGATGTAGGTCGCGCCGCCACCCGACGGCCCCTCGCATATGCCGGGCTTGCCGGTGACGCGCGCATACCCGTCGGCCATGTAGGCCGCGTGGCGTTCGTCGCGCGTCAGCAAATGCGTGATGTCGTGGTCGAGGCGCGCCAAGGCGTCGTAGAAGGGCAACGTCGTGTCGCCGCACAGGCCGAATATGTGGGACACATCATAAGCCTGGAGCATCCGGACCATCGCCTCCGCGCCCGTCAGCCGGTTGGAACGGTCCGCGTTCATGCCCCACTCACAAGCATCGCCGCCTGTCCGCTTGATGGCCGTTAATACTGCGCGCACGCCTGTATACAGCTCTGTATGTTGTAATTCTCACACCGGTGTGTCAACTAGGATTCCGGGACATTTCGAGGCCATATGAGCGAAGGCCGCGTCGAAGCGCTTTACGGCAAGCTGAAGGACCTGACGGTCGACTTCCGAATTCGGCCAGGCGAGCGGATCAACGAGGTCGCGCTGGCGCGCGAACTCGACGCCAGCCGCACGCCGCTGCGCGAGGCACTCAATCGGCTCGTGGCGGAGCAACTGATCGCCTTCCAGCCAGGCCGGGGCTTTTTCTGTCGACCATTGGAGCCCGAGGCGATCTACGAACTCTATGAGATGCGCGAGATCATCGAGGAGGCCGCGGTGCAGCTCGCCTGCGAACGCGGCAGCGATGCAGATATCGGCGCACTGAAGAAAGGCCTCTACGCAAACGGCCTGACCTATATCGGCAAGACCGTGCGCGAAGTGACAGCCTTCGACGAGGCGTTCCATATCGGCATCGCGCAACTCTCTGGCAACAACGAACTGGTGCGCCAGCTCAGCCAGATCAACGAGCGTATTCGTTACATCCGCTGGGTCGACATGTCGGCGCGCGTCAAGGAGACCAAAGGCGAGCACAAGGAAATCATGGCCGCGATTGAAGCACGCGACGCCGATCGCGCCGTGCGCGTCATGCGGCTCCATATCGAGAAGCGGATGGACCAGATCGTTGCGGCGGTGAAGGAGGGCTATTCCAACATCTACATGCCGGGCGCAGACGAGTTGTTCGACCGCCCCATCGAAGCGGCGGAGGCATGAGTTGAAGGCGCGGGGCGGCAAGGCGATCTACGGCGCCTCCGTCGGCATCTTGATGCTCGACGCGCGCTTCCCGCGCATTCCCGGCGACATGGGGAACGCACTGACCTGGCCGTTTCCGGTGCACTACCGGGTCGTGCGCTCCGCATCGCCGGACCGCGTCGTCAGGCAACGCGCCGAAGGTCTGTTGGATGCCTTCATCGAGGCAGCGCGCGGGTTGGCCAATGACGGCGTCGACGGCATCACGACCAATTGCGGCTTTCTTTCGCTGTTTCAGGACGAGATCGCCGGCGCGGTGCAGATTCCCGTCGCCACCTCGTCGCTGATGCAGGTCGCATTGGTGAACCGACTACTGCCTCCGGGGAAACGCGCCGGCATTCTGACGATCTCCGGTTCGACGCTGACGCGCGAGCACCTGGAGAAGGCCGGCGTACCGTTGGATGTTGCGATCGGCACGACGGAAGGCGGGCGTGAGTTCACCCGTGTCATCCTCGACAACGAAACGGAGCTCGACGTGGAGGCGGCGCGCCAGGACAACCTCGACGCCGCAATCTCTTTGAAGGAAGCCAATCGCGATCTCGGCGCCATCGTTCTGGAATGCACCAATATGGTGCCCTACGCCGCCGACATCAGGAACGCGACCGGCCTGCCCGTCTTCTCCATCTACAACTTCGTTTGCTGGTTCCAGCAGAGCCTCACGCCGAAGAAAGCTTGGTGATTGCCGCGCTTGCAACGGGAGGCCGGGCCGGGTCGGAGTGCCCCCACCGGCGCGCTAACTCAAGATCACACGACCTTCACGACAAACGACCCAAGGCCGTCGATTGAGCCTTCGAGCGTATCGCCGACCGCCACCGGCCCAACGCCCGCCGGCGTGCCGGACAGGATGATGTCGCCGGCGGCCAGCTCAAAATACTCCGACAGATAGGCGATCATCTCCGGCACCTTCCAGATCATCTGATTGAGGTCGCCCTCCTGACGCGGCTCGCCGTTGACCTCCAGCGCGATGCGTCCCTGGTCCAGATGGCCCGTTTCGGAGACCGGACGAAGCGGACCGATCGGTGCGGAACGTTCAAACGCCTTGCCGATCTCCCATGGCCTGCCGAGCTTCTTGGCCTCGCCCTGCAGATCACGCCGCGTCATATCGAGCGCCAACGCGTAGCCGAACACATGATCTAGCGCCGACGTGATTGGGATATTGGTCCCACCCGATTTTAGCGCCACCGCCATTTCGATCTCATGGTGCACATCGGACGTCTTCGGCGGATAAGGAAACGCGCCGGACGGATCGAGATTGTCGGGGTTCTTCTGAAAGAAGAACGGCGGCTCGCGATCGGGATCATGGCCCATCTCGATCGCGTGGGCGGCGTAGTTTCGGCCGATGCAGTAGACCCGCCGGACAGGAAATAGCGCCTCCGATCCGGCGACAGGGAGCGACGGCGCCGCTTGTTGTTCAATCACATATTGCATCCGCTTCCTTTCCCACGCTCCCGCGTTTTTCGACGATCGATCCGCGTGACACCTGCATACCAATCCGGATCAATCGGACCATTCTTGAACTTCTACGTTGCAAAACCGCTCGTTTGGTGCCATTGATCAACCAAAGTAGGCAATTGGTCAATCATTGATCCGAAAATGGATGTGCTGACAAGACCGAACGGGGCGACACGCGACGCGGCGATAGAAACCCTCAGGTCGTTCATCGTGGAGGGCGACTATCAGCCGGGCGACCGTCTTCCGGCTGAGCGGGAGTTGATGTCAAGCCTCGGCATGACCCGCACGATCCTTCGCAAGGCGCTGGACACACTGGAACGCGAGGGAGCGATCTGGCGGCACGTCGGCAAAGGCACATTTCTCGCCCATCAGGCAGCGGAATCCGGTCCGCACAATCTGTCATCGATCGCCCAGCAATTATCGCCGGTGCGCATGATCCGCGCACGGCTTTGCATGGAGCCGGCGATCGCCCGCGAAGCGGCGATCAATGCGTCGGCGGATGCCATTGCGCAGATCAATCTGGCAAGGCACCGGGCCGAAAACGCTAAAAGCTGGGACGAATACGAAGCGCATGACGACCGCTTTCACCGCGCGGTGGCGGAGGCGGCCGACAACGTTCTTCTGCTTTGGGTCTTCGACGAGCTCAATCGGACCAAGCGCGCCGTCGCTTGGGACAACGTCGTGCGGCAATCCGCTCGACCGCCTGAGGGCTACAAGAGCTTCGCGGAGCACAAAGCAATCGCTGCCGCGATCGAAGCGCACGATCCCGCCGACGCGCAGGACGCCATGCGGCGCCACATCGGCTCGGTCTCCGGGAGGCTTTTTGGAGAGCTTTAGCGATATCGCGAGCGAGGCACCCGTTCGCGACAAACAAAAACAACCAACAGAACGAAACAAACAGGGAGAAAACGATGAGACATCTGGTCAAGAAAGCCGCAGCCGCATTGCTCGCGGCGCCGCTTGCCCTGGCGCTGACGGCTTCGGCGCAGGCCGATAAAATCCGCATCGCGCTTGCGGAGACACCCTCAGATGAGCTTGCTGCCTTCTTCGTCGCGCTCGATCGGGCCAAGGCGAACGGACTCGACTATGAGTGGACGGCCTTCTCCGACGAAGAGCTTGCCATTCAGGCGGTGCTCAGCGGGCAGATGGATATCGGCTTTGGAACGCCCTATGCGGCGATGCAGCGCTCGCAGGCGCCGCTGCGCATCATCTTTCAGCTTTCCAAGCTGAAGTTCTTCCCGGTCACGACCAAGAAATACGACAGCCTCGAGGACCTCAACGGCGAGCCGATCCTGCTTCACTCCCGTGGCGGCGGCACGGATTCCATTGCCAACGTGATCGAGGACAAGATGGGCATCACATTCGGCGAGCGTTCCTATGTGCCGGGTTCGGCTAACCGCGTCGTGGCGCTGGTCGCAGGGCAAGCGGATGCGACAATCATCGACCTGTCGAACAAGAACAAAGTGATGCGCCAGCACGGCGACAAGTTCAACGTACTGCCGATGTTCGAGGTGGAGGCAAGCGACGAAGCGCTCTTCGCCAACCTCGATTGGATCAAGGCCAATGAGGGAGACGTGCAGATCTTCGTGAACGCCCTCCTCAGCGTCTGGCGCGACATGAACGAAGACCCGACCATGGTCAGTCGCGAGACGGACCCGGACGGCCCGATCGGTCAGCTCCCGCAGGAGATTCTCGACGAGCTTGATCAATTCTACGCCGAGGCGATCGAAGGTGGCCTCTATGATCCGAACGGTGGTGGTCGCAAGGCTGCGGCCGCGGATATGGAATGGTATTCGCAGGCCGGCCAGTTGGAAGGCACCCCGGAGACCCTCAACATTGAGGATTTCTGGTACATGAAGCCGCTTGACGAAGCGGCGAGCTGATCCGGCTTTGGGACAGCCGCTTCAACGCGGCTGTCCCTAGCGACGTCCGTCATGCCAAGCGCAATCAATCGATCCCTCGCCCTAAAACTCCTCTCGATCTTCATCGTGTTCGGGGCGTGGGAGATCGCTGGCCACATTCCGGTCAGCTACGCATTCCCGACCTTCCTGGATTCCATGCAGGCGCTCGGCCGAATGGCGATGGATGGCACGCTGTTCGTCGCCTACGGCGAGACACTGAGGCCGCTTGTGGTTGGCGTCGCCATTTCGGCGGTGCTGGGGATTGCGCTCGGTCTTTGGATCGGCCTCAGCTCCTGGTTCGACTGGCTCGTCTCACCGATCTTCATCGTTATGCAAGCCGCTCCGCTTGCCGCGCTGATCCCTCTCCTCGTCATGGTCTACGGGATCGGGCTCACCTCCAAGGTGTTCGTGGTCTGCATCATGGCCATGCCGGTGATCGTCTTGAACACGGCGGGTGCGGTGCGCAACACGCCGTCATCGATCATCGAAATGGGGCGGTCTTTCCTCGGCACCCGACCCGACATCATCCTGAGGATCATCATTCCCTCAGCCTCGCCGATCATCTTTTCCGGCCTTCGCCTCGGCGTTTCCGCCGGCTTCATCGGCGCGATCCTGGCGGAGCTGAAGATCACGCCGACCGGCGTCGGCGACATCATCACCTACAGCCGTTCCATCGCCGACTATCCGAGCATGTACGCGGCGATCTTCTCCATCATCCTGCTTGCGGTCTTGTTCTTGAATCTCCTCGAGCTGATCGAAGCCAATTTGTTTGAGGGCAACAATCGTGGCTATGCCTCAGACTGACGAGAACGTTGTGCAGGCTTTCGAGGCGAAACCCGAGAACGCCGTTTCCGCGCGCAACATCACCAAGACCTACGACAAGGTCGAAGCGCTCAGGGATTTGTCGTTGGACTTCCCGAAAGGGCAGCTCACCTCGCTGCTCGGCCCGTCCGGCTGTGGCAAGACCACGCTTTTGAAGATCATTGCCGGATTGCTGGAGCCGACCTCCGGCGAAGTTGAAGTCAACGGACATAAAGTGACGGGGCCCGGGCCGGATCGCGCCTTTGTCTTTCAGGACTTTGCACTTCTTCCCTGGGCGAGCGTGTTGCGCAATGTCGCCTTCGGCCTGGAACTGCGCCGCGTCGCCAAGTCGGAACGCGAAGGCATTGCTGAAAAATACATCCGCGATGTCGGGCTGTCGGGCTTTGAGAAGAACTTCCCGCATGAACTGTCCGGCGGCATGCGCCAGCGCGTCGGGCTTGCGCGCGCACTGGCTGTCGATTCCGACGTGCTTTTGATGGACGAGCCGTTCTCCGCGGTCGACGAACAGACCCGGCGAAAATTCCAGGAGGACCTGCTCGGGCTCATCCAGCACGAAAACAAGACGTTCATCTTCGTGACCCATTCCATCGAAGAAGCCGTCTACGTCTCCGACCAAGTTGCGATTCTACTGCCGAGGCCAAGCCGCGTCTCAGAGATCATTCGGCCGAGCAGCTTCCGCAACAAGGGCGTCAGCAACATCCGCCGCGACCCGGAATATCTCGACATCGTCGACCGGATCTGGGCGTCGCTGCGCAGCTACGTGGAATAAAGATCGATGACCGTCTTCGGCGTCCGCCTGCCCGGCATGTCCTCGCTCATCCTGTGGGGGCTTTTGTGGGAGCTCGTGGGACGCTCAGGCTTCAGCTTCTTTGTCCCGCCGCTCTCGGAGGTCGTGACGACGCTCTTCGCCGTCATCGGCACGCCGGCTTTTCTGAATGCGCTCGGACAGACGGCTTACGCTTTCTTCATGGGCGTGCTGGCGGCGATCGTGATCGGAATTCCGGTCGGCATCATGATGGGCAAGAACCGCCTTCTCGACGAACTGCTCCTGCCATGGGTCAACATCTTTCTAAGCGCGCCGCTCACCGCACTGGTGCCGGTGCTCATGGTGCTTTTCGGGTTTGGCATGAGGGCGATCATCATTACGACGACGCTCTTTGCGATCTGGATCATCATCCTGAACGCCCGGGCCGGCGTCATGCAGATCAACCGCTCCCTCATCGACATGGCCCGAAGCTTTGGCGCGACGCCGCTTGATGCGTTCTTCAAGGTCTATTGCTGGGCCGCCCTGCCGGAGATTTTGGGCGGCGTTCGCATCGGGATCATCCGCGCCGTGAAGGGCGTCATCATCGGCCAGCTACTTATCTCCATCGTCGGGTTCGGCGCGCTGTTTGAGCTCTACTCCAACAACTTCATGATGGGGCACTTCTGGGCGGTGCTGATCGTCCTTTTCGCGATGGCGTTCACGATCTCCGAGTTGCTTGCCCACCTTGAACGGCGCGTGTCCTATTACGCTGCGAAGCGTTGAACCCGCGCCGTCGCCAGATGGCAATCATTGATCGGGGGCACGGTACGTTTCGTGACAATCCCCGCAGGCTTTGCCGATGGCTCCCATCGCGCCACGCAACGCCTCAAGATCGGCTCCGGCCGCAGCCTGCATGGCGTTTACGGCCTGGGCGAGCGCTTGGCCTTTTTCCGCAACATCTGGGAAGTTCTGCCAGATAGCTGGCAAAGCGCGCGTGCCTGATATTGAGTCGGCGTCCGTGCCCTGCGGCCACAGCCTGGACTGATCCAGCTGAACCAACAGCGCGAGGTTGTTCGCCGCCTTGGAGGCGGCATCGGCGTCATACGCCATATCGCCTTTCGCCATGGCGCCCAGCGGACCCAGGTTGTTGGCATAAAGTTGCATGATCGACGTGCGCGCTTTGACGGCAGGGTGATCCGCCTCGTGCGCGATGGCGACGCCAAGAGCGAGCGCGATCGCTGTTCCTGACACCGCCAGAAGCGTTCTCTTTCTCATTCGGAGGGCCCCTTCTGATCGGAGGAGCACACAAGACTACGCTGTTCGATTTTCGATACAATTGGGAATATATTTCGATTATTGTTAGAAAATGAACAAGCAAAATTGGGACGATGTCCGGTTCGTTTTGACGGTCGCGCAAGAAGGATCGCTGAACGCGGCGGCCAAAAAACTCGGCGTAACGCACGCGACCGTCATGCGTCGCGTTGCGGCCTTTGAGGCGCGCTACGCGCGTCCGGTCTTCCGCAAGACCGGATCGGGATACACGGTTCTGTCTGAGGCGGAAGCCATCCTGAAAGCGGCGGGGAATGTGGAGGACGCGTTCTTTGCGATCGAGCGCGCAATCCTCGGGTCGGATCAAAGCCTCACAGGCAACGTAAAGATCGCTTCGACCGACAGCATATGCCAACTCGTGATGCCAGGCGCTTTGACGCGAGTTTCTGAAGCCTACCCGGAGCTGACTTTCACCCTGCTGAGCGCCAACACCCATCACGACCTTTCGCGGCTGTCGGCCGACATCGCCATTCGTCCCACCAAAGCGCTGGAAGATGGCCATGTCGGTGAAGTTGTCGGCGAGTTGGAATTTGCGGTCTACGGCCTCTCTCCTGAGGACGAACGATGGATCGATTTGAAGGGCGCTCTCAGGCGCTCCAAACCTGCTGAGTGGATGAACGAGAAAGTGCCGACAAACATCGTTTCGCACGGCTCTGACAGTTTTCTTGTGATCCGCGAGATGATTGCCGATGGCTTTGGCAGAGCGTTCCTTCCCCGGTTCGTCGGAGACCGTGACTCGCGATTGAAAGAGATCCGTATGGACGGCGCCAAGTTTTCTGTTCCGGTATGGATTGTCGCGCTGGAGGACGTGTCCGAGAACATTCGACTACAGACTGTCTGGAAGCAAATCGCAAAAGAGCTGCGAGGCGTATTCGTCCGCAAAGCGACCTGACGGTCGCTGGCGCCGGACACGCCCTCGCCCGTGCGATCAGCGAAGCATCTAACACCGAAAGTTGACGCGCACAGGGATTGCCACGCGCTCACGCGAGATCGTTCACTTGCAATCCTGTGAGACAGGGAGGCGAGAGTGAACGACCTCACACCCATTCGCCGGAAGACGGCTAAAGATTTTCCGCAAGAACTCCTGGATCTCTATGATTACTACGCGCATGGAAAGATCACGAAACGCGCGTTTCTCGACCAGGCTGCGCGATATGCCGTAGCTGGCATGACCGCCGCTGCCCTTCTCAGAGAATTGTCGCCGAACTATGCGCTCGCCCAGCAAGTCGCGCCGGACGATCCGGACATAGAGACCAGCCGCATCACCTACCCGTCTCCGAACGGCCACGGCGAGGTCAATGGTTATCTGGTTCGCCCGGTAGGCGCGTCTGACAGACTGCCCGCCGTCCTCGTGGTGCATGAGAACCGTGGCCTCAATCCCTACATCGAGGATGTTGCGCGGCGTTTCGGTAAGGCCGGATTCATGGCGCTGGCGCCTGACGGACTGACCTCGGTCGGCGGCTATCCCGGCAATGACGACGAAGGCCGCGAGCTTCAAAGAACCGTGGATCGCGAAAGGCTGCTGAACGACTTCTTCGCGGGGTTTGAGCACCTGGTGGCCCGCGATGATTCGACCGGCAAGGTTGGCGCCGTCGGCTTTTGCTATGGCGGCGGCGTGGTCAACGCGATCGCAGTCGCCTATCCGGAACTGGCTGCTGGCGTGCCGTTTTATGGGCGCCAGCCGTCACCGGAGGACGTCGCCGCAATCGAGGCGCCGCTCCTACTCCACTATGCCGAGCTTGACGAACGCATCAATGAGGGTTGGCCGGCCTACGAAGCGGCCTTGAAAGCCGAAGGCAAGACCTACACCGCCCACATCTATCCGGGCGTCAATCACGGCTTTCATAACGACACGACGCCACGATACGATGAGGCGGCAGCCAGCCTCGCGGAAGAGCGGACGATTGCCTTCTTCCGGGAACACCTGATGTAATCCGTCATCGGATAGGATCAATCAAAGGAATGCCCGCGGTGATCAGAAACAGCGGCTCCGGTTTCGGGCTGTGGGCGCTCCTTTGGATAGCGGCCTTTGGTGTTTCGCCGGTTCAGGCCCAGGAAGCGGTCGATCTCGAACTGGTGCTGCTCGCCGACGCGACCGGATCGATCGATGATACCGAGATCCGTTTTCAGCGGGAGGGCTACGCCAAAGCGATCACCGACCCGCAAGTCCTCTCAGCGATCACCGGTGGTGCCTATCAGCGCATTGCGGTGACCTATGTCGAGTGGGGCAGCGTCACATCTCAGGTGATCATTGTGGATTGGACGATCATCGACGGACCTGAAACCGCTCGCGCGTTCTCCGAAGAACTGTTGAAGCCCCACCCTCGCGCCTCCGGCCGCAACGCGATCGGCGCGGCGATCGAAAAGGCCCAAGAACTCATCGAGAGCAATTCCATTGAAGGCCACCGCAAGGTGATCGATTTGTCCGCGGACAGCGCCAATAACTGGAACGGCCCGCCAATATCGCTTGCACGGCAACAGGCCCTGTCCGCGGGAATTGTCATAAACGGTCTGGCTGTTCTTTGCCGCTCATGCCGAACCGGACGCCCCGTAACTTATGATCTGGAGAAAGCGTTCGCCGATACTATAATCGGCGGCCCAGGCAGTTTCGTTGTGACCGCAGACAGTACACAATCGTTCGCGACCGCCGTTCGGAACAAGTTGCTGCTCGAAATCGCAGACAACCAAGCACCGTCAGCCATCCAGGTGACCGCCGCAGAGCGGCCTCTGCCGACAAAAGCCGAGATGGAACAATGAGCTACCAACCGCTTGCTGACGTTCGCAAATCGCTTCGCGTCGAGTGGTACCGCTGTCCCATCGAACGCACCAAGCTGCGCGAACTTTCCCAGCGCAGCGATCTGCAAGGCTGGTTTCAGGCAGGCGGGCACTTTGCGTTGTTCGCCCTCACCGGCACGCTGGTTTTTCTGTTCTGGTGGCAGGAGAACTGGCTTGGTTTCTTCATCGCCCTCTTCGCCCACGGAACGGTCGGCACCTTCTTTGTGGGCGTCGCGCCGCATGAGCTCGGCCACGGCACGGTCTTTCGGACCAAGCGACTGAACAAGATCTTCCTGTATCTGTTCAGCCTTTTGAGCTGGTGGGACCCCTTCGACTATGCCAGTAGCCACACCTATCACCACCGCTACACGCTGCATCCTGAGGGGGATCGCGAGAACCTGCTGCCGCTCCACCCGTCGGTGGGGAGGACCTTTTTGCTGCAATTGTTCACCGTGAACCTGTTCACGCAGCGGGGTCGCACATTCGGCAAGGGCGGCCTGATCTCGACGATTGCCGTCACCATTATGGGCGCATTCGGCGTTGTCGGCACCGACAAGATCCCAATCAACGAATGGCTGAAGGCCTTGCACGCCGACCAGCCGCATCAGCACCGCAAATCGATTTGGTGGTCGCGGGCGCTGTTGGCCTTTCACGGATCGGTGCTGGTGATCGCCATCATCACCGGCCTCTGGGTATTACCGCTGATCTTGTCGGTCTTCCCTTTCATTGCGAACTGGCTCGGCTACTTCGTTGGCCTCACTCAGCATTGCGGGTTGCGAGAGAATGTCCCTGATTTCCGCAAGAGCACGCGCTCCATCAGGCTCAATCCTTTGGCGGAGTTTCTCTACTGGCGCATGAACTGGCACATCGAGCACCACATGTACGCCGGCGTCCCCTGCTACAATCTCAGGAAGCTGCACAAAGAGGTCGCACACGACATGCCGGTGTCACGCACGCTCCGGAGCGCCTGGCAAGAGATGCTTGAGACCTGGCGGCGGCAGCAGACCGATCCTGCCTACCAGTTCGATACCCCCTTGCCGCCGACCGCAAAAAGCGTTCGCGACGACAAGCCCGACGCGCTCGAAAGCTCCATCGGTGAACTGGCGCCAGAGGGTCTGCGATAGAGGTCACCGACAAAGCCTTGCGGCCTGACATGTCAGCCGATCGCAGGTGAGCCCCAGGTCAACGCGAAACGAGCGCTCACAGGCCGCATCTCGGCCTCGCAGTAACCTGCCCAGCTTGACTTTGGTCAAGATGCAAACGCCCTGAATTTGCTAGCCTATTCCTGGGTCGCTCTGCGATTGCGACCGTGGGGGAATGGTGACCAGAGCGCTTTCAAGACGCGCGTTTTTCATCCCTGGCGACCTCCGCCAAGGGGCGGAACCCGTTAGGCCGCCCAAAGCCGTTGTCGAGCAGCGCTTTACCCAATTGTGCGAGAACTGCACGGCCTGTGTCGACGCCTGTCCCGAGGCGATTATCATTTCAGACCCCGCGGGTCGTCCCGCCCTCGATTTCGCGCTTGGGGCCTGCACGTTTTGCGGCGAATGCACTGACGCCTGCCCGACCGGCGCGTTGGACCGCGAAGCGGCCCGGCCGTGGACCTGGGCAGCGACGATCGAGGCGTCGTGCCTCTCCTACAAGGGTGTTACCTGCCGGTCCTGCGCCGATGCCTGCGACGTCGGAGCGATCCGCTTCCGGCTTCAGGCAGGCGGCCGGGACACTCCGCTTCTCGACATCGACACCTGTACAGGCTGCGGCGGATGCAAGTCCGTCTGTCCGGCCGACGCCATCACCCTTTCCCAACACGGGCGCATGTCGCCACATCAGGAGTACGCGGCATGAACATATGCGGCATTCTCGTGCATTGCGCGCCCGGCGCCATGGATCGCGTGGCAAACGCCATGGCGGACCTGGAAGGCGTTGAGGTGCATATGCGCACCGAGGACAACCGAATCATCGCGACCGTCGAAGATGTCGGCGACGTGCAGGCCGGTGATCAGATCCTCAACGTGCACCGCCTCGACGGCGTGATCGCAGCCGCGCTGACCTACCACCATTTCGAAGATGAGCCCGCCCTTTCACCCGCCATCCGAACGGGAGACTGACCGATGACCCTTTCCGCCACACGCCGTGACGTTCTCAAATCGACGGCGATTGCCGCAACCGCCGCCTGCGCCGGCGTTGCAGCGCCAACCGGCGCTCTCGCTCAGAGCGTATCCGATATCCGTTGGGACAAGGCGCCATGTCGTTTTTGCGGCACCGGCTGCTCCGTCCTGGTTGGCGTGAAGAATGGCCGGGTTGTCGCCACGCAGGGCGACCCCGACGCGCCCGTCAATCGCGGCCTCAACTGCATCAAAGGCTATTTCCTCTCCAAGATCATGTATGGCGAGGATCGGCTGACCACGCCGCTCTTGCGCAAGACCGACGGTGAGTTCGACAAGAACGGCGAATTCACGCCGATCTCCTGGGACGAAGCCTTCGACATCATGGCCGAGAAGTGGAAGGCGGCGCTTCAGGACAAGGGCCCGAGCGCGGTCGGCATGTTCGGATCCGGCCAGTGGACGGTCTGGGAGGGCTATGCCGCCGCCAAGTTCATGAAGGCGGGGCTCCGGTCCAACAACATCGACCCCAATGCCCGCCATTGCATGGCCTCGGCCGTCGCCGCGTTCATCCGCCACTTCGGCATCGACGAACCGATGGGCTGTTACGACGACCTGGAGCACGCGGACGCCTTCGTGCTGTGGGGCGCCAACATGGCGGAGATGCACCCCATCCTGTGGTCGCGCCTGACGGACACGCGCCTGACCAAGGAAGGGTCGGAAGTCCACGTACTCTCTACTTTCGAGCACCGCTGCTTCGAGCTTGCCGACAACGGCATCGTGTTCAAACCGCAGACCGATCTCGCGATTCTGAATTACATCGCCAATCACATCATCCAGACCGATGCCGTGAATTGGGACTTCGTCAACAAGCACGTCAACATCACCAAGACGGCAACCGATATCGGCTACGGCCTCCGGCCGAATGATCCGCGCGAGCAAAACGCCGCCAACCCGTCCCATGATGGCAAGCACGGCAAGATCGAGCCGATCAGCTTCGAGGAATATGCGGCCGCCGTCTCCGAATACACGCTGGAGCGAGCCGCTGAGATGTCTGGCGTGCCGGCGGAGAAGCTAGAGCGGCTGGCGCAGCTCTACGCCGACCCGACCAAGAAGATCATGTCGCTGTGGACCATGGGTTTCAACCAGCACACGCGCGGCACCTGGGTGAACGGCCTTTGCTACAACATTCACCTGCTGACCGGAAAAATCTCCGAGCCCGGCAACTCGCCATTCTCGCTGACGGGCCAGCCATCGGCCTGCGGCACCGCACGTGAGGTCGGCACATTCGCCCACCGGCTACCGGCCGACATGGTCGTCATGAACGATACGCATCGGGAAATCTGCGAGACCGCCTGGGGCATCCCGGCGGGCACGATCCCCGCCAAGCCCGGCTACCATGCCGTTCTCCAGAACCGCATGCTCAAGGACGGCAAGCTGAACGCCTACTGGGTGCAATGCACCAACAACATGCAGGCCGCACCCAACATCAACGAGGAAGGTTGGCCCGGCTATCGCAACCCCGAAAACTTCATCGTCGTGTCGGACCCTTACCCGACCGTGACCGCAATTGCCGCCGACCTGATCCTGCCCACGGCCATGTGGGTGGAGAAGGAAGGCGCCTATGGCAACGCCGAACGGCGGACGCAGTTCTGGCGCGAACAGATCGACGCGCCCGGCGAGTCCAAGTCGGATGTCTGGCAGGTGATGGAGTTTTCAAAGCGCTTCACCACCGACGAGGTCTGGCCGGACGAACTGCTTGACCAGAAGCCGGAGCTGCGCGGCAAGACGCTCTTTGAAGTCCTGTTCGCCAATGGCGTCGTGGACAAATACCCGATTTCCGAAACCGCAGAGGGCTTCGGCAATCACGAGAGCGCGCATTTCGGCTTCTATGTGCAGAAGGGCCTCTACGAGGAATACGCCGAGTTCGGACGTGGCAAGGCGCACGATCTGGCGCCGTTCGATGTCTATCACCAGTCGCGCGGCCTGCGCTGGCCCGTCGTGGACGGCAAGGAGACGCTCTTCCGGTTCCGCGAGGGATACGATCCCTATGTGCCGGAGGGCGAAGGCGTCCGCTTCTACGGAAAGAAGGACGGCAAGGCCAACATCATCTTTGCCCCGTACGAGCCGCCCGCAGAAGAGCCGGACGCCGACTTCGATCTATGGCTGGTCACAGGACGCGTGCTTGAGCACTGGCATTCTGGGTCCATGACCCGGCGCGTGCCGGAGCTGCACCGCGCCTACCCCCAGGCTCAGGTCTTCATGCATCCCGACGACGCCAAGGAGCGTGGCGTGCGGCGCGGCCAGAAGATCCTGATCTCAACCCGTCGCGGCGAGGTCGAAACGCTGGTGGAGACGCGCGGACGGAACAAGATGCCCCGCGGTGTCGTGTTCTTCCCGTGGTTCGACGAAGGCCAACTCGTCAACAAGCTGACACTCGATGCGACGTGTCCGATCTCCAAAGAGACGGACTTCAAGAAATGCGCCTGCAGGGTCGCCCGCGCGTGACGACGAGGAACCGGGCGCAATGGCCAACGCACGAGAAAGCCAGGGTCTGACGCGCCGCCGCGTCCTGCAGGATGCGGCGCGCGCGGCGGGCGGCTGTGCGGCCGCCGGCCTGCTTCTCGGCCTCTATGCGGTGGAGGCGCGCGAACTCCCCGCCGAAGCGCTGCGTCCGCCTGGAGCGTTGCCGGAACGGGACTTCCTCGGCGCCTGTGTTCGCTGCGGGCTGTGCGTGCGCGACTGTCCTTATGACACGCTCTCACTGGCCGAACTTGGCCGGGATGGTGCGGCGACGGGAACGCCCTTCTTTACCGCGCGCGATGTGCCCTGCGAGATGTGTGACGACATCCCCTGCGTCGCGGCCTGCCCGACGGGGGCACTCGACCCCGGTCTTCAAAACATCGACGACGCGCAGATGGGCGTGGCCGTGCTCGTCGATCAGGAGCACTGCCTGAACTATCTCGGGCTCCGGTGTGACGTCTGCTACCGCGTTTGCCCGCTGGTCGATGAAGCGATCACTTTGGAGCGCAGCCACAACACCCGCACCGACAGCCACGCGATTTTCGCACCGACCGTTCACGCCGACGCCTGCACCGGTTGCGGCAAATGCGAAAAGAGCTGCGTCCTTCCGGAGGCTGCGATCAAGGTCCTGCCCGCGCGTCTAGCGCGGGCCGAGGCGGCTGAACACTACCGGCTCGGCTGGGAGGAAAAGGAAAAAGCGGGAGCGCCGCTGATTGGCGACCTGATCGACCTGCCTGACCGAGGCTTCGAGCCGGCGCTCAAACTGCCCGGCGCCGGAGGCGTGCAATGAGCGCCAGCGCCAAAGCCTTCGCTGTCGCAGGCACCGAGGCGATTGCCGCCAAGGGCTGGCTGGGCGCGCACAAATATCTCATCCTGCGCCGCATCTCGCAGGCGGGGTTCCTGGGCGTCTTCCTGCTAGGGCCCTGGTTCGGCCTGTGGATCGTCAAGGGCAATCTTACCTCCTCGCTCACCCTCGACGTCCTGCCCCTGACCGACCCGTTGGTGCTTCTCCAGACCTTCGCCGCCGGCCATGTCCCCGCTTTGACGGCCATTCTAGGCGCCATCATCGTCGCCGCGATTTATGCGGCGTTGGGCGGTCGGCTCTATTGCTCCTGGGTCTGCCCGATCAATCCGGTGACCGATCTCGCCCACTGGCTGCACATGCGGCTTGGCCTGAAAAAAGGCTGGCAGCCGAAGCGGTCCACCCGCTACTGGGTCCTGGCCATGGTCTTCGTTGGTTCGCTGGCCACCGGCACCCTCGCCTGGGAACTCGTCAATCCGGTCTCCATGGCACACCGCGCAATCATCTTCGGCGCCGGATTTGCCTGGATGGTTGTGCTTGCGGTCTTCTTCTTCGACCTCTTCGTCTCCAGGCGCGGCTGGTGTGGTCATCTTTGCCCGGTCGGCGCCTTCTATGGCCTTCTCAACGAAAAGAGTGTGCTGCGTGTGTCCGCTGCCAACCGCAGCGCATGCGACAATTGCATGGATTGCTTCGCCGTTTGCCCCGAAGCCCACGTCATCACGCCGGCTCTGCGCGGCACCGCCGGTGAAACTCCGATCATCACGCACCGGGATTGCACCGCCTGCGGGCGCTGCATCGACGTGTGTTCGCAAGACGTCTTCCGCTTCACGCACCGTTTCGCCGACCGGCCCGCACGGACGGACGGCCCCGTCGAACCCTTGAACGCGCCCACCGGCGCCGCCTGATCCCACGGGAGGGACCACACATGAAGAGCGCCCTTAAATTCGTCGCCGTCGCGTTCGCCATTGCTGCGATTGTCGCCGGCGTTGCCACTGCGCAGGACGCCTCGCTTCAATCGCTGCGCGGTGCTCAAGTCGATGAGCCGGTGACGGTCATCAATGTTCCCAAGCAAGATAAGAAGCGGTTCGGCCGGGCCTTTAGGCTGCAGCCGCCGCTCATCCCCCATGCGATCGACCAATATCAGGTCGACACCAACGCCAATCAGTGTCTGGGCTGTCACGATTGGTCGAATGCCGGCGAACGCAAAGCACCGACGCTGTCAATGACCCACTATCTCGACCGCGAAGGCCGCCAACTCGACGCGGTCGCCGGCACCCGCTGGTTCTGCACCCAGTGCCACGTGCCGCAGGCTGATGCCGAGCCGCTTGTTGAGAACCTCTTCGTCCCGTCCTTCACGCGCTGACGATCGAAAGGACGCAAAAATCATGAACGACCAAAACGACAGACCCGACGCCAAAAACCCGGGCTTCTTCAAGCGCCTTTGGCAGATCGTCTCGCGACCCTCGACCGTCTACTCACTCGGCTCACTCCTTGTCGTCGGCGGGGTCGGAGGCGTGTTGTTCTGGGGCGCCTTCAACTGGGCGCTGGAGGTCACCAACACAGAGAAGTTCTGCATCGGCTGCCACGAGATGTACGAAAACGTCTATCTCGAATACAAGGACACCATTCACTACAACAATCATTCCGGCGTTCGGGCGACCTGCCCCGATTGCCATGTGCCGAAAGAGTGGGTTTTCAAGGTTCGGCGTAAGATCGTCGCGACGGCGGAGCTCTACCACCATTTTCGCGGCACAGTGTCGACACCGGAAAAATTCGAGCAGGAACGGCAGCGACTGGCCATGCGCGTTTGGCGGGCCATGAAGAACACGGACAGCCGCGAATGCCGCAACTGCCATAACTTCGAATACATGGACTTCACGCTTCAGGAAGACCGCTCAGGCGTGGCCCACCAGCAGGCGATCGACGAGAACATGACATGCATCGATTGCCATCAGGGCGTCGCACATCGCTTGCCGGCGGACGCTGAGGCGGCATACGAGCAAATTGCAGCCGAGTTCGATGGGCCGGGGAAAGGCACCAACGCCGCGGCAGGCACTCCGGTCGAGCCATCGGCCGCCGATCGGTTGGCCGGCTTCGTCGCAGAGCTGAAGCAATAGCGGAGCGGCTGCGGGAAATAGGCGACGGGCTCGTCAAAAAGCAGCGGGTCAGCTGCGATCATCCCACGGTTGGCCACCGGCAAAGGTCATGAACGTGGTCGCCGGCAGATAGCCGGCATCGACCGGCATCATATGGCCGGTGACCGCTGCCGCCGCGTCGGACAGCAAGAAAGCCACCACGTCGGCAATGTCGGAAGGCGTGACCATCTTCTTGAGTGCGTTGACCTTCAGCATGTCGTCGACTTTGCGTTCGCCGGCGTCAACTTTGGCCTGCAGCGCGGGCGTCAGGACAAAGGTCGGCGCCACGCCATTGACGCGGACGCCAAAGCGGCCGAGCTCAACAGCCAGCATCTCCACCAGCCGAAGGATGGCCGTTTTCGACGGACAATAGGCCGGAAGCGGAAGTGCTGCGTAGGAGTTGATCGAACCCACCGTCACGATCGCGCCGCCCTTGGCCTCCTGCATGAGACGGCCGAAGGACCGGCAGGCATTCAAGGTCCCGCCGTAATTGATTGCCCACACCCGGTCGTGCGCTTCCAGGTCCGCATCGAGCACCGTGGCGATGGATTCAATCACGCCCGCAGCCGTCACCAGCGCGTCCGGCATCCCGGCTTCGGCCCTGATGCGCATCGCCGCCTCGTCCATCGCCGATGGGTCGGATACGTCCACCTGCAGTGCATGAGCCGATCCGCCCGACTTCTTTATCCGCACTTCGACCGATGCGGCGCTGGCAATGTCTCGATCCAACAACCAGACATCAGCCCCGCCCTGCGCGAGCTTCTCGGCGCAAGCAGCGCCCAAACCGCTGCCACCGCCCGTGATCACGGCAATCTTCGGCATCGTCTCCCCTGAACAGCTAATCCGGAATCAGCCCCCGCAATATCGGCGCAGCGCTTCGCGGCATCCCTTGTCCCAAATCAGAGATAGCCACGTCTCAAAAGCGGATACAAAAGCGGGCTGACTAGCAAGATCGCCGTAAAACCGGCTCTGCTCCAGCCATGCGCAAGGCCGCGATTTTGCTTCGATTGCAGCTTCGGACAAGGCCCCCCAATGCGGATCGTTGGCCTCGATTGGCTTACCGTCTTCGCGTATTCCCGCGCACATCCGCGCCCAGAGGGCCTCAACAAGGCTGAGCCCGGCGATCGATCCTCCCGCGGCCAGCGCGTCACGCAGAATCGGAAGTACGAAGCCGGTGTGGCGGGAGGACCCATCGAAAGCGACGCGGCGCGTAGTGTCGTGGATGGCCGGGTTGGCGAAGCGATGCTCTATGAGATCGGCATAGGCCGCCGGCGCCATGCCGGGGACGGCCGCGACATAGGGCGTGATCTCTTCCTGCTGAACCTTGCGAAATAAGGCGAGGATGTCGGCATCGGCCATGCAATCCGCGACGGTCTCGCATGACAAGAGCTCGCCAGCACCCGCGATGACCTGATGGCCGGCGTTGAGGATGCGGATCTTCATGGTCTCATAGTCGTGGACCCTATCGGACAAGGTCGCACCCGCTCGATCCCAGTCCGGCCTGCCGGCGCAGAAATCATCTTCGATAACCCATTGCCGGAAGTTCTCGTGCGTCACCGGCACGGCATCCTCGACGCCAAGTTGGCGGGCAAGCGCGATCTGTCGTGGCCCCGTGGCAGGCACAATGCAGTCGACCATCGAATTCGGGAAGCTGCAGGTGGTGTCAATCCACTCCGCGAGATCGGGGTCCGAGAGCCGGGCCAGCGACACGATGGTTTGGCGCAGGACCGCGCCGTTGCCCTGGAGGTTGTCGCAGCATTGCGCGGTGAAAGGGCCATGGCCCGCGTCGCGCCGACGCTTCAGCGCGGCGATCATGGCGCCGAAAGCGGTCTTAGGCGTGTCAGGATGGGCTGCGTCGTGCTGAATGTCCGGATGATTGGCGTCAAAGCCGCCGGTTGCGGCATCGATATAGTAACCGCCCTCCGTCACAGTGAGTGAAACGATCCGGATGGCAGGGTCCGCCATCGTTTCGATCAGCGGCCGGTTGCCGTCTTCGATCGGAACATAGTCGGTCATCGAGCCGACGATTTCGGCACTCGTGCCGGAGGGATCGAGTTCAATCAGCGTTGTCAGGCAGTCCTGCGCCAAGAGCTCTTCGCGGATCGGAGCGTCGTGCTGGCGGACGCTTGCCCCGATGATCGCCCAGTCCAGCGCAAGCCCTTCCTGCATGAGGCGGTGCAGGTACCACGCCTGATGGGCGCGGTGGAAATTGCCAAGTCCGATATGGACGATGCCCGGACTTAGCTTTGCGCGGTCGTAGGTCGGCACCGTGACGCTCTCCGGAACCCGGCGAAGCGTAGCGTTCGTCAACTTCATCAGCTCATCCAGTTGCCGCCATCGACATTGAGTGTCTGAGCTGTGATATACCGCGCATCATCGGAGGCCAGGAAGACGCAAGGGTCAGCGATTTCATCCGGCTTTCCCATGTAGCCGAGCGGCACCTCCTCGCCGACGATGCGCTTCTTCTCGCCGACCGCGAGGTCGTCGTATTTGGCGAAAAGCCCGTCCACGATGTCCCACATCGGTGTGTCGATCACGCCGGGCGCCACCGCATTCACCCGGATGCCGTCCTTCGCCAGCTCCAACGCCAACGACTGGGTTATGGAGATCACCGCAGCCTTGGTGGAGCCATAGACCGTGATATTGGCCTCGCCGCGTCGGCCGGCCTGAGACGAGAGGTTGATGATCACGCCGCCCTTGCCCCGCGCCTTCATCCCGGCAACGACCGCCTGGGCCGTGAAGATGGTGCCGCCGACATTCACATCAAACTGGCGGCGGTAGTCCTGGACGCTGATTTCCTCCAACGGCGACATGTTGAAGATGCCCGCATTGTTCACCAGGATGTCGATCCCGCCGAAACCAGCTTCCACGGCACTTACACCGGCCGCAATTGAGGCAGGATCAGTCACGTCCATCGTGACGGCCATCGCCTCGTCGCCAAGGGCCGCGGCGGTTGCCGCGGCTTCTGTCTCCAATAGGTCGGCGACGGCGACCTTAGCGCCTTCGCGGACATAGGCTTCGCAGATGGCGCGGCCGATGCCCCGCGCGCCGCCTGTTACCAGCGCGGTTTTTCCCTCAAGCCGTCTCATTCGATTCGCAGCCCTTTGTCGTCAAACTTGTGCATGTGGTCAGAGGCCGGCGTCAGGAAAACCGTGTCACCGTAATGAAGGTCGACTTCTCCGCCAACGCGCACGGTGATCGGATCGGCAATACCCTCGCAGGTGACGTGAAAGAAGGTGTCCGACCCCAGATGCTCCGACACGCCGACCTTGCCCGGCCAGTCCCCGGCGTCGGAGGAGACGGAGACGTGCTCCGGGCGGATGCCGATCGTAGCGGCATTGTGCTTTGCCGCAATCGAGCCGTTGACGAAGTTCATCTTCGGCGAGCCGATGAAGCCAGCCACGAATAGATTCCGCGGCGTGCGATAAAGTTCAAGCGGGCTGCCAACCTGCTCGATATTGCCCGCGCGCAAAACGACGATCTTGTCGGCCATGGTCATCGCTTCGACCTGGTCATGCGTGACATAGACCATCGTCGTGGTCAGTCGCTTGTGCAGCTCGCTGATCTCAAGCCGCATGCCGACCCGAAGCGCTGCGTCCAAGTTCGACAGCGGCTCGTCGAAAAGGAAGGCCGCCGGTTCACGGACGATTGCCCGTCCAATGGCAACGCGCTGACGCTGTCCGCCGGAGAGTTGGCCAGGACGGCGGTCAAGATAGTCGGTCAGGTTCAGAACTTCCGCCGCCTGCGCCACACGCTTGTCCTGTTCCGCCTTGTCGAACTTGGCCATGCGCAGAGGGAAAGCGATGTTCTTCCGGACGCTCATATGCGGGTAGAGCGCATAGGACTGGAACACCATGGCAAGGCCCCGCTTGGCCGGCGGCACACTCGTCGCGTCCTCTCCGTCGATCAGGATCTGGCCGTTTGTGACGTCTTCCAGCCCGGCGATCAAGCGCAGAAGCGTGGACTTGCCGCAGCCTGACGGGCCGACAAAGACACAGAACTCGCCGTCATCGATGGTCAGGTCGAGTGCCGGAATGACTTCCGTCTCGCCAAAGCTCTTGGAGACCTTTTCAAGTACGATGCGTCCCATGGGTCGTTCCTATTTCACCGCGCCGAAGGTCAGGCCGCGCACGAGTTGTTTCTGGCTGAACCAGCCCATGATCAAGATCGGTGCGATGGCCATGATGCTCGCCGCACTGAGTTTGGCGTAGAACAGGCCTTCGGGGCTGGAATAGCTGGCAATGAAGGCGGTGAGCGGAGCCGCATCCGCGGCTGTCAGGTTCAGCGTCCAGAACGCTTCGTTCCAGGCGAGAATGACGTTCAGAAGAACCGTCGACGCCATGCCGGGAATCGCCATCGGCATCAGCACGAAGAACACCTCCTCGCGCAAAGACGCACCGTCCATGCGCGCAGCCTCGAGGATCTCTCCCGGGATCTCGCGGAAGTAGGTGTAGAGCATCCAAATGATGATCGGCAGATTGATCATCATCAGGACGAAGACGAGGCCGACGCGGGTGTCCAGCAACTCAGCATCGCGAAAGATCAAGTAGATCGGCACGAGAACGCCGACAGGCGGCAACATCTTGGTGGAGAGCATCCACATCAGCACGTCCTTCGTCCGCTTGCCGGGCACGAAGGCCATGGCCCAGGCTGCCGGGATGGCGATGAGAAGGCCGAGGAAGGTGGACCCGAAGGAGATCACTACCGAATTCGTAAAATGCTTCAGATAGTCGGACCGCTGTTGAACCGCGCCAAAACTCTCAAATGTCCACACCGAGCTCAGAACCTCTATCGGCGCACGGATCGCGTCGCCTTCCGTCTTGAGCGACAGGATCGCAATCCACAGAATCGGGAAGAACATCATCAGACCCAGCAGCCAGGCGACCGCGGTGGTAATGGTCTTGCGCTGGGTTGAGACTGCGCGCGCCATTTCTCCGTCCCCTCCTCAGGCGTCCAGGTTCTTGCCGATCATCCTCATCAGGAAGATCGCAACGATATTGGCGAGGATGATCGCGATAACGCCACCCGCGCTGCCCATGCCCACGTCGAACTGCAGGAGCGACGAGACATAGATCAGATACGTAAGGTTGGTAGTCGCCGTTCCCGGGCCGCCATTGGTGGTGACCAGTATCTCGGCGAAGATCGAAAGCAGAAAAATCGTCTGGATCAGGATCACAACGGTGATCGCGCGCGCCAGATGCGGAAGCATGACGAAGAAGAACCGGTTGATCCAGTTCGCGCCGTCCATCTCGGCCGCCTCAAGCTGCTCTTGGTCGAGCGACTGCAGCGCGGTCAGCAGGATCAGCGTCGCGAACGGCAGCCATTGCCAGCTGACGATCCAGATGATGGAGGCCAGCGGCGCTTGGCTGAAGAAATCGAACGGCTCCATCCCGAGCCCGATCGCGAGATGCGCAAAGATGCCGTTCACGGGATTCATGAACATGTTCTTCCACACAAGTCCCGACACGGTCGGCATCACGAAAAACGGGGCGATCACCAGGATGCGCACGATGCCCTGCCCCCACATCGGCTGATCGAGCAGCAGCGCAAACAGAATTCCGCCGATGACCGTAATCAGAAGCACGCCGCCGACGAGGACGAGCGTATTGATGATTGCGGCTTGGAAACTGGGATCCGTAATGAACCAGTAGAAATTCTCCCAGCCCGAAAAGTCCTCAGGTCCGGGCACTCTGAGACCGTGACCGAAGACACCGATCACCATCTCGTTGCCAGACGGCATGATGAGATTGAAACGTAGAAACGAGAAATAGATCGTCAGGCCGAGCGGGATGAGCATCCAGCACAAGAGCAGCAGCACGGCTGGGGAGATCATCATCCGGGCCGCGGCCCGTGAATGCTGCGTTGCCATGGGGCCCCCGTTCCCGTAGCGCGGGAATATGCCGGCGCAGTCTAGCCTGCGACGAAGCGAACGGGCCAGCGCGCAACGCGCCGGCCCGCCCGGAGGATGTTACTTGATGTAGCCGGCCTTCGTCATCTCGCGAACCGCAAAGGTCTGCGAGTTCTCAAGAGCCTGATCGACGGTTTGCTGGCCGGCAAGGGCCGCCGCGATCTGCTGGCCGACATAATTGCCGATACCCTGGAACTCCGGAATGGCAACGAACTGCACGCCGGTATAGGGCACGGGGTCCTTTGTCGGATCAGCCGGATTGGCTGCCAGGATCGAGTTCTCCACCGTCTCCGCAAAGGGTGCCGCGGAGAGATACTTCTCGTTGGCATAGGTCGAGGCACGCGTTCCCGGAGGCGCGGCAACCCAGCCCTCCGACTCGCCCACCAGTTCGACATATTCCTTCGACGTTGCCCAGGCGAGGAAGTCCTTTGCAGCGTCAACCTTCCCGGAGCTGGCCGGGATCGCCAGCGCCCAGGCCCAGAACCAGCCCGTGCCCTTGTCGGTCACCTGCTTCGGCGCCTGGAAGAAGTCCGTCTTGTCGGCGACGGAGCTTTCGTTCGGGTTGAAGATGTAGCCGGCGGCCGAGGTCGCATCGACCCAGGTCGCGCACTTGCCGTCCGCGAACAGCGCACGGTTCTCGTTGTGGCCGTTCGACGACGCGCCCGGAGGACCGTAATTGTTCATCAGGTCGACATAGTAATTGATGGCGTTCTTCCACTCGTCGCTGGTCAGTTGCGGGTTCCAATCCATGTCGAACCAACGACCGCCGAAGGCGTTCACCATCGGACCAACGAAGGCCATGTTCTCGCCCCAGCCGGCCTTGCCGCGCTGGCAGGTGCCGAAGACGCCGTTATCCGGATCGTGCACTTTGGCAACGATCTCGGCGAACTCGTCATACGTGATCTGCTCGGTCGGCGCCTCAACGCCCGCGGCCTCAAAGACGTCGGTGCGATAGAAGGTGAACGAGCTCTCCGCATAGAAGGGCACGGCATAAAGCGAGCCGTTGGCCGACAGACCGTTGCGTACCGGCTCGTAGATGTCTTCGTAGTCGTAGTCGTCGCCGAGGTCGTCAAGGCTGACGAGCCAGTCCTGAGCACCCCAGATCGGGGCCTCATAGGCGCCGATGGTGATGATGTCGAACGATCCGCCCTTCGTCGCGATGTCGGTCGTGACCCGCTGGCGCAAGACGTTCTCTTCCAGCACCACCCAGTTCAGCGTGTTGCCCGTGGCTTCTTCCCACTGCGGCGACAATTTCTGCATGATGATCATGTCAGAGTTGTTCACCGTGGCGATGGTCAACTCTTCGGCGACCGCGCCGCCGCCGGCGACAAGCGCAAGCGCGGTGGCCGCGTAGAGGGATTTCCTCACCTTCATCGTTTCGCTCCCTTCGGTGTGTGTCTCACACGTACCGAGGCGATCTAAGCGCAGTGATTGCACCGAGTCAATTTATTTATTTACGCGCGTAAATTTTTGAGATTTAGGCGGAGGCACGCAGTACAAGCTTCGCCGGGAACAGCGTTTCTGTCCGCGACGCGAAGCGGCCGCCGTTCTCGATCAGCTCGAACAGCGTTTCCACGGCCCGGTTCGAGACTGCATCGTAATCATGCGCCGCCGTCGTCAAGGAGGGGCATGTAAAGCGCGAGAACGGATGGTCGTCATTTGAGGCGACGCGAAGCGTGCAGTCGGGCTCGCGTCCGACCTTGATGCCGCGTTCGTAACAGGCGGCGAGGAAGCCGATCGCCAGACGATCGTTGCTGCAGAGCACCGCATTGGTCGGCAGCGCGCCCTGTTCAAGGATCTTGAGCGCGCCGCGCCGTCCGATTTCCTCGAAGGCCCACCCTTCCCCGCTGATTTTGATGATGTGCGGCTCGAACCCAAGCCGCTCCATCATTTGGATATAGGCCAGACGGCGCTTGTTTGCGTTGGGGTTCGCGGGCGTGCGCATCTCAAAGAAGCTGGGCGGCTCGCCGGTACGGGTCAAATACTCGACCGTCTGAGAGACGAAGCTGAAATTGTCTGATCCAACAAAGGCTTCGCCGACCCTCTCGATATTGCTATCAAAAAGAACCGTCGGTACGTCGGCGCAGAACTCTTCTATGACAGCGCGATCGGACGCACGACCGAGCGGCGCCAGAAGAACGCCGGCGGGTTTGATGGAGCGAAGGCTCTCCAGGTTTTCGATCTCCAAGGCCTGCTCGCCATGGGAGCTGAACAAAATCGGCCGAAAGCTGGCCTCAATGCACAAGCGTTCGATTCTGCGCGCGATCTCGGTGAAGAAGGGGTCCGCCAAATAGGGCACGACAATGCCGACATTCTTGGTCAGACGCCGGTTCTGGTTGATCGCGTAGATGTTGGGCCGATATTCGTGCTGCTCCAGCGCCGCTTCGATGCGTTCGCGGGTGGATTTGCGCACGCTGTTCGGATCGTTGAAATACTTGGATACGGTCGGACGCGAGATGCCGCTGATGGCGGCGAACTCTTCCATATTTCTTATTTTTGTGACGGACACCGAATTGCCTCGCTGGATGGGCATGGGCGCAAAAAGCAGATGCAAAGCGCGCGTTTGCCGACCGTTTCACTCAAGATAGCCGAAACTATTTTCCGCGCGCAAATTTTATGTCGATCCGCCGGGAACGCATTCCCATACCTTACAAAAGTCAATTCGATTGACACTTGTTAATAACCGAGAGGGCGTGTACACGGCCGTTGCGCATTGCCGCCAAGCGCAGGCCGCCGCACATTCGGAACGTAGCAATTGGATGGCCAACATGAACCTCATTCTCGTCCTGGTCGACAGCCTGAACAAAGGATGTCTGCAAGTCTACGATCCGCATTCTGAATGCCGCACGCCGAAC
This sequence comes from Afifellaceae bacterium, assembly GCA_028284625.1. GTDB lineage: Bacteria > Pseudomonadota > Alphaproteobacteria > Rhizobiales > Afifellaceae > DASWJZ01. Next base: position 27,554 of record JANQRH010000029.1, on the reverse strand, counting down.
ATCGATTCGCTCGCTGCGAGGTCACACGTCTTCGACAACCACTTCATCGCCAGCCTTCCCTGTATGCCGGCGCGTCGCGAGATCTTCTCCGGCCGCAAGGAATTCATGTGGCGTCCGTGGGGATCGCTAGAAGTTTTCGATCCACGTCTGCCGTTGATCGTCGCCAAGGGCGGATACAAGACCGCCATCGTCACGGACCACTACCATTACTGGGAGGAGGAGGCGAACGGCTACGTTCAAGGTTTTCAGTCGATCGAGTTCATTCGCGGACATGAGGTGGATCACTGGAAGGTACCCGGCGACGAGCCGGACCCTAAGTGGGTTCAGAACATTCAAGAGTTCCGGGCGGCAGAGCACGCGCGACAATACGCTGCCAACGTGAAGGACTTCGAAGGCGAAGAGGACTTCTTTCCGGCGAAAGTCTTTTCAGCCGCCGCTTCGTGGCTGGAGGAGAACGCTCGCAAGGGGCCGTTCTTCCTGCAGGTCGAGTCGTTCGATGTGCACGAGCCGTTCGATGTGCCGGAGCCATATGCTTCTATGTATACCGACCGCCACAAGGATGAGTTCAACATCTGGCCGCCCTATCAAGTCTACAAAGATCTCGACGCGTTCATGGCGAAGACGACGCCTGAGGAACTGGCCTTTCTGAGATCGCAATATATGGCAAAGGCAACGATGGTGGATGCCTGGCTCGGCCGCTTCATGGCCAAGCTGGACGAGCTATCGCTTTGGGACGACACGGTTTTGATCTTCACGACGGATCACGGTCACGACCTCGGAGAGCGAGGCGTTTTTGGCAAGCAATATCCGCACTACGACAGCCACGCCAACATCCCGATGATCGTGTGGCACCCTAATCATCGGGGCGGAGGAAAGCGGATCGGCGACCTGACCCAAACGGTCGATCTGTTCGCCACGCTGATCGAACTATCTGGCCAGCCTGTTCCCCCCGAAAACCGGCACAGCAGAAGCATCGCGCCTGTCCTCAAGGAAGAGAGCGCCGGTCAGCGCGACGCGATTCTATACGGAACCTTCGGCCAGGGCATATGCGTGACCGATGGCGAATGGACCTTGTTCCGATCGCCGGTCGAGGACAAACCGCTGTTCACCTATTCCACCGCCATATCGCGTCCGCTCATCGTCGATAATCCGGTCGACGGGCGCGTCGGACGTCCCCCGCAGCACCCGGTGGACCAGGGCCATTTCGATTCAACAATCGACCTGCCGCTCTGGAAGATCCCGATCAAGATCGATCCGCGCACAGATCAGCATTTTCTTTTCAATCGGAAGCGCGACCCGGAGCAGAACATCAACCTTTGGGATGAAGAGCCCGAGCAACGCGACCGGATGCTCAAACTGGCACGCCAATTGTTGGACGACGAAGGCTACCCACCGGAGCAGCTCGATCGGCTGGAGATGACAAACGCCGCGCTCGGGCTGTGATAAGCACATCGTTGCACCATCGATCGAAGCGTTCCTGACAAACGACAACGTCGCGTCGCGAAGCCACTTCGCAAGCTCGCGACGCATATCTGCTTGATCATGCCGCTGACAACCGTTGCTAGCTGAGGCCCGTGAATCGTCCTCCCGCGGCCCGGTCGATCCATGACGGCGATCAAGCGCCTGCTCGCAGATTCCCGGACCACCCTCTTTGTCGAAAGCACCCTTGAGCAAGACGGACCGCTCAGGCCCTTGAGACAAACTGAGCGTTGCCGAGTCAGATTCCATGGTTGACATTTGTCAAATAACATGACTTATGTAAATCGAGTTCTACAGATCGCGTATCGCAAAAAGGGCCGGCGCCGAGGGTGACCGGTCACCGCTAGAGGGACGAAAGGGAGGAACCGACATGTCCGACGCCAAAAAGACCTACCTCACGCGCCGGAGCTTTCTGGGCGCCGCAGCCGCTGCCTCATTCGCACCGGCCGCGCCGAGTTTCTTCATTGGCAAAGCGCATGCCGCCAACGAAAAGCTGAAGATCGGGATCATCCCGGCGTATTCGTTCGGCATCTACTGGCTTGTCCAGGACCAGGGTTTTGCCCCGGGCGTCGACATGGAGTTCAGCGTCTTCCCGTCCGGTCCGCCGGCGATCGAAGCCATGGTCGGTGGGTCGGTTGACGCAATCACCGTCGGCTCTGTGCCGCCGCTCGCGGCAATGGCGCGCAAGGTTGCAGACTTCCGGGAAATTTCGGTCTGCGGCGACGCAAGTGGGCTGTTCACAATCGTTGGCAGGCCGGAACTCGAGACACTCAGCGATCTGGAAGGCAAGCGGATTGCGGTCACTTCGGGCTCCAACTTCGACTTCTTCCTCGATGTGGCTCTCAGACAGGCAGGCCTTGGCGACATGGAGCACACGCGCGTCAACATGGAACCGATCGACGCGCAGGCCGCACTAATCGCCGGCGCCGTCGATGCGACCGTACCGCTCGCGACCTCGCGCAAGCTGATTTTCGACAAGCTTCCGGGTGCGAGCATGCTGGCTGAGGGTGCGCAGATGCCGATCGACAAGCGGCCGAGCATCATGGACGTCTTCATGACCACCCAGCAGACCCTCGACGCAAAAGAAGAGGCTCTCAAGCAAGTCGTCGCTGCCTTCCACGACCAAGGTGTCGGCATGTTGCGCGAGAACAACGACGAAGTCGTCAGCCGCATGGTGGCTTGGCAGGAGAGCGTCGGTCGCGCCGGCGTGCAGCCGGAGGAGGTCGAGCCGCTGCTCAACGGCTACTTCTATTTCGACACCGCTGAGATCAAGGACGTGTTCGCCCAGGATATCCTGAAGAACTCCAAGCGTGTTCAGGCGGAGTTCCTCGTCAATGCCGGGAAGCTGGAGACCATGCCGGACCTTGACGCCCTGATCTCCGATCAGATCGTCAAACAGATCTGATCACGCCGAAACGCGGGCTGTCTTAGCGACGCAAAAACAGCGTTGAGCCTCAAACGAGGCTCAACGCAAGCCGGGACACCACCTTTTCACCGTTGGTCTACGTGCCGCGGTGACGGAGGACGGTCATGTCGATCTTGACGAAGTCCACGCCCAGTCGACGCACAGTGCTCAAAGCAGGTTCCGGTGCGGCCGCTTTGCTAGCGGCGCCCTTCTCCTTGTCGACGAGAGGGCGGGCCGAAGTCTCAACGCTTCGCGTCGGAATCATCCCGGCCTACTCGTTCGGCATCTACTGGCTCGTTCAGGATCAGGGCTTTGCCCCCAACGTGGAAATGCAGTTCACTGTATTCCCATCAGGCCCGCCGGCGATCGAAGCCATGGTCGGAGGCTCCGTCGATCTCATCACAGTCGGCTCGGTTCCGCCGCTTTCCGCGATGTATCGAGGCATCGCCGACTTCCGCGAAATATCGATCTGCGGCGATGCCAGCGGCCTCTTCACGATTGTCGGCGCGCCGGACGTCAAGACGCTTGCCGACCTTGAAGGCCGTCGGGTCGCCGTAACCGCTGAAACGAATTTCGACTACTTTCTCGACACGGTCTTGAGGCTGAACGGGCTGGAAGACATGCCGTTCACCCGTATCGATATGCAGCCGGTCGATGGGCAAAACTCCCTCGTGGCCGGAAGTGTGGACGCAACCGTCCCGCTCGCGACGTCGCGCAACCTCATTTTCGAAGCGATGCCGGACGCCAATCTGTTGGTTGACGGCTCAAAGCTGCCGATGGATGCGCGGCCAAATATCATGGACGTCTTGATGACCACACAGGAATTCATGGACGCCAACGAGGATGCGCTCACCGAAATCGTCGCCGCGTTCCACGGGCCGGCGATTTCGATGGTGCGGGAAGACAACGACAAAGCCGTCGAGCGCATGGTCGCGTGGCAGACCGAAATCGGGCGCGCCGGCGTGACGGCGCAACAGGTTGAACCGATCCTCAATGGGTATTTCTATTTCGACACTGCGGAAGTGAAGGATGCTTTCAACCAAGGTATCCTGGCGGAGTCGCTGCGGCGCCAGTCTGAGTTTCTCGTTTCCAAGGGCCGGATCGGCGGGATGCCGGATATCGACGCGCTGGTGTCCGATCAAATCATCAAGCGGATCTGAACCATGACGGGCTTTAGGGAAATGCTCAAAGGACGCCTTGTTTTAGGCGTTCTCTCGGTCGCGACGGTGTTTTTGTTCTACATCATCGTGACGAACCAACCGGACAACAATCCGGCGCTGTTGCCGCCGCTCACCGATATCTTCAAGTCGTTCATCACGAACGTGACGTCGGGCAGCTTGTTCACAGCGCTGGGTGCCAGTCTTTTCCGCATCTTCATGGGCTTCTTCATCGGAACGACACTCGCTCTTGCCCTCGGCTGCCTGATCGGCTGGTACAAGCCGATCGAGTATATCTTTGATCCGCTGATTGAAGCCCTGCGCCCAATCCCTCCGCTGGCCTACATTCCGATCATCATCATCTGGTTCGGAATTGAGGAGTTCAGCCGGGTCCTCATCATCACCATTGCCTGCTTCATGGTCTGCGTGGTCAACGTGGTCGCCGGGATGAAGAACGTGCCCCAGGTCTACGTGGATGCCGCTTCCACGATGGGTGCGAAACGGTTCCAGATCTTTCGAACCGTCGCCATTCCCGCAGCAACGCCCTTCATCATCACCGGGTACCGAATAGCGCTTGCCGCGGCCTGGACCACGCTCGTCGCATCGGAGCTGCTGGCTGCCCAGAACGGTCTTGGTTTCCTGCTGCAGGAAGGTCGGCGCTACTTCCTGACCGATCAGGTCATGATGATCATCGTCATCATCGGCACGTGCGCGTTCATTATGGATCGCATCTTCAGAATGATCCAAGCCCGTCTGATGCGCTGGTCGGAGGCTCGCGAATAATGTCAGAGATCGTCGTCGACAAACTTACCCACACATTTGGCAAGGGCAGCCCGGGCGCGTTGACCGTCCTGGAAGACATCGATCTGACGTTCGAATCGGGCAGTTTCAGCTCGATAGTTGGAACGTCCGGCTGTGGAAAATCCACACTTCTGAAGATGATGGCCGGCCTGTTTGAGCCTTCGGACGGGCAGATGACCCTTGATGGTGACGTCATCAAGGGAACCAGCCAGCGGCGGGGTATGGTCTTCCAGCAGGACGCAGTCTTTCCCTGGATGACGGTGGCGAAAAACATTTCCTATGGCCCCCGCCTCAGAGGCGTAAGCCGAGAGGAACGAACGGCGATTGAGAAGAAATGGGTCGAGATGGTCGGCCTGAAGGGCTTTGAGGACCGCTGGCCGAGGGAGCTGTCCGGCGGGATGCGAAAGCGCGTCGATATCGGCCGAGTCTACGCGAATGACCCGGACGTACTGCTTATGGATGAGCCCTTTGGCGCGCTGGATGCGCAAACTAAGGAGCGCATGCAGGCCGATCTCCTCCAGACGTGGCGACAGACACAGAAGACGGTGGTGTTCGTCACCCACGACCTGGAAGAGGCGATCTTCCTTTCCGACAAGGTCATCGTGATGTCGGCCCGCCCCGGCCGCATACGCCACATCGAAGAGGTCTCTCTACCGCGGCCAAGAACCGATGAGATGCGGCTAACCGACGAGTTCATCCAGATTAAGCGCAAGCTCTGGGGCATGCTGGAGCATTGAGGGTTTCGTGGAGCAGTGGGCCCGTACCACTCAGGAACTCAACAATCCCCCAGCACAAGATCCGCCACCGTCTCAGCGTGATCGGAAGGAAGGTCCGTCATTCCGACGGCGGCCATATCGGCGAGCCAGCACTTGTCGACGAACTCAGTCTTCGCCCGCCTCGCCGTTGCGGTCCCAGCCCGTAATCATTGCCCTGAGCTGTGCGGTCACTGTTTCGCCTGTCGTGATAAGATAAAGGTGGGCAATCAGAAACGCTGCGATCAAAAAGGCCGCAGCCACATGGATTGCGTTGATCCACAGAATGGGCAAATCACTCGGATAGAGGTCCGGGAATCGACCGTAGACCCACAAGATGATGCCCGAAATCCAGATCGCGGGTGCCATCACCACTTGGAAGCCCAAATAAGCCATGGCTTGCAGCGGATTGTGCTTACGCTTTGCACTCGGCCGGAACGGGCGGGGCGAGCCGATGAAGATGCCGATGGCATAGAAAGAGATCGTAGCCCACAATCGGTCTGCGGTCGGCACGTAGTGGCGCCACTGCCCGGTCACGAGGTGCCAGAAGATGGCGAACACCCAAAGAATGACGAGGGCCAAGGCCGCCAAAATATGGAGATCCAGTGCCTGCTCGAAGCCGAGTAGATCGTAGTATCCGTGAATTTCGAAACCCGACAACAGCAAGTTTGACGTCCGATGTCAGCCGATAAGCCGACGTTCGTTTGTGTCAATTTTTGTGCGATCCGTTCTTCCGGACTGTCGGATGATCCGTTCTTCTGGACTGTCGGATTTGGTCGATATCCAGGACGAGAAGCCGCAGAAAGTATGCAGTCTCGGAAAGGCGGACCGACTGACCTTCAGGAGTAACACCTGACAGTCAAAGCGGAACCAGCGCCTTGTTTGATTTATTGCTTTTGATAGGAAATTTGGTTGCGGGGGCAGGATTTGAACCTGCGACCTTCAGGTTATGAGCGGCATTCCGGCGATTTTCGCCACTCTGCGATCGTGCCGCTAAGGGTTTCTTTTTCCATGACAATCCAAGGAGTCCCCTTAATTTTCGAACGGCCTCGGACTCTCTTTTCGTACGACGTCGTGCGCTACGATTTTCGTCCCGTTGCTTACACGACGCTTCCACCAGATGGGCCGCCGAGTGCGCCCGCGCGAGACGGATCGACACCAGTCACGGCATGGCCAAGGCGAAGCTTACAAAGCGCTCGGTCGGGAGCTTCGCGGTCAGGGACAAGGATTACTTCGTCTTCGACGGAGAGCCCCCGGCATCGGCAAAGCCATCGCGCATCCCCGCTTCTGCATATCGCGGCGATGATCCTCGTCAGTGCCGTTTTGTTTACCGAGCGTATGGCAAAGGAGCGGCGCGTGGGATAGCACCGCCCGACGCTTCTGGACCCTTCGGCATGGGCACGCGGCTTCGCGCAGTTCTCTAGGCGGATGTTGTGACACCTTAGATCGCTTTGGTGGTGACCAGAAGCACGATCACCACGACCAAGCCGAAGCCAATAGGCAGAGCAGTTCGTGTTGCACTGTCGGGATCGAAATTCCCTTCACGCACCTTGCGGCGTAACCGCCCTGTGATCATGCCGTGCAGGGCAGACAGGATAAGGACGAGCAGGATTTTGAGGCCAAACCAGAAGCCTCCGCCAACTTCAAACCAACCGCCCAAAACACCGAGCAGAATGCCCAGTGCCCATGTGAGCAGCATGGCCGGCGTGGTTACATAGCGGTCGAAGTTCTGAATGGCAGGCAGCGTGTTCGCGTTCGGGTAGCGCAAGAACATCTCAACGATCGCCATGCCTGAAAGGAAGACGATCACGGAGACGATATGGGCCGCTTTGGTCAGCTCGTAGATCATCTGTCCGTCCCCTCAGCAAACTGCGTGCTCAGCCACCGCTCGTTGATGAACCCGCCGAACGGGATGAACGAACCGACCAGCAAACGACCAGCACCATGGCCGTTGATCAGTCCCTCAGCCCATGAGCGGATCACAATCCAGACGAACAACAGGAACATGCCGCCGTGGATCGGCCCGAGAATGGATGTTGCTGCAGGGATGTCGACCAATGCGCTTAAGCGGCATAGCGATGCACACCAGAGCAACCAGCGTGACCGCTTCAGCGAAGGCCGCGTATCGAAGTTCCTGCTCGCTTGTCACTCGATTTCTTTCAGCAAAGCTTCAATGTGTGTGACGCGCTTCTCCAGATTGCTGGACCTCTCATCGAACGAACTGATCCGGTGACGCGCTTGAACAGCGGCATGGCGGTCATGTCCGAACTCGTTGCGATGTAAACACTCGTTTTCTTTACACCGCCAACCTCACCATGTAAACGACTGTATACATGCAGGATACTTTGCCTCAGACAGATGGCATAGGCCGCGATCGGGCGGCCACGGAGAGACGTATTCTCAACGCGGCTCGAACGGTCTTTGCCGAGCGCGGGTATGATGCTGCTGGTTTGCGTGAGATCGCTGACATTGCGCAGGCCAACCTGTCGCTAATCAGCCGGTACTTTAGCGGCAAGGAAGGGCTACTGGTCGCGCTGACAGATCGGTTTGTGGCCGCGCGCCGTGAAGGTGATCTGTCTTATCCTCCGCAAACCACACTGGCCGACGAAATCTACCACTATCTTCACGACAAGCTGCAGGATGATCTGAAACACGAAGGCATGATCCGCTTGCTCATCAGCCGAGCTGCAATCGATGATGCGTACCGTGGTCAATCCATGCACAACATGGACGGTAAGGCGGACGCGAATTTTCGGGCACGTATCGAAGCCCTGCAGGAGAAGGGCACTGTTTCAAAGGCGATCGACATTGATCTGCTCTTCGCCACCGTCCTGCACTTCTCTTTCTCGGTCAACTTCTTCGGATCGATAATCGCGGATCGGCCTCGTGACGAGATCGATGCTCTCTTCCGAGCGTTTTCAGACTCGCTCGCATCTGGGTTTCCCAGTTGAATTTGCACCCGGCAACCTGATCAGCTTCTGGGGGTCCAAAATGGGCTCGAAGCTGCCGTTCATGGCGTTGTTCGTGTCAGAATCCAGGAAGTTGCCTGAGTGGTCCACTGCAAGCGCTTTGAAGCCGGCGACCCGGAAAGATTCCTCAAAGCTGCGCCCGCCCCGCTCGCTTTGCCAAACAGTGGGTTTGTCGAAGGTGCCATGCGCGAGGACGACCGGTGGACGCGCTAAGACGAACTCTGTCTCCAATGATTGGGCAGATGCGGATTGGCGTGAGTAGGGGAAGCGCACCGTAACTTAGCGGGACTCTATTACACTGCCGTGCCTCTCGGTCCTCTGCCTGGCGCGCAGCCCGAAGGCTCCGCCGTTCCGATCCACTTGTCATCATCGTCTCCATCATCGATCTCGCCGCGCGTCGTGACGTTTTCAATATGGAGAGAGTTGCCGGGAGCACGCCAATCACCCGGCCGGGCAGCCCGAACCCCGAATCGAGCACACCGCGCCTGCGAACATAAGCCTGAGCTCAAACTGGTTGTGCCCGGCGGCACGAACCGCCCCGGCGCATTTAGCCTGCTGGGCGAACTGGGCACGGCCTTCCTGCAGGCCACTCGCTGCGACCTGTACTTCATGTCCGCACAAGTGATCGACGGCGAGGGCGCGTCCGACACAGTGCTGCAGCTCGTGGAACTGAAGCGCGCCATGATCGAGGCTGCCCAGGAAACGATCCTTCTCGCCGAGAGCAGCCGTTTCAGCGCCCGCGCGCTCTACCGCATCGCGCCGCTCGAACAGATCGACGTGATTATCACCGATGAGGGGCTCTCCGATGAGGATAAAGACAAACTGCTCGATCAGGGTGTCAAAGTTCATCGTATCGCGATCTGAGCAGCGCCAATCATCTCCCGCGGATTCCCCTACAGCGCATCAGCCTTGACGAGCGAGTGGACGTCGTCGATGCGGACGGAGTCGAGATCATCCTCCGAGAGCGGCTGTCATTGTTCCAACTAGGGGCGTGGGAGTCATCCCAGGACACAAGGTGAACATCGGTGGAAGGCTGCAACAACCGCTGAGTGCCACGAGCGACCATTGCTACCTGCCCGTCACTCAATCCCGCAGATCATCGGTAGAGTATCGGTGCACCGGCCAGAGTGACCTCTCGTCCGAAGACCATGCTTTATACCGGCCCGGTAAGCTACCGCTTCGCACATCGGGCAAGGCCTTGGCGATGGGTACAGAATGGCGCCGTCAAGATCCCGACAAATGCGTCCACTCACAGCGAACCGCCCATGCATCTGATGCAGGGGGGATTTCTGAAGCCTTGGGCTTAGCTCAATCCGCCACGGTGACGCCTAGTTCTGGAGACCCACTTCAAAATTGTGAACGAAGTCCTTCGGAAGTTCCGGTCCTCAGAGATGAACGAGTCCTCTGGGCGCAAAGTCGTGCGCCATCTCAGCCGGTAATTCGGTGAAAACCGGATGCTTCATCAGTCCGCCCCGTATTTCGGACCGTCAGAACACCTGGACATCAAGCTGTAGCTCGGCGCTATCGTCGGCGCACCCAGCACGACCGGACGCCCGGTCAACGTGGTTGAGGCCGAGCACAGGCCGACATGCAGGGGCGAAACCGTAATCGTATCCGGCAGGGCGATCGCATCTCTCGTGTCACCGCAGGTGTGATGCCGATCGAGTCAGTTCTCCAGCTGCGGCAACATGCCTGCTGCCGGCGCGTCGAAGGCGTTGATCTCGAACAGGACGGCCGCCGCCTGTTTGATGTCACGCTTGACCGCCCGGCTGATCGCGGCCGGGTCGCGACGGCCGATCGCATCGCGGATCGCTAAGTGCTGGCTGCCATCCCAGCGCTGCCGTCCGGCTGCGAGCGAAAGACGCATAAAGGGCCCCATCTGCATCCAGAGGCCCTCGATGATCGGCACGATCACGTCCGACTCCGACGCCTCGTAAAGACAGAAGTGGAAGTCCTTGTTGGTCGTCAGGATCTCTTCAATGTCGTCGCGCGCCAGGGCGTCAAGACCCCTCTGGCAGAGGATGTCGAGCTCGTCCGCTTTCTCTGCATCCATTCTGCGGCAAGCTTCTTCGGCCGTCATCGACTCTAGAAGTTGGCGGAGCCGCGTGATCTCGGCGAAGCGCTCGCGCGACATGTGCGGCACGATAACGTTCCGGTTCGGCAGCATGCGCAACGCGTTCTCCGCGATGAGTCGATTAACCGCCTCACGCACGGGCATGGCGCTGGTGCCCAACCGACGCGCGAGCGAGCGGAGGCTGACGCTCTCGCCCGGCTTAAAGCCGCCGACCATCAGCATGTGTCGCAATGTGAGATAGACTTGCTGCGACAGCGCGGGACGGGCATGCCTTCCTGACGACGGATACGGCCCAGGCTTGGGCGTGGTGACGTGAAGGCTCATGTCGCTCCTCTCATGCTGCGACCCGCCCGATTCGCGCGCAAACGGCCGCGCGCGGGCGGTCTCGCATACCAGCTTTCTGTTTCGGGCGGAAACTCGCCGTTAGAGCGTTGTCGCACTCGCCAAATCGCATCTAGCACTCCAACGCTTGGCTGAATCGTGACCTTATCCGCTCTTCTTCCGCCCGCAGAAGCACGCATCGCGAAGGCGGCAAGCCGGAGTCCATTTCTCAGCGTCATGCCCTCACCCCGTTGACGAGCGAAGAGCTCTGCGGCAATCTGTGATCACACACTGTGATCACAGATTGAGCTAGGTTGGAAGACCTCTGGTGAAACAGGACACGGTCGAGCGTGACACCATTAACGGAGATCCTTCGCGGGCGTCCGCCGTGCGTCCGCGACTGTTGGCACGGCTGCAAAGCGTTCTGACTACAGAGGATCTTGACGCGATCGTCACCTGCTCGCCTGAGAACTTTGCGTATGTCACCGGTTTCGTCGTGCCGTCTCAGCACCTGCTCAGGCATCGGCACGCGATGGCGATCGTCACCGCCGACGGGGACAGCACGCTCTTTTGCGTCGACATGGAAGAGACCACGGTCCGTGCGCGAGCGCCGGGCGCGTCACTGGCTGTGTTTGCCGAGTTCGCTGATGATGCGATCGAGGTTCTCGCAGCCACACTTCGCGATCTCGGGCTTTCCGACAAGCGCATCGGTATTGAGCTCGCATACCTGCCAGCGGCGGATTTTCGCCGCCTTGAAAAAGCCCTCCCCCGTGCCGCTTTTACTGGGATCGATTCCGCCCTCGCGCGGCTGCGCCAAATCAAGGACGCAGACGAGATCGCCCTCCTGACACGCCTCTCGCGGATCGCTGACAAGGCAATCGCCGACGCGCTTGCCGCGGCGCGCCCGGGTGACACGGAGATGGATATCGCCGGCCATCTGACGCGCAACGTGTTCGATGCGGGGGCACAAGACTTCAAGCTTATGATCGTTGCCACTGGCGAACGCAGCCAGCTGCCGAACGTTGGACCCACCGATCGCGTGCTCAGCCGCGGCGACGTCTGCCGCGTCGAGATCTTCACAATGATCGACGGCTATCACGCCGGCGTCTGCCGTACGGCAGTCGTCCAGGAGCCGCCGGCCGGCGCCGAAGACATCTGGTCCGTTCTGACCGGCTGCAAGCATCGTATCCTCGACATGATCCGACCCGGAGCAAGCTGCCGCGCGACCTACGACGACTTCATAGCCACGCTGCGCCGGCACCATCTGCCGCCGATCGGTTTCGTCGGCCACGGCATCGGACTGTTTCTCCACGAAGACCCGTACCTTGGCGCCACGCCGACCATTGGCCGTACCGAAGACGCGAAGCTCGAAGCCGGCATGGTGTTGGGATTCGAGCCGCTTTGCTACCGCACCGGACGCGGATTCGGCTTGCAGAACAAAGACATGGTCGCTGTCACGGATGACGGCGCGAACCTTCTGTCCGACCATTCCGATACCGATCAACTGCTCGTCATTGCGTAGGAGACATGGATGCCGTCCACACCGATTGAAACCGTCGCCGTGCTCGGAGCCGGCCATGGCGGCTGCGCTGCCACCGCCGACTTGACGGCACGCGGCTATCGGGTGCGCCTCCACGCCCGCCGCGAAGCAACGCTTGTTCCGCTGCGCGAAGCGGGTGGCGTGACGGCGCGCGGTGTTCAGGAAGGAACCTTCCAGGCTGAGACGATGACGACGGACGTGGCCGAGGCGATCCGCAGCGCCGACTTGATCATGCTCGTCGTGCCCTCTCACGCCCACGAGCCGTACGCGGAGATTCTCGCCGGCCTGATCGACGGGTCGGTGCCGATCCTCCTCAATCCCGGGCACACCGGTGGCGCGTTCAACTTTATGCGCGCGCTCAGGCAGGCTGGCTTCAAGCGTGACGTCAAAGTCGCCGAGACCGTGTCGCTGACGTACATCACGCGGATGGAGGGGCCGGCGACTGTCGGCATCTACTCCTATACGAAGAACCAGCGCCTTGCCGCGCTCCCGGCGACGCACAACGACGAGATGTTCGAACTCGTCCACCCTGTCTATCCGGAGACGGTCCGAGCCTCGAACGTCCTTGAGACCGGACTGGCCAATCTCAACGCCGTGTTCCACCCGCCGGGCATGATTATGAACGCTGGCTGGATCGAGCGTACCGACGGCGGCTTCATGTTCTACAAGGACGGAATCACCGATAGCGTCGGGCGGACGACCAAGGTCGTGGACGACGAGCGGATCGCGATCGCCAAGGCGCTCGACATTCCGTGGATATCGTTTCTCGACTCGTTTCTGAGGGCCGGCCTCACCACCGAGGCTGCACACGCGACCGGATCGATCGCACGGGCGTGCGAAGCGAGCGAGCCGAACAAGACGCTGAAATCGCCGCCTTCGCTCGACCACCGATACATCCACGAGGATGTCGGTTACGGCCTCGTGCCCTTCACCGGCTTTGGCGACCTTGCCGGCACTCCGGCTCCCACTATGCGCGCGATCATCGAGCTGACGTCTGCGGCAACGGGCATCGACTATGCGCGCGACGGTCTCACGCTGGAGAAGATGGGAATCGCAGGTATGACGATCGAACAGCTGCGTCGTTACGTGGAGACCGGGTCGAGCTGATGGAGCATCAGGTCTTCACCAAGCTGCGCGCCGAGATGGCGAAGGACGGGCTCGACGCCCTCGTCGCCCACTCGCTGGACAATGCCACGTATACGGCCGGCTTCCAGGTCCCAAGCCATGCCATGAACCGCTTCCGGCGCACCATCACGGTTCTCGCCGGCAGCGACTTCGCTCGCCAGATCGTTGTCAACGTTGAGGAAAACCTGGCCCGCGAACGTTCGCGCTTCGCGGACATCAGAAGCTACAACCAGTTCACCGATAATCCCTCCGATCTTTTGGCCGACGCCCTGATTGAGGCCGGCGTCGGATCCGGACGCATCGCGGTCGAACTCGACTTCATGCCGGCGATGGACTTCCAGCGACTGGAACGCCGCCTGCCGGAAGCAACGTTTGTCCACGCGCGCGATCTCTATTTCCGGACGCGCATGGTGAAGACCGACGAAGAGGTCGCGCTCCTGAAGCAAGTCGGCGAGCTGACGGAACGGGTCATGGGCGACATCATCGATGGGCTGCGTGTCGGCAAATCCGAGAACGAAGTCGGCGCTGAGATCATGGCACGGATGCTTGAGGGCGGCGCTGCCGGCGTGGCGTACCAGGTCGGCTCGGGCATCCGCAGCGGTATCATCAACTGCAAGCCGACGGCCAAGGAAATTGAGGCCGGTGATGTCGTGCGCCTCGAGATCCTCGGTGACCTCGACGGCTATCGGTCGAATGTCACGCGCACTTTGGTGATGGGCACGCCGACCGAGGAACAAGCCAAGATATGGGCTGTCCTGATTGCCGCGCGCGACCGGTGCGAAGCGATCCTCCGTCCTGGCACCACGGTGCCTGACCTTTGGACCACCTATCGCGACCACCTTAAAAGCAACGGACTGGAGCCGTCTTTGACGTTTCTCGGCCACGGCATCGGTCGCACGATCCACGAAGAGCCGTACCTCACCGAAACCCGTGAGATCGATCTGCAAGCCAACATGACCCACACGATGGAGCCGCTCTACATGCTGCCCGGCCGCATGGGTTTCCACGTGGAGGACATGTACCGCATCACAGATGATGGCGCAGAGAAGATCACCGGGCACGTGGTGCCCAACGATGTCTTGATCGAGGTGCCTCCCCGATGACGACTGAGACTGGACTGAAGATCGCCGATATCGAGACCCATCTGGTCAGCCTGCCGTTGCGGCGAAAGCACACCTGGGCCGGCAACTACAGCCCGGTCGGGCAACGTTATCTCCTTGTCAAGCTCTCCCTGGAGGATGGTACTTACGGTTGGGGTGAGGCGCAGGTCCTGAAGGATTGGGGCGGCGAATTTGGAACGCGTTACGGCGAGACGCCGGAAACCGCCATTGCGGTGATCCACAAATACCTGCTGCCGTTGCTCAAGGGCGAGGATGTCGGCCGCTTCGACTTCCTCCACGCCAAGATGGACAAGTTCATCAAGGGCTATCCTTACGCCAAGGCGGCGGTCGACGTAGCCATGCACGACGCAGCCGGCAAGGCATTCGGCGTACCGGTGTATCAACTGCTCGGCGGTCTGGTGCGCTCCGAGATCGGTGTCGCGCATTCGATCGGGTTGATGGACACCGAACCTGCCGTCGAAGAGGCAAAGCAGGTCGCCGACGAGGGGATTTCTTGCGTCAAGATCAAGGTCGGCCTCGATGCGGACCGCGATCTCGACATCGTGCGGCGCATCCGCGAAGCCGTGCCTGGGATGCGAATCAGGGTCGACGCCAACCAAGGCTACAGAAGCTGGAAGGAGGCGCTGAAGGTCACCAACCTGATGGCCGAATACGACATCTGGTTCATGGAGCAGCCGGTCGAGGGGCTGGAAGGCATGGCTCGTGTCGCCCAATCGACCGAAGTGCCGATCATGGCCGACGAAAGCTGCTGGAACGCCCACGATTTACTGCGGCTCGTGCGCCACGAGGCCGCTGAGATGATCTCCTGTTACTACACAAAGGCGGGAGGCCTCGCGAAGGCGCGCTCACTTCTGTCGCTTGCCTATACGGCTAGCGTTATGAGCGACGTCAATGGCTCAGCGGAGATGGGGATCGGCAACGCGGCCAACTTGCACGTCGCCGCTTCGAGCCTTGCGGTGGCCATACCTGGGACGATCCCCATCACGCAGCGTGAGGGTGCGGAGCAGACGAAAGTCGCATGCCGCATCTACCTCGACGATCTGGTCGACGAGCCGTTCCCATACGCTGAGGGTAAGATCACGCTGAGCGACAAGCCTGGCCTCGGCGTCGACATCGATCCGGACAAACTCGCCAAATACCGGGTGGGAGGCTGACCAGCGCCATGGCGGTCACCTACGGCGTCAGCTTCGACGGCTTCACCACGACGGCTTCAGCGCTGGCCACCGGGCGTTCGAGCGTCGAGGCCGGGATCGAGGCGCTGTGGATGGCTGAGCACCTCGGCTATCGCGAGGCGATGGTCACGTCGATGGGCTTCAGGATGGAGAGCGGCGGCGCCTTCGTCATCCCAACGGCCGTGAGCCCCTATTTGTGGCATCCCGTGCCGACAGCCATGTCTCTTGCGACGTTGGCAGAGGTCGGCACGGCCCCGGTCGGCGTTGCGGTCGGCGTCGGCAATCCGTTGTTCCTAGCCGAAGCGGGCCGGGAGATCGTCAAGCCCATCCGCGCAGTTCGCGAATTCATCGAGTGCTTGAAGGCGCTCTGGACCGGCGAGGCAGTGAACCGCGAAGGCGAGTTCTTTCCTCTGGCCGGCGCCCGTCTCGCATTCGAACCGCCCGTCCCGCTCGTCACTTACGTGGCCGCGATGGGCGATCAGATGCTGAGGCTCGCGGGCCGCATCGCCGACGGCGTCGTGCTCTCCGCCGGTCTATCTCCGCAATTCTGCCAAACCTCGATCGACCGCGTCAGCGAAGGCGCCGAAAAAGCCGGCCGCGATCCTGCGTCGCTCCGCCGGGCGGCTTATCTCTTCTTCGCCGTCTCCGATGAAGCCTCCACAGCACGGGAGATCGTGCGGCCGAAACTCGCCTTCTTGTTCCGCAATCGCAAGCTGGCAGAGAACCTTGACGCGACCGGCGTGCCGCTCGACCAGGATGCGATCGTTGATGCAATCTCCCGGCGTGATTTCGACGCCGCAGGCAAGCTCGTGACCGACGAGGTGATCGATGCTTACGCCATCGCCGGCACACCGCAGGAATGTCACAGAAAGCTCGACGAATACCTCTCCGTCGGCATCGATGAGCCGGTGCTGATGGTGCAGGGCGAAGACGCCGAACGCGAACTGGCGTTGGCGTTTCTCCGTGAACGGGCCGCCGCGTCGCGGCCCGCCGGAGGACCATAGACGTTCGTAACAACAGAGAACGGAAGGACAATCCCATGCTACAGCGATCGACAACGATCCTTGCCACGCTGACGGCCGCGGTCCTTGCCGGTGCGTTCGCCGCTCCGGCGGCCCTGGCCGACAACCATGATTTCCCCTCGCAGCCCGTGACGCTTATCGTGCCGTGGTCGCCGGGCGGCGGCAGCGACACGAGCATGCGGTTGGTTGCCGAGGCCGCCGAAGCGCATCTCGGCCAGCCCGTCGTGGTCGTTAATCGGCCGGGCGCAGGTGGTGCGGAAGGCACCCGAGCGATCGCTTCCGCCGAGGCGGACGGCTATACCATCGGTATGGTTGGCTCCGGCGTCATCGCGCGCCATTACGGCAACCCGAACGCCAATGATTACGGCGACCTTCAGCCGATCGTGTTCTTCGGTGCGGATCCGGGAGCGCTGACGGCAAATCCGTCGACCGGTTTCAAATCTGTCTCAGACTTCGTGGACGCGGCCAAGGCGGAACCTGGCTCCGTCACGAACGGCAACGACCAGCCGGGTGGCTCCTCGTATATCTCCATATCGGTGCTGGAGAACGAGCTGGGCGTGGAAGTGACAAAGGTGCCGTACGAAGGCTTCGCGCCGACCGTCGCTGCGCTTCTCGCCGGCGAGGTCATGACGGCAACGGTGCCGGTGCCGGATGTGATCGAGCACCACAAGAACGGCGATCTCGTTCTCCTGGGCGTTTCCGACACCAACCGTCACTTCCTGGCGTCGGATGTGCCGACGTTTCAGGAACAGGGCTTCGACATTGTCATCGGTTCGTGGCGGATGATCGTTGCGCCGCAAGGCGTGCCGCAGGAGCGGTTGGAGAAACTGGAGCAAGCCCTGATCGCCACCCTCAGCGACCCCGCATTCGTCGAGCGCGCCAACGCAGCAGGCTTCGGCGTCAACCCGATGGGGATCGATGATACGACCGCCTTCCTGAAGGCGTTCGACGACACGCTCTATCCCGTGTTGAAGGCGAACGATCTGGTCAAGGTCCGCGACCGCAACTAGCTACTGAGTGCCGGCTCCGCCCGATCGGGCGGAGCTGACCCAAGCGCGAGGAGAGCATGAAGGAGACTTTGCGCAGCCGCAGCCTCTCGCTCGCGATTACTGGCGTAATTATCGTCGCAGGGGTCATGTTCCTGTGGCGCAATCTCGCGTCCGATCCCATCGTCATGCAACAATGGGGTCGCGACCCAGGTCCGGCATTCCAGCCGATTGTGATGCTAACGCTTCTCGGACTGTCGGCGCTCGGCCTTGCGGTCACCAGCGCCATCAATGCGCTCAGGACGCGTGGCGTTGTGGGCCTTGGCAACGGGATCGCTGCGGTCGCAATGCCGGGCGCGATGGTCGCCACGCTGCTGATCTTTGTCGCGCTGGTCCCCCGCATCGGCTTCCTGGCGTCTGCCCTGATATTCACGGCCGGCTGGTCGGCGCTGATCGCCCGGCGCGATGGAGAAGGAGGGCGCGGGATCGCATTGGCGGTCGGCGGCGGTGTTCTTGTCGCCTACGGCATCTTCACGGTGTTCAGCACGATGATCGGCGTGCCTTTGTGACACACTCAGCGCGCCATGCTTGACGCCGCACTCGCCGCCTTCCTCCAGATCGCAACGGATCCCTTTGCGATCGGGCTTTGCCTGATCGGCGTCGTGATCGGCACGGCGCTCGGCGCCCTCCCCGGCATCAGTTCGACGATGTCGCTGGCGGTGCTCCTGCCATTCTCGTTCGGCATGAGCCTTGAGCATGCCATGGTCTTTCTGCTGGCTGTCTTCACGGCGAGCGTCTATGGCGGCTCTGTCTCCGCGATCCTCATCAACATCCCTGGCACCCCGGGCGCGATCGTCACGCAGATGGACGGCTATCCGATGGGCCGCAAGGGGCGCGCGGGCGAGGCGCTGACATATGCCCTCCTCGCCTCCACGCTCGGTGGTCTACTCGGATGGTGTTTGCTCGTTGTCTTCGCACCGCTCGTTGCGCGCGCTGCCCTGGCGTTTCAGAGCCCCGAATACGCGGCGATCACGGTGTTCGGACTGGCCATGCTGGCCTACGCTTCGCCCGGCTCGACGTTCCTCGCCTTGATTGCCGGCATGATCGGGCTATTGCTCGCCACCGTCGGTCTGGACACGACCACGGACGTTGCCCGTTTTACGTTCGGCACAGACGGTTTGCAGGCGGGCCTCGGGATCATCCCCGCCGCCGTCGGCATCTTTGGCGTCGCCGAGGTGCTCAAAGGGCTCGAACGCGGCGCGCAGAAGCTCCAACCCGTCACCAGGATCGGGCGCTTGCTGCCGCCTTGGCGCGAGGCGGCCCCGCTGTGGCCGCTAGGCCTTCGCGGTTCGATCATCGGCGCGTTTGTCGGCGCGATCCCCGCGGCCGGCTCGGCGATCGCCGTCACAGTCGCCTACGCGCTTGAAAAGCGCCTCTCCAAGACGCCGGACAAGTTCGGGACGGGTTGCCCGGAAGGGGTCGTGGCGCCGGAATCGGCGAACAACGCCGGGGTCGGCGGCGCGCTCATCCCGATGATCACGCTCGGCATTCCCGGCGATTCGATGACTGCAGTGCTGATCGGCGCGCTTTTGATCCACGGACTCAGGCCCGGACCCACCATGTTCGCGCAACACATCGACTTCGTCGGCATCGTTTACGTTGCGCTCGCCTTCGCCATCGTCGCGACGCTCGTCGTCGGCATGCTCGGCAACCGGCTGTTCGCGCGTATCGTCAACGCACCGCGGGCGGTGTTGTTGAGCGGTGTGACGCTGCTTTGCGTCGTCGGGTCCTTCGCTGTCCGCAACTCGTTCTTCGACGTCATCGTCATGACCGGATTCGGCGTGCTCGGCTATCTCATGAACCGGATCGGCATGCCGACCGCGCCTGTCATCTTCGGGCTCGTGCTGGGGCCGATCCTGGAGGAAAACGTCCGCCGGTCGATGATCATCTACAACGACTGGACAGTGTTCCTGACCCGCCCGATCAGCCTGACCGTTCTTATTATTGCAGTCGTGGCGCTTGCCTATCCTCTCATCCAAGATGCTGTGCGGCAGCGGCCCAGCCCTTAGCCTTGGAACCGCCTTTGTCGGTCGTTTTGCGCCAGTGAGCCACCGGATGCGCAGCATCACTCCCACTCGATTATCTGATCTCTCTTAACCCATTAATTTGTCAGATGCTCCGGGCCATTGAGCGCGGGCTATAGAACCTGACTTGAGGCTTTCATCTGCCGATGCTGCCCAGGACACGCGCGCGTTCCGCTGCTTCGAACAAGGCCGCGATAGTTTTGAGGCGCCTGTGCGATGAATGCGGCGCTCAATCGCGAAGCAGACTTCCCTGCCCTGGAGCCGAAATCCGGCTCCCGGCGCACGCTTCAGCACGATTACGACATGACGGCGCTCTCATGGAGCCCGTCGCGACTGCCGGTACTCGCTGAAACGCTTCTGTGGGCAGCGCGCTGGCCGACCGACCGGGCAGCTGCGCGCTCGCCGGCGCCACAAGGCGCAGCACTCGACGCTGCATTGGCAGCGATGGAGCAGGCTCGGTCAGACGAAGAGCTGATCCCGGCCGCCCGCGCCTTCGACCGCGTGATGCGCCACCAGCATTACATCGTACCGCTGTGGCAGACGTCTGCGGTTTGGATCGCTCATGGCGCGGCGTATCGCTATCCCTGTTCCGCTCGCAATCCGCCAGCAATCATCGACACATGGTGGACGGATTACGCCTCGCCACAACGCTGATTCTGCAATGCGCCTCGCGATCGGAGTAAATTCGCTCGTCGCCGAGCTTGGTTGCTCGCGGCAAAGCGAATGCTCACTACGATGCAGATTGGTGCAGATCTTGGCGATCAGCCGCTTCCGGCTGCCGCTCTTGAGAACGGTCAACTGTCTCTGCAAGCATTTTTGAATTTTGTATGACATTTTGCATACAGACTTGCAGAACTGTCCGAGCTCACATAGTCTCTTGCACGAGCAGTTTAGCCCGTAGAAACATGACCGTTCTCGATCGATTCAAAGACGCCGCTAAAGCGCTGACGCCGAACGAGCGACTGCTTGTCAGAACTGTTATCGAGAGCCCGACGAGCGCTGCCCTAGGAACTGCAAGCGAACTTGCAAAGTCGGTCGGCGTGCACGAAGCAACCGCCTCGCGGCTGGCGCGCAAGCTCGGCTACCCGAGCTATGCAGCGTTTCGCGACGCGCTTCGTGTGGAGTTTATCGCGACCCATGAACCGGCGACCCGGTTCGAAAAGACGATCTCCGAGACAACGGGCGACTCCATCCTGGGCAATCTCGTCCTGCAGGAAGCGCAGGCGCTCGGCCGCATAGAGGACTTTGTCAGCCCAGAACAGATCACAAAAGTGGCGACCAGGCTCGCCTCCGCAGATCGGCTCTTTGTCCACGGTCATGGCAACGCCGAGACGCTCGCCGTCATGATGCTGAGGCGCTTCCGCCGCTTCGGTGCCGACGTGCACAAGCTGGACGCCGATCCGCGCAGCCTGGCGGAGCAGACGCTTGGCTTTCGCAGGGGCGACGTGATCCTGACCTTCGTCTTTCGCCGACCGCCGCGCGCTTATCGCCCGCTTTTGGAATGCGCCCGGGAGGTGGGTGCTGAGACCGTCGTCATTGCCGGGAGCATCGGCGCGACCCTTGTGCCGCAGCCCGACCATCTGCTGGCCGCGCCGCGTTCCGGCGATCCCGATGCGTTCCAGACGCTGACCGTGCCGATGACCATCTGCAACGCCCTTGTCATCGCGGCCGGGCTGACGGACCGCGACCGCGCGTTGAAGACACTCGATCGGCTTGGACAGCTGATCGACCGGTTCGAGTGACCAACAAAAACCTCGGGAGGACAACGATGAGAAAGCTCAACGTCGCCTGCGCCAGCTTGCTTATTGCTTTGTTTGGCGGTCCGGCACTCGCCGATGGGCACCTGAACAAGATGATGCCCGACGAACTCCTGCCCTTGGCGGAAGCGGAAGGGACCGTCACCGTCTACTCGTTCACCAGCCGTATCGGTAAAGTGGAGGCGGCTTTCGAGGAGGCCTACCCGAACATCGACCTGCAAGGCTTCGATATCTCCTCCACCGAGCAGATCGCGCGACTGAAGGCTGAGGCGCAGGCCGGAATCACTAACGCCGATGTCGTCTACATCTCCGACACGCCCGTCGTGCTCACCGAGCTCCTGGAGGCTGGCATCATCGTACCCTATGTCGCTCCGCGCATCGCCGACCGTGTGCCGGAGCAATACAAGTCGCCGCTGCTTGCCCAGCGCCTCTCCACCAAGGTGCTGATGTATAATGAGGAGGCTAACCCAGCCGGTGCACCGGTCTCCAATCTGTGGGCACTGACCACCGAGGACTGGAAAGGTCGTGTGATCATAGTCGATCCCCTTCAACGCGGTGACTATCTCGATCTGATGACGGAGATCGTCCTGCAATCGGACGCCATGGCCGCTGCCTACAAGGACCATTTCGGCGCAGAGATCGATCTCGGCAGTGCCGCCAATGCCGGTGAGAAGTTCATCGCGGACCTCTTCGCCAACGATGTAGTTCTCGTCAGCTCGACGGACGACGTGAACGCCGCTGTCGGCAAGCTCGGCCAGGAGAATCCGCCCGTGGGCTTCACCAGCTATTCCGACCGCCGCGACAACGAAGAGGAAGGCTGGGCGTTGCAGGTGGCCAACGACGTGAAGCCGGCGCCGGGCATCATCTTTCCGGCAGTGGTCGCACTCGCCGAAGGAGCTCAGAATCCCGCCGCTGCACGTCTCGTCATCGACTTCCTGATGGGTGACGAGAGCGAGACCGGCGGGCCCGGCCTGGCACCGTTCTATGTGGCCGGCGACTACGTCACCCGCACCGACATTCCGCCGCACCCGGACGCCGTCCCTCTTGATGAATTCACGGCCTGGCGCATCCAGCCCGCGGAAACGGCAAATGCCCGCGCCGCCGTCGGCGATCTGGTTCTGACGCTGCAATAAGGCGCCCTTTCACTGCCTCGCGGGTCGAGTCGTCAGCCTCGGCCCGCGTGCCTTATTGTGATCGGATGAACCGAGGGAACTCGATGGTTGGGATCGCGATGAGCGGGCTCGGTTGGCGTGTCGTCTTCCGCCAGGGAAACGTACTCAAGAGCGTCGTGCTCGCTTTGCTGGTCGCTCTGATCGTCCTGCCGCTCCTTCGCACCGCGCTCTTCACGCTGCAGCCGGAGACGATCGCCGCCTGGACGGATGTCCTGGCGAGCCGCCTATCGCGGAACCTTTTCTACCGGCCGCTTGCCAACACGCTTCTCATCGGCGCAATCGTCGCATCGTCCTGCGTTCTGATCGGTGGCTTTCTTGCCTGGCTCGTGGTGATGACCGACGTGCCCTACCGCAGGACCATTGGGGTGATGGCAACGCTCCCCTTCATGATCCCGTCCTTCGCAGCGGCGCTTGCCTGGGGCACTTTGTTTCGCAATGACCGGCTCGGCGGGCAGGTCGGCGTGCTCCAGGGCTCCGGCCTCGACATCCCCGACTGGCTCGCCTGGGGCATGGTGCCGACATTGGTCGTGCTGACGCTGCACTATTTCAGCCTCGCCTTCACCATCATCGCTGCGGCACTGGCGACGGTGAACTCCGATCTGATCGAAGCGGCGCAGATCGCGGGCGCCAAAAGCCGAAAGATCCTGCTCGGTATTGTGCTGCCGGTGACCACGCCGGCGCTGGTCGCCGCCGGATCTCTGTGCTTCGCCGGCGCCGTCTCCAACTTTGCGACGCCCGCGCTTCTCGGTCTGCCGGTGCGCATGCAGACCCTTTCCACCCGGCTGTTCGGCATGATCGAGGTCGGGCAGACCGCGCGCGGCTATGTCATCGGAGTCCTGCTCGTGTTGATCTCCGCGGTGTTTCTATGGGCCGGCAACCGCGTCGTATCGGGACGCCGCTCCTATGCGACCATCACCGGCAAGGGCGGGCGCGCCAAGCGCTTCAATCTCCGCGGAGCGCGCTGGCCGCTCTTTGCCGCTGCGCTCGCCATTCTGACCGCCGCAACGATCGTGCCGGTGCTGGTGCTCCTGGCATCGAGCTTCGCGCCCTCCTCCGCCGAGCTCTTCGCCAATTGGACGACGCACTATTGGTTCGGAACGTCAAACCCGGCGATTGCCCAGGGCACACCCGGGATCGTGCACAACCCCGACATCCTGCGGGCGCTGATCGTCACGCTCAGCCTCGGCATATCGGTCGCCTTCACCGGCATGTTCGTCGGGCTCCTCGCCGCCTATGTCGTTGCGCGCTATCGCCACGGCGCGTTGTCGGCGGCGATCACGCAGGTGGCGTTCCTGCCGCTTCTCGTCCCCGGCATTGCCTTTGGCGCCGCCTATATCGTCTATCTCGGAGCACCCATCGGACCGTTTCCGGCGCTCTATGGCACATTTGCACTCCTGGTGATCGCCGCCACCGCCTATCTCCTGCCTTTTGCGGTGCAGACCGGCCGTGCCGTGATCCAGCAAGTCAGCGGCGAGCTTGAGGAAAGCGCGCGGATCACGGGCGCGAGTCTCGCTAGACGGCTGGCGCAGATTACCGTGCCGCTCGCCGTGCGCGGTCTGGCAGCCGGCGGCCTTCTGATCTTCGTGAAGATCATCCGCGACCTGTCGCTGGTCGTGCTTCTATTCACGCCCACAATGCCGGTGCTGTCGGTGCTCGCCTATCGCTACGCATCGGAAGGTTTTGGCCAGTTCGCCAACGCCATCACCGTCATCATCCTGACCATCTCCCTCGCGGCAACGCTGTTTGCCAGCCGGCTGCAAGCCAAGTCGCAGCCCTGGCTGAATCGGGGTTGAAGATTGACCGATGCTTGAGATCAGAGCCCTGACGAAGCGGTTCGATACGGTCGAAGCGGTTAAGGACGTCTCGCTCACCGTCCCCGACGGTGCCTTCCTGGTCCTGCTCGGACCGTCCGGCTGTGGCAAGACCACGCTGCTGCGCATGCTGGCCGGGCTGGAGCTGCCGAGTGCCGGCCAGATCGTCTTCCACGGTAAAACCGTCTCCGATGGAGACCGCAACTGGTCGGTCGACCCCGCCAAGCGCAATTCCGGGCTGGTGTTCCAGTCCTACGCGCTATGGCCGCACATGTCCGTGCGCGGCAATGTCGAATGGCCACTGAAAGTGGCCAAGATGCCGAAGGCGGAGCGTGCGGCACGCATCGACGAGGTGCTGCGGCTGCTTGAGATTCACGAGCTCGCCGACCGTTATCCAAACGAGATTTCGGGCGGCCAGCAACAGCGGGTAGCAATCGCGCGCACCATCGCGCCGCGGCCGCATATCCTCTTGTTCGACGAGCCGCTTTCCAACCTTGACGCCAAATTGCGAGTCGAGATGCGCACCGAGTTGATGCGGCTGCATCGCGCCACGGACGCAACGTCCGTCTACGTTACCCATGACCAGATCGAGGCGATGACAATGGCGACACATGTCGCGGTGATGAATGCCGGCCGAGTCCAGCAATTCGGTACGCCCGGCGACCTGGAGCGCGATCCGCAAACGTCTTTTGTGGCGACTTTTGTCGGCACGCCGCCCAACAACGTGATCCCGGTGGTCAAGAACGGCACCGGCTGCCGGTTCGCCGACAAACACATCCCAGTCCAGCCGCCCGAACCGGAATGTCTCGCCATGTATCGGGCCGACGCACTCCGCGTCTCGGCGGACGAAACACCAAGCAGCCTGAAGATGGAGCTGGTGGAGATGAGTACGATCGCCGGGCGAACCATGGTCACCGCACTCAGCGGCGATCTTCGGCTCACCGCCGTCGTAGACAGCCGCCCCGAACTGCGCATTGGCGATGTCGTCCACATGGAGCTGCCGCCGGAACCCGCATGCTGGTTCGACTTGGCCGGCGACAGGATCGCATGATGCGCCTTCTCCTGGTTCGCCATGGACAGTCTGAATGGAATGCCAGCCGGCGGCTGCAGGGGCAGGCCGATATTGGCCTGTCGGATATCGGCCGCCGGCAAGCCGACGCATTGCGCCCGGTGATTGAAGCGATCGGCCCGTGCCGGGCGATTTCCTCCGACCTCGATCGCGTGAGGGAAACCGCACGCAGGATCGGTGAGCCCGATGCGCGGCCGACGGAGCGCCTGCGCGAGATCGATGTCGGCGACTGGACCGGTCGCAGCATAGAGGACATCAAGGCGGAGAACTTTGACGCCTATCTCGGCTGGCGCGCCGGCACAGCATCGCCTGCAGGCGGTGAGACTTGGGATGTGTTTTCTGCGAGGGTGTGCGGCGTCATCGAAGAGGAAAGAGCCGAGCCTTGCCGAAAACTGCTTGTAGTCGCGCACGGCGGGGTCATTCGCGCCATCCTGCAGCACTTTCTGCGGCTCAATCCGGAAAACATGATCCCAGTCGGCCCCGCGAGCCTTTCCACGCTGCGGCTTGCCAACGGTGCCCGCGAACCGTCGCGGCTGGAGCTATTCAACTACCATCCGGAGGTGGTGGAATTCGATGCGCCTGACTAAACTATGCTGCAGTAACGCTGACAGCGGGCCATTGGACGCGTTGCTAAGAAGACCTCGCTGGCCTCTACGACTTTCCCGCGATTGCGCCGGCCTTTCGCATCTTGCAGAGGGCCTTATTTGATCATTGTGACCCTGCCCCCTGGAGTGTTCCCGCTTTGAGGTAGAGTCCGTTCTTCGAGAGGGAGACGGACGATGCGCAGGAGCAAGTACGGCGAGGAGCAGATCATCGGCATCCTGAAGGAGCACGGAGCCGGCTTGTCGGCCGCTGAGCTTTGCCGGAAGTACGGGATCAGCGATGCGACCTTCTACAAGTGGCGTTCGAAGTATGGCGGGATGGAGGTCTCCGACGCCCGCAAGCTGAAGGCTCTTGAGGAGGAGAACCGGAAGCTGAAGAAGCTCCTGGCGGAGTCGATGCTGGACGTGTCGACGCTGCGCGAGATGCTCGGAAAAAACTTCTGACGCCCGGGTCGAGGAAGAAAGCCGTGACCTGGGCGATCGAAGAGAGGCGCTACTCGCAGCGTCGCGCCTGCGCGCTTGTGGGGGATGCACCCGAGGACCTACCGCTACGTCTCGCTGCGGCCGGATGATACCGCGATCCGCCGGCGGCTGCGGGAGCTGGCCAATGAGCGCCGGCGCTTCGGCTACCGGCGCCTGCACATCCTGCTGAAGCGCGAGGGCATCGAACTGAACCACAAGAAGCTGTTCCGCCTTTACCGGGAGGAACGGCTGACGGTGCGGCGCCGCGGCGGCCGCAAGCGGGCGCTCGGCGCCAGGGCGCCGATGGCGATCCCGCAGGGCCGGAACCAGCGCTGGTCGCTCGACTTCGTCTCCGACGCGCTCATCGACAGCCGCCGCTTCCGCATCCTCGCTGTGGTCGACGACTTCACCCGCGAATGCCTGGTGCTCATCGTCGACACGTCGATCCTAGGCATCCGGGCGGCGCGCGAACTCGATCGCATCGTGGAGATGCGGGGACGGCCGGTGATGATCGAGGGCAACGACAAGTGTCGTTAGCGTGACGAAAAGTCGTTTGTTTTCAGTGGATTGGATTGGTTGCGGGGGCAGGATTTGAACCTGCGACCTTCAGGTTATGAGCCTGACGAGCTACCGGACTGCTCCACCCCGCGTCGATCCGGAGGGCGGAAGTCGG
>JANQRH010000022.1 GCA_028284625.1 Afifellaceae bacterium | reverse complement strand
ATGGGCTACGTGCAGAACCGGCTCGCCGGCTCGCTGTCGGAATCGCGGTCCAACCAGATCGGCGTCATCATCCCCTCCATCGTCAACGCCATCTTCAACCAGGTGATGGCGGGGATTGCGGAGGAGTTGGAGAAGGCCGGCTACAATCCCGTCATCGGGGTCTCCGACTACGACATGAAGCGCGAGGAGCGGCTGGTAGAGTCGATGATGGCGTGGCGGCCCGCGGGCTTCATCCTGACCGACTTCGTCCACACCGCGCGCACCCGCAACATCATGGTCAACACCGGCATCCCGGTGGTGGAGATGATGGAGACCGGCGGCCGCCCGATCGACATGTGTGTCGGCTTCAACCACGCCGACTCCGCTCGCGTGATGGTGAAGCACCTCTTCAAGAAGGGCTATCGGCGGTTCGGCTATCTCGGCTGGTACGACAACGACTATGCCGCCGCCACGCGTTACCGCACGATCAAGAACTACCTGGAAAGAAAAGGCGTGCCGCTGGTCACGCCGGATGTATTTACGGGTTCGCCGGATATCCCGGCCGGCAAGATTGCGCTCGCGCGATTGCTCGAAGCCGATCCTGAGATCGAAATCGTCATCTTCTCAAACGACGCGGCGGCGACGGGCGGCATGATGCATTGCCTTGAACAGGGGATCGCCGTGCCCAAACAATTGGCGCTCGCCGGCTTCAGTGGATTGCGCTTCGGCCAAGCGTTGCCCTTGCCGCTGACAACCATCAGCTTCCGGCGTTTTGAGATCGGCCGCCGCGCCGCGCGCGCAATCCTCAACACGCTGGCCGGCCAAGATGTGCCGCGCGTCACTGATCTCGGCTTTGATCTAATCGCCGGCGCTACGAGCTAGCACTCAGAGGAAAACTAGACTCAGTTGGTGCCAAGCGCGGCCTCAAGCCGCTCGCAAAAGGTCTTCACGACCTTCACGCGCGCATAGCGTTTGTCGTTGCCCTCCACCAGCGTCCAGGGCGCCGCCGCGGTGCTCGTATATTGCACCATGTCGTCGACCGCTTGCTCGTACTCGTCCCACCGGTCGCGATTGCGCCAATCCTCGTCGGTCAGCTTCCAGCGTTTGTACGAGGTCTTTTCGCGCAGCTTGAAACGCTTGAGCTGCTCGTCGGCTGTGATGTGCACCCAGAACTTGATCAAGACGATGCCGTGCTCGACCAGCTGCTCTTCAAAATCGTTGATCTCGCCAAACGAACGCCGCCATTCGTCCTCCGTGGCGAAGCCCTCAACGCGCTCCACCAGAACGCGGCCGTACCAAGACCGGTCGAACACCGTCGTCTCGCCGGCGCGCGACAAGAGCCGCCAGAAACGCCACAGATAATGCTGCGCCTTCTCCTCATCGGTTGGCGCGGCGATGCCGTGGACCTGGTAGTTCCGCGCCTCAAGCGCCCGCGTGACCCGGCGGATCGCGCCGCCTTTGCCGGCGGCATCGGGTCCTTCGAAAAGCAATATGCTCGACGTCTTGTTGGCCTTCGCCTTCAGGTGAAGGCGGTGAAGGCGCGCCTGCAACTCGACCAATCGCTCCTCATAGTCCGGCTTCTTCAGCCGCTTGGTCATCTCCAATTCGCTGAGGACGGTGATGGCGTTCGACGCCGCACGTCGCGCCGCCTTGCGGGCCTTCGAGGAGCCGTTCGATTTCTGCTTGCCCTTCTGTTGGGGCGGCTTCTTGGTCGCACCGTTTGTGCCGTTGATCGGCGCATCGCTGTTCTCCAGCTTCGTGCGGAGTGCGTCGCGCAGGATCGTGGCGAACGTGACCGCGCGGTAGTTCGGATCGGCGCCTTCCACGACCATCCATGGAGCGACACCGCGATTTGTCCGGGTGATGACCTGTTCGGCGACGCTGATGAAATCGTCGTAGTGCTTCCAGTTCTCCCAATCGCGCCGCGTCACGCGCGCCTTGGTCAGAGGGTCGCTCTCCAGGCTCTTCAGCCGGTGCTCTTGAACCTCGCGGCTGAGATGCATCCAATATTTGAGGATCAGCGCGCCGTCGCGGGCGAGCGCGCGCTCGAATCGAACGATGCGGTCAAGCTGTTTGAGGAACGACGCCTCGTCCGTCTCTTTGTAGACGCGCCCGACGATCGGTGCGGAATACCAGGCGCTCAAGAACATGCCGATGCGGCCACGCGGCGGCAGGCCCCGCCAATATCGCCAGAACTCCGGTCGCGCGCGCTCCGCCTCGGTGGGCGCATCGTAGGCGCGCGTCACCAGCCACCGCGGGTCCATCCACTCATTGAGCAGGTTGACGCTTTCACCCTTGCCGCCGCCATCGACGCCGGCAAAGAGGAGGAGAACCTGAAAGGTCCCCCTGCTATGCAGCGTATCCTGTAGCTCAAGCAGCTCTTCGCGCAGAACCGGCGCGATCTTCTTGAAGTCTGCTTTTGAGATTGTGCGGCCGAGTTCGGCGGTTTCAAACATAACGACCTGCCAATCGTCTACACAGCGATCCAAGCAGCTTAACAGCCCCTCAGCAACGAGCCGATTCCGGCAAAGTACCGTAGTCGGCTTCGTCAAAACAGCTTACCGGGAGCGCGTTTCTCGACCAAGCGCCGGCCAAATGCGGCGATCGCCACGACGCTCTCAGGCCGTCTCGCCCTCCACCAGCTCAAAACCGAGATCGATCACCCTGTCGACCGACTGGCCGGCCAGGGCGTTGATGACCGAGCGTGCGGCGATGCGGCCCGTGTCGTAGCGCTTGGAGCGGATCGTGGTGAGCGGGCGCGGCATGATCTGGCCGATCTGCAGGCCGCTGAACCCGGCAAGCGCGAGATCGTCGGGCATCGCGATGCCGTTCTCAAGGCAATAGATCACGCCGCCCGCCGCCGCCGTGTCGTTGGAATAGACGACGACCTCAAGGTCCGGCTCGGCAGCAAGCAGCGTGCGGAGCCCGCTCTTGCCGTCGGCGAAATCCGGCGGGTGATCGAAGAGATCCGGCGCGACGAGGGCAAGGCCCGCCTCCGCCAGGCGCTCGCGGATGGCGGAAAAGCGCGTGGCGGCCGCGAAGTCGTGATTGTTCCAGCCGAGATAGCCGAATCTTCGATAGCCTTTGGTGATCAGATGCTCGGCCATAGCGGTCGCCGCCTTGCCATGGTCGAGGCCGACGCAGATGTCGATCGGCTCGCCTGAAATATCCATCATCTCAACCACCGGCACGCTGGCATTGGCGAGAATGTTGCGCGTGCGCTCCGTGTGGACGAGGTTGGTAACGATCATGCCCGCCGGCCGCCACGACATCATGGAGATGACGAGGCTCTCCTCTTTCTCAACGCTGTAGTCGGAGATGCCGACCACGGCATTGTAACCGGCGCGCTCCAACGCTTCGGTGATGCCCGCCATCACCTGCGAGAAGACGTTGTTCATGAGCGAGGGGATGATGACCGCGACTTGATTGGAGCGCGACGTCGCCAACGAGCCGGCGAGATGGTTCTGCACATAGCCGAGTCCATCGACGACCTTGAGCACATGCGCGCGCGTTCGTTTGGACACGACGCCTTTGCCGGAAAGGACGCGCGACACCGTCATCTCCGAGACGTTGGCGACGTCCGCCACGTCACGCAACGTGCGTCTGCGGCGCGGTTTGGACAAAGTAACTTACCTAATAGTTAGCGTCCAACAATCTAACAATAGATTAGCACGATCGATCGGTCTAGCGTCGTTCAATCAGCAGATTCAGGGAGGGAAACAATGCGCAAAACGCTGAGCCTGATTGCGACGCTGGGCCTGGCGGCGACGGCGTCCACGGCGGCTTTTGCCGACTATCCGGAGCGCGCCATTTCCATGATCGTGCCGTTCGGCGCCGGCGGCGGCACCGACGTGCCGGCCCGGTTCTTTGCCGCGGAGATGGAGAAGCTTCTCGGCCAGAACATCGTGGTCAGCAACATTGAAGGCGCCGGCGGAACCATTGGCGCAACGCAGCTCTCGCAAGCCGATGCCGATGGATACAATCTCGGCTTCCTGCCGGTCGGCACAACCACCACACAGCCGCATCTGAAGCGGACCAAGTATAACGCCGAGAGCTGGGTGCCGATCTGCATGGTCAGCCAAGGGCCGTTCTACCTTGTGGTCAAGGACGACAGCCCGATCGAGAGCGTCGACGATTTCATCGCCAAGGCCAACGGCGACGGCATCAAGTTCGCAGGCGCCGGGCCAGGCTCCATGGCGCACGTCGCGCAGCTGACGCTCAACAAGAAGCTCGGCGTCAACACGCAGTACATTCCCACCAAGGGCGGCGGCGACATCGCAACGGAGATCGACGGCGGCCGCGCCGACGCAACCGCCTGGTTCTCCGACTTCAACACAAAATTCGGATGGCGCGCTCTGGCGATCATGGACAGCCAGCGCTCCGACCAGCATCCCGACGTGCCGACGCTCGCCGAGCTCGGCTACGACACGCAGGTCTCCGTGTGGTTCGGCTTTTTTGCGCCGACCGGCACACCCGACGACATCGTCGCGACCTTGTCGACGGCCTGCGGTGAAGCGGTCGCCACCGACACGTTCAAGGAGAACATGGCCGGCGCCAACAGGCTTGTGCGCTACCTGCCGACGGAGGAGTTCGGTCCCTTCTTCAAAGAAGCGTTCGACCTCAACGGCGAGCTTCTGAAAGAAGCCGGCTTGATCAAATAACAACCGGCGACCTCCCAAGACGCCGGACGTGACCGGATGGCGCGAGCCGTGTAAGCACGGAGCGCGCCATCCGGGTCTGGGGGAAAGATCATGCACCGGGCACTCGACTTCTCCGTTTCGTTGTTCTTGCTGATCGCTGCGATCTTTTTGTTCGCGCTGACCTTTACCGATCAGTTTGACGTGCCGACCTTTGGCGGCGATGTGGGGCCGGCATTTGCGCCGCGCGGTTTCCTGATCGCTTGGATGGCGCTGGCGCTTGTCGCCACCATCTCCGCCTGGCGCTCGGCGGAGGAAACCAAGGCGGAACCGATCCGCAAAGGCCAGCTTGCAGCGGTGATCCTCATCGCGGCTGGAACAGCGTTTGCGATGACCCGCATAGGCTTCGTCTTCGCGACAATTCCCGGCTTCTTTCTCTTTTGCTGGGCGTTCGGCTACCGCAAGCGGGTCCAGCTCGCCATCATCAGCGTCGTTGGCCCGCTCGCCATCTGGGCGCTGTTCACCTACGGCTTTGAGCTGCTCCTGCCGCGCTCCCCCTGGTTCTACGAGCTCTAGGGGCTGGCCATGGAAAGCATCGCCAACGCCATCGTCCAGTTCTCCAGCTTCGATGTCCTCGTCGCCCTGATCATCGGCTGCTTATGGGGAACGCTCGCCGGCGCGCTGCCCGGCATGGGAACAGTGGCGGCGCTGATCGTCGCGCTGCCCTTCGCCTTCTCCATGACCACCGAAGCCTCTATGGCGTTGTTCCTGGGGATCTACGTCACCTCCGTTTATGGCGGCTCCGTCTCAGCGATCCTGATCAACACGCCCGGCACACCGCAATCGGCGGCGACCGTGCTCGACGGCTATCCCATGGCCAAGGCCGGCAAGGCCGATCTCGCCATCGGCTGGGCGACGCTGTCCTCCTTTATCGGGGGCGTCTTCTCGCTGATCGTGCTGATCATCGCCGCGCCTGCTCTCGCTCGGGTATCAGTGGCCTTTGGGCCGGCTGCGATCTTTGCTCTCATCCTGTTTGCGCTGACTTGCATCGCCTGGGTGTCGCGCGGCAGCGCCGCGAAGGGTCTGATGGGCGGCATGATCGGCTTGTGGCTGACGACGATCGGCCCCGACGACCTCACCGGCTACACGCGCTTCGATTTCGGGCTCAACGCGCTCGCCGGCGGTCTAGCGCTGATACCGGTTCTGATCGGCCTGTTCGCCCTGTCGGAGGTCTTCTATCGCGGCGCCTATTACTTCGCCGCCAAGCCGCCCGATGTCGTCAATGTCGGCTTCCGCATGCCGAGTTTTCCCGACATCCGCATCCGCATTCCGCAATTCCTGCAAAGCAGCGTGATCGGCACCTTCATCGGCATTCTGCCCGGCACCGGCGCCACCGCCGCGACCTTCGTCAGCTATTCGGAACTGCGCCGCACGTCGCCGCGCAAGGAGAATTTCGGAAAAGGCGAGCCAGACGGCCTGATCGCCTCGGAGGCCTCCAACAACGCCGTGACCGGCGGCGCGCTCATCCCCACGCTGGCGCTCGGCATTCCAGGTGACGGCGGCACGGTCGTGCTGCTGGGAGTGCTCACCATTAAGGGCGTCGTCCCGGGCTTCGACCTCATCAACAACAATCCGCAGGTGCTAA
This sequence comes from Afifellaceae bacterium, assembly GCA_028284625.1. Lineage (GTDB taxonomy): Bacteria > Pseudomonadota > Alphaproteobacteria > Rhizobiales > Afifellaceae > DASWJZ01. The sequence goes on along the minus strand of JANQRH010000022.1, from coordinate 162,624 downwards.
CGGGCGCGTTCCTCGTGATCCTGGTGGCGAACTTCATCATGTTCGGCCTCGGCGCTGCAGGGGCGCGGCTCTTCGCCCGCATCCTCTCCGTCTCCGAACCGCTCCTGATGGGCATGATCCTGCTGTTCTCGCTCGTCGGCGCCTTCGTCGTCCGCGGCAATCCGGTGGATATCTCCGTTGCCGTGATCGCCGGCATTGCCGGGCTCATCCTGCGCTTCGCCAAATATCCGATCGCACCGATCGTCATCGGCATGGCACTTGGCACCATCTTTGAGGGCAAGCTGCGGCAGGGCATGATCAGCGCTCAGGGTAACTTCCTCGAGTTCATCATGGACCCGATCGCCTTGTTCATCCTGGCGCTGACGGCCGTGGTCGTGCTTGCGCCCTTCGTCAGCCGGCGCCTGAAGAAACAGCCAAACCAGACGACCGAAGAATGAGACCGAATGTCCTCCTGATCGTAACGGACCATTGGCCGGCAGCGCTGCTTGGCGCCGCCGGTCACCCGGCGATCCATACGCCGACCGTGAACCAGCTCTGCAGGAACGGCGTGCGCTTCACCAATTGCTATTCGGAGCACCCCGTCTGTCTGCCGGCGCGGCGAACCCTGATGACCGGCACGACCGCGAAGAAGCACGGCGACCGGCGCTTCCAGCCGCGCCTTGAGATGCCCGACATGCCGACGCTGGCGCAGACGTTCCGCGACGCCGGCTATCAGGCCTACGCGGTCGGCAAGACGCACACCTACCCGCAACGCGACCGTATCGGGTTCGACGACGTGCAGCTCGATGACGAAGGGCGCACGCTTTACGGCGTCACCGACGATTACGAGATCTTTCTTGGCGACAAGGGCTATCTCGGCCAGCAATTCGGCCACGGCATGAGCAACAATGCCTATCAGATGACGCCGTGGCATCTGCCGGAGGAGGTGCACGCCACCAATTGGGCGACCGACACGCTCGCCCGCTACGTTCGCCGCCGCGATCCGACACGGCCCGCATTCTGGTATCTCGGCTACCGCCATCCGCATCCGCCGCTCGTCCCGCCGCAGCGCTTTCTCGACCGCTACAACGGCGTGGAGCTCGACAACAAATTCGTTGGCGACTGGGCCAAGGACATCTCAGCGCTGCCCTATCATCTGCAGGGCGTGGCCGCGCGCGGCACCTATACGGAGCGCGAAGCGGCCGATGCGCGCCGCGCCTTCTATGCGCTGTGCACGCATATCGATCAGCAGATCGGCGCGCTGATCGGCACGATCCGCGAGGAGGGCATCCTCGACGAAACCATCATCATGTTTACCTCCGACCACGGCGACATGCTCGGCAATCACAATATGTGGGCCAAGCAGACCTTCTATGAGTGGTCCGCGTGTGTGCCGATGGTGCTGGTCGGCACCGCCAATTGCCGCCGAACCGGCTTCAACCGCACCGACGACCGCCTGGTCGGTCTGCAGGATGTGATGCCGACGCTTCTCGATCTCGCCGGCATTGACACACCGGAAAGCGTTGAAGGCCGATCGATGGTCGGGGGCGAGCGCCGCGAAACGCTCTACGGCGAGTTCGGCGAGGTGGGGCATTGCTCACGCATGCTGCGGAGCGAGACGCATAAGCTGATCTACTATCCGGTGGGCAACGTTTTCCATCTTTTCGACATGGAAAACGATCCCGACGAGTTGACCAATCTCGCCGACGAGCCGGCCTCCGCCAACATCCTGGAGCACATGAAGGGTGAGCTGATGAAGGAGCTCTACGGCTCAGATCTTGAGTGGATCGAGGGCGAAACCTTCGTGGGCGAGCCGGCGCGGACCTATCATCCCGGCCCCAATCGCGGCTTGTCGCTGACGCGCGGCCACCAATGGCCGGTGCCGCCGATCAATCCGAAGGGCGATATGAAATTCTTCCCCGAAGCGCCGGACGGCTGGGACGGCAGCGTCTAGCGAGCCGGCGTTATCGACCCATCCAGCCGCCATCGACCAGCACGATGGCGCCGCTGACGTAGTCGGAGGCGGCCGAGGAGAGGAACACGGCCGGCCCGGCAAAGTCTTCCGGCACGCCCCAGCGCCCCGCGGGAATGCGCTCCAGGATCGCATTGTAGCGCGCCGTGTCGTTGCGCAGCGCCTCGGTGTTGTCGGTGGCGATATAGCCCGGCGCGATCGCGTTCACGTTGACGCCCTTGCCGGCCCATTCATTTGCAAGCGCCATGGTGAGCTGTCCGATGCCGCCCTTGGATGCGGAATAGCCGGGCACGTTGATGCCGCCCTGAAAGGTGAGGAGTGAGGCGGTGAAGATGATCTTGCCGCTCCCGCGCTTCACCATGTCGCCGCCGATCTCGCGCGACAGGATGAACTGCGCGGTGAGGTTCACCTCAATCACCTCATCCCACATGTCGTCGGGGTGCTCTGCCGCCGGCTGGCGTTTGATCGTGCCGGCATTGTTGATGAGAATGTCGGGTGCATGCCCGTCGCTGCGCAGCTTGGCGATGAAGGCCTTCAGCGCCGCACGGTCGGAGAAATCACAGGAATAACCGGTGAACTGACGGCCCGCTTCCGCCACCGCCTTGCCGACATCGCTGCCCTCCGCCTCCAGCGTCGCCGAGACGCCGATAATGTCGGCGCCGGCTTCGGCGAGCGCGATCGCCATGGCCTTGCCGATGCCGCGCTTGCAGCCGGTGACGAGCGCAATCTTGCCGTCCAGGCGGAAACTGTCGAGGACGCTCATGGTCAATGCCTATCCTTATGCGATCTTGATGAGGCTCTTCATGGCCGTCGGGCTCTTCTCCAGTGCCTCGAAGGCCGATTGGATGGCGTCGAGCCCGGCGACGTCGGTGATCATCGTCTCCGTATCGACTTGTCCGGCGGCGATCATCTTGATGGCGGCCTCATAGGCCTCCGGCCGGTAGACGCGCGCGCCGAAGAGCTCTAGCTCGCGCCAGAAGAACTGGAACATGTCGATGGTCGGTGGCGTGGCATGAATGGCCACCATGACGATGCGCCCGCGCACCGATGCCGCCTGCGTCATGGAATCAATACCCGCCTGGCTACCCGACACTTCGAACACGACATCGGCGCCTTTGCCGCCGGTCTTGGCGAGCACCGTTTCCTTCAGATCGGCCTTGGTCGGGTTGATCGTGTCGAAGCCGAGCTTCTCGGCGATCGCCAGGCGATGCTCATTGACCTCTGACAGCGTCACAGTGCCGCCAGCCGCGCGCGCCGCCATGGCGACCAGAACACCGATCGGCCCGCCGCCAATCACCAGCACATCCTCGCCCTTGGCGACGCGGCCGCGCGACACGTCGTGACAAGCCACCGCCAGCGGCTCAATCAGCGCCGCGTCCTCCATGGTCACGCCGTCAGGCAAAGTGTGCACGGTGTGGGCAGGCACCGTCCATTTTTCCGCGAAGCCGCCATCGGTATCGATGCCGAGGAATTTCAGGTTGTGGCAGATATGCGTATGGCCTGCCAAACAGGCCGGACACTTGCCGCAATGAGCAAGCGGCCGCACGACCACCGCCTGGCCGATCGCGATGTTTTTGACATTGTCGCCGACCGCCGAAACATGGCCCGACATTTCGTGCCCAAGCACGCGCCGGTCGCCGAGACGATGCGCCATGGCACCGTGAAAGATGTGCATGTCGGTGCCGCAGATGCCGCAATAGGCGACGTCAATCTGCACGTCGTCGGGCCTCGGCGGCGACACCGCGACATCCTCAATCTTGAAGGTCTTGTTGTGCGTGAAGTAGGCGGCCTTCATCGTCGTCATGTCGTCGGCCTTTCTTGGCTCATGATGGCATGCGGACATCGCCGCCGGCCATGATCTTGACGCGGCGGACGATCTCCGCATCGCGGTTCGCTTTGAAGACGTCGGGGTCGCGCGCCGTCCAATCATAGAAGCCGCGGCCGGAGCGCATGCCGGTATGGCCTTCCGCGAAGAGCTGGCCGACGGGGGTCTCCCCTGGGTCGGTGACGTTGGAAAGGTCAGCCCACACCGCCTTGGCGGCGGCACTGTTCATCAGGTCGAGCCCGGCGAGGTCCGCATGCTCGAACGCGCCCATGGCTGGGAGCCGTGCCGCATAGCCTTGCTTGAGGATCGTGTCGCAGGCCTCCGGCGTCACCAGCCCCCGCCCGACAAGGCTGGCGAATTCGCGGAGCACCGCGTGCTGAATCCGCGCCCACAGAAAACCCGGAATGTCCGGGCAGAGCACGGGCGTCTTGCCGGAATTGCTGAGGAGGGCGGTCACCGCTTCGGTCGTCGCCGGGTCGGTGTCCTTGCCTGGCACCACCTCCACCAACGCCACGAGATGCGCAGGCTGCGCGTAATGGGCGATGCAGAACCGGCTGGGCCGCTCAAGTGCGGACTGGATGTCGCCGGCGCCAAGCGCCGATGTGGTCGATGAAAGGATAGTGTCGGCTGCGGCCGATTCCTCGGCGCGCTTGAGGAGGTGCTGCTTTACCTCCAGCGCTTCCGCCACGGCCTCGATCACGAAGCCGGCCGAACCGACGGCTTCGGCGAGATCGTCGCTCGCGCTGATCCGGCTGAGCACGTTGTCCTTGTCGTCGGCGCGCGCCAGCCCTTGTGCCGCCAGAAAATCGAAGGCGTCGCTGATGCGTTGAAGCGCGTCGGTCAGCGATGCGGCTCGCCGCGCCCACAGCGTCACCTCCGCACCGCCGAGCGCCAGCGAGAGTGCGATCTGCGCCCCCATCGTGCCGGCCCCGAGCACGGCGGAGCGCGGCAAGCCACTATCCGACATAGTGCCAGCCATTGCCTTCTTTCTTGGCGAGGCCCTTTGCCTCAAAATCCTTCAGGCTTGCATTGATGGAGACCAGCGCGCGCCATTCGCGCACCATGTTCTGGTCGTCGCAGCATTTGTCTCGCAGTTCGGCAAACGTGATGCCGGGATTGGCCTTCATATGCGCCACCATGGAGGCTTCCACCTGGTTCACACGGCGGCGGCAATCGTCGATCAGCTCCTTGGTTTCGGCTGCGGTCTTCACCTCGTCATGCGCGAAAAGCACGGCTTGAACGTCGCGCTCATCCAGGAACCGCTCGATCTTGTCGAACGTGGCGCGCATGACGTTGGGCTCTTCGTAAAGGTAAAGCACCGGATTGAACGGAGGCAGGAGCGGGTCGGCGATGATCAGCGTCTTGGTGGAGCGCTCGAAGAAGCCGACCTCCGCCATGGAATGACCGAGCACCTCCACCGTCTCCAGCACCACGCCACCGCCGAGATCGATCGCGTCGCCATCCTTGATGAAATCGTCGATCGGCCCCTCCGTCGGCCCCATCCAGTCGAGATATTCCGACTTCAGATCGAAGTGCTCGCCCTCGGGAAAAGCATGCACGATGGTCTTGGCATTCAGCATGTTGTCGGCGACGCGGTCGGCGCGCGCCTGATGCCCCATGATCGTGCAGTTGGTCTCCTCCTTCAGCCAGCCATTGTTGCCGACATGGTCCATGTGCTCGTGGGTGAGAAGCAAGAGGTCGAGATCGCCGGGGTTCAGGTCAAGCTCATCGAATGCCTGCTTCAGCGCCGGGAGTCCGCCATAGAGCCCGCTGTCGATGAGCGCGATCTTGTCAGCGCCTTTGACAAAGAAGACGCGCGTTGCGGTCTTCCCTTCATGATCGCCGGGAAGCCCCATGGAGATGGTGGCGAACGGGCCGGATTGGTAGCTGATGACGGACTTTGTCATGGCGATGGTCTTTCTTACTCACCTTTGAATTTCGGGTCGCGTTTTTCCATGAAGGCGGCGATGCCTTCCTTGCCGTCTTCGGTGGCGAAGAGCGCGCCGAGCACGCGCTGCTCCAGCGTCAGGCCGGCGGATAATGCCGTGTCGAGGCCGTCATCGACGACGCGTTTGGCTTCCGCCAGCGCCAGCGGCGCCTGCGCGGCAAGCGTCTCCGCCAGCTCCATGGCGCGCGGCATCAGCGCGTCGGGCGCGCAGGATTCTAGCGCCGCGCCATAATCTACGGCCTCGTCGGCCGTCATCATGCGGCCGGTCATTAGCAGCTCCTTGGCGCGCATCGGCCCGATAAGCCGCGGCAGGCGCTGCGTCCCGCCGCCGCCGGGTAGAAGCCCGAGCTTGATCTCCGGCAGGCCGAGCTTGGCCTTCTCGCTGACAAGGATGAGGTCGCAGCAAAGCGCCAGCTCAAGGCCACCGCCGAGCGCATAGCCGTTGACGGCGCAGATCGAGATCTGCGGCAGTGCTGCGAGCGCATCGAATGTGCGGCGCGAGCGCCGCTGGAAATCGTCAAACGTCTTCTGCCCGACATCGGCGTAGCCGGCGATATCGGCGCCGGCGACGAAGCCACGCCCGGTTCCGGTGATGATGAGAACGCGAACCTCGCCGGCGCGGCCGGCAAGCTCGTCCACATAGGCGCCGAAGCGCTCCATGATCTCGAAGTTGAGCGCGCCGAGCGCTTTCTCCCGGTCGATGCGCAGCACCTCGATGGCGCCGTGGCGCTCCAGCGCCAGGTGGGGGTGGAGGCGTTCCTCCGTCATCGGATCACACTCATCGGGTCACCCTCATCAGATCGCACCATCAGATGGCTTTGGCGTCGCGGAGCTTGGCTACCGTCTCTGCGCCCAAAAGGTCACCCAGCACCTCGTCGGTGTGCTCGCCGACACCCGGCGGCGCATGGCGCAACGTCGCGCGTGTTTCGCTCATGCCGACCGGATTGGCGATGGCCGTGATCTTGCCGGCTTTCGGATGGTCCATGTCGATAAGGCGCGGTGAGCCATGTGCGCGCAATTCGTCAAGCGCCTCACGTGTGGTGCGCACCGGCGCCGCCCACACATCGGCCGCCTTGAAGATCGCCATCCATTCCGCATTCGTCTTGGTCGCCGTGCATTTGTCGATCCGCCGCTTGGCTTCGTCGCGCTTCGCCCACGGATCGACATCGCCAAGCGTATCGTCACCGATCAGCCCGCCGAGTTTGTCGAGCGGGCACATGGCGATCGCCACCCAGCCGTCGGCAGTCGGGTGCGGGCCGTAGGGCGCGTCGTTCCAACAGGACGCGACGCCGGCTTCGGAGCGCTCAAGCTCGATGTCCTGGTTGAGGACCGCGAAGTTCTCCTGCGCCATCATGTTGAGCGTCGCCGAATAGAGGTCGGTCTCCACACGCTGGCCGAAACCGTGCCGGTCGCGCGCCAGAAGCGCGCCGAGAATGCCGATGGCAAGCGCCTGGCTCGCCGCGAAATCGGCGACCGGCGTGCCGCACGCCGTCGGCGGATCACCGGCCCGTCCGGTATTGTACATCACGCCGCTCATCGCCTGGATCAGCATGTCCTGGCCCGGCCAGCCCTCTTCGGCCAGTTTGCTACCCGATCCCCAGCCGGAGCCGGACGCATAGATGATCTTGGGGTTCGCGGCTTTGAAATCCGCATAGCCGAGGCCGAGCCGATCCATCACGCCAGAGCGGAAATTCTCCACCACGACATCGCAATGCTTGGAGAGTTCCAAGAGCGCCTCGCGCCCCTTTGGGTTCTTCAAGTCGACGGTGACGGAGCGTTTGTTGCGGTTGAAGGCGTGGAAGGCGGCGCTGTCGCCGCCCACGAATTCGCCGATCATCGGCATGGAGCGCATCCATTCGCCCTTTCCGGGGCGCTCGATCTTGATGACGTCGGCGCCGAGATCGGCAAGCGTCTGTGTGCAGAGCGGTCCCAGCATCATCTGCGTGAAGTCGAGGATGCGCACGCCTTCCAGCGCGCCCGGTGCGGTCTTGTCGGTCATAGTGCGAGCCCCATGGCTCCATCCTTCATGGCTTTGTGTGAAGCGCCGCGATGCCGGCGGTAGACCGCCTCCAAGGCGCTGATGATATCGTCCGGCACAGCACCTTCGCGCAAGCGCTTGGCAAAAACCTCGCCCGCCTCCGCCTGCACGGCTGGCCACCACGTGGCGCGCGGCCGCACATAGGCATTCGCCTGTGTGTTGCGCGTCGCGGAGAAGAAGCCGCCGTTCAGGGCGTCCGTCTCCGCATCCTCCCAGGCTGCTAGGCCGGCCGGCTGACCGCCATTGCGACCGGCGAGGCGCTGACCCTCATCGCCGCAATACCAGCAGGCGAATTGCGCGGCTCGGTCCGGCGAGGCCGATCCGGCGGAAACGGCCATGCCGGCGCCGCCGAGCAGGCTGCCGCAACCGGCCGGCGGTGCACCGAACGACCAACTGCCCTCGGTTGGCTTGCTCTTCTGTGAGTAGCCGAAGGTGAGGGGGATGTAGGCAATCTCGGGCCGCTCCGCCGCCGCGGCAAACAGCGCCTGCGGTGTGAGGCTCCAGCAATCCTCGTCGACGACAGCGGCAAGGCGCGCCAGCAGCTCCAGACTGTGCAATGCGGCGTCGGGGTCCGGGAACAGCCGCTCGCCTCCATCCGGTCCGGCGCCCACGCCGGCGGTGAAGCTCAACAGATAAGAAATCGCGTCGGTGGGATAGAGCGCCAGCGCCACGGCGCCTGGATGCCGGACCTGCAGCGCAAAGACATCGTCCCACGTTTCCGGCACGGGCTCCGACCAGGCGTCGAATGCGGCTTGACGATAGGCCGAGACGTGGCAGGCGGCATCCGACGCCAAGCCCGCCGTCACGCCGTCGACGACAAAGGATTCCTGCGCCGGGCCGATAGCCCGATCTGCGATTGTCTTGAGGTCCGCCGCGTCGAGAAAGTCGCCGATCGGCACGATCGCGCCCACCTCAAGCGCCTGCGCGATATGCGGATAATCGACGATCATCACGTCTGAGATCGGCGCAAGCTCAATCAGCGGCTGATCGTTGAAGGCGGTCAGCGGACGACGCGTGATGGCGATCCGCTCGCCGGTTCGTTTCTGCCAAATCTCGGCCGCGGCCTGAAGCGGCTGAACGCAGCGGGGGTCGTCCCAGGCGACGACACGCAAGGCGTTATCCATGAGCCGGCCTCATGTGCGGACCGGGCGCTGGGCGCCGGGATTGACCGGGAGGACAGTAATGCGGTTTACCGAGGGAAAGCTCAGACATGAACGTTGATAAATCGATTTACCAGTGCTAATGGTGCTACTGGAGCAGAATCGGCCCGCTGTCAAGGCGCGGAATCCAAGAGAAACGGGCGGCTGCATGGCGACGAATTCCGAGATCGCAAAAGCCGCTGGTGTCTCGCCGGCAGTGGTCTCTCGGATCGTCAATCGGGATGCGTCGCTTCGCGTCAGCGCAGAAACCCGCGCCCGCGTTGAAAAGCTGATCGACGAGATGGATTACGCGCCGAACGCTGCGGCGCGCTCGTTGAAATCATCGAAAGCCGGCGCGCTGGCTCTGGTCGTCCACGACCTGACGAGCCCGGTCTATGCAGAGATCATCGCCGGCGCACAGCGCGCCGCCGCGCGCCATGGCAAGGCGTTGCTTCTGGGCGAGGCCGGCGATCTGGGGGACGGCCAGTCCCCTCTTGAGCGGCTCGTCGGGGGCGGCGGCGTTGACGGGCTGATCCTGCAAGGGGCCGGAACGCATATGGATCGCGCACTCGCCCGCGCCGCGCGCCGCAGCGTGCCGGTCGTTCTCCTTCAATCCGGCGACGCCAAGGGCGCCACACTCCTTCGCATGGAGGACGAGAAGGCCGGGCAGCTCGCAACGGAGCATTTGCTGGCGCTCGGCCACCGGCGGGTCGGGTTCTTGAGCGTCACCGAAGGCCTCCCTTTTTCCGACAGACGCGCCGCAGGGTGGCGGCGGGCGATGGAAGCGGCCGACATCGCGCCCACAAGCGACTGGCTCGCTGTCGCCGGCAACACCTACGAAAAAGGCGCCGCTGCAATCGAACGCCTGTTGAGCGCCGCGCCGGACCTCACGGCGCTCGTCGCCTCAAACGTCGTCTCCGCAGTCGGCGTCCTGGCCAGGCTGCGCGATATGGGCCGGCGCGTTCCGCAGGACTTTTCCGTAATCGCCATTCACGACATTGCGCTCGCGGCCTATCTTCGCCCCTCTTTGTCGGTGGTTAAGATGCCGCTCCGCCTTCTCGGCGAGGAAGCGGTAGAGGCGGTTTGCGCAGAGGAAAGGGTGAGCCACGAATCCATCACGATCTCCGGCGAAGAGCCGTTGCTCATTCAACGTGACAGCACCGCGCCGCTGGATGTCGCGGAAGAAGGTATCCAATGATGTGTTCTCAACGGGAGGAAATGGAATGCTGAGAATGAAACCCCTGATCACCGGTGCGGCCGCCGCCGCCGCCATTGCGCTTGCCGGCGCATCCGCTCTGGCCAACCCCTATAAGCCCTACGAAGGCACAACGATCGTCGTGAGTTGGCCGGCGCTTGCCCACTTCCAGGCGGCGGAGACCCTCGTTGAGGAGTTCACCGAGGAAACCGGCATCGAGGTGGAGATCGACGCGCTGCAATATCTCAAGCTGCGCGACCGCCAGCTCCTGGAGATGTCGAAGCCTGAGGGCGAATACGACGTGGTTTCCTGGGTTGTGATGTGGAAGGGCGAATACGTCTCAAAGGGACTGCTGACCCCGCTCAGCCAGTTCTTCACCAACGGCGCTCTGGTCGATCCGCAGTTCGACATCGACGACATCGCCGATGCTTATCTGCAGAACGGCGGTGTCGTCGGCGGCAAGAAGGGCTACATGCCCGGCAAATCCGGCGCGCTCTATGGCCTGCCGTTTGGTGCTGAAACCTCCATCCTCGCCTATCGCAAGGACATCTTTGAGGAGCAGGGCCTGGAGCCGCCGACGACTTATGACGAGCTCCGCGCCACCATGGCGAAGCTGCATGAAGCCGGCATCCCGGCCATGACCTCGCGCGGCAAGACCGGCCATCAGGTGACGGCAGCATGGCTCCTGCATCTCGCCCCGCTCGGCGGCAGGATCTTCGACGATGAATGGAATCCGGTGATCAATTCACCGGAAGGCGTGGAGGCTGCTCAAGTCATAAGAGAGATCGCCCAGACCGGCCCCGACGGCATCCCGACCTTCGGCTTTGGTGAGGCCGCCGCCGCTTTCTTGCAGGGCGATGCGGCCATGTATCTCGACACGCTGAAGATCGCCGCCATGTCGCGCAATCCGAAGCTGTCGAAGGTCGACGGCAAAGTCGGCTACGCGCTGCACCCGGTCGGCACACGCTGCGGCTCGGAGACCGGCGGCTTTGCCGTGGGCATCCCTGCCAACGCGCCGAACCAGGAAGCCGCCTTCCTGTTCATCCAGTACATCACCTCCAAGGCCGGCGACCAGCGCATGGTCGAGCTGGGCGGCGATCCCGTGCGCATCTCCACGCTCAAGGCCAATGCCGACAAGTTCGATGATTATCCGGTGGTCGCGGAGCAACTGCCCTGCGCCGATCCCGATTGGCGTCCGCTGATCCCGGAATGGAACGAGCTGAACATCGACGTGCTCGGCCAGGCGCTCACGGAGGTCATTACCACCGACAAGCCCATCCAGCCGATCATGGATGCCGCCAACGAGAAGGCGCGTGAGATCATGGCGCGCGAGGGCTACTACACGTGGGCGGAATATCGCGGCAATTGATGCCACGTTGAACGCGCGGATCCGGGCGAGAGCCCGGGTCCGCATCCGCCGAATGCCGTGATGATCGCGCGGGGGGCATCCGCTTCATGAGCGCACAGGCTGAACTCGCGAAGCCCGCATTGGCGGTCAAGCCGCCGATGGATATCCGCGCTCTCTCGCCCTACTTCTTCATCCTTCCAGCCGTTCTGATTATGGTCGCCGGTCTCGTCTACCCGGTGACCCAGGCGTTTTACTTAAGCTTCTACGATTGGAAGATCGGCACCGATTTCGACGACGCGCCTTATGTGGGCATGCGCCACTTTCTGCGCATGGTGGCCGATCCCGATGTCTGGGAATCCGTATGGGTGACGGTCCGTTTCGGCTTCTGGACCATTACCATCGAGATGGCGCTCGGCGTCGGTCTGGCGCTTCTACTGGAAAAGCCGATCCGCGGCGCGTCGGTGTTTCGCACCATCTTCATTCTGCCGCTGATGGTTTCGCCGGTCGTGGTCGGCCTCATCTGGCGCTATCTGTTCGACGCGCGCATCGGCTGGATCAACTACTACCTCGGCTTCATCGGCATCGAGCCGCAGGTGTGGCTCGGCGACCCGGAGCTTGCGTTCTTCGCCATCGTCTTCACCGATATCTGGCAGTGGACGCCGTTCATCTTCATCATCGTGATTGCCGGATTGCAGGCGCTCCCGTCAGAGGTCGTTGAGGCAGCCAAAATCGACGGCGTGAACTGGTGGCAGATGATCTTCCTCATCAAGCTGCCGATGATCAAATCGGTTCTGGTGATTGCGCTTCTGATGCGGTTGATCGACGTCTTCCGCGCCCTGGAGGTGATGTACATCCTGACAGGTGGCGGGCCGGGGCGGGCGACAGAACTATTGTCTCTGCACATCTACAACCGCGCCTTCGACACACAGCAGCTCGGCTACGCTTCGGCCATTTCCGTTCTGCTGATCGTCATCGTGTTCCTGCTGAGCCTGGCGATCCTGGTCGCCAGCAATCCCATGAAAGACAAGTCGGACGTCTGATATGCACGCAGATGGCTTACAAAGCCGGTCGAACGTTTTCAGCCATTACGCCGCTCTGGTCGTGTTGTCGCTGATCACGCTGGCGCCGATCTGGGTCATGGTCGCGACCGGCTTCAAAGACGACGTACTCGTTCAACAGAAGGAGCCGGTCTGGTTCTTCTTCGTCCCGACGATGGACAATTACGCGCACATCATGACGCGCGGGAAGTTCGACACCTATTTGTGGAACTCCATCATAGTCGGTGTCGCCTCCACGTTCTTCACGCTGCTGCCTGGCGGGATGTGTGCCTACGCTCTCGCGCGCAGCGAGTTTCGCGGTCGCCGCTTCACAGCCAACGCCACCCTTTTGGTGCGCATGGTGCCGCCGGCGGTGCTCGCTGTTCCCGCCTTCGCCATGGTCGTAACGTTCAACCTCAACAACGATCTGGCCGTTCTGATCTTCTTCTATACGGCGCTGAACCTGCCTTTCGCCATCTGGCTTCTCTTCGGCTTCTACAAGCAGATCCCCGTTGAGTTGGAGGAGGCGGCGATCGTCGATGGCGCCGGGCCGCTTCAGGTGTTCTTCCGCGTGCTGTTGCCGCTGATGAAGTCGGGTTACGCGGTGGCTGCCATCTTCACATTCCGCATCGCCTGGAACGAGTTCATCCTGGCGCTGCTTCTGACAGGCCGTAAGACGCGCACGCTGCCGGTTGGGGCGGCGGGCTTCATCACCGATACGGGCGTCGAATGGGGGCGCATCATGGCGATGGGCACGCTGATCGTCATTCCGCCGCTGCTCTTCACCTTCTTCGCCGCACGCCAGATCATCGCCGGCATGACCGCGGGCGCTGTGAAGGGCTGAGCCGGCGGCAGCTCTGGATCTAACCGTCGCTGCCGGTCATATCGAATTTCTGCCAGTCAAGCGTCGCCGTCTCCTTGACGGCAGTCGCATCTGCGCCGGAATCACCCAGCGCCACACGCGCCGCAACGCCGATATTGTGGACGAGCGCGTCGATCTCCTCAGCACTATGATCGGGGTGCGTCGGCACCATGATCGTGCGGTTCAGGATGTCGAGCGAGGCCGCGCACATGTCTTTGCTGTAGCTCCGCCGGCACTCTTTGTTGTCGGGGTGATTGTAGGGGTTCATCGCCGGATGCGCCGCACCCTGGCCCATCAGCACCTGATCCCATTCTGTGTAGGTGTGGCGGCCGGTCTTGCCGGCAATCACCGCCGGCTGCACCTCCACGAAGCGCTTTGCCGCGTCGGCGGAGGGGAGGAGATACATGACATGCGTCGCGCAGTCGTAATCGGCGCTGTTCATCGGCGACGGCTTGAGGCCGAGATTGCCGAACTGCGCCGTGCCGGCGAGGATCGTCCGTTTCTCCGCGCGCATCGCTTCAATCATCCCGTCGATGCGGTCGAGTTGAACGTTCAGCATAGCGCCCTGCAACTCCGAGGCGCGGCCGCCATTGCCGGCAAACGGCTTCAGCGTGTCGGCGCGTCCCGTCCAATAGAAGTGGCAGGGATCGATGGCACAGCGCGCGCGCTCCGCGATCTTGTCGTCGGAGGTTGCCACCGCCCCGCCTTCGCCGCAGGTCATGTTCTTGAAGTAGTTGAAGCTGAATGCGCCGACATGGCCGATTGAGCCGAACCGGCGGCCTTCATAGCCGCCACCGACGCCCTGACACGCATCTTCGATGACCCACAAGCCGTGCCGCTCGGCGATCGCCATGATGGCGTCCATGTTGCACGCCGCACCCCACATATGCACCGGGATCACCGCTTTGGTGCGTGGACCGATCGCATCCTCCACCGCCTGCGGATCGATGGTGATGCTCTCATCGACATCGACGATGACCGGAATCGCGCCGGTCGTCAGCACTGCCGTGGCCGACGCCATATAGGTATGCGTCGGGATCAACACCTCATCGCCCGGGCCGATCCCGAGCGCCGTCATCGCCGCCGACAACGCGAATGTGCCGCTCACGGTCATCGCCACATGCCGCACGCCAAGATAAGCGGCGTAGCGCTCCTCGAAGCGGTCGCATTCCCCGCCGACGCCATAGCGAAACAGCGCGCCCTCGCGGATCGCCGTGGCGATGGCCTCAATCTCCTCCTCACCGACCGTATACATGGATGGTCTCCGTCCTCGCGCCGCACCTTTAGCGGCGGGCTGGTTCGTCTTATGCTAGAGCATGATCCCGAAAAGTGGATACCGGTTTTCGGATAAGATCATGCTCCAGCAAAGGGACAAACGCGCAAACCGCGAGCGTGGCCCGCGGGAAGCTTCTGACCCGGCTTCGACGTCAGTATCATTGACATAGGTGGCTTCCCCCGGGGATCGTCGCTGTTGGCGGCAGGAAGAAACCCCGGAAACATGCCGAATGTGACGATCCTCACCGAGGACGATCTGAGATCGGGCGTGGAGCTCGACGCGGAATTGGTGGCGCTGGCGGAAAGCACGCTTCGCGTGCTGACGGAGGGCGCCGTCACCGTCCCGCCGCATCTCACAATGGCGATCGAGGCGCATCACGGCACGCTCGATGTGAGCGCGGCCTATGTCCCCGGGCTCACGCATTTCGCCATCAAGGTGACGCCAAGCTTCGGCGACAATGCCGGGCTCGGCCTGCCCAATGTCGGCGCCATGACGGTGCTGCTCGACTCAGAATCCGGCATCGCGACGGCCGTCCTCCTCGACAATGGCTATCTGACGGGCCTGCGCGCCGCGGCCGCCGGCGCTGTCGCCGCCAAACACCTGGCGCCGGCGGAGATCCATACCGCCGGCGTGATCGGCGCGGGCGCCCAGGCGGAACTGCAGGTGCAGGCGCTGAAGGAGGTGCGCGACTTCTCCGAGCTGATCGTCTGGGCGCGGGGAACCGGCAAGTCGGAAGCCTTTGCGCTGAAGATACGCAACACGCTCGACATCTCCGTTCGCGTCGCCGCGACGGCGGAGGACGTCGTGCGCAAGGCCGACGTTCTGATCACCGCCACGCCCGCCGAAAAACCCATCATCAAGCGCGACTGGCTGCGTCCCGGCTTGCATATCACCGCAATTGGGGCGGATGCGCCGAACAAGAACGAGCTCGACCCGCGTATCCTTGTCGATGCGGATCGGTTCGTCTGCGACAGCAACGACCAGAGCCGCGCCATGGGCGAGATGCGCGCCGCCGTCGCCGCCGGGCTTCTAAAGGACGATCACGTCGCCGACGAGATCGGTGAGTTGGCGGCCGGGACCAAGCCCGGCCGTCAGGGCGAAGACGAGATTACCATTTGCGACCTCACCGGAACGCCGGCGCTCGACACCGCGATTGCCGAACACGCCTGCCGGATGGCCGTGCAGTTCGGGCTCGGCTTTGAGGTGGAGAACTAGCGGACCGACCGCGCGCCTAGCGCACGATAACGCAGGTGCACGGCGCCGCCTGCGCTACCTTGTGCGATACGCTGCCGAGGAGGAGACCTTCAAGGTCACCCAGGCCGCGGCTTCCGATGACAATCGTATCGGCGTTGTTGGCTTTTGCGGCCGCAATGATCTCGCGGGCCGGATCGCCTTCCACAACGAGCCGCCCGGTCTCCGCGACGCCCTTGGCGCGCGCTTGCTGCTCAGCCGTCGCCGCGACCGTTTCGGCCACGCCGTGCAGCACTTCTGCTTCCGTCACGCGGATGTGCTCGATGCGCTGAAGCTCCGCCAGCTCCGGCGGAATGCTCTCGCGGCCGTGTCTCTTCTGGACATGTAGGACAAGCAGCTTTGCTGGCGCGCTTTTGGCAAGCAGCACGGCATAGTCCAGGGCTTTCTGTGACGGGTCAGAGCCGTCTGCGGCAAGCAGGATCAGATTCGGTTTCATGGTGCGTTTCCTTGGACAGCCAAGCGTTCACCGCTCCAGGCGGCGACCTTCGGTGGACGACGCGCCGGACAAACCGACACGACCACCGATTGCAGCTGAATTGGCTTAGCTAGTGCCGCAGCGGCCGCTCAGTCCTTGACGCAGGTCAAGCCGAGGACGTGTGGGGAGCGGTCGTCCCGAGCGCCCAGAAACGGAAGCCGGCGCCTAACGGACCCGACCGCGCGCCGCCACCGGCCAGACCGTTTCCACCTCACCGTCGCGCACGCCATAGACCTCGTCGACCATGTTGGAGACGACGCAGCAATGGTTGGGGATCACGTTGACGGTGTCGCCGATCCGCGGTTTGGATTGGGCGCGCGACAGGTCGAGCATGCCGTGCTCTTCGGAACAATTGGCAACCACCGCGCCGGGATGCTCCACCAGCTTCCCGAAATTGGAAAGCCCATACTGATCGCGCGTAAACACCTTGGAGCCGGCGTCGATGATGGCGCGGTCTTCCGTTGGCATCGAGACCACCGTGGCGCGCACATGCATCGCGCAATCGTCCAGCGAAGCAGCGCCCGCATCGACCATCATCAAGTCGTTATAGACATAAGTCCCGGCGCGATGCTCCGTCATCATCGGGAAGTCGGCCAGCGTCATCAGTGCCGGCGAGCCGCCGCCGGAGACCACCGGCACTGCGATGCCGTCGGCCTTGATGAGCTCCAGCGTCTTGTTCATGAAGGTGGCGGTCTCCGGCCCCTTGTTGGGAAAGACCATCAGGCCCTCAAAGCGGATGCGCGGCAGGTTGGTCGCCATCTGTGCAAGCGCCTGCGCGGCTTCCGGTGTCTGCACACCATTGCGGCCGATGCCGCCGTCGCATTCAATCAGCACCGGCACGTCGCGTCCGTGGCGCACGCCCGCTTCGGAAAGCCCGCGCAGGACGACTTCATTGTCGGCGACAACCGCAAGACGCTTGATACGCGACGACAGCTCCATCAGCCGATCGGTCTTCACCTCGCCGAGGATGTTGTAGGTGACCAGAATGTCGTCGGCGACGCCGGCATCCACGAACACCTCAACTTCGCCGAGCTTCTGGCAGGTGATGCCGCTAGCGCCGGCGGCGATCTGCATGGCCGCGATCGCGGGAATCTTATGCGTCTTGATGTGCGGGCGGTTGCTCACGCCCTGCGCATCCGTCAGCGACTGCGCCCGGGCGATGTTGGCTTCCAGGCGATCAAGCAGGATCGTTACGGCCGGCGTCTCGATATCGCCAACATTCATCGCCGGAGCATTTGTCATCGGAGCCTCTTTTCTCTACAGCCGGTGCCACAGAAGGGGAGCCAAAAGCATGGGTAAGCAGGTATTCGGCAAGTCGCACGTTCCGTTGTCGCCGGCCGTGCGGGCAGGGGACTACGTCTACATATCCGGCCAGGTGCCGACCGACCAGAGCGGCACGGTTGTGTCCGGCGGCATTGAGGAACAGACGCGGCAGGTGATGGAAAACATCAAGGCGGCGCTGGAGCTCGCCGGCTGCACGCTCGACGACGTGGTCAAGACATTTGTCATCCTGACGGACGCCAAGGAATTTGCCGCGTTCAACGCCACCTATGGGAGCTACTTTCCGAATAACCCGCCGGCGCGCACGACGCTTGAGGCACGGCTGATGATCGACATCAAGGTCGAGATCGAGGCCATCGCTTACAAGCCCGCCGGCTGATGTCGGCCCTGCACGCCGTCTCCGCGCATGGCGCGGCGATCCCGGCCATCGGCTTTGGCACGTGGCCGTTGCGCGGCGAGGAATGCGTGACCGCGGTCTCCGCCGCCCTCGCCGCCGGCTACCGCCATATCGACACCGCGTCCGCCTACGGAAACGAGGCGGAAGTCGGCGAGGCGATCCGCGCCTCCGGCGTGCCGCGCGAGGAGATCTTCGTCACGACGAAAGTGCCACCGCCGGAGCTTGCCGACGGAATCATGCAACGCGCCGTTGAGGCAAGCCTCAAGCGTCTCGGTATGGATGATGTCGATCTCGTGCTCATTCATTGGCCGAGCCGTGATCTCAAGATCGCAGAGACGACGCGCACGCTCAACGACGTGAAGCGGCGCGGCATGACGCGGCATATCGGCGTGTCGAACTACACCAGCAAGCTCGTCGCCGATGCCTGGTCGGCGACGGATGAGCCGATCGTCACCAATCAGTGCGAATACCATCCCTATCTCAACCAGGACAAAGTCATCGGCGCCTGCCGCGAGCGCGGCATCTCCTTCACGTCTTATTCGCCGCTTGGACGCGGCGATATGCTGAAGGACGAGACGGTTTTATCGATTGCCAAACGGCTGGGCCGCACGCCGGCTCAGGTGATCCTGCGCTGGCACATTCAGCAGGATGGTGTGATCGCCGTGCCCAAGAGCGCGTCGCCGGAGCGCATCAAGGAGAACTTCGCCGTCGCCGACTTCGCGTTGGAGCCGGATGATATGGCCACCATCTCCGCGCTGTCGCGGCCTGACGCGCGCATCATCGACCCCGCCGACGCCGCGCCTGATTGGGACGATTAGTCCGACGATTCCAGCGCCGCGATATCGGCAAGAAGCTGCCGGGCGTCGGCGTCGGGAAGCGGCGCCAGTGGCGGCAGCACAGCGGCAATGGCGGGATCGTTGAGCCGCGCGGCCAGCACTGCCTTCATAGCCGGCACAGGCGGCAGCCGCGTGACGAGCGAGCGAATGGCGACCGCCTTGTCGAGCGCTGCGGAGTCACCGTCGTGGTAGGCCTTTGCGCAATGCGCTGAAGTGATGTTGGCGCTGCCGGAGATGCAGCCGGCGAAGTCGCCAGCTCTCGCCCTAAGCAGCACCGCCTCCGTGCTCGGAAACACGGCGAGTTCTGAGGAGATCGAAGCGACGCTCGACGCGTAATCGAGATCGCCGGAGGAATCCTTCAACCCGGCGATGCGGCCGCCGAACAGGGCGATCAGGCGCTCAATGAGCGGCACGGAATATTCGACGCAGGAAAGCTGCGGGAAATTGTAAAGGTAGAGGTCGATCGGCGCGTTTTGTGTCGCCGCGACGATCGGCTCGAAATATCTCACGATCCCATCGTCGGGCACGCCCTTGTAATAGAACGGCGGCAGAAGCAGAGCGCCGGCAAAGCCGAGCGCGGCGGCGTGCTCCGTAAGCTGCACTGCGTCGCCGACGGACGCCGCGCCGGTGCCGCACATGATCCGTTCGCCCGGCAGCGCATCGGCGGCAGCGCTCATGACGGCTTTGCGCTGCGTGACCGTGAGCGAAGTCGCGTCGCCGTTGGTGCCGCAGATGTTGAGCGCATCGCAGCCATTGTCGAGGAGCCAGCGGCAGAGCGTCACGAAGCGCTCAAGGTCCGGTTCGAGCGCATCCGTGATCGGTGTCGGAGCCGCGGCGATGACGCCATGCAGCTTGTCTGTCTTGGCCATGGCGCTCAATTACGGCGATCCGCGACGAAGCGCGCCGCCTGCCGCAACACGTCGGCCTTGTCCCCGAACGGATTGAGGGCCGCCTCCGCCTCCGCGACCAGCCCGGCCAGTCGTTCGCGAGCGGCTTCAACGCCCATCAGCCCCACCAAAGTTGCTTTGCCCATCGAGGAATCCTTACCCGTCGCCTTGCCGAGCGTCTTGGCGTCCGATTCCACATCGAGCAGATCGTCGGCGATCTGGAACGCCTGCCCGAGAAGATGGCCGTAATCGCGCAGCGCCTTGCGGCCCGCCTTGTCGGCGCGGCCGATGATGGCGCCCATCTCCGCCGACGCGGTGATAAGCGCGCCGGTCTTCATCGCCTGCAGTCGCAAGATATCGTCCATGGACAGCGAAAGCGGCGCCTTGTCGTCGGCGAAGCGCCCCTCCGCCGCAAGGTCCAGCATCTGACCGCCGGCCATGCCGCCGAGCCCTGACGCAATGGCTAGCGTTGCAACGAGATCGACGCGCACGGCGGGGTCCGGGTCGGTCTTCTCGTCCGCCAGAACGTCGAAAGCGAGGGTCAGAAGCGAGTCGCCGACCAGGATGGCGGTCGCCTCATCATAGGCGCGGTGCGCGGTTGCCCGCCCGCGACGCAAATCGTCGTTGTCCATGGCTGGAAGATCGTCATGGACGAGGCTGTAGGAATGGATGAGCTCAACCGAAGCTGCGGCGCGCAGCACATTCGCGCCGTCCGCGCCGAAAACCCGTGCCGCCTCCGCCAGAAGAAATGGCCTGAGCCGTTTGCCGCCGCCCAGCGTCGCGTAGCGCATGGCGTCCAGGAGGCGGTCCGGCCGCGCGATTTCGCCGGCGCGCGCCGTGGCGGCCAGCAAGTCTTCCAGCACCGCATCGACGGTCTCAGCGGCCGAAGCCAGACGGCTCTCAAAACTCTCAGCGCTCAAATCATGCCCCCAGTTCGTCGGACGTCCCTAGAATGCGCGAGCGAAATGGGTTGCGGCAACCCGCCCACTGGCGTTAACAGGCTTTGCGCCCACAATTGGCGGATCAGCAAGCCCCCCGACCATTAGGATCGAACGCTCCTGGCCCCTGAGGCCGACCAATCCACGCATGTCGAAAACCGATCAGACGCTGCTGCAGACCTTGGCGAACATGGCGGTTCATCGTCCCTGGGCGGTGATCGGCGTCGCGTTGGCGATAACCGTGCTTGCGGCCCTGGCCGCGACCCGGCTGACGATCAACACCAGCACCGATGAGATTCTTTCAGCCGAGCTGCCGTTTCGACAAGCCGAGATCGCCTATGAGAAGGCGTTTCCGGAGGAAGACGTCATCGTCGTTGTGGTCGATGGAGAGACCTCCGAGGAAGCGGAGGGCGCCGGCAAGGGCCTGACGGCGCTCTTGGAGGGTCGCGGCGAATTGTTTGAGTGGGTCGAGCTGGCCGGCTCTTCCCCCTATTTCGACCGCTACGGCCTGCTCTTCCTTGAGCCGGAGCGCATCATGGAGGTCGCCGGGCAGCTCAGGCCGGCGCGATCGGTTCTCGCTAATCTGGCCGACGATCCGACCCTGCGCGGCATGGCCGGGTTGATCGGCATGTCGGAGGAGGGCGCCACACAGGGCTTCGCGCCGCCCGGCCTGGAGCGCATGCTCGACCTGATCGCCGAGACGGTCGAAGCCTCCGCCGCCGGCCAGACGGCCGAGATGCCGTGGAACGACCTCTTCGGTCCCGACGGGCTTCCCGGTCGCGAGCGGCAGATCCTGGAGATCAAGCCGGTCCTCGATGACACTTCGCTGAACCGGGCCGGCGCCGCCATCGATGCGCTGCGCGCCGCCTTCGGAGAGCTCAGCGATGCCTTTCCCGACGTGACGTTCCGCGTGACCGGTGAGCCGGTGCTGCGCCAGCAGGAGCTGAACGACGCCTTCTCCGGTGCGCTCTACGCCAGCATTCTATCGCTGATCCTCGTCTCCACCATTCTCACGATCGGCATTCGTTCCGGTCGCATGATCGCAGCGCTCCTGATTGCACTGCTCATTGGCGCTGTCTGGACCGCGGGTCTCGCCGCCTTGTCAGTCGGGCGGCTCAATCTGATCTCCGTCGCCTTCGTTGTGCTTTTCTTCGGTCTCGGCATCGATTTCGGCACGCATCTGGGCATGCGCTATCTGGAGGCGGCGCGCAGCGGAGCTTCGTTCGACGAGGCGCTGAAGCGGGCGATCGCCAGCGAATGGCCCGGCATCAGCCTGAGCGCGCTATGCGCTGCGCTAGCGTTCCTGTCTTTTGTGCCGACGTCCTACACCGGCCTGGCGGAGTTCGGCATCATCTCCGCGCTCGGCATGCTCGTTGCGCTGGTGATCACGTTCACGCTTCTGCCCGCGCTGATGGCGGTGATGCGGCCGCAGCCCTCGTCAAGCGCCGCGCGAAGCCTCGGCATCGCACCGGTGATCGGACGCCACTACCGCATCGTGCTTGTCGCGGCGGGGCTCGTCAGCGTTGCCGCGCTCTTCGCCGCCATTCGCGTGGAGATCGACACCAACCCGCTCAACCTGCAGAACCCGAACACCGAAGCCGTCGAAACCTATAAGGACCTGGCCGACAATCCCGAGACCTCGCCCTATGCGCTGAACGTGCTGGCGCCAGACCTGGAAGCTGCGGGCGAGATGGTACCCAAGCTTGCCGCCCTTGATGGTGTGGCCGGCGTGCGCTGGATCGGCGATTTCGTTCCGCGCGATCAGGAGCCAAAGCTAGAGGCGCTGAGGAACGCGCGCGGGCAACTCGGCCAGCGCTTCATGACGGTGCGTGAAGCTGCCGCCCCCACCGACGAGGAGCTGGCTGGCGCCTATGCTGCATTGCTCCAAAGCGCCGAAGCGATCGCCGCCGTGCCCGAGGAGATGCCGATTGAGCCGGCCATCCGCGACGCCGGCGCGCGGCTTGCCGAGGCACTTCAGCGCTTTGCGGCCGAACAGGGCGACGCGCCGGACATGTTGCGTGCACTCGGCGAAGCCCTAACCCGCCAGATGCCGCCCTTGGTTGCCGACCTACGACAGAAGTTCTCCGTCGCGGAGGCGGTCACGATCGACGATATCCCGGAAGATTTCCGCAGCGACTGGGTCTCCGATGCCGGCGATGTCCGGCTTCGCGTGCTTCCGGCAACCGATCTGCCGAGCGCTACCGCCATGCGGACGTTCACCGAGAACGTGCAGAGCGTTGCGCCCAATCCGACCGGCGCGCCCGCCGGCGTCACCGGGGCCGGCAAGGCCATACTGTTCTCCTTCGGCGAAGCGATCTTGTACACCGTGATCGCGATCGGTCTGGTGGTCGTGGTGTTGCGGCGCCGAGTATCGGACGTCCTCTTGGTGCTGGCGCCGCTGGCCCTTGGCTCGTTGTGGGTCGTTGCGGGATCGGCCGCTCTCGATCTGCCGTTCAACTTCGCCAATGTCATTGTCATCCCGCTTCTCATCGGCCTTGGCGTCGCCAGCAGCATTCACATGGTCAACCGGGCCCGCGAGGTGGATCACGAGGCGGCCACAGGCTCAGGTGCCGGCAACGTGCTCTCAACATCTACGCCGCTTGCCGTTCTGATCACGCAGCTGAACACTGTCGCCGCCTTCGCGACGCTGTCGATCGCGGAGCATCGCGGTCTGTTTTCCATGGGCGTCTTGTTGGGCCTGGCGATCTTCTTCGTCCTCATCGTGTCGCTGGTCGTGTTGCCGTCCTTCATGACGGCCATCGGAATCGGACGCCAACCGGCGAACCGTTAAATGGCGTTGGCGCTCGTGACGGGCGGCAGCGGATTCATCGGCCAGCATCTGGTCGGCGCATTGACGGCGCGCGGCGATGACGTGCGGGTGCTCGATGTCGCGGAGCTTCCGCCGGCATCGGCGCCCGCCGAATATGTCCAGGGCTCAGTTGTCGACGCGGCAATTGTCGAAGAGGCGATGCGCGGCACTGATTGTGTCTATCATCTCGCCGGCATCGCCCATCTCTGGCACCGCGACAAGCAGGCATTCGACCGGATCAATCGCGGTGGCACGGAGACCGTACTGAAGGCCGCGTCGCGCGCGGGCGTTCGACGGGTGGTGCATTGCTCCACGGAATCGATCCTGCTGCCGAAACGGCGCTCGACCGGCTCGGCGATCGATGAGGCAAGCGATCCACGGCTTGACGAGATGCCGGGACCCTATACGCGCTCAAAATTGCTGGCCGAGCATGCCGCGCGCGCCGCAGCGCGGGAGGGGCACGACGTTATCGTGGTCAATCCGACCGTGCCCATCGGCCCCGGCGACCACAATAACACCCCGCCGGCCGCCATGTTGGCGTTGTTCTTAACGGGCAACCAGAAGTTCTTCCTGGATTGCGAACTCAACCTGGTGGATGTGCGCGACGTCGCCGACGGCATTGTCCTGGCCGGCCTGCAGGGCCGCACTGGCGAGCGCTACATCCTTGGCGGCGAAAACCTCTCATTACAGGCGCTTATGGCGATTCTGGCCCGGAAATCCGGGCGTTCCATGCCACAGCGCACGGTGCCCGCATTATTGGCGCTGGCGACGGGGGTCGTAGCTGGCTGGTGGTCGGATTACGTGACGCGCGCGCCTCCGGTCGCTACATTGGAGGGCGTTGTCTTGGCGCTGCGCTCCGCGCCTTTTGACTGCGCCAAGGCCAGAAACGAACTAGGCTACACCCCGCGCCCGGTTGACGAGGCCTTGACGGCGGTGGTGGAGCAGTTCAAGCGAAATGTCGCTGACCGGAAATAGCTGTGGTTTTGTCAGCATTTTGACAAAGAGGCCTGATGGAGTGGTTTCAAGGTTCGCGCGTTTAAGGAACGGAACAATCGCGATGAAAGTAGCAGCGCTGCTTATTGTCGGTAGCGCGACATTGGCGACGGTGCAGGCGCAATCGGCGAGCGCCGACATTGAGATGCTCCCGATGCCGAAGACACTGCCGCTGGTGTTCTTCGCGCCCGAGCCGCTTGCCGGCGCGATGCTGGAGCCGCTCGCCCTGCCGGCCGTGCCTGTGGAGCCTGAAACGGCGCCAGAGGTCGAGCCCGATCTCGTGGCCGCCGAGCCCGTTGCGCCGGCGGAGGAGGAATCGCGCGGAGCCGATCTGTCGCCGGAGATCGTGGCTCAGGCCGATCCGGAATTGGTCGAGGAAGCACCGCCCGCGGCTGCCGAAGAGCCGCCCGCACCGGCGGAACCAGCATCGGGCCAGACGATCGTGCGCGTCATCGTTGAGAACGTTGAATCGAACAACGGCGTGGTCAATGTCGCGGTTTGCGACACCGATTTCAGCCCCGAGGGCTGTCCATACCAGGCCGCCGTGCCGGCCTCGCAGGGCTTCGTCGAGGCGCTGTTCCAGGACGTGCCGCCTGGCGCCTACGCCGTGGTCGGCTATCACGACGTCAACAACAACGACGAGTTCGACAAGTTCCTCGGCGTGCCGCGTGAGCCCTATGCGCTAAGCGGCGACGCGGCTAAGGCCTTGGTTCCGGAGTTTCAGGACGCCGTGCTGGATATCAATCAAGGCGAGAACTACGTCATCATTCGCATGAAGCGGCTGGGGAGCGGTTAGAACCCCCGGGCGCCTGCGGTGCCCTTTTGTCGCGGAAATGCGGGGTGTAATATTCCAGCAACCCCTTGGTACTTCTTGCGCATTGGCCGGGCTCCCGGACTCGACCGAAGACCGGCCGCATGGCATAAAACTTGAAAGCATAAGACTTGAAACCGGGTTTCCGTTAGGGGCAGGGGCCTTGCCGAGCGTCGCTGACAAGCACTTGCAGGTCATTCTTGCGCAGCCGCGCGGCTTCTGCGCTGGCGTCGTGCGCGCGGTCGACATCGTCGAGCGCGCACTGGAGCGCTATGGATCGCCGGTCTACGTGCGTCACGAAATTGTGCACAACAGACACGTCGTGGACAGCCTGATCGCCAAGGGCGCGCGTTTCGTCAAGGAGCTGAGCGAGGTGCCCGACGGCGCCATCACCGTGTTCAGCGCCCATGGCGTGCCGAAGGCCGTCATCAACGAGGCGAAGGCGCGTGAATTGCCGACCCTCGACGCGACCTGTCCGCTGGTCTCGAAGGTCCACAATCAGGGCCGACACTACGTTCAGCGCGGACGCACGCTGATCCTGATCGGCCATGCCGGCCACCCGGAGGTGGAGGGCACGCTCGGCCAGATCGACGGTCCGACCCATCTCGTGCAGGACGAGGAGGAGATCGCTGCGCTGCCGCTCGATGACGACACGCCGATCGCCTACGTCACCCAGACGACGCTCAGCGTCGACGATACGAGCGCGCTGATCGAAGCGCTGAAGCGCCGCTTCACCGACGTGGTCGGGCCGGACACGCGCGATATATGCTACGCCACGCAAAACCGGCAGGTCGCGGTGCGCGATCTGGCGCGGGTCTCCGACATGATTCTCGTTGTCGGCGCGCAAAACAGCTCCAATTCCAACCGCTTGCGGGAGATCGCAGAGGAATCGGGCGTGCCGGGCTATCTAGTCGCCGACGGGTCCCATGTGGATCCCGCATGGTTGAACGGCGTCAACAAGGTCGGTCTCACCGCCGGCGCCTCAGCGCCTGAGGTGCTGGTGGAGGACGTGATTGAGGCGCTGCGCAAAATCGCCTCAGTGGAGGTGACGACGCTGGACGGAATCGAGGAGAACGTGCATTTCCGCCTGCCGGTGGAGCTCACCAGGGAGCCGGCGGCCGCACGCGCTGCCGAACCGATGGTCAAAGAAGGGACGCGCTAGTGGGAATTCCAGTCAGGCAAGCCGCGACGATCGGCGGCTACATCCTTCGTCAGCATCTGACGGGCCGCAAGCGCTATCCGCTTGTGATGATGCTGGAGCCTCTGTTCCGCTGCAATCTGGCATGCGCCGGCTGCGGCAAGATCGACTATCCGGAGGAGATTCTCAACAAACGCATCTCTGTTGAGGACGCGCTTCATGCGGCTGAAGAATGCGGCGCGCCTGTCGTTTCGATCGCCGGCGGCGAACCGCTGATTCACAAGGAGCTGCCCAAGATCGTCGAAGGGCTGATCGCGCAGCGCCGCTACACGATCGTGTGCACCAACGCGCTGCTGCTTGAGAAGAAGATCGATCAGTACAAGCCGAACCACTATTTCAACTGGTCGATCCATCTCGACGGTGATCAGGAGATGCACGACCGCTCCGTCTGCCGCAAAGGCGTTTACGACAAGGCGGTCTCCGCCCTGAAGCTCGCCAAGGAGAAGGGCTTCCGCGTCACCATCAACTGCACGTTCTTCAACAATTCGGAAGCCGATCGCGTCGCTGATTTCTTCGACACCGTGACCGAGCTTGGCGTCGACGGCATCACGATGTCACCCGGCTACGCCTACGAGCGTGCACCGGACCAAAAACACTTCCTCAACCGGCGCGCCACCAAGGAGCTCTTCCGTGGCGTGTTCCGTCGCGGCAAAGGCGGCCGCAAATGGCCGATCAATCAGTCCGGCCTGTTCCTCGATTTCCTTGCCGGCAATCAGCAATATCACTGCACGCCGTGGGGCAACCCGACGCGCACCGTGTTTGGCTGGCAGCGCCCCTGCTATCTGCTCGGCGAAGGCTACACCCGGACCTTCAAGGAGCTCATGGAAGAGACGGAGTGGGAGAAATACGGCACCGGCAATTACGAGAAATGCGCCGACTGCATGGTGCATTGCGGCTATGAGGCAAGTGCTGTCACCGACACCGTGCGTAAGCCCTGGAAGGCGGCAATGGTCGCGCTGCGCGGTGTCAGGACCGATGGGGAGATGGCGCCGGAAATCTCGCTCGCCGATCAGCGTCCGGCGGAGTACGTGTTCTCACGCAACGTCGCCGAGAAGCTGGAAGAGATCCGGAAAACCACGCCCGATCCCAAGAAGATCTCGACAGCGGCCTAGCGCGCGAAAGCTTGTCCGCGCCTCACCGGCGAGGCGCGGCAGTGCGGCGAGCTGCATTGGCTCGCGCCACAAATCCGTCAGTACCGAATAATGGTCGACGCCGCCGTCGGGCTTCAGCGCGTTGGCGACCATGGACGGCATCGTGCGCTCAGCCGGATCGCAGACGATACGCAGCGCCGCGAATAACAGCCCGTGGCGAGCAGCGAATTCTGCGGCGACATGCGATTCCATATCCGCCACAGCCGCGCCGGTCGCGCCTCGCGTTGCCGCCTTGGCGTCGGCGTTAAGCAGCGCGGCGTCGACACCGGCAATGTCGGCGAGTGTCGCGCGCACGCCGCCGGCCTTCAGTGATGCAGCAAGCGTATCGGCAAGCGCCCTGTGGGCCGGCCAGCGTGCCTTGTCCGTCACCACGCCGGTCGCCACGACAACGTCGCCGGCCTTCAAGGCCGGGTCGAGCCCGCCGGCAATGCCGAAACTCAACACGGCGCGGCAGCCGGCGACAGTCCGCGCCGCCAGGAGTTTGCGCAGCCGGTCGGGGTCGCCGCCGGAGGTCACCGCCGAAAGCCCGGGGCCGGTCGCGAGCTTGGTCTCCCGCGCCATTCCGGTGACCACGAGCACCGGCAGACGGTCGGCTGCGACGTGGACGTTCATTGCGCCTTTATATCCCGAACGCCACAGTACGACTGTTGCCGCGGCGCAACCCGCGATAACGCGCCATCGCCCATAGCGGGAAGAATTTCGCGTAGCCGTGATAGCGAAGATAGAACACGCGCGGGAAACCGACCGCCGTAAAGCGTTCTTCGGGCCATAGGCCATCCTCGCCTTGTGAGTGGGCAAGATAACCGATTCCCCGCTTGACCGCCTGGCTTTCCACCTGACCGGCCGCCATCAGCGCAAGCAGCGCCCAGGCCGTCTGCGAGGGCGTGCTGGGCGCGGCTTCGTAGCCGCTATAGTCGAGCTTGTAGGAGTCCCCGTCCTCGCCCCATCCTCCGTCGGAATTCTGAATGGATTCCAGCCACGCCACCGCCTTCTTGACCGCCGGCGATTCCCGATCGATTCCGGCGGCGTTCAGCGCTGAAAGCGCCGACCACGTGCCGTAGATGTAGTTCATCCCCCAGCGCCCGTACCAGCTTCCGTCTTCCAGCTGGTCCCGCATCAGCCATGTGACGCCGCGCGTCATGGCCGGGCTTGTCGGCGCGTCTTCGTCAAGCTGCGCCAGCATGGAGACGCAGCGCGCCGTCAGGTCGGCGGTCGGCGGGTCAAGCAAAGCGCCGTGGTCGGAGAACGGGATGTTGTTGAGGTATTCCGCCGTGTTGTCGGCGTCGAAGGCGGCCCATCCGCCGTCGCGGCTCTGCAACCCGGCGATCCACTCGCGACCGCGTTCAATCGCCTCGTCGAACGCGCCTTTGCTTTTATCCAGGCGCGCTTGCACGCGCTGCATGGCCATCACCACGACGGCCGTATCGTCGAG
Organism: Afifellaceae bacterium; assembly: GCA_028284625.1. Classification (GTDB taxonomy): domain Bacteria; phylum Pseudomonadota; class Alphaproteobacteria; order Rhizobiales; family Afifellaceae; genus DASWJZ01. The sequence continues at coordinate 133,546 of JANQRH010000022.1, read as the reverse complement.
ATCAGGATAATGGGCGTTGGCATATTGGAACGCCCAGCCGCCCGGCCGCACATTGGGGCGCTGTGCCGCCCAGTCGCCCACCACGTCGAGCACCTGCAATGGCTTAAGCCAGTTGAGCGCCTCATATGCGGCGTTCTCTGCCTTCTCGGTGCCGACTTCCAGCAAAGCGTGGGTGGCGAGCGCCGTGTCCCAGACCGGCGACAGGCAGGGCTGGCAATAGGCCTCGTCATCTTTGATGACGAGCAGGTCGTCGATCGATTGCCGTGCATCGACAAGCCTCGGATCGTCGGACGGAACGCCGAGCACGTCGTACATGAGCACGGCATTGACCATCGCCGGGAAGATCGCGCCGAGCCCATCGCGGCCATTGAGCCGCTCATCGACAAACGCCACGGCCTTGTCGATCGCGCGGCGACGCATGCCGCGAGGAAAGAACGGCTCGACACGCTTCAGCACAATGTCGATGCCGCCGAAGATTTGCGTCCACGGCGCTTTTTGGTGCGGTCCCTTCGGCCATTTGCGCACCTTGTCGGGCGGCGTGCGGAAGAGCTCCTGAATCCGCGTGCCGCGCGGGTTCACCGCTTTCGGCTTCAACGCCTGCAGCACGAAAAGCGGCACCATGACGGTGCGCGCCCAGTAGGAGACCTTGTCGAGATGGAAGGGAAACCAGCGCGGCAGATGCATGATCTCCACCGGCATGGTGGGCGCTGCCCGCCACGGCACCTCTTCGTAGAGCGCCAGGAGGAAGCGCGTGAACACATTGCTCTGCTCAGCGCCGCCGTTCTTGAGGATCGCATCGCGGGCGCGCGCCATGTGCGGCGCGTCGGGATCGTCGCCGATCATCTTCAGCGCGTAATACGCCTTGACGCTGGCGCTCATGTTGAAAGCGCCATCATGGAACAGCGGCCAGCCGCCGTGCACGCCCTGGATGCGCCTCAGATAGACGGCGATCTTGGCTTCCAGCTCCAGGTCTTCCGGCTCGCCGCGGAAATGGCGGAAAAGCACATACTCGGCGGGAATCGTGGAATCCGCCTCCAGCTCGAAGCACCAATGGGCGTCGTCCTTGCGGGCGCTGAGAAGCGCGTCGGTCGCAGACTCCACGCGCTTGTCGAGCTCGGCAAGCGCGACCTCGTTCTCCAGACGAGGCGAAGCCATATCGCCAGACGAAGCCTCTTTGCGCGCCATTACGTCACTCGTCATGCAGCTCTCCGGGATCGATCCAGCCGGTCGGGCGCGCCCGCAACCAGCGCCGCCGCACTCAGGCCGGAACGGATTGATCCTTCGATGGTGGCCGGCAGGCCCGTTTGCGTCCAGTCGCCGGCAAGCACCAGGTTGTCGTATCGCGTACGCGCCTCCGGCCGTTTCGCCGCTTCCTGTGGCGTAGCGGAGAAGGTCGCCCGTCGTTCACGCACGATCTGCCAGCGCGGCAATTCCGGCGCAAGCCCGGTGAGCGTGGCGACTTCGCGCCAAATCGTCTCGGCCAGCTCCTCGCGCGGCGTGTCCACGAGCCGGTCGGCGCAGCTGATCGTGACGGAAAGCCGGTCCGGATAGGCGAACAGCCACTCCGTCGTGCCGTTAATGACACCGAGCACCAGCTCTTGTCCGGCCGGCGGCGCGATGCGGAAATGCCCGTTGACGATGGCATGGAAGCGCTCCGGCGCGGATAGCTCAGGAAGGAGCGCCTTCGCCACATTCGGCGGCAACGCGAGCACCACTTGGTCGTCCGCGCCGAGCGTGATGCCGTCGTCGCCGAAATGGATCGCGCTGACGCGCCCGCCCTCTAACGCGACACGTTTGAGCGCGCGGCCGAACCGCACCTCGCCGCCGCGCTCGCGCAAGAAGGCGACGGCCGGGTCGACCAAAGCGGCGGAGAGCCCGCCGGTAGCGACCACCGGCCGGCAGGCCTGGCCGCCGGCGGCAAGCGTTTCGCGCAAGATCTGCGCCGCCAGTTGCGCATCGGCTTCGCTCGGGTCGGTGTTAAGCGCGGCCAGAAGAACGGGCTGCCACAAACGATCGTAGAGAGGACCGCGGCACGCCATCACCTCGCCGACCGTGGCGGCGGGCGGTGCGCGCAGGACGCCGATCGGGGCGAGATAGTCCGGCGCGCGCGTGCCCGGTACGCGGCGGCGCGCATCGAGGATCCACCACGGCAAGCGGCCTTGATTGGGCCTTAGCGTCCAGCGCTCGCCGGTCGCAAGATCGGCGAACGGGAACGCCGGCTCATCCGCGATGGTCACCGCATCGCGTCCGCCGATACGGTCGAGATAGGCAAGTGCCGCCCAGTTGCCGGAGAGAAGGAGGTGGTTGCCGTTGTCGATCGTGAGATCGAGTGCCAAATCATGATAGGAGCGGCAGCGACCGCCGGCGAAGCGCGCCGCTTCGTGCACGATGACCTGGCGTCCCGCGTCTGCCAGCTCCACGGCTGCGGAAAGACCGGAAAGCCCGGCGCCGATGACATGGACGATTCTCGCCATCACCAGATCCCGTAGCGGAGCACGGCGCCCAAAAGGCGAAGTTTACTTACGCCCACGCGCGCCCGCGGCGGCGCCCAGCCGCGCGCTCTGAGCTTGCGAAGGATGTCGCGGTAGGCGACCTCCATGAGGCGCGGCGCGCGCACCGCAGCACGTGGTGCCTCGCCCATGATGCGATCGGCGTGCACGAAATGATCCATCGCCCGACCGGCAAGCTCTTCGCAGACGGTCTGAAGCGCCGGCTCGCTGAGAACATCCTCAGCGCGACGCCCGTCGATGGCGATGCCGGCGCGCTCCAACCCCTCGCGCGGTAGATAGAGCCGCCCGCGCTCGGCGTCTTCGTCCACGTCGCGCAGGATGTTCGTGAGCTGCAAGGCGCGGCCAAGATGGTAGGCCAAGGCATCGCCGGGCTCCGGCTCCATGCCAAAGATGCGTACCGATAGCCGGCCGACGGCGCTCGCCACACGGTCGCAATAAAGGTCGAGCGTCTCCCAATCCGGCGCGAAGAGGTCGGCCTCCAGATCCATCGCCATGCCGTCGATGATGGCGTGGAAGTCGCCGCGCTTCAGGCCGAAATGCCGGGTCGGCTCGGCTAGATCGGCCGTCGATGCCTGCACCGCGCCCTGAAAGAGCAGGTCGATATCCTCCCGCCATTGGTCGAGTGCCGCGCGGCGCGGCCCGCGCGGGCCTTCGTCGTCGGCGATGTCGTCGACAGCGCGGCAGAAGGCGTAGACGGCGTACATCGCATCGCGTCGCTTCGCCGGCAGGATGCGCATGGCCGTGTAGAACGAGCTGCCGGCGGCCGGCAGCTCCGGTGTGGCGGCGCCGCCCGTGGTCTGCGCCGGCGCGCCGTTCGCAAGCGCCGCCATCAGCGCCCCCGCGTTCCGGCCGCAAGCCCGGCATCGAGGCGGCGACGGAAGGGCCGCCGCATCAGCGTTCCGGCCGCAGCGGCAAGCGCGATCAAGCCGAAACGCGCTTTGCTGTGATGCACGGTTTCACTGAGCGGATCGCGATGCCTGAGGCCGCCGGCAAGCGCCACGGCGAGGCGGTGGATCGCAGAAATCTCAAGCGCCAGCCGCGTGTCCGCGATCAGGTCGGGCAGGGCGCTGCCATCGCCAAGAAGCTCCAGCGAGCGGTCCGCGAGCTCCGCGATCACCTCTTTCAGTCCGGGCGTGGCGGCTTCGCCTGCGAGGTCCTCAACGTGCGCGCCGTGATGCTCCATCAGATGGAGCGGCAGATAGACGCGATCGAGATTGCGGTAATCGTCGGCGCAGTCCTGCAGATGGTTGATGACTTGCAGCGCGGCGCAGATGGGGTCGGAGGCCGGCCACGTCGTCTGCTGTGCTTCGCCATGCACATCGAGCACGAAGCGTCCGACCGGCATGGCGGAGAGGCTGCAATAATGCATCAGCTCCGACCAATCGGCGTAGCGGAGCTTCGTTGCGTCTAGGCGGAACGCATCGAGGAGGTCGAGGGCATGGCGCGGCGAGAGGTTACGCTCCGCCAATGCGGCCTTGAGCGGCTCCGCTTCCCGGTCGGGAGCTCCGCGCCCGGTGAGCGCGGCCTCAAGCGCGTCGAGCATGCGGAGCTTGTCTTCCGGGGCGAGCGTCGGATGGTCGGCAATGTCGTCGGCGGCACGCACGAAGCGGTAGAAGGCGAGGATCGGCCCGCGGTGGCGCGGATGCACCAGTCGTGACGCGACGGGAAAGTTCTCGTCGCGATGCGACTTGCCGGAGCGCGCTTCCGTTGCCGTTATCATGCGCCGGCGATCTTCTCGGTTGAGGCGGCTTGCGCCTGAAAGCGCCCCTTCCAGGCGCCGCCGCGGCCGCGCCAATGCTGGACGGCGGATTCGATCGTGAAGGCCGTGTAGAAGGCTGCGATCGCCGGCAGCACGACGCCCCAAAGCGGCGAGCGCCCATAAAAGCGCAGAGTGGGAACGAACGACGCGGCCATCAAAATCCACGCCGCCAGGCCGAGCGCCTGCGGGGCGCCGGAGGCAAAAAGCGTGAGCGCCGGCGGCGCCATATAGGTGAGCGCCATGCCTAAAAGCGTGCCCGCCAGCCGCCACGGCGAGTAACGCAGCTCCGCGTAAGCGGAGCGCACGACCATGCGGCGGATGTCGTTGACGCTGTGATAGGGGCGATGGCTGACGACGCGCTGCGTCAGGCCAAGCCAGATCGGGCCTTGCTTCTTCATGAGCGCGCCGAGCGCGCAATCGTCGATCAGCGAGCCGCGGATCGCTGCAAGCCCGCCGGCGGCGGCAAGCGCCTCGCGCCGCACCAGCATGCATCCGCCAGCCGCGGCCGCGATGGAGCGGCGCGGATCGTTCACCCAGGCGAACGGATAGAGCTTGGCGAAGAAGAAGATGAAAGCCGGCACAAGCAGGCGCTCCGGAAGGCTGACGCAGCGCAGCTTCACCATGAGCGAGGTCAGCACGGTGCCGCGTGCTTCGGCGCCGCCCACCAGGCGCTCAACGGCGTCGGGCGCCTCGTAGGCGATGTCGGCATCGGTGAAGAGCACATAATCCGGCGGCGCCGTCTGCTCCTGCACGCGGCCAAACCCTTGATGCATGGCCCAGAGCTTGCCGGTCCACCCGGCCGGCGGATCGGAGCCGTCAAGAAACGTCAGCACATCCGACGCACCGGTCTCCGCCGCCGCCGCGCGGGCCGCGTCCGCTGTTCCGTCGCTGCTCTGGTCGTCGACCAGGAGAATGGAGAAGCGGCCGGGATAGGTTTGCCGGGTAAGGAGGTCGATCGTCTTGGCGATCACGTCGGCTTCGTTGCGGGCTGGCACAATCGCCGTGACGGAAGGCCAATCGCCGTCGCTGCGGCTTGTTTCGCCGGCTACCGCGAGCGTGTCGTCACGCTCCGCCGCCCGCCAGAAAAAACCTCGGGCCAACAAGAGGTAAAGCCAGATCGCCAAGACCGCGACGGCCAGAAGCCCAGCGCCCACGCGAGATCACCTGTTTTAATTGCCCAAGAGCGCCCGCTTGGTGCGGTTGCCCTTCCGTTCCAACCATGTCGGGACGAAAGGTTCAAGTTTGCCGGGCCGGCGAGGGTTAAGTGGGCAGCTTTGAGCGCCTCACACAACCGGCGGGGGCACGTCGGTTCGCCAGATTTCCGCGGCGTATTCGCGAATTGTGCGGTCTGAGGAGAACCACGCCATATTGGCGATGTTGCGGATGCTCATCGCCCACCAGGCGCGCTTGTCGCGCCACAGTTCGTCCACCCGGCGCTGCGTCTCGTAATAGGAGTCGAAATCCGCCGTCACCAGGAATCGGTCGTTGTGCAAGAGCGCGTCGACGATCGGCGCATAGCGGCCCGGCTCTTCCGGCGAGAAGGCGCCGCTTGAAATCGCGGCGATCACCTGGCTCAGCATCGGCGATGCTTCGATCGCCGCGGCGGAATCGTGGCCGCTCTTCAGGCGCTCGTGGACCTCCTCCGCGCGCAGCCCGAAAATGAAGATGTTGTCGGCGCCGACCTGTTCGTGGATCTCCACATTCGCTCCGTCCAGCGTGCCGATCGTGATCGCGCCGTTCAGACCGAGCTTCATGTTGCCGGTCCCCGACGCTTCCATGCCGGCGGTGGATATTTGCTCCGACAAATCGGAGGCGGGAATAATCGTCTCCGCCATGCTCACATTGTAGTTCGGCATGAAGGCCACTTTGAGCAGACCACGGATCGACTCGTCGTTGTTGACGACTTTGGCGATATCGTTGGCGAGACGAATGATCAGCTTCGCCTGATGGTAGGTGGCCGCCGCCTTGCCGCCGAAAATCTTGACCCGCGGCACCCAATCTTGGTTCGGGCCGGCGCGCATCGCTTCGTAAAGCGCGACCGTCTCAAGCAGATTGAGAAGCTGGCGCTTGTATTCGTGGATGCGCTTGATCTGCACGTCGAAGAGCGCAGCCGGATTGACGTTGATGTTGAGCGAATGCCCGATGGCCCGCGTCAGCGCGCCCTTATTGTCATGGCGAATCTGGGCGAGCCGATCCTGCACTTCCGGATCATCCGCGTACGCCTCAAGCCGCTTCAGGCGTGTCGGGTCGTCCAGGACATCTTCGCCGCAAAGCTCCATGGCCAGCCGGCTGAGGCGCGGGTTCGCCCGATGCAGCCAGCGGCGGAAGGTAATGCCGTTGGTCTTGGAGACGATTCGCTCCGGATAGAGGTTGTGCAGGTCCTTGAACACCGTGTGGCGCATCAGCTCTGTGTGCAAAGCGGAGACGCCGTTGATCCGATGCGAGCCGACGAAGGCGAGGTGGCCCATGCGCACGCGGCGATCGTCGCGCTCGTCGATCAGCGACAGCGCCTTGAGCTCGGCTTCCGAAACGGTGCGCCGCGCCGCTTCCTCCAGATGCCGCGCATTGATCTGGTAGATGATCTGCACGTGCCGCGGCAGCATGCGCTCAAACAGCGACACCGACCACGTCTCCAGCGCCTCCGGCAGCAAGGTGTGATTGGTGTAGGAGAGGGTGCGGACGGTGATGTCCCACGCCTCGTCCCATTCCAGGCCGAGCACGTCGACCAGAATGCGCATCAGCTCGGCGACGGCGATCGCCGGATGCGTGTCGTTGAGCTGAATGGCCGCGCGGTCGGGGAGCGAGCGAACGTCGCCGAAGACACGCCGGTGGCGATTGACCAGGTCCTGCAGCGAGGCGGAGACGAAGAAGTATTCCTGGCGGAGTCTGAGCTCCTGACCGGCTGGTGTCTCGTCGCTCGGATAGAGCACCTTGGAGATGGCTTCCGCGCGCGCCTGTGTCATCAGCGCGCCGACATGGTCGCCGGAATTGAAGATGTCGAGCCTGAGTGGGTCGACAGCGCGCGCCGACCACAGGCGCAGCGGATTCACGCGCCGGCCCTTCCATCCGACGATGGGCGTGTCGAAGGCCACCGCCTCGACAGTCTCGTTGGGATGCCAGACGGACCGCTTCGCTCCGCCCGACAGCGTCACGGTGTCGACATGCCCGCCAAAGCCGATGTCGTAGATGATCTCCGGCCGCTCGAACTCCCACGGATTGCCGAACGAAAGCCAGGTCTCCGGATACTCCTGCTGCACGCCATCCTTGATGACTTGCCGGAAGAGCCCGTGGTCATAGCGGATGCCGTAACCGACGGCGGGAATGGAGAGCGTCGCCATGCTCTCGACAAAGCAGGCGGCGAGCCGCCCGAGCCCGCCATTGCCGAGTGCGGCGTCCGGCTCAGAAGAGAACATATGGTCGAGGTCGACGCCGAGGTCGCCGAGCGCGGCTTGAAAGGTCGCGGTGAGCTCAAGGTTGTTGAGCACCTCGCCGAGCAGCCGGCCGATCAGGAACTCCAGCGACAGGTAATAGACGCGCTTGCGGTTCTCCCGGCGCATCTGCCGCTTGGATTCCCCCCAGCGATGCACGATGCGGTCGCGCGCCGCCAGCGATGCGGCGATGAACCAGTCGCGGTCGCTGGCGCTTGTGGGGACCTTGCCCTGAACGAGGGCGAGCTTGGCCAGAATGGTCTCGCGCACCGCCTCGATATCCTCGCCGTGGACCAGAGGGCCCTCAGGCATGGCGGAGTCGGCGAACATGGACGCTGAAACGCTGCTGATGCGTTTTTCCATGGCAGGTCGACCTTCGTTGTGAGCAGCCTAAGGCAAAGACTGTAAAGATTTAAACCATCGCGGCGGGCCTTGTATCCCGTGTCTACGGTTCTAAGGCCCCGCCGGATCTCCATTATCCCCATGCAATGTTCGTGCCGTGATCGGAAGGGCACATCATGCCGCGCCTTGCTGCAGTGCAGTAAGCGTTCGCGGAGTCACCAGATTGAGCTTTTCGCGCATCACCCAGCGCCATGTCATCAATGTGGCAACCGCCGTCAGTCCCGCCGCAAGCCCGATCCAGATCCCGGACCCGGCAAAACCAAGCGGAAAGGCAAGGATTACGCCGACCGGCAACCCGATGCCCCAATAGCCGATCGCTGCGTAAAGCATGGGCACGGTCGTGTCATGCAGGCCACGCAGCATTCCCGCTCCAACAGCTTGCGCGCCGTCGACCACCTGGAAGAGTGCGGCGAACATCAAGAAGGTCACCGCAAGCGATATGACCTCCGCATTCTCCGGATCGTTCAAGTCCAGAAAGACGCTAATGAGAAGGTGCGGCGCGAACACCATCACGCATGCCGTCAGCGCCATGAAGGCGACGCCCATCGCATAGGCCGACCAACCGGCGCGCATGACGCCCGCGGCGTCGCCGGCGCCAAAGGCACGGCCCACGCGCACGGTGACGGCCTGGCTGAAGCCGAGCGGCACCATAAAGGTCACCGACGCGATCTGGATGGCGATGGCGTGCGCGGCAAGCGCAGCCGGCCCGACCAGGCCCATCAAGAACACCGCCACATTGAAGATCGAGACCTCAAAAAGCAGCGTCGCCGCGATCGGCAGGCCCAGCCGCCACAAGGCGCGAAAGCGCGGCCAGTCCGGTCGCCAGAAACGCCCGAAGACATAATAGCGGCGGAACTTGCGGTCGCTGACGGCGAGCACGATCAGAGCGACGAACATGAGCGTGCTGACAATGGTCGTCGCCAGCCCGGCGCCGAAGAGCTCCAGACGCGGGAACCCGAAATTCCCGAAGATCAGGCACCAATCGGCGAGCGCATTGAGCGGCACCGCTCCGCCGACGATCACGAACGCCCACATGGGACGCTCAAGCGCCGTTACAAAGGAGCGCAGCACGACGAAGCCGAGAAACGGCAGGAAAGCCCATTGCAGCGACCGCATGTAGCTTTCCGCCCCGGCCGCCAGATGCGGCTCCTGTCCGATGGCAATCAGGATCGGCTCGGTGAACCACAACATGATCCACACCGGAATTGTGAGCGCGACAGCGGCCCACAATCCCTGACGCACCGTGCGTCGCACGTCGCGAACGGAGTTTCGGCGTGCACCGAGTTCGCGCGCAATCATCGGCGCAACCGCCGAGACGAGCCCGATCCCGAAGATGACGGGCAGGAAATAGAGGTTGAAGCCGAGCGCACCGGCGGCGAGTGCATCCGCGCCGAGCCAGCCCATCATCACCACATCGGTGGTGGTGAGAGCCATCTGGGCGACATTCGTCAGGATGATCGGCCACGACAACGCCAGCGTGGCGCGGCTCTCCTGGAGCCACGCACGCCGCGTGTCGACACGCGTCATTGCGGTTTCAGTCATCGGGCGACATCCAAACGGGTGGCCGGCGCGGTCCCTCGTAAGGGGGCTTGGGCGCAATGGCGGCCGGCAGGGTGATTTCTCAGCCGTTTCGTCCTAAGTCAACCTGATGATCGATGCTCTACGGGATTTCGTGCGCCGTCTCGGCATGGTTGAAGAGGAGGAGCGTCACGTCAGCGCTCACGACACGCGGCTGGCGCTGGCGGCCCTGCTTGTGCACTGCATGGCGGTGGACGGAACCGTGAGCGAGGAGGAGCGAAAGACGCTGCGCGACCTCCTGCTGCGCAATTACACGCTCTCCGACATCGACCTGGACACGCTGATCGCCGACGCAACGGCGGCGGAAAGCGAGGCGGTCGACCTCTATCGCTTCACCAGTATCCTGAAGGGCCAGATGAGCGAGGCGGAGCGCATCAGCGTCATCGAGCATCTGTGGGAGATCGTTTACGCCGACGGCGAAAGCCACGAATTTGAGGAAAACCTCGTGTGGCGGGTGGCAGAGCTGATGGGTGTGCACCGCAGCGATCGCATCGCCCGCAAGCTTGCCGTGGCGGAGAACAGGCGCGGCGGGGCTGGCGAGGGGGCCTGACCCGCACATGTTGCATGCGCGACCATTCGCCGGCATCCTTTAGCCATGCAGAAGCACGCGCCCGCTCCGCAATCTGAGCCGCAAAAGGTCCTCATCGTCCTTCATCAGGAGGGCTCAAGCCCCGGCAAGCTCGGGCACATGCTGAAGGCCAAGGGGTTTGAGCTCGACATCCGCAAACCGCGCTTCGGCGATCCGCTGCCCGACACGATGGAGAAACACGCCGGCTCCATCATTTTCGGCGGGCCGATGAGCGCCAATGACAGCGACGACTATCTGCGCCGGGAGACGGACTGGATCGGCCTGTCGCTGAAGGAGGGCGCGCCGTTTCTCGGCATCTGCCTCGGTGCGCAGATGCTCGCCAAGCATCTCGGCAGCCGGGTCTCCGCCCACCGCCACGGTTGCGCGGAAGTCGGTTTCTACAAGCTGCACGCCACGCCCGAAGGCCGCAAGGTCATGCATTGGCCGAACATGGTCTATCAATGGCACCGCGAGGGTTTCGACCTGCCGGCCGAGGCAACGCTTCTGGCGCGCGGCGACATTTTCAGGAACCAGGCGTTTTCTGTGAACGACACCGCCTTCGGCATTCAGTTTCATTCCGAGCTGACCTACGCCATGGCTTGCCGCTGGACGGTGCGTGGCGCGGAGCGTTTCGCGCTTCCCATGGCGCAATCGCGGCCGGAGCATATGGCCGGCTGGTTCCGCTACGACCCGCCGATCCGCGCCTGGCTATCGAACTTCCTCGATATCTGGCTGGCGCGCGACAAACGCGAGATCGCCGCCCAGCGCGCCGCTTGAAGAGGGCTATGGCATTGCAACCCTCCCCTTGAGGGAGGGTCGAAAGCGGCAACGCCGCTTTCGGGGAGGGGTGAGCAGTTCGAGCTACAGCGGAACAACACTCCCCCTCCCGGAGTTTGCTTCGGCTCCTGCCTTGCAAACTCCGACCTCCCCTCCAGGGGGAGGTTACAGACCGCGGTCCTGCAGCCCGAATGAGCGAAGCGCAATCCGGGGGAGCTTCGCTGGACCGTGAGGTCCTGCATCTCGCATTGCTTCATGCGGGCTACGGTTCGCCAAACAAAGTCGTCTCGATCCAGTCCACCACCGCGTCGACATTCTCCACGGTCGGTCCGGCAGGCGGCTTGGGTCGCTCTACAAGCACCACCGGCAGGCCAAGACGCCGCGCCGCGATGATCTTGGCGGCGGCCCGCCCGCCGGAGTCCTTTGAGACGATCCAGCCGATTTGGTGCTCTCTCAGAAGCAACTCCTCCTCCGCCGGGTCGGTCGGCGGGCGGCCGAGAATAACCTCGCCCTGGGGTAGGCGCTCTCCGGCGGTCGGCGGCTCGATCATGCGGATCAGGCACCAGAGGTCGCTGCGCGCGGCAAAGGGCGCCACTTCGCGTCGCCCGGCAGCGAGAAACACGCGCGCGCCTTCCGGCAAGGAATCGGCGGCAGCCTGGACATCCTGGACCGGCACGAAATTGTCCTCCGCCGTGCGCTCAAACGGCGGGCGCAGCAGTTTTACGCGCGGCACTTTCGCTTTTTGTGAGGCCTCGGCCGCATGCGCGGCGATCTGCGCGGCAAAGGGATGCGTCGCGTCGATGAGCGCATCGTAGCCCTCGTCGCTCAGGAAGGCGGCAAGGCCGTCCGGCCCGCCAAATCCGCCGCGGCGCACCCGGCCCGCGCCGACATTGGGGAGCCGCGTCAGCCCGGCGAGCGAGGTCACGGTCTCCAGCCGCGCGTCGCCCGCAAGCCGTGCCGCCAGCTCCGCCGCTTCCGCCGTCCCGCCAAGAATGAGCAGCCTAGCCATATTGCGTCTCTGCTTGCACGCGCCCTTCGCGGTCGACGATCAGCACATTGACCGTCACGGGCGCCGATCCAAGCACCTCCCTTGCCGTGACACGCGCGCGCTCCGCAATGTGCATAGCAAGCGGCAATCCATCCCGCTCGGCGAGCGCCAGAACCTCCGCCGCATTGTTTGCCGCGCCGATCGCCGCGACCAGCGTCGCATCAGCGCCGATTGCCTCCGCAAGTCCGGCAAGAAACGCGTGGTCCACCTGCGAGCGCGCCGAATGCAGATCGAGCGCGCCTTGCGCGAGCTTCGTCATCTTGGCGAAGCCGCCGGCAAGGGTCAGACGGGGCAGGGGATGGTTACGCAGATATTTGAGGAGCCCGCCGGCAAAGTCCCCCATGTCGAGAAGCGCAATATCCGGCAAATCGTAGCGCCGGCGCACAGCCTCCTCCGATGTGTTGCCTGTAGAGCCGGCGACGTGCTCCAGTCCGGCAGCGCGCGCCACGTCAATGCCGCGATGGATGGAATGAATCCACGCCGCGCAGGAGAACGGCACGACAATGCCCGTCGTGCCGAGGATCGACAAACCGCCGATGATTCCGAGCCGCGGGTTCCAGGTCTTTTCGGCAAGCGCCTCGCCGCCGGGAATGGAAATCTCAATCTCCGCATCAGGCGACGTGCCCTGCGCGGCGGCAACCTCTTGGATCGCCTCGCTCATCATGCGTCGCGGCACGGGATTGATCGCCGGCTCGCCCGGCGGCAGCGGCAGGCCGGCACGCGTGATCGTGCCCACGCCGGCGCCCGCCTTGAAGGAGACACCGTGCCCCTTCGGCATCGGCCGCACATTGGCGGCGATCTCTGCCAGATGGGTGACGTCGGGGTCGTCGCCGGCGTCCTTAATAATGCTCGCCATGGCGCCATCCGCCTCACGCGCAGTGCGGCAGAGCGCGAAAGCCGGCGTCTCGCCGCGCGGCAGGCGGATCGTCACCGGATCGGGGAATTCGCCGGTGAGGCAAGCCTGGAACGCTGCTTTAGCCGCAGCGGTTGCGCAGGCGCCGGTGGTCCAGCCGCGGCGCAGCGGCCGATCGTTCGGGCGGCCCCTGGACGATCGTGCGGCTTGGTCCGACATGCGGAACCTATAGCCGCGCGGCCGCTGCCCGGATAGAAGGACGGCATGATCCAACGCCGCGACGCGCTTCTTGATGGGCTGCCCGCATTCGAGCCGGGCTGGGTGTGGCTGGTCGGCGCCGGCCCTGGCGACCCGGGGCTTTTGACGCTGCACGCGGCGAACGCGCTCGCCCAGGCCGATGTGGTGGTCTACGACGCGCTGGTCGACAGAAGCGTGCTCGATTATGCGCGGCCGGGTGCTGCCATCGAATATGCCGGCAAGCGCGGCGGCAAGCCGTCGCCCAAGCAGCGCGATATCTCGCTGAAGCTTGTGTCACTGGCGCGCGCGGGTAAACGCGTCTGCCGCCTGAAGGGTGGCGACCCGCTGGTCTTCGGGCGCGGCGGCGAGGAAGCGCTGGCGCTGGTGGAGGCCGGCATCCCCTTCCGCATCGTGCCCGGCGTTTCCGCTGGCATTGGCGGGCTGGCCTATGCCGGCATTCCCGTGACGCATCGCGACGTCAATCACGCCGTGACATTCCTCACCGGCCATGACCAGACCGGCCTCACACCGTCCTCTATCGATTGGGTCGGCGTGGCGCGCGGCGCGCCGGTCATCGTCATGTATATGGCGCTGAAGCATCTGAAGCCGATCAGCGCCGCGCTCATGGACGCGGGCCGCGCACCGTCGGAGCCCACTGCAATCGTGGTCAGCGCGACGACGGGTGAGCAGCAGGTCCTCGAGACGACGCTGGGCACCGCCGCCACTGATCTGGCTCTGAGTGGCATGGAACCGCCCGCCATCGTCGTCATCGGCGAAGTGGTACGGCTCCGCGCTGCGCTCGATTGGGTCGGCGCATTGACCGGACGTGAGCTCATCGCCGATCCGCTCGGCCTGCGGGCGAGTGAGGCGCGCGGCAAGACCGCATGATTCAAGCCGGGCGGCCCAGGGGCCTCATCGTCGCCGGCGCGACCAGCCATTCCGGCAAGACGCTCGTTTCGCTCGGCCTGATCACAGCACTTCGCGACCGCGGCCTGACCGTCGCCGCTGCGAAATGCGGACCCGACTATATCGATCCGCGCTTTCTTGAGGCGGCGAGCGGCACACCGGCCATCAATCTCGATCCTTGGGCGATGCGCCATGACGGCCTCAGCGCGCGTCTGGCGCACCAGGCTGCTGGCGCCGACATCATCGTCGTTGAAGGCGTGATGGGGCTTTATGACGGGGGCACGGGCGGGGCGGGATCGACGGCGGCGCTCGCCGCGGCGACCGGGCTGCCGGTGCTCCTCGTCATCAACGCCGCAGGGCTTGCGCAAAGCGCGGCGGCGATCGCGGAGGGCTTCGCGCGGCTGGCGGACGGCTTTGAGGTCACCGGCGCCATCGTCAATCAAGTAGCGTCGGAGCGCCATGCCGCGCTCATCCGCGAGGGGTTTGCCCGCGCTTCCGTACCCCTTCTCGGTCTGGTGCGGCGAGAGCCCAACATCGCGATCGCCTCGCGTCATCTTGGATTGGTGCAGGCGGAGGAGCACGCCGATCTCAACGCCAAGATCGCGCGCGCTCGCACGCTGGTGGCGGAAGGCTGCGACCTTGATGCAATCACGAAGGCAGCTGCACCAATCTCGGGTCAGGCAGACGACGCAAAAGCACTTCCGCCGCTCGGCCAAAAGATCGCCGTTGCGCGGGACGTCGCCTTCGCCTTCGCCTATCCCCACCTGCTTGAGGGCTGGCGGGGCGCCGGGGCGGAGATCGCGTTCTTCTCGCCGCTCGCTGATGAAGGGCCGCCCGAAGACGCAGACGCCATATTCCTGCCCGGCGGCTATCCGGAGCTGCATGCCGGCGCCATCGCCGCCGCGCGCCGTTTCCGGGACGGCGTGCACGGCGCAGCCGAACGCGGCGCGCTGATCTACGGCGAGTGCGGCGGCTACATGGTGTTGGGCGAAAGTCTCAACGACGCCGACGGCGCGGATCACCCCATGCTCGGCCTGTTGCCGCTTACGACGGGCTTTCGCCACCGCATGCTGCATCTCGGCTATCGCGTGCTGCGACCGATCGGCGATCTCCCCTGGGCGATGCCGCTCAGCGCGCACGAATTCCACTTTGCCCGCATCGTAAGCGAAGGCGACGCCGACCGGCTGTTCGAAGCCGAAGCCGTGAGCGGCGAGAAGCTCGGGCCGATCGGCATCCGTCGCGGCCGCGTGATGGGCTCGTTCGCGCACGTGATCGACGCGATCTAAGCCTTCCGCTTCGGGCGCAAGACATGCGCATGCGCTGAATCGTAGAGTGCGGAGTCGCGAAAATCCGTTTCCGCCAGTGCGCGCCCGACAAAGATCAGCGCCGTACGCGTGATCTTCGCCTCCCGCACCTTGTCGCGGATGTCGGCGAGCGTCCCTTCGATGAACATCTCGTCCGGCCAGCCGACCCGATAAGCGACGATCACAGGGCAGTCGCCTCCATAGGTCGGCGTGAGCTGCCGCTCGACCTCCAGAAGATTGCGCACCGAGAGATGGATGGCCAAAGTCGCGCTGGAGCGGGCGAGCGTCGCCAAGTCTTCGCCCTCCGGCATGGCGGAGGATTTCATCGCCGTGCGTGTGAGGATCACCGTCTGCGTCACTTCGGGAATGGTGAGCTCACGGCGAAGCGCCGCCGCTGCCGCTGCAAAGGCCGGCACGCCCGGCGTCACGTCGTAGGCGATGCCGAGCGCATCGAGCCGGCGCATCTGTTCGGCGATCGCGCCATAAAGCGACGGGTCGCCGGAATGGACGCGCGCCACATCCTTGCCCGCGGCGACCGCCGCTTCCATCTCCGCGACGATGGCGTCGAGCGTCATCGGAGCGGTGTCGAGCACGCGCGCGCCCTCAGGTGCCGCCGCGACGATCTCAGCCGGTACCAGCGAGCCCGCGTAGAGACAGACGGGCGCGCTTTGGATGAGCCTCAGCCCGCGTACCGTGATGAGGTCGGCAGCCCCCGGCCCAGCGCCGATAAAATGCACCACGGCGCTCATGGCTCGGGCGAGCCTCTACTCCGCCGCGTCGGCATGGCGTTTCTTCTCGTAGCCGCGTGGCGTGTAGGCCCAGGTGCGGCCGGCGGCCGCCACCTGCCGCGTCGTCGACGCGCCGACGATGACGAGCGTCAGCATGTCCACGTCGTCGACTGAGAGCGCGTGAAGCGGGACGCTTACGACCGCCTCACCGTCGCGCCCGAGATTACGGGCAAGGATCACCGGTGTGTCGGGTGGGCGATGACCGAGAAGGATGGTCTTGGCCTCCGCCAGTTGCGTCCGCCGTCGCGCCGAGACCGGATTGTAGAACGCGATGACGAAGTCGCCCCCCGCGGCGGCGCGAATGCGCGCTTCGATCGTCTCCCAGGGCGTCAACAGATCCGACAGCGATATGGCGCAGAAATCGTGGCCGAGCGGCGCGCCGGCGCGCGCGGCTGCCGCTTGCATGGCGGAGATGCCGGGCGAAACGACGATTTCCACGCGCCGCGCCGCGTCGGGAATATCGCGCGCGTCGAGACATTCGAACGCTAGCGTCGCCATGGCATAGATGCCGGCATCGCCCGACGAGACAAGCGCCACCGAGCGGCCCTCCGCCGCCAGGGCAAGCGCCTGCCGCACGCGCGCCTCCTCCGCACCGAGCGTTGAATCGATGCGCTCCGCATGGGCGATGTGCGTGGCTACAAGGTCGAGATAAAGCGCATAGCCGATGGCCGCATCGCTTGTTTCAAGCAGATGCCGCGCCTCCGGCGTCAGCCAGTTTTCTGCGCCGGGGCCGACACCGATGATCGCAAGGCGTCCACGCGCTCGGCCGACCTGTGTCGCGTCGATGATTTGCGGCGCTTGGGCGATCGCGCAGGTGACGCGCGCGCTCTTCTGCTTGGCAACGATCAAGGTGCTGCTATGCCCGGCCGCGGCCAGCGCTGCGCCCTCCGCCACGCCGCGGCATCCGACTTCGCGAAACACGACTTCCGCCGGCGCGGCGGGCCGCGGCGTCTCCTCTTCCAGCCGATCGGCCAAGAAGAACCGCGCCGGAACACCGAGCCATTCCGTCGCGGCGTGGATGGCGGGCTCATCGGCCTTCAGGTCGAGAGAGGTCACAAGCGCCACGGCGGCCGGCGCCAGCCCGGCCTCTTTGAGTGTGCGCTCCAGAAGCGCGATCGCTTCCTCTGGATCCGCTCCACGCTCACAGCCCATGCCGACAGCGAGTTTCTGCGGATGATAGACAAGCGTGAGGTCACCATCCGTCGAGTCCATCTCACCCGTCGTCGCGACAAGCCGCACGGTCCCCTCATCACTGAACGGGATTCGGCTCTCGGCAAGCCACGACGCGTCGCCCTCCAGCCGCGCGGCGGCGCCATTCAGCAGCGCCGCCATCACGGACTTCGCGGCGTCGGGATTAGCGAGCGACCAGCCGTCGGGCGGCGCATCGAGCGCCACGCCGAACCGATTGTCCCCGGCCGTCGTGATCGCCGCGTGGCCGCCGAGTGCGGCGGCAAGCGCACGCGCCAGATCGTTGCCGCCGCGATGACCGCCAAGAAGCGGCACAACGCTGGCACCGTCCTCCGACAGCGCGAGGACGGGCGGCTCGTCGCCTTTGTCTACGATGAGCGGCGACAGCACGCGGATCAGGATGCCTGCGGCGCAGATGCCGACGATCGGTTGGCCATCATTGAAAAGCGCACGGAGGTGGCTGGCCGTGTCGTCGAAGACGTGATCTGCCGTCCCCGCCGTCACGCCCGCTTTGGCATGCACCGCGCCGCCGATTGTGGCTTGAGCGCGCCGCGCGGTCTCGGCGCCGTTAGCCGTGAGAGCGATGAAGATTGGCGCCATCGTCACCGCGCCTTGGAGACAAGGATCATGGAGAAGTAGGGCGCGGCTGCGTCTCCCAGATCGGCGAGCGCCGCCACATGTTCGTCGGCGCGCGTCGCATGCGCGACATAGGTGCTCGCCTCCATCAGGCCCAGCTCCGTAAGCAAGGCCTTCAGTCGCGGGAGGTGTCGGCCCACTTTGAGGATGGCCGCCGCGTCGGCATCGGCCAATCGGCGCTTCAGCTCCGCGTCGGAGAGGGTTGCCGGCACAACGGCAAGCGCTGCTTCGCGTCGCGCCAGGGCGCCACCGCTCGCCGCCGCGCAGGCCGTCAGCGACGTCACGCCCGGCACGATCGTGCAGGGAAAGCGCGGCGCCAGCCGGTCGTGGAGATAGGCGAAGGAGCCGTAGAGGAAGGGGTCGCCGCCGCACAGCACCGCGACATCGCGACCGTCGCTGAGATGCGCAGCTATCTTCTCAGCCGCGTCATCGTAGAGCGACGCCGGTTCCGGTCCCGGCCGCATCGGCACGCGGAAGACGATCTCCTCGCGACCGGCGGGGATGAACCGAGCCGCAATGGCGCGTGCGGTGCTCTCGCCGTCCTCCGGCGCGAGACAGGCGACGACCGGAACCTCCGACAGAATACGGACGGCCTTGAGCGTCATCAGCTCCGGGTCGCCCGGCCCAACGCCGACGCCGTAGAGACGACCGCTCAACGCTTCCTCCAAGTCCACTGCGTCACCGCCATCGACGGACGCCACCCCAGGAAGTCGCCGACCGGCTCCGCGCGCGAGACGGAAAGCCGCGCGAGCTCGCCGCCATGGCGATCGCGCGCCGCAATGAGCTGTTGCTCGCTTGCGATCAGCACGGCGTGCGCCACCAGGCGTCCGCCTGGTTTGAGCTTGTCCGTCGCCGCGTCGATCGTCTCCGCGCTGACGCCGCCGCCGATGAAGATCGCGTCGGGCACTGGGAGCTCAGTAAAAGCCTCGGGCGCGCGAGCGTCACGGAGATCCAAATCCGGCACGCCGAGCGCAATGGCGTTCTGCGCTGCCATGGCGCGGCGCTCTGCAAGCGGCTCAATGCCGATGGCGCGCGCGTTCGGTTCTGCACGCATCCATTCGATAGCAATGGAGCCGCAGCCGGTGCCGATGTCGATCAGGCAAGCGCCCGGATGCGGTTGCAGCTTGGCGAGCGCGGCCGCGCGCACCTCGCGCTTGGTGAGCTTGCCGTCATGCGCGAAGGCGTCATCCGGCAGCCCGGTGCGCGCATGCCAGACGGCGTCGGCGCCGGCCACGCATTGGATGCACAGTGTATGGAAGTCCGGCACGTCTGCGTGCCAGTCGCGCGCCAGCGCCTCGATCCGTTGTTCCTCGGCGCCGCCCATATTGGCGAGCGCCACCATGCGGCTGTCGCCAAAGCCGCTTTCCGTCAGGACCGACGCGATCCCCTGCGGCGCCTCAGCCCCGCCCGTCAGCACGATCAGCCGCGCATCGGGCACGATGTGGGGCGTCAACAGCTCTACTGGCCGCCCGTGCACGCTGAGCATAGTGACCTGGTCGAGCGGCCAGAAAAGCCGCGACGCGGCGAGCGCAAATGCCGACGGGCTCGGCACCACCGTCACTTCGTCGGCGGGCAGCGCGCGCGACAAAGTCGCGCCGATGCCGAATTGCATCGGGTCGCCGGTGGCGAGCACCGTGACTCGCCGGCCGCGCATGGAGAGAACGCGATCGATCGTCTCCGCTAGCGGAGAGGACCAGGACACGCGCTCTTGCGTGCTGCCGTTCTCCGGCGCCGGCAGCATCGCCAGATGGCGCGCGCCGCCCACGACGATTTCCGCACTATCGACCAGCGTGCGCGCCGCCGGCGGCAGCGTGGCCATGCCGTCTTCGCTAACCCCTACAATGGAAAGCCACGGGCTCATATCGTGCCGCCGAGAATGAGCGCGTTGAGCGCCGCCGCTGCAATGGCGCTGCCGCCGCGGCGGCCACGCAAGGCCATATACGGAATGCCGAGCGTGTTCTCCGCAAGGGCCGCTTTCGATTCCGCAGCACCCACGAACCCGACCGGAAAGCCGAGCACGAGCGCCGGCCGCGTCGCGCCGGCGGCGACCAGCTCAAGCACGCGGAAGAGCGCGGTCGGCGCATTGCCGATCACCACGATCGCGCCGTCATGGTGACGCACCAACAGTTCCATACCGGCGGCCGTTCGGCTTTGCCCGGAGCGGCCGGCCAACTCCGCCGCCTCAAGCTGATCGATCGCCGCATGGATCGGATGCGCCGGCGTCAGCCGGTTTACCAGGATGCCGGCCGCCACCATGCGAACGTCGCACAGGATCGGCGCGCCCGCGGCGAGCGCCTCACGGCCGATCGCCGCCACGCCTTCTGAAAAAGCGAGATCGGCGACGACGTCCGGCATGCCACAGGCATGCACGATGCGTGCCGCCACGGTCGCCAGGTCGGGCGGCAGCGCGGAGAGGTCGGTCTCCTCAGCGATGATCTCAAACGAGCGCCGCGTGATCTCAATCGGATCGCGGATGTAGTCGGACATGTCAGCCTCGCTTCAGCGAGCGCGGCCCCAGCGGATGATCGGCGTGCGGATAAGGATGGTGGTGAGCGTGGCCCGCGCCGTCATGATCATGATGATGGCCGTGATGATGCGCCTGACCATGGTCGTGGTGATGGTCATGCCCATGCCCGCCGACGCCGATGCCTTCTACGTGATGGTGATGGCTTTGCTGCGCCAATCCGACCTCCGCCTCGAAGCCGAGGATCTGCTCGCGATATTTGCACATCTGGCAGTTCATCAGATTAGCGCCGGTGAGGATTTCATGCACGCGCTCAACGAACGTATCGACCACCAGCGGATGGTCGTTGAGATAAGGCGCCTTGAAGAAGGCGATGTCGGGATGCCGCGCTGCGACAGCGTCCGTCGCCGCATAGATGCGCTCCACCAGGATGCCGGTGAAGAGAAAATAGGGGAAGACGATGATGCGGCGGAAGCCGAGCTGCGCGGCTTTCTCAAGCGCCGGCTCCACCAGCGGAAACGTGACGCCTGAATAGGCGGTCTCCGCCCAGCCGAACCCGAAACCCTCCCACAGAAGGCGGGTGATCTTGGCCACGTTGGAATTGGCATCCGGATCGGATGCGCCGCGTCCGACGACGACAAGCAATGTATCGGAGGCCGGCACGTCGCGCCCTGCCGCATCGAGCGCCTGCTCAACGCGTGCGCCGGCGGCGCGGATCATGCGGGAATCGAGGCCGAGCTCGCGGCCATATTCGATCCTGAGACCGTCATGCGTCGCCTGATAGGTGTTGAGCACCGACGGGATGTCGTTCTTGGCGTGGCCCGCGGCAAAGAGCACCCCCGGCACGGCGAGGATGTGCCGCGCGCCGCCGGCGACGAGTTTGTCGAGGCCGTCGCGGATGACCGGCTGCGCGAACTCCAGATAGCCGTGCTCCACCGGCCAGTCGAAGCGCTTCGTCAACGTCTCCGCCAGGGCGGCGAATTCTGAGACGGCGCGGCGATCGCGGCTGCCATGGCCGCAGATCATAACGCCCTTCGGTTCATCCATGGGCGAGGCGCCGGCGCCTGAGGCTCCGCCAAACCAAGCCGCCGGCGACGATCGCCACCGCGACACCACCGGCCGCCAGCGCCAGCCAATGCGAATGGCCGGCCTGCTCAGCCACATGGCCGGGATGCGCCAGCGCCGGTGCAGCGAAAACGAGAGCGGGAAGGGCGGTGAGTCGGATCATGGGCAAGCCTCCTATGCGTTTCGCGAGAGGCTCAGCCTGCGGCGCCTTTTGCGCCCGGCTTCCCGAGACGGCCCCGGCCTTGACCCCCGGTTTGGGTCGGTCGCACCGGGATCGTTTCAGCCCCTCTTGGGACAACCATCCAAGGGCGAAGCTGTAGAGGGGGGAGGGTGAGGGGTCAATGCGAGAGGGCACGCCCAACAATCCGAGGCTGAGGCGCGAGTCGTCAGTGGAGATGTGGTTGAGTCGCTCTCGGCGCCTTGGCAGTCGGTCCGCAGATCAACGCCGAGGAGAAATGTCATACGAGGGGTGTGTCATCGGCTGGTGCAACCCTGGCGGGACAAGCTATGCTGAACTCCACGTGGTCCAGGTAGAGGATCAGGGAGAGGGAAACTGGTGATTGGAAGCGGTCTTCTTCGGGTCTCGGTGTTCACCGTTTGCGGCTGGCTCCTCCTCCAGCCGGCAGCGGCACAGCCCTCTTTCGACAAGTCGTTCTCGCCTAATCCGGTTCCTGTCCGCGAGGCAACGACGCTGACCTTTACCATCAACAATCGTGGCAGAGCGCTGGCGGCGACAGGTCTCGATTTCACGGACAACCTTCCGGCGAGGCTTGTGGTCGCGACACCGCCTAATGCTGGCACGACTTGCATAGGCGGCACGCTGACGGCGGTAGCTGGAACAGGGTCGGTGACCTACACCGGCGGCACCGTCCCAGCGCGCTCTTCTTGCACGGTCTTTGTAGACATCGTGTCGCCCGCGCTTGGCAGTTACTTAAACGTCAGTGGCGATCTGACGTCCTCAGCCGGCAATTCGGGGCGTGCTAGGGCCTTTTTGGCCGTTCGGGGGGGTGTGGGTTTCACAAAGGTGTTCGGACCGAACCCGGCGGTGGCGGGCTCGCAGGTGACGATGGTCTTTCAGGTGGATAACACACACCAACGAACACCGGCGAAGGAACTGGACTTCACGGACAACTTCCCAGCCGGCTTAAAAGTAGCAACAAATCCTAATGCTCTATCTGTTTGTGTTGGGGGCACGCTAACGGCTACACCCGGAGCGAATTTCGTAAGTTACACTGGCGGGGAAGCTCCAGCAGGCTCCACCTGCGTAATCAGAGTCGACATAACCCCGGATGCGCCCGGCAGCTATGTCAACACGACAGGCGACCTTACTTCTTCCCTCGGTAATCACGGCCCGGCCACCGCGACACTCGACGTTGTAGAACCGTCTTTCACCCTTGGCTTCTCTAAAGCGTTCACCCCGGACAATATCGACGTTGGCGGCGTCTCGACGCTCAACTTCACAATTGACAACACAGCCAACGGAACAGAGGCCTTCAACGTCAACTTCAAAGATGTTTTACCTTCTGGACTGGCGGTAGCGACCCCAGCCAATGCCTCCGAAACTTGTACAGCTGGCACAGCTGGGGGGATGATAACTGCGACGCCAGGCGGAAATTCTATCAGCTATTCTCAGGGTGCAGTCTTTCGGAACGCCGTATGCACGGTTGAGGTCGACGTAACCGGCACGACAGTCGGCAGCTTCACCAACACATCCGGAGATCTCGTCTCGACCTTCGGTAGTTCCGGAAGCGCCACAGCCACAATCGCGGTCGGAGTGAATGCCCCCGGATTTGTCAAAGCGTTTTCACCAAATCCGGTCGATGTCGGTGTCCCGTCCACGCTGACCTTCACCATTGACAACAGTACCAACGCGGCTGCGGCGACAGCTCTCGATTTCACCGACAACTTTCCAGTTGGATTGGTGGTCGCAACACCACCCAACGCTGGTACCACCTGCGCTGGCGGAACTTTGACAGCCGCGCCCGGTAGCACTGTGGTTAGCTACACGGGCGGCAGCGCGCCGGCTAGTGGTGCTTGCACGGTGCAGGTGGATGTTGCCGGCACTTCGGTTGGGACATTCGAGAACGTCAGCGGCAATCTGACCTCTTCGTTTGGCGATTCCGGCCTCGCTACGGCAATGATAGTTGTGGGCGAGAACGCCGCCCGGATCATCAGTCAGACGCGAGAAGTCATACGAAACTTCATGAACCGACGTGCCGATCAGATCACCATTAGCGACCCCGATTTGACGTCGCATTTCGACGGTCCTGCTGGCTCTAGCCTGCCGCTGGACGTGAACGCCAGCTATGATCCCGAAGGGGCAGAGTTCAGCTTCTCAACACGGCTGTCTCACTTGGCTTATGCGGCGCAAGCTGGCGATGGTGAAGAGACGAGGCATACCCTTTCGTCGCTCGGCTATCTGGAGGCAGCGAGTATGGTAGAGCCCGGCGCGCCTCGCTTCGACATCTGGGCGGAAGGCACGTTCAGCGGCTACAACGACAGCGCGGCTGGAGCCGACACCGAGGGTCACTTCGGCTTGCTTTACGTCGGGGGGGAGTTTAGGGCGCGTCCCAATCTGCTGCTCGGATTTCTCGCTCAGTTCGACTGGACCGACGAGGAAGACACCAACACCAATATCGGCGCCGACGGTACCGGTTGGATGGCAGGCCCCTACGTAGTGGGTAGGCTGGGCCAAAACCTCTACGTCCAGGCGCGCGGCGCCTGGGGCATGTCGGACAACCACGTTTCACCGTTTGCCACCTACACCGACGGCTTCGACACCACGCGCTGGCTGGCAAGCGGCAAGGTGGAGGGCCGGTTCCATGCAGGGCAGTGGCGGTTCAGCCCGACTGCCGGGATTGTCTATTTTCAGGAGGAGCAGCACAGCTATACCGACAGCAATGGATTTGCGATTCCGAGCCAGACTGTCGCGCTCGGACGTGCCACTTTCGGGCCGGAGGTCGGTTATCGCATGGGCTTCGCCGACGGCGGCTACATTGAGCCGCATCTTGGCATGACCGGCGTGTTCGACTTCGACAAAGACGGCAAGGTGCTCGGTGGATTAGCAACCGCTGCCGATACTCTGCGGGCGAGGATGACTGGCGGCGTTACCTATCACGGCGGGAACGGCACCCGCTTCGAAGCCTCGGGCTTCTATGACGGCCTCGGTGACAGCAATTTCGAGACGTATGGTGGCAAGCTCGGATTTGTCCTTCCGCTCAACTGAGGTCAGCTTCACCGAATCGCGGTTGCAGGCAAACTTAACCAGCAATTTTCCTTCGATCAGCGGTGACGGCCGGTTTGTGGTGCTTGAGTCGGGGCCCTGCATCATTGTTTTTGTGCGGGCGCGGATTTGGGCGACCATGCATCGGCCCGCCTCTTCCCGCTCCACGCCGTCCCGCGTTTCTCGTTACCAACCGGCGGCGCGACCGAAGGTCGCTTCGCGCGCGTGATCCGATTTCGGTCGGCGACCGTAGTCCGCTTCGTCACCCGCCCCCCGAGGTGATTGTTAGTCCCTTAAGGAGATGTACGAAGATGACCATTCGCAAATCGCTGATCGCCGCTGCCGTATCGGTACCGCTGACCCTTGCCGCTCTCCCGGCATATGCGGCCGACATCGTCGACACCGCCATGGAGGCCGGTCAGTTCGAGACGCTGATTGCAGCCGTCAAGGCCGCCGGGCTCGCCGACACGCTGAAGGGCGAAGGGCCGTTCACGGTCTTCGCGCCGACCGACGAAGCCTTCGCCAAGCTGCCGGAAGGTACGGTGGAGTCGCTGCTGGAGCCGGAGAACAAGGACGAGCTGGTTGCCATTCTCACCTATCACGTCGTGCCGGGCAAAGTGATGTCGGGCGACATCGCCGGCAAGAAGATGATGGTTGAGACGGTTCAGGGCGGCGAGCTGGACGTCAACGCGACCGACGGCGTCATGGTCGACGGCGCCAACGTCGTGACCGCCGACATTGAGGCCGACAACGGCGTCATTCACGTCATCGATACGGTCGTGCTGCCGAACTGAGGTCGGCTCCAACAAAGAGAGGCGCGGCTGTCGCTTCGGCGATGGTCGCGCCCACAAAACGCCAACGCTTGCTTCGCGCGTCGCGGCCGTGAGATTTTGGAGGCCCGGGCTTGGAGTCGAACCAAGCCTCTGCGGTGTTGCACCACCGTCGGGTGAGCCGCTCCCCCACCGGGCCGTGTCCCACACTATAGATCACGCGGGCGTGAGCATTGTTAATGGTTCATTAACCTTAACGCCGCGCTTGGCTGCGCCTCGCGCGCGGCCTTTGAGCGGCTTGCCAGCGGCGGCGCGCATGCTACATGCGCCCCCATGACCACCGCGCTCGACAATATCCGCAACTTCGCCATCATCGCGCATATCGACCACGGCAAGTCGACGCTCGCCGACCGGCTGATCCAGATGACCGGCGGGCTCGATCTCCGCGAGATGAAGGAGCAAGTGCTCGATTCCATGGAGATCGAGCGCGAGCGCGGCATCACCATCAAGGCGCAGACCGTGCGCCTCAGATATCGCGCCAAGGACGGCGTCGAATATGCGTTGAACCTCATCGACACGCCGGGCCATGTCGATTTCGCCTACGAGGTGAACCGCTCGCTCGCCGCCTGCGAGGGCTCGCTACTCGTCGTCGATGCAAGCCAGGGCGTGGAGGCGCAGACGCTCGCCAATGTCTATCAGGCGATCGACAACGATCACGAGATCGTGCCGGTCCTGAACAAGATCGACCTGCCGGCCGCCGAGCCGGAGCGCATCAAGGAGCAGATCGAGGAGGTGGTGGGCCTCGACGCCTCCGACGCGGTGGCGATCTCCGCCAAGACCGGGCTTGGCATTGAGGACGTGCTGGAGGCGATCGTCACCCGCCTGCCGCCGCCATCGAAGGGCAAGCTCGGCGGCGATCCGGCCGCACCGCTGAAGGCGCTTCTGGTCGATTCCTGGTACGACCCCTATCTCGGCGTGGTCGTGCTCATCCGCATCGTCGATGGCGTCTTGAAGAAGGGCGAGGCGATCCGCATGCTCGGCACCGGCGCGCGCTACGACGTCGACCGTGTCGGCATCTTCACGCCGAAGATGGTGGATATCGGCGAACTGGGCCCGGGCGAGATTGGCTTCCTCACCGCCTCCATCAAGGAGGTTGCGGATACAAGGGTTGGTGACACGATTACGGCGGACCGCAAGCCGACGGCGGAGGCGCTGCCCGGCTTTCGTCCGGCGCAACCGGTCGTGTTCTGCGGCATCTTTCCCGTCGATGCGGCGGACTTTGAGGCGCTCCGCGCAGCCATCGCCAAGCTCCGGCTGAACGACGCCAGCTTCTCCTACGAGATGGAGACGTCGGCCGCGCTCGGCTTCGGCTTCCGCTGCGGATTCTTAGGCCTGCTTCACCTGGAGATCATCCAGGAGCGCCTGGCGCGCGAGTTCGACCTCGACCTGATCGCCACCGCGCCGTCGGTCATCTACAAGATCAGCCTCAACGACGGCTCCGAGATGGAGCTGCACAACCCCGCCGACATGCCGGATGTGGTGAAGATCCGCGAGATCGAGGAGCCGTGGATCCGCGCCACGATCCTGACGCCGGATGAATATCTCGGCGCGGTCCTAAAACTCTGCCAGGAGCGGCGCGGCGTTCAGGTGGAGCTCTCCTATGTGGGGAGCCGCGCCATGGTGCAATACGATTTGCCGCTGAACGAGGTCGTCTTCGATTTCTACGACCGGCTGAAGAGCGTGTCGAAGGGCTATGCCAGCTTCGACTATCATATCACCGGCTATCAGGAGGGCGATCTCGTCAAGATGTCGATCCTGGTGAACGGTGAGCCGGTCGATGCGCTCTCCATGCTCGTGCATCGCT
The DNA here is from genome assembly GCA_028284625.1 of Afifellaceae bacterium. Classification (GTDB taxonomy): domain Bacteria; phylum Pseudomonadota; class Alphaproteobacteria; order Rhizobiales; family Afifellaceae; genus DASWJZ01. Next base: position 106,178 of record JANQRH010000022.1, on the reverse strand, counting down.
CACAAGCGGAGCGCCGCGGCCGCGCCATGGCGGAGAAGCTGAAGGAGCTGATCCCGCAGCACCTCTTCAAGATACCGATCCAGGCGGCGATCGGCGCCAAGGTGATCGCGCGCGAGACCATCTCGGCGCTCAGGAAGGACGTGACCGCCAAGTGCTACGGCGGCGACGTGACGCGGAAGCGCAAGCTTCTGGAGAAGCAGAAGGAAGGCAAGAAGCGCATGCGCCAGTTCGGCAAGGTGGAGATCCCGCAGGAGGCGTTCATCGCCGCGCTGAAGATGGAGGGGTGAGCCACCGCGATACCATCAGCAAGGCCGAAATCGCTAGTACCTAGTGTCGGTACTTTTTTGCGAGACCGACGGCAGGAGCTGCTATCGTGCTTCCCCCTACGCTGCAACTGGACAGCGGCCGATGGACAAAAAGAACATCACGCCGGCAAACGCTCGCAACGAAAGTGTTGTTTTCGACGAGCTGCAAAGCCTATGCTGCTCCCCTGGATATCTACACGCAATTGCTTACTTTTGTTGGCGCGATAATCTTATTCGGTTTGCCGGTGATCAGGTCACCGAAGACGATGTACGACCCCAGTACTCTCGCGACCACCTAACAAGGACCGAGATTTCAACTCTAATCGGTCTAATGGCCAAAGGCGAGATAAACACCACGATCCCTCCGCCCCAAGTTCTCCAAGGATACGTAGACCGATCGGAAGCACTGCTGCATGAAATGCAGATGAGCCTCCAGAAGCCGTGGTGGGCGGCGTTCGAGGCCGCCGCGCGTAACTCCAGAAAATCAGATCAAACTAGCCCTAGCCCATTTAGCACCGCGGACGGTTTGCGGGAACCGATGTTCTACGGGAGTGAATCCGCCTACGACTTCCAATATCGTGAGTTGGCGCCAGCAAAATACAGAGCCGACGACGACTGGCTTACATCGCACGTCGGTTTCACAATCGATCAAGCTAGTCTTTTTGCCAAAGCTTTACATGAGTTACAGCTACAGAAACTTCTCGGTCTCCGCGAAACAATGCGCGCTAAGCCGCCCGCCGAATGGACTTTCTTGCCAGGCTTTCAGTTTACTGCGCAAGAAGTAGATGCAGTTGCCGATATTGAGATTGAAATTATCGAACGCATTATATCTGCATTCAGCTTAGAAAGAACTAGAAAAAACGAGGAATTTGTGAGTCCAGGCGCGTTTAACGAAACCAACGCCGCTCCGATTATTACGCTATCCGACGGCGCGTGCGTGTTGTTTCAGAACTACAGCCTACTTGAAGCAATGTACGAGGCGCCCTTTTTCTGGATGGTTGGTGACAAATCATACCGCGATACCGCATCGAAAAATCGAGGGGCATTCGCTGAGCAGTTCCTGGCGGACCGACTGGCTCGAGTTTTTGGCTCACAGCACATCCTTCAGAATGTCGATATCTACCGGGGCAAGGACCGCTTGGCAGAGGCGGATGTATTGGTCTTGTATGGAAACCAGGCGATTGTAGTAGAGGCTAAGGCAAAGCGTCTAACAATCGAGGCACGTAAAGGAAATGACCGTCAACTGAAAGATGACTTCAAGAAGGCAATCCACGACGCTTACGCCCAAGCCCAGCTGTGCGCGGAGGCTATGCTCGACGAAACCTGCCGATTTGTACTGGCTTCAGGTGACGAAGTTTCTTTTTCCAGGCGGCCTTCGAGAGTATTTCCGCTCTGTGTGGTGTCGGATCACTACCCTGCTCTCGCAATCCAGGCACGACAATTTTTAGAAATCAAAACGACAGATATCATCCAGCCGCCGGTAGTCACCGACTGTCTTCTTTGTTGATGTTCTGACGGAGCTACTGGAGTCGCCCATACAATTGCTGAACTACTTGGCGTTGCGTTCTAAGTTCGACGATAAGATTCTAGTTGAACAAGAGCTTGCTATTCTGGGATTTCATCTCAAGCATAACCTGTGGCTGGAAGATAAGTACGACATAGTGAACTTGGGTGATGATTTCACCACCTCTGTTGACATAGCAATGGCGGCGCGGAGGCAGGGAGTTCCTGGGGAACGGACGCCCAAGGGCATTCTGAATCGCTTTGACGGTACGCCCATCGGGAAGCTCCTTTCTGAAATCGAAGCGAGCGCCACACCCGAGCTCGTGGGGCTGGGGATGTTGTTCTTACAGTTCAGTTCTGAGACAGCGAAGCATATAAACAATGGTATCGATCGGCTTCTGCGATCCGCAGCTGAAGACGGGAAGCAGCACGATCTTTCTGTCCCGTCGGAAGATTACAAATCGGGCTTCACGATTCATGTAAATTCACTACCGAGCGAGGCAGCGCGAGAACACCTGCTTGGTCACTGCGGTCTGAAGAAATACGACACTAAATCAGACACCTGGTACGGAATCCTTCTAAAGCCGGGCAGTGGCGACATAAGGGACGCTCTAGTTATCGAAGGAAAGTGGGAAGCCGATGCGAAAATGGAAGAAGTCCTCAAAAAGTGGCCCAAAAAGCCTGCGATGCCGCTCTCTGAACTTTCTAGGAGAGGGCGAAAGCGCAAAGTAGGGCGAAACGAACTATGCCCCTGCGGGAGCGGGAAAAAGTACAAGAAATGCTGCCTGAACAAATGAATGATAGGAGGCTGACCACTCAAGGCGCACAGGCTGCTTGATCCGTTAACAGTATGTCTCGACAGATCACTAGTGTTTCAAAACCTTCTAACGCCAAGCCACACCACACGACGGGAGGCACCCCCATGCGCACCCCACTGATCGCCGCAGCTGCGGCCACTGCGACGCTCTTCGCGGCGCCGGTGCAGGCGAGCCCGCAGAGCGACATGTGCACCTTCGTGGAAATTCTTGCGGGCGAAGGCGTCGACGCGGCCATCGCCTTTACCGAGGAGTTGGCGGAGCTTTGGGCGCCGGAACAGCGCGCCAAGCTCGGCGTGGTCGTCGGCACGGAGTTGGAGAAATTCGACTATCGCGGCGGGCAGGTCTACCAGATCGCCGAGCTGCCGGGCGTGATCGAAGAATTCTTCATCACGCTCAATCTGACCGGCGCCGGCTCCGTCTATCTGCGCGTGCTCTATGAGGGGAACGGCCGCGACGCGCTCTCCTTCATCAACATCGATTTCCAGGCGAGCTATCACGACGCCACCGAAGCGCCCTTCCTGCAGCCACCCAAGCCGGTGCTCTGCCCCGGCTGAGGGGCCCGCCGCGGGCTGCGGTTCCACTGTTGGATGAGAGACAGACCCGCCCCGTTGGGATAGTGTCGCGCGCTCCTCAGATGGGACAGGCACCCGTGACCGTGCGCGCTGACACGCAAGAAACCGAGCCGACCTATCGCTGGGTGATCGTCTTCGCCGCCGCGGCGATGCTGGCGCTCGCCATGGGCCAGCTGGTGAACGGCCTATCGGTCTTCTTCATTCCGCTTGAGCTGGAGTTCGGCTGGCCGCGCGGCGCCATCGCTTTCATCAACACCGCCGGCATGCTGGGGATGGCGTTCGGCGGCATCTTGATGGGTGCGATCGCCGACCGCGTCAGCATCCGCGCCGTCTGCTTCTTTGGCGGCATCGTCGTCGGAATATGCGTGCTCGCCGCGGCATGGGCGAGCAGCCTCTGGCAGCTTTACATGCTGTTCTTCCTCGCCGGCGCCTTTGGCGGCGGCGCGCTCTTCGCCCCGCTGATTGCGCTTGTCGGCGGATGGTTCCGCGCCGGCGCCGGCCTGGCGATCGGCATTGCCTCCGCCGGCCAGGCGGTCGGGCAGGGCGGCGTCCCGTTCGGCACGGCGTTCCTGATCGATGAGCTCGGATGGCGCGGCGCGTTCATCGCGCTCGGCCTCATCTCGCTTATCGTGCTGACCCTTCTGGCGCTTCTCATGCGCGACCCACCGAAGCGTTCGGCAGCCGCTGTCGCGCGGGAGGATGAATCAAAGCCGTTCCCCGTCGTTGTCGTCGTCGTGTGGCTGAGCGCTGCGATCGTTCTGTGCTGCACCTGCATGTCGGTTCCGCTGGTGCATCTGGTGCCGCTGATTCAGGGGCAGGGCATTTCGGCGCCCGACGCCAGCGGCGTGCTCTTCGTGCTGCTGCTCGCCGCCATCGCCGGCCGCGTCGCCTTCGGCAAATTGGCCGACATGGTCGGCGCCATCCCCGCTTATCTGACGGCGTCGCTGTGGCAGACGTCGCTGGTCTTCGTGTTCACCCAGATCGGCGATCTTGAGACGTTCTATGCCTTCGCGCCGATCTACGGCTTTGGCTATGCCGGCGTGATGACGAGCCTGCTCATCACCATCCGCGAGCTGACGCCGGCGGCGCGGCGCGGCGGCGCGACGGGCATCATCACCGCCTTCGGTTGGCTGGGGCATGGCCTTGGCGGCTATCAGGGCGGCCTCTGCTACGACCTGACCGGCGCCTATACGCTGAGCTTCGCCAATGCGGCGTTCGCCGGCATGCTCAATCTACTCGTCGTCGGATCGCTTTTCGTGGTGGTGCGGCGGCGCACCGCAGAGCGCGCACTGGCCGTGCCTTAGCTAAGGGCGCCGCTCTCACTCCCCCTTCGTCACCGCCACCAGCAGGATCACGGCGAACGCCGCGACCGCGAGCTTCCACGCATCGGATCGCTTCTTCAGCCCCGGCAGGCCGATCGGCCTGATGATCTGCACGGCCATCGCCAGCACGATGAGGAACGAGATCGCCTTGGTCATGGCGGAGGCTTAGGGGAACGCGGAGCCTCCGTCGAGGCGGATAATCTCTGTGTCGAATCTGGGAGGCGCGCCGGGTGGCCAAAACCTCCCCCTTGCGGGGAGGTCGAAAACCAAGAAGCGAAGCGACGACGGTTTTCGGGTGGGGGTGAGCGTGGTTCCGCTGCGGCAGGTCCCTTCATCCCTCATCCTGAGGTGCTTCTTTCGCCCCTTCGAGGCTCAGCGCTTCGCGCTTCGCACCTCAGGATGAGGGCGAAAGAAGCCTCGAAGGACGGGATGAAGGGTTATACCCCCACCCGGACTTTCGCTGCTCGCGTCGCTCGCCGAAAGTCCGACCTCCCCGCAAGGGGGAGGTGAAGAGCCGTGCCGGCGGCACCCTAAGCCGCGCGCTTCGTCTCTTCGGCGTCGCGGGCTTTGGCGGAATAGAAGCTGGCGTTCTGTTCGCCGGCCAGCGCCTCGCGCGTGAACGTGATCAGATGATGCGCCATGAAGGCCATGCCGAGCACGCCCTCAATCTGCCCGCGCTTCACGCCGTAGAGGAAGGCGCGCCAGAACGCACCGCGATAATCGGAGCGGATGCCGACGACGATGATGGAGTTCACCAGGAGCGCCAGGCCGCGCTTGAGGTTGGCCGCCTTGAGCTTGCCGCGCGCCGGCGGCATGAACCGGTTGACATAGGTTGCGTCGACCTGATGGCGGAAACGGTCGAAGACACGCTCCGGCGTATAGGCGTAGGCGATGGCGCGCCGCCATGAATCGATCACTGTGTCATAGGGCTGAAGGAAGCGCACATTGGATTCCAGCCCCGGGTCGTTGACGATGCGACCGTCGCGCTCCAGGCGCTCATAAAGCGGCGTCTTGGGAAGCGCCTGCAGGATGTTGATCGTCAGCATCGGGATCTGCGAACGGTCGATGAAGTCGACAAGCCGGTCGATTGTGGAATCGTTGTCGGTGTCGAGGCCCAGGATGATGCCCGACGATATCTCCATCCCGTAGGCGTTCAGCGTTTCGATGGATTCGTAAATCGGGAGCTTCGCATTGTGCTCCTTCTTCATGTGCACGAGTGCGTCGAAATCGGGCGTCTCGATTCCGACGAAAATGCTGGTGAACCCGGCCTCGCGCATCAGCTCCAGAATCTCCGGCTGCTTGGCGATGTTGAGTGTCGCCTCGCAGGCGAAGCCGAGCGGGTAATGGTTTTTTCGCTGCCAGGCGATGAGATGCGGCAGCATCTCGCGCGTCGCCTTGCGGTTGCCGATGAAATTGTCGTCGACGAAATAGACGACGGAAGGGTGGCCCGGCTCCGCGATGATCGCGTCGAGCTCGGTGGTGAGCTGCTCCGGTGTCTTCAGTCGCGGCTGCCGCCCGTAAAGCGCGGGGATGTCGCAGAACTCGCAGCGATAGGGACAGCCGGACGAGAACTGGAACGTGCCGATCAGATAATCGGCCATCGGCGACTTCGAATAAGCCGGTGTGGGGAAGTCTGAGAGCGGCAGACGTTCGTCTGTCTTCAGCTCGACCTGTCGCGCCGGCCGGTCGACGCTTCTGTCGAGGATATCGATCAGCCGGTCGGTCGCGTCGCCGAGCTCGCCGACATGCAGATAGTCGAAGGCCGGGTACATTTCCGGCGCGCCGGAGACCGACGGCCCGCCAAGCACCGCCACCTTGCCGGCGGCATGGGCGCGGGCGCAGATGTCGTGAATCTGGTGCTGCTGAATGTGCATGCCGGACGCAAAAATTGCGTCCGCCCATGCAAAGTCCTCCGCCGTCGCCTGCGTCACGTTTTCGTCAATGAAGCGGACGTCCCACGCCTCAGGTAGGTAAGCGGCAACCACGAGCATGCCTTGCGGCGGCATGAAGGCGGTCACGCCCATCAGCTTGTAGGCGTGGGCGAACGTCCCGAAAGCGGGCGTATAGGCGGGGAAGACGCAAAGCACCCGCCGTCTATTCTGAACCGTGCCTCGATACCGCATACGTCACCAATTCCCGACCACAGATTCCCACAAAACCATGACCTTGGCGAGTCAGTCGGCGGCGGGCGCGGCGATACGCGCGCGCCAAAGTCGCGCCGGCCGCGGCGTGTGAAATGAAATGCTTGCCTCATCAGCCCACCGGCTGGTGAACCGAATTTCCGCCGAGCGCCTTGCGTGAGGACGCTTCGTCTCTTACCGCATTCCAAACACTCGATCATAATCCCCCCAAACGCGGCTGGGGGCCGCTTTCCAAGGAGTACCGAGATGCCCATGCAGACCTTGGTCATCGGTGACGACGTGCCCAATTTCGAGGCCGATACGACCGAAGGCCGGATTTCCTTTCACGACTGGCTCGGCGAATCCTGGGGTGTGCTCTTCTCGCACCCCAAGGACTTCACGCCCGTATGCACGACAGAGCTCGGCACGATGGCGCGCATGAAACCGGAGTTCGACAAGCGCAACGTCAAGATCATCGGCCTCAGCGTCGATCCGGTCGGCGATCACGAGCGTTGGGCCAAGGACATTGAAGAGACGCAAGGTGCTGCGCCAAACTATCCGCTGATCGGCGACCCGGAGCTGAAAGTGGCGAAGCTCTTCGGCATGCTGCCGGCAGCGGAAGGCGAGTCTTCCGAAGGCCGCACGCCTGCCGACAACCAGACGGTCAGAAACGTCTACGTCATCGGGCCGGACAAGAAGATCAAACTCCTCATCTCCTATCCAATGACGACCGGGCGGAACTTCGACGAAGTGCTGCGGATCATCGATTCCCTGCAGCTCACCGCCAACCACAAGGTTGCCACGCCGGCCAACTGGAGGGACGGCGAGGATGTGATCATCGCCGGCTCCGTGTCGAACGACGACGCCAAGAAGATCTGGCCGGACGGCTGGAAGGAGCCCAAGCCTTACATCCGTATCGTCCCACAGCCCCAGAGCTGAGCGATATCGCCGGGGGCGGCCTCAGGCCGCTCCTCCTCGTGCTGTGAGCTCGATTTTTCGAACAGGCTCTGAGCGTCGCAGTTAACACTGCGTTCAGGACTTGGTCAGATTTGTCGCTTTCAGGCGGGTTTCCGCGGCCGGGATAAGCCTTTTTTCGCTGAGTCCTGCCAAGACCGCTGGCAGAGGAAGCCATGCGCGGTCTTTTATTCTTCTCCGCCGCAATCGCGCTCGTCGCAATGTCTGCGCCGGGCGTCGTCTCGCGCTACGTTGACGTGTCGCAGCCGAGCGGACGCGCCGCAACGTCTGCGGCCGCACGCAACGCGACGGCGCGCGAGTTGCGGGCCCCTGCCGGCGGTGGCCAGTTCGAGATAAAGGCCGAACGCGACGGTCATTTCTACGTGGAAGCAGAGATCAATTTCCGCGCCGTGCGGCTCATGGTCGATACGGGCGCGACCGTCGTCGCATTGCGCCAGTCCGACGCGATGGAGGCAGGCATTCGCGTCGTGCCGGCGGATTTCCGCTTTCCGGTGCAGACCGCCAACGGCACGACCAATGCCGCGGAGATCGTGCTCGACAGCGTGGTGATCGCCGACATTGAGGTGGAGGACGTCCGCGCGCTCGTCCTGCCCGACGAGCAGCTCTCTATCAGCTTGCTCGGCGGCTCGTTCCTGAACGGCCTTGAGCGCTACCAGGTCGCCGACGGGACGTTGATCCTGGAGAACTGAGCGGGAATGACGGCGATCAGGTGATGGCGCTTGGCTTCACGCCTAGGCGTTTGCTGATCTCCGCGATGGCGTCGGCGGTTTCGATGAGGCTGGCAAGCGCATCCTGCGGATCGGCATCGTGCTTTGCCGGATCCGCCTCGAACCGCTCGATATAGACACGCAATGTCGCCCCGGAGGTGCCGGTGCCGGAAAGCCGGTAGACGATGCGCGCGTCGCCGCTCAAAAGCAGCTTCACGCCCTGATGCTCGCTCACCGATTTGTCGACCGGATCGACATAGGAGAAGTCCTCCGCGCTCTCCACGTCATGCGCGCCGAAACGCTGACCGGCGAGCGAAGGAAGCCGCTCCCTGAGCGCGCCGATGAGCGCCTGCGCCGTTTCGCTGTCGATCTCTTCGTAGTCGTGACGCGTGTAGTAGTCGCGCCCGAAGCGCGCCCAATGCGCCCGCACGATCGCCGCGACGCTTTCGTCGCGCGCCGCCACGATGTTGAGCCAGAAGAGCACCGCCCACAGACCGTCCTTCTCGCGGATGTGATCGGAGCCGGTCCCAAAGCTCTCCTCAGCACAGAGCGTGATGCGGTCGGCGTCGAGCAGATTGCCGAAGAACTTCCACCCCGTCGGCGTTTCAAAGGCTGAGATGCCAAGCGCTTCGGCAACCCGGTCAGCCGCACGGCTCGTCGGAAGCGATCGGGCGACCCCCGCGACTCGCCCCGCATAGCCGGGCACCAGATGCGCATTGGCGGCAAGCACCGCCACGCTGTCGGAGGGCGTGACGAAGAAGCCCTCGCCCATGATCATGTTGCGGTCGCCGTCGCCATCCGACGCCGCGCCAAAGGCAGGTGCGTCGGGCCCATACATCTCCTTCACCAGCGCCTCGGCGTGGACCAGATTGGGGTCGGGGTGATGCCCCCCGAAATCCGGCAACGGCGTGCCGTTGATCACCGTGCCCGCCGGTGCGCCGAGCAGCCCTTCCAAGATCGCCGTGGCGTAGGGACCGGTGACGGCGCTCATGGCGTCAAACCGGATTCGCGCGCCGCGACTGAGCCAGCCGCGGATCAGATCGAAGTCGAAGAGGGACTCCATCAGCGCCGCGTAATCGGCGACCGGATCGACGGTCTCGACGATCATGTCGCCGAGCGCCGTTTCGCCGATCAGGCCGAGGTCCACATCGTTCCCGGCGGCGATCTGGTAGCTGGTCAGTTCGCGCGTGCGCTCATAGACGGCGTTCGTCACATCCTCCGGTGCCGGCCCGCCATTCTTGATGTTGTATTTGATGCCGAAATCGCCCCCTGGCCCTCCCGGATTGTGGCTGGCGGACAGAATGATGCCGCCGCTGGCGCTACGGGCGCGTATGAGGTGCGAGGCGGCCGGTGTCGACAGGATGCCGTTCTGGCCGACGACCACGCGGCCATACCCCGCCGCCGCCGCCATCCTCAAAATGGTCTGGATTGCATGATTGTTGTGGTAGCGCCCGTCGCCGCCAAGCACGAGGAGCGCACCTGGCTGCGGCTTCACGACATCAAAAAGCGCCTGGACGAAGTTCTCCAGATAATGCGGTTGCTGGAAGACATGAACCTTCTTACGAAGGCCCGACGTCCCCGGCTTCTGGTCGTCAAACGGCGACGTCGTGACCTGCTTGATTTCCATGCTTCGCTCCCCCAATGCGATGCGTCGACTTTGCGAACTGTGGCCGCTATTGTCCGGCCGCGCAATCGCCGGACTCACACAGGAGACGCGAGCCTGCCGATCGATTTCGAGATCACGGCCAAGTTGACGGCGCTACGCTGGGTAACGGCCGGCGCCCTTATTCTTTGGGCACTGGCTTTTGCGCCCAGCGCCCAAGCGCAGGCCGGCGACGACCTTCTGCGCGCCATAAAGCCGTGGATCAAGCAGCAGCTTCTCGGCGGCGATCAAGCGCAGCCCGATGCCGCGGCCACAGAGCAATCGGACCCCCAGGCGGAGGGGGCGGAGAGCCCATCGGCCGCGACATCCGAACCGGCGGCCAGCACGACCGGTGCCGAGGCTACGGCTGAGGCGGAGCCGGAGGGCGCGGAACCCGGTTCGCAATCCGCCGCCGCGGAGGAGGGCGTTTCACCGACCGCCGAGACCGAAGCGGCGGAGCCCGGCGCGCCGGCTTTGGAGACGACAGAGCTCGACGCTCTGGTCAGCGAGGCTCTACGGGAATCTGAGGAGACGACGGAACCGCAGGAGGAGGCGGCGGCGCCACTGCGCTTCGGTGTGCTCGCCGGTCGCAGTGCGGCTTTGACCATGGCGACGGTCGCGCCGCTGGCTGAAGACATTGGGGCGGAGATCGGCAGGCCGGTCGAGTTCGTACCTATGGTCTCCTACAGCGCCATGATCGACGCTCAGGTGGAGCGGCGCATCGATGGCGGCTTCTATGCGTCGTCCGCCTACGTGCTCGCCGAGGCGCGGTGTTTCTGCTTGGAGCCGATCGTTGCGCCGCGCGCGTCGGATGGCACGGTCGCCTACCACGCCGTGATCGTTGCGCGCCCCGGTTCCGGCATTGGAGAGGCATCCGACCTGGCGGGCCGGACCGTCGCTGTTGGCGCAGCCGATTCGCTTGGGGCGCGACGTTTGCAGCTTGCCGGCCTCATGGTCGCCGGCCTCGATCCGGAGACCGCGCTTGGCGGTGTCTACGAGGTGGATTCCGCCGTGGAGGCCGTGCGCCTGGTGCGCGATCGCGTCGCGGACGCGGCCTTCGCCTGGAGCTCGCTGAGCGGCGATCTAATAAGCGGCTACTCGCGCGGCACGCTCAGCCAGATGGTCTCCGACGGCGAGCTCGCGATGGACGACCTGGTCATCGTCTGGCGCTCGCCGCCGTTGACCCATGGTCCGTTGGCGGTGCTGAAGAACTTGAGCGACTCGGAGAAGGACAAGATCAGCGCCCTCCTCTTGGCGCTGGAAGCCAATCGCCCCGCCGCCTACGACGTGCTCAACCCGTTTTATGCCGGCGGCTATGCGCCGGTTGATGCGGGGGATTTCAGCGGGCTGGAAACGTTGATCGCGCAGAACGTCGACGCCCTGCGCCTGCCGATCGCGGCTGCGTTCCCTGAGATTGTGCCGGCCGGCGCCGAAGGTGAGGAGAGCGAGCCGCAATAGGGCGCGCAGGCGACAATCAGGACTTACAATTCTCGCCCGCATTGTCGCAGAGCTTCACATATTGCGTGAGCCGCGGAACGAAATACATGCGGTCGTCGAGATCGACGTCCCCGGTGATGACATAGCCGACCGCCGGCGTGTAGGTCCCGTAGACCTCTGACATGATGACCTGTGAATCGGGGACGCGCAGCGTCGGCGGCACTTTGTCGTTCATGTCCTCACCGTCGGCATAGGACGTGATCCCGGTGCCCTCCGCGCGGCTCCACGCCACCGTGGCGTCGCCACCGCCGGAAATGTTGACCGCCGTGATGCGCATCCGCACACTGGTGGAGGAATAGGGGAACATGGCGCCCGGCGCGATGTCGAACATGTTGTCGACGTCGCTATAGATGAGCTGCTTGCTGCGCGCCGCTAGATCGCCGATTGCGGAGGCGAGATTGTTGAGGCGGCGATCGACGCTCAGCGCCTGCGTCATCTCCACGCCGCCGATCCACAGCATGACGAGGATCGGCAGGATCAAGGCGAACTCCACCGCCGCCATCCCGCCATCCTGGCGGATGATGCGGAGAAGCTTCAAAAGCCCGGCCGAAAACGTCTGTCCCGATACACGCATCATCCGCCGCTCGCCGTGGTGATGAAGGGTTCGTTGCGGAAGGCGGCGAACGAACCGATCAGCCGCTTCCCGTTGTTGAGGTTCTTCAGCGACAGGCTGCCGAACACCGCATTGGTCGGCCACTGATAGTAGGCGCGCACGACGACGATCTCATTGGCGTTGCCGAAGGCAAACGTCCCCGGATCCTCAAATTCCTCGTCGTCGTCGATCGGCTGGTCCATCACCATGCTGTCGAATGTCGGATAGGAATCGACGTCGAGGTAGAAATCCGAGCTGTTGCAATTGACGAACACCGTGACGCGGTCGCAGACCTCGTCTTTGAAGTCCTCCTGCGTCATGCCGGCGATCTGCACCTGCCCGGTGCGGATGAGCCGCGACGTCTCGAACACCGCATTATCCATCACCTGCTCGGCGATGAAGACCAGCGCGGTCTCCGCAATCACGAACATCAGGAAGAAGAAGACTGGTGCGATGATCGCAAACTCAATCGCCACCGCGCCACGCTCGTCGGAGCGCAGCCCCTCGCGCCGCTTGAGCAAAGCGCGGCGTCGGCGTATCTGCGATAGGATCGAGTTGTTCCTTTTCACCGTCTAACCCCGCGGGTTTCCGATCTCGCTGCGTATAGCATAGAGTTTAGCGGAAAACTTTACGCGAAGCGTCTAATCGAATCTTTCTCTTTACTATTGTAAACGAAAGATTAACGGCTACTGCCCCGCTGCGAATTGGTGTCGGGTCTGGATCTGGTCCTTGGCGGCGTCGAACTTGCTTGGGTCGTCGCCGACCGAGATCACCTGTTCGCAGACCGGTGCGCAGGAGAATGTCTGCCGCTGTGCCCCATAGAACACAGTCGTCAGCTGGCGCACGTCGGAAGCGACCCGCAGCGTTCTGTTGATGACTTCCTCGCCGTCCGGGCCGATCGCGATCAGGTTGGTCGTGCCGGCTGTCTTACCGGTGAGCACGAGAATGGTCTTCTCCTGCCCCAAGGTGGCATCGGCGATGCTCGGATTGCCGATGATGATCGTGTTGGCCGGCGCGTCGAGCTGGTAGACCTTGGCGAAGTCGATCGTAATGTCGATCGCCTCATCTGCAGAAGCAGTCGCTGCACCGACCGCCAGCCCGCAAACTGCAATGGCGGCCACCGTGAGGCTGTGTCCGAAGACATCGAGGAGAGATCGCATCCGAAACTCCGTTCGCCTGGCCGCCCTTACGCGACGGGGCATGTTGCGCGCTGGTATGAAGCGTCGGCTGGGCGACGTCTCTAGCGCCATTGAATGTCCACCTAACTCTATCCCCCCAACTGGGTTAATAAGCGTTTAACAGACTAGGGATAGAGCTGCGCCGTGAGGAATAGTAGAGTTTGGCGCGCAGAGGTCTCTAAAATTTTCTCTATTTTTACCATCGATCTCAATTTGCGGCGAAAAGCACGATGAAATTGCGGAATTAACTTTGGTGAAAACAATGACTGCTAGTTCTGCGCCCAGTTTCGGCGGCAAGTCCATCGAAGCGGGGCCCAACGCCCGTAAAAGCAGGGCCGCAGTTAGTGGAGTTTAGGAGCAGAGAGATGAAGAAGCTTATCACACGCTTTGCGAAGGACGAGTCTGGTGCGACCGCCATCGAATATGGTCTCATCGCGGCTCTGATCTCTGTCGTGATCATCGGCGTTCTGTCGACCATCGGCACGAACCTGACCGCGAAGTTCAACGAGATCGCGACGCAGCTGCAGTAAGAAGACGAGCTCTTCCGAGCCGTCGAAACGAAACGGAGGGCGATAGCCCTCCGTTTTCGCATGTACCCGTTCCGGTCCCGATCGCGATCGACCCGATCTTTGGTCGGGCCATGTTTCCATTTTGGAAACCAATTGCTGGAACGGTCGAAGACGCACCTTTAGGAATCATCCATCCGGTCCGACGGCTGACGCATGACGATATTGACCGCAGCGGCAACCCTCGGCCTCGTGCTGTTTCCATTGGCGATGATCTATGCCGGGTTGATGGATCTCGTCACATTGAAGATCAAGAACGTGCTGGTTCTGACGATTGGCGCGGCGTGGCTCGTGCTGGCGCCGCTTGCCGGCTTTTCTCTGGCCGAGCTCGGCTGGAGCATCGGCATTGCCGCCTTGGTCTTCGTCATCACATTCGCATTGTTCGCCCTCGGCTGGATCGGCGGCGGCGACGCCAAGCTCGCGGCCGTCGCCGCTTTGTGGTTTGAGCCGGAGCAGGTGCTGCAATTCTTTATCTTCGCCGCGCTGCTGGGCGGCGTTTTGACGCTCGTGCTGATTTGGTTGCGCATGAACGCGCTGCCCGCCGCGCTCGGGCGCGTCCCGTGGATCGTGCAATTGCACGACACGGGAACCGGCGTCCCCTATGGCGCCGCCATGGCGCCCGCCGCGCTGATCGTGTTCCCCAATACCGCCTGGTTCACGAACGCAATCGCCTGATTGCGGCGCGCCGCAAAGCAAGTGTTGCACGCCCGCGTCACTACACGGGCTGAAACCCCCAGCAGCCTCTTAAACTTAAATGATTCTCGGCTCATTAACCATGTCTTGACCTTTCCCCCCGAGAGTGAATCGCACTGACGGACGCAGTCGCGGACCGGACCTACCGAGGCTAATAGGATGAAGCTGTTTCGCGTGCTCGTTCTTGCTGTGGCGCTCGTCGCTGGCGGTGTCGCAGCCTATCTTGCGCTCAACATGGGCCCTGGTGCGCCGCCCGCACCGACCGTCGTTGAGTTGGCCCCGCAGATCCAATCGCAGGACGTCCTCGTGGCGGCCTCCGACATTGGCCAAGGCGAACGGATATCGGCCGACAATATCCGTTGGCAGCTATGGCCGGATGATGCGGTGAACACCGCCTACATCCAAAAGCAGACCATGCCCGATGCGGTCGACAAGCTCGATGGCTCGGTCGTGCGCAGCCCCTTCGTCGCCGGCGAGCCGATCCGCAACATCAAGCTGGCCCGACCGGAGAGCGGCTTCCTGTCCGCCATCCTGCCGCCCGGCAAGCGCGCGGTCGCCGTTCGCGTATCCGCGCAAAGCACGGCCGGCGGTTTCATTCTTCCAGGCGACCGGGTGGACATTGTCCAGACGGTCACCGAGCAGCCGTCGCCCGACACGCCGGCCGAAAATGTCAGCCGCACCATCCTCAACAACGTCAAGGTTCTGGCGATCGACCAGACCATCGACGAGAAGGACGGGCAGCCTGTCGTGGTCGGTAAGACGGCAACGCTTGAGCTCGATCCGGTCGAGGTGGAGCTGATCACAGCCGCTGAGGCCTCCGGAACCTTGTCGCTCGCGCTGCGCAGCACGACCGACACCGACGCCATCGTCAGTGCCACTGAGGAGCGCAAGAGCGGAACGGTTCGCATGATCCGCTGGGGCCGCGCCCGCACGGCGACGACGCAATGAATACGGCCGTGATGCCGAGGAGCAACGAGATGAGTGTGCTTGGACGAATCCGGGCGGTTCTGCTGACCATCATGCTGGCGGTGATCGTCCTGCCGGCGAGCGCGGCGGCGCAGGACTACATGCGGCTGAGCACGGCCGACATGGCCAACGGCCGGCCGATCGATCTCGGCGTGAACAAGTCGATCGTCATCGACATTGAGGGTATAACCGGCGGCGTCGGCGACGTGCTGGTGTCCAATCCGCGCATCGCCGATGCGGTGCTGCGCACCTCCTCGCGGCTTTACCTGATCGGCGCCGATTTCGGCCAGGCGAGCGTGTTCCTGTTCGACGATAAGGGCCAGGAGATCGGCTATCTCGACGTCAATGTCGCCGCCGACGTTACCGGCCTCAACCGGCTCCTGAAGGAGGCCATACCCGGCGGCTACGTACGGGCCGACGCCATCAACAAGAGCATCGTCTTGCGCGGCCAGGTGCAGACCTCCTCTGAGGCTTCGCTGGCGGTGGAAATCGCCACCAAGATGCTCCCGGAGATCATCACGTCGACCACCTCGGGCAACACAACAGGCGCCTCCACGACGTTCACGCAGACGGCGGTCTCCGACGCCTCGCAGCCGGGCATCGTCAACCTCATCACGGTCGGTGGGACCGAGCAGGTGGCGCTGAAGGTTTCCGTGGTTGAGGTGCAGCGCGCCGTCGTTAAGCAGCTCGGCATCAACCCGACCGCGCTCTTGAATGGCGCCAGCTTCACCTTCGGCACGCTGACCGGCATCGGCGCGAGCCCCATCAACTTCCCGATCTCCACCGCCACCAATCCCGGCGGCGTGCAGTTCAACTATACCGGCGACGACTTCAATGTGGGCGCCACGCTGCGCGCGCTTGAAGACACCAACATGCTGCGCACGCTGGCGGAGCCGACGCTGACGGCCGTCAGTGGCGAGACGGCGAACTTCCTCGCCGGCGGTGAGTTCCCCGTCCCCGTCACCGGCGACGATGGCGGCTTGACGATCGAGTTCAAGCAGTTCGGCGTGAACCTTGCCTTCACCCCCGTGGTGATCTCGGCGGGACGCATCAGCCTGAAGGTCCGCAGCGAGGTGAGCGACATCTCCGCCACCGGCGCCGTGTCGCTTCCCACCGGATTTGGCCAGGCCGTCAGCATCCCCGCCGTGTCTGTGCGGCGCACCGAAACTACGGTTGAGCTCCCCTCCGGAGGCGCTTTTGTCATTGCCGGGCTGGTGCAGGAAGAGACCCGTCGCGCGGTCTCCGGTCTTCCGGTGCTGCAGAAGCTGCCGGTCATCGGCGCGATCTTCTCGTCGCGTGACTTCCTCGCCAATCAGACCGAGCTGGTGATGATCGTCACGCCTTATCTGGTGAAGCCGGCTGCGCCCCAGGAACTCGCGCGTCCCGGCGACAACCTCATGATGGCCAACGACGCGGAATCCTATTTCCTCAACCGCCTGACCAAGGTCTACGGCACCGCCGACGTTTCCGGTGGCGCCGACGCCGCGCAGGTCGGCTTTACGTTCGACTGATTGGAGGGGCTTGTGACTTCAGTAGATATGCCGACGGCTGCGAACGCCACGCCCCGTAGGCTCCCGCGCATCCTCTTCGGCGGCGTTGCCGTTGCGGTGCTGACGGCGTTGGCCGCCGGATGCTCCACTACCGGCACATCCGACGTGGAGGCCCGGGAGCACAATTTCAGCCAGCGCCATCCGGTGCTGATCTCCGAGGAGCCGGAAAACTTCGACCTGCCGGTTGGCATGAAGGGTCCGGCGCTGTCGCCTCAGATTGAGTCGGCGATCCGCGCCTATGTGAACGACTACCGCGCCGACGGTACTGGTGCCATCACCATCCAGGTGCCGACGGGATCGGCCAACGAGGTGGCGGCCTCCACAACCGGGCGCGCGGTTCACTACGCCCTGGTGCGTGCCGGCGTGTCGCACGGCCGCATCAAGGTCGCACCCTATGCCGTTGGCGATCGTAGCAAGATCGCGCCGCTGCGTGTGTCCTATCTGCGAGTGAAGGCAGTCGTGCCGAGCTGCGGTGTGTGGCCTGACGGCGGCGAGACCGATTATCGCAACGCCACCTATCACGATTTCGGCTGCGCGCAGATGAAGAACCTGGCTGCGATGGTCGCCAATCCGGCTGACCTGCTTCGCCCGCGGCCGTTTGGTCCGCCCAACGGCGCACGCCGGGCACAAGTTCTGTCGGCCTATTCCAGGGGCGACGAGACACGATCCAACATCATGCTCATCGAGAGCGGTCTCTAGGGGACGATCGATGACGAACCTCGCCTTTGACATCGCCGCGGATGGGGACGACGCAACAACGCGACCGCCTGAGGCGCGTCCCATTCCGCGCATCACGATCCAAGCGTTCTGCGATACCCCGGAGATCGCCGGTACAATAGAGACGGCCGCCATGGACCGGCGGATGTCGCGAGCGCACGTGAAGGTGCATACCGGCGGCATCAACGCCGCCACGGAGTTCTATCGCTCCGCGCCGACGCCCAATCTCATTATCGTCGAGACGCAGATGGAGGTCGACGACCTCATCACCGCGCTCGACAGTCTGGCGGAGGTTTGCGACGCCGGCACTAAGGTGATGGTGGTCGGCCATTCTAACGACGTGCGGCTCTATCGGGAGCTCCTCAAGCGCGGCGTTTCGGAATATCTCGTCGCGCCGATCGAGGTGATGTCGGTCATCACCGTGATCTCCGGTATCTATCATGAGCCCGGCACGGAGAAGCTCGGCCAGGTCTACGCCTTCATCGGCGCCAAGGGGGGCGTCGGCTCGTCCACGGTCGCGCACAACGTGGCCTGGACCATGGCGCGCCTGATCGGCTCCGATGTGATCCTCGCCGATCTCGACCTGCCGTTCGGCACCGCCGGCCTCGACTTCAATCTGGACCCGGCGCAGGGCATTGCCGAGGCCGTGTTTGGCGCCGACCGGCTCGACGAAGTGCTGCTCGACCGATTGCTCGCCAAATGCGAGGACCATTTGAGCCTGCTCGCCGCCCCCGCAGCGCTCGACAAGGCCTATGATTTCGGTGAGGACGCCTTCGATCAGGTTCTGGAGATCGTTCAGGGCAACGTCCCCACGGTCGTGCTTGACCTTCCGCACCAATGGACAGCGTGGGTCCGCAAGACACTGATCGCCGCCGATGAGGTGGTCATCACCGCGGTTCCCGACCTCGCCAATCTGCGCAACGCCAAGTCCGTCGTCGACCTTTTGAAACAGGCGCGGCCGAACGACACGCCGCCGAAGCTGATCCTCAATCAGGTCGGTGTGCCGAAGCGGCCGGAGATTAAGCCGGACGACTTTGCCGCCGCGCTGCAGATCACGCCGATTGCGACGATTCCCTTTGAGCCGCTGCTTTTCGGCACCGCTGCCAACAACGGCCAGATGATCGCGGAGGCTTCCGCCAAGACCGTGATCTCCGATGCCTTCACCGACATCGCTCAGGTGGTCAGCGGACGCAAAGAGCTGAAGAAGGCACGCCGGCGCGGGCTCGATCTCTCGCCGCTGCTGCAACGGTTCAAATCCAAGCCAAAGGCAAAAGCCAAAGCCAAGAAGGCGAGCTGAGACAGGAAGGATTGTAGATGTTCGGGAAGCGCAGCTCGGCCGACCCGTTCGACGACCGGCCGCCGAAGCCCGTCGAACCGACCCCGGCGCCGGCCGCACAGCCGCAGCCGGCCGCCCCTAAGGCGCCGCCACCACCGCCGGCGGCAGCGCCGCCGCCGTCTATGGCGAACGTCCCACCTTCGCGGCCGCGCAAGACGGACGAATATTACGATCTCAAGACGCAGATCTTCGGCGCGCTGATCGACACCATCGATCTATCGCAGCTGTCGAAGATGGACCTCGACCAGGCGCGCGAGGAGATCCGCGACATCGTCAACGACATCATCACCGTCAAGAACGTGGTGATGTCGATCGCCGAGCAGGAAGAGCTGCTTGAGGACATCTGTAACGACGTCCTCGGCTACGGCCCACTGGAACCGCTTCTGGCCCGCGACGAGATCGCCGACATCATGGTCAACGGTGCCGACAGCATCTTTATTGAGGTGACCGGCAAGGTTGAGGAAACCGACGTCCGTTTCCGCGACAACTCGCAGCTTCTCAATATCTGCCAGCGCATCGTCTCTCAGGTCGGCCGCCGCGTCGACGAAGCGAGTCCCATCTGCGACGCCCGTCTTCCGGACGGCTCACGCGTCAACGTCATCGCGCCGCCCCTCTCCATTGACGGGCCCGCGCTCACCATTCGTAAGTTCAAGAAGGACAAGCTGACGCTCGATCAGCTCGTTCAGTTCGGCACGATTACGCCGGAAGGCGCCACGATCCTGCAGATCATCGGCCGCGTCCGCTGTAACGTCTTGGTCTCCGGTGGCACCGGCTCCGGCAAGACCACGCTTCTGAACTGCCTCACGCGCTACATCGACGCCACCGAGCGCATCATCACTTGCGAGGACGCCGCCGAGCTGCAGCTGCAGCAGCCGCATGTCGTGCGGTTGGAGACCCGCCCACCCAATATTGAAGGTGAGGGCGAGGTGACCATGCGCGACTTGGTGAAGAACTGTCTGCGTATGCGCCCGGAACGCATCATCGTCGGCGAGGTTCGTGGACCGGAGGCGTTCGATCTGCTGCAGGCCATGAACACCGGCCATGACGGCTCGATGGGCACGTTGCACGCCAACAGCCCGCGCGAGGCGCTCTCACGTATTGAATCGATGATCACGATGGGCGGCTTTGCGCTACCGGCCAAGACGCTTCGCGAAATGATCGTCTCCTCCATCGACGTGATCGTGCAGGCATCCCGTCTGCGTGACGGTAGCCGCCGCATCACGCACATCACCGAGGTCCTCGGCATGGAGGGCGACGTCATCATCACGCAGGACCTGTTCGTCTACGACATCGTCGGCGAAGATCCGGGTGGCCGCATCGTCGGACGCCATCGTTCCACCGGCATCGGCCGTCCCGGCTTCTGGGATCGCGCGCGCTACTTCGGCGAGGAGGCTAGGCTCGCGGCTGCGCTGGATGCAGCCGATGCGGGCGAAGGCCAGGCAAGGGCTTAAGTCCAATGTTTTCGCCTTTTGTCGTTCAGATGGCGGTCGCAGCACTTGCCGTCTTTTCAGTCGGCGGGGTGCTGATCTCGCTGCTCTATCCGCGGCTTGCGGGGGGCTCCAAGACGGAGAAGCGGCTGGAGGCGATCGCCGACTCCAAACGCAAGGCGGCCGCCGATCGCATTTCGGCGGAGGAGGGCCGCCGCCGCCGCAGCGTTGAAGACACGCTGAAGGAGCTTGAGGAAGCGCAGAAGGCCAAGGCGCGCTCCAGCACCAAACCGACGCTGACAGTGCGCATGCGCCAAGCCGGTCTCGCCTGGAGCAAGAACATCTACTATCTGGTCTGCTTGGTCGCGGCTGCTTTCGCCTACGTTGTCGCGATTCTTCTTCTCGGACTCGGACCTGTGCCCGGTGCCGGGTTCGGGCTCGCTGCCGGCCTGCTGGCGCCGCATTTCTTCGTCAACATGAAGCGCAAGAGGCGGCTGAAGAAGTTCGGCGAGGAGTTCCCCAACGCCGTTGACGTCGTTGTGCGTGGCGTGAAGGCGGGGCTGCCACTCATCGATTGCCTCAAGGTCATCGCGTCGGAAGCGCAGGAGCCCGTATGCACGGAGTTCCAGGAGATCGTCGAAGACCAAACGCTGGGCATGCCGCTTGCTGAAGCGGTTGAGCGTTTGCCGGAGCGCATTCCGCTGTCTGAGACCAACTTCTTCGCCATCGTGATCGCCATTCAAGCTCGCTCCGGCGGCTCATTGTCGGAGGCGTTGTCGAACCTCTCCAAGGTGCTGCGCGACCGTAAGAAGATGACCGGCAAGATTCGCGCCATGAGCGCGGAGGCGAAATCGTCTGCCGGCATCATTGGCGCTCTGCCGATTATCGTGGCGATCCTCGTCTACTTCACCAGCCCCGATTACATCCTCCTCCTGTTCCAGACCACGACCGGCAATATCGTGCTGGCGGGCTGCGGGATCTGGATGTTCATGGGCATCATGGTGATGCGCAAGATGATCAACTTCGATTACTGAGGCGTGCCGCTTTGAACCTCGACCTCATCATCAACAACACGCAGACGATCATAGCGCTGTGCTCCGCGCTTGCCGTGTTCTCCGCGATCGTCGTCGTGGCGTGGCCCTATCTGGCGCGCGACGAACTGTCGTCGCGCATGCGGCAGGTGTCGAGCGAGCGCGAGCGCATCCGCGCCCGCGAGCGCGCCAAGCTTGAGGCGCAGAAGAAACAGGCGTCGCTGCGTACCGAGCCTAAGAAGCTGTTCAAGGACATCGTCGACCGCTTCAACCTCGCCAAGCAGGCGGAAGACGGCGGCATGGTCAAGATGCTGCGTATGGCAGGCTATCGCGGACAGAACCCCGTGTTTGTGTTCCTGTCGCTGCGCCTGATCATGCCGGTGGTGATGTTCGCTGTCGCCGCCCTTTATGTCTTTGTGGTGCTGCAGCTTGAGCAGCCGCTCTTCTTGAAACTAGCGATCGTGCTCGGCATTGCTTACGGCGCCTACTATCTGCCGACGATCTACGTTCGCAATCAGATCACCAAGCGGCAGAAATCGATCCGCCGCGCCTGGCCCGACGCGCTCGATCTGCTTCTGATCTGCGTGGAATCCGGCATGGGTATCGAGGCTGCGTTCCGCAAGGTCTCCGAAGAGATCGGCTCGCAATCGATCGCCCTGGCTGAGGAGCTCAGCCTGACCACAGCAGAGCTCTCCTACCTCCAGGATCGCCGCAAGGCGTATGAAAACCTCGGCGCGCGCACCGGTCTGGAGGGCGTGCGCGGCGTGGTGACGGCGCTGGTGCAGGCGGAGAAATATGGCACGCCGATCGGCACGGCGCTGCGCGTTCTGGCGCAGGAGAACCGCGACATGCGCATGGCGGAGGCGGAGAAGAAGGCCGCCGCACTGCCGCCCAAGCTCACGGTTCCGATGATCCTGTTCTTCCTGCCGGTGCTGTTTGCCGTGATCATCACACCGGCAGCAATCCAGGTCGCCAACATCCAATAAGGCCGGGGTCGCCCCGCTCAGGGGCGCAAAACTCTAATCAGAGCAAGGTTCAGCGGGGATGCTGGCCTAGCGCGCGACGGTGCTAACCGTCGCTATAGAGAAGTGCCGCCCGGCGAGGCCCTTAGATCTTCGCCAGCTCGTCCCAGGTGTTTTGCGGCGCATCCGCGTCGAGCGACGGGACCGGCGCCAGTCCGGTGACCTCGGTTGCCTCGTCCGCTTTGCCGCGCAACCGCAGTACCAGCGCCAGATTCTGCTTGACCTTGCGCGTCGCCTTCGGGCTCGCGGCCGCTTTGCGGAGCGCCGTCTCGGCCTCCGCGAGCTCGTTGGTCAAGAGATAGGAAAGCCCAAGATTGTTGAGGATCTGCGGTTCGTCGGGCGCCAACACCAGGGCCTGCCGGTAGCGTGCACGCGCATCCTCATGATTGCCGAGCGAATCGAGAATGCCGCCTTCCGTCGCCAGCAGGCGCCAGTCGGGATTGTCCGGGCTTTGCGCGCGCTCAACGGTCGCCAGCGCCTCCTTGAACTTGCCGTCGGACGCCAGCGCCTTGCCGAAGGCGGCGAGCACCTCGCGATCCTCCGGATGATAGATCGCCGCCCGTCGCATGACCGCCACCGCCTGACCGGTCTCGCCGGCGGCGCGCAAAGCGGCGGAGAAGTTCAGCGCGGCGTTCCGGTCCTTCTGGTCCTTGGCGTAGATGGCGCTCCATTTCTGGACGGCGCCCAGCGCCTCTTCGCGGCCAAGGTCGGAGGCGACAATTACGGTGCTGTTGCCGATGGAGCCGGTGTGTACCGGCGCCTCAGACGCCGATTGACAGCCGGCCAGTAGCGCGGCCGCCGCCGTTCCGGCAAGCCACGTCCAGGCAGCACCACGCTGCCGCCGTTCGATCCCAGTCCCCATGACGCACGGTCCCCGAAGCAATTCCGACACAAGGCTAGGGCGTCGGCCGTTAAGGGTACGTTAACGGTGTTTGTTAAGGGCCTGTTTGTGGCTCTTTGGACACGTCCGGCCTCTAGCGCGGGACCGTGACTGTCCGCGGCAGGGGACGGACCGTCAGCGCTTCCGGCCAGCCGATGACATACTCAACGCCCGCGACACCGGCGACAATTGCGAGCGTCACGCAGACGCCGATGACCAAATGCCGCTTCGGCCGCTGTCGCGACCAACGCGACATATGGATGAGTAGCCGCAGAAATAAATCCATAGGTTGTTGAACCAGAGACCGGCCGCGACCGTGACTAGCCGGGTGGGTCACGGGGCCGGCGGCCGTAGCCGTCGCATTGCATGGCGCCCTCAGATTGGCTCTAAGCGACCGGCGAAACGCGACGCGAGGGCTGGCTCCATGGAGAGGATTGCGACACTTGTCACCGACGGCCTGGAGGAGGCCGTGCCGATCCACGCGGTCTCGGCCGGCGAGCTCGATTCGGTGCTGGAAGCGCTCGACGAGCCGGCGCAGCGCTTTGTCGAGGCGCAGAACTTCAAGGCTGAGCCCGGCCGCCACGTGCTGGTGCCTGACACCAACGGCGATATCGGCCGCGTGCTCTTCGGCCTTGGCGCCGCCGAAGCGCCGGAACGCACGCCGATGATCTACGGCAGGCTCGCCACCGCATTGCCGCCCGCCACCTACCGCCTTGCCGACGGCGTCGATGATCCGGCACTTGCCGCGCTCGCCTTTGCGCTCGGCGGCTATCGCTTCGAGCGCTATCGCAAGCCCAAGGAAGCTGCCGCCCTGCTTGCGATGACGGAGCGTGAGCTTGCCGATGTGGCGCGTATCCGCGACGGTGTCTTCAGCGCCCGCGACCTGATCAACACGCCCGCCAACGATCTGGCGCCGAGCGACCTGGCGGCCGCTGCCGAAGCGCTTGCCGCGGAGCATGGAGCGGAGGTCGAGGTGATCAGCGGCGAGGCGCTCGTCCGCGACTTCCCGATGGTGCACGCCGTCGGCGCGGCGAGCGATCGCGCTCCCTGCCTCGTCGACCTGAAATGGGGCGCAAGCGACCACCCCAAGGTGACGCTGATCGGCAAGGGCATTGTGTTCGATACCGGCGGCCTCGACATCAAGCCAGCCGCCAACATGGCGCTCATGAAGAAAGACATGGGCGGCGCGGCGAGCGTCTTGGGTCTTGCCGGCATGATCATGGATGCCGGCTTAAACCTTCGCCTTCGCGTGCTGATCCCCGCCGCGGAGAACGCCATATCCGGGCGCGCCTTTCGCCCGGGTGATATCTTGAAAAGCCGCAAGGGCCTGACGGTGGAGATCGGCAACACCGACGCGGAAGGGCGGCTGGTGCTTGCCGACGCGCTGGCCCTTGCCGATGAAGAATCGCCAGATCTGATCGTCACCATGGCGACGCTGACCGGCGCTGCCCGCGTGGCGCTCGGCCCGGAGCTTGCCGCGTTCTTCTGCGACGATACCGACTTCGCCGCAAAGATGGAGCACGCCGCGGCGGAGGTCTACGACCCCGTTTGGCGGCTGCCTCTATGGAAGCCCTATGACGCACTGCTCGCCTCTAAGGTGGCTGATCTCAACCACATCTCGTCCGGCCCGTTCGCCGGTGCGATCACGGCGGCCCTGTTTCTTCGCCGATTCGTTTCGGCAGCGTCGACCTTCGCCCATTTCGACATCTACGGCTGGAGCCCGAAGGGGCGCCCCGCCGCGCCGGAAGGGGGCGAGCCGCAGGCGATCCGGGCATTGTTTCGCTGCCTGTCGGAGCTTTACGCCTGATCTTGCCCGGCTGACCAAATGCCGATTTAATCAGTTCGGTTCCGAAACGTTATGGCGGGCGGGCATGGCGGTCCATATGCGTCCCGGGCAGGCGCTCCGGCTTTGGCATGACGTTGCGCTGGCGCAGGTCCTGGACGATGAGCCGGATCTGTCCGTGCGGCAGATGACGGTGTTGGTAACAATCTATATGGAGCCACAGCCCCATACAGTGCGCGCCCTGGCCAACAAGCTCGGCGTGACAAAGCCGGTGATCACGCGCGCGCTCGATACGATGGGGCGCCACGGGCTGGTGCGCCGCAAGCGTGACCCCAAGGACCGCCGCAACGTGCTGGTGCAGCGCACGGTGAACGGCGCGCTGTTTCTGGAACGGCTCGGCGATCTCATCATCGCCAAGGCCGAGGCCTTACCTCCGTAGCAGATCGACGTTGTGAGCAAGCTCGACCCCCGTCTCAACGCCTACAGGCCCGACCTTGCCGACAGCGCGCTGCAGGGCTGTGTCGAGGCGGAACGCTTCGTCGCCGGCCAGGATTACGTTGTCGCGGCGGCAAAGGCGCCGCTTCACCGCGCGCCGAGCTCCGAGGCGGCGCTCGACACCGAGGCCCTTCGCGGCGAGGCCGTGCGGGTGTTTGAGACGAGGCCCGACGGCTGGTGCTGGGCCCAGCTCGCCGCCGACCACTATGTCGGCTGGCTGGAGCGCACCGCGCTGACGGAGCCTAAGAAGCCGCTGACGCATAAGGTCACCGCGCTCCGGACCTTTGCCTTCAGTGAGCCGGACATCAAATCGCCTCCGCTCGCTGGATTGCCGCTTGGCGCCGCCGTGACCGTCACCGGAGAGGCGGAGGACAAGAACGCACGCTATGCGCTGATCGACCCGCAAGGCGCGGTGGTTATGCAGCACCTCTCATCCGTCGGCGATGCCGCCGAAGATTGGACAGGGATCGCTGAGATGTTCCTCGGCGCGCCTTACCTGTGGGGCGGCAAAACGAGCCTCGGCCTGGATTGCTCCGGCCTCATACAGATCGCGCTTGAGATGTGCGGCATCGACACCCCGCGCGACACCGACATGCAGGAGGCCGCGATCGGCGTCGCGCTGCCTCTGAAGGACGGCCTGCCGCCGCTCTTGCGCGGCGATTTTGTCTTCTGGCCGGGCCATGTCGGAATCATGCAGGACCTCGAGACGCTGCTTCATGCCAACGCCCACCACATGGCGACCGCCAGCGAGCCGCTCGAAGTGACAATGAAACGGTTTGAGAAACAGGGGCTTAGGCCAACCTGCGTGCGGCGTGTCCGCGCAAGAATAGCCACGCCCCCTCACGACGGGCTATAGATTCCCAAATGCAAGAAACCCGGCTGTCTAGCGTATCCCCGGTGCCTCGCTTGGATTCACCACCCCCCTCGTTTTTCGGCCGGCTGTTGTTCAACTTCCGCCGCGTTGCGCTTTGGTGGCGCGCCCGACGCGACGGCCGCGGCCGCGGCATGACGATGCGGCGCGCCGGCGCGCTGGTGATGGTTCGAGAGGGCGTACGCGAGATCGCCGTTCCCCATGAGACCTGTGCGGAGGATTTCCGTGACGGCATAGAGGCACGTCTTGAGGCGGTTGCCGAAAAATATGTCGGTGATACCGGCTATGTGCCGCGCGAAGGCGACACGATCATCGACATCGGAGCAGGGATCGGTGAGTTCACGCTTTGGTGCGCCGATCGCGGCGCACGGGTGGTGGCGTTCGAGCCCGACCCGCGGGCCTATGCCTGTCTGGACCGCAACACGGACGGGATGCCGAATGTCAGCATCTTTTCCTATGCGCTGTGGAAGGAGCGGGTCGACCTGCGCCTGCACGGCTCGCTCGACACGCGCGAGAGCTCCCTCATCGAGGACGGCCGCGCCAACACCCGCAACGCCGATGTCGAAGCCTGGCCGCTGGATCAGCTGGAGTTCATGACGCAGCTGCCGGTCATCGATTTCATGAAGATCGACGGCGAGGGCGTTGAGCCGGAAATCCTTGCGGGCGCAGCGCGTACGTTACGGCGCACCCGCGTTCTCGCAATCGACGTTGGCGCCGTCGCGCGCCGGCCAAACATCAAGACGCGCGTGGAGCTGGCGCTCGCCGACACGCAGTTCAACCCGCTTCCCAACCAGACCGGCCAAGCTATCCTGGCGCTCAACACGGCGATGGTCGGTCCCTTCAGTAACCGCGCTTTGGGTCGACGCGATTCTTAAGCGGCTCGCCGCGTTCAAACGCCTCAATCTGTTCTGCAATCTGCTTGGCAAGCGCCGGCGGATCGGAAACGGCCGCGTCATGCGGCGTGATGACGAGATTGTCGAGGTCCCAGAGCGGACTGTCGGAAGGCAGGGGCTCCGTCTCGAACACATCGAGGCTGGCGCCCGTCAATGTGCCATCGGTCAACGCCTCCGCCAGATCAGCCTCCACATGCGTCCCGCCGCGCCCCGCATTGATGAAGACCGGTCCGTCGAGCGGCCCGTCGCGCTTGAGCTTCGCCAGCAATGCGCGATCGACGAGCCCGCGCGTCTCCGGGGTCAGCGGCAGCAACGAGACCAAAATATCGGTGCCAGCCAGGAAGGCGTCGAGCCCATCCGCGCCGGCGAACATGGCAATGCCCGCCACGTCTCGCGGCGTCCGTGTCCAGCCGCTGAGCTTGAAGCCGAGACGCATCAGGTGATCGGCGGCGGCCGCACCCATGACGCCAAAGCCGAGAACGCCGACCGTAACCTCCCGGGCGGCCGGCGGAGGGCGATCGAACCATCGATGCGCAGCCTGGCTCTTGCGAAGCGCGGGGCCGCGGCGCAGATGGTGCAGCACCTGCCAAACCACGTATTCGCTCATGCGCCCGGTAATGTCGGCATCGACGATGCGCACGATCGGCACGTCGGGGAGGCGCGTCAGCGCGCAGATGTGGTCAACGCCGGCGCCGAGCGAGAAGATCACCTTCAGCCCGCTCAGCCGGTCCATCGTTTCTTGTGGCGGCTTCCAGGCGAGCACGTAGTGCGGCGTGGCAAGGTCGTGATCCGGGCCGTGATAGAGGCCGTCCCGTCCCGTGCATAGAATGGTGCGGTCCGGCAACAACGTGCGGATGCTAGCCGCCCAGCTTTCCGGGTCCCAGCCTTTCGTGGCGACGAGAAGCGGCGGTTTCACAAGGTGCCCGAAAGCCTATTCGCGCACGGCCGACGCGTGCGAGACCTCCAGCGAGAACGCCGCCGCCATCAGCGCCTTTGTGTAGTCGGTCTCCGGGTGGTCGAAAATCTGGTCTGCGGTGCCGGACTCAACCACTTTGCCGTCGCGGAGAACGATCACGTCGTTGGCAAGCGCCCTGACGACTTTCAAATCGTGGCTGATGAAGAGATAGGAGAGATTGTGTCGCTCCTGCAGCTCGCGAAGGAGGTCGACCACCTGCGCCTGCACGCTCATGTCGAGCGCTGAGGTCGGCTCGTCGAGCATGACGAAGCGCGGTTCCAGCACCATCGCTCGGGCAATGGCGATGCGCTGACGCTGCCCGCCGGAGAATTCGTGCGGATAGCGGAAGCGGCTCTCCGGGTCGATCCCGACCTCATCGAGCGTCTGGACGACGCGTGCTTCGCGCTCATGCGCCGCAAGGCCCGGCTCATGAACGCGCAGACCTTCCGCGACGATGTCGCCGACCACCATGCGTGGGCTGAGTGAGCCGTAAGGGTCCTGGAAGACGATCTGCATGTCGGCGCGCAGCGCCCGCGTATCCTTGAAGCGCGTGCCCTGGATGTCGCGGCCGAGAAACACGATGCGGCCTTCCGACGAGATGAGCCGCAGGAGCGCTAGCCCGAGCGTGGTCTTGCCGGAACCCGACTCGCCGACGACACCCAGCGTTTGCCCCTCGCGGATCGTTAGATCAATGCCGTCGACCGCCTTGATGTGACCGACGGTGCGCCGCATAAGCCCGCGCTTGATCGGGAACCATACTTTGATGTCGTCGCCGCTGACCATGATCGGCGCGTCGGGATCGGCGCGGGGCGGGCTGCCTTTCGGCTCAGCGGCGAGCAGGTGCTGCGTGTAGCGGTGTTGCGGGTTGGCGAAGATCTCCTTGGTCGGCCCATGTTCGACGATCTCCCCGTCGGTCATGACGCACACCCGGTCGGCGACATGGCGCACAATGCCGAGGTCGTGGGTGATGAAGAACATCGCCATGTTCCGCTCGCGTTTGAGTCGCCCGAGCAGCTCCAGAATCTGCGCCTGCACCGTGACATCGAGCGCCGTCGTCGGCTCATCGGCGATCAGAAGGTCGGGCTCGTTGGCGAGCGTCATGGCGATCATGACGCGCTGACGCTGCCCACCCGACAACTGATGTGGATAGGAATTGAGCCGCTGTTCCGGATTGCGGATGCCCACCTGGTTTAGGAGCTCCAGCACACGCTCACGCGCCGCCGAACCGCTCATGCCACGATGCACGTCAAGAATTTCACCGACCTGCCGCTCCACAGTGTGCAGCGGATTGAGCGAGCTCATCGGCTCCTGAAAGATCATCGAGATTTCGTTGCCGCGCACATGGCGCATGGTCTTCTCATCGGCGTTGAGGAGTTCCTGGCCCTTGAAGCGCACCGAGCCCGCAGGATGATGGGCCGGCGGGTAGGGCAGGAGCTTCAGCACCGACAAGGCCGTGACCGACTTGCCGGAGCCGGACTCACCGACAAGCGCCAGCGTCTCGCGCTCCTGGATATCGAACGAGACGCCGCGCACGGCATGCACATTGCTGTCGCTCTGGCGAAACTCGACATGCAGGTCGCTGACGGAGAGGAGGGGGTCGGTCATCGCGCTGATCACGCAAACGTCTTGCGCGGGTCGAAGGCGTCGCGCACCGCCTCGCCGATGAAGATCAGAAGCGACAGCATGACGGAGATGACCACGAAGCCGGTGATGCCCAGCCACGGCGCCTGAAGGTTGTTCTTGCCCTGCGCCAGAAGCTCCCCGAGCGACGGCGAGCCCGGCGGCATCCCGAGCCCCAGAAAATCGAGCGAGGTGAGGGTGGTGATGGAGCCGTTGAGGATGAACGGCATGAAGGTCAGCGTCGCCACCATGGCGTTGGGCAGGAGGTGGCGGAACATGATGGTCAAATTGCCAACGCCGAGCGCGCGCGCCGCCTTGACGTATTCGAAGTTGCGCGCGCGCAGGAACTCCGCGCGCACCACACCCACCAACGCCACCCAGGAGAAGAGAAGCAGGATGCCCAGAAGCACGAAGAAGCCCGGCACCAGCACCGAGGAGATGATCAACAAGAGATAGAGCGAGGGGATCGCCGTCCATATCTCAATAAAGCGCTGGAAGAAGAGATCGACGCGGCCGCCGAAAAAGCCTTGCACCGCGCCGGCGGTGACGCCGATAACCGACGACAGGATGGTCAGCGCAAATCCGAACAGAACCGACAGGCGGAAGCCATAGATCAGCCGCGCCATCACATCGCGCGCCTGGTCGTCGGTGCCGAGCCAGTTCCAGTTCCAGATCGTGCAGTTCTTGTCATCGACGCCGTCCGCAAAACGGGCGCAGCGCTTCTCCTTGTCGATCATCCAGGACGGCCGCGCCGGCGCCGGCTCCGGTATCTCGCTGTTGATCGTGCGGTAGGAGTAGCGGATCGGCGGCCACAAAATCCAACCGTTGGCGTCGATCTCGTCCTGGATGAAGGGCGAGCGATAATCGGTGACAGCGAGAAAGCCGCCGAACTTCTCCTCCGGATAGGCGACAACGACCGGGAACAGGAGCTCGCCTTTATAGGAGACCATCAGCGGCCGGTCATTGGCGAGGAGCTCGGCGAACAAGGTCAGGAAGAAGAGAACAGCGAAAATCCACAGCGACCAGTAACCGCGTCCATTGGCTTTAAAATTCTGCCAGCGGCGGCGGTTGATCGGCGACAGCGTGAAGCGCTCGTTGATCGGCGGTGGCTGCACCTCGCCCGGCAGCGGCGTGATCGATTCAAAGTCGCTGCGCCTGCCCGTCTCTGGTGGAGCCTTCTGGTCCATCGCCGCCTCAGACCTCGCGGCTCTCAAAATCGATGCGCGGATCGATCCAGGTGTAGGTCAGATCGGAGATGAGCTGCACCACGAGCCCGATCAGCGAAAAGATATAGAGCGTCGCGAACACGACCGCGTAGTCGCGGTTGATGACGCTCTCAAAGCCGAGCAGGCCCAAGCCGTCGAGCGAGAAGATTGTTTCGATCAACAGCGAACCGGCGAAGAAGGCGGAGACAAACGCGCCGGGAAAGCCGGAGATGATGAGGAGCATGGCGTTGCGGAACACATGTCCGTAAAGCACCTGGCCTTCGGTGAGGCCTTTGGAGCGCGCCGTCACCACATATTGCTTGCGGATCTCGTCGAGGAAGGAGTTCTTGGTCAAGAGCGTGGTCGTGGCGAATGCGGCAAGCGCCATGGAAATCAGCGGCAAGGCCAGATGCCAAAAATAATCGACGATGCGTTCCGGCCACGACATCTCCACCCAGTTCTCCGAGGTCAGGCCGCGCAGGGGGAACCAGTCGAAGAACGAGCCGCCGGCGAAGAACACGATGAGAAAGATGGCGAAGAGAAAGCCCGGCACCGCATAGGCGATGACGATGATGCCTGAGGTCCAGACGTCGAACGGCGTGCCGTCGCGCACGGCCTTCCGGATGCCGAGCGGGATGGAGATGACATAGGAGATCAGCATCATCCATAGGCCGAGCGAGATGGAGACCGGCAGCTTCTCCGAGATCAGCTCCAAAACGGTCACGTCGCGGAAGTAGCTTTCTCCGAAATCGAAGCGCGCATAGTTCCAGATCATCAGCGCGAAACGCTGCCAAGCCGGCTTGTCGAAGCCGAACTGGCGTTCAAGATCGGCAATGAAGTCCGGCGGTAGGCCCTGCGCGCCGCGATATTTGGAGTTGATGGCGGAATCGGCGCCGCTGGTTTCCGCGCTTTGCGTGCCGGCAAAGTCGCCGCCCCCGCCGCCGCTGATACGTGCGGTTGCCGAGACATCGGTGCCGGAAAGCTGCGCGATGATGCGCTCAATCGGGCCGCCCGGCGCGAACTGGATGACGATGAAGCTGATCAACATGATCCCCAGAATTGTGGGGATCATCAGGAGAATGCGGCGGACGACGTAGGCGGCCATGAATCGTCCTTAGCCTGATTTGCCGATTCGCGCCGCCTTCTTTTCGTCGAACCACCAGGTGTCGAGGACGCTTGGATCGTATTGAGCGACCGTCTCGGGGCGTGAGAACATGTCCCAATAGGCGAACCAGTGCACCGGCCGGTTCCATTGAGGAACCCAGAAATGCTTGGCGCGCAGTACCCGATCGAGCGCGTGCGACGCGGTGACAAAGATCTCCCAGTCGGACGCCTGAATGATCTTCTCTAGGAGGATGTCGATGGCCGGGTCGGCAAGGCCCGCGAGATTGTACGAGCCTTCCTGCTCCGCTCTGTCGGACGCAAAGAACTGCTTGATCGACTCGTGGGGATAGAGCGGCAGGCTGAAACGGGAGACCGTCATGTCGAAGTCAAAGCCATTAAGCCGGTCGGCGTACTGAGCCGGATCGACAAGTCGGTAGCTGGCTTCAATGCCAAGCAGCTTAAGCCCGTTGATATAAGCATTATGGTGCGGTTCGAAGGCGCGGGAGTTGCTAAGAAACTCAATGGTGAAGGGCTCTCCCTCGGTCGTCACGAGGCCATCATCCGTGCGCTTGAAACCAGCCTCCTTGAAGAGCGCCCAAGCTTTCTCCAATAACTTGCGGTCGCGACCGGAGCCGTCGGAGACCGGCGGCAGGAGTGCGTCGCCGAACACGTCTTCAGGCAGCTGGTCGCGGAGCGGCTCAAGCAGCGCAAGCTCTTCCGGCGAGGGCGTGCCTTCTGCCTTGAGAGGGGAGTTCTCAAAGAACGACGACGTTCGCCGGTACGAGTTGTACATAATATTGGCGTTCGTCCACTCGAAGTCGAATGCGTAGGACAGGCCGAGACGCACACGCGGATCGGAGAATTTGTCTCGCCGCATGTTGATGAACCAGCCTTGCGCCCCAGCGGGCCGCCCATCCGGCACGTTCTCCTTTATCACGCGGCCTTCGTTGAGAGCGGGGAAGTCGTATGCGGTCGCCCAAGTGACCGATGTAAATTCCTCCCGGAAGGTGATGTTGCCCTTCTTGAATGCCTCGAATGAAGCCGTTCGATCACGGTAATACTCGTACCGGATACGATCGAAATTGTAGCGGCCGATCATGGTCGGCAGATCATCTCCCCACCAGTCCGCGACGCGCTCAAACTCTATGTGGCTTCCGAAATCGTAGGCTGCGAGCTTGTATGGTCCTGCGCCAAGTGGAGCCTCGCTAAGGGTCGCCTGGAAATCGCGGTCCTCCCACCACTTGGCGGACAGGATCGGCATGCCGGCCAATGTAACCGGCAGGCTGATCCCGCTTTCGGGGAGGAGCTGCACAAAGATCGTGCGCTCGTCCTCCACAACGATCTGCTCAATGCCGCTGAGCAGCGTCGCGATGTTCGGATGGCCCTTCTCCCGCAATATCTGAAGCGAGAACGCCACGTCAGCGGCTGAGATCGGCGAGCCGTCATGAAATGTCGCCTCCGGCCGGAGAAAGAAGCGGAGGGCCTTCCTGTCGTCGGAGACCTCCACCTCCTTGGCCACGAAGCCGTAGACGACGCCTGATTCGTCGGCAGACGCCGTCATGAGGGCAGCGGAGGTCAGCCCCATACCGGCTGCGCCGTCTCCGCGCCGAACGTAGATGTTAAGTGTGTTGAAGGTCTGGGGATTTTGGTTGCCTCCCCAGGCGGCGAGCTGCGTGACAATCCGTCCGCCGTGCGGCGCGTCGGGATTGACGTAGTCGAAGTGCGCAAAATCAGGCGGATATTTGAGGTCACCGATGACGGCCATGCCGTGGCTTCTGTTGCGCCCCTGCGCCGTTGCCGGACGCGGCAGAAGCGGCGCGCACAAAGCCGCACTGGAGAGCTTCAGCGCTGTGCGTCGGGTGATCGTGCCGCGTCGGGTGATCGTGCTCATTGCGAGTCGCCTTCGCCTATGGCGGCGGCGCGCTCTGCGTTCCACCACCAGATGGTCGGGAAGCCGATGGAAAACTCCGGCAGCGGATCGGGTCGCGAGAAACGGTTCCAGCGGGCAATCCGTGACTTGCGCAGCGTGTAGGACGGGACCACGAAATGGTTGGCCAGAAGCACGCGGTCGAGCGCTCGCGTCGCCGCCACAAGTTCCTCCCGGTCCTTGGAAAAGACGACACGCTCAATCAGCGCGTCTACGCCCGGATCTGCGATGCCCGCAAAATTGCGCGAACTCTCATTGTCGGCCGACTGCGATCCGAAGAAGTCGAACTGCTCGTTGCCCGGGGACAGGGACTGCGCCCAGCCCGTATAAACGACGTCGAAGTCGCGGGAGCGCACGCGGTTGATATATTGCGGCGTATCGACGGACCGCACGCGGACCTCCACGCCGATCTTGCGGAGATTCTCTTGCCACGCGAGCGCAACCACCTCGATGGTCGGCCCGTTGAGGAGCACCTCGAAGCTGAACGGCTCTTTGGTTTCCGCATGGACCAGCGTCCGCCCGTCTAGTTCGTAGCCTGCTTCCTTAAGAAGACCGAGCGCCTTGCGCAGGTTCTCCCTGAGGGCCTCCGGCTCACCGCTGACGGGATTGACGTAGGGATCGGTAAACACCTCGGGCGGGACCTTGTCGCGCACCGATTCCAATATCTCCAGCTCAAGGCCTTGCGGCAGGCCCGAGGAGGCAAGCTCCGTGCCGTGGAAGAAGCTGCCGACGCGCTCGTACTGATCGAAGAAAATCGTCCGTCTTAGCGTCTCAAAGTCGAAGGCGTGGTTCAGCGCCTCACGCACGCGCGCGTCCTGGAAGATCGGACGCCTTAGATTGGGAATGAAGCCGACCAGCACGCCATTGTCGCGGTAGGCGTTTTCGAACTCCTCCAGCACCACGTCGCCGCGTTCCGCCGCGGGAAAGTCATAGGCCGTGGCCCAGCGCTTCGCCTGGTTTTCGCTCCGCCAGTCGTATGTGTCGGCCTTGAACGCCTCGAAAGAGACCGTCTCGTCGAGAAAACTCTCGTAACGGATCTCGTCGAAATTGTCCTTGCCGATGGCGATGGGGAGATCCTTGGCCCAGTAATCCTCAACGCGCCGATAGACGATGGTCTTGCCGGCCGCGATGCGTTCGATTCTGTAGGGACCCGAACCGAGCGGCAGCTCCAACGAGCTGTTGGCGATGTTGCGCTCCTGGCCGTCCTCGTCGACACCCTCCCACCAATGCTTCGGCATGATGAGAAGCTGCCCGACGATATGCGGCAGCTCGCGGTTGCCGGTCTCGTCGAACGTGAAGGTGACCTCGCGCTCGCCAGTCACCTCCGCCTTGGTGACGTGCTGGTAGTAGAATTTCTGCGTGGGGTTCAGCTCAACGAGCTTCTCAAACGACCAGATAACATCGTCCACCGTGATCGGCTGGCCGTCATGCCATCGTGCTTCTGGACGCAGGCGGAAGGTGGCGCTGGAATAATCGTCGGGGTGCTTCATGGCCTCGGCGATGAGACCGTACATGGTGTTCGTTTCATCGAGCGACGATGTCATCAGCGTCTCAAACACCAGGCCAAGACCGGCAGCGAGGTTCCCTTTGGCGGGGATCGGATTGAGATTGTCGAAGCCGCCCGTTTGCGGCAGCCGCACGACACCGCCTTTGGGTGCGTCGGGATTGACGTAGTCGAAATGCGGGAAGTCGGCTGGATATTTCGGTTCGCCGAGGAGGGACGTGGCATGCAGCCACTCGCTATCCGCGGCTTGGCCGGCGGTGAGCCCGGCAACGATGAACAAGGCTGAAAGGGCTAGGCGGGGCGTCGTCATCCAGGGCGGCATCCAGTGCAGTTCCCTTGAATTGTCAGCGTTCGGCCCCCGAAACGTCAACCGGTGACGTCAGGCTGTGACATATAGCCGGAATCGCCGCACACGGCACATGACAAATCGGTAAGCGGGCCCGGCGGATGGCGGGGTCACGCCCGGCTTGTGACGGATTTTTGCGTTTGGCGGCAACAATCTGCCGGCGGCCCGACCGGCTATTGTAGCGTCGCCAGATACGCCAGGATGTTGGCGAGATCGTCTTCTTTGACGCCCGGGAAGATCATCTTGGTGCCCTTCACGACGCCGCGCGGGTCGGCGAGGTAGTCCCCGAGGACACCCAAATCCCACTTCTTGGCCCCGCCTTCTGAGAAGGCGATCATCGCGTCGGAATAATTGTAGCCATCCAGCGACGCGATCGGGCGGCCGACGACGCCATGGAGCGGTGGCCCAACCTTGTTCGGCCCGCCTGGGTCGAAGGAATGGCAGGCGATGCAGCGCCGAGAGAAGGCTTCGCCCGCAGCCGGATCGCCGGCTGGCGCAGTCGCTGCTTCTTCAGCTGCCGCAACCCGCTGTTCTTCGGCGGCAGCCGGCGCTTCTTCTTCGGCGGTCTGCGGCTCGGCTGGCTCGGGCTCGGCGGCGGTTTCCTCCGCTGCTGCGACCTGCTGCTCTTCAGCCTCGGCGGGCGCTTCCGCTTCGGCGGTTTGAGGCTCGGTTGGCTCAGGCTCGGCCGCCGGCTCTTCCTCCGTCATGGCCGTCTGCTCGCCTTCAGCCGCCGGCGTCTCAGGCTCCATGGCCTCAGGTTCAGCGGCCGCCATTTCTTCCGCAGGTGCTTCTTCAGGCTCAGCAGCGACTACTTCCTCCGTCGGTGCCTCCTCAGGCTCCGCCGCTGCCATCTCTTGCGCAGGCGCCTCTTCAGGCTCGGCTGCTGCCTCCGCCGCCGGCTCCTCTGCAGCTTCTTCCATTGCCGCAGGCGCATCGGCCTCCGGCAAGGGTACTGGATCCGCGGCGAGCGAGCGCAGATAGGCAATGACGTTGGCGCGCTCCGCGGTGTCAGACAAACCGGCGAAGGCCATCTTGGTCTTCGGCACCGTGCCGGCCGGGTCGCGCAGATAGGCGTCGAGCGCTTCGTAAGACCAGTCGCCGACCTCGCCTGCATAGGCGATCATGGCGTCGGAATATTGGTAGCCGTCGCGCGCGCCGATCGGATGCGCGACGATATCCCAAAGGTTCGGGCCGACCTTGTTGGCTTCGCCCTCTGCGAAGGTGTGGCAGGCGATGCATTTGCGCGCCGCCGATTCGCCGGCGCCGGCATCGGCGCTCGCCAGGAGCACGCCGATCGGCTCCGCTTCCGGTGCCTCCGCTTCGGCTTCGTCACCTTCCTGTGTTGCAACGGCGATGACGATGCCAGGCGTTTCGGGCGTCTCGGTGTGGAAGAGGATGTCTGAGAAGATTCCCAAGCCCATTGCCATCAGGAGCGCGAACAATACCGCGCCGGCAATCTTGTTCCATTCAAAGAAATCCATCAGGCATGTGCTCCCGCGGGACACCCGCCAGACAAGGCGGAACGCCCGCAGATCGCCGCCCGCAGGCCGCGGCAGAGGTATCGCTTTTGCATGTGGCCATCAAGCCGTATATGCCGCCATTGCTGAGACCTTTTGCCACCGACCGGCGCGCTTTCGCGCACCCCTTGCGATGAACCCTGTCATCATCATTCCGGCCCGCCTTGGGTCGACCCGCCTGCCGCGCAAACCGCTCGCCGATATCGCCGGACGACCGATGATTGCGCACGTGGCGGAGCGGGCGCTTGCCGCAAATATCGGGCCCGTGGTGGTGGCTGTCGATTCACCGGAGATCGCGGAGGCCCTCGACGACACCAAGGTTAAGGCGGTCCTGACGCGGCCTGAGCATCCTTCCGGATCGGATCGGAGCTTTGAGGCGCTCTCTGCCTTCGACCCGGACGGGCGCCACGACGTGGTGGTCAACGTGCAGGGCGACTTCCCGACCTTAGCGGCGGATGCGATCGCGGGCGCGCTTGGCCCACTTCATGACGAGGCGGTTGAGATCGGCACGCTGGCGGGCGAGATCACCTCTGAGGAGGAGCGCACCAACTCCAACGTAGTGAAAGTGATCGGCTCGCCGATTGCCGCCAACCGGCTGCGCGCGCTTTACTTCACGCGCGCCACCGCACCTTGGGGGGAGGGACCGCTCTTTCATCATTGCGGGATTTACGCCTATCGGCGCGCGGCGCTGGAGCGCTTCATCGCGCTGCCGCCGAGCGCGCTGGAGGAGCGCGAGCGGCTTGAGCAGCTCAGAGCACTGGAAGCCGGCATGCGGATCGATGTAACCATCATCGACGAGGTGCCGTTCGGCGTGGACGCGCCGGCCGACCTTGAGCGCGCGCGGGCATTGTTCGCGGCCGGCGCGATCTAGCGTTTCGCCGAAGCAGAATTGCAGGAGAGGGTCTTGTCGCAAAAGCGTATCGTGTTTCAGGGCGAGCCCGGCGCCAATTCACACATTGCCTGTCGTGAGGCCTTTCCCGATTACGAGGCCGTTCCGCAGGCGACGTTTGAGGATTGCTTCTTTGCGGTCTCGTCCAGCGAAGCGGACCTGGCGATGATTCCGATTGAGAACTCGCTCGCCGGGCGCGTCGCCGACATCCACCACCTGCTGCCGACCTCCGATCTCTCCATTATCGGCGAGTATTTTCTTCCCGTTCATCACCAGCTTCTGGCCGTTCGTGGCGCCAGGCTTGAGCAGCTTGAGGTCGTGCAAAGCCACGTCCACGCGCTTGGCCAGTGCCGGAACATCATCCGCGAACTGGGTCTGAAGGCCGAAGTTGCCGCCGATACGGCCGGCTCGGCCCGCTACATCGCCGATCTCGGCGACCCCAAGCGCTGCGTGCTGGCGCCGCGGCTTGCGGCGGACATCTACGATCTTGATATCATGCGCGAGGACGTTGAGGACGAGGCGCACAACACAACGCGCTTCGTCATCCTCTCACCTGACGCGATCCGCGCACCGGCCAAGAACGGCCCGGTCATCACGTCTTTCATCTTTCGCGTCCGCAACGTTCCCGCTGCGCTCTACAAGGCACTCGGCGGCTTCGCCACAAACAACGTCAACATGACGAAGCTTGAGAGCTACCAGCTCGGCGGCAAGTTCTTTGCGACGCTCTTTTATGCCGATGTCGAGGGACACCCCGACGACCACAGCTTGGCGCTGGCGCTAGAGGAGCTGCAGTTCTTCTGTGCGGAGTTCCGCCTCGTCGGCGTCTATCCGGCCAGCCCGTTCCGCGCCAACATCGCCGAGCCGGAAGAGAACCGCGATCTTCGGCCATCACCGGACATCTAGAGCATGATCCCGAAAAGTGGACACCATCTTTTCGGATAAGATCATGCTCGAACAAAGGGATAGGGCCTCCATTCTGATAGGGTCAGAATGGAGAAGGCTCTGGCGGCCACGCGTAACACGGGCGATCCGCCGACGGCCTCGGCAATGTCATGAATCGGCGAAGAACGGGTCGCCCGCATCCTTCAGCTCGCAGGCGTTTCCGTCCGGATCGACGAACGTGCCGACCAGTCCCCAAGGATAGCGTCTCACATCGACGGCGACGCCGCGTTGCTCCAGCATCGCCGCCACGTCTTTCACGTCGTCTACGTTGAACCGCAGCATGGTCGGGTTCTGCGCATTGGACTTCCGGCGATCCTGCGCAAATCCGCCGGTCTCGATCATCAGATAACCGTCGCCCAAACGAAGGCAAACGAGCCGATCCTTCTCAAACCAGACGGGGAAGCCCAAAGTGTCGCGGTAAAAAGCGACGCATTCGTCGAACCGCTCCGTTCCGAGAATGATCCCGAATTTCCTCGTCAGGGCCCCAAGAGGCCCTTGTGACTCATCCTTGTAAGATGAGCTTGTCATTGCGGCTCCTGTCCGGGGTTCGCCGAAGCGATCGGTCGGGCCTCCGCAAACGCCGCGATCAGCTTATTGGCGATCGCCATGGGGAACGGCGCCTTCAGCTCTTGCGGGTGCGAGCCGGCGAGCATCAGCTTGACCTCTTCCCGGTCGAACCAGCGGCAATCTTCAAGCTCCTCCGCGTCGCGGTCCACGTCGGTGGAGATCGCCTCCGCATGACAGCCGATCATCAAGGAATGCGGGAACGGCCACGCCTGGCTGGAATGATAGAAGACGCGGCCGACATCGATGCCCGCTTCTTCCTTCACTTCACGGCGCACCGCTTCCTCGAT
This sequence comes from Afifellaceae bacterium, assembly GCA_028284625.1. Classification (GTDB taxonomy): domain Bacteria; phylum Pseudomonadota; class Alphaproteobacteria; order Rhizobiales; family Afifellaceae; genus DASWJZ01. The sequence continues at coordinate 65,854 of JANQRH010000022.1, read as the reverse complement.
CGTCTCGCCCGGCTCCAGATAGCCGGCGAGTGCGGAATACATGCCCGGCACGAAGCGCGGCTGCCGACCGAGGAGGCAGCGCTCGCCATCGATCGCCAGCATGATGACGACGGGGTCGACGCGGGGAAAGAGCTGCGCCTCGCATTTCCCGCAGCGCCGGCTGACGCCGCCGCCCTGCATGGCAAGCGCACCGCCGCAGCGCCCGCAGAAGCGGTTGGTCGCGTGCCAATGCAGATAGGAACGCGCCTGCGCCAATGCCGCCAGGTCGAGCGGATCAAGCACGCCCTGCATGGCGAGCGATCTGAGGTCGATCGACTTGATGCTATCGGGAGACACACTTGTTGAGGCGACGAGCCCGGCAAGGCGCGGTCCGTCCGGCGTGACTCCGAGCAGGATGAGGCTCTCGGTCTGAAGCCCCAGCGCCTCCGCTTCACGGAGGGTAAATCGCGGATTGAGCGCATCGCCGTCCACGCGCAGAAGCGCCCGATCCTCCACAAATAGATAAAACGCTGCGTTGCCGTCGGCCTTGACCGCGTCGAGATCGACATCGCCGCGCGCTTCGCTCCAGCGCTCAATGACGTTTCCCGAGAAGCCGTTCAGATGACTGGCTTCCAAGATGGCGCGGTTGTCGAAGAAGGAGGGCATGCGATTCGCCGGCGGGTGTCTCCGCCTACTTCAAGCGCGCCGCAAGCTCCGCGGCAAGCGCTTCCGCCACGCCGTCGGCGTAGGCTTTGGGCGGTTCCGCGCCCCAGATGGGGTTCGGCCAGGCTGCATCGTCGTGGCACCGGGCAATCACGTGAACATGCAGCTGCGCGACGCTGTTGCCGAGTGCGGCTACGTTCAACTTGTCGCAGCGGACCGTCTGACGCAGGACCTGCGAGAGCCGGGCGACCTCTTCCATCAGGACCGCTCGGTCTGTCTCGCCAAGATCGATGATCTCAACGAGGCCGGCGCGTCGGGGCACTGCAATCAGCCACGGATAGTTGGCGTCGCGCGAAAGCCGAACGGTTGAGAGCGGCAAATCGGTGACTGGAAGGCTGTCACCCTCCAGGCGCGGATCAAGGACGAAATCGGGCATGGCGGCTCCTATGAGCATCTCCCCGCGGGCGCCTTGGTTGACTGTCGGGCAGCCTCGCAGCAAGGTCCGCGCGCGATCATGCCCAAGGAGACCGGATGACCGACATTGCCCAGCTTCAATCTGTTGTCGAGAGCGCATTTGAGGCGCGGGACACGATCAATCCTGAGACGGGCGGGGAGGTGCGCGCCGCCGTCGATGCAGCCCTTGAGCTGCTCGATACCGGAGCGGCACGCGTCGCCGAGCCGTGCGACGGCGAGTGGGTGGTCAACCAATGGCTGAAGAAGGCCGTGCTCCTGTCCTTCCGGCTGAACGACATGTCCATCATTCCCGGCGGCCCAGGCGGCGCGGCGTGGTGGGATAAGGTGCCCTCCAAGTTCGAGGGGTGGGGCGAGAATCGCTTCCGCGACGCCGGTTTCCGGGCCGTGCCCAACGCCGTCGTACGGCGCTCCGCCTATATTGCGCCCGGCGTGGTGCTGATGCCTTCTTTCGTCAATCTCGGCGCGTACGTGGACGAAGCGACGATGGTCGACACATGGGCGACGGTCGGCTCCTGCGCGCAGATCGGCAAGCGCTGCCACATTTCAGGCGGCGCCGGAATCGGCGGCGTGCTGGAGCCACTGCAGGCGGGGCCGGTCGTGATTGAGGACGATTGCTTTATCGGTGCGCGCGCCGAGGTCGCCGAGGGCGTCATCGTGCGTCAGGGCTCGGTTCTCTCGATGGGCGTCTATCTCGGCGCCTCGACCCGCATCGTCGACCGCGCGAGCGGTGAGGTCATGTATGGCGAGGTTCCGCCTTATTCCGTGGTCGTGTCGGGCTCCATGCCGGGTGCGTCCGCCGGGCCGGCGCTCTATTGTGCGGTCATTGTGAAGCGGGTGGATGAGCGGACGCGCTCCAAGACCTCCATCAACGAATTGTTGCGCGACTGAGGCATCGTGGCGAACGTCAACACCGGGCGGCGGCGCTCACCGACTTTGTGGCTTCTGTTCAGCATGCGGGGGCGCATTTCGCGCGGCATCTATTGGGGGGCGCTGATAGCGCTGTTCAGCGTGAACTTTGCGCTCTATTTCCAGTTGCTGGGAATGACGGAGGCGGACCTGGAGGGGTCGCTTCCGCTTGTCCTGTTCGTCATCGCTCTTGCCGCGCTCTACGCCAACATCGCCATCTCGGTGAAGCGTCTGCATGATATTGGCTATGCCGGCTTCTTGTCGGTTGCCGTGCTCATTCCGCTCGTCAACATCGCCTTTTCCATCTGGGTCGGCATTCTGCCCGGCACCGCCGGCCCCAACTCCTATGGCGAAGCGGCGGACGTTCAGCCTTAGCGATGCCCGCTCCGCCGACCGCCAGCGATCTTCTCGCCGAGCTCGTCAAGGTGCCGAGCGTGACGCCCGACGGCGCGGCGGCCTTCGACATCCTTGAGCGCGTCCTCCTTGCCGCCGGCTTTGCCGTGGAGCGGCCCGTCTTCGAAGGGTCGGGAAGCGAGCCGGTGGAAAACCTCTTCGCCGCCATCGGTTCAGGCGAGCCGCATCTCACGCTCGCCGGCCATGTCGACGTGGTGCCGCCGGGCCCTGAGGCAAGCTGGCGTCATCCGCCTTTCTCCGCGACCGTCGACAATGGTGTGCTTTACGGACGTGGCGCCGTCGACATGAAAGGCGGGCTTGCGGCGATGGTCGCCGCTGCTCTTCGCTTCGTCGCGCACGGTGGCGAATTGCAAGGGCGGTTGTCGTTTCTCATCACCGCCGACGAGGAGGGGACGGCCGTCAACGGCACGGCCAAGCTCCTGCGATGGGCGACGGAACGCGGCGAGCGCTTCGCCGCGGCGATCGTCGGCGAACCGACCAGCGCGGAGATGCTCGGTGACCAGATCAAGATCGGGCGCCGCGGCAGCTTCTCCGCCACGCTTGTCGTGGAGGGCCGGCAGGGGCATTCCGCCTATCCGGAGAAGGCCGACAATCCGATCCGCGGACTGACGCAGCTTCTCCACGCACTGCAATCGGAGCCGCTCGACGAAGGAACCGAGCATTTCGGCCCGACCTCGCTGGAAGTCGTCAGCGTCGACGTCGGCAATCCGGCGTGGAATGTCATCCCGGCGCGGGCCGAGGCACGCTTCAGCAGCCGCTTCAATGATTTGTGGACGCACGCGACCCTGAAGGAGGAGATTGAGCGCAGGCTTGCCGCCGCGGCGGCCGACAGTGGCGTCGGCGCCCGCACGCCGATCAACTGGAGCCTTGCGGAGGAGCCAGCGGTGTCGGAGGTCTTCCTGACGCGCGATGATGCGTTGATCGGCGTCGCTGCCGCGGCGATTCAGGACATCACCGGCCGCAAGCCGACGCTTTCCACCTCCGGCGGGACATCGGATGCGCGCTTCATCAAGGATTATTGCCCGGTGATTGAGTTCGGCCCGGTCGGCACGACCATGCATCAGATCGACGAGCGCGTGCCGCTTGCCGAAATCGAGGAGGCAAGCCGCGTCTACGAAGCGATCCTCCAAGGATTTTTCGCGCGTCGATGAGCGATCTCAGGAGCATCCTTCGTGAGAACCTGATCGGCGCCTGGCAGGTGATGCTCGGCCGACCGGACGGGCTCAGCCGGCTCGACACGTCTTTGGAAGGGTTCTGGCGGTCCTTCGCGGCCGTGATCCTCATAGTGCCGTTCGCCGTTCTGGCGGTGTCGAGCGACGCCATTCTCAGCGCCGCCGAAGGCCTCGACGTGCCGCCGATGACCGGACGAGCGTTCACTTTGCACGGCATCGCGATTCTGTGCGACTGGTTCGCCTTTCCGCTGGTCTTCGCGATCATCGCGCCGCCCTTCGGACTGAGCTCGCGCTATGTGCCGTTCATCGTCACGCGCAACTGGGCCGCAGTCATCATCGGCGCGATTGTCGGCGTGGTTCCGGCGCTTCATATCGTCGGCATCATTCCAACAGCGCTCGTTCCGGTCTTTGTTCTGATCGCAATCGCCATAGCGCTGCGCTTCTCCTATGTCGTCGCGCGTATTACCCTGGCGGTCTCCATGGGCATGGCGCTGCCCATCGTGCTTCTGGAGCTGCTTCTGAGCCTGACGATCTGGTCGATCTTCGACGGCTTTATCTAGCTCCCATGGCTCAGGCCGACGGATAATCCACCCGTATCAGATAAAGCCCCTCCGCTGGCGCCACCGGCCCGCAGGCCGCACGGTCACGCGCGTTCAGCGCCGCTTCAAGATCGTCGGCATTCCATTTGCCCTCGCCGACAAGCTTTAGGGAGCCGACGAGCGAGCGCACCTGATTGTGCAGGAAGGAGCGCGCCGTCGCCGTGACGGCGATCTCGTCGTCGCGCAAGACGACATTGAGCGCGTCCAACGTCTTCACCGGGCTCTTGGCCTGGCACTCCACGGAGCGGAAGGTCGTGAAGTCGTGCGTGCCGATCAGGCGTCGCGCCGCACGTTGCATGGCGACCGCATCGAGCCGCCGCTTCACGTGCCAAACGCGACCGCGCTGCAATGCGGGCGGCGCCCGTCGCGTCAGCAAGCGATAGAGGTAGTGCCGGCGGATGGCGGAGAAGCGCGCGTCAAAATCCGCCGGCACGGACTCCGCACGAAGCACGGCCGCCGGCTCGGGTCTCAGATGCGCATTCAGCCCGTCGCGGAGCTTGTCGCCGGTCCATGAGCCGGCGACATCGACATGCGCCACCTGCGCAAGCGCGTGCACGCCGGCATCGGTGCGTCCCGCGCCACGGAGCGTCACGGTCTCGCCCGTCAGCTTGACGAACGCCTCTTCGATCGCCTGCTGCACGGAGCGGCCGTTCGTCTGCCTTTGCCAGCCGACGAACGGGCCGCCGTCATACTCAATCGTGAGCTTGAGCCGCGGCATCTTCGCCAAGCAGATTGAAGGCCGCCGGATAGACGAGCCGCCCCTCCCACGGTGCTGCGCCGAAGGAGAGCGCCATCAGAAACGGCGATTGGTACATGCACTCAAACTGCGCCGCGCGCCGATTGCTGTAGCCGAAGCGGCCGTAATAGCTCGGCTCGCCAAGCACCACACAGAGCGTAATGCCCATCGCCGCAAGACAGGCATGACCCTCCCGGATCAGCTGCGTGGCCACGCCCTGTTGCTGATATTCCGGATAGACCGCCAGCGGCGCGAGCGCCACGGCGTGGAACGGCTTCTCGCCGCCTTCCACCATGAGGCGAGAGAAGGCGACATAGCCGATCACCACGCCCTGATCCTCCGCCACCAGCGACAGATCGAGGTCGCCGTCGCTGCGCAGCCGGTCGACCAGGATGGCCTCGCCGAATCCCGGGAACGAGGCTTCCAGGAGATCGCGGATCTGCTGGGCGTCGCGCGGCTCCTCCAGGCGCAGCACGGCCAGGCCCGGCTCAATCTCGTGCTTTTCGGAAAGCAGCTTGTTGGAAGGAGGTTTGACCCAGGTCAACGAGCGCTCCTACGCGGACTTCGCCCCCATGGTTTTCGCAAAACTCCCGAAGCGTCAACGGGGCAGAGCGGCGCGTCTAGAGCATGATCCCGAAAAGTGGATACCGGTTTTCGGACAAGATCATGCTCCAGCTAAAGCACGCTGCCGGCGCTGAGGCGCACGCCGCGAATGAACGCGGCCGCATCCGTTGGCCGTTTGCCCGCCCTTTGCAGCTCGATAAGCTCCACCGCGCCGTCGCTACAGGCGACCACCAGCGGCTCCAGACTGAGAATTGTCCCGGCCGCGCCGGCGCCTTGGGCCGGGCGCGCCTTCAGCACTTTGACGCGCTCCTTATCGTCGCCGAGCGGCATGGCGCACCACGCGCCGGGGAAGGGCGACAGCCCGTTGATGTGCCGGTGGACCTCCGACGCCGGTCGGCGCCAATCGATCTCGGCCTCCTGCTTGTCGATCTTGTCGGCATAGGTGACGCCGTCTTCCGGCTGCGGCGCTGAGGTGAGCCCACCGCGCTCCAATGCGCCAAGCGCCCGCACCATCAGATCGGCGCCGAGCCGCGCCAGCCGATCATGCAGGCTGCCGGCGGTGTCCTCGTCGCTGATCGGCGTGCGCTCCATCATGCAGGCCGGGCCGGTGTCGAGCCCTTCTTCCATGCGCATGATCGTAACGCCCGTCTCAATATCGCCCGCCATGATGGCGCGCTGGATGGGTGCGGCCCCGCGCCAGCGCGGCAGAAGCGAGGCGTGCAGATTGAGGCATCCGTGACGTGGCGCGTCGAGGATCGGCTTGGGCAGGATCAGACCGAAGGCGGCGACAACCGCGACATCCGCCTCGTGCGATGCGAAGAGCGCCTCGGCCTTTTCGATGCGCAGCGTCTTCGGCATGACGACCGGGATGTTGAAGCGCCGCGCCGCCTCCTGCACCGGCGAGGGCTGCTCCGCCATGCCACGGCCAGCCGGGCGCGGCGGCTGCGTGTAGACGGCCGCCACGTCGTGGCCCTGGCCGACGATCTCCAAAAGCGTCGGCACGGCAAAATCCGGAGTGCCCATGAAGACGATTCTGAGCGCCATCGGGACTCAGAACCGATGCTGGCGTTCGCGTTCTCGCTCGCGCGCCGCTTTGGTGAATTTTCTGACGACCAGGTCGCGCTTCAGCTTCGACAGATAGTCGATGAAGAGCACGCCGTTCAGATGATCGATCTCGTGCTGCACGCAGGTGGCCAGAAGCCCGTCAGCTTCGATCTCCTGCGCCTTGCCGTCATAATCGACATAGCGCAGGCGCACCTTCGCCGGGCGCTCGACCTCCGCGTAATAATCGGGGATCGACAGGCACCCCTCCTCGTAGGTGGAGCGTTCATCGTCGGAGGTCCAGACGATCTCCGGATTGACCAAAAAGAGCGGGTTCTTCGGCTCCTCCTCGCGCGCCACATCGATGGTGATGATGCGCCGCGGCTGGCCGACCTGGATGGCGGCCAGCCCGATCCCCGGCGCGTCGTACATGGTGGCGAGCATCTGATCCATGAAGCGCCGCGCATCGTCGTCGACGCGCTCCACCATGGCGCTTCTTTGCCGAAGCACCGGGTCCGGCAGGGTCAGAATGTCGAGATTGCTCATGCCCGCGCGAGATAGGGGGTGGCGGAGGAGAGGTCAATTGCGGCCTCACTCCGGCAAGCTCACCACCGCCCGTAAGCCGCCTTCGCTGCGGTTCTGAAGCCGCACGTCGCCGCCATGCGCGCGCGCGATGGAGCGGGCGATTGCGAGGCCCAGCCCGGCGCCGCCGGTCTCGCGGCTGCGCGAGCCTTCCAGCCGCACGAACGGGTCGAACACGCGCTCCAGATCGGCCTCGGCGATGCCCGGCCCGTCATCGTCGATGACGATCAGCACCTCGTCCGCTTCGCGCTCCACGGCAACACGCGCCTTGCCGCCATAGAAGCCGGCATTGTCGATGAGGTTGCCGATGGCGCGCTTCAAGGAGAGTGGCCGGCAGGCAAGCGTCACGGCCGGCGAGTCGGTAAACGTCACGTCGCGGCCGCCGGCTGCCGCGTCTTCAACGAGGCTCTCCACCAAGGCAGTCACATCGGTCGGTCGCGTCTCCTCGCTCTCCGCGTCGCCGCGCGTGAAGGCGAGCACGGCTTCCGCCATGGCCTGCATCTCCGCCAGCGTCTCCAGGACCTTCTCCTTGGTCTCCTCGTCCTCCAAAAACTCCGCGCGGAGCCTGAGACTGGTGATCGGCGTGCGGAGATCATGCGCGATCGCCGCAAGCATCGCCGTGCGGTCGCGCACGAAGCGGTCGATGCGCTCGCGCATCTGGTTGAAGGCGATGTTGGCCTGCTGCGTTTCGCGCGGGCCGCTTTCCGGCAGGGGCTCGAATGTCTCGCCGCGGCCCATCCGGTCGGCGGCGTCGGCGAGCTTGTTCAGCGGCTTGCTCGCCCAGCGCACGCCGAGGGCACCGACCGCGCCGACAGCGATGGCCGAAGCCAGGAACGAGGCAAGGAACGCCGGGCCGAGCGGCGGCACCGGCGGCGGTCCGGCGGTGGCGTTGAGCCACGGCCCGTTCTCCAGCTGGATCGACGCCGTGACCCAGGGCGGGCCGCGTGGAGGTCCGCGTCGGTCGTCATTGTCACGCCCGTCGTCGTCGCGGCGGCCACCCCGGCGGTCGCCACGGCGATCATCATCATCCCCACGCCGCCATTCCCCGCGACGCCCCCGCCAGGGGCCGCCCGACACGGTCACCCGCACATCCTCCACCGCCTTGTCCATGGCGCCGGCAAGCCGGGCGCGCAGGCGAGGCTCCGATGCTTCGTCCGGGCCGATTGCAGGCCGGCGCGCCAGCGTCGCGCGGAAGTTGCCGGAGGTCGTTGTCGCCACCAGGCGCCGGTGCAGGTCGGGCGGCGTCTCCTCCAGGAGGCTGACCAGCGACACCAGCCGGAAGAAGACGTCCTCGCGATAGGCGCTATAGAACGCCGAGACGCGCTCGCCGGAGAAGAGCGCAAAGGTGACGACCTGCGCCACGACGAGCGTGACGATCAGAAGCGCCGCAAGCCGGCCGGCGAGGCTCTTCGGCATGAGCCTCATGTCTCGCTCACCTCACCGGCGAAGCTGTAGCCGTCGCCCCAGGCGGTCTTGATGAGCTCCGGCCGGCGCGGATCGCGCTCAATCTTCTTGCGGAGCCGGCTGATCTGGTTGTCGATGGAGCGGTCGAAGGGCTGCGCGGAGCGCCCGCGCGTCAGGTCGAGCAGCTGGTCGCGCGTCAAGACCATGCCCGGCCGCTCCAGGAGCGCGGCCAAGAGCCGGAACTCGCCGCTGGAAAGCGCCACGGCCACGCCGTTCTCGTCGACCAACTCGCGCCGGCCGAGATCGAGGATCCAGCGATCGAAGAGGAGGCGGCCTTTGCCGGTGTCGCGCGTGCGCGGCAGCGTGCGGGCGCGCCTGAGCACGGCCTTGATGCGCGCCAGTAATTCCCGCGGATTGAACGGTTTGGAGAGATAGTCGTCGGCACCGACCTCCAGCCCGACAATGCGGTCCGTCTCCTCACCCATCGCGGTGAGCAGAATGACGGGGATGTCCTCGTTCTCGCGGATGGAGCGCGTCAGCGACAGCCCGTCCTCGCCCGGCATCATGACGTCGAGCACGACGAGGTCGATCTTACCGGCTTGCATATTCTTGCGCGCCGCCGCCGCACTGTCCGCCACGCTTGCGCGAAAACCCTGCTTCGCCAGATAGCGCGCCAACAGGTCGCGAATGTCGCGATGGTCGTCGACGATCAGGATGTGCGGCGTCTCGTCCATGATGAGGAGCTAATCCAAAGTGCGGGCTGCTGCGCGACTAATGTGTAACAGAGTGTATCAGGCCCGCGCCGCCGCCAAGAAGAGCGACAAAAAAGGCCGCCGCTGCCGATAGTTCTGCGACATTCACCCCCCAATTCTCTCCTCGTTCGCCCCCCGAACCTCGTTCCGCCCCGGAACCTGTTCCTAAGGAGATAGACGATGAAGACGAGTGTGAAGATCGCCCTTGCCAGCGGTGTTGTCGCGGTGACCGGCGCCTTGTTCCTGGTTGGCTCCAGCTACGCCGATCGCGGCGGCTTCGGCCCGCGCTTCGGCATGATGGGCGGCCCCGGCGGCCCGATGATCCGCGAGATGCTGGCCGAAGTGGACACCAATGACGATGATGCGCTGACCCAGCAGGAAATCGACGCCGCGGTTGAAGCGCGCCTCGCCGCTTTCGACAGCAACAATTCAGGCGGCCTGTCGCTTGAGGAGTTTCAGGCGCTGTGGGCCGACATCACGCAGCCGATGGCCGTGCGCGCCTTCCAGTTCCTCGATCCCGATGGCGACGCCGAGATCACCGAAGCCGAGCTGAACGATCGCTTCGGCACCGCCGTCGCCCGCCTCGACCGCAACGACGACGGTGTGCTCGACCGCGACGACCGCAGGCGCGGCGGGCGCGAGGGACGCGGCCGCTGGTGGGACCGCGACGGACGCGGCGACCGCGGCGATCGCTAGAGCATGATCCCGAAAAGTGGGAACCATCTTTTCGGACAAGATCATGCTTCAGTAAAAAGAATAGAGCCTCCGTTCCGATTGCATCGCAATGGAGGCTCTAGAACCCTCCGCTGAACCCCCCGACGAGCCGATCCCTCTCCAGCCGGCTCGTCCCCTCCGGGGCGCCGAAGCCAAGCTTCGGCGCCCTTTTTCAGAGCATGATCCCGAAAAGCATGCCCCGGACGCCGATCCGGGGTGGGAACCGGTTTTCGGATAAGATCATGCTCCGACAGACGCCCGCGTTTCCGGTTTCTGCGAATCATCGCTAAAAGAACAATATGGAAACGTTTCTGTTCACGATCGGCGACCGGCCGGTCACTCTGGGCGAGGCGCTGGCCGTCTTTGGCGTCGCCGTCGCGCTGCTTCTCGCCCTTGCAATCGTGGTGATCGTCAGGGCCCGCGGCGCTGCACGGCGCGTTGCGGAGGAGGCCACGACCCACGCGCGCGAACTGGAGCAGCAGGTGCGCTCCCTCGTCTCAACGCAAGCGGAGATGAGCGGTCGCATGCAGACCATGGCGGAGCTTTTCGGCGGCCGCCAGGCGGAGCTCAACAAGGCCATCTCCGAGCGTCTCGACGGCATGTCGCACAAGATGCATCAGTCGATGGGCGAGGCGACCCGCAACACGCATGAGAATTTGAAGCGCTTGCATGAGCGCCTCGCGGTGCTCGATGCCGCGCAGACCAACATCAATGACCTGACCGGGCAGGTCTCAACGCTCACCAACATCCTGGCCAACAAGCAGTCGCGCGGCGCCTTCGGCCAAGGGCGCATGGAGGCGATCATCTCCGACAATCTGCCGCCCGGCGCCTTCGATTTTCAGGTGACGCTGAAGACCGGCGCGCGACCCGATTGCGCTGTTTATATGCCGAACGGCGCGCCGCCGCTCGTCATCGACGCCAAGTTCCCGCTGGAAGGCTTCAACGCCGTGCGCGCAGCAGGAACGCCGGAGGCACTGAAGTCGGCTGAACAGCAATTCCGCGGCGACCTCATCAAGCACGTCAAGGACATCAAGGACCGCTACCTCGTGCCCGGCGAGACGCAGGACACGGCGTTCATGTTCGTGCCGTCGGAATCGGTGTTCGCAGAGATTCACGAACGCTTCGACGACGTCGTGCAGCGCGCCTACCGCGCGCGCGTCGTTATCGTCTCGCCGACGCTTCTGCTTCTGTCGATCCAGGTGACGCAGGCGCTTTTGCGTGACGCACGGCTGCGCGAGCAGGCCGACGTCATCCGCGACGAAGTGTTGAAGCTGATGCAGGACGTGGAGCGGCTCGACGACCGCGTGCGCAAGCTCTCAAGCCATTTCAACATGGCGCAGAAGGATATCGACCAGATCCTCATCTCTACCGAGAAGGTGACGAAGCGCGGCCGCGGCATTGAATCGATCGGCTTGGGCGAGCGCGAAGCGGTCGAACAGCCACCGCAGCAAATGCTGCTCGCGGGGGAATAGGCGCGACTATTGCGTTAACGCGCCAGCGCCCGTTCCACGTCGCGGCGAATGTCCGGCAGAAGCGCAGCAAGGTGTTTCCCGGGGCAAAGCGTCTGAGCGTAGTGCTTATGGCCCGCGATGACGTCGGGCGAAATGTTGTGCGTCGTGGCAAGGTTCACCAACAAACTGACCAGCGCCTCGACTTGTTGCGGCGCAGGCGGGGCGTCTTCAAAATTTCCCTCCAGCACGATGCCGATATGGCCGGAAGGGTCGTAGCGCGTGTTGGTGTCGCCGACGAAGCGGACGGCGCGGCCTTCGCCGATGCCGCCGGTCGCGTCGATGTAGAAATGATAGGGAACGTCCGCCCAGGCGACCTTCAGCCGGCCGTCGGCCAGGCGTTCGGACGACTGCGAGAAGCGCTGCAGCGATTGCAGCTTCTTGGAGAGCGTTCGGCCGGCGTTTGGCTGCGTTGCGGTGTGATGGACGGTTATCCGCACCGGCGTGTGCTGCTGCATCGCCGAGATTGGTGCACGGGCGCCCCACTCGGCGCGCTTCAGGATAGTCGGTGCATCGCTTGCCTGGGCGAGGGTCGCCAGCAGGATCAGCGCAAGGCCGGCGGCTCTAATGCCCCGATTTGATGTAGGCATCGCTGACCGCGCGTCGCGCATTGGGGAGTGCGGCCTCGGCGGTCGCCTTGCTGAACGGCCCGAGCACGACGGCGTAGAGACCGTCGCGCAGGTTGGGATAGGTGTTGGTATCGATGATCTGCGCGTCATAGCCGTCGGTGCGCAAGCGGTAGCGGTGGTCGACCGCCGCCTGCTGGCTGGCATGCGGGAACGAGCCGAGGATCACAAACCAATGGCCGCTCTCGGTCTGCGGCTGCGGCAAAGGCTCCGGCGTAACGGCGGCGGTTTGCTCCTCCCTGGCGCGCTCCGCTTCCCAGCGCGCGGCTTCCGCTTCCGCCTCAAGCTCTGACACTCGCGCCAGCGCCAGCTCCGCATAGAAGCTGTCCGAATAGCGTGCCGCAAAGGTCTTCAAGACGCTGATGCTTGACGTGTCCTTGACAGCGTCCCAGGCGAGCCGTGCTTCCTCGTCGCTGCTTGTGGGTGGTCCTTCGGGCTCCGGTTCGTCCTTCGCTGCCTGTTCCTCAAGCTCGGCGATCCGTGCGCGAGCGAGATCGGCGTAGAAACTCTCCGAATAACGGTCGGCGAACGTCTTCAGCACCGCTACGCTGGTGCTGTCTTTCACGGCGTTCCAAGCGGCCGCCGCTTCGCTCGGCGCTGGTTTCTCGGGCGCGGGTCCGGCCTCGCCGGCCGCACCACCGCCGTCGGACGAATCGGGCTTTAAGTAGATCTCGCCGAGCAGGGAATCGGAGACCTCCGGAATCTGACCGTTGCTGGTGGCCGCGGCGACATCGACACGCACGCGTGTCAGTGCAGTGCGCAACTCCACGCCGGGCGCGGGCAGATGCGTCATCAGCGCGGAGGTGAACGGACTGTTCTCGCCGTCACCGTCGGCTGCAACACGGTCGGGCTGTGTGGCGAAGGCGACGAGCTGCCCATCCACGGAGGCGACCCGCGCCAGGCCGCGTGTGACGCCGGCGGATCGCGTCGCGGGAACGGCGGCACGTAAGGCCTCGATGGCGTCGTTGTCGCGGCAGGCGTCGAGCAACAGAATGCGAGCGCCGTTGGCGGAGGCCAGATCGTCCAGCACATCGTCGAGCCGCACGAAGCGTCGCCTGAGGTCGGTCTCGTCGGTCAGCGCGGCGTCGATGGGCGCAAGGTAGTTGCGGCCCTGATCCTGTAGCCCGTGACCGGCATAGAAGAAGAGCGTGACCTCGGCCGCGCGCGATTGTTGCGCCAGCCGCGCCAGTGCGTCCTCCATCTTGTCCTTGGTGACGTTGGTCGCGACCTCGACCTCGAAGCCGAGGCCGTGAAGCACCTCAGCTACGGCAAGCGCGTCGTTCGGCGGATTGGGAAGCGCCGGTGTCAGATTGTCGTATGCGCCGTTGCCGATGACCAGCGCCACGCGCTCCGCCGCCAGGCCCTGCGAGAGGCCGGCGAACACGGCCAGCACGAGTGCAAGGATGCGCAGCATGGTCGCCTCCAAGGTGACGCTGGACAAGCGGCACCATAACCCGATCAGGCCAGGCCGGCCAATTTGGAGGAAGGTAGGGTGCCGCTAAAACGGCGTGCGGCTCTTCATGGCGGCGGCCAGCGTGCCGTCGTCGAGATAATCGAGCTCGCCACCGACCGGCACGCCATGCGCCAGCCGCGTGACCTTGGCCCCGGTTCCGGCGAGCTGATCGGTGATGTAATGCGCCGTCGTCTGCCCCTCCACAGTAGCATTCATGGCGAGAATCACCTCGCTCATGGCGTCGGCGCGGACGCGCGCCACGAGCGCTGCGATGTTGAGATCGTCCGGACCGATGCCGTCGAGCGGCGACAGGACGCCGCCCAGAACGTGATAACGGCCGCGCGTGGCGGCGGCGCGCTCAAGCGCCCAAAGGTCGCCGACATCCTCCACCACGACGAGGATCGCCGGGTCGCGCCGCGGGTCGGCGCAGATCGAGCACGGGTTCTCTGAATCGATGTTGCCGCAGATCGTACAGACCGATACGGCCTCCGCCGCTTCCGCCAAGGCTTTGGCGAGCGGCTGCATCAACGCTTCCTTCTTCTTGATGAGCGCCAACGCTGCGCGTCGCGCCGAGCGCGGGCCGAGGCCGGGCAGCCGCGCCAGAAGCTGGATCGCCCGTTCGATTTCAGGGCCGACTGCGGATTGCGCCAACGCCGCCTCGCTTCGTCGTGGAAGGCCGAGCCTAGAAGGGCAGCTTGAACCCGGGCGGCAGCGGCAGGCCGGCGGTGAGCGACTTCATCTTCTCCTCCGTCAGCCGCTCCGCTTTGCCGCGCGCATCGCGCACTGCCGCGACGATCAGATCCTCAAGGATCTCAATCTCCTCAGGCTTGGCGAGCGACGGATCGATGCTGACGGTCTTCAAGCCACCCTTGCCGTCGACCACGACATTGACGAGGTCGCCGCCTGCCGTGCCGGTAATCTCCATATCGGCGATCTCAGCCTGCAGGCTCTGCATCTTCTCCTGAAGCTGCTGGGCCTGCTTCATCATTCCAAAAATGTCGGCCATTTCAGTCTTCGCCTTTCGCATCCTCGCCCGCGCCGTCGGTGGGGGCGGTCGTCCTGTTATTTGTCTCGCCGCCGCGCGGCCGCACGGCAACGATCTCCGCGCCGGGAAAGCGCTCAAAAACCTCTCGGACAAGCGGTTCGGCGCGCACGCGCTCCATCTCCGAGGCGCGGTCCTTCTCGCGCCGCTCATGTGCGGTCTCCGCTGCATTCTCGTCGCTTGAGACGGCGACGATCCAGCGATGCCCGGTCCAGCTTTGTAGCGCGCGCGTCAGCCGCTGCGGCAGGTCGCTCTCCGCTTCTGCGGTCAGCGCGATCTCCATGCGTCCTGCCTCAAAGCGCACCGGCCGCACATGCCGCTCCAGCGCAAAGACGAGGAGCCGGTCGCGCTCCGCCTTGGCCCGCTCAATCACGTCGGCAAAGCTTGCGAGCGCCGGCGCTGCATCCGCCATGGCCGCCGGTTCCGGCGCCGCTCGAAGCTGCGGAGCGGGTTGTGCGGCAGCCGCGCGGGCCATGCCGCCGCCGGCAGCTGGCGCCGGAGCGGATTGCGCTGCTCCGGCGGGAACCGCCGAACCGCCGTTGCCGAGCATGCGCAGCGCTTCGTCAGGCGTCGGCAAATCGGCTGCGTGGCAAAGCCGCACCAGTACCATCTCTGCCGCAGCGAGCGGGCGCGGCGCCTCCGTTGTTTCTTCGATGCCCTTGATCAGTATCTGCCAGGCGCGCGACAGCGCGCGCAGCGACAGCGTCTCGGCGAACTCTGCGCCGCGCACACGCTCCGTCTCGGAGATCGCTGCTTGGCCCGCAGCGTTCGGCGCCAGCTTGAGGCGCGTGACATAATGCGTGAAGTCGGCAAGGTCGCTTAGGACCACGATCGGATCGGCGCCGGATTCGTGCTGCGCGGCGATTTCGACAAGAGCCGCCGGCGTGTCGCCCGCCATCACGTGCGCGAAAAGGTCGACGATACGCGCGCGGTCGGCAAGCCCCAGCATGTCCTGCACGGTCGCCGCCACGACCTTGCCGCCGCCATGGGCGATCGCCTGGTCGAACAGCGACAGCGCATCGCGCGCCGAACCCTCCGCCGCGCGTGCGATCTGGCGGAGCGCCTCAGGCTCCGCCTCGACGTCTTCCTTGCCGGCAATGTCTGAGAGATGCGCAATCAAAGCGGCCGCATCGATGCGCCGAAGATCGAAGCGCTGACAGCGCGACAGCACCGTCACCGGCACTTTGCGGATCTCCGTGGTGGCGAAGACGAACTTCACATGCGGCGGCGGCTCCTCAAGCGTCTTCAACAGGCCGTTGAACGCCTGCCGCGACAGCATGTGCACCTCGTCGATGATGTAGACCTTGTGGCGCGCGGAGACCGGCGCGTAACGGGCGGAATCGATGATGTCGCGGATGTCGTCGATGCCCGTATGGGAGGCCGCATCCATCTCAATCACATCGGGGTGGTGCCCCTCCATGATAGCGCGGCAATGCACCCCCTCTTTCTCAAGGTCGACGGTCGGCGCGCCTGCGCCGTCCTCGTCCTCATAATTCAGGCCGCGCGCCAGGATGCGTGCTGTCGTCGTCTTGCCGACCCCGCGCACGCCGGTGAGCATCCATGCATGCGGGATGCGGCCGGCGGAGAACGCATTCTTCAGCGTCTGGACCATCGGCTCCTGGCCGATGAGATCGTCGAAGCGGGCCGGACGGTATTTGCGGGCGAGGACCTGATAGCCGGATGCGGTGTCGTTCATGGTCCTGCCGGCGGCGAAGCGCGGGTGATCGTCGGAAGCGAGGCGGGAGGCTGGACAGGCAACCCGTGCCGAATCTCGTTAGGGCTGCTTCCTTCCGGACCTGACCCGGTTGGCGAGTGACACGTCCACCGCCAACCTCCCTGATCCCTATATCACTTCTCCGCAGGCGCCGCGCAAGTGCGGGGCCGGTTGAGCGGCCGGCTGGAGGCCCTGATTGGCCGGGGAGCGGCCCGCCTCATACCCCGATCGCGTCGGCGATCTCCGCCACGAAGCGCGCGAGGTCGTCGGTGACGAAGTCAACGTGGTCGTCGTCTCGGCCTTCATATTCCCACTCGCCGTGGAACACCTCGCGGGTGCCACGCGGCACGACGAGCACGGTGGCCATGCCCACCGATTTCGGCACCATCAGGTTGCGGGCGAGGTCTTCGAACATGGCAGCACTTTCCGGCGCTACGCCGAAACGTTTGAGGAAACGGTCGTAGGTTTCCTTGTGCGGCTTGGGCACCAAGTTGGCAGCGACGATGTCGAAAATGTCCTCAAAATGATCGGTGAAGCCGAGCCGCTCCGCCACCTTCTCCGCGTGCAGCCGTGACCCGTTGGTGAAGATGTATTTCTTGCCCGGCAGCCGCAGGATCGCCGCGGCGAGCGCCGGGTCGGGCTGCACGGCCGTGTGGTCGATGTCGTGCACGTACTCCAGAAATTCGTCGGGATCGACATTGTGGCTCAGCATCAGCCCGCGCAGCGTCGTGCCGTGCTTGCGGTAATAGTTCTTCTGGATGCGCTCCGCCTCGGCCTCCGTGACGCTGAGGAGGCGTTTGACGAAAGCGCGAATGCGCCGGTCGACCTGGCGGAACACATTGGCGCTCCGCGGATAAAGTGTGTTGTCGAGATCGAATATCCACGCCTCCACGCCACGAAACGCGGCCAGCGCGCGCTTGTCGTGGGGGGCGACGGCTTCGACGGTCAAATGTTTCATGCAGGCCAATATAGGCCGCGGCGGTTAAGACTTCACCGCCACCCGTGCCGATGCCCCATCGGTCACCGCTGTTGCATCTCGCCTTCCGCTGGCGCAGAGCTACCTGCGTTCATCCAAAAAGCGCCTCCCGAAGAGCGTTTCAACCATGCTGTCGTCCTTCGCGGGCCGTTGGTCATTGTTGGCCTTCGGTTTCGCCTTCATGTTCTTCTCAAATTTCGGTCAGACGCCGTTCGTCGCGGTTTTTGGCGGCGAGATCCGCGCCGCGTTCGGCCTGAGCAATGGCGCCTGGGGCGCGATCTACTCCATCGCCACGCTGGCCTCCGGCTTGCTCATCACCAAGGTCGGCGGGTGGATCGATACGATCGCGCTGAGGCGCTACGCGGTCGCCACGATCATTGGCCTTTGCATCGCCGCGGCTTCTGCGGCTTGGGCGCCGAACGTCGTAGCGCTGGTCTTTGCGATCTTCCTGCTGCGCTTCTTCGGTCAGGGCTTGATGATGCACGTCGCCATAACCGCGATGGCTCGCGAATTCACAGGCGCGCGGGGGAGGGCGGTTGCAATCGCCACCATGGGGCTCCCGGCCGGCGGCGCTATGTTCCCCGCCTTCGGCGCGTTGATGATTGCCCTAGTTGGATGGCAGGGCGGATGGGCTTTATGCGCAATCCTCTGTCTCGTCTTGGTGCTGCCGCTGGCACTTCTTCTTCTGCGTGACCACGGCCGCGTCGCCCCGTCGCCGCCGGCCGCGTTCTCCGTTTGGCGGTTCCTGGCGCAGAAAGACATGCTGCTGGCGTTGCCGACGCTGGCGGCCACCGGCTTCGTCACCACCGCCATTGCCTTCCATCAGGTGCTGATTGCCACATCGAAGGGCTGGCCGGTCGCACTGGTGGCCAGCAGCTTCGCCGCCCATGGCGTCGCGTCCATCGTCGCCACATTGGTCTCCGGCTGGCTTGTCGACCGGATCGGGTCGCGCTGGCCGGCGCTCGCCTTCCAAGCGCCTATGGCGGCGGCCTGCTTTGTCCTGGCGCTTTCGGACGCTCCCATAGCGATCTTCATCTGCATGGCTCTATTGGGCGTCGCCGTGGGCGCCGCTGGGCCGGTGACGACGCTGCTTCTCGCGGAGGCTTATGGCGTGGAGCGGCTTGGCGCCATTCGCGCGACCGCCGCCGCCATCATGGTCGTCTCGACGGCGCTCTCGCCGGTCTTGTTCGGTGTCCTGGTCGATTGGGGCGCTGCCGTGGACGCCCTCATTGCGGCCTTGGGCGTGCTCACGATCGTCGCCATGGCCATGCTCGCCGCCTCCGGACTAACGCGTCGCGCGGCGACCAACTCTATGGCGTGATCCCGAAAAGTGGCCTCCGGTTTTTCGGATAAGATCACGCCAAGACTCTATGGCGTGATCATGGTCCCCGCGCCGTGCTCGGTGAAAAGCTCCAGGAGCACCGCGTGCGGCGTCGTGCCGTTGAGGATGACGACGCTTTCAACGCCACGTTCGATCGCCGAGAAGCACGTCTCCACCTTGGGGATCATGCCGCCATGGATGGTGCCGTCGGCGATCAGCGCGCGCGCCTCCGCCACGCTCAGCGCCTCAATCAATGCGCCCGACGCATCGAGCACGCCCGGTACGTCGGTGAGGAGAAGGAGGCGCGTGGCTTCGAGCGCACCGGCAATGGCGCCGGCGAACGTGTCGGCGTTGATGTTGTAGGTCTCGCCGTCGCGACCGGGCGCCACCGGGGCGATCACCGGGATCATCTCCGAATGCGCGAGAAGATCGAGCAGCGTCCGATCGACCTCCACCGGCTCGCCGACAAAGCCGAGGTCGACCACCTGCTCGATATTGGAATCGGGATCGATCGCCGTGCGCGTCACCTTCTCGGCAAACACCATGTTGCCGTCCTTGCCGCAAAGGCCGATCGCCCATTCGCCTTCCTTGTTGATGAGCGCGACGATCTCCTTGTTGATGGAGCCGGCGAGCACCATCTCCACGATCTCCACCGTGGCTCTATCGGTGACACGCAGGCCGCCCCGGAACTCGCTGACGATGCCCATCCGCTTCAGCATGTCGGCGATCTGCGGCCCGCCGCCATGCACGACCACCGGGTTGACGCCCGATTGCTTGAGGAGCGCCACGTCGCGCGCAAAGGCCTGGCCGAGCGTCGCGTCGCCCATGGCGTGACCGCCATACTTCACGACAATGGTCTTGTCCTCGTAGCGCTGCATATAGGGCAGCGCCTGCGCAAGCAGCCGCGCCTGATCCTGCGCTTCCTCGGCGGTGACATTGGTGGCGGTCGTGTCCATGGCCCGATCCTCTATGGGACGCGCTCTTAGAGCACAATCTGAAGAGTGGGAACCGCTTCAGGTCGGTATGGCGAACGCGGTGATCTCGTCGCGCAGGGCGTTCAGCCCGTCATTGTTAACGCTGGATGTGGCGATAAGGGTAGGGTGGGCAGCCGGCCGCTTGGCGATGGCTGCTTCCGTCGCGTCGCTCATGGCGGCAAGCGCTGGCGGCTTCACCTTGTCGGCCTTGGTCAGCACGATCTGATAGGCGACGCCGGCGCTGTCGAGCTCGTTCATCAATGTCTCGTCGGCCGCCTTCAGCCCGTGGCGCGCATCGACCAGCACGAACACCCGCTTCAGCGACGCCCGCCCGGCGAGATAGGCATGAATGAGCCGCGTCCAGCTCTCCACCCGGCTCTTGGGGGCTTTGGCGTAGCCATAGCCAGGCATGTCGACCAGTGCGATCGGCGGCAGCGTGTCGCCGTGCTCCGGGAGATCGGGCACGAAGAAGATCAGCGATTGCGTCCGCCCCGGCGTGTTGGAGGTACGCGCCAGTCGCGACTGACCGGTCAGCGCATTGATGAGGCTCGACTTGCCGACATTGGAGCGGCCAACAAACGCCACTTCCGGCGGCCCCTCCGGCGGCAATGCGGCGATCTCCGGCGCCTCGGTGACGAAGCGCCAGGGCTGACGGAAGAGCGGTGGGGTCGCGTCGTCGGCGCCGGCCGGCATGGCCTTCCGCGCCTCTATTCCGCCGGTGTGTTCTTCGGCTTTGACCGCGAGAACAGGCCCTTCAGATTGCCGAAGAGCTCAATCGGCACGCCGTGCCGGCGCATGATGACACCCTGCTGCAACACGGAGAGCGTGTTGTTCCAGGCCCAGTAGATGACGAGCCCGGCGGGGAAGGACGCCAGCATGAAGGTGAACACCACCGGCATCCAGTTGAAGATCATCGCCTGCGTCTTGTCCGGCGGCGTCGGGTTCATCCGCATCTGGATGAACATGGTGAAGCCCATGATGAGCGGCCATATCCCGAGCATGAGGAATTGCGGCGGGTCGAACGGAATGAGGCCGAACAGGTTGAAGATCGACGTCGGGTCGGGGGCGGAGAGGTCCTGGATCCAACCGAAGAACGGCGCGTGCCGCATCTCGATGGTGACGAACAGCACCTTGTAGAGCGCGAAGAACACCGGGATCTGGATGAGGATCGGCCAGCAGCCGGCGATCGGATTGACCTTCTCGCGCTTGTAGAGCTCCATCATCTCCTTCTGCAGCGCTGTTCTGTCTTCCTTGTGCACCTCTTGAAGCTTCTGCATCTCCGGCTGCAGCTTCTTCATCTTGGTCATGGATGCATAGGAGCGGTTGGCGAGTGGGAAGAAGACGATCTTCACCAGGACCGTCACTGCCAGGATGGCGAGCCCGAAATTGCCGAGGAAGCGGAATAGCCAATCGATCAGGACAAACAGCGGCTTGGTGATGAAGTAGAACCAGCCCCAGTCGATCAGGAGCTCAAAGCGCGGGATCACGAGCTCTTCCTGATAGCGGTCAAGTTCGGCCGTCTCCTTGGCGCCGGCAAAGAGATAGGTCTGGTGCTCGGCGCTGCCGCCGGCCGGCACGGCGACCCCGTCGCCCAGAAAATCCGCCTGATAGATCGGCACGATATCCGTTCCGCCGCGGAAATAGCGCGGCTGAAACGGCGTATCGCCAGTCGGCACGAGCGCCGTGCCCCAATATTTGTCCGTGATGCCGAGCCAGCCGGACGACACTTTCACCGGCGTGATGGAGGTCTCGTCGTCGAGATCGCCGTAATCGATTTCCTGCAGGCCTTCTTCGCCCAGGAAACCGATCAGGCCCTCGTGCAGGATGAAGAACCCCGTGGTCTGCGGGCGTCCCGTGCGGCTGACGAGACCATAGGGAAAAAGCGTCACCGGCGCGCCGGTCTGGTTCTCCACCGACTGACGCACAGTGAACATATACTTTTCGTCGACCGCGAAGGTGCGCTTGAAGACGAGTCCCGCACCATTGTCCCAGGTCAACGTCACGTCGCTGCCGGGAGAAAGCGGCCCGCCGTCGGCCTGCCAGACGGCATCCTTTGTCGGCACGTCCGGGCCGCCCTGCGCCGCCACCCAACCGAAATCGGCGTAATAGGGGTGCTCGGTGCCCTCCGGCGACAACAGCCGCACCAGCGGGCTCGATGGGTCGACGGTCACGTGATAGTCGGCGAGCAGAAGGTCGTCGATGCGGCCGCCCGCCAGGTTGATGGAACCCTTGAGCGACACCGTGTCGATTTCCACGCGGCCGGCGGTCCCCACCGCCGGTGTCGCCGCGGCAGCGCCCGGCGCGCTGGGTGCGGAGGGAACGGCCCCCGGCTCTGCCGGCGTCGCCGGCGTGCTTGACGCGGGAACCTGCGTCGCAGGGGTCTGCGTCACCGGCGTCTGCGTCTCAGCAGCCTGCTGCTGCGCCTCCAGCCGCGCCTGCTCCTCTTCCATCATCGGCCCGAGCACGAAGAACTGCCAAAGCACGATCACCAGGATCGACAGCCCGATCGCCAGGATCATGTTCTGGTTGTTGCTCATCGATCGGCCCCTAGGCCTCGCTCCGGACCGGATGGTCGTCGCCGCGCTGCGTTTTCGTCATCGCCTTATGTAGGGCGGCGCGCAAATCTGCAAATGGCTCATTCAACGCCGCACGGCGACCGATCAGCACATAATCGGTCCCGCAGCGCGCCTGATCCGGCGCGACGAGGCGAACCGCCTCCTTCAGCCGCCGCCGGATGCGGTTGCGCTCCACCGCCTTGGCCGCGACCCGCTTGGAAACGGTGAAGCCGAAGCGCGGGGGGCCGTCATCGCCGCGTTTGCGCGTCTCCAAAACGAATGCGCGCCGCGCGGCCCTTTGGCCTTTCGCGGCGGCTTTGAAGTCGCGCCTCTTGGTCAGGCGCTCCACCATAGAGTGGCGACCTGTCACGCCGACAGGCGCTTGCGTCCCCTGGCCCGGCGGCGGGCCAGCACCTTGCGCCCAGCCTTGTTCGACATGCGGGCGCGGAAGCCGTGTCGACGCTTGCGCACCAGGCGGCTTGGCTGAAATGTTCTCTTCATCGTCCTGCCGCCTCGCTGGCGGTCCTCGTCTGGCGGCGGACAGGCGATCTGCTTGGCTTTTGCCCGTGCCGCGCGATGTTCGGAATAGCGGCCCGGTGCCTCTCGGTGAGGCCCCGATGACCGCGCGCGATATAGGGTGAAAGCCGCCGGAAAGTCAACGAGCCGGCGGACTTTGGGCCATTCTCACGGCCATCGCACGCGGCGGTGAAGTCGGCTCAGCATCGATTCATAACTTCGTATTATGCCGGGTAACGCGCCACCGGTTGTGTAGTATGAGCCCGGTGGGGCTGAGGCTCCACCTATGGGGGCTGCTGTCTGCGATGCAGGACATTGGGAATACGGAGACCGCCGGGGGGACCGAGCGTCCCGGCGCACGGCGGAGCGCCTTCATGCGTTGGGCGCCGCTGGTCGTCGTCGTGCTGCTTCTCGGGCTCGGCTACGCCTTTGGCCTCAACGAATATTTCTCCTTGTCGGCGCTCAGGCAGTACAAGGTCAGCCTCGGCGGATTTGTGGCCGAAAACCCGGCTCTCGCCTCGCTTGTCTATCTCCTGGCCTACGCCTTGGCTGTCGCATTGTCGTTCCCCGGCGCCAGCTTCTTGACCATCGCCGGCGGGTTCATGTTCGGGGCGCTCGCAGGCACATGCCTCGCCGTCGTCGCGGCGACCTGTGGGGCAACGCTCATCTTTCTCATAGCGCGCACGTCGCTTGGCGACCTTCTGACCGAGAAGGCAGGCGCGCGCGTGCAGCGGCTGCGTCAGGGCTTTCGGGAGGAGGGCTTCAGCTACCTTCTGTTCTTGCGTCTTGTGCCCCTCTTCCCGTTCTGGCTGGTCAATCTCGCTGCAGCGCTGTTCGGCATGCGGGTTCTTCCCTATGTTGCCGCCACTGCGATCGGGATCGTGCCGGGGACCTTTGTCTATTCCTACTTCGGGCAGGGACTGGGAAGCGCGCTTGAAAGCGAGGGCTCGCCTGCCTCCCTGGAGCTCTTTTTGGGCTTTGCATTGCTCGGTGTGATGGCGTTGGTTCCCGTCGCGGTGCGAAAGATGCGGCGCGGCAAGGAAACGGAGCGCGAGATACCGAGCTGATCGGAACATGAGTGACGTTCTGACACCCGACATATGCGTCATTGGCGCAGGCTCCGCGGGCCTGACCGTTGCGGCTGCCGCCGCCGCCTTCGGCGTGTCGGTCGTGCTTGTCGAGAAGGACAAGATGGGCGGCGACTGCCTCAACACGGGCTGCGTCCCCTCCAAGGCGCTCATCGCCGCCTCACGCCGCGCTGAGCTTATCCGCGAGGCGGATCGCTTTGGCATCAAGCCGCTGGAGCCGCAGGTCAACTTCCCCGCCGTGATGCAGCATGTGCACGGCGTGATCGACGCAATTGCGCCAAACGACTCGGTGGAGCGCTTCACTGGACTTGGCGTCACCGTGTTGGCCGGGACGGCACGCTTCACCGATCGCCGCACCGTCGCCGTTGGCGAGAAGCTGATCCGCGCCCGCCGTTTCGTGATCGCCACCGGCACACGCCCAGCAAAGCCGCCGATCCCGAATTTGGAATCGGTTCCCTATCTGACGAACGAGACAATCTTTGAGCTGAAGCGGCGGCCGAACCGCCTCATCATTATTGGCGCAGGCCCGATCGGGCTGGAAATGGCGCAGGCGTTTCATCGGCTCGGCTCCGAGGTGACGGTTCTTGAGGCGATGAAACCGCTTTCCAAGGACGATCCGGAACTCGCCGCGCTCCTTTTGGAGCGGCTTCGCACCGAAGGCATCGATCTCCGCGAGGGCGTCCGTATCGTCCGCGTTGTGCGCCGTGGCCGCACCGGCGTGCGCGTGGTCTTGGACAATGACGAGGACGAACCGCTGCAGCTTGACGGCACGCATCTCCTGGTCGCTGCCGGCCGCAGCCCCGCAATCGCCGATCTCGGTCTGAAAGAGGCCGGCGTCGCCTTCGATGCGTCGGGCATCAAGGTCAATTCCAAACTGAGGACGCGCAACCGTCGCGTCTACGCCATCGGCGACGTCGCCGGCGGCCCGCAATTCACCCATTGGGCCGGCTATCATGGCGGGCTGGTGGTGCGCTCCATTCTGTTTCGCTTCGGCGGTCGCGTGAGCCCGCATCTTCTTCCATGGGTGACCTACACCGATCCGGAACTGGCCCATGTGGGGCTGACCGAAGAGCAGGCGTTCAAACGTTACAAGAATGTCCAGGTGCTGCGCTGGCCGTTCGCGGAAAACGACCGCGCGCAGGCCGAGCGTGAGACCGAGGGGCTGGTCAAGGTGCTGGCCACCAAGAGCGGCAAGATCGTCGGCGCCGACGTTCTGGCCCGCGACGCCGGTGAGTTGATTGCGCCCTACGCCATGGCGGTCGCTGAGGGGTTGTCGGTCAAGAGCCTCATCAAGACGGTCTTGCCCTATCCAACGCGCTCAGAAGCCGCGCGCCGCGCCGCAATCGCCTTTTACGCGCCAAAGCTCGATTCACCTTGGGTGCGGCGCGTCATCGGCTTTATGCGGAAGCTTGGGTAGCATGATCGCGAAAAGTGGGAACCGGTTCTCGGATAAGATCATGCTCCGGCAAAGACTCATGGTTCTGGAGAGTTGGGGCTTGACTGGCCGCCCTGGCCTCAGGCCTGCGCGGCGAGGTAAAATGCCCCAATGACCGGTTCGCCCGCGACTGACGGAGCCGACATGAACGAGAAGGCCGTGCCGCCTCCGGTCTCCGGTGGGGACGATCCCCGTCCGGCCGCGCGCCGTCGCTTCATGCCTTGGAGCCTGTCCAACAAGCTCCTGTTCCTCACGCTCGTCTTCGTGATGATCGCGGAGGTGCTGATCTACATCCCCTCCGTCGCCAATTTCCGGAACGTCTGGCTGCGCGAGAAATTGGATACAGCCGCCCTGGTGACGATGGCTGCCAGTGCTGCGCCGGAGGCGTCGCTTCCAAGCGGCCTTGAAATGCGGATGCTGGAAACGATCGACGTGGTGGCGATCGCCATCCGCAACGAAGGCCAGCGCTGGTTCGTTGCGCTCGACGGCATGCCCAAGGATGTCGCCGCGCGCCACGATTTGACGGAGCTGCGCCCGCTGGAAAGCGTTCGCGCCGCGTTTCAGGCTTTGTTCAGCACCGGCGACCGCCTGATCATGGTACGTGGTTCGCCGCCTGCGGGCAGCGACGGCTTTGAGATCGTCGTGCGCGAAGCGAGCCTGCGCGCAGCCCTTCTGACTTACTCACGCAACATCCTGATCCTGTCGCTGGTGATTTCGCTCATCACCGCCATGCTCGTTTACGCCGCGATCCGGTTTCAGCTCGTGCGCCCCATCCAGCGGCTCTCAAGCAGCATCGTGGCGTTCTCCAATGCGCCGGAGAACGCCTCCACGTTGATTGAGCCGAGCGGGCGGCGCGACGAGATCGGCGTCGCCGAAGAGCGGCTAGCCGATATGGAGAAGACGCTCCGCGACATGCTTGCCCAGCGCCGACATCTCGCCGACCTCGGTCTGGCGGTTTCCAAGATCAACCACGATCTGCGTAATATCCTCGCCTCCGCGCAACTTTTCTCCGACCGCATGGGATCGGCGGAGGATCCGCTGGTGAAGCGCTTTGCGCCCAAGGTGATCAGCTCCATCGACCGGGCCATTGGCTACACGCGCTCCGTGCTGGCTTACGGTCAGGCGAGCGAGGAGGCGCCGCGCCGGCAGCTCCTGTCGCTCTCAAGGCTGGTCGACGACGTGGCTGACGTTCTGGCGCTCCCCGGCCATGAAAGCGTGCACTGGGAGAACCGTGTGGCGAGCGATGTTGAGGTCGACGCGGATGCCGAGCAGCTCTTCCGCGTCTTGATGAATCTCTGCCGCAACGCGCTTGAGGCCGTCAGCGACAGCCAGGATCCGGCGGTCATCCGGCGCATCTGGGTGGAGGGCGAGCGCTCTGGAAGCGTGACGGCGTTTCGCGTCTGCGATACCGGGCCGGGCGTCCCGGAACGCGCGCGCGACAACCTGTTTTTGCCGTTCCACGGCTCCGTGCGCTCAGGCGGCACCGGGCTCGGGCTGGCGATTGCCGCGGAGATCACCCGCGCCCATGGCGGCGCGATTCGCCTCGTCGACCGCTCCGGCGCTGGCGCTGTCTTTGAGGTGACCCTGCCGGACCGGCCGGTCGTGCTCGATTCACGCCGCCAGGCCAGGGGGAGCTGAGAAGCAGCTTTCAGCTGGGAGCGACGGCAGATGGAGACGGCACGCCTCCTCCGCCGGCCAGACTTCACGATGTCCGCCTCTCCTTAGCCATGAGCCGGACATCGCCTTGCAAACCAGCGGGTGAGCGATTAGGTGTGCTCGGCCGCACGCGTTGACCGCCCGCGGCCTCTCAAGCGCCGGTAGCTCAGCTGGATAGAGCACCAGACTACGAATCTGGGGGTCAGGGGTTCGAATCCTCTCCGGCGCGCCAATAAAATCAATGATTTAGATCGTTTGGCGCACAAACTGGCGCTGACGAGGTCACATATAGGTCACAACGCGAAAGGATGCGCGATAGAAATTGCACTTCGATGGCGCCAACTGACTGGCGGCGCCACGTCCGCGAGTCGCTGCTTGCGGGATTGGCTTCGCCACCGTCATCCGAAGACGCCGATGCAGCTGTCCAGCAGGTCCTCCACGCTCGAACAGAACTTCAGCAAGCGCTTCATGAGCGAAGTGCCGGATCAAGGCCGCGGCCATCGGAGGTAAAGACCGACAGTAAGATCAAGGCGAGGGCGTTGCGCAGAGCTGTTGATGTCGTTCGCCAGATGGCTGACGAGCGCTATCCGAAAGAACTTTGCGACTTGTCCACCTTTGCGTCAGGTGCGCGTTCTGGGGCGAGACGGCCCGGAATTGGCGACTATGCCTTTGTCGCTCGGCAAAGAAGCGAGGCCGCCGTCAAGGTTTTTGAAGCGTTCGCAGATGACCTCGACGCAAGCGCCGTCGCGTGGCTATAATTGGCCCCCCAAATTGTTCCATATAACCCCGGCGCTTCTCAGGGAGAAGTTCGCGGCGCAGCTCCTCCTGGTATGGAGCCGGTTTCGAAACGTGCCGATCGCAGATATTGGCATTGGCAGCGCTGACCACCACGTCGGATTGATCGGGTTCATAGCGGCAGCCGTCGAGCCCTTCAGCTCGGACGAAACCGATTCGAATTTACCCTCCGTTTCAACACTCAGGCGCTTGGCCAGGGAGTTGAAGCGAACGACCCGGGACTACGGTGAAGCCTACATCCAGTCGGCGGTTCAAATCGTAAGATAAAAAAATACTATTTGAACTTTCGTGCTGATACGGGCCGATTTACTATGGCGACACCTGAAAAAAATGTATTGCCATCAATAATGCAGATAGTTGGGAAGAAAAGATACTTCCCCCAAAACAAGTTGAAGAGATCACCGGCCTGTCACGGTCGACGATCTGGCGGGAACAAAGAGCCGGTCGATTCCCTCCTTACGTGAGGCTGAGCCCCGGCCGGGTAGGCGCGGTCAGCAGCGAAATCCGTGCATGGTTGGTCGCTCGGCGCCGGCGGGCCGTCGGGGCAGCCTGTCCGATCAAGGAGTCGATCAATGGCTCCTGATATTCCGGATTGGACTGAAGGAAAGCGAATCGCGATTGGCGGCGGTTCGACAGCCTACGGCCATCTCAGTTCAGACAGGGCACCCTTTCAGGGAGGAAAGCGCCAACAACCTCTTCGGCCTTTCCGGTCGATGCGACGGGAGGCCGGTCGAAGGTGCCACAGCGCTTCGAGAACTGCTTTCGGAGTCGAGGCTCGGCATGGGCGCCCAGCCAATCGCCAGTGTACGAGGCCCACCTTGGTGCCTAGTGCCACAAATCAATACCCGACATGCTGAATAACTATAGGAACAAAAGATGAGCAAGCAAGGAAAAAGCACCAAAGACATGCAGACAAGCAGAAATATTGCCGACGCTTTTGCTGCGGCAGGATCGCAGCATCAGGATGACCGCAACCCGGCAATCGTCAAGCTGACGAAGTCCGGGGATTGGGTCTACGGGCGGGATAAGACACCTCTAGCAAACACGCGGTTCGTTGCTGATGTGGAGGATGCCGCCGCAGGCTTCATCTGCTTCAAGAACGGCGGAGTCGCCGAAAAGGCGATGGCACCGGTCGCCTCCGGCAGGCTTATTCAACGCGACGACTTGGAGGATCACGGTCCGTATAGAGATGGTGATGGTTAGACAGAGTGCCTCTCACTTCCGTTACGCTCTGTCGAGAATGGTGAAGAGTACGTCTTCGAGCCGACCTCTACAGGCGTGAACGGCTAGAGTCCGCAAGCCCGTAACTGTCCACGAAACCGGAGGAACTCCACATGTTATCTTTTTGGAGACCACGAAACCGGATAGAATGCCCCCGGATGACAAGCTCTTTGCTAGGAGGAGCACGCGCTGAGCCTCTTTCTAAGCAAGCTTCTGCCGCTCTTTGTCTACCCGCTCGGCGCCGCGTTACTGCTAACGGCCGTTTCGCTTGCCCTCACGATTACGCGGCTTCGACGGACAGCCGTTGCCATCCAGTCAACGACACTTCTCCTTCTTTGGACGGCTTCCACGCCTTACTTTGCCAATTGGGTCCTTTCCGGTCTCGAGGCACAACATCCAGCCGTCCTGGCGGAAAGCGCTCCAAGGGCTGACGCCATCATCCTGCTTGGTGGGATCTTGGATCAACCGTTACCTCCACGCGCTTACACCGAACTGAACGATTCCGCCGACCGTATTGTGGGAGCGCTGAGGCTTTATCGTGCAGGACGGGCGCCTCGGATTGTGGTCAGTGGCGGCGACTTGCCGTGGCAGATTGGCGCGTCATCTGAAGCTGAGTTGATCGGGGATCTTCTAAGTGAGCTTGGCGTCCCAACATCCGCTATCGTGCTCGAAACAGAAAGCCGCAACACGCACGAAAACGCGGTTAACACCGCAGCCGTGTTTACTGAGCGGGGCTGGCAGTCAGGCTTGCTTGTCACCTCCGCCGCACATATGCCGCGTGCATTGGCGAGTTTTGGGAAGGCGGGGCTTGGCGTTGTGCCTTTTTCCACTGATGTCCAGGTGGGCGGCCCCCTCTATGAGTCGCCTTTGGACCTGTTGCCTGATGTCGAAGCGTTGGCGCGTACAACGAAGGCGCTAAAGGAGCGCCTTGGCTTCGCCGTTTATCGGCAGCGCGGCTGGATTTGAGGCCGTTGTGACCGTCCCCATTCCGGTTGACTTCGGGGGCGACGCAAGCAGCCGCCTCACCGGCTGCTTGTGGAGCTGCGACTAATTCTATTGTCGGTCCGGTAAGCTTAGTTGTAAATCCGCTCGCGTAAGAAAGCAGACATGAGCGGCCCTCTTCGAAACACCGGGCCGATGCTTGCCAGCCGCTGCTGTGGCGCCAAGAACCGCTCTGGCAGCCCTTGCCAAATCGCCCGCCGAGAAGGGAAAGGCCCGTTGCCGAATGCACGGCGGTGCTCGCGGATCAGGTGTCCCTGAAGGGCAACAGGAAGGCCTTGAAGCACGGATTGTCCACCCGCGAAGCCATTGCCGAACGAGAACTGGTCAAGCAACCTCGCCACTCGTCGATGGGCTAGACTGATCTGCAGCTGACTTCGCCATCGCCACAGTCGGCAAGTCCGTCGCATTGCGGTGCGACCAGCCAAAGGTAGCAATCAACGCGCCAACCATTCAACGATGGTCTTGTTTCACTTTTCCTTAGAGAGGACACAACGGAATCCGAATGATGCATTTAGACCTTGAGCGGCGGCGACCGCTCGTAACACCGATTGTGCAAGGTCGGCGCCTGACGCATTAGGCTAATTGCAGTGCCGGTAATTTGTTAGGCGATACGAGGACTGAGAAGGCCCGCAAAAGCAACCAGCCAATCAGTAAGAGAGCGACGCCCAGACTATCGGCGAACCAATCCTCGAGATCGCGATCACGGCTGATAACCGACAGCCCCTGTAGAAGCTCAATCCCACGCCTTGGGAGGGGGAGCCCGACGGCGACCAGAGGCCAGCGGCGGGGTCCCCAGGCTACGATACCGAGTGCGGTCAGAGCACCAAAGGCGAGTTTTTGTTATTCAGTTCGTTGAGCTGTTCAGGAGCTGGCACCTCTGACGGCGAGAGCGCCAATCCCAGCGTAACCATACCCTTGCCTGATCCGGGTCAGTAGCTTGAGCCGATTGAAGGATTTGCTCCGGGCCCAGGCACTGAACCTATTGAACAAGCCGCGCATTGGGTTAGCACAGTGCCAGTCACACCTACGCTTTGCGGGGTACTTTGCCAGCCCTTAGCCATCTCTCGCAACTCGTCAACAATTTTGCGCAGTGCGCCACGACCAAGTCCTCGTCGTTAGTGGGAGGCTTGGCGCCAAGCGAGCTTATTTAAGCCTCTATACGGACCACATTGGCGGAAAGGTCTCCAATCGCCGTTTCAGTCGTCTTCGCAGGCTCGTCGATAGCATAGTCAGTTAGCTGCATTGAAGCCCCGAACATGCCAAGGCGACAATGATGGCCATGAACCGCAACAACAACGATCGCAACGATGCCAGT
This sequence comes from Afifellaceae bacterium, assembly GCA_028284625.1. Taxonomy (GTDB): domain Bacteria; phylum Pseudomonadota; class Alphaproteobacteria; order Rhizobiales; family Afifellaceae; genus DASWJZ01. The sequence goes on along the minus strand of JANQRH010000022.1, from coordinate 34,657 downwards.
TCGATGGTATGTTATTCGGTCGGGCTTCTCTTCTCTTCTCTTCTCTTCTCTGTACTTGCTCCTGAGCATCGTCCGTTTCATCGTTTGGGCACAGACTAACCTAACTTACGATCAGGGTCTCTCAGGGGCAGGGTCACCTCGCCCCTGGCAACATCGATTGCAAGAACATTTCGAATCGCCGTTGCAACGTCGACGTTGTGGTGACGCATATATTCTTTGACTTCATGCAGCTTCATGTCCACCAGATATCGGTACCAAAACCCTTGCAAGACATGAAACCCCGTCCCTTCAATCCCGTCGAGAAATCCTAGGCGCACGACGTACCGGTAGAAGAAATATGCAAATGCTCGTGCCCCAACTGGTAATCGAGCATAAACTCTCTCCTTCAACCACCTCTTCACGCCGGCTTGCCGCGCGCCGACTCGCAAGTCCGCCACCGTCTCGTGCGTCATAAACCCATAGTCAAGATTAAGAAGATCGACGACTTCCCGCGAAGCATATGCGTTATGCTTCTCGGTCCACCACGTTAGCGAGTTCATATTGTCGTCGATGATCTCGCCCTCGAATTCAACTGTCGGCCCTTCCACCAGAATATGCTCGTCCATCCAGCGATTTTCGCATCGCCCGCATCCATAACGGAAAACGCGTAATACGCTAACCGGGAACACGCCGCCCCAAAGTATAGGTCGTCCAAGAAAGTTCATCCGTCGCGAAACGAAAACGCCCTCAATCTCACGTGGAAGGCCGGAGAGCTTTTCCTTGATCTCTGCGGAGAGAGCAGCTGAAACAACTTCATCAGCATCAAGGCGTAGCACCCATTCTGTGTCGACGGGAAGTTCATCGAGCGCCCAGTTTAATTGCGTTGCATAATTCACCCAAGGTTTCTTAAAGACCTTGGCCCCGGCCTTCTTCGCGAGCGTGACAGTTCGGTCCGTTGACCCACTGTCGACTACAACGCGGCAATCAGCGATCTCGGCTACAGACGAAAGGGCACGTGCGATGTGTCGCTCTTCGTCTTTTGTCAGTATTACGACAGTGAGAAAAGGCATGGTACAATCTACACGGAGTCAAGCACCTGTGCCGCCTGTCGGTTGCCACGCGCCGCTAAGAATCTAAGGCAGCAGGAAACTGCATTCTCAGACAATTGGCAGCCCGCTTCACGCGCGAGTAGATATCGCGTCGTCTCAACACTGGCCATTGTTCCTGGCTCATCCGCCAAAATGGCGACGATTAATCCCACGAGATCGCAGTAGTCAGGCCCGGAAAGAGCAGAGAACTCCCAGTCCACTATCAGGAGCTTGTCGCCAACCTTGAAAAGGTTGTTGCTCGCGAGGTCACAGTGAACTGCCCCCCCGAAAACGCCTTTTCGAAGCGCCCGCCTTCCACGAAGAAACCATATAATTTCGTGCGGCGACATACGCTTCTTTCTCGCAAGAATCTCTGACTCGATCCCTTCAAACACTAACATAGAGAGACCATTTTTCCTTTGATTTGCAATTGGTCGCATCACGACGATGTCGCTGTGGACCTTTAGGTTGGCACTGACTTCGACCTCGTTGCGGAAGGCCGGATAATCTTGTTCCGTTCCGATTTTGAGGAAGAAGTTTTTGATACCCGACTGCAGCCAGACATAGATGCGGGGTGGATCACGCTGTACATTCGCGAAGATTGCCATTGGAAGAGCGGGATTCGCTGCAACATCCAGATGTTCCAAGACATCATCAAGCAGAAACTCTTGCCCGGACAAATTAAGACGCCCGTCGAAACGGCGGCTCAACAAGTTTAGCAACCTCAGTCGTGCTAGAGAACGGATCGCTCGCTTCCTCCAGCTGTCGGACGGCAGGATTCCCAACAACCAGCCCGTGTGCGCCCAACCCACCGTGCCACCGCCGGGGATGGGAAGACAACGCAACTCATTCATACTAAGATTGCTTAGGCTCGCTATTTTTTTGCGAAGATACCACTCAACTTTAGCCACGTCAGATCGACCGTATTGGTTCCGTCCGCCTGATGAAATTTTGCTACTGAGCTGCGAACGCTCAGCGGCAGAGTGCCGATCAGCAACGTCCGGCCGACTTTCTGGCTTCGGAGCCAATAGCGCGCGGATCGCTCGGCTGCTCCAGGGGATTCACGGCCAAAGGGCAAACGGAATCCCACCCTAGTTGTCCGAGGGGCTTCGAGCCCTCAGGGCGCCCCTTCATTCTGCCGGCCCGGCCGGTCGTTTCATACATACGAGGTCAACTTGGCTGCGTGAACATGCACCCTAAGTCATTCAGTCGCCTGATCGGCTTATGTGACCTACGTACTGGTCTCGCAAGAAGCCCGTCCAAGGCGAAACCTCAATCTCGACTAATGCCTCGAGAATCCTTGATATTGTGCCGCGCCCGGAAACCAAGAAGCAGCAGGATCTTGCGCGCTGTTTCCTCCACCCCCGACCGCGCATCGATCTCGTGGAACTGTGGGTAAGAGGATAGCATCTCCCGGATGACTCGCTGCTGTTTTTCGATTTCGCATACCGGCAGTTCGGGCTTTCCATCGTGGATATCCTGCGGGTCCCGATAGAGGAAAAAGATGAAACTGGGTTTTGGCACGAACATCTCTATTGCTTTTTTAATCGAATTCGGAAGCCGCCGGTTATTCGACTGATAGTAATAATCATGAAAATAGCGGGCAAAAACGGCCACGTGATGATTAGCGCCAAACGTATTACGCAAGCGAAGAACTAATCCACCTAAAAGGTAGTCGAGCCCATACCAGATCATATATATGAGCGTGCGTAGTGGAGGGTTCTCGCTGAGATCATAAATCGGATAACTCTCTTCGGACTCAAAGCAGGTGCCTTTTTTCCACCCTCCACGCCAGAAACGGAGCGCCGAAAGTTTTGGCAAAACACCGAATCGAAACGGATAATGGCGGACCGCTAAGCCTTGAGCTTGCAAGCGCTCCATGACCACTTGAGCTATTGTGCTTTTGCCGCTTCCATCCGGGCCAATGATCGTGATGATCATCTGGAATATGAACTCTTTGCTTAAGCTAAAAAGAACTGGTCATGTTGCAAATCGGCTCCTTTACCGATATCGCCGTAGACCGATAACCATCGCGCTGCGATTCTCTGCCAGTTGTAATGCTCAGAGACCAAACGCCAACCTCTCTCTCCGATCCGCTGCCGGTCACCTGGTGTCATCGCAAAAAGCCGACGCAGCGCCGCCTCCAATTGGACCGGATCCGATTCACATAGCAGGCAACCTCCCGCTCGGTTGAGTTCATCGAAATTGGCTTCCGGAGTGGTTACGATGGGTAGACGATATGCCGCGGCTTCAAGCAGCGCCGTCGGAAGCCCCTCTGCAAGCGTGGGCAGGACGAAGGCTGATGCTTCTTTGTAGTGTTGCCAACGATCTTGGTGATACACTGGACCGACCAGTTCAACCCGCTCCGCACCCATACACAACCGCTCAAAGTCGACCCGCAGATCATCGTCAATCGGCCCGACAATCTTCAGCCGCCAGTCAGGATGATCTCTGGCTAGCAAACGCCAAGCTGCGAGTAGCTGCACAACTCCTTTGATTTGCGTAACACGTGATAGAAACAGAAGTGTAAACCTCCTTTCGCGTATATCGCGCCGGGCACAAACAGGTATGTTAACACCATTTGGAATCACGACAGTTTTCCGTGCAGCCCGACCGAGCTTCGGCGCCATCCCTGTGCGTTCAGCCGCACTCAAAGCATGAATCACGTCCGCGCCCTCAATTAGCCGCCGATCAAAAAAAAACCACGCTACTGCCTTTTTCGCTCGCGCTCGCTTCAACATTCCAGGCACAAGAGTTCCATGAGGAGTTGTCACTAATCCCGTCGCAGAACCGCGAGCCACCGCAGCCGCGCACCAATTTGGCCAAAGCCAATGCCCGTGATTGTGAATGACGTCAGCATCCGTGCGCCTCCTCAGATAAGCACCCAAACTAGCACTGTAGCGAACCACCATATCCGTTGCAGGAAACAGTTGAAGGTCGACAATAGTTTCCCTAAGTTCCTCCACCTGTGGAGCATTTTCGCCGTCTATTGAACACAATGTAACGTTTGCACCAGCCTCTGCTTGCGCTCGACAAAGGTTCGGAATCACTTCGGCCGGCCCTCCTGTGTTTCGCCAAAGTCCAGCGACTACGTGAACAATCTTCATTTTTCTTAACTCTTCCATTTGTGTGCTATCAAAACCTGATCCACTCAAACTCACAAGAATACCATGATCCAAAAATAAACGGCGAATTGGTCCCGGTCCCCAATGAACGACCATTAAAACAAGAAAAATCCAGGTATTCGATAAAAATGCACCACCAAAAAAACCACAATACCGCCTACAAACAACAGGAGCTTCTCCCCCCGTTTTCGTAGATTGATCACAGGAAACAATTGGCAGTAAGCTAGCACCACACCCCATAACGGAATCCTTGTAATCGCAGCGCTACCGACAAGCACTACTGTAAAACATAACAAAAGCCAAATGATGTGAAATACTCGAAAGATTCTGGTAGATACCGATCTCTGACGCAAAGACTGTTTGTTTATAAGCATTAAACTAACTATAAATAACAACAACATGTAAAACACGAATAAGTTGTTTCTCTCCATTTCCAAATTTGGTTGAGAATAGATCTCTATCTTATAATAAATATCTTTCAATTGATCCGACCCAGACGCAAAAAAATAGACAACGAGCACGAGAAACGCGTATAACGCTATTTTTATTCGGGCCTTCTTCGAAACCGGATGATATGAACCGCCAATCAGCAATGTCGCCGTTCCCAAGACCAGAACGACCAAACCAGCGGCAAAATGATTAAGTACTGCGAGACCGGCAAGCAACATCGCCCTTTCCGTAATTCTTCCATCCCGCTCAGCAATATTAGCTATAAGGTACACAATATACAACGTCGCCAATCCTTGACGAACGTAGTTTCCGGTCAGATTCGCTGATAACAAAGATCCTATGACAACGAGCATTGGAAATGTTGGGGAGTACGCACGGTTTCTAGGTCGAAAGAAAATTTGCAAAAAAATGATTGTAAAAGTAAATAACGTCGGATAAACGTAGTTGGTCGGTACACCTAAATCTCTTATCAAAAAGGCAAGTGACCAAAAATATGGCTCCGAACTTCCCGTATGTGCTTTGACTAAGTGATAAATATCCAAATAATCGCCAGGTCGAAAAATAGAATAGCCGTACTTATGGTAGCTATCTAAAGCGGACATGTATTTAACATAATCATTGCCAGCGCCTCCGTAATGAAGGTTCCTCAATGGCAGCACAATAAACAATACCACAATAATAATCACAACGCTGCCATTAACAGCCGGCTGCTTGTTTATGCGGCCTCTTCCGGTTCGCAGCCGAAAAAACTGCGCCTCAGGCCGTATAGCTTGCTTTAGATCTCTCATTTACCAAACGCTGGCAAAATAGCCTTACACCGTAGATTAACCCGTCTATGTTGGCGCCAGTGACATGGAATAAATCGGCGCAAATGACATCTATTTTTTCCAAAACACTCGACGCTTCGCTTCCATAAAAAAATCGTATTATTTTATTGGCCGCAAAACATATTTGTAAAACATAAATATAAATAAAAAGGTCAAAGGAGCAATTGCAAATAAACAAACTACAACGTGTAGATATTGTAGTTTCGCTGCAGTTACAACTAGTGGCAATACGCCAAACGAAATTAGAGCAGAATTCCAGTAAAACAAAAACGTTCGTCGTGACAGTCGAACAGACGCTACAATTGGCCGGACAAACAACTGCGCGGCAGAACCGGTGGCCAAATACGCAAACATAAAGGAGTACGGTGAGTACCGGACGTCTAAAACATAAATTAGAATAAGGTCTGTCAACAAATATGCGCTGCCAAAACAAAATGGTAGTGTTAAACCAACAACAACTAAGTAGCTAAACAACACCTTGTGATGAAAGCCCTCGCGTGCCCAGTGAGCAGTAAGATGATTATCAATAAATTGGGCAATTACCCCGAAAAAATTTGTTATTGAGCGAAAAGCTTGAAAAGCTCCAAAAGTTTCAAGTGAGAAATTTTGAACTATGGCAGCGGCAGTGACATAGCTCAACGTAACATTTGCGCCACCATTTGCAAGGATCGGAAGAGCGTTCTTTAATTGATCGGTCGATACCTTAATACCTGTAACAGATTTTGCTATTGTCCGATGCCTAGATGTCAAAATTATACAAAACCAAAACAATATGGATACGACATTCAAGGTAACGTATGTATTGGCGCTTAAAACATTGCTGGTTTCTGAAACGGCAAATACCAAACTGAAAAAGAAGAGCCAACGAACTAAGGTTCCTATAGCCAAAATCCGATGATTGTCGTACCGTATAATAAGCCACCGCGTCAGTTCAAAAGCCAAGTGAGTTGCGCCCCACGCAAGAAGCAGCGCCACAGTTGTCCCTCTACTCCCCAAAGTGTCCTGGTTGAAAAATAAAAGCAGAAAAGGCGCCATAGCGAAAAACGCCGACATTATTGCAATATATAATGAAACCGAGTGCGAGATGACAAGTGAACGAGAAATAACGCGATCTGTACTCGAGGAGATTGGCAAAAGAACTAAAGAATAAAAAAATACGGCTGGAAACTGTAAAAGCGTCCACATCAGTCCAACAACACCAAACTCAGATAAATTCAACAAACGGGCACCTACTAACATAAACAAGAAAGCCCCAGAACTCGCAATAGCTTGTTCCCCTAGTTGGGAAAGCAATAACAGTTTAGATGAACCGATCGACAAACGCTTCTCCGCCGATTCTTTTGAGCCGCAACCAATAATCATACGCGTAACTCGAAAGAATACCGTTAGCAACACTCAAAGGATTATGGCGGCCGTAACGAAATATAACATCGAGTCTAATAGAAAAGTTTTGGACGTCAAGTTGTTTAAAGTCGTCAAGCCGAATCATTTCTATTAAATGATCGGTGTTTTTTTGGCCGTACACGCTTGTTAACAGGGAGGTGATTCTTGGTTCTGCGACATCCAATAAACATCGCAATCGCGCAGCATATTTTCGGGGATAGAACCCTCCGTGTAAATAGGAATGATTGAGCGTAACAACAAACTCATGATGCTCGGCAGGTCGCCAGATAAAGTCCCGGTACGGTATCGCATCGTCTATAACATCTTGTTCTTTCAGCCACACAATGCCTCGCCACCAAAATCGAGGAATTAGATCAATTTCAAGCGGAACTCCGTCGATTGTATGAATTAGAAACTGCCTGCAATATTCGTATTGAGCCATGGAGGATATTCGGAGGTTGTTGTCGTTTGCGATCGCTTTTAACGTTGATACCCAAACGTCCAAACTACCGGCGCCGATCACCATGTCTATGTCTCGGCCGACGTTTGTTGTCGGAAAACCTTCGTAGTTGCGTAAAGGAATGATCTTGAGGCCCTGGCGTTCGGTGCGGCGGGCCAGTATGGTTAAGAAATTGCTCAGCCTCATAAGCACACAAACGTTATGGAATAACACAGTGCCAAGTAGGAACTTTCTAAAGAAAGTTGCTAATGCAAAAGCTGCGAAGCAATTCGCCGGACAACGTGAAGTGGTTTAATACACATCGCAACAACTAAATAGAACAAGGTAGAGTACACCTTCCTTTCAGCGTATGATAAACCAGCGTGCTTTAAGAAAAAAAGTCCAAAGTCGTTTCTTTGCCGAGGAATCCTATACCAGGGATTACTCCATACCACATTCTGATATTCGGTCCAAGTAATTTCCGAAAAATTGGAACGGCGTCGACGCATATTATAGTTGACCAAATGTGTCTTTTGCCGCTGGAACATCGTCTTCTTGATCGAAGTAGATTGCCCGTGTACTCGATAGCGCATCAAAAACTCAGGTATAACCAGTATCGTCCGCCCCGATTCGGCAATTCGGTACCAAAGATCAATATCGGCGGCTGGAGAATACTCCGGCCGGTATCCGCCTACCTCTTGAAAGGTCTTACGGTGGATCACGCTTGACGGATCCAATAGTGCTATTGTTTCATTGCGAACAAATATGGTACGAAATTTGTCCACAGTTGTGGGTTCCATGGTCATGCTGCCAAGAACCTCGCCGCGATCGTTGACGGACCGTCCCCAGGATCCAAAAGCACCTAAATCTGAGCCATTCGCTCGGATAAAAGCAGCTTGGCGCTCAAGCCGGATTGGCTCGGCTATATCGTCTGCGTCCATCAACGCGACCCAAGCGGTTCTGGCGCTATAAATTCCGACCTCGCGTGAGGCGTACATGCCAAGGTTGGTTTCATTTCGAATTACCTTAATACGACGTTCACGTTTGGCGTATTGCTTTAAAATCTTCGTCGTCCCGTCATTCGAGGCGTTATCTACTATAATAAATTGAAAATTCTCAAAAGATTGGTTGATAATACTTTCTATCGCCGCTTCAACGTATTTTTCGCAATTATAAACGGACATTACGACAGTAATCAACAATACGCAGATTCCTTCTAATTAAGAAGACGCTTATAGTGTTCTATGGTTTTGATTAATCCGTCGTCAAGCGTCGTCGAAGCACTCCAGCCAAGTAACTGAGTGGCCAAAGTGGTGTCAGCATAAAGGGACATATTTTCGCCGGGCCTATAAACAATCTCGCCGAATTGAGGATTACCGTTGCCAACGATTTCTTGTACTTTTTCTATTACATTTCGGATGGCAGTAGGTTGGCCCGATGCGATATTTAATACCTCACCTTTTGCTGTGGGTGCAATTGCAGCAAGTAGCATCCCTTCAACAGCATCACTGACGAAACAGAAATCTCTTATTTGTTTGCCCTCAGACACCGGAAATGCACGCCCTTCCAGGCAACCCATGATAACTTGTGGCAAGAAACGCTTCAAATTCTGCCCTGGCCCGTAAGTCAAAAAAAGCCGAACAACTACTCCTGGAAAGTCAGAAGTCCGCGCCAAACTTTGTACCAGATGCGTCCCCGCAGTTTTTGCGACAGAATAAGGTGACGATGGTCCTTCGCGCTGAGCTTCTTTTTGAGGAGAAATTCCTTTTCCGTACTCGTCGCTGCTTCCTACTTGAACGAAACCGGTAAGTGCGGGCTTTGTAACGGTTGAAATTAAATTGACCAGACCTTTGAAATGGACATCTATTATGGTGCGGCCGTGTTTTTCTAGTGGAGTGTGATTTATATCTCCCGCCAAGTTAAATACATAATCAAACTCGCATTTGGCTACTAGCTTCGTAAGGGCGGACGCGTCACTAATATCGACCTGAATGTGCCGAGAGGTGTTTGGAAGTCCGGCGGTCGGGCTTGATCGACCTAAGGTCACAACGTCGGCACCGAGTTCGGTGAGCCTGCTGGCAAGTTGCCGGCCGATGAAGCCGGTCCCGCCCGGTATAAGCACGCGGGCATCGGCATAGTTTTCGCGCATCAAACCGGCCAGCCTCACGTCATCTTAGGGCACAAAGTCCAGAAAGGCCGCGTCTTTTTTTGATATAGACGCCGGTCGAAGTGGCCAGGCTATGTTGAACAGTGGATCGTCCCAGCGAACTCCGTTTTCGGCGGCTTTTGAGTAGGGATGAGAAACCAAGTAGAAGACCTCGGTGTCATCTTCAAGCGTTTGGAAGCCGTGAGCGCAGCCCTCGGGAACGCAAACCATCGCTCGATTGTCGGCACTAAGCTGGGTTGAATACCAGCTAAGATAAGTTGCAGACGCGGGACGCAAATCTACAACGACATCGTAGACTGATCCTTTGATACAACGCACTGCCTTCATCTCGGCATGAGGGGCGCGTTGAAGATGCAGTCCACGCAGCGTACCAACTCTGCGGTTGTACGAGATATTTGCCTGGGAAACGCATGCGGTCAATCCGCGTCCAGACGCTTCCCGTTCGCACCAGGCGCGAGCAAAAAAGCCGCGCTCATCTTCGATCTTGTCGATATTTGCAAGCCATACGCCAGCAATAGAAGTCTCTTCGAATCTCATTCTCGGCCCCTACCTCGACATCATTTGTTTCGTGACTACTAGGAACTGGTGATCCGCCCCCACTGAGAGGTCAACTCGGAGCGCCAATTGATTGGGGGGAAGATTTCGACTGGTCCGAGCGTCATGCGTACTCCGGTTGAGCGAAGCCGACGACGTCGAATTTCCGAGCGGCGAATGCGGGTGGAAATTTTTCTAAAGCCAGTCCTCCATTCATCGATCCATCGGCGAGCATCGGCAAGCCAAGGCTCATTGCGAGCAGATATCGCGGTGCGACCGGATGGCCCGCTACGGCCAGAATTGCGAAAGCTTCCGAAGAGGTTTCCAAACGAGTGCAGGGTCGTACCAACCGACGCCGAGACGTTGGCGCCGCGCTCTATACGAATGAAAATTTCCGCTCAAGTATGATAATAGTCCTGATGTGCTTGTACCACCATACCTCATGTCCACGAGGGCTCGCGAGATCATCTTTGAGCGGAATTTATGCACTTCAAGTACTCTAAGCATGAAATCATAGTCGGCGGCTATTTCAAAGCTAGTTTCAAATACCCCAACGGCCTCTATTACATCGCGCCTGACGTAAAACGTAGGATGCGCTGGCATCCAACCATCACGGAACGCTCCCGGCCAGTAATCTACTCCGCGCCAGCGTCGGACTATCCGTCGACTATCGTGATCAGCAACAAAATTGAGACTGCCATACACTACGTCTGTTCTGTGTAGCGCATCACTGATCTCGGAAAGAACATTCGAGTCTGTAAATCTGTCATCTGAGTTAAGGAAACCCACGGCGGCGCCGGAAAAAACAGCCAATCCTTTGTTCATGGCATCATACACGCCGTCATCGGCTTCCGAGATAACGATCATGTCCTCGGAACGGAACGAGTCAATAATCGAGAGCGTCATGTCGGTTGATATCCCATCGACTATGATGAGTTCCTTTTCCTGATGGTCTTGCCGGAAGAACGACTCCAATGTGTAGGCTATTGTCGGAGCCGAGTTCCGACAGACAGTTACAACCGAAATCTTCATCCTGGCATCTTGTGGTGGCTGGCCGGGTCAGCCCCCAGGGCAGTGTCACACCTAGGCCGATTCGTTCCGCCTATCCATGAAGGGGCACGTCGGAGAGAACGAGGAAACCTCGGAGCGGGTGACGGTGGAGTTATTGTCACCGACGTAATCGACGTTCCCGAACGTGCTGCACCAGGAAGTAGTGCGCGTTGCCCAGCCGCTGGCGTCAGCCCCATTCCGGCTCAGCTATGGGCAGATCAATCAAACCGAATCGCGCCCGGCGCTACGCCTCATACGCGACAATGTCTGCTTCGCAGAGAGCGCGCGCGCTGGCGCCTTTAGCGAGTTTGCGGTACCAAGTCGTCGTGCGTTCGACTGTCTCGACGAGCGACCATTTCGGCGTGAAGCCGAGGATCGTACGGGCCTTGGAAATCTCGAGCGACAGCCAGCTGGTCTCATACGGCCCCTCAACGCCATCCGCATATAGCACGCCCCCGAGGCCGTAGGCCGCACGCGCTAATTCTACCAGCTCGCGCACCGTCTTCGCCTCGTGAGTCTCCGGACCAAAATTGTAGGCGTCCGCGAGAGAAGATTCGTCCCAGAGCTTGCGCGCCAGGGTCAAGTAGCCAGAAAGTGGCTCAAGCACGTGCTGCCACGGACGAATGGCCTGCGGACGACGGACGTGCAAAATGCCCTGAGCTTCCCAAGCGCGAACTGCGTCGGGAATCAACCGGTCCTTGGACCAGTCCCCACCGCCGATCACGTTTCCCGACCGCGCGCTCGCCACAGCTACTCCCTGGTCAGCCAAGAATGCGTCGCGATAGCTGTCGACCACGAACTCTGAAGCCGCCTTGCTTGCGCTGTAGGGGTCGTGCCCCCCCAGCGGATCGTCTTCGCGACGCGGCCACATTGTTCTCGTGTTGCGATAGACTTTGTCGGTCGTCACGATCACTGCAACACGAGCCGAAGTAAGGCCGCGCAAGGAGTCGAGGACGTGGGCGGTGCCCATTACATTCGTCGCAAGCGTCGGGAGAGGCTCGCAGTAGCTCGTCCGAACTAGCGGCTGGGCCGCGAGATGGAAGACGATCTCGGGCCGAGCTGCTCTGGTTAGCTCAGCCACCGCGGCGGCGTCGCCGAGATCTTGATAATTGCTGTGGCAAGCGCCAGCAACCTCGGCGAGTTCGAATAGGTTCGGCGTCGTCACAGGCGGCAGGCTGACACCAGTGACCTCCGCGCCGAGCCTTTGCAGCCAAAGTGTGAGCCAAGAACCCTTGAAACCGGTATGGCCGGTAAGCAAGACGCGCTTCCCTTGCCAAAAACCAGGGGCAGCAACTTTGGAGTCCGTCGTTACCAAACCTTCCACGGTGCGTCGCCGGAGGCCCAAAGCTCCTCCAGCAAATTCTTGTCACGCAAGGTATCAAGAGGCTGCCAAAAGCCGGAATGCTCGAACGCGATCATCTCCCCCATCGACGCCAGACGCGTCAGTGGATCGCCCTCCCAACTGCTGCTATCACCGTCAACAAAGTCTAGACATTTCGGGGAAAGGACGAAAAAGCCGCCGTTAATAAAGCCGCCGTCGCCGCGGGGTTTTTCCACGAAATCAATGACCTGGACCCCCGATCGCTTGAGCGCTCCATAACGACCGGGTGGTAGCACGGCGGTGACCGTAGCAAGCTTTCGGTGTCTACGGTGAAACTCGATGGACAATCGAATGTCCACATTGCCGAGCCCGTCACCATATGTAAAGCAAAACGCCTCGTCTTCGCTGATGTAGTCAGCTACACGTTTAAGACGGCCTCCCGTGTTTGTGTCTTCTCCGGTATCCACAAGCGTTACGCGCCACGGCTCAACCTTTTTCTGGTGTACAACCATACTGTTGTGATATATATCAAAAGTGACATCGGACATATGGAGGAAATAGTTGGCGAAATATTCTTTAATCATGTAACCTCGGTAGCCACAACAGATCACAAAATCGGTCACGTGGTTGGCTGAGTATAGCTTCATGATGTGCCAAAGAATAGGTCGGCCACCAATCTCGATCATCGGCTTGGGTCTAACGTGGGTTTCCTCGGAGATTCGGGTGCCGCGCCCTCCAGCTAGAATTACGGCCTTCATGTAACGTGCTTCATTAAGTGTCTAGAAATTTTGGACGTCACGGGAAGCGTTGGACCCCCTTTCACCAAACCCGCCAACGCAATGTTGAAAGGAGATAAGACGCCGCGCCGCGTGTCTAGTCTGAGGTGATGTTGGGCAACAATGTTCGGGGTTACCTACGGACGTGGTGGTCTTCCCACGGACTGCTACGAGCAAACGGCTCACTCACCCCTTTGGCACCATCGGTTCATCAGCATATGTGTCCAGCGTTTAACAACGACGACAAAGGATGAGGCGCCGCCGCCCTGTGATCAGGTGACGCGGAAATGATAGGCTGCGAAGCCTGTTAAAGCGGCAATCCGATCCGGTGTTCAGCGACCGCGCTATCAATGCGCTCGAAGCAAACTCGGTGCCGTGATCGGAGACGATCGTTCCTGGCCTGCGGCGGCGCAAATGAAGCCGTTGGCTCGTGGAGCTTGAGACATTGCAAAGTTGTTGCCCGAAAGAGATATAGTAAGCTGGCAAGACCTTTTCGTCTTTTTTGGAATGTTTCTCATTAAGCTCCGCCAGATCCCACCTAAGCCAGGCTCCTTCGGTTCAACTCATTCACCGTGCAAATTTAGGCAATCGCGCCTTTGCGACACTACTTGCCCATTGCCGCTTCTTTCTGAGCAAGAGTACCTATCGCGCCCCGAAGCCCGTTAGGATCGTGCGAATCGTGCGCGCGGCTATCAATATGTCGAGCCACGGGGAGAAGTGCTTAATGTAAAAGAAATCGTAGTGCAGCTTGCCGACCACGTCTTCTACTTCCGCAGCCCAGCCCTGTTGGACCTGCGCCCAGCCGGTGATCCCTGGCCGGACAATGTGACGATAAACGTAAAACGGTATCTTCTTCTCGTAACGCTGCGAGAGCGGTAGGGATTCTGGGCGCGGCCCGATGACGCTCATCTCGCCGCGCAAGATGTTGATCACTTGCGGCAACTCATCAATGCGGTAGCGTCGGAGCACGCCGCCGATACGCGTGATGCGGGGGTCATTCTCTTCTGTGAAATGATTTCCCTCAGGGGCATCGACCCGCATAGTGCGGAACTTGAACATGGTGAATACTCTGCGGCAATGCCCCATGCGCGCCTGCTTAAAGAAGATTGGCCCGCCATCCTCCAGTCTGATCAATAGCGCCGCAGCGCTTCCGATAACCAGAATCAATGGCAAAGCCAGAAGCACAGCGAGCGTGTCAGTGAAGCGTTTGACCTTGCGATAGACCGACGACGGCAGGACTGATCCGAGGCTGTTTTCCGAAAGGTGCTCAATCTCGACGCGGCCGGTCAGCGACTCCACAACGTGTTTGGAGTGATAGATCGGAAGGCCCTCTAACGCGCAGCGCGCAAGCAGACGCTCCCATCGGGCCGGAAGATCAACACGAAGATCAGCAACGATGCCGCTGACGGAGCGTGGAACGTTTTTGGGATCTTCCAAGATCGTCCAGTCGGCCTGTTTCAGCCCGGCAAGAGACCGGGTTCTCCCAACTGGGAGCAGCGCAAGCCGAGGGCGCTTGAAGCGCCGTTCGACGACGGTCACGAACAAGAACCAAGGGACTGCCAGGAGGAAACTGGCGAGAAGGAGAAACCGTGAGTAGTCGGCCCTAAGAAGCAGGAAGGCAATGGCAACGCCAGCATAAGTGGCCGTCAGAGCAGGAATGACAAAAGACGTAGCCTGCACACCTGGTAGCGGCAGCAGACGACGGATGGCGTAAGCCCCCAAGACAAGCGCTATCGTCGTGCCAAGGACTGTATTCTCTAGGCTGCCGGGCGCAAGACGGAGCTCGAACTGGCCGCGTAGGAGCGCCGGCACCAGCACGGCGATCAGGAGCCCGCCCAGCAGCTGAAAACGGATGCGGGCCAGCAGCCGCAGAAGCCCCCCTTGCGAAGGATCACCGGGATGGACGGGAACGGCGCCGGCCGCGCGCTGCATGTTTGGCAGTGCGTCTATCGTCACCTGCTAGGCTCGATCAGCGTTTGCGAAGAGCATTTGGATTTCGGCTGGGGAGCCGGATGTCTGATTGTTCAGTCGGACCGCCGAGATCTGGTCACGCTACCGCAGTCCGGGTGACTCCCCCAGACTGACAAAGGCGAGCCTTGCCATCGACGTCTTCGGGCCTATCCTGTCGGAGCGAGAGCCTCTCTCGCTGTGCGCACCCGAACGGAAACGCCCATGACGTCGAGCAGAATATGAACCCGGTTCCTGTCATCGGTGTGGACAAGTTCGCCGATCCGGTCGGCGAAGGGCCCGGTGAGCACGCGAGCCTTCTGTCCGACCTGCAGCTGAGGCGCAAAAGACAGCATCCCGCCAGGGTCAGTCAGCGCTTCAAGCGCTTCGACCACACCGTGGGGAACAGGCATCGGCTTGTCCACTGCCATTACCAGACCAGCGACGCCGAACGTGCCATTAATCGGACGCCATCGCTGAAGCGTCAAGCTAAGGCGAACGAAGAGATACCGAGGGAAAAATGGTGCCCGCACGGTCCGAAAACGCCGCGCATGCCGTACGGTCTTTTGGTGGGTCGGAAGAAACGTCCGATAGCCTTGAAACTCGAGCTGCTGGGCAGCGCCGAACTCCCGGTGCGGCAATGTGTGCACGGCGTACCAGCGGTTCTCGCCGCCCGCACCCGAGCGACCTGTTTTCCGCACGCTGTCCGCGAGTTCACGCAACCTTACGCCGCCCCGAGAATATAACACTCAATCTTAGATTAAGTGTATAATGGTGCGAGATGCAACCTTATTGGCGCCTATCTAGGGTACTTGCGGAAGAGCCGGCCGGATGGCTCTTTTGCAATCAGATCAGCCTGCTCGAGGGTCCAGGGAACGAGAATGACCTGCAACCCCCAGATTGTATCATCCGACATCGGCCATGCCTTGACTAAACTAGGCGACGTGACCGGTCGCCTATCGCGTTTCTACCCGTGCTCCGCGTGAACTGGCGGCCTCGGCCGCACCGGCGGAATCATAAGCGCGCAGAAGAAGGCAAACAGCGTGGAGAGGGCGGTCGTCCGAAGCGGATAGTCCACTGATGAATGGAGCAACAGCAAGACAACGGCAAGCATCGCCGCACGTCGCAAAGATAGATCGATGGCACCGGTGGTCTCCCTGCTCGGTCGGCGCCAGACGCCCCCCGACATGTAGGCAAGCCACAGGACAAAGCCGAGCACCATAGCGATTGCCGGCCAGCCCGCTTCGAGCAGAAGCTCGACGTAATCGTTATGAGCGTGATTGACGAAGGTCGGGCGCAACCGGTCGATTGTTTCATGCATCCTGTAGATCGGTTCAAACGTCCCAAGCCCTGAGCCGAACGGCTGGAAGCGCTGTGCGACCGTCCAAGTCACTCCCGTCAACTCCCACCGGGCGTCATCGGCGAGATCGGTCTGAAGCCGCTGCAAAATCCCGATCATGGCAAACTGAAGGATCAGGACGAACCCGATGAGGCCGCTAAAGAAGACGACGCGGGCGCCGCGCCATAGCTCTGCCTTGTCACGCCCGGTGCGCGTGAGAGCGACACTTCCCAAGCCGGCGAGCATTGCCAGGACGAGGCCGGCGCGCGAGCGCGCCATACCAAGACCCAGCAGAAGGGACGCAAAAACGAGGACTGAGAGCGCCAGACCGACCATCATCTCGGGTCGCCGATCTGCGGCGAGTCCAACAACCCAAGCCGCCGTGAAAGGCAGAATTGTGTAGAGAAGCGCCGCGAAGTGGTTGCGGTTGGCAAAGAAGCCCACGGCTTCAGTGCGGTTCGTGGGGTGATAAAACCGTAGCGCGCTCTCAGGCCCTTGGGTGAGCTGCGCTAAACCCACGAGCACGCTGACGAAGCCGAAGGCAATGAGCATCAGTGTCAGGGCACGTCGTGCATGGCGGCCAAGTGTGAGGACGGACAGGAAGACAGTGATTGCCGGCAGCAATGCCAAGGTGCTTCGCCACGTCGCTCCGGGACTGAGGCTGATGCCGAGCCAAGGAGTCGAGATATCCGCCGTATCGAAGGCCGCAGCGAATTCCGCGCGCCCTGGCAGCGCTGTCCACATCGCCGGGGGCAAGGGGAGAAGCTGGGTGAGTGGCAGAAGGACGATGCCGGCGGCCAAGCAAAGGGCGAGCAGCACCGGCGTGCTCCGCTCAGCGCGGGCGATGTGAGCAAGCGCGACAGCAAAAAGCGGCAGGCTCGAAATCTGCACAATCGCATCCGACCAAAGACCCTGCCGTGTGCCGCCACCGAAAAGAAGCGCCAGACAGAGCACAGCGCCAGACGCCCACCATTCTGGACGCAGCGACAAAACCTCCACGCACCGATCCTTAATGGCAGTCCAGGCGACTCTTTTGCTGGCACGGGAAGCGGCGCGCCCGACCGCCATCATTCGGTTCCGCTCGGGGGCGCCATCGTCGCCTCGCTACGTTCAATTTGCAGATCGTCGTACCAGATCTCGCCGGATGCTTGTTGCTCGGCGGAAATGCGGGCCGCCAGGACCAGCCTGATCTCCTGTGCTTCGCAATCATCGCTGTCGGGGACATCGAACGACATCTCAAATCGAGCCCAGCCGCCGTTGCCGGTTGTGCGCTCGCTGGCGCCCAGCCGTTGACGGTTCTTGCCGGTACACGAAATGACCCACTGCATCCCCCGGTCGTTGCGCAGGTTGACTGGCTTGACTTGTCCGACGAGGCGATAGGAGCCCGGCCGTAGCAAGAGCAACTGCGCGAAGTGCCGATAAGGCACGCGTGTATTGTGGAACTTCACGCGCAGCGCCCGGTTGGCCTTGTTGTCCACGACGATCTCGGTGAGAGCGCCTCGCGCGTTCGCAATCGTCCAATCGAACGGCAGGTCAGTGAGTGGCAGATCGAATCCGCCATTGTTCAGGAGGCCAAGCGTAGCAATGCGCTCGTCCGGCAGGAACTCCACTTGCATAACATAGGCGGTCGAATATGCGCCGATCGCGATCAACCTGCGGAGATAAGGGCGAAGTTCGTCTATCGTTAGCGGCGTGTCGGCCGATTCTAGGGCCGAATAGAGAGCGTAAAGGCGCTCGGGGGATGGGGTCTCTTTTGGAAGGTGTTGAAGAAGCCATTCACGCCACGGCGGATTGTGTTTGAGACGTTCAATAAGATGGATCTGCCCGTCCGGATGGTTGGCCAAGCCGACCAACGTGCCAAGAAATCGATCCGAGACACGAGGCCACACACGCAAGATGGCATCAAGATGCACAAGGGCCGCTTCATAGTCACCGCCGGTAAGGCGCCGGGCGAAGAGCCAACTCTGCGCCCCGAAATCTCGCAACGATCGCTCTCCCGCCAATCTCATCAGCGCTTCGGCTTGGCTGCCATCGCCCCCCCTGTAGACGGCAAACCCTAAAACGCGAAGGGCGCCAGCTTGCAGGGGGTCGCTTCTAACTGCATGGCGAACCAAGGCTACAATGGCATCTTTGTCGAGCTCGCCGGTGTCCGACTCAAGCTGGCGACCTGCGTGCGTCACAAGAGCGGTCGGATGGTTCCTGACCCAGGCCAGAGCGGTTTCCGGTTGGCGGGTCGCATAGATGTCAGCGGCCGTGTTGGAGATAATGTCCAAGCACAGCCACAACCCAGAGACGATCGCCGAAAGCTGGGCAACAGTGCTGCGAGTTAGTTGAAGGCGCACACCTTGCTGCCGTGGCTCCAGCGTTAGACGTCGCCGGCGCTTTTCGTTCATACCAGTCGCCTGCTCACGATTCGCTCTCGGGTATGCGGAGGCGCTTCAACCTGACTTTGCGCACCTGCCGACATCTCGTCAATGTGGGGTAGTCTGACCCAAGCCGGGCCGAACGGCTGTACGAAAGAACACGCACGGCGCACCCTTGCGCAAAGCCCGGCCCGCTATCGCCACAGCGTCGACGGCTGGGGGGCTGCTGTTTTTCATCGCCCACGCTAAGGTCGCCACTCCAGAAGCGCTGAGCGCCGAGGTTGTGGCGCGAAGTGGCGGTGCCGAGAGGGTCATCGACAGGGATGGACCGCCCTCCCACAGGGAGCAGTCAGGAGAAGCCAAAAGCCTCGTGACAATTCGGCCGCGTAGCCGAGCCTTTGCTACGGCTCTGCCCTGGTCTTTCGGCGGGCGACGATTCTTGAGGGTTATGACTGGTCCGCGGACGTGAAACGACCCCTCAGGGACTCATCTGGTCTTCGTCTTCTTGGTTCGACAAATACCAAATCAGCCCGCCAGCCGCACCGGCGCTGCCCAAGATGGCGAGAGGAGCTGCAGCCTGTGCCTGGATTGTCGCCGGAGCACTGGCCGGGCACGCTTCCTCATTCACTGTCGTGTCCGAGGGAGATTCCAGCGTGAACTCACAATCGTCGGCGTAGACCAAGACTGCGGTACCGCCACTGACGACCATAACCCGATCGCCTAGCTTCAGATCGATGTTGCCGGAGACCGGCGCGAAGCCCGCTCCGGCATCGACAAGAACTGTCCCCTGAACATTGATCAGCCGGGCAAAAGCCGGTTGCTGGGCCAATGCCGACGAGCCCATTGGAGCTAACATCACAATCACCGCGGTCGCGGCGCCTGCCAAGCGTTGGAACATAGCTGCAATACCAGAAGTGGACATGGGACACTCCCGAACGCGATACGCTTAAACGCAACGATGAAAACCTATCGGTGCGGGCGCGTCAAAATCAACCCGCGATTGCCGGTCGAAACCCTCGACCTTCGCCTTCCGCCTTAGAGTTGCAGATTCACAACACTCAGTTTTTGAACGCTTATCGGCCCTTCAGTAAGCAGTTCAGATGGAAGTCAGTAATCACTAGGGGCTCGGTTCATTCGGCGGCGACCTTATCAGCGCCTGTGATCAGGGACGATATTGACCTCTGATTGTGTGGAAATATTGACAGAAACACAATTATACCGGCAATGACACCTGCAGCCATGATGATCGCGGCAAGGCGCGGTCTCCGGTGGCTGACGCCACTTTCTTCTCTAAGCGGCAGTTCGATCCAACGGTGCGTGGTCGATGGAATGGGCCCCGTCTGCGCCGTCGGCTCTTGGACCGGGGGGCCCTGGCGGCCCTCGGCTCCAACGTCACGCCAGGCCTTGAGAACGCGCGTGGCAAACACGCTTTCCCAGTCCGCCCCGTTTCTATCCGGGTGCAACCACCTTAGAAGCCAGCGCATGTGGTCTCGCATGGTCTTCCGTGGTGTGCCCGGCCGCACGCCCAGAACACGGTGGCTGTCCGCCTCGGGGGCAAAAAGGATCTTTTGTAGATAGAAGATACAGGCCTCCGTAATGACGGACGGCGTGCGACCCGTCGCACTCACAGCCGCTCGGCATGTCTCTTGGCATCCGGCCGCAATGCGGATGAGGACGAGGACATCGGGAGGCAGGGGTTGCGCCCGCATCGCCAACACGAGCGTGGGTGCGCGCGCCAGATCAAGGGCCATGTCGAGCGCCTGACGCCCCTCCAGCATGGCTTCGATTAGGTCTTCTCAAGTTTCGCCACGGACTCATCCTCTATTTCGTGCACCGCTTCACGCCCGTAGCCGTAATAGTCTGTGTCCCCGTAGCCATAGCCGTAACCGTAGCCATAGCCATAGGTGTGACCAACATTGCGAGCGTCGAACTTGCTGAGCAGCGCACCAACCATCTGCGCGCGCGCAAAGTGCAACCGTTTCAGCGCCGCTTTAGTCACACCGCGTCGGGTCTGGCCGGCTTCGACCACCAAAAGGGTTGCGTCGGTCACGCTGGCCAGAAGAGGCGCGTCGGCAAGGCCCATGACCGGTGGCCCGTCAATGATCACGGCATCAAATTTCTCCGCCGCGACCGACAGAAGAGAACCCATCTTGGGCCCTGAGAGCAGCTCCGCCGGGTTGGGCGGCAACGGCCCGCACGACATGAAGGTCAACCCCTCCTCATCCGTTGTTTGAAATACTCCAGACGGGAGCACGTTCCCGGTCAGGTAGTTGGAAAGCCCCGCCGAGGCCGAACTTCCAAAGCCCTTGTGGAGCGAAGGATTGCGCAAATCGGAATCGATCAGCAGGACGCTCTGTCCCAGCTGGGCAAAATTCCTGGCAACTGCCATCGCCGTCGTGGACTTGCCTTCCCCGGGCCGCGAGCTCGTCACCAGTAGAGTACGCGGCGCCCCGTCGGCTGTTGAGAACTGGAGGGCTGTACGAAGCGATCGATAGGCCTCAGAAAGCGACGAGCGAGGCTCCGCCAGCGCCTTAGCGAGCGCTCCCGTGTCCTGCGAGAGCGGGATGATCCCCAGAACTGGAAGACCCAGGTCGCCCTCTATATCCTCTGGAGCTTTGAAGGTGTCGTCGAGGAATTCAATCGCGAAGGCCGCCAGCCCTCCGAAGAACAGGCCAAAGGCAAACGAAAACGCGACGTTCTTTGAGAGGCTTGGCTTGTAAGGTCGTATTGGGCGCACGGCGGCATCAACGATCGACACGTTGTTCGTACCCACGGCCCCGGCCACGCCGACTTCTTTGTAACGCTGCAGTAGCCCGTCATAGAGCTGACGGTTGGTGTCGACCTCGCGCTGGAGGATGCGGTACTGAATACCGCGACCCTCGAGATCAAGGACTTCGGTTTTGGACCTCTCCAGCTCGTCTTGAAGGCTCTTTTCCTGTGCCACCAACGCTTCGAAATCGGCGCGCAGGGATTCCCGGAGCACTTCGACAGAGGCTTGAATCTGCCGATCGATCTCGGCGATCTTAGCGGCAAGCTGCAGCATGTCCGGGTAGTCCGGCTTAAAGAAGCTCAGCTTGTCCTGATATTCCGCAGCCAAATCAGCGCGGCGCTCCCGCATCGTGCGGACCGACTCGTCGCTGAGGATTTGCGACAAGCCCAGGCCATCCGTGCTGACAGCTTGCTCTAGAAGCTGTTCTGCCTTCAGGCGCTCGCGGCTCGTTTCTGCCAGTTGCTTACTGAGATCCTCCATGTTGGAAGATACAAGGGATTTGCGCTCATCGACATTGACGATCTTTTCCTTCTGCGCATAGGCGACAAGTTCTGCCTCAGAATCTTCCAGTTTGAGCTTCAGCTCCTTTAGCCGCTCCTCCAGGAAGGTTCGGGCGTAAGCGGATGCGTCGAACCGTCGATCGAGGGTCAGGGCCAAGAAGGTGCTGGCGACTGAGTTCGTCACGCGCTCGGCCCAATCAGGGTCCGGGTATACAAAACTCAGGCGCACAATCCGTGATGTTCTGACCGGCTGCACGGACAGCCCGTCCATCATTTTTTCGGTTGCTGATTCCTGAAGCTCAGCAACCTCGTCTTCCGAAGTCTCGGCGGCCGGACGGAAGGCGCCGGTCACCGCCAGTCGCAGCCTGGCAAACAGCGAACGTGTGTCGTAACCCGTGAACGCCTCAAGTTCACCGAGACTGAGATTGGATACGACCTGCTCCGCCAGTGACCGGCTTTTCAAGATCTCGTACTGAGTGGCATAGAACGCCGCCTCGCTGCCAAGATCTGCCTCGACCTCTTGAACGTTGAGGATTTTGGCCGGCTCGCGATCAATCTGGATCGTGGTGCTGGCGCGGTAGATCGGTGTCGATAGGAACGTGACAAGGAGCCCAATACACAGAAAGAACACAGTGACCCCAAGAAAGACCCAGCGGTGCCGGACGACAATCCAAAAGTACCGCCACAGGTCATGGACGAAATTGCCCTCCTCCAGGGGGCCATAGTCCTGATTGGCTGCCGTGGAGCCAATTGGCGCTGGTTGCCATTGCGCCGGTTCACGCGGCCGCGCGAGGGCGGGCATCCGCTCCTGAGGTGCGCCGCTCCAGTCGTCTTGGTTGGGCTGGTTGTTCATTGGCCTAGCCTAGTGAGCCCACGTTCCCCCCGGTCAAAAAAGTTGGATCAAAGCAGCATTGCGGTGAACAGCCCGAAAACCGGAATATTCTGTCGAACCCCTCGCAGGCGGCTTCGGAAACCAGACTCGTCAACCCTCACAAGGTCACCCCCGTGCAGCGTCGGGTCCTTGGCGGTCCCGGCACCGATTGCCGTCAAATCGAACTTCGCCGCCATGCGCTGCTGCCCGACGGTTCTAAACACCAGGACCCCGCGCTTGTCGGCAAAGTCATTCACGCCACCCGCCTCGGCCACGGCCTGCAACAAAGTTGTGGGACCCGTCAGCGTGACCATGCCCGGGTTCTTGACGGCTCCCGACACCGTCACCCTTTGGCTGTTCGCCTCCTTGACCAACACGCTCACCTGGGGTGACTGCAGATATCTCTCTGCGTATTTGCCGGCGATCTCTGATTCCAATTCAGCAATTGTCTTGCCGCCGGCGACGACTTTGCCGATCAAGGGAAGTGCGATTTCGCCGCTTGCGCTGACCTGCACGGTCCGGCTCAGGTCCTCAACCTGAAACACGGTCACTTCCAGCACATCCGCCGGACCGACGCGATACTCAACCTCTGCGGCGTTCGGGATGGCCGCCACGACTACTGGGGCTGGCAAATCGTTGGTTCGTTTCACCGCAGAAACGCCGTCACCAGGCGCTGTTGCAGAGCAGGCCGCCAGCAACCAGATCGCCAACAGGGCACAGGAAGACCCAACCCAGTGCGCAAACTGCAGATGCATCATTGGCAACCCGTTCTACGCTAGCCGCCCAAGGCGGCCACGCTCACTGACACCTACGCGAGCCGGCGCTGGTAGCCTGCTCGGGTCTCTGTCCTTGAGGATACTCGCTGGGCGGGTGCTCACCAAGTGGAAAGCGTACTCCCTGCCGATCCGGCTGGCAGCCGCTTCAAAGGCAGGAGAGAGAATTGGCGACCGACGGTCCGTGTTGTGCGCATCCGAAGCCAGGACATGGATGAGACCGTCGTCAATCATCCGTTCCGACAAGATCTTCACATGCCGCCCAAAATGGCCGAGTAGCGATCCGGCGGTGAGTTGCATGAGGCAACCCATTCGGACGATGCGTTCGAAGATGCCGTAGTCCCGTTCGGGCCAAGCGAGACGTTCTGGATGTGTGATGATCGGCACGAGTCCCGCGCGCAGTAGGTCGAACAACTGGTCTTCAAAGCGCGGCGGCACCAATGTCTGAGGTGGCTCGAGAAGCAGATAGCGCGACTGGCCGAGCGGCAGCACGCGCCTACTTCTTACTTCGTCCACGAGTCCGGGCGCGATGTGAACGTCCGCTCCACTTGTTAAAACAAGGGGGACGCCTTCCTTATCCAATTCACCCTGAAGATCGAGGACGGCCGAAAGAATATCGGGTCCTTGATTGTCATAGACGCCGGGCAGGATGTGCGGCGTGCAAGCAATGATCCTTGTTCCATCCTCAGCCGCCATCCGCGCCATCCTCACGGCTTCGGCTAAGTCTCTGGCGCCGTCGTCGATTTGCGGCAGTATATGGCAGTGCAAATCGATCAACTCGGGATACTCATTTTAAAGGGCGCCCCTTTTCGCCGATCACACAGATGGCGGCGCGGTTCTCCACCGAGCCAACCGCCCCACTTCGGGACAGCTGTACCTGTCGCAACTTACTCCTGTATAAGGCCACTGCAACTATGGCAAGAATTCAGACGAGCAACCCATCCAGCCCGAGCGCGGATCACTAGGAGCGACAAGGCTCGTGTCGCGCCCCGTATCTCGAGGTTCCTCGACACGCTGGCCATTGCTTGCCGTGCGTGGCCGATAGTTCGAGGGCAGAATTATGACAATTGAGCAGGCTGAAATAGCGCCGGTGCCGGACATTGATACATGCGGGGGTTAGTTCTTGGTCGATCTGACCGGCACCTCATCGTAACTTCGACTATTTATCAGTCGGGCGCGCTCCCGTTTGCTCCGCACTATCAAGCGCAAGGCGAATGCGCACCTGCAGAGCTTCAAGGTTTTCTTTTGATGTCGACACGATGACCCGCCCCTCATCGGCCTCCATCACCAGAACCGGAATTCCGGGCGCCACGCGAACATCGATCTTCGGAGCGTGACATTCGAACAAAACAGGCTTTGTTTTCATGGCCGCAGCCGGATCCACTTCCGAACTCGCATTGGTGAACCTTAACGCCGGCAGAAATGAAGCCGCAACGCGGCGTTGTGACCATCAACTTTGAGTAGTTCCACCATCCGAGATCGCCGAGCCACAGCATAAGCCACGGCAACATCGCTTGGCCTCAGTCAGATCGCGACCGGCATCATCTTGCTGCCCAAAGTGCCTGCGACGAGAATCACTTCGGACTGCCACCGGGCTGGTGCCCCGGGTCGCCGCTCGGTTTAGACCACACTCGCTTGACAATCTAAGGTGGGCAACTCAGTATGCCAAAGTTGTGGCGGCGACGGGGGGTGTGGCATGATGGTCCCAGGTTTTCTATCCAGCACAATGCGAATTGCGACCGCCCTCGGAGTAATCGCTTGTGTCGGATCCGCTGGCGCTGAATCGCTTGATAAGGCGGTGTTCGCCACGCTCACTCAAGTAGATGGAAATGTGCTCGTTGATAGTGGCTCGGGTTTTGTTCGGAGCGACGAAGATCTTCGACTAAAGATCGGAGACCGAGTACTGGTCAGTCACAGCGGTGGTGCCCTTATAAGGTTTGCTACCGGTTGTGAGTTGGCCGTTGAAGCGCCGTCAATGACGGTGGTGAACGAACAGACCTGCAGGTCGAGCCACCCGTTCGGTGCTGGAGCCTTTGCCGGTGCCGGCGGCATAACCGGTAGCAGTTCGGCGACCACGATGAATGCCACTGGGGCCGGGATCTTGGGCGCTAGTCTGGGCCCAGCGGCGGCCGTTGTAGACGCCGATGGCTGTCCGAACGGGATTTGCCCGCCGGAGCCCATCGTTATCTCAGACGGTCACCCGGGTGGTGGCGGCCCAGGGCCGGACATTAGTCCCTAGCGCCAGGCGAGTGCGCATCTGGCTGACCCGTCCGCTAGCAGGCGCCTTCATTAGAACGAGCGGCGAAGACCCATGGCCGGTCGCGGAGATTCACGTCTATTCTGGCTTTAAGCGCCTGATCAAGAGCCGAGCGAGCTTCTGAGCTGCCTCCAATGCGACCGTTCTTGCCCGTGGCTGCGAAGACAGACCTCGCAAATCGCTTTGCCGTGCTCGTCTTCCACTTAAACCGGAACCGATCGTCAGGCGGTGGCTGAACGCGTAATATCGACTTGGTCACTCTGTCCATCCGAGCTTTCATCGGCCTCCGGCTGCTTGTGAAGTCGGACGGCTGCTTGGCTTTCGCGCCACACAGCAAGCATGGCTCCAGTACTCAAGGCCGCCGCCACAACGATGGCCAGTGCTGGCCAATATTCCGACAGCAATAGCGCTAGCGCCAATCCAGCGATCAGAAACCCCAATTCGGCCACAGATTGCCGAACCGTTATCTGACCGGCGAGCATCTCAGCGCGTCAAGCCGTATCTGAGCCGGAA
Source organism: Afifellaceae bacterium (assembly GCA_028284625.1). Taxonomy (GTDB): domain Bacteria; phylum Pseudomonadota; class Alphaproteobacteria; order Rhizobiales; family Afifellaceae; genus DASWJZ01. The sequence goes on along the minus strand of JANQRH010000022.1, from coordinate 8,185 downwards.
AACACGGATCGCTGTGCCAGTTGTCGGCAAAGCTGTGTGTCCACAGTGCGCCCCAATATCAGTGTGCCCAGCAAAATGGCGGAGGCACTGACATCCGTGCAAGGAAGCACAGAACAGCAAAGGCAAGCCCACCAACAGTGTATGCCGCGCCGCTCTTTCGGCTAGGGGCGATTTCCACATCCACTGCGGCTGCTTCTCTTCAACTTTTAGCAGAAATGTAAGCTTTTCCACCGATGATTGCCACTGCGTGGGCAATGTTCTGTCGGCATGCCCGTCGAACTCAGTAGGAGCTCCACTTATGAAACAGTTCATCATCCGGTATGCGCTGGACGAAGGCGGCGCTACAGCCATTGAATATGGCCTCATCGCTGCCTTGGTTTCCGTGGTCATTATCGGCGTGCTGGCGACCATCGGTACGAACTTGACCGGCAAGTTCAACGAAATCGCGACGCAGCTGCAGTAGCAGGAAGAGCATCGTCCTAGGAAAGTGCCACGCTACAGCCGGAAACGCCAAGGGCAGCCACGAGCGACTTCAGTAAGCCTTAAGTGCTTGATTAGGACGGTGTGCGACTTCGCTTGCCCTTGTAATGCTCGACAGGCGAAAGCGGAAACCGGGCACCAGCTTCGTAAGCGCAGGAAAAAGTCGGCCCGACGAAAGGCACAACATCATTCCGTGGCCCAAGGCTACCGGGCGCACCTTTGGCGCCGATACTCGGAGCCGGACTGCACGCCCGACCTCCGGAGATCGGTAACGTCAATTGTCGCGTACGATGAGTCAAGGTGCGCCGAAGTTCGGAAACAGCGGTTCCTCCACGCGCCTAAAGGGGCGCTTCTATCTTCGACCTATGACGTCCACGTCAGCTCGACCAAACAAAGCAAAGGCGCCGTCGCCCGCGCGATCCTTCGAGTTGCGACGACTACTGCGTAGCACACTCGAAACTAGGTATTCGCACGCTCAAGTCTATGCAAAGTGACCTCCGGCAAACAGTTCAGGCGCACATCGACAAGACACGTTCCGGTGCCCTTTGACGTATATCCAAACATATCACGATAGCGCCAAGATCCCTTTGCAAAAGCGCGCGGGCTGTCCGCAAACGTGACGACAGGGATGCCACCTGGAAGGCAAAGCTGACCGCCATGCGTGTGTCCGCAAAGCATCAGATCAAAACCCACGTCCGCCGCCCGCCGGTATGCTTCCGGTGTATGTGACAGGAGGATCGAAACTGCGTCCTCTGGAATATCATCAGCGGCGCGCTGATAGTCCTCCAGACGAAAGAAGCGGGCGTCTTCGATCCCCGCAATGAAGATGACCTCTCCGTGGCGCCGGATCGGCGTGTTCTCGTTGAGCAGCAGCCCGTAACCCATCGCCTCCATTGCAGGCACCATGCGGATCGAGTCATGGTTTCCCAGCACTGCGTAACAGGGCCCTCGGATTTCGTTGCGCAATCGCCTTAAGTGATCCAACGCCGCGTCACTTGGTCCAGACTTTTCTTCGCGATAATCCCCGGTAAGGACGCAGAGGTCGTAAGAAAGCGGCCGAATGCGCTCTGCAAGAACGTCAGGAAACTGCGCGTCTGTATCGAAGTGAAGATCAGAAAGCTGCAACAACGTGAAACCGTCAAACGCTTTGGGAAGGTGAGCGACGGGGACGACATGCTCGCGCAATTCGATTGTAAGCGCATTGCGACGGCCCCGTTCGAGAAGACCAGACAAACGCAGGCCGGCGCGAATCAGTCCTGCCAGTGAGAATAAGCTCTCGTGCACCGGCGCTCCCGTGCCCATGCGTAGCCTGCGGGATTCAATGCCGCGCTCGATCCCGAGCCGCTGCTGGATGTAAGCACGTCCGAGACGCGCCTCCAGGGCCTCCAGTGCAGGGGCGTCTGCCTCAAGACACACTGAAAGCTCACGCGCGTGGTGCTGCGCAGCGTGGGCTAGCGGTTCGGCCATCAAAGACATCGCGTTCCGCCTTGCGTTATGCTTGTGACCAGCCCACACGACATTCGAGCGTCTCCCGCTTCTCCATCGAGCCGACTTGCAAGCTCAACAAAAGCCGATGTAATCGTCGCAAGTTGTGTAGGCCATGCCTAAACAGCACATTAACGGACGGGTCTCCTCCCTGAGCAAGACCTTAGCGCACGGCTAAACCTTCTTTTACAGCCGGACCTGTCCCCAAATAAGTCAGCCGAACGTCGACGTTCGCGCACGCGGACCTCGACCCGTCGAACGCGCCCAGTTCAATTGCACCGTCAAGCCGATCCTGTGGGGATGAATTGGCAAGGCTCCGTGGCTCAGCGCGGAGCTTACTTCGCCAAAGTTCCAACAAGGTGGCTTGCCCATTCCTCAAGGGCGCCTCTCTTCTCCTGCAAGTGTGCGTTCCGATCATACACAGCGGTCACCGCCGGGGCGCCGCCGGTGTCGCTAGCGTGGTTAAGAACCTGCGAGACGACAAAGCGAGAGATGCCGAGTTGCTCGCTGGTCATGTGGGTCGCACCGGTTCGCCGCAGATCGTGAATGCGGACATCTTGAAGCCCCAACGTCTCTGCGATGCGCCTGAAAGCGCGCGTCAGTGCCCGCGCCTCGATTGGCAAGCCCGGCTTTTGTAGTGACGGGAACAGATATCCCTCGTGAGGGGTGTCGGCCGCAGGTGCCGCTACCTGCAGAGCCTCGCTAATGAGCGTGATTGCCTCATTGGAGAGCGGCACGACGTGCACCCGCTTGTTCTTGGTTCGCTCTGCCGGGATCGTCCAAAGGCGGTTCTTGAGGTCGATTTCGTCCCTATGCATGTGCGCGACCTCGCCACGCCTTTGAAGCGTGACCAGAGCGAGTTGGATCGCGATGCCGGTGGCTTGGGACATGGTGAGGTCTGATACACTCTCCGGTGCCGCACAGGCCTGCCAAATGGCGCGCACTTCGTCGTCGGAAAGCACACGGTCACGGGCGGCGAAAACCGGCCCCTCGACGAAGATACAGGGATTGGTAGGGACGATTTCTTGCCACACGGCGTAGGCATAGAGCTGGCGGAGAACCGTCAGGCACTGTTTGGCGGATGAGCGGGCGTGCTCGTCGGCGATCCGGTTGACGAAGGCCTGGATGTCGGCGCGGGCAGGCTAGAGATCGGTGTGCGACCGAATATCGGCGCGACAAGGCGATCATAGTAGTGCTTCTCGCTGCTGAGCGTGCTGGCGCGTTTGGGCTTTCCCTTTGGTCTGTGCCGGTCTTTTCTAGCGTCGGCGAAATAGCGTTCTGCGAGATCGCCAACAGTGTGAAGGCAGGCGGCACGCGCTTCAGCTCTTTGGCCGTCTTCTTGTCCCTCGCCGGATCGCCACCGCCACTAGCCTCGGCCAGGATTGCAAGGGCTCGTTCACGGGCGAGGGACAGTGTTATCGCGGGGTAGGGGCCAATTGTGTAGCGCCGTTGCACGCCGTCGTTTGTTCTATAGCGCATAGTCCAGGACTTCGATCGGCCAGCAGAAACTCGAAGCGCCAGGGCAGGGGTCTTCTGGTCCCGATACTCTGTCGTCCGGCCGCCGATGGCAGTGGCTCCGCGCACAAAGGCATCGGTGAGCTTCACGCTTGGCATGGTTTGAAACGGCTCCGTCAGGTCACACTGAGGTCACAAATACAGCAACTGCTTGAAACAGGTAGATATGAGCTGAAACGTTATCTATATGAGATATAAAGAGAAAACAAATGGTGTGCAACGAACCGAAACACGCTGAAAACGGGAGACGTTCAGACTACGAATCTGGTGGTCAGGGGTTCGAATCCTCTCCGGCGCGCCAGCTATATCACTGAGATTTTAGATCTTTCCCTAGCGGGACCGGCGGGCCGGACCGCCGTGGTTTGCAGGCGGTTTGCAAAACTTGTTTCCTTGGCGTTCTCGACTGCGTAGCTCCCTTCCTCCGAGAGAGCGCGTGTCCGGGCCCGATATCTTTCGAGAGTACGCGCGATGGATTCCAGTGTGCGTCCAGTGATCGCTGCGATCTGTGGGACCGTCGCGCCAGCCTCCGCCAAGAGTGAGACCGCGCTGGGGTCGCGGCGTGGCGCGAGCGGAAGTTTCACGGCACGATTCCCGCCACGGCAACTCTGCCAGCTCGGCCTCGGCCGCCTTGCGGTCCAACATTCCTCCTTCTATGCCTTCAGACGCTCCTCTCGAAAAAAGGAGACCAAGATGCCTGGGTTCCCAGCCGATGGAATGGCAATAACTCACATCCTGGTCGTTTCGGACCTCGCTAGGGCGCGAGACTTCTACGACAAAGTGCTTGGCGCAACGATCTTTCGAGAATATGGCGGCACGTCCTGCGTGCTGAGCTTCCTTGACAGCTGGCTGTTGCTGGTCACGCCGGGCGGGCCAACTCCCGACAAACCAGGCGTCACGTTCGAGCCGCCTGTCGACCCAGACCGGATCGCACATGCCATGACCATCCGCGTTCCTGATTGTCGCGCCGCTTACAAAACACTCAGCGAACGGGGAGCTGCGTTTCTGACGCCACCAGTCGAGCGGGAGACCGAGATCCGATGTTTCTTCCGCGATTCCGATGGGCATCTCTTTGAGATCAGCGAGTCAAAAGGCTAACGGACGACGCATCCGCCTCCAGGGCTCGCTTGCGACGCGCCAGCTAGCGAGCACATAAAGCACTTGGACTAGTCTTCCATGAGGTGCTCAACCGCTTGCGATCAGGCGCGATAGGCGGCCAGCAATCCTCAGGCTTTGTATCACCCGCGCATCCAACCCTCGGCGAACGCGACGGTCTGTGCCCCGGCGAGGAGCCTGACCCGTTCGAGTTCCGATTTCAGAGCGGAGGTGCGCGCCTTTCCCATCCGCACGCCAGCTTCCGGCCAGAAGGCCTGGACGAGAAGCGCGCCATCGATCCGTTTGGCGTCGATGCGACCGATCAGCCGATCGCCCTGCAGCACCGGAAACACATAATAGCCGTATCGGCGCCTGGCTTCGGGCACGAAGATCTCGATCCGATAGTGGAAGCCGAACAGGCGCTCGGCGCGCGAACGGTCGCGCAAGACGGGGTCGAACGGCGACAGAAGGCGCAGGCGCCCCGTCGGCTTCGGAAGGGACGCTGCACCGTCGAGATCGGCCTCGGTGGTGAAACTGCGCCGGCGCGATCCATCGGCCATGCCAATCTCCGCCTCAATGATGCGGCCATCGGAAAGCGCCGCGGCGCACCAGGCTTTCGCTTCGTCGCGCGTGACGATCTCGAAGAACGCTGCAAGTTCGCCACTCGTGCCGAAACCAAGGCGTCGAAGCGCCTCCGACATCGCCCAGTCGACGATCTCGTCGTCATCGCAGCGCTGGTTGCATTGAGCGGCGGGAATAACACGCTCGGCGAGATCGTAGTACTTGCGGAAGCCACGGCGATGGCAGATTGCCAGCCGGCCGGACCGCCACAGGAACTCAAGCGCCGTCTTGGAGGGATGCCAGTCCCACCAGCCCGATGAGTCCTTTGGCTCCTCGTCGCCGACATCGAGCGATGAGGCCGGTCCATTGTCCGCAATGTACCGCAGCACCCGTTCGATCTCGGTTTCCCATCCTCGGCGACGCGACTCCGACCAGCGCGACCGCATGCGCGCTTCGTCGCGTTCGAACTTCTTGCGCCACATGGGATAGAACGCCATCGGGATCACCGCGGCGTCGTGCGTCCAGTGCTCGAACGCCGTGCGCCGGCGCGCAACAAGGTTTTCGAGGGCTTTAGGACGGTACCGTCCGCGGCGGGACCACAGGATCAGGTCGTGAGCACGGGCGAGCGTGTTGACGCTGTCGACCTGAACGAAGCCGAGTGCGTCGAGCACACCTTCGAGATCCTTGCCCCTGCCGGGACCCGATCCTGGACGCAGCAAGAGGTGCCGGTCCAGAAACAGGCGGCGGGCGCTTTGATTGTCCAGAAACGGGCGAGCCATCCCGCCTCTATCGCCGACAATGCAGCGAGAGAGCAATGTCAGCTTCGATGACCGCGCCACAGCACTTCGACACTGTCTCCAATGTCCGCGATAGGTTGGAACTGCGTTCGGGCGCTCGGCAGCCGATAACCACCGTTATGCTTTGCTCCAATGATTGACGCACCTCAAATTTTGAGTATATTCACTCGGTCATGAACGACCTCCACCTGAAGAAGGTGACGGCGAGCCATGTCGCCGAGGCCGCTGGCGTCAGCCTGGCGACGGTCGACCGTGTGCTGAACAACCGCGCCGGCGTGCGCCATGAGACCCGCGAACGGGTTATGACAGCCGCCCGCGAGCTCGACTTCAAGCGCAACATCCACGCAGCCAATCTGGCGAAGCAACGACGCTACCGCCTGCTGTTCGTTCTACCGAGCCGCGCCAGCGGCTTTGCCCAGAACCTGGAGCGGGCGGTGCGCGGCGCGCCCGATGCCTTTGCGCATGACGACATCAATGTGGTGGTGCGGCACGTTGATATGTCCGACGCCGCCGCACTGGCGAGCGAGATTGAGGCCATCGATCCCGATGCCTGGGACGGCGTCGCCATAAAGGCGAGTGACGCCCCGGGCATACGTGAGGCGATTGACGAGAAAGTCGAGGCAGGACTGCCGGTCGTGACCCTGGTGACGGATGCTTCAAACAGCAAACGCCAACACTTCGTCGGCATCGACAATGTTGCCGCAGGGCGCGTGGCGGGCAGCCTCATGGGCCGATTTCTCCCCAAAAAGCCGGCCAAGGTCGGAATCATCATCGGCTCGCTGCAGATGCGCGATCACGTGGAGCGCCGCATCGGCTTCGAACAGGTCGTGATGGCGGAACATCCGCACCTAACCGTACTGCCGGTCGCGGAGAGCGACGATGTGCGCGAGGTCACGGAGCGGATCACCCGCGACATGCTCAAAGCGAATGTCGCGCTCGCCGGCATCTACTCCGCCAGCGCCGGCAATGTCGGCATCCTCAGAGCCCTTGAGAAGACCGATCCTGCACGCCGCCCCGTCCTTATCGTACACGAGCTGTCGCCGCCGGTTCGAAAGGCGCTCATTCAGGGTCAGATCGATGCGGTTATCAACCAAAGTCCGGAACATGAGGCGCGCAGCGCCGTGCGCGTGCTGAAGGCATTGTCCGACGGGCATCCGATCGTCGAGAGCCAGGAGAAGATCCGAACCGACATCTTCCTGCGCGACAACCTGCCCTGATTCAGGACGGGTTGGGGCAGAAGTGGAGCAGGCTGAAACAATCTGAGGCACGTAACTCATTACCTGACTTTGAATAAAGGAGGAATGTCATGAGCACGATGAAACGGATGGCCAGCGCAGTCCTGCTGGCGGGCATGGTCGCCGGTGCCGCCAACGCCGAAACAACAGTGAAAGTGCTTTCGATCAACCGGGATTCCCCGGAGTGGAAGCAGATCTATACGGAGGCGGTCGCCGAGTACAACGCCGCCAATCCCGGCGTCACGGTTGAGATCGAATATATGGAGGACGAAGCTTTCAAGCAGAAGCTGCCGACGCTGCTTCAGTCCGACGCTGCCCCGGACCTCTTCTTCTCCTGGAGTGGCGGCGTCTTCTACGAGCAGGCTCGGCAGGGCTTCCTACGTCCCATCACCGGCATGATCGGCGATGACTGGCGCGCGGAGGCCTCCGCCGGCGGCCTGGCGGCCCTGTCATATGAGGGCGAGAACTACGGCGCGCCGGAGGCCGCCCAGAATGTCGCCATCTGGTACAACAAAGAGCTTGCAGCCAAGGCCGGCGTCGACCCCACGGCGATCAGGACGTGGGATGACTTCCTTGCTCAGGTGAAGGCCGTCAAGGACGCCGGCATCACGCCGATCATCGTCGGCGGACAGGATAAGTGGACGCTCCACTTCTACTACTCGATGCTTGCGATGCGGATCATGGGCGGTGAAGGCATCCTGGCGTCGTCACTTGGGGAGAACGGCGGCTTTGACAATGAGGATTGGGTGCGCGTCGGCCAGGAATATCTGCGGCTGATTGAGCTTGAACCGTTCCAAGAGGGCTATCTCGGCGTCAAATACGACCAGGCGACAGGCCTGTGGGGCGACGGCGGCGCCGTGTTCCACCTGATGGGCGATTGGGACCTCGGCGCGCAGCGCGCTGCGTCGTCAAGCGGCGGCCTCTCCAACGAGCAGCTGGGCATCATTCCTTTCCCCGCCGTTGAAGGCGGTCGCGGCGCGGTGACCGAAACGTTCGGCGGCGCCAGCGGCTTTGTGGTGA
>JANQRH010000008.1 GCA_028284625.1 Afifellaceae bacterium | reverse complement strand
GGGATGTAGTAGAATCTCGCCCCGAAGGCGTCGCAGATCCGGACGTAGTCGACCGGCTCCACGACCGGAAGGTCGGCGGCCAGTGCCCCGGAGCCGGCGGCCAGGACTGCCGCGGAGCCGAAGAGTAGGCTCTTGAGTTTCATTTTAGACCTCCAGTCCAAGTTGCTTGGCCGGGGTATTGGCCCCCGCCCCTTTGCTGCCCCCCAAGGAACAGCGGCCGCCGATCGGCTGCCTGAGGTGACACTATCCATCCATCCGGCGGAGGCAACATCCCTTTGCAGTTCGCCACCCCCTTTCCAGGTCCATGTTGCAGATTTGCCACGAAAACCCGGGTTTCCGGGCGAAATCGGGGTAAATCTAACCAAAATCCTAACGCGTTTTTTGGCCCCTTTCGGTCGGCAATGGCACTTGGCGGAGGCGACATATTGCCGGAACGAACGCCGCAGCACTCCAACTCAGCGGAACGGCAACCGGCCGTTTTCAACGGTCGGTGCGATCGGGCGTGGCCACGGGTCAACGCTGCCATATTCGGAGATAATCTACAGCAAACACAAAGGGTTACGCATGATCGCGGCAGCGAGCAAAGCACCGACCGACAAAGACCCGCGATGTGCCCGCCGACAACAAGCCCCATCGAAAAGAGCCAGTTTCCCGCCAACGAGTCGGTACCGCGCGACTCGCTGATGCAAGATTCATCAATCATTCCATACAGATGGGCTTGATCTCACTCGATCAAGGAGTCCATCCGTCATAAAGCGAATGATCTGCGCCAAGCGGAAGCTCGACCGGCCCGCGGCCCCGCGCCGACGCGTAGATCGCCGTGACGAATTCCAGTGAACGCCGGCCGTCTAGGAGTGTCACCTCGTTACCGCCGCGATCGTCAAGCGCATCGGCAATCGCGTCGAAAAAGCCCGCAAATCCGGGCTTGAATTCAGGCACCGCCGCCAGCACGGCATCGATATCGGCTTGGCTGACCGGCGCGCGCGCTTCAAACGTCCATTCTTCTGTGGCGGGGCTGTAGGCATTGCGGTCGCTTTCCGCTGTCAGTCCGGCGAAACAGAAGCGCAGCCGCGTCGAATCGTTGGACGCGCCGAGCGTGATGGAGCTCGTGACCAGCGCACCGTTTTCCATGCGAATCGCCAGCGCCGCGCAATCATCCACTTCGATGGCGTTGACACGGATGCCGAGTTCGGCGTGCACCGAGGCGATGGGGCCGAGAACCCGGCACACGAGATCATGTACATGGATGGCGTGGCTAAGCACGGCGCCGCCTTGTTCACCGGCCCAGGTGCCCCGCCAACCGATGTCGTAGTAGGCCACCGGCCGGTTCCAATGCGTCTCCAGCGTGGCAACGTAAGGCACTCCCGCAAGTCCGGCATCGATGAGCGCCTGAAGCGCGGCCATCGCCTTGCCGTAGCGATACTGAAAGACCGGAAAAAGCTGTCGCCCAGAGGCTTTAGCGATCTCTATAAGCTGATCGGCATCGCGAAGGCTCGTCGCCAACGGCTTCTCGCAAATGACGTGCTTACGCGCCTCAAGGGCACGCGCGCCGGCGGAGAAATGAAGATGCGGCGGCAGACAGATGTCGACGATCTCAATCTGCGAATCGGTGAGCACGTCTTCAAGCGACGTCGTGAAGCCGGTCTCCGGATTGGTCGCCGCCAGCGCCTGGCCGCGCGCTTCATCGAGGTCGCAGACCGTGCGCACGCAGAAGCGCTCCGCGACCGCCTGGTAGCCCTTCATATGCTTTTCGCCGATGCCGGCGCCGACAATGGCGACGGAACGTCGTTTAGCCATGCCCTTGATCGCCATCCGCCTGCATCTGCGCGCGGATGGCCAGCTCCATCGTGCGGAACGTATGCGCCTGAGAGACCGCCGTTTCAGTGCGATCGCGTATGTCGGCGATAAGCCTGGGGAAATAGGGCAAGCCGGCATCGCTGCAATCGATGTATTCAAGCCGCTCGCCGTTGACGAGAAAGAGGTGATCGCCGGCCGCCGCGCGTGTGATGTCGGTGTATTTGCGAAGCTCGATCTGGCCTTCGTCGCCAAGCAGGAAGAGCCGACCGTCGCCCCATGTCGGCAACGCGTCTGGCGTGAACCAATCCACGCGGATGTAGCCGTGTCCTGAATCGCCGCGCAGCGTGATCTCGCCAAAATCCTGAAAGCCTGGAAGGTCCGGCCGCGTCGTGTTTTCGGCCAGTGCGTGGACGATCTCCACGTCGGTTGAGCCGGTGAAGAACAGGAACTGATCGATCTGATGCGAGGCGATGTCGCAGAGAATGCCGCCATAACGCTGACGCTCGAAGAACCACGGCGGGCGCGTCGCGAGGTTCTGGCGGTGCGGACCGAGCCCCACCGTCTGAATGACGCGGCCGATCGCACCGGCAGCGACTAGCTCGGTGGCCTTTGTGACGGCCGGCACCTCGAACCGCTCCGAAAAATTCACCGTCCAGATGCGCCTCGTCCGTTCCGCACATTCCTTCACCGCCGCCAGTTGCTCCAGAGTCGTGCAGCCGGGCTTATCGACCATCACGTCTTTGCCGGCGTTCATCGCCTCAACGGCAAGGTCGGCGCGGTCTTCGGGAACAGCAGCTATCAGGACCATGTCGATTTCGGAATCGTCGAGAATACGACGCCGATCCTCGACTCGGGTCAGATCGGGAAATCGCTCCGTGAAGCCTCGCTCCGTTTCCGCCGGCCCGTCCGTCCACCAGGCATCGCAGCGGCACCCGACGGCGACCATGTTCGCCAGCATCCCATAGATGTGGCGATGATCGATCCCCAGCACGCCGAGTTTCGGATTGTCCGCGGGCATTCTTGTTCCTTTCGCCGGCGCCGATCTGCTGGCTCATTAGCGGCTTCGCCGCTCCTCAATCCAGGTGTCGGTGCAGAAAATCCAGAACCGTGTTCCGCATGGCTTTTGTCTCCACATGGGCGGACCGCGGATCGCTGACGACTTCGAGCGCGTCGCGTGCTCCCGCCGCCGCATAGGCGGCCTCTAACTCGCTTAGCCCCGCGGCAAAGCAGTCCGGCGGCGTGAACACATCCTCCAGCCCGGCGGCAACAAGCTGCGGGCGCGGCGCGATCAGGCCTGCCAGCGCACCGGTGGAGCAACGCTGAAGCAGGCCCGGCACGGTCATGTACGGCCCATGGCCATCGTGCCCGCCGGTGGAGATCAGGCAATCGAGATCGGCGAAACAGCAAAGATGCACGGCCGCGCCAACGCGCTCGTCCAGCGCCGCCAGCCACCACGCATGCGTCCCGCCCATCGAAATCCCGAGCGTGGCAATCCGAGTCTGATCGACCGACGGCGCGTCCGCCAGAAAGTCGAGACCGGCGGAAAGCTCCGCCAGCATGCGGCCGAAGAGCGTCGTGCCACGCCAATGATGCGCCTTGGAGAGTGCCGTTTCCTGCAGTTCAGCCCGCGCACCGAAGCATGGCATCTCCAGGCAAAGCACCGCGTAGCCGCGCGCCGCCAACGCCGGCCCGTAGGGTGACCGAAGCGCCGGGCGGCCGCCCATCAGCTCGTCCCGGCCGATACCGTAGCGCCCGCCATGGGCATGGCAGTAAAGCACCGCCGGCGCAGGCGCCCGGCCGTCATCCGGCCGTAGGAAATAGGCTGGGACGACCTCGCCGGCCGAACTGGTGAAGTGCAAATCGTCGAGCACCATCCCGCCCTTCGGTCGGCTTGCGACGTACTCCACATCCGTGAAGCGAAGCGCGCCCACTTCGCCACCGAGAAGCCGCCGCAGTTCCGCGCGATCAGGGGCACGATCCGGTCCGGGCATTTCTGTCAAAGCCGTTTGCTCCGCATCATTTCTTTGTTCGCCATCGCACGCTATGGGGGAAGGTCGAAACAGGAAACGGCCATGTCGGACACATTGAATTACGGAATCGTCGGCTGCGGGATGATGGGCCAGGAGCACATCCGCAACATCGCTTTTCTGCCGAATGTCAACATTGCAGCGCTTTGCGACCCCGATACCGGCATGCGCGAACGCGCCCATGAGCTTGCCCCCGACGCCGCGACGCTCGAAACACTGGATGACCTGCTCGACATCCCGACGCTGAACGGCCTGGTCGTCGCCAGCCCCAACAATCTGCATGTGGAGCAGCTGGAGCGCATCTCCGACCGCTGTCCGCTGCCGACCTTGGTAGAGAAGCCGCTTTACACGATGCGCCAGGACGCCTTGCGTATCGAGGCCCTACACGACCATCCCGCACCGATCTGGGTCGGCATGGCCTATCGCTACATGCCGCCGATCGCTGCGCTGGTGGAACAGGCCGCCGATGTCACAGGCGGCGTGCGCATGCTGACCATCCGCGAGCACCGCTTTCCGTTTCTGCCCAAGGTCAAGGACTGGAACCGCTTCAACGAAAACACCGGCGGCACGATGGTGGAGAAGTGCTGCCACTTCTTCGACCTGATGCGGCTGATCCTCAAGTCGGAGCCGGTGCGCGTCATGGCCTCCGCCGGCCAGGAAGCCAACCATATGGACGAGGTTATCGATGGCCGGCGGCCTGATATCTGGGATTGCGGCTATGTGATCGTCGACTTTGAGAGCGGCGCGCGGGCGATGCTTGAGCTTTGCATGTTCGCTGACGGCTCACGCTACCAAAGCGAAATCAGCGCCGTCGGCCCGAAGGGCAAGATCGAGTGCCGGATCCCCGGGCCGCACCGGCTCATGCCGACGGAGGATGGGACCTGCGATGTGCCGCTCGTCATCCGCAGCCCACGGCGCGGCGCGATTGCCGAAACCCACGAGGTGCGCATCGAACCGGAACTTTTGGCCGCCGGCTCGCACAACGGCGCGACCTACTACCAGCATCTGCGCTTTGCCGAAGTCGCGCGCGGCCTCGCCGACCCGGAGGTGACGCTGGAGGACGGCGCCAAAGCGGTGGAGATGGGCCTGGCGGCGCAGCAATCGGCCGAGATCGGCAACGCCGTGGCGATCGATACCGGCCGTTTCGATTAGGACGCGCCGAGCACTCGCTCGTAATCGGAGACCAGAAGGTGGAGCGGCGGCTCGTCTTCGTCGATCTCGGCGAAGCGCCCGACCGGGTCGCGAAAGACGTTGTCCGTCAGGTCGTCGTTGACCGTCGACACCTCGCCGATCAGCGTGTCGCCCTCTTCCGCCCAGAAGGCGTGCCAGACACCCGCTACAAGCGTCACGCTTTCGCCCGGCGCCAGCCGGAGAATGTCGCCGGGCGGCATACGCCGCGTCACGCCGTCGACCTCGACATGGACCTCCGCGTCGGGGTCGATATCGCCCTTCCCGTCCGACATGAAGAGCTCCAGCGCCAGCTTGCCGCCGCCGCGATTGATGATGTCCTCCGTCTTGATGTCGTGGCGGTGCATGGAACAGAGCTGGTCGCGCCGGGAGATCATGATCTTCTCCGCGTAGAGCCGTCCGCGGCCGCGCTCCAGATCGGCCGGATCGCCGTTGCGCACGGTGAACAGGAAGAGGCCGCGCTCGCGAAAATTCCCTAAGCCGAAATCGGTGATGTCCCAGCCAAGGCGCGCATCGATGAGGCCAGGCGCTTCGCCCGCGCGCTGACGGAATTCGTCCGGCGACCAATAGGCGAAGGGCGGCAGGATGTAGCCGAACGAACGGATAAAAGCGTCGGCCTCTTGAATGATGGTATTGACCTCTGAACGCTTCATCGCCCGCACCTCCCTATTCAAACGGCAACCGCTACCGGTCGGCCCGCATTTGCGCGGGGGCGCCGGTGCCCGTCAACCGATTGATGCTAGGCGTGCGCTTCGGCCGTGCGCGGCTCTTGGTTGTCGTTGAGGATCATGACCGGCGTCTGGAAGCCGCGCGGCTTGACCGTGAAGATGCCGCAACGCACTGCGGAGAGGACCGATTCCGCCGCGTTGCCGATGAACAATCCCGATATCCCGGTCCGGCAAACGGTTCCCATGACGATGAGATCGATGCCGTGCTCGTCGACCGCCTGCACGATCGCCGCCTGCGGCGCACCGCGCGGCAGATGGACCTTATGCTTGAGGTCTTCGAGCGCGTAATGGGACAGCAAGGCTGCCAGCCGGTCGCGGTGCTTGTCCTCGTGCTTTTTCAGGATCGCCTGCCGCGTCGCGTCGGGGACTTCTGAGCGCATCGTGTCGCGGTCCGGGCCTTCCACCTCCCAGGCGTGGATGACATGCAGCTCCGCGTCGCCGGACCGGGCAAGCGATGTTGCAAGATCGAGGATCTTGCGATCCAGCTCGCTCTCCCCGGCATCGCCGGGCGGCGGATCGATGCACGCCAGAACCTTGGAATAGTTCGGCAGTTGATCCGGCTGCACAATCCATACCGCGCAAGGGCATTTGCGCATCAGATGCGTCGCCGTGCTGCCAAAATAGAAGTCGCGAAGGCTCCGCCCGCCATCGGCGCTAGCGATTACCAGATCATGATCGGCTCGGATCACCTGACGGATGACCTCGATGAACGGTTGGCCGACAAGCACCTTCACATCAACGTCCGGCACGCCCTCCGCCTTGATGGCCGGCACAAGACGCGTCAGCCGCTTCAGCCGCTCCTTGACCTCCGCCTCGGTCGTGTAGCGTTCAGGGAGCGTGTCGACGAATGTCAGCCGCGCATGGTTGGCGCTCGCCAACGCGACGGCCTGGTGAAAGACGTCGTCGGCGCCGATCATGTCGCCATAAAGGGCGAGAATGTTCTTGAACCGCTTCACCGATCGACGCCCGTCATGCGCTCATCGCTGCGCGGTGGCCCGCGCGGCGATCCAATTCCCGAACCTGGCTGTGAGATGGTCAGCCGGCGCTCTGTTTGCCAGTCCCTTCTGCATCCCCAGCTGATCGATATCGTCGATCAAAAAGACGGGCCTATCGTCTTTTCGAAGAAGACTGGGCGGTCTTTTCGCCTATAAGGCGGGACAGCACCTGCGCCCGCCGTAACCGTTTATTGAGCAGTTCTATCAGACACAATGACGCGCTCTATTGGACGTAGGGGCAGTCAACACCACCTCCCGCGCCGTGTAAGCGGCTTAGCCAGTCACTAATCCCGGTCCGCGCTTGCTTGGGGCAGCAGGCTCTTCGGGCCGTCAGGCCCAAGCCCCGATCTAGGTCCGTTCCCCCGGGACACGGATGTCGCTCAGAAGATAAACCAAGGCGGGGACTGGATTGATCTGGATACAGCTTGCCGCGGGCCTTTTGTTGCTGTTCGGCGGCGGGGAAGCCCTGGTGCGAGGAAGCGTCGGCATTGCGATGCGCCTTGGCGTGTCGCCGCTCCTCATCGGGTTGACCTTGGTCGGCTTCGGCACCTCCACCCCGGAGCTTGTGGCGAGCCTGGAAGCGGCGCTTTACGGCGCGCCCGCAATCGCTATCGGCAATGTCATCGGCAGCAACATCGCCAATATCCTGCTGATCCTCGGAGCGGCCGCCCTCGTGCTGCCCATCGGGGCATGCAAGCGGTCTTTCCGACGCGACGGCGCTGTCCTTTTGGCCGCCAGCCTGCTCCTCCTCATCATCGTGATCGACGGCGAGATCGGTCGTTTGACCGGCGCGGTGTTCTTGGTCTTTCTGGTCGGCTACGTCACCTTCGGCTTCGTGAGCGAGCGCCGCGGCAACGGCTCCACCTCGCCGATCGCAACGGAAGCGGCGGAGTTTGCCCCGCGCAACGAATCTTTGGCGATAAATGGCGGCCTCGCCATCGGCGGAATCGCCGCCGTCTTGTTCGGCGCAAGCCTGCTCATCAAGAGCGCCATCTTCGTGGCGCGCGACTTCGGCATCTCGGAAGCCGTCATCGGCCTGACGCTTGTCGCGCTCGGCACGTCTCTGCCGGAACTTGCCACCGCCGTTATGGCCGCCTTTCGGCGTCACGGCGATGTGGCGTTCGGCAATATTGTCGGCAGCAACATCTTCAACATTCTCGGCATCGCCGGTGCCACCGCCTTGGTCACGCCCTTCGCGATCCCCTCGGAAATCCTCAACTTTGACATCTGGGTCATGCTCGCCGCCACGGCGGTGCTGATCTCGGTCGGCGTGATGGGATGGCGCGTCGGCCGCCTGCACGGCATCGTCCTGCTGGCGGTCTATGGCGCCTACGTCACCCTGCTTCTGTCGCGCTAGCAGCATGGTCTGATGCCGCTGAGGATCAGCCCAAAGGGGCGCCTGATTCATCGAAAATTTCTATCAGAAGCGCTTTTCTTATTGATTGGATAAACCAAGGCGCAATCCACACCTCGCTGTCGTTCGAATTGGCGTCCAATGCCGGACCATACGGAAAGCGAGGTTTTGAGATGAACCCCCAAAAGCTTCTCGATCAGTTCCTCGGCCCGCAGGCTGGCGCGGCGCCAGGCGACAATGCTCCCGCCGCTCCGGGTGGCATTGGACTGACAGGCACGACCGGGCTCGCCGGCGGCTTGGCGGCTGGTGGCCTTCTGGGTTTGCTGGTCGGCAATAAGAAAGCCCGCAAAACAGTCGGCAAGCTCGCCGGCGGCGCGGTCGGCCTGGGTGGAGCGGCAGCACTTGGAGCGCTGGCCCACCATGCCTACAGGAAGTGGCAGGACCAGAAAGCGCAGACGCCCCCTGCGGCCTTTCACGGTGGCGGCACCAATGGGCACGCCGTCACCAATGCCGGAACCGCGAGCCTGCCGCCCGCTGATCAGGAACGCTTCAACCCATCCACCATAACCGGGCGCGACGGCCGCCCGTTCGAACTGGCGCTCGTGAAGGCCATGATCGCTGCGGCCAACGCCGACGGCCATATCTGCGGCGACGAGCGTCAGACCATCGTCACGCATGTCTCCGCCCTGCCGCTGGAGGATGACGAGAAGGCGTTCGTCTTCGACGCGCTGATGAGCCCGCCGACGCTGCACGAGATTGCCGGCCTGGCCGACGGCCCGGAGCAAGCAGCGGAGCTCTATCTCGCTTCGCGTCTGGCGATCGAGCCCGACCTGCCGGCGGAGCGGGCATACCTCGACGGGCTTGCCCGTAACCTGGCGCTTCCCACGGAGCTCGTGGAAGCGCTGGAGAGCCAGGCGGCACAGGCTGAGCAATCGCCCATCGCCGCCTAGGGACCGCGCATCGGGCGCCTGCGCCGACCTTAGTTCAAGGTCGTGACGTCGGGCAGGTTGGCCTGCAGGATGTCGCGGATGACATTGGCGAGCTCCATATACTCGTCGTGCCGCGCCGTGTGCCGGCGCCAGGCGAGCCCGACCGTCCGTTCCGGCGCACGCCGCTTGAGCGGCCGCGCCACGACCTGAGCGTCCTTCGGCGTCTCGGAGAGCACATAGACGGTCGGCATGAAGGAGAGCCCCAGCCCCATGCCGACCATGAGGCGAAGCGTGTCGAGGCTCGTTCCCTCAAAATCGTGGGACAGTTCTGCGCCGATCTCCCGGCAAATGTCGGCCACCTGGTCGTAAAGCCGGTGGCCCGGCTCCAGCGCCAGGATCGTCTCGCCGGCGAGATCGGAGCGATCGATGACCTGCTTGGTCGCAAGCGGATGTTCGCTTGGGATCACCACCCAAAGCGGCTCGCGGAAAAGCCGCACGCTGGTGAAATCCCCGCCCGTGATCGGTAGCGGGAAAAGCAACAGATCGAGCTCCGCATTGGCGAGACTTCGAAGCAGCGCCGCCGGCATGCCCTCCCGCACGTAGAGCTTCAGCTCCGGAAAATCCCGATGCAGCGCCGGCAAGACATGCGGCAAGAGATAGGGGCCAAGTGTCGGCAGAGCGCCGAGCTTGATCGTGCCCTCCATCCATTTCTGGCCGTGCCGGCCGAGGTCGACGATATCCTGAACGTCGCGAAGGACCGCGCGGGCGCGCTCGACGATCTCGCGGCCGATCGGCGTCAGCACGACCTGATTGCGCCGGCTTCGCTCCACGAGCTGCACGCCAAGGCCGCGCTCAAGTTCCTGGATCTGATTGCTGAGGGTCGGCTGCGTCACATGACATTGCTCCGCCGCGCGTCGAAAGTGCAGCACCTGCGCCAGCGCTATGAGATATCGCAATTGTTTCAGTGTCGGCATCGCCGTCTCCGCCCGGGCGGCATCCATGGCCGCATGCACCAGCGCTTGCCAGACAGAGTCCGCTTTAATCGACGATTTCTATCAAAAACCGCAATTCGGTCAATTGGAATCTCTTAGCAGATGCGCCCATTTCACGCGCGGGAGCGGCATCCGCGGCTCCCTTAAGCGTCTGAAATCTCGGTCTGTCTGCTAAGGAGCCATGATGTCCACCGATCTCTATCAGTCCGGATACGCACGCACGGCGTCGGCCTCTTCTGAGCTTTATAGCGAGGGGCTCCGCCAGCACATGCTCCGGGTCTACAACATCATGGGCCTGGGCCTGCTCTTGACCGGCGCGGTTGCTTTCGCGACGGCCAATACGCCAGTGCTGTTCAACCTGATCTTCGGCACGCCGCTGCAATGGGTCGTGGTCCTGGCGCCGCTCGCGTTCATCATGTTCCTGTCGTTCCGCGTCGACTCCATGTCGGCGGCGCGCGCACAGACGCTGTTTTGGGTCTTCGCTGCCGTCATGGGCTTGTCGATGGCGTCGATCTTCCATGTCTTCACCGGCCAGAGCATAGCGCGCACGTTCTTCGTGACCGCAGCGCTGTTCGGCGCCATGAGCCTTTACGGCTACACGACAAAGCGCGACCTTTCCGGCTGGGGATCGTTCCTCTTCATGGGGCTGATCGGCGTCATCTTGGCGGCGCTGGTGAATCTGTTCCTGCAGAGCTCGGCCCTGCAATTCGCCGTATCCGTCATCGGCGTCCTGGTGTTCACCGGCCTCACGGCTTACGACACGCAGCGCATCAAGTCGCTTTACGACGAGGGCGCGGCCTCAGAGACCACGTCCAAACTGGCTGTGATGGGCGCTCTTTCGCTCTATCTCAGCTTCATCAACCTGTTCATGCTCCTGCTGCACTTCTTCGGCGGCCAGCAGGAATAGGGTAAACCGCCCGGCAGACATTTCCCGGCCCCGGAGCATGAGTACGGCTCCGGGGCCGCCAGACATTTGAGACCGATGATTAAAGACCTGACGCAAAGGGCGAGATCAGCCGCCGGCCGACGTTCGCTGCAATTCGTAACCGGCGGCTTCGTCGACAAGGACATGCGGCCACCGCTCGTGCTGGTGTCCACGGCCTTGCTGGCCGTACTGTTCGCCAACAGCGCCCTTTCCGGTGTTTACGAAGCACTTCTGTCGACGCCGATGACGATTGCCATCGGCGCCTTCGCCATCGACAAGCCGCTGCTGCTTTGGATCAACGACGGGTTGATGGCGGTCTTCTTTTTCCTGGTCGGGTTGGAGATCAAACGCGAGCTCATCGAAGGCCAGCTGTCGACATGGCGCACCGCGTCCCTGCCCGCGCTCGCCGCAATCGGCGGCATGGCGGCTCCGGCGCTCATCTATGTGGCGGTGAACTTTCAAAGCCCGGAGACGCTGCGCGGCTGGGCGATTCCGGCTGCCACGGACATCGCCTTCGCGCTCGGCATCTTGGCGCTGCTCGGCTCGCGCGTGCCTGTGCAGCTGAAGGTCTTCCTGCTCGCGCTCGCGATCCTCGACGACCTCGGCGCGATCATCATCATCGCCATGTTTTATACCGCCGACCTCTCCTTGATCTCGCTGGCGATCGGGGTTGCCGGAGCGGCGGTGCTTTTGACGATCAACCTCGCCGGCGTCACGCGCATCTCGGTCTATATCGTCATCGGCATCATCATATGGGCCGCCGTTCTGAAATCCGGCGTTCACGCAACGCTTGCCGGCGTCATGGTCGCGCTGATGGTGCCGCTGCGCACCAAGGAGATGCGCACGCCGCCGTTGATCCAGCTTGAACACAGCCTGAAGCCATGGGTCGCCTATGCCGTCATGCCGGCTTTCGCCTTTGCCAATGCGGGTGTGTCACTTGAAGGATTGTCGCTTGCCAATCTATTGGCGCCGGTGCCGCTCGGCATCGCGCTCGGCCTTTTTGTCGGTAAGCAGATCGGCGTGGTGGGCTTCTCCTATGTCGGTGTGAAGCTCGGTCTGTGCACGCTGCCGCGCGGCGTCACCTGGGCGCATATCTACGGCATCGCGCTCCTCGCCGGTATCGGCTTCACCATGAGCCTGTTCATCGGCACGCTGGCCTTCACCGACGCGGAGACCACGAACGCCGTCCGCCTCGGCGTCCTCATGGGCTCGCTGGTGTCGGGCACTGTCGGCTACTTCATCCTGCGCGCAACCTTGTCGCCTGCGGCGGCTGCTGCAATCGACGAGCGGGCAGCCGATGCGCCGGCGGCGGCGGAGCGTAGCCCGGCTTAAGGGCGGTAGAGCCGGCCATCGATCACGACGGCCTCGGCTGTCAGGTCGTCATTCAACAGAGTGAGGCTTGCCCGGTATCCCGGCGCGATGCGGCCAAGCTCACTATCGAGCCCCAGCGCGCGCGCCGGATTGGCGCTCGCCATACGTAAGGCCTGACCCGGCGAGACATTCATCAGCAACACAGCGTTGCGCACAGCCTCGTCCATCGCCAGATGCGCGCCGGCCAGCGTGCCGTCGGGGCCACGCAGACAGCCGTCCCCCAGCGCAACCGGGACGCCATAGAGATCGAAGCGCGTGACCGTTCCCGCGAGCGTCTTCATCGCGTCGGAGATCAGGCAAAGCCGATCGGCCGCGAGCCTCGACGCCATCGCCATATTCGACGGATGCACATGGTGGCCGTCAGCGATCAAGCTGACAGACAATTCGGGCCGCATGAGTGCAGCGCCGACCACGCCCGGCTCACGGCCGGCAATCTGCGACATGGCATTGAAGAGATGCGTGACGCCGCAGACGCCCGCATCGATCGCGGCATCCATCTCAGCAAGACCGGCGGCGGAGTGTCCCGCGAAAACACGCACGCCGCTATCCACCAAACGCCGGACCAGCGCCAGATCCTGGCGTTCCGGCGCCAGCGTCACCAGAACGACGCCCCTCGCCTGGCCGATATTCGCTAGATCCGCCTCGCCCAGTGGCCGGATGTACCGCGCCGGGTGGATGCCGGGTCGTTCCGGCGACAGGAACGGACCTTCCAGATGGATGCCGAGCGCACCCGGCACGCCTTCATCCTGAGCCGCATTGGCCGCCGCGATCGCTTGCACATAATCGGTGTTTGGCGCGGTGATGAAGGTCGGCAGGATGTGGGCGCTACCGCCCACGCGTGCGCCCGCAGCGATCCGCGCGATGGCATCGGCGCTCGGCTCCTCGTTGAACTGGACGTCGGCGGCGCCGTTGATCTGCAGATCGATGAAGCCCGGCGCGACGACATCCGCGCTGATGATCTCAGCTGTCGCCGCCTCCCCGCTTTGTAATGGCCGCACGCCGGCAATACGCCCATCTACGATCTCCACGACCTGATCGCGCAACGGCTCCTCCGCGCTGCCGTCATAAAGTGCGCGCGCAAGCACTGCACTGACGGCGCGCATTTGGTCAGGTGATTTTCGGCTCTCTGCCACCGGGATGGATCTCTTGATAGTAGTGGATCAGCCGCAGATCGGCGGCCGCGTCTCTGTCCAGAACCACGGTCGCTTGCGGATGCATCTGTAGGGCGCTCGCCGGACAATAGGCGCCGACCGGCCCTTCGATCATGCGCGCCACCGCCGCTGATTTGCCGCCGCCCGTCGCCAGAAGCAGACAATGCCGCGCATCCAGGATCGTCCCGATCCCCATCGTGATGGCATAGCGCGGGATGGCGTTTGCACTCGGGAAGTAACGGGCGTTGGCATGTCGCGTGCTCTCCGTCAGCGTCTTGACGCGTGTCCGCCCGCTCAGGCTCGAAATCGGCTCGTTGAACCCGATATGGCCGTTGCGGCCGATCCCCAGGAGCTGCAGATCGATGCCGCCGGTCGCTGCAATCTCATCTTCGTAGCGTTTCGCCTCCGCGATCGGGTCCTCCGCGTCCCCGCGCGGCAGGTGGCACCGCGCCGGGTCGAGGTTGACGTGGCCGAACAGCGCGTCCTGCATGAACCGGCTGTAGGACCCGCGGTGATTGGGTGACAGGCCCACATATTCGTCGAGATTGAACGTGGTGGCGTTGGCGAAATCGGCTTTGCCGCTGCGATGAAGCCTGACCAGCGCGCTATAGACCGGCTCCATCGTGCCGCCGGTCGCCAGGCCGAGCACCGGCCGATCAAGCGCCGCAAGGCAATCGCTGATGATGCCCGCTGTGCGCGCCGCCGCCTCGGCGGCCGTTTCCAGGATCAGGACCTTCACGCTTGTGCCGCCCTCAAAGGTGCCGATTGCGCGAGCGGTAGCGCTCGACCAGCTTTGTGTTTTGCTCCGCCGAGCCGGGCATGTTGGAGCTCAGATAGATCGGCGCATCGCCGTTCGCTGCAAGACGATGGGCCGCTTGCGACAGGATCGCATTGATGATGGCCGCGCCGATGGCGGTCGACGCCGGCCCGCATTTGATCGACGTGCCTGGGACGTCGACGATCGCGTCGCCGGGAGGAATGCCGTTGTCGAGAACGATGTCGGCGATGTCGGCCAGCGTTTCGCGGCCCTTGGCGCTGGCGGTCGAATAGGCCACCGACGTGATGGCGATGATCGTGCAGCCGATCCGCCGACCAATGCGTGCTGCTTCGACCGGCGCTGCATTCACGCCGGAATTGGAGACGACGAAGAGCACATCCTTGGGGCCAATGTCGTAGCGCTCGAAGATCGGCGCCGCCAAGCCCTCCAGCCGCTCCGTCGCCGAGGACGCCACCGCCCCTTCATGCAGCATGGTCGCCGTCGCCAGGATCGGCACCATGCAGGCGAGACCGCCGGCGCGGTAATGCACCTCTTCGGCCAGAATATGCGAATGGCCGGTGCCGAAGACATAGACGAGATTGTCGCCTTCGGCCGCCGCAACGACCGCATCGACGGCGGCCGCGATCGGCTCCGCCGCGTCGGTCTTTAGCGCGGCAAGCCGGGCGCAGAGCGCATCAAGATAGGTGTTGGCGACGTCGTTCATTCACTCCGCTCCCATGCCAATCCCCCCGCGAGTTAGCGTATCAACACGCCCGCTCACAAGCGTCCTTGACGCGCGCGACGCACGGCATCAGCCAAGCAGACGATCGCGGTGTTCGCCGAAGCGGCGGCACGACTCAGCCCAGACCTCCACCGCATCGCTGTTGGGCCGATATGTCACGCAATCACCGGCGGCATCCTGCGACGCTGCCGCTACGCTGGCGTGCCGGCCGAGCGCGGTCGCCGCCAGCAGAGCCGCACCCTTTGCGCCGAATTCCGCGCCGTCAGGAACCTGGATGGTTCGCTCCGTCACGTCGGCGATCATCTGGCACCACAGAGCGCTGCGGCTGCCGCCGCCTGTCAGCGTCACCGTTTCGCCGGGCGCTAGCTCAAGCAGCCTCACAAGATCGGCGAATGCGAAGGTGACGCCCTCATAAACGGCCCGAAAGAGCGCTGCGCGATCGTGACCGCCATGCAGGCCGCAGAACTGTGCCCTTGCTTCTGCAGACGCCACCGGCGCGATGATCCCGCTCTCGGAGAGGTAAGGAAGATACGTGACGCCTCGCGCACCGGGCGGCACGGATGCGACCATCTCTGTGATCTCGGCAAACATGTTGGGGCGATCCTTGAGGTCCGGCGCCAGAAGATCGATCGCCCAATCGAGATTGAGTGTCCCGGCGACATTGACCATGGCGCGATACCAGTGTCGCTCCGGCAGCGAGAACAGAAGCCCGAGATCGGCCGGCGTGAAGACCGGGCGGTCGTGGCACACGCCGACCATGCAAGTCGTTCCCAGGATCGCCGTTGCCGCGCCGGCTTTCAGCCCGCCGGCGCCGATCACATTGGCGATCACGTCGCCGGCGCCAGCAACGACAGGAAGGCCTTCACCCAACCCGGTTCGCGCCGCAGCTTCGGCGTTAAGCGTGCCGGCAATGTCGGCTGAGGACAGTACGTCCGGCAGGAGCGGCGAGAGATCGTCGATGCCGAACAGAGTCAGAAGGTCCGCGCTGCGGTTCTGGCTGCGGGCGTCGCCTGGAAGGACGGCGGCCTCGCTGCACTCCGCCGCAGCGACGCCGGTCAACTGCATGCGCAGGAAATCCTTGTAGGTCAGCGCATGCGCAGCTTGCGCAACGATCTCCGGCTCATGCGCCTTCAACCATGCAAGAACAGGCAGCGTGCAGCCCTGCTGCATGACCGAACCGGAGATGGCGAAGATATCCGACATGAGCGACGGCCGCTCGGCGACCATCGCGTCGAGCATGTCCTGGCTGCGGCTGTCTTCCCAGTTGATGCCGGGGCGAAGGGCACGGCCGTCCGCATCGACAAGCCAGGCGCCGACCATAGCGCCGGAAATGCCGATGCCTTTGATCGCCTCCGGCGCACCGCATTTGAGCGCCGCGTCTTTGATCACCGCATGAAAGGCATCCACGCAGGCCGACGGATCGGCCTCCACCCAGCCCGGGCGCGGGCGGCTAAGCGGCGTTCGCCGCGCCGCCAATGATCGCTGCCGCCCTGCAGCGTCGAACACCGCCGCTTTGCAGACAGTCGATCCGGCATCAACGCCGAGAAACAGGTCGGACATAGGTCGCCCCGGCTAGCAAAGACGCGGCCGCCGGCCGGGCGCCGCTCCGCACCCGTCCTCCGCGCCAGCGATTCATAGCGGCGTTCGCCTGAGAGGAAAGGCCCAAGAGGAAAGGCCTGGGCGAGAAGCTGCGCGGAAGGATTGCGGCGCTGAGGGCATTGCGGCTTGCAACGCCGGGCGCTCTTCGCTTTCTTCCGACCGTCTCCCGACGCCAGCAACCGAGGTCACCGATCATCATGGGAACGCGCACCACCCCGCCCCGTCAGAGCACCGCCTTCACAACCATCGACCTCGACGCGACCGGGCGGCATGCCGGCTTCGTCATGATCCCGCACTCGCCGCATGACGACGCCTGGGGCGCCACACGCATTCCCATCGCGGTGATCGGCAACGGCAACGGCCCGACGGTGATCCTGGAGGGCGGCAATCATGGCGACGAATATGAAGGCCCGATCGTCATTGGCGAGCTGATCCGCACGCTCGATCCCGCCAGCGTCAACGGCCGGCTGATCCTCATGCCGGCCAACAACGTTCACGCCGTGATGGCCGGGCGGCGGACCTCGCCGGTCGACGGCGTCAACTACAACAGGAGCTTCCCCGGCGATCCGCTGGCCACGATCACCCACCAGATCAGCGCGTTCATGACCGACGAGATCTTTCCGCGCGGCGACGCCTTCCTCGACCTTCATTCCGGCGGATCGTCGCTCGACATCACGCCAACCGCCGTGGTGGAGCCGAGCCCCGACCGCGATCACCACCGCCGCAACATCGAGGCCGCGCTTGCCTTCGGCGCGCCGGCCGCCGTGGTCATCGACAATATGGGTGACCCGCGCACCGCGACCGCCACGGCCTGTCGCTCCGAGCTCATCACTGTCGCCACGGAGATGGGGGGCGGCGGCACGGTCTCGCCGGAGACCGTCGCCATTTGCCGGCGCGGCGTCTTCAACGTGCTGAAGCATCTCAGCGTGCTGGAAGGGGAGCTTGAGCGTCCCGATGAAGAGCCGAAGCTCCTCGAGCTGCCCGGCGAGAAAGCCTATGTCTTTGCCAGCACCGACGGCGTCTATGAGCCGTTCCACCGGCACGGCGAAGAGGTTCGCGCCGGCCAGGCTGCCGGGCGCATCCACGTGCCGTGGAACCCGGAGCACGAGCCGGAGACGCTGAACTATAACGCTGACGGGATTCTCTACGCGCGGCGTCAGCCGTGCCGCGTCAAGCCCGGCAATTGCTGCGCCGTGGTGGCAGCACCCTACTCCGGAAGCCTGGAATAGAGCCGCCGTTACGGCTCCGAAACGGCCTCTCGCGCCATGTGAAGCGCGCCGAGGAGCGGGCTGTCCGCGCCAAGCGCCGCCGGCCTGACTTCGACGCGGAAGAGCGGCGGCTCGCGATCCAGCGCGTGACGCACAAGATCGAGATAGCCTTCCGCCAGGCCGACGCTGCCGCCGATGACGACGATTTCGAGGCCGAGTGCGGCTTTGAGGTTGGCTGATGCCTCCGCGATGGCGTCAGCGGATCGCTGCACAATTACCGCAGCCCAATCCTCGCCACTACGCCAATGATCGAACACGCCCGCCGCGTCGGTATCCTCATGCCCGCCGGCTCGCGCCGCCTGTTCAATCGCCTTTCCCGACGCGACAGATTCAAGCGTCCCCACCCGGCCCGACGGACACGGCGCATCTCCGTGCTGGGTCGTCATGAAGCCGACATGGCCGGCCAGGCCATCAACGGATGTGAGCGGCCGGCCACCGAGCACAATACCGCCGCCGACGCCGGTGGAGACCGTCAAATAGGCCATGGTGGACGCGCCCTGCCCCGCGCCGTAGATCGCTTCGCCGGTGGCGGCGGCAAGCGCATCGTTCATCGCGGCGACCCGCGGTCCGAAACGGCGCCGCAAACCGTCCGCCAGCGGTGCGCCGTCGACGGCCGACAACGTGTCGGTGTTGATCGCCGACCACCGGCCTTCGCCATCGACCCGACCGGTCACGGCAACGCCGACCGGTTCGGCACTCGTGTCGCCAAGTTCCGCTAACAGCTCGCCGACGGTGTCGATCCAGGCTGCGACATTGAGCGACCCGTCGGTCGCAAGACGGTGGCGCGCGACGATGGCGCCATCTTGAAAGCGCGCCGCGGCGATCTTGCTGCCGCCAATGTCGATGGCGAGACCGGTGAGTGCGTCGCCCGCTTGCGCCATGTCGCTTGCCGACTGCCTATGGCCGCTCGGATACGCCGGCCGCCGCAGCCTTGATCGCATCGGCGAACCAGCGCGTTGTGAGCTCCAGGCGCGTCAGGGCCGAGCCGACGGTGACGCAATCGGCGCCAGCCTCCATCGCCGCCCGGCAAAGCTCCGGTGTGTTGAACCGCCCCTCCGCAACGACGAAGCAATCAAGCGGCTCAAGCGCGCGAACGAGGTCAAGGTCCGGCTCGTTCGGCACATTGCCGCCCGTATAGCCGGAAAGCGTCGTGCCAACGATCGCCGCGCCCAGTGTGATCGCGTCCCGTGCTTCGCTCGCCGTCGCGACGTCGGCCATGACGATCCGCCCCGCATCGAGAGCTGCGCCGGCCAAGGCGCGAAAGGTGTGCGGCCGCGCGCGGTGCGTCGCGTCGATCGCAATCACATCCGCGCCCGCCGCCGCCAAGTCGCGGATATCGTCCGGCAGCGGCGTGATCCGGACATCGCTGCCCTCCAGGTCGCGTTTCACTAGACCGATGAGCGGCACGTCCGGCAGCGCCTGGCGCACTTTGGCGACGCGCCTCACCCCCTCAATCCGCAATCCCGCCGCGCCTCCGTCGAAGGCCGCGCACGCCATGGCCACCACAATGTCGTCGCGATCCATCGCCCCTTCAGGGATCGGCTGGACGGAAACCACCAAGCCACCGCGGAGCGTTTCAAGCAGGCGAGAGTCCGTGGTCACGGTCTTGATCCGCTTGTCAGCCCGCTTCGGGCCCAACGAGAATGTCGCGGAACTTCGCCATATCGACATTGGCGCCGGTCATCACCGCGCCGGCGCGGCCGCCCGCCAGGCTCTCCCGCTCCTTGTAAAGTGCGGCCAGCGCAGCAGCACCGCCGGGCTCCACCAGATTGTGGGTGGACTTGAAGCAGAGCCGCACGGCCGCCAACGCCTCCTCGTCGGTGACCTCCACGATCCGTTCAGCCCCCTTCAAGATGACTTCCAGCGCCACCGGCGATGGCCGCTTGTTCATCAAGGAATCGAGGATCGTCGGCCCCATCTCTACCGGCAGTGCTTCTCGCGCCGCAAACGAGCGGTGATAGGTCGGCGCCGCAGACGGTACGACACCAACAATGCGGGTCTTAAGTCCCAGCGCATCGCGCACATGGATCATGCCGCAGATACCGGACCCAAGACCGATCGGCACATAGACGACATCAAGGTCCTGAACCGCATCGAACAGCTCTAAGCTGTACGAGGCGACGCCCAGCACCAAGAGCGGATGGAACGAGGGCATGAGGTGCTTGCCCGTCGATTCCGCCAGCGCCACGGCATGCTCGAAAGCGTCGTTGAAATTCTCGCCGTGCTCGACGAGCTCCGCGCCGAGCGCCGCCATAGCCGCTTTCTTCTCCACCGCACCCGGACGCGGCGCCACGACGGTGATCGGCACACCGTAGATGCGCCCGGCAAAGCCGACACTCTGCCCATGATTGCCGCTGGTTGCGGTGACAATGCCCGGCACGTCCGGCTGCTCGCGCTTCAAGGCGTCGAGATATGTGATCCCGCCGCGCACTTTGAACGCGCCGATTGGCGTCTGGTTCTCGTGCTTCAGCCAGACATCGCAGCCGCAGGCTTTGGTGAGCAGCGGCCAGCAATAATGCAGCGTCGGCTGCACGTGCTTGTGCACCAAGCGCGCGGCGCTGCGGAGCGCTTCAAGGTCGGGCGGCGTGTAATCCTGCGCCGCCCATTGCGACGACGCGCCCGCCGCGCCCTTGGGCAGATCGGCTGCCGAGCCAGCCACTCAGATCCTCCAATCGGCGACGCTCTCCTGCGCGCCGCTCTCGCATGACCGCAGGATCGCATCGTTGACGGCAACGGCACGCATGGCGTCCTCAACCGGCATGACGAAGGGCGTGTCGTCGCGGAGCGCGCGAACGAAATGGGCGACCTCCTCGCGCAGATCGCCGGTGATCCGCCCGTTGGTCTCCGGCCAATGCAGGCCATCGGGAAGCTGCCAGCCACCAGCGCTCTTCACCCGCAATCCGTGATCGCGCACATCGATGTCGACCATCCCCTTGGTGCCGATCACCTCTGAGCGCGACCAGATGCCGGTCGGGATGTCGCTCGGCAGCGTCCAGCCGAAGAACAGCGACCCCACCATGCCGTTATCCATCTCGCAGACTGTAATGATGGCATCCTCCGACTGCACGCCGAGGGAGGGCATCAGCTTGCTGGCGGAACGCGAGAACACCTTCGTAACGTTCGAACCGGAGAGCCATTGCAGGATGTCGACATCGTGCACGCCGAGATAAAAGCACACGCTCGACGCGCCGTTCATGCGCGTGCCGATATCGCGCACCGTCAACCGGCCCGACGACGCATGAATAGGATCGCCGATATCGCCGGATTGCACCGTCGCAGCCGCCTGCACGTAGCGCGGATCGAAGCGCAGGATATGCCCGACCAGAAGCCGCCCGCCCTTGGCGGACGCTTTGGCGAGGCGCTGGGCCGTCTCCAGATTGTGCGCCATGGGCTTTTCCAGAAGCACTGGCTTACCAGCCTCCAGAAGCGGTATGGCGGCCTCGTGACTGCGATCCGGCAGCGCCACGATAAAGGCGTCGATATCCTTACGCGCCAAGGCGTCGTCGATGCTCATGACGTGCTTGGCGCCAAACGCGTCGGCCGTTTCACGACCCACAGTCTCGGAGGAATCCACGATCGCCTCCAGGCTGGCGATCTCGCATTCCGCGACGGTCTGGGCATGAAACCGCCCCATGAAGCCGCCGCCCACCACGGCGATGCGCAGCTTGGCCGTATCCGTCATTCTCCCCTCCGCTCAATTTCCGCGGCGTCGCCGCTTAGCTCAATCACTCTCGCTCTCCGGCGGCACAAAAGGCGCCGCATCCGCGAACCGACGCAGTACGTTTTCCGTGATCCGCGAAACGTTGTTGTCGAAGCCGTTGACCGGCAGCGATCCGCACCAGGAGATTGAACCGACGGAGAACACCGCCCCGCCGGCCGGCGTCTCGTAGAAGGCGAGATCGGCGCGCACCTTGTCGTTCTGATCGCCGCCGAGGTTCATTGGCACGACGCCGAACTCCTCGTTGACTAGCATGACCGCCTGCGTGTGGTTCTCCGAGGTCGCCAGCCGCAGCGTGTTGGGTGGCGACCCGAGCGTCGTCGTGATGCAGTCGAGTTCCAGCCCCGCCGCACCGCCGCCGATCAGGCCGAAATCGCCGATGATCTCGTCATCGACGCCCTCAAAGATGAAGGCCGCGCGCGGGTTCTCCGCATCCGGCGCACGCCGGTAATACGAGCACATGTCAAAGCCCTGCGCGACGAAGCCGATGCCGCACATGACGTTCGGCGCACGGCCGATCCGCCGGTAAAGGCCGCCAAGCTCGCCCGTGAAGGAATGGTAGTACTCGCCGGGCTCCGCCGCCCAGGTGCGGATGCCGTCCTCCGCGCGGCGCACTTCAATGACACCGGGAAGCTGTTTGTGGAAGGCGATGCGCCAATAAAATCCGTTGGCCCCAAGATACATGAGGCGCCCACCCTGATCGATCCACGCCTTCAGCGCGTTCCACATGTCGGTGGAGTAATATTCCGGATGCGTGCCGGTCAGCACCACGCGGTAGTCGTCGAGCAGATCAACGCCGTCAGCGTGAAGGTCCTCGTCAGTAACGACGTCGAAGTCGAAGCCCTTCGCCTCCAGCCAGGACAGAAGATGCGTGTCGGCATTGTATTGCCACAGCGCCGAGCCATGGCCTCCGAGCCAGGAATGGTACTGCGAGGTGAAATTGAGCACCGGGCGAAGCCGCGACGAGTAGCAGACCCCCGATCCGTCGGCGCGTGAATCGTAGAGCGAGCCGCTGACCTCCGGATGCTGATGCATGTAGATGTCGGTGTGCCCGAACTGCAGGAGCCGCCCGATCGTGCGCTCCGCCTCCGCCGCCGTGATGTGCTCGGCGTGATTTGCGTAGGCCATGTAGGCCCCCGTCGGCGCAAGAAAGGCGATGCGGTCGCGCTTGCCTTGCGTCCCCTTGGAACGCCGCGCCGGGCGCACGAAGAAGGGGATGTAATAGTCGCGCGTCTCATCCGGCGTGTTCTCGCCATTGGCGACACGAACGGCATAGTTCCCGCTTCTGAGATCATCGGGAATGGTGAGCGTGAAGGCGACATCCCACGCGGCGTCATAAAGGTCGTCGTGATGGAAATGCACCGCGCCGTAATGATCCGGGCGCTCCGTCCACCGGTGGAACTCGCCGGTCCAGTTCCACCCCTTCATGCCGCGGACCGGCATCTCGTGAAGCGAGCCGTGATTGCCGAGATCGCCGATATCGGTCACGTCGATCGTGTCGATGCCGATGGAAAAATCCCAATAAGCGAGGATGTCGGCGCGCAGGCGGTTGTCGATGGGACGCAGCGAAAGTGCCGCCTGCGTAGTCGCTGCATGGACGCCGCGAAGCACCGCCGGACTGTCGATCTTGCCGTCGAAATGATCGTCGACCCGGCCACCGGCGGCGGGGCAGCCGGCCACGTGAACCGGCGCGCCAACGAATGCCGGCCGCACTTTAAGCGCCGCGCGCCCAGCAGCTTCATCGTCGGTGAAGGCGTAGCGATGAACAGGGCTTTGCGACAGCACGATCTCGCCCGCATCGAGGTCGACGGAGCAATGCACGTGGTACCACTGGCGCTCCAGCATGCGCACATTGAGCGCAACGCTCTGGCTCTTGCCCCCGTCGGCCGTCACGAAGGTGAGCTGGCCGTTATCGGTGACGAAGAGCTTGAAGCCGGATTCAGAGGCCGCGTCCCATTTGCTGATGAGCACCTGATTGTCGCGCTTCAGGAGCGTCGGCCAGACAATTGCGAACAACGAGAACGAGGTCGGCGTATCGAGCTGCGGAACCGCCGCCCTCATGTAGGACCCCGGATCGATGTCCTGCTTCCTGCCTGGATAGGTGCTTTCGATGCTGCTCTTGACCGGCGCGTGCTGCAGGCCCGGCCCTTCCGGATTGGCGTCGCCGCAGATCACACGCACCAGCGATGCGCTGTAATCCTCACCATCCTCAGACGACACCATGAAGGAGATCGCCTCCCCCGGCGCGACGCTATATTTGTCGGGATAGCCCAGAATCTTCAGCATCAGTCGCTCCCCCGCTCTTCGTCGCCGGTACGAAACGGCATGTTGAGCCGCTCACCCGTATGCGCCTCCCAGCGCCGGCAGAACATCGCCCATTCCGCCTCCTCGCGGCTGGTGAAGACGCGATCCATCTCCGCCACGATCGGCTGCGTGCGGTCCATGGGCATCACGCCCAGCACCCACTCGCGAAACGGCTTGCGCACGATGAGGATGGGCTTGTGGTCGCCCGCGTCGAAGCGCATGGCGTTCAAGACGCGCATGAGACCCGGGCTGTGATGGCCGATCGGGTTCTTGCGGAACTCCTCGATGAACGGGCGATCCTTGTCCGGATCTATGCGATAGGCCATGGCCAAGCCTCCTTCACGCGCATGTCGCGC
Source organism: Afifellaceae bacterium (assembly GCA_028284625.1). GTDB lineage: Bacteria > Pseudomonadota > Alphaproteobacteria > Rhizobiales > Afifellaceae > DASWJZ01. The sequence goes on along the minus strand of JANQRH010000008.1, from coordinate 292,821 downwards.
CCCCTCATGTCGTCCCCGTGGCGCCGCTCATGAACTGCCCTCCGCCTTCATGTCCGCCAGCCGGCGATAGGTCTCGCGGAACGTGCGATATCGCGCATCGTAGAGCGCCGCATTGTCGGGATTGGGCGCAATTACGTCGCCGCGCGTGACGAAGGACGACGCGCCGTGCCAGTCGTCCGTTGCCCCAGTTGCGATCGCCGCCGTCCATGCCGCACCGAGGCACGAGCCGGGATGACCTTTCAGAAGCTGAATGGGCGCCTGCAAAATGTCAGCGACGATCTGCACCCATAGCCGCGAATTCGAGCCGCCATCCGACGCCATGTAGCGTTCCGTGGGGTGGCCCATGTCGTTGAGCACCTCGACGTGGTGGCGGAAGGCATGGCCAAAGCCTTCCAACAGCGCCCGCCACATATGGGGCACGCCGTGATTGAGGCTGAGGCCGGAGATGATGCCGCGCGCATGCGGATCGTGAATAGGCGTCTTCTCGCCGAGAAAATACGGGATGACCTGAACCCCATCCGCGCCGGGCGGCGTGTGTTCCGCCAGCCGGTCGAGATGCTGGTGGATGGTGAGCCCGGCCGCCTCCGCTGCCGCCTTCTCGCCATAGGCGATGCGCTCCACGAACCAGTTGAGCGCCGACCCCCCCGTCGCCATGCAGCCATTGGGTACATAAAGGCCGGGGATGAGGTGATAATCGAGATACATCCGCGGATCGGGCACGGCACTTTTCGTGGCGATCAGAACATCAGCCGATCCACCGAATTTCAGAAGCACATCGCCCGGTTCCGCCAATCCTGCTGCCAGACCCGATGCGATGAAATCGGCGGCGCCGCCAGTCACCGGCGTGCCTTCCTTCAGCCCCGTGGCGGAAGCGGCCTCCGCCGTCACCGAGCCGAGAATCTCATGCGATGCGATCACGGGTGGCAACGCGGCGTTCGGCACATGGGCGAGCGCAATCAGGCGATCGGAGGCTGCGTTCGCGGCAATATCGATGAAGCCGCCCTCAAGCGCCCAGTTCCGCTCAACCGAACGCTCCCCCGTCAGACGATGGTTGATGTAATCGTAGGAGCCGAACAATGTCGCCGTCTTGGCGAAGACCTCCGGCTCGTTCTTCTCAATCCAGCGCAGCTTGCAGCCGACGAGCTGCTGATTGATGCCGTTGCCGGCGAGCTTGATGAAGTCGGCCTCGTCGATCTCCGCCGCCAGCTCCGCCACTTCCGCCGAGCAGCGCCCGTCGCTCTGCTGGATAGAGGGGCGCAGAACATTCCCCGCCTCGTCCAAGAGAACCACCGCCGGCAACATGCCGGTGATGCCGATGCCGGCGACTTCGTCGGCGCTCACGCCGGCTTCGGCCAAGAGCTCCGGCACTAGCGCGCAAAGATTGTCCCACCATTCTTGCGGGTCCTCTTCCGCCCATCCCGAATGCGGCGCTGAGAACGTTACTGGCTTCGATGCCGTCGCGAGAATGCGATTCGGCAGCGCGATCACAATGCCGATTGTGGAGGTCGTGCCGATATCGACGCCGAGGAAGCAAGCCATGGCGCTACACGGGACCGGGTTTCCGCGACGCCATGCCAACCGCCTTGGTCACGACGCCGCCCGGATGGCGTTGACGACATCCATGAACCGCTTCACGCGATCCGCGTCGACCGGGTTCCACGTATCGCCATCGACCTTGAAATGCGTGCCGATGACGCAGCCATCGGCGACGGAGAGCACGTCGCGGATGTTGTCGATATTGGTGCCGGTATTGGCGAGCACCGGAACGTCCTGGATCGCCTCGCAGACCTTCCTGAGATCGGAGGCGTCGGCCGATTGGCCGGTGATCGGCCCGGAGACCAGAATGGCGTCGGCAAGCGACGAGAACACAGCGCTCCGCGCCCTCAGCTCTATCGGCCGCTGATCGAGCGAATGGGCAAATTCCGCGTTGATGTTGAACAACATCTTCATGTCGGGCCGCCCGAGATCGCGGCGCAGCCTGGCGGCCTTCGCGCAATCGGGAGCCCATATCCCCATGTCGGATGCGAAGACGCCAGTGAAGATTTCCCGCACAAAGGACGCGCCGGTGGCACAGCCAATCGCCACACTGGCTTCCGGGTCCCACAAATAGTTCACCCCGAAGGGCACATCGAGCGCCGGCTTCGTGGCGGTAACGACGGCCGTCATCGCCGCGATGCTCTCCGGCGTCGCCTTCAGCAGGTACGGCCGATCGTTCTCGTTGCCGAACATGATAGCGTCGACCCCGCCCGCCTGCAGCGCCTCAATATCCGCCATCACGCCTTCGATGAGCTTCTCCACGCCGCCATCGGCATCGTAGAGCGGCGACCCGGGCAGCGCGCCGATATGCGCCATCGCGACGATGGTCTTGGCTCCCTTGGCAAGCAACTCGACAGACATTTAAGCATCCTCTCGCCTGCCGGCGCGCACTAGGAAGCGACCGGCCTGCCCCTCTGGCCGCGTCGCAATCGCGCGCCAGGTGCCTTTATGGTGATCCGACAAGCGGGGCGTCTTGGCACAAGCGCCCGGCCCGTCGTCCGCCAACCCCTCCTTTGGCGCCAAGCACTCGGCGCGCCTTTTTAAGGTTTTCCAATAGCAACCAAACGCAAATAATCAAACACCAGCTTGTTGCATTTTCAACATTAATGTTTGTAATGTGTCGTGAATTTCGGACGAGAGGTGACCCCCGTGTTCCGCGATCGAGTGGTTCTCGTAACGGGCGCCGCGGCCGGTATTGGCCGCGCGATAGCTGAGGCGCTTCACAAAGCGGGTGCGACCCTCGCCCTGGTCGACCGCGATGCGGACGCGCTTGCGGAGACCGCTGCGGAATTTGATGAGCGCACAATCACCATCGTCTGCGACGTCCGCGACCGGCAGTCGGTGGAGAGCGCTTTCGATCAGGCAATCGAGGCCTTCGGACGCGTCGATTGCCTTGTCGCCAATGCCGGCGTCTCCAGCATGAAGCACGCGCTGGACCTGACCGACGAGGACTGGGATTTCAATTTCGACGTCAACGCCAAGGGCGTGTTCCTGACCAATCAAGTCGCGGTGCGGCACTTCCTGCGTGAGAAGAACAAGGGCTGCGTGATCAACACCGCCTCGCTCGCCTCTAAGGTCGGTGCGCCTTATCTGGCGCATTACTCGGCGAGCAAGTTCGCCGTCCTTGGATGGACGCAGGCGCTGGCGCGAGAGGTTGCCCCGCACGGCATCCGCATCAACGCCGTATGCCCGGGATTCGTGCGCACATCCATGCAGTCACGAGAGATCGTCTGGGAGGCGGAACTCAGCGGCAAGACGCCCGACGCCGTCCGCCAGTCCTGGATCGACCAGACGCCGCTTGGCCGCCTGGCCGAACCGGACGACGTAGCGGATGTCGTCCTGTTCCTGGCGTCGGACGCTGCCCGTTTCATGACCGGGCAAGCCATCAACGTCACCGGAGGAGTCTATATGGCGTGACAATCCGGGGCATCCGGGGTTCCGAAGTTCTGAGGAAGTTCATGAGAGTCGGCGTCCAAGGGGGCGCTCAGTTGCAAAGCAGACCTGGGAGGTTTGATGAAATGAAATCAACGCGTTTAACAACCGCACTCGTTGCGTCGGTGGCGCTGTCGGCACTCATGTCGACCGCGATCGCCGAGGATATGATGGCGACCAGCGGAGAGACCGTCTTCTTCCGCGGCTGGCAGTACAAAACCGACATCGTCCAGGACAACGTCGACCAATATAATTCCGGCCAGAAAGGCCAGGTCGACTACGCCACGGTGACCGGCGACTACCCCGCCATCATGGAACAGAACCTGATGGCTGGCGCTGAGCTCGATGTGCTTTACGCCAACCCGTCGCAGGCCGGTCGCTACTATGACGGCGGATGGATCATGCCTGCGGAAGAGCTGCCGAACATCGACGCCATCAAGGCCGACATGTATCCCAACATCCTTGAGGCGTGGAGCTACAAGGGCAAGCTTCTGGGGCTCTCCTACTTCGTCAGCACGCGCGGCGTCATGCACGTCAACCTGAAGAAGTACGAAGAGCACGGCATGAGCGATGCCGACTTCCCCAAGAACTGGGATGAGCTCTACGATCACCTCTACGTGCTGAAGGAAAAAGGCGTCGACCAGCCGTTCCTGCCGCACTGGATCAACGAATGGTACGGCATTTCCTGGGCGTTCGTCTTTGAGGTGATGAACCGCGGCGGCGAAGTCGCAGAAGCGGAGTCCCATACACCGCTCCTGACGACGGACGAGGACGGTCCGGCCTACAAGACGCTCGCCGCGTGGAAGCGCATCTGGAACGACGGTCTCGTTCCTGAAGAGGTGCTGACCTACAACGAGAGCAGCTACATCGATGCCTACGCGTCGGGCCGCTACGTCTACAGCCCGCAGCAGCTCTACGATCTGGAGACCTTCAACCGCGAAGACCGCTCGCAAATCGCCGGCTACGCGTCGCTCCTGCCCTATCAGGGCCAGAGCTGGGGCCTCCTGGACTCCGCCGTCTATCTGATGACCAGCCGCGAGCGCTCCGATGCGCACACCGATGACGTCAAGCGGTTCGCCAACTGGTACGGTTATCAGAACCACGAGGGCAACGTCTTCGTCGGTAATCGCTGGATGCAGGAATCGATGCTCTTCTCCGGCTACAAGTCGGTGATGGAGAGCGAGGCTGCGGCCGAGCGCATGCGCAACGCCTTGGCCCGCGAGCAGGACATCGAAGCTGTCCTCGGCGTCTACGCCGCCACCCCCTATCCGAAGGGCGTGTGGAACGTGATCTGGGCGGAGGAGTTCAACTCCTGGCTCAAGGAGACGCTGCAGAACTACCTGCTCGATGACGGCGACATCGTTGAGACGATCGAGGAGATCAACGAGAAGATCACCGACCTCAACGACAAATACGACCTCGGCTAAGATCGACAGGCGGCGCCGGCGCAGAAAGCCGGCGCCGCTGACCTGACGCATCTCATGGCTTTCTCTCCGTCCGCACGCACCAACGAGCTCTCCAATTTCAGCTTCGCGCTGATCTTGGCGCTGCCCGTTCTGGTGTTCCTGCTTCTGGTGGTTGCTTATCCGCTTGGCTACGCGCTGTGGATGAGCACGCATGAGATCAGCTTCTTCGGAGGCTACAAGGCCGAGTATGTCGGCCTGGAACATTTCGCCGACATCTGGGACAGCAAGAAATTCTGGAAGTCGGTCCGCGTGACAGCAAGTTTCACCGTGCAGTCGGTGGTGCTGGCCATGGTCATGGGGCTTATTCTGGCGTTGATCCTGAATCGGCCGATGCGCTTCGCCGGCCTGGTTCGCACGCTGGTCATTCTGCCCTGGTGCGTGTCGCTCTACGGCACCGGCATCATGTTCTCGCAGCTCGCCAAAGGTCAGACCGGCTTGGGCACCGCGATTGCAGCGGCGCTCGGCGGCACGGATGCGGTCAACTTCGTCAACCGCGATTGGGTCATCCAGGTTCTGGCGATCGGCAATGCCTGGAACATGACGCCGCTCGTCGCCTTCTTCCTTCTGGCTAATTTGAAGACCATCCCCACCCGGCTCTACGATCTGGCGGCCATCGACCGCATGTCGCCGCTTGAGACATTCTTCAACGTCACGCTGCCGCCGCTGCGTTTCACGTTGTTCGTCTTCACCTGCATCACCACCGTGTTGTCGATGAAGCTCTTCGACTTCATCTTCGTGCTCTCCGGCGGCGGTCCGGGAACCACGTCGGCGGTGCTCACCTACCAGATCTACAAGGAGAGCTTTAAGGACCTCGACCTCGGCTATGGCGCGGCCATGTCGTTCTATCTGCTCGCCATGATCCTCGGCTCGACGCTGCTGCTCTACTTCATCTGGGGACGCCGGGAGGCGAGCAACGAATGACCGGCACGATATGGTCGCGGATTGCGCTCGCCGTGATCCTGATCTGGACCCTCCTTCCCATCTACTGGTTCTTGAAAATCTCCCTGCTCACGCCGGACGAGATCGCGCGCTTTCCGCCGCCGCTTTATCCGCTTGAGCCGCAGCCGGCCGCCTACTTCAACATTTTCGGCTTCGACTATGAGCTGTCGAACGGCATCACGCGGCGCGCCTCCGGCCAGGCCAACCAGATCATTCGCGGCCTGCAGAACTCTGTGATCGTCTCCATCATCGTGACGGTGTTGACGCTCTTCGTTGTGGCGCCGCTGGCTTACGTGTTCGCCAGGCTCGACTTCGCCCACAAGAACAAGCTGCTCTTCGCCATTCTCCTGGCCGTGGCGCTGCCGCCGGTCTCCACGTTGATCCCGTTCTATTCGATGTATGTGCAGCTGGGCTTGAATGGCACGATTCTCGGCCTCGTGATCGTTACGTTGACGATCACCATACCCTTCGTCACGTGGATGCTGATCGGCTATTTCCGCAATCTGCCGCAAATCGAACGGCTGGCCCGCATCGACGGCTTCTCGCGGATGGGAACCTTCGTCTACGTCATGCTGCCCATGAGCCGCAGTGGCTTGGCGGTCGCGGCCGTCATCGCGTTCCTATTCGCGTGGAATGAATACACCTATGCGCTGATCCTGGTGAACGGCACCACGGCCAACACGCTGCCGACCGCCATCAGCGGCTTCCTTTTTCAGCATCCCGAACCGCAGCACATGGCCGCGGCGTTGGCGCTGACGATCCTGCCGCCGGCGCTCGTCGCCTTTCTGCTGCAGCGCCATATCGGCGAAATGAACCTCGTGGAACCGGTTCGCTAGGGACAATCGATGGCCAGCATCCACCTCAAGAATCTCAAGAAGACGTTCGGCCAGCATGTCGCCGTCGCCGATCTGACGCTCGATGTCGCCGAAGGCCAGTTCGTGGTGCTGCTCGGGCCCTCCGGTTGCGGCAAGACCACGACGCTCAATTGCATCGCCGGTTTGGAGGCACCGACCAGCGGCCGCGTGCTCTTTGACGACACCGACGTGACGAGCCTGCCGCCCCATTCGCGCAACATCGCGATGGTGTTCCAGTCGGCGCTGCTCTATCCGCATCTGAGCGCGCGCGCCAATATCGAGATGAGCCTGCGCCATTCCGGCATGAGTGCCGATCAGGTGAAGTCGCGCGTTGCCAGCGTCGTCGGCATGCTGCGCGTCGACCATTTGCTCGAGAAGCGGCCGAGCGCGCTTTCCGGCGGCGAACGCCAGCGCGTCGCGCTCGCCAAGGCGATCGTCCGCGAGCCTTCGGTGTTCCTGATGGACGAGCCGTTTTCCGCGCTCGACGCGGCGCTTCGCAACTCGCTCCGCGCCGAGCTCGTGCATCTGCAGAAAACGCTCAACGTCACCACCATCTTCGTCACCCACGACCAGGTGGAGGCGATGACCATGGGCGACGTCATCGTTGTCATGAACAACGCCAACGTCGAACAGGTCGGCTCGCCGGACGACATCTACAACAATCCACAGACCAAGTTCGTCGCCGGCTTCATCGGATCGCCGCCGATGAACTTCTTTGAGGGCGCATTCAAGTCGGAGAACGATCGACTGACGTTCCACACCGGCGACACCGCCCTCCCCGTCCCCGATGCCCTACGGGCGAAACTGGACGGATCGGTCGAAGCTCTCACATCGGTCGGCATCCGCCCCCAGCACATTCGCATCGTTGAAGCCGGCGCCGAAAGCGGCATCAACATGGAAGTCTATGCCGTTGAGCATCTCGGCAAGGAAACGGTGATCATCCTCCAATCGGAGGCGGGCGATGCCTATCGCGTGCTGACCGATCCCGGCTTCAAAGCCGCTGTCGGCGAGCGTGTGGCCTTGGCCCCCGATTTGGCGCACGCCCACGTTTTCTGAGCGCGCTTACCAGCAGCTATAGCCGCCATCCACCAGAAGCACCGTGCCGGTGACATAGCTGGCCGCATCGCTCGCCAGATAAAGCACGGCGTGCGCGATCTCCGATGGCTCCGCGAAACGGCGCATCGGCGTCATGTCGCGCCAGATCTCGGCCCATTCGCGATTGCTCAGCCCGCGCTTGGTCATGTCCGTCAACGTGTACCCAGGCGCCACCGCGTTGACGCGGACATTCTTGAGCGCCAGCTCCGCGGCGAGCGAGCGGACCATCTGATGAACCGCGGCTTTGCTGGCATTGTAATGCGCCTGCGGCTGCGGCCGGTCCACCGTGAAGCCGGAATTCGATCCGATGCACACAATGGCGCCGCCGCCATTCGCCGCCATCTGTCGCGCGAAAGCCTGCGCAACGTAGAACTGCGCATTGACGTTGACATCCATGACCTCGCGCCATTCGTCCGGCGGGATGTCGAGAACATCAGTGTTCGGGCAGATACCGACACAATTCACCAGGACGCCCGCTGGCCCGGATGCCTTCTCGACTTCAGCCGCGACGCGCGTCGACTCTGCCGGGTCCGTCAGATCGGCATGGTGGAAGGTGGCCTTTCGCCCGCCGTTGGCAAGCCGCTCAGCGGATTCCCGTCCAAGCGCTTCCTCCCGGTCGACAAGCACGATATCGGCGCCGGCGCCCGCCAAAAGCTCCGCCACGGCATATCCGATGCCGCGCGCACCACCCGTGACGACGGCCGTCTTCCCCGTCAGTCTGAACTTCTCAAGCGCATCCAAATCGAAGCTCCATGCTCTTGCTGCTGATTGCGGCGTCTTGGGAGGATGAACCTTGGCCCGGCTCTAGCTGCCGGCGGCAATCTCCAGGGCGACGTTGTTCGCCTTCAGGTGTGCCTCAAGATCCTTGCCGGGATTGGCATCGGTAATGATGGCGTCAAAGCCGGAAAGCGGTGCAATATGGGCGACCGACGCGCGCCCGAACTTGGACGCATCGACCAGCGCGATCTTGCGCTTAGAGCGCCGGATGAGTGCCTTCTTGATCTGCGTGTCTTCCGGCGAATAGTCGAAGAAGCCTTCTGTCGAGACGCCCGAGCAACCAAGGAAGAACGTGTCGATCCAATATTCGTTGAGATGCTCAATGGCGATCGGGCCTGAGACCGACGGCTCCAGTCCGGCAATCCGGCCGCCAGGCAGATAGACTTCCGTGCGCGAATGCGCCAACCGGCTGGCGACCGGCAGGCTGCACGTGATCACCCTGACATCGAGATCGCCGAGAAGCTGCGCGAAGGTCTGCATCGTGGAGCCGAGATCAAGCGCGATCATCTCACCGGCGGCGACGTGTTGCAGAGCGCGTTGAGCAATCGCCCGCTTGCCGGCGAGATTGATGTTGGCACGCTCGTTGACCGCCGGTTCAATGGCGGCGAACTCCGAGCTGTCGCGATTGTCTGGGTGCAGCGCGCCACCATGGATACGTATGAGGCGGTCACGCGTTGCGAGTTGGTCGAGATCGCGCCGCGCGGTCATTTCCGTCACGCCGCTTCGCTTGGCGATCTCCGAGACCGTCACGAATCCCGTCGTCTTGAGAATGTCGAGGATCAGGTCTTCGCGCTGCTTGGCATGAAGCCGTTTTTCCAGCATGTCGCCCTAGCTTGGGTTGTGAAGCTCAAATGTTCTTATTTGTGTGAATACACTAAAATAGTAACAGGCCGACCGGTCGGATGCAACGCAATCGCCGAAAATGGCCGCTTTCTTGCGGGGAGCTGAAGGACAGCACCCACAACGCACCGCACACGCATGGGCTGAGAGCCGGCCGCCGACGGCGCAATTTTCCGCGGCGCAACCTGTCTGAGGCGTCCGGCGCCGGCCCGCCGGTTATTGGCGTGCGCTGGGGACCCGGCGCACCAGCGCCGTAGTTTCGCTCAAGATATAGAGGAACCAGAACGTGATGCCGAACAGCTTGGCGCAATCCTCAACCGCAGCTTCCAGTTCGCTGTAGGGGAGCGCCAAATCAATCAGCAACGATGTGCCGAGGCAAAGTGCGGCCAGCGAGAAAAGGACATACGACCCCGACAGAATCTCCCGGTAGCAGCGCAAGACAAACACCATTGCGAAGCTGGCATAAGCCAGAAGCACCAGCATCTGAGGAATACCGATACGCGGCAGGATGTCCTCATGCAGCATCATGAGATCGTCGAGGCCAAGAAGCAGCGACAGAGCACCAGCGACATAGAGGAACCGGTTATTCGGCAGACGCATCTGTGACGCCAGGAGACCGCCGAAGAAGGCAATGGCCGACGCGGCGATCCACAACACCACGCCTGTATGCGAGGCAAAGCCGATATAGGCAGGCCCGCCGAGAACCGCTGCGGGGTCGCGCGTCAGATTGGCGACGCTGATGCCCTTCAGATGCGCAAACCCGATGGCGACCGCAACGACCGAGGCCGTGAAACCGACCCCGACTGCAATCGCGATACCCATGGCCGGCCGATCGGTTTGTTGAGCTGAACCGCCCGCGCGATCCGGGGTCGTGGCGCTTGCGGATGTCCGGATGGTTCCAGGATAGCTCATGGTGACCTCCAGCGGAGCGCAGCGCGCCATGGGACGATCTCGTTATGCGCAATGCCGAGGCCAAAGGTGGCCAGCCCGTAGCGCGCGGCGAAATGGGCAGCAAGCCCGTACCAAGTCAGCATGGAAACACCCGTTGCTATTGCTGCGCCGGTTGGACCGAAACTGACGGCGAGCACAGCGCAGCCGGCAAGCAGCACCAGCGCAGACACGAGCGACAGGAGGCTGCTCGTCCGCTGCGCCGACAGAAGCGTCAGGGCCTGGACGGACGGGCCACAGCACGCGCGCCCGACCTGCACGACGACAAGGATGGCGAGCACCGGCGCACCGGCAACAAAGGCATCGCCGAACAACGCCAGCACCTGCGGCGCGAGCGGCGCCAGAACGAGTGCTGCGCCTCCCGTTGCCAGAACGGCAGTCCGGTTGAGCCGGCCGATGATGAGCCTGACCTCATCGCCGAGCGCCCGCCCATGAGCAGCCGCGATGCGTGGGAGTTCGATCTGATAAAGCGCCTGGATGGCGAACCCGACGAGAAGCGCGATCTTCAGCGACAGCGCAAAGACGCCCAGCGCCGCCGGCGACAGGAACAGGCTTGAGACAATGATGGCGAGATCACCGAAGAACGCCGACAGCACCGACACGCTGACGAGCGGCAGCGCCGTCAGCCGCAACCGGCGACGTATCCGTCGGTCGACGCGGGGCTCAACGCGCGGCAGGATACCGGCGCGCACCACGCTAACCGCCAGCAGTAGGAGCGTCAGCACAGCGCCGACGGTGAAGAGCCACACGGCGTCCGTCGCGTCGATGCGCACGCCAGTGAGAAGCAGCACCACCAGCCCCGACGCCAACACGACCGGCCGGGTCAAGAGATCCGGCAAATTGGCGATCATCGGGTGCCGCCGCGCCATCGCATAGGCGCTCAGCAACCGGCCGAAGGCGATCACCGGAACCGCAATCGCTGCCGCCAGAAGCGCCGCGTGACCGGACAACAATAAGGCAGCGGCCGCCATGACAATGGCGATCGCAAAGCCGACGGCAGCGCTGTCGATGAGGGCAACGCGCGCCAGCGCGCGTCCGCGAAACTCGCCATTGCGGCTCATCGCGACCATCTTGAGGACGATGTTGGGGTAGCCGCCGGCGGCTACGACGGCACCGACCGTCGCCAGGCTCGTCGCAAGAAAGAACTGACCGAGCTGTTCCGGGCCGAGCAGCCGGGCAAGCAGCAGCTGAACGCCGACTCCAAACAGGGCCGCGGCCATGCGTGCTGAAAAGAGCGAGCCGGCGCGGCTGCCGAGATGCCAGATGGACTTCAGCCCGTTCATTTCCCGCGGCCTGGAAGGCTCCGCATCGCCAGGCGCGCGCTCCGCGCTGCATAGGTCGCGACGCCGAACATCCGCGCCACCGGGCTTGTCCAGCAACTGAACTCGCCCGGCGTTGCGAAGATCTCGCCCTGCCGGCCGACCAGGCCGCGCTTGAACTGCCGGAGCCCCGGGTCGAGCGCTTCACCGCCGAGATCGTACCAGCGCTGCTCGCCTTGCCGGAGCTGCTCGATGATATGCCATTGCAGGAGGTATCCGGCGTTGCGCGCCGCGCCGCCCTCGCTGCTTGCGCCGTAGAGGTAGCACGCCATGTCGCCATGCGTGCCGATAACGGCGCCCGCGACCGCACGATCACCCTCATAGGCGAGATAGATCTTGGGAGACATTGCACGCGGCAGAACGTCTGCGAGCTGCGGCACGGCCTCGACAGCGTCATCACACTGAAAGCGCTTCCGCTCCACCATGACGCGATGCAACTCGGCAAAGGTCGCGTATGCCTCACTCACCTCGTGCTCGACGACTTTGAGCCCGGTCTTGCGAGCGCGTTTGAGATTGTACCGCCATTTCTGCGAAAACCCGGCAGCCGCATCGAGCGGGCCTTTGAGATCGACCAGATACCGGTTGGGGTCGGGTGCGTAGAGATCGCGATTGAACCCTTCTGCTTCCAGAATCTCCGCTTCGCGAGAAGCAAATTCGGGATTCGGCCGCGGCACAATGGTCAGAAGGCTGCCGCGCCGATCGCAAAACTCACGGCGCAAGGCGCGGACAACGTGCGTGTAGGTCGTCCACGATTCCGCTTCGCCGGCGCGACGCCACACCGGACCGAACTTGACGTAGTAAAGGCCGGTCCGGAGCCCAGGCAGAGCAAACCGCGTCGCCACCGCACCGCCGATAAGGGTGCCGCGCTGGTGAACCTGGCACGTAACCACGCGCTCACTGCCCCGCTTGGCCGCCGCGAAGGCAGCCGTCTGGTCGTAGCTTGCGTCGGCAAATTGCGAGAGCTCACTATCCCAGGTCTCGTGCGGCACGATCGTCAGCGCAACGCCGGCTCTGGCAGCCGGAATCGCCAGGTCGTACGTGTCGCTGACCAGCGCTGGAGCGGTTGCCGTGGCCATGGTCAGGGAGCCCCATCCATGATGAGCGCCGCCCTGCGACGCGACATCAGCCGCAAGCCGCCCAATTGCCGCGCAAACAACACCAAAGTCGGCCGCGGGTCTGACCAAGACCAGGTCATGTGAATATCGGCCTTAAGCGCCATGGCACCGGCCCGTGCAAGCCAGGTGAGCGCCGCACCGAAGGTGATGCTTCGGCTGCGGATGGCTTCGCGCAAGCCACGCAGATCGCCATAAGTCCACGCAAAGCGCAGGCCGGCCCGGCCAACGATCGGCTCCTCCGGCATGGCCCGCCCGCTCGCCAGATCGACACTCAGCCGCGCCAGAGGCAGACCGGCCGCTTCGGCAATCGCGTGGTTGCCGGGAACGCGCGGATTGATTTCCAGAAACATGGTCGCGCCCGACCGGGCATCGACGAGAAACTGCGCACAGCCGATCCCGGTATAGGCGAGCGACTGCGTCAGCGCCTCTGTCCAACGGACGAGATCGGCGTTGGGCGCAAGCGTGACGCCCTCAACCGCCAACCCGCTTCCATCCGCCCGGTCAGTGCGGTCGATGCGCGCCTCGCAGACACCCACCAACCGGCCTTCAGCGGAGGCGAAATAAAGATTGTGGCGCGTGCCGGAGGCCTTGCGCTGCAAGACCAGCGGCTCGCTCGGCGGCAACGCGTTGAGCGCCTCGGCCTCAAGGTCGGCGCGCGTCTCAACGAAGATCGCCTTCTCGCCGCCGATGCGGCGCGTAGAATCCAACGGACGTATGACGCATGGCAGGCCGACGGAGTCGATTGCGTCCGAAAGGTCTCGGCTGGTCGTGTTGGCGAACGGCTCCGTGGGTACGCCCAGCGATTGGCAGCGGGCAAACATGCCCGGCTTGTCGAGGCACGCCTGCACGGCCTCCGCCGACGGCGTCACCCATGTGATATCGGCGCTGAGAGATGACGCGTTTGCTGCGAGTTTGCGCGAGGCGGCCTCCGTCACGGGAATCACCATGTCGATGCCAGCCTTCGACAGCTTCGCGCCGTCGGTAAGCCAAGCCGGCAGGGCGCCGCGTTCAAGGTCGCCGGCCGGCATGATGCGATCGACGTGGCGGGAATGCTCCGCTGCGCCCTCTCCGCCTTCACCCGCCACCACGATAGAATATCCGAGCGGCTGAAGCGCGCGCGCAATCGCCAATGTTGGCCGATAGTTTCCCAACAGCAGCACAGCTGGTCGGGAATTGAAGCAATCCACCTGTTGAGAGCTCTTCACCAGGTCGCACCTCCGCCGCATACGGATTGCTTTGGTTAGCCATCTCCTTCCGAAATAATCAAACGAACTGGGGGCTTAACCTTAAAGCTTCCGTCGGATTGTCGCGGATCGGTTGAGATTCTGTTGGGAATCTCAGTGAAGCGCGCCATATAGCGCATCAGCTTCCGACGACGGCTGAGGACAACGTGCAGCGAGCGAGCGAGCACGACCAGAACTACCGCATCGCCATCAAACCGGCAGAGCGGCGCGTGCGCGTAACCGCTGGTGGCCAAACGATCGCCGACAGTTCGGCCGCAATGCTGCTGAGCGAAACCTATTTTCCTCCGATTTATTACGTCCCCAAATCTGACGTGGCGGACGGCCTCCTCGTTGCCTCTGACTACCGCACGTTCTGTCCCTTCAAGGGCACTGCGAGCCACTGGCACCTCACGCTCCCGGGCGGCACGATTGAAAACGCAGCTTGGAGCTACGAAAAGCCGTTGTCGGAAGCGGCAGGCGTAGGCGGTCATGTCACCTTCGATAACCGCTTCACTGAAGTCCATGCAGAGCCGCCACTGCCGCCGGCCCCGGTTGAGTTCGTGGGCGGGCGGCCGCTGGTCGATTGGCTGATGCTGAAGGCGTGGCAATGCAAGACGCCCGCCGAGCTGACAGCAGAGTTTGCTAAACAACTCCTCGCCGCCGGCGTTCCGCTTTGGCGCTTCACAATCAATCTTTGGACGCTCCACCCGGAGATAGCTGGCCAACGCTTCTCGTGGACGCGCGACACCGGCGTGGTGGAGGAAAGCGACACGCCGCACGGCATCCTGCAAAGCCCCGCCTACCGCAACAGTCCGGTTCGCTTTGTCAGCGAAGGCCTCGGCGGCGTTCGCCAGCGTTTGGACGTCGAGGAACCGGAGTTTCGCTTCCCGATCCTTGAACAGCTTCGCGCCAGCGGTGGAACCGACTACGTCGCCATTCCGCTGCCCTTCTCCGATGGCCGCTTTCAAACCATGACCATGGCCACCGACCATCCGGACGGCTTCACCACCGCCCAACTCGGTCAGGCGTTTGAATCGTTTCCCGTACTGGGTCGCTTCTATGAGGTGATGACACTGAGGCGCGACGCCTCCGTGCTATTCGACACTTATCTCGGTGAACGCACCGGCCGACAGGTCCTCGGTGGGCGGACGCAACGCGGAGCAGGTCAGGTGATCCGGGCTGCGGTGCTCTATTGCGACCTTCGCGACTCCACGTCCCTGGCTGAAGCCCTATCGCGCCAAAACTATCTGGAGCTCCTCAACGACTTCTTTGAGCGCACAGTGGAGCCGGTACTTGCCGGTGGTGGCGAGGTGCTGAAATTCATCGGCGACGCAGTGCTGGCGATCTTTCCGCTGGAAGACGCCGAGGCCAGCGAGGATGCCATTTGCTCCGCCTGCAGCAAGGCGCGCGCCGCAGCCGAAGCCATCATTGCCGAAATCGCGGCCGTTCCGCCGCGCGCCGACGGGATTTCGGTCCAATGCGCCATCGGCGTGCATTTCGGTGACCTCATGTACGGCAATGTCGGCGCTTCGCGACGGCTTGATTTCACGGTCACAGGTCAAGCCGCAAACGTCGCCGCCAGGCTTAGCGCGTTATGCAAGGAGCTCGGCCAGTCTCTGCTGCTTTCAGGTGAGATCGCCGGCCGCGCGCCGGCTAACCTCAGCTCCCTTGGCGTGCGCAAATTGCGCAACGTCCGCGACGAACACGAAATCTTCGCTGTTGCGGACACAGCCTTCGGCTAAAGGCCTTCAACCAAGCCAGCGCTGATCACGGCAAAGCGCAGATCGGCGGCCGCCGGTCGATCCACGGCTGTGCCGCCTCCACCTGCGCCGCGACACGGATCAGCGTCGCCTCATCGCAGGGGCGCCCGACGAACTGGACGCCGACGGGCAGACCATCCGCCGACCAATGCAACGGCACCGACATGGCCGGCTGGCCCGACACGTTGAACAGGAACAGATACGAGCCGTCGCTCCATATGGCGTGATAGCGATCAAGGTCGGGCTCCGACATGTCCCAATGGCCGAATGGCCTCGGCGGATGCGTCAAGGTCGGCGTAAGGAACACGTCGTAATCGGAGAGATCCATAGCGATCGCCCGCGAGAAGCGGCGGATCGTTTCGACGTCCCGCGCGTGTTCCACCGCGCTCATCGCCCGGCCGCGCTGAAGCGTGGCAAGCGTGGTCGCCGTCACGTCGTCCACGGTCGGATCGCGGCCGAGCTCCTCGGCCCGGTCGCTCAGCCAGCCCGCCATCTGCACGACAATGACCTGCGAATAGGCGCGCCACGCCGCGTCAATGTCGATGGCAAGGTCGTGCTCCTCCACGTCATGCCCGAGCTCTTCAAGAAGCCGCGCGGTGTTCTTGACGGCGGTCGCCGCCTCTTCGTGCACGCCGTGCGGCGCCGTCACTGTGAACCCGACACGCAGGCGGCCGGGATCGGCGCCGACCTCCTCCAGCCAGGGCCGAGCCGGCGGCGGCGTATTGTAGGGCTCGCCCGGCAGCGCACCTGCCGTCGCATCGAGAAACGCCGCGCTATCGCGAACGGTGCGCGTCACGCAAAGAAAGTACACGCCGCCATAGGTGAAATCGGCATTCACCGGACCGACCGTCATGCGCCCACGCGCCGGCTTCAGCCCGAACAGACCGCACTGCGACGCCGGACAGCGAATGGAGCCGGCGCCGTCGCTTGCTTCGGCAAGCGGAACCATGCGCGAAGCGACCGCCGATGCGGCGCCGCCGCTTGAGCCGCCCGGCGATATCCCTTCACGCCAAGGATTGCTCGCCCGCCCGAACAAATCGCATTCGCTGGTCAGAGCCCAGCCAAGCTCCGGCGCGTTGGTGGAGCCGACAAGGATGAAGCCGGCGCGCCTGATCCGCGCCACGATCTCAGAATCGGCGGACGCCACATTATCCTTGAAGAACGGACTGCAATTGGTCTGCGGCACGCCGGCCCAGGTCGTTGCGACCTCTTTCATGAGATAGGGCACGCCTTTGAAGGGACCGTCCGGCACACCCTCCGCCGCCTGCCGCCTTGCTTCGTCATAATATTTCTGGACCACCGCATTGAGCTGCGGATTGATCGCCTCGATACGCTCAATGGCCATGTCGACCAGTTCCAGAGGCGTCACCTCCCCGGCCTTGACCAGGGCCGCCAGGCCCAGCGCATCATACGAACCAAAGGCGTCCATGCTCCCCTCCCCGGCCGCTCGGCCAAACGCGAACATGGGATTTGAGCATCTTACAAAGCGCGCTGCCAGGCATTTGAAGTAAGATGTCCTGACGACTGACAGCGAAAGGACGGCACAAGTGCAACCTCGCGTATCGCCGACCGACCCCCGCGACAAGCTTGGCGTGCGGCGCGTCATCAATGTCGCCGGAAACATGACAAGCCTCGGCGCCTCGATCGCCAAACCGGAGGTGATTGAAGCCGTGGCGGAGATTCTTCCGCACTTCGTCGAGATCGACGACCTGCAGCGGCGGGCGAGCCAGGCGATTGCCAAAGCCACCGGCGCGGAGGCGGGATGCGTCACCGCGTGCGCGTCCGCCGGTGTGTCGATCAGCGTCGCAGGCGCCATGACCGGCGCGAACCTCGCCGCGATTGAGGCTCTCCCCGACACAACCGGATTGCGCGACATGGTCGTCGTTCAACTCGGGCACCTTTGTCATTACAGCGCGCCGATCGATCAGGCGGTGCGGCTGACCGGCGCGCGGATCAAAACGATCGGCAGCGTCAACGAGGCGCGGCCCGACCAACTAACCGCTGCATTGGATGAAAGCATCGCCGCGATGCTCTTCGTCGTCTCCCATCAGACCATCCAGCACGGCCAGATTCCGCTCAGCGAATGCGTCCGCATCTGTCGGGCCGCCAATGTGCCGGTCATTGTGGATGCGGCGGCGGAAATGGACCTCAGCGGCTTCCTGTCCGATGGCGCCGATATTGCGATTTACAGCGCCCACAAGGCGCTCGGCGGCATGACCGGTGGTATCGTTGCCGGCAAGAAGCCGCTGGTGCGCGCCGCTTATCTGCAAAGCGCCGGCATAGGCCGTGGCATGAAAGTCGGCAAGGAGGGGATCGCCGGCACAATCGCCGCGCTTGAGGCCTGGGCCACACGCGACGCCCAAGCCGAGTGGGTCGCGCAGCAGCATGCGGTTACGCTCTGGCGCGAGGCCGTGGCGCCGTACAACGCCATCAAGACCCATCTGATCGACGACCCGACCGACAATCCGATCCAGCGGTTACGCCTGGAGTTTCAGGGCGACAGCAATGCGGCTGCGACATTCGCCGCCCGGCTCGCTCAAGGCGACCCGCCGGTGATCGTGCGCAACGAGTTTCTCGATCGAAACTGCTTTGAGCTCGACCCCTGCAATTTGCATCAGGGCGAAGCGGAGATTGTCGCCGAACGATTGCGGCAGGAGGCCGAAGGCGCCGGAGAATCAGACGCTGGCGAGCAAACGCTCACCGAGCTAAGGCAAAGCGCCATGGCGCGGCGGTTGGCGTGGCCTGACTAACGAACGAAGAGCGACAGAAAGAGACGGGTGGGCAGAAACGTGGACGCACTTCTGAAGGGCAAATCAGCAATCGTCATCGGCGCAGCGCGCGGCATCGGCGCCGGTATCGCGGAGATCTTTGCCGGAGCAGGCGCGCGTGTTCTCGTCGCCGACCGAGACGGCGACAAGGCCAAAGAAACGGCCGCACGGCTCGGCGCCGACCACATATCCGCAGCACTCGACGTTTCCGACAAGGCGCAATGCGAAGCGGCCGTGAAGCAAGCCGAAGACGCGTTCGGCGGAGTCGACATCCTGGTGCAGAACGCCGGCATCTTTCCGTGGACGACGATCGAGCACATCTCCGTCGACGAATGGGACAACGTGCTCGCGGTGAACCTGCGTGGCTGCTTCGTCTCCGCGCAGGCCTGCCTGCCGGCCATGCGCTCACGCGGTGGCGGGCGAATGGTCTTCACCTCATCGATCACCGGCCCGCGCGTCTCCAGCCCCGGACACGGGCATTATTCGGCGTCAAAGGCCGGCATCAACGGGTTCATCCGGGCCGCCGCGCTGGAATTCGCGCAATGGGGAATCACCGTCAACGGCGTTGAGCCGGGCAACATCCTCACCGAGGGTATGAAGGAAGCACGCAGCGACACCTTCATCAAGCAGATGGAGGCCTCCATCCCGCTTGGCCGGCTCGGCACGCCGCATGACATCGGTAAGGCGTGCCTGTTCCTGGCATCCGATCTCGGCGCCTATGTCACCGGCACGACAATCATCGTGGACGGCGGCCAGATATTGCCGGAGGGCGGTAATCTCTCGATCGAGCCGGAATAGGCGGCAAAAAATGTCACGGCGACAACGACATGCAGCGGCTCGTGAGTCTCAGCCCTTCACCGCGCCCATCGTCATGCCCTTGATGAAATAGCGCTGGAAGAAGAGGAAGACGATCAGCGTCGGCAGGCTGGCGATCAGCGACAGCGCGCCCTGCACGCCCCACGCCACCGAATACTGGCCCTTCATATTGACGAGCCCCAGCATGATGGTGCGCTTCTCGTCCGATTGCGTGAAGATCAGCGGCCAGAGAAAGTCGTTCCAGATCCACGTGAACTGAAGCGTCGCCAAGACTGCTAGCGCCGGCAGGCTGATCGGCAGCGCGACCTTCGTCAGCACCTGCCACTCGTTGGCCCCCTCGATGATAGCCGCTTCGCGGAGCGCCGTCGGCACGGTGGCGAAGAAGTTCCGCATCAACAACGTGCAAATCGGAATGCCAAGCGCAGTGTGGACCAGAATAATCGGCCACAGCGTGTCGATCAGACCGACCGCATTGAACAGCCTGAAGAGCGGGATCAAGATGACCTGCGGCGGGAAGAACATCCCCGACACGATCACCAGGAAAAGCAGATTGCTGCCGCGAAACGGCAGCTTGGCGAAGACATAGCCGGCAAGCACGCCAAGCGCGATCGACGCGATCGTCGCCGGGGCCGTCACGAGCAGCGTGTTGACCAGATAGCGGTGAACCGCCGGGTTGTTCAGCACTTCGGTGAAGTTGCCCAGATAAAGCGCGGACGGGATCGACCACAGCTCGCCAAGCGCAATCTCGCGCGTCGTCTTTACCGACGACAGGAGCACGCCGACCGTCGGCGTCAAGAACAGCACCGCAAGACAGACCAGCGCGATGAAGATCACCACAGGCCACGGATCGAACGGCTTGTCCGCCGCATCCGGTATGGCGGTGTCGCGGGTCGAGATGGCGCGCGCGTCAGCCATAGATCTCGTCGACCCGTTTGAGCTGCCGGAAATAGATGCTGATGATGGTGAGCGCGATGAGGAAGAGAACGACCGATATCGCGCTGCCATAACCCATCAGGTACTTCTTGAACGACTCGTTGTACATATGCATGGCGAGCGTATCGGAGCTGTTGAACGGCCCGCCGCCCGTCATGATGAAGAGGATGTCAAAACCTTTCAGTGAGTTGATGACGCTGAGCGCAACGACCACCACGGTCGCCGGCGTCAGAAGCGGGATGACCACGAGCCGAAGCCGCTGCCAGGTCGACGCGCCGTCCATCTCGCAGACCTCCAGGAGGTCCTCTGAGATCGCCGTCAGCCCGGCAAGGTAGATCACCATGGAAAGCCCGGTCTGCTGCCACGACCACGCGACAATGACCGAACCGAGCGCTGTGTCGGGCTTGGCGAGCCAAGCGAAGTTCATCGCCTCGCCGCGAACCGTGGCGATGACGGTATTCAGGAGCCCCCAATCCGGCTGGTAGATCCACACCCAGATCTGGCCGACGACGATCGCCGACAGACAGATCGGCAGATAGAAGATCGACTTGAACATTGCTCCGCCGGGAATGCGGCTGTCGATCAGAAGCGCCAACCCGAGCCCGAGCAAGGTCGGCAGCAGGATCGCCGCCACCATCCAGATGATCGTGTTGAAGATGGCGTTGCGGAACAAGTCGTCGGTGTAGATTTTCGTGAAATTGGCGAGGCCGACGAAATCGTAATCGGAGCTGAACCCGTTCCAATTGGTGAAGCCGTAATAGAACGAACTGGCCAGCGGCCAGATGACCAGGACGGCAAAGACGGTCAGCGGAAGCGCGAGTAACGCGACCTGCCAAAAACGCGTCTGCCGCTCCACGAACCGCCCTCCGACCGGAGGCCGCCGGACGCCCGGCGACCCCGTATCTTACGCCTTGCGCGAACGGCTATTCGTTGAACGCCTCCTTGGCGTCGGCCGCCGCGTTGGCGAGTATCTCGTCGATCTTGCTCGGATCATCCATGAAACGCGCAAACATCGAAAGCCCCACTTCCGCCACCGGCGGGGGCGTCGCCAGATCGTAATTGAAGACGAACGTATCCGCCGCGGCCACAGTCGCCAGCGCGTTCTGCATGACTGACGTGTAGTTCGCTGGATCGACATTCACGTTGGCAGACAGCGCACCCTGGATGCCAGCCCATTTCGCCTGCACGTCGGCATTGGAGACCATGAACGTGAGAAGCTTCTCCGCTCCTTCGCTGTTGGCGGCGTTGGCAGAGACGACGAGACCGTCGACCGGGCCGACCACGGCGTTGGCGATTCCGCTTTCGATCTCCGGGAACGGGAAGAAGTCGTAATCCTCGCCCGGCTTGAGGCCGATGCCGTTCCAATAGCCGGTGATCCATGTGCCCATCAGCGTCATGGCCGCGTCGCCGCGCGCCACCTTGTCGGATGCGTCGGTCCATCCATCGGCGTTGGCGTTGGGCACGAAATAATCTTTGTCGGTGAGATCTTTCCACAGCGCCATCGCGGCCTTGACCTCAGGATCATCGTAGGACGCCGCGCCGCTCATGAGCTTGGCGCGATAATCCGGCCCTGCCGTGCGAAGCAGCAGATAGTCGAACCAGAACTGCGCCGGCCAGCGGTCCTTCGACCCCAGCGCGATCGGCGTCACGCCCTTGCCTTTCAGCGTTTCGGCAAGCGCCAGGAATTCGTCCCAGGTCTTCGGCATGTCGGTGATGCCCGCATCGGCGAAGACGGCCTTGTTGTAGAACATTCCCGCATAATGATAGCCGAACGGCACCAGGTAGCGCTTGCCGCCATAGAGCGTTGCGCCGTCGGCCACCGACTTGGCGACGATCTCGTCCAGTCCGGCCGCGCTCCACATGTCGTCGATCGGCTGCAGACTGTTTGAATCGATCACGAACTGCGTGCGTGCGCCGGCCCAATAGCTGAACACGTCCGGCAGATTGTTGCCGGCGGCGCGCACGAGAATGCCGGTCTTGAAATCCTCATGGCCAATCGGGCTGTCCTTCACCTTGAGGCCGGTCTCCGCCTCGAACGTCGCAAAAATCTCTTTCAATCCGCCGAGGCCGAGATCGCCGGTGAAGTAGTGGCTGATCGTGACCTCGCCCTCCTGCGCCCACGACCCCGCTCCCAACACGAGCGCCGGGGCGGCGATAGCGGTCGCAAGCAGGGTACGCCTGTTGAGAATGGGCATGTGCTCCTCCCTTACAGTTCGCATATTTTGCACTTTTGATGCCGGATGAGGCAGTCTCTGGCAGATCATTGCCGAGAGTCAACAAAAAGTATTGCATAATCGAAAAAAATATGAAGATTTCAGGTTGTGAGCCCTTTGAGGGGCACTTGGTTTACTTATGTTGGACGAATTATACAGCATCGGTAAACTCAAGGAACAAGGACGCGCCCAAATGCGACTGCTGCAATCACTGTCCCGTGGTCTGACGGCCCTGGACTATCTGGGCGAACAAGGCACCCCCGTGCGGCTGACGGACGTCGCCGGCGCGCTCGGCGTTGAGAAGTCCAACGCCTCTCACATCCTCAAGACGCTGGTGGCGGCCGGCTACGCCGAGCAGGATTCCGGGCGCCGTTATTTGGCGACCGACAAGGTCCTCGCCTCCGGCCGAAAGCAGCATTCGTTGGAGGAGATCGTCGC
This sequence comes from Afifellaceae bacterium, assembly GCA_028284625.1. Taxonomy (GTDB): domain Bacteria; phylum Pseudomonadota; class Alphaproteobacteria; order Rhizobiales; family Afifellaceae; genus DASWJZ01. The sequence goes on along the minus strand of JANQRH010000008.1, from coordinate 269,849 downwards.
CTGCAAAGAGGCGTGGCGCACAATCCTGGAGACGCTGGTCGATGCGACGGGCGAATGCTCGCACCTCGCGGTCCTGGTGAAGTCCCGCGTCTGGTACATCGACAAGATCGATTCCACCCGCCCGCTCAAGGTCGACCATCCGATCGGCTCGCTGGCGCCGCTTCATTGCACGGCCTTGGGCAAAGCCTTCATCGCCTTTGGCGCGGCCGAGTCGGTTGAACCGCTGGAAGCGTTCACGCCAAAAACCATCACCTCCCCGGCCAAGCTGCGCGATGAGATGCGCGCCACACATGCGCGCGGATACGCCATCGACGACGAGGAATTCGCGCCCGGCATCCGCTGCGTGGCACGCCCCATCTATGACGCGGAGGGTGCGATGATCGCTGCCGTTGGCCTGTCTGGCCCGACGGTCCGCATCGACGACGAGCGCTTGGCCGAGCTCGGCGAGATCGTCCGCGGCGTCTCCAACGATACCTGGCAGGAAGGCAGCCCATGAGCCGCGCGCCCATCGGGGTCGGCATTGTGGGGACGGGCCGCATCTCCGACCTCCACGCCATCGAATATTTGCAAAGCGCCGACGGGCGTATCGTGGCGTTGTGCGACCGCGACGCATCGTTGGCCGAAGGTCGCGCCGCCGCCTGGGGACTGACCGAGGTCGCAATCACCGACGATCTGGATGAATTGTTGGCGCGCCCCGATGTCGATCTGGTGGAGATTCTGCTGCCCCACCACCTTCATCTTGAGGCGGCGTTGAAGGCGATTGCTGCCGGCAAGATCGTCTCGCTGCAGAAGCCGATGTGCGTGTCTCTGGACGAGGCGGACCGGCTTGTCGCCGCCGCGGACGCCGCCGATCGGCCGGTCAAGATCTTCGAGAATTTCGTCTTCTACCCGCCAGTACTCCGCGCGCGGCAACTAATCGACGACGGCGCCATTGGCACGCCGCTCTCCATCAGGATCAAGAGCAACGCCGGAACGAGCCAAACCGCCTGGGCGATCCCCAAAGGAGCGACCGCATGGCGGCAGGACCGGTCGAAATCCGGCGGCGGCCCGCTGGTCTTCGACGACGGGCACCACAAATTCGCGCTGGCCTGGCACTTCATGGGAAACCCGAGCGACGTCCACGCCTTCATCGGCAAGACCACGCTTGATGACGGCTCGTGGCTCGACGCGCAGTCCATCGTGTCGTTCCGTTTCCCGGACAATCGGATCGGCAACCTTGAGGTCGTCTATTCGCCGGAACTGGAGATCGCGACCCAGCATTACGCACAGGATGACCGCGTCGAGATCACCGGCTCGAAAGGCGTCCTCTGGATCAATTGCGGCCATGGGCGACTGGGCAATCCACCGCCCGTCGCGCTCTATCGCGACGGCAGCTTCACCACCTATGATGAGATGCCGACCGGCTGGGAGGAAAGCTTCATCCTCTCCACCCGCCATTTCCTCAACGCCATCGCCAACGGCAGCCCGCCGGTCCTGACGGCAGCGGAGGGACGGCAAGTCCTTCGCTTTGCGCTCGCCGCAGAGGAATCGGCCCGCACGGGCAAAACCGTCACGATCGACGCGTGACGGAAAGCTGACCGCAGGCATGCTTAAAACCGATCCCGCGCAACCGGTTCCCCAGTCAACGGCAGCGCGCGCCGCCTGGCTGAAAGAGGCCGGCGGGCTCGAAGCGGCCATCGAAGCCGGCCTCCTGAGCGAGCCGATCACCCTGCCGCTCGCCGAGGCGCTGGTGCTCGGATTGATGCGGCAGGGCGTCACCAAATATCTGGTCGTGCTCGGCCACGGCTCCACGGCGATCGGCGAAGTGCTGCGGCACTACGAGGCGCACGGCCTTGTCCGGAGCTGGCAGTTTCGCAACGAGGTGGAGATGGCCCACGCCGGCACGGCGCTTCGCTGGGTTTATGGCGAGACCTGCGCGGTGGTCACCTCGATCGGGCCGGGCGCATTGCAGGCGATGGCGGGATCGCTGGCCGCCGCGTCCAACGGGATCGGCGTCTATCACATCTATGGCGATGAGACGACGCACGGCGAAGGCTACAACATGCAGCAGGTGCCGAAGCCGGCGCAGGGCCTGTTCGGCCAGATCACCGCGCTCATGGGCCAGTCCTACACGCTGCACACGCCGGGCGCCGTTCGTGACGCGCTGCGCAAAGGCGCGGCGGCCGTGTTCCACCCGTGGCGGCCGGGGCCGTTCTTCCTGAACCTGCCGCTCAACACGCAGCCTGAAATGCTGACCCTGCGCATCGACGCCCTGCCCTGCGCGCCGCGCATGTCGCCCGCCGTGCCGGCCGATGAGCAAGCCTACAGCGATGCTGCGGCGCTGCTCGCCGAGCACAATCGAATTGCCATAAAGGCTGGGGGCGGCACACGCTCGTTCGGCGCGGAGCTCAGACGTTTCGCAGAAGCGTGCGGGGCGGCCGTTGTGCTCAGCCCCGGTTCCACCGGCGTGCTTCCCGACGCCCATCCGCAAAACATGCATGTCGGTGGATCGAAGGGGTCGATCAGCGGCAATTTCGCCATGCAGGAGGCGGAGCTTCTTGTCGTCGTCGGCAGCCGCGCCGTCTGCCAAAGCGACTGCTCCGGGATCGGCTGGCCGAATGTGCAGAACGTCGTCAACATCAACGCCGACCCGACGGACGTTGAGCATTACAATCGCACGCTCGCTTTGCGCGGCGACGCCGGCGTGATCCTCAATCGCCTGAGCGGGCGTCTCGCCGCCGAACAGTCGGCGCCATCTCCGGCCAAAGTGGAATGGCTGACACGCTGCGCGGAGAAGAAAACCGAATGGTCCGCCTTCAAGGTCGCGCAATATGACGCGGAGCGCCCAGTCGATGCGGTCTGGCAGCGCCCCGTCCTGACGCAGCCGCAGGCAATCAAGATCGCCGCCGATTTCTGCAAGAGCGTCGGTGCGACGAAATTCTTCGATGCCGGCGACGTTCAGGCCAACGGCTTTCAGATCGTCGAGGACGATGAGGTCGGCGAAACGTTCACCGAGGCCGGCGCATCCTATATGGGCTTTGCCGTCTCCGCGCTGCTTGCCGGAGCGATCGCCCACGAGGGGCGCTACGCCGTCGCTTTCACCGGTGACGGGTCCTTCATGATGAACCCGCAAGTGCTCCTCGACGGTGTGGAGCACGGCGTGCACGCCACCATTGTGCTCTTCGACAACCGACGCATGGCCGCGATCAGCCAATTGCAGATTGCGCAATATGGTCACGACCACCGCACGTCAGACAATGTGGCGGTCGACTACGTCCAGCTCGCCAGCGCCGTCAAAGGCGTGCTCGCACTTTCGGGCGGTTTCGATCGCGCCTCCCTCACCCACTCCCTGGAGCAAGCCAAAGCGCATCGCGGTCTCAGCCTGGTCCACGTCCCGGTCTATTTCGGCGACGCGCCCGCCGGCGGGATGGGCGCCTACGGCCAGTGGAATGTCGGAAATTGGTGCGAAGACGTTCAGCGCCAATACGCTGCCACGCTGATTTGAGGCGCACAACAGCCGCCACCCGATGAGTCAGGCATCATGAAGGGCTCGATCCGCGCCTAAATCGAACAGACGGCGCCTAATTGTCCCTCACCAGGAACCGCTCAATCGTCTCCATATTGGGCTCAAAGCCAAGCCCGGGCGCATCCGGCACGCGCATGAACCCGTCTTCTTGACGGAACGGATTGCGCGCCAGATTGCGCGATATCTCAGACGGCTCGACGCAATATTCCAGCACCAGCGCATTGGGCACGGCGGCGAGAAAATGCAGCGACGCGGCCGTGTTGATGTCGGTCGTGAAGTTGTGGTTGGCGACCATCACGCCGCGCTTCGCCGCATAGCTGGCGATGCTCATCGCCTCGCTGATGCCGCAGCGCGTCATGTCGATCTGCGCGAGACCGATGCCGCCCTCATCGATCAGCCGTTGGAAGCCGCGATAGGTGCACTCTTCCTCGCCGGCGGCCAGGCGCTGTGAGATGGCGCGACTGACCGCGCCATAGCCACGGAGATCGTCGGGGTGGAGCGGCTCTTCGATCCAGTAGAGGCCATAGGGCTCAAACAGCTTGGCGCGCTGGATGGTGGTCGTCGCATCCCACACGAGCCCGACATCGAGCATCAGGTCGAAATCGTCCCCCGCCGCTTTGCGCAGAGCGTCGAGATAGGCGCAGTCCGTCGCCGCGTCGCGCCCGAACGGCTCCCAGCCGAACTTCGCCGCAGTAAAGCCCTCGTCCTTCGCCTGGCGAACCCGATCGGCGGTCGCCTCTGGCGTGAACTGGAACATGTTGGAGGAATAGACCCGAAGCTTGTCGCGAAAGGCGCCGCCGAGCAGCTTCCAGATCGGTTGGCTGAGCGCCCTGCCCTTGATGTCCCACAGCGCAATGTCGATCCCCGCCATGGCCTGGATCACCGCGCCCTCGCGCCCGAAATAAAGCGTGCTTTCATACATCTTGCGCCACAGGCGCGCGATGTCGAACGGGTCTTCGCCAAGCAACAGGACACGCAGACCCGACACCAGATTATGAGACATAGGCGCGTCGATGACGGCCTTCGTCACCAGAGGACAACCGTCGACCTCACCCCAGCCGGTGATGCCGGCATCGGTCTCGATGCGCACGATAAGCGCATCCTGCGAGCTGTCCGTGCGTGCCTTGATCTCCGGCAGGCGGAGATAGAGCCCCTGGACGTCCGTGATCTTCAGCCCGCTCGCCACGGCGCTCTCACCCGGCCGCTCGCCATTCGCTGTCATGCCTGTCCCCCACTTTAAATCGCCGCCGACAATAGACGACATCGTGGCAATGCTTTGCCACAAGAATGACGGGAGAAACGAGTTGGCCGCGCGTTTGCAGCGATCAGGCCGGCGCAGGCAGCCTCAGCCAGAGCCTTGTCCATTCTGATTGAATCAGAATGGAGGCTCTGTCTCTTTGTCTGAGCATGATCTTACCCGAAAAGATGGTGTCCACTTTTCGGGATCATGCTCTGGCAGCCGAACCAGGCATGTCGGTGTCGAGCGCCCGCCGCATATCGCCGATGGCCTCGCCGATGCGATCGCCGTAGCGCAGCAGGCCACCGCCGAGCAGATACACGCAGTCCGGGCCGTACATGCGCATCATGTCCGGCATGCGCTCCATCGTCATGCCGCCCCCGGGGCTCGGCAGGATCGGCCTGCCGTAGCCATCAGCGGCCCTGCACTGGTCGGTGATGTCGAGGCATTCCGCTTCAGTGAATCCGAAGCGGCCGCCGACATTGGGAAAGACGGAGATGTCGGCGCCGGCCAGCCGCATCAGCGCGCCAAACATCACGCCGTGGGAATAGCCGGTATCGGGCGACAGAACATAGGGCCCCAGATGCGACGGGTGAGCCATGATCGGCAAACCGAAATCGTCATCCGCGGCAAGCTGATTGATCGCGTCGAAACCGAAGAGCCCCGGCATGACGAGAACGCCATGCGCTTCCGCCTCTTTGGCGTGCATCGCATAGTCGCGGATGGCGAGACCCGGCCCGCAGAGATTGGCGAAATAGAGAGCGCACGCCGTGTCGCCGGCTTCGGCGCGCTCCGCATTGGCACGCGCCACTTCACGCGCCATGATCGACACCCGCTCACGAAACGGCGCGGCCGGCTGGTTCGACAGCCCGTGATCCTCCTTGATGATATCGGCGCCGGCGCGCGCCGCCATGTAGCTGATCTCCGCCAGTCGCTCCGCCGTCGATCCCTGCGGCTTGATGACGGGGCAGACGAAGCCGCCGGTCTCGCGGCCGCTCAGGCGGCGAATACCGTCGATGCCGAAGCGCGCGCCTGGAAACAGCGTCCTCAATGCCGGCGACGCCTTGAAGTCGATAACCTTCAGCCCCTTCTGGATGGAGGAATTGCCAAAGATCACGTTGATGAGCTGCGGCAGGTCGGTGCCGACGGAATCCGGCGAATAGGTGATCTCGGCGCGAAACGTCCCCTCGCCGTCCTCGGTCACGGCCGCGACCTGGCCGAGGATCACGTCTTCTATATAGCCCGCCGGCACGACATCGCGCGGCACTTCGACGGTCTGCTCCCGCGCAATGCCCTCCGCGCGCGCCTCCGCCTCCGCACGGTTCGCGGCAAAGATGAGGTAAAGAACGGAAAAACGCTCGGTCATAGAACCCTCGCCTTTTCTCAACGCAGCTTGCGCTGCGCCACGGCCAGCGCCAGGACCGAGACGAGGATGATGCCCGACAGCGCGTCCTTGGTGTTGAAGTTCAGCCCCATCAAATTGAGCCCGTTTGTGACGACGCTCAGGAACAGCACCGCAACGAGGGTGCCGGGCACGTTGGGCCGCCCCCGCGGATGCAGTGCTGCGCCGATGAACACCGCTGCGATGGCGTCAAGCAGATAGGCGAAGCCCGACAGCGGCGTGAACATGCGGATATTGGCGGATGCGATCAAACCGCCGACCGCACAAGTCATCGACGCCACGATGAAGCAGGCGATGAGGTAGCGGTTCACTTTCAGGCCGGCGACGTTCGCCGCCGAGCGCTGCATACCAAGCGCGTGCACGCGCCGCCCGATGATGGAGCGCTCCAGCACGACGAAATAGATGAGGCAGATGACGCCCGCGATCACCACCTCTGTCGGAATGCCGAAAATGTCGCCGACTGCCAGGTCGCGATATTCCTGCGGCATACGGCGATGCGAGATCGGACCGCCGCCATTGGTGAAGATGCGCTGCACGGACGAGCCGATGAAGAAGGTGCCGAGCGTTGCCAGAAACGGGCTGACCTTCAGGCCGACCACCAAGCCGGCATTCAAGAGACCGACAAGGCTTCCGCCGGCGATGCCGATCAGCGCGGCCGTATACCAGTCCACGCCGAATTCCTTCATCGCGACGACGGCGAAGGCGGCGCCGAAATCAAGTGCGATCCCCACAGAAAGATCGATGCCGCCTGTGGAGACGATCAACGTCATGCCGAGTGCCACGATCAGAAGGATCGCAGAGCCCTCCACGATGTTCATCAGATTGCCGCCGTGGAGGAAGACCGGGTTCATTGTGGCGAAGAACACCACAAACGCGGCGATAAGGACGAGAAAGCCGTAACGCACTGGCAGCGTCCAGCGCGTACCCGTGGCCTGTTCCGATCCGGCGACGCTATCGGCCATCAGCGCATCCTTTGAGAGGCCGCGCCGAGTGCGACGACGATCAAGATGAGTGAGCCCTTGATGAGCCCGGTCCAGAAGACGTTGACGCCCATCGACTTGAAGCCGATCGATAAGGCGGCGACGAGCACCGCGCCGAGAACCGCGCCCCAGACCGTCACAACACGGCGCGGCGAAAACGATGCGCCGAGAAACGTCGCAAGCACCATCTCAAGCAGCAAATTGTCCTCCGTCCCCGGCGAAGAGCCGGAGCCGCGCGCAAGCACAAAGAACGAGGCCAAGAAGCCGGCGAAGGCGGCGATGACGAAGGACCAGAAGAGGAAGTGGCTGGGGCGGAGGCCGGAGACCTCGGCCGCCTCCCGGCTGCCGCCTACGGCTTGAAGGTTCAGCCCCCACTTCGTGTGGTGGATGGCGAACACGAACACCACGCACAGAACCAGCGCGATCGCCACACCGGCCGGCAGCCCGACGATTCGATCGTCGCGCAGGAACAGAATCAACGGTGCGTCGATGTCGATACGGCGGCTGGCGGTGATGACATTGTTGACGCCAACGACCGCCACGAACATCGCCAGGCTCGTCAGGAGCGGCGTCATGCCGATGCGTGTGACGAGAAAGCCGTTAAGCGCGCCTACGATAAGCGCCGCGCCGAACGCCAGCATCGCCGCCAGGAAGAGCGGCTGCTCGGCCAGCGTCACCTGCTGCGCGATGATGCCCGCACAGAGGATCGCCGTGGCGGGCACGGAAAGGTCGATACCGCCGGAGACGACATCGTCGCCACCCGCCATGACGACGACCGAAAGCCCGAGGCAAACGACCACCACCGGCACGCTCTGGCTCAGAACAAGCTGGATCGTGCTCCAGGTCAGAAAGTTCGGCGCGTTGAAGCCGATATAGATGAGCATGGCGACAAAGATCGCCACCGGCGCCATGCCGACCGCGCGGCGCAGATCGAACCCACCGGGGCGTGTCGCGACGCTATCCGGCATGAGCGCTCCTCGCCGTGCCCCCTGCCGTGCTGAAATCCGCCGCGCCGGTGGTCATCGCCACGAGTTGGTCGATGCTCAGCCCTTGCGTTCCGATCTCGTGATTGATGCGGCCACGCATCATCACAAGGATGCGGTCGCAGAGGCCGATCAGCTCGCCGGGGTCCGACGACGAGACCACGATGCCGGCGCCCTTGGCGGCGAGATCCTCAATGAGCTGATAGATCTCCACCTTGGCGCCGACATCCACGCCCGCTGTCGGCTCGTCGAGAATGAACACCCGCGCATCGATGGCGAGCCAGCGACCAAGCACCACCTTCTGCTGATTACCGCCGCTTAGCGTCTGCCCGATGGCGTCAGGATTAGTCGGGCGAATGTCGAGGTCGCCGATCAGCTTCTCCGCACGCTTACGCGCCGCGCCGCGCATCTCCCAGCCGAGCTTGGAGACCTCCTCCAGCGACGCGAGGTTGATATTCTCCATCACGTTCATGGCGAGCACCAACCCGTCGCCGCGGCGGTCGCGCGGCACCAGCACCACGCCCTTGCCGACGGCATCGGCCGGTTTGGAAAGCTTGAGCGGCAAGTCGGCGAGCTCGATCGTGCCGGACTTCGCCTTGCGCAATCCGTAAAGCGTATCGACCAGTTCCTCGCGGCCCGAGCCGATCAAGCCGGCGATGCCGAGAATCTCACCGCGCCGCAGCGTCAGATCAACGTCGAAGAATCGGTTCCCGTCCGACAAGCCACGCACCGAAAGGAGCGGCTCGCCCGCCGCGTGCGTGCGGTTGGGATAGAGCTGCCCCAGCTCGCGCCCCACCATGGCCTTGATGATGTCCTCGGCGCTGTCGTCGCTGATCTTGTCGAAGACCGCGACGTCCTTGCCGTTGCGGAACACGGTGACGCGATCACAGATCTCGGTGATCTCGGAAAGATAGTGCGACACGTAGATCATCGCGATGCCCTGCGCCTTCAGTCGGCGAATGGCGGCAAACACCTTTTCGATCTCGCCGATGGCCAAAGGCGCAGTCGGCTCGTCGAACACCACCAGTCGCGCCTTGTCGTCGATGAGCGCACGCGCAATCTGCACAAGCTTACGCTCCGCTGTGGTCAAATCACGGATCAGACGGCCGCAGCCGATCTCGATGTCGAGAACCTCGCGGAAGAAGCGCTCCGCCATATTGCGCATCTGGCGCTTGGAAAGACCGAACCGCCCGGCCACTTCCTGCCCCATGAACACCGATTCGGTGACCGTAAAATGCGGAACGAGATGAAGGTCCTGATGGATGAAGCGGATGCCCGCGTCGTGGACATTCGCCGGCGTGATGGCGGTGAGCGGCTGGCCGTCCAGCGTAACGGAGCCGCTGTCGGCGCCGTAGACGCCGGCGAGCACTTTGATGACCGTCGACTTGCCAGCGCCGTTCTCACCGACAAGGCCGTGAATCTCGCCTTCAGATACGCTTATGGAAGCGCCATCCAGCGCGCGCACGCCGGGAAAGGTCTTGACGATGTCGCGCATCTGCAAGACAGGACCGGCCATCCCCAAATGGCTCCTTCCCCAAAAAGCTCACACGTCTTGCCGGTGTGGATTGCCGGCGAACCCGGCCATCATGGCACGCGCCGACACCAAATGAGAGGGCGCCGAAGCACCGGCGCCCTCCAATCGTTGAGGCGGACTATTCGAGCGTCCCGTAGCCGAGATTCTGGTAGGCGGCTTTCGCCTCCTCCGCTCCGTTGACCGGCACGACATCGACATAAGTCTGCGGCAACAGGGTCTCGCCCGCAAAATGCCGCGCCACGTTCATGGCGGATGTCGACCCGATCAGTCGTGGCTGCTGTGCGACATTGGCGACGAAGGGGCTCCCCTCTTCAGCCATGATCTCGAGCGTATCGGGACCGCCATCGAGCGCGGTCACCACGACATCGGTGCGGCCGGCCTCTTCAAGCGCCTGCACCACGCCGATCGCCGGCTGGTCCCAGCAGCCCACATGGATCGCGTCGATCGTGCCTTCCGGATATTGGCTGAGAAGATCGAGTGTCTGCTTGCGTGCATCCTCCGGCGCGTTGGCGAACTCTTCCGCCAGCTCCGGCTGAAGAATCTCAATCTCCGGATAATCGCTCAGCACGTATTTCCACAGGCCCGTACGGATACCGCAGATGCGCAGCGCGCCTTCAAAGGCGTTGAACACCGCAACCTTGCCGGAGCCGCCGATCGCATCCGCCATGTAGCGGCCGATCGTCGTGCCCATGTAGTAATTGTCGGAGGTCGTGTTGTTGATCGCATGCGGCGACGGATGGTCGACCGTGAAGACCGGAATCCCGGCGTTCTTCAGCGCTTCGAACTTGGGTTCCACAGCGGCATCGCCGAGGATGGAAATCACCGCGTCCACCTCGTTCGCTAAGAGGACGTCGTGATTGTCGGCGTGCACTTGGTTGTCGCGGCCGCCATCCACCTGAACGACCTCGCCGCCAAGCTTCTCCACCGTTTCGATGGCGCCGGTAAACGCTTCGCGATCCCAGAAATGCTGCGTGCCGACCACGGCGACGCCAATCCGCTTGCCTTCAAGCGACAGATGCCCGTCGGCCTGCGCTGTCGCGACGAACGCGGTCGATACCAGCGTTCCGACGGCGACTGCTTTCACTATTCCCCACATAAGCTCCTCCATCTCGCCGCGTCGTCGGTACAGAACACGCACGGCTTCCCGTCTCTATCCTAAATCCCGATTTACAAATGTCAATTCGAACGTCATATGTAAATCTACGTACAAATAGCGGTTTAGGAGCCGGCCGCACAAAACCGCACAGCGCCTGGCGCCAGCGGGAGGAGAGTGCCAGAGAATGATCACGCCGCCTGTTCAGGAGGCGGGCTGCACATGAGCAAGGACAGAACTAAGGAAGCGCCGCCATGCCGAACTTCGATGCCGTCTTCGTCGGACTGACCATTCTCGATATCGCCGGACGCCCGGTGTCGAAGATCCCCGATGGCGGCGGCGTGGAGTTCATCGAAGAGATCCGCATGAACCCGGCCGGAACTGCGGCGGGCGCCGTCATGAATGCCGCCAAGCTCGGTATCAGCACCGCCACGATCGCCTGTGTAGGCAACGACGAGAAAGGCGATTTCATCCTCAATCAATATGCCGGCATGGGCATCGATTGCTCCATGGTGCAGCGCACGGATTCCGCACCGACCTCCGCCACCATTCTGACGATACGCCCCAACGGCGAGCGCCCTGCCCTCCACCAGCGCGGCGCGTCCGACTTCCTGGAGGTGAAAGAAGCTGACTTCGATCGCGTCTGCGATGCGCGCATCCTGCATCACGGCGGCACCGGCCTGATGAACGCCATGGATGCCGGGCCGAGCGCTGCTTTGCTGGCACACGCCAAAGCCAAAGGCCTGACCGTCACCTTCGACCTCATCGCCCCCAACGACCAGACCGTGACGCTGCTGAAGGATACGCTCCCGCATGTCGACTACTTCATGCCGTCGATGGAGGAAGCGGCGTTTCTTTCCGGCCGCAGCGAGCCGCGCGACATGGCCGCCTTCTTCATGGAATTGGGCGCCGGCGCCTGCGTCTTTAAATGGGGCGCCAAGGGATCGTTCGTAAAGACGGCGGACGAAGAGTATCGGCTGCCAGCCTACAAGGTCGCCGTATCGGACACGACGGGCTGCGGCGATTCCTATTGCGGCGGCTTCGTTGCCGGGCTGGCGATGGGCCTTGGCGTGCGCGAGGCCTGCGAGCTCGGCACGGCGACGTCCGCTTTGGTCGCCACCGGCCTCGGCTCTGACGCCGGTGTCGTGGACCTTGCCGCGACGCAACAATTCATGCGCCAGGCGGAGCGCCTGGACTAAGCATGATCCCGAAAAGTGGGAACCGGTTTTCGGATAAGATCATGCTCCAATAAAGAAACAGAGCCTCCAATGGGCTCTGAGACACCCACCTATGCCGCGCCGTTTGTTTGCGCGATAATCGTTGCGTGAAAAGACGTTGGTCGAGATTCTGGGCAGCGCTCCTTATGGCAGCGCTTGTGCTCGCACTGGCCGGGTGGTTCGGCTTCGGCGCCACGGAACGATTCTTCCTGAACCGCGCCGCCGAGCAGAGCGAAGGCACATTGCGACTGGCTGCCGCCGGCTTGCGCGGCGCGCTGATGCGCTACGAGCCGCTGCCCGGCCTGATCGCCGACAAGATGGACATCAAAGCGCTCCTCACGCTGGCGTCGGATAATCGGATCGATCGCACCAACCGCGAACTGAAGCGCATCGCAGCCGATGTCGGCGCCTCGGACATCTATGTGATGAACCCGGCCGGCGTGACCCTCGCCGCCAGCAATTTCGATAGCGACACTTCCTTCATCGGACGTGCTTTCAGCTATCGCCCTTACTTCCAGGCCGCAGCGGAAGGCGAGCTCGGGCGCTACTTCGCGCTGGGCACGACATCGCTGAAGCGCGGCTATTACTTCGCGGCGCCGGTCCGCAGCGACGACACGATTGTCGGTGTCGTGGCCGTGAAGGTGAGCGTCGACGACCTGGAAGCTGCTTGGCGCTGGGGCGACAGCCAACTGATCGTCACCGACGAGAACGGCGTGATCTTCATGTCGAGCCGCGACGCGTGGCATTTTAAGACGCTTGCGCCGCTTGACGCCGCAGCGCTGGAGGCGATCGAGACGTTCAAGCAGTACCCGTTGGAGAGCCTGGAGCCCCTTGACGTCGGCTTCGAGGCGCTTGGGGCCACGGCACGCCTCATGACTGTTCAAACAGCCGGCGCATCAGAAGCTTTCGTGATGACCGAGCTCGACATGCCGGAGGCCGCGTGGACCATCCACCTTTTGACGCCGAGGGCCGCCGCGACGGCGCAGGCGACCTCCGCATTCGTCGCGGCCATTCTCACGATCATGGTCGCCGCTCTTGCAGCGGCCTACCTCTTGCAGCGGCGCGTGCGGTTGAACGAGCGGCTGGAGGCGCAACGCGAGGCGCAGGCGCAGCTTGAACAGCGCGTCAACGAACGAACCATCGACCTCGATGCGGCCAACAAGCAGCTCACGCTGGAAATCCGTGAGCGCACGGACGCGGAGCGACGCCTTCGCAAGTCGCAAGCCGACCTCGTTCAGGCCGGAAAGCTCGCCGCGCTTGGCCAGATGTCGGCCGCCCTGTCGCACGAATTCAATCAGCCGCTCGCCGCCATGAAGTCCTATGCGGAGAACGCCAACGCCTATCTCGACCGCCAGCGCACCGGCGAGGCGCAGGACAACATCACGCGGATATCGGAGCTGGTCGACCGCATGGCGGAGATCAGCAACCACCTCCGCAACTTTGCACGCAAGCCGCAGCAGCGGATCGGCACAGTCGCGGTTGCGACGGCCGTCAACGACGCGCTGCAGCTTCTCGCCGGCCGGCTTCGTTCCGGCGACGCAAATGTGCATGTCGACCTGGGCGAAGAAGAACTCTTGGTTGTCGGCGGTCAGGTCCGCCTCCAACAGGTGCTGGTCAATCTGATCGGCAACGCGCTTGACGCCGTGCCGGAGAGCGAGCGGGCGCCGGAGATCACCATCCGCGCGGAACGCCAGGACGATCGCGTTTTGATCGTTGTTAGCGACAACGGCCGCGGGCTCGCCGAAGAGCATCTCGACCTGATCTTCGACCCGTTCTTCACCACCAAGGGGATCAACGAAGGTCTCGGCCTGGGCCTTTCGGTCTCCTACAACATCATCAAGGACTTCGGCGGGTCTCTGAACGCCGCCAACCGGCCTGGCGGAGGCGCTGAGTTCACGATCGAGCTGAACGCCGCCGACCGCGCGGTGGAAGCTGCCGAATGAGCAGCGCGCAGGTCATCTTCATCGACGATGAAGAGCACATCCGCCTAGCGGCCAGGCAAGCCTTCGACCTGGCCGATCTGCAAGCTGAGTGCTTCTCAAACGCATCAGCCGTGCTCGATCTGCTCGATCGCGACTATGACGGCGTGCTCGTCACCGACATGCGCATGCCCAACTTGGACGGTATGGCGTTCATGCAGCGCGCTCTTGCCATCGATCCGGAGCTTCCGATCGTCCTAGTGACCGGCCACGGCGACGTGCAGCTCGCCGTGGAGGCCATGCGCGCCGGCGCCTACGATTTCATCGAGAAGCCTTTCGCCTCCGATCACCTCATCGACGTTGTCAGACGCGCCATCGACAAGCGGCGCCTAACGCTGGAGAACCGCGAGCTGCGCTCCGTCGTGGCGCGGCGCGACGAGTTGGAGGCGCGGCTGACCGGCCGCACCGATGTCATGGTCGAGCTCCGACGCCAGATTCGGGCCGTTGCCCCAACCGATGCCGACGTTCTCATTGTCGGCGCCACCGGAACCGGCAAAGAGGTGGCGGCGCGCGCGCTGCACGCCATAAGCCCGCGGGCCGGCGAGCCGTTCGTGGCCATCAATTGCGGAGCGCTGCCGGCCGATCTCATCGAGAACGAGCTCTTCGGCCATGAGGCCGGTGCATTTCTCGGCGCCACCAAGGGGCGCTACGGCAAGTTTGAGCATGCACGCGGCGGCACGGTGTTCCTCGACGAGATTGAGAGCATGCCGATCAATCTGCAGGTCAAGCTCTTGCGGGTCGTGCAGGAGCGCAGCGTGACGCGCCTCGGCTCCAACGATCCGATCCCGCTCGACGTTCGCTTTGTTGCCGCAAGCAAGGCTGACCTTGAGCAAGAGGCGGCCGAAGGCCGTTTTCGCAGCGATCTCTTGTATTGCCTCAACGTCGTGACGCTGCGCATGCCGACCCTGGAGCAGCGCGTCGCCGACGTGCCGCGCCTGTTCACGCAACTTGTTGCGGAAGCCGCGGCCCGGTCCCACAAAGCGCCGCCGGACATCCCGGCAAGCACGCTATCCGTGCTCGCCACGCGCGCCTGGCCGGGCAATGTCCGTGAGCTGAGAAATGCCGCCGACCGGTTTGCGCTCGGGCTCGGCATCGACGGCGACGGTGTCGAGGACGAGAGCGACGAGGCCGGATCGTTGGCGCAGAAGATGGAGGCGTTTGAGCGCGACCTCATCGTCGCGGAACTTGCCGCACAGAGCGGCCGGCTGAACGAGACTTACAAATCGCTCGGCCTGTCGCGCAAATCGCTATACGAGAAGATGCGCAAGCACGGCCTTAATCGCGAAGATTACCGCGACGACGGACCGGACGGCTGAAGCGCCAAAGCTGCGATTTCTGCGGAAATGGGTCGCGTTCGACCCACGTGACACGCGCCGATGTGTCGCTTTCCACCCACCCCCGCAAACGTCTCTGCGCATAATGCCGCACAGCCGCGTTTTTTGCATTGCATCTCCGCGCTGCCAGTGAGACGCGAGGTGCAACCCGTAAGAATTGCGCGGGATCGAGATTAACCGCTGAATGGAGGAACCCATGAAACACATCAAGACCCTGGCCGTTGCTGTCGGCCTCGTCGGCGCGCTCGCCGCCAATGCGCAGGCAGCTTGCGACCCCGGCGAAACGGTCATCAAGTTCAGCCACGTCACCAACACCGACAAGCACCCCAAGGGCATCGCCGCCTCGCTTTTCGCCGAGCGCGTCAACGCCGAGATGGACGGCAAGGCGTGTGTGGAGGTGTTTGGAAACTCCAGCCTCTACAACGACGACCAGGTGCTTGAGGCCATGCTGCGCGGCGACGTGCAGATGGCGGCGCCGTCGCTGTCGAAGTTCGAGACCTTCACCAAGAAGTTCCGGCTGTTCGACCTGCCCTTCGTGTTCACCGATGTCGACGCCGTCGATCGCTACCAGACATCGGAAGACGGCCAGAAACTTCTCACCTCGATGAAGCGCAAGGGCCTGCTCGGACTCGGCTTCTGGCACAACGGCATGAAGCAGATGTCGGCCAACCGTCCGCTGATGACGCCTGAGGACGCTCAGGGCCTGAAGTTCCGCGTGCAGCCCTCCGATGTGCTGGTTGCGCAGTTTGAGGCGCTCGGCGCCAGCCCGCAGAAGATGGCGTTTTCGGAGGTCTACGGCGCCCTGCAGACCAAGGTCGTCGACGGCCAGGAGAACACCTGGTCCAACATCTACGGCAAGAAGTTCTTCGAGGTGCAGGACGGCGTCACCGAGACCAACCACGGCATTCTCGACTACCTCGTCGTGACGTCGGTCGATTGGTGGGAAGGGCTCGACGGGGACGTCCGCAGCCAGCTTTCCACGATCTTCACCGAGGTAACGGAGCTGCGCAACGCAGAGTCGACCGCGGTCAACAACCAAGCCAAGCAGCTCATCATCGACGCCGGCGGCACCATCCGCCAGCTGACGCCGGAGCAGCGCCAGGCCTGGGTTGAGGCCATGCAGCCGGTCTGGGAGAAGTTCGAAAAGGATATCGGCCGCGACGTGATCGAAGCCGCTTTGTCCTATAATGTGATGAACTAGACGGCCATTCGCCGAACAAGCCCTGCCGCCGGCACGAACCGGATCGGCGGCAGGGCCATCGCGCTAAGCCCCCACCAACGGAGGCATTGGTCGCGCAACAAGAAGACGGCCCTAAAAAGACGGGCAACGGGGGGAGCATGGACACGCCAGCGCCAAGACGGTGGACCGACCTGGTCGAAGAATTGCTGATCGCAATCCTTCTCGGCCTGATGACGCTGATCACCTTCGCCAATGTCGTTGTCCGCTACGGCTTCAACTCAAACATATTGTGGGCGCTTGAAGCGACGGTCTTCCTGTTCGCCTGGCTTGTGCTTATCGGCGCCTCTTATGCGGTGAAGAAAAACGCTCATCTTGGTGTCGACGTTCTGATTGCCGCTTTGCCGCACACCGCGCGGCGCATTGTCGGACTGGCCGCCGTCGCGGCAAGCCTTGCTTATGCCGGCCTGATCGCCGTGGGCTCCTGGCAATATTGGGGCTTATTCGCCGGCCCGCAGGCCTGGTACGAAGTCAACGACATCTACATGCCGGAGTTCCTACAGTTCCTGAAGGACTCGCTGAACGAGGGCGAACGATGGGAAAAGCTCCCCCGCTTCATTCCATATTTTGCTCTGCCGCTCGGCATGACGCTTCTGTGCATCCGCTTCGCCCAGGCCGGCTGGGCCGTCTATACCGGCCGGCAGGACCGCATCATCGCCGGACATGAGGCGGAAGACGCGCTCGAGGAGCTGTCCGAAGTCTCATACAAGGCCGATTGATCCATGTCGGTCGTTCTCCTCTTCGTCCTCATCATCGGCTTTCTTTTCCTCGGCGTTCCGATCGCGGTCAGCCTCGGCCTGTCATCGATCATCTTTCTGATCGTCTATTCCGACGCCTCGCTTGCCTCCATCGCACAGACGCTCTTCAACGCCTTCGCCGGCCACTTCACGCTGCTGGCGATCCCCTTCTTCATCCTCGCCTCCGCCTTCATGTCGACCGGCGGCGTGGCGCAGCGCATCATCCGTTTCGCCATCGCCACCGTCGGACACCTCCCCGGCGGTCTGGCGATCGCCAGCGTCTTCGCCTGCATGCTGTTTGCTGCGCTCTCCGGCTCGTCGCCGGCGACGGTCGTCGCCATCGGCACCATCGTCATCGCCGGTATGCGGCAGGTCGGATACAAGAAGGAATTCGCCGCCGGTGTCATCTGTAACGCTGGCACGCTGGGCATCCTCATCCCGCCCTCCATCGTCATGGTCGTCTACGCAGCGTCGGTGGATGTCTCCGTGGGCCGCATGTTCTTGGCCGGCGTCTTTCCCGGCATCGTCGCCGGCTTGATGCTGATGGCCGGCATCCTGGTGGTGGCACTGGTTAAAGGCCTGCCGTCGCAGCCACGCGCGTCGTTTCGCGAGGTGCTTGCTTCCGCCCGTGACGCCATCTGGGGACTGGCTCTGATCGTCATCATCCTCGGCGGCATCTATGGCGGCGTGTTCACGCCCACCGAGGCCGCTGCGGTCGCGGCCATGTATGCGTTCTTCATCGCCAACTTCGTCTATCGCGACATGGGCCCGCTGAAATCGACCGACGGCGAACCCAAATCGCTGCTGCGGCAGCCGCAAGCCTTGATCACAGCGTGGTTCCATTCCGACACCCGCGAGACGCTGATCCAGGCCGGCATGGTGACCATTACGCTGCTGTTCATCATCGCCAATGCGCTGATTCTAAAGCACGTGCTGACGGAGGAGCGCATTCCGCAATTGATTACCGAAGCCATGCTGGCGGCAGGCCTCGGGCCAATCATGTTCCTCGTTGTGGTCAATGTGCTGCTTTTGATCGGCGGCCAGTTCATGGAGCCATCCGGCCTCCTCGTCATCGTCGCGCCTTTGGTGTTTCCGATCGCCATGGAGTTGGGGATCGATCCGATCCACCTGGGCATCATCATGGTCGTGAACATGGAGATCGGCATGATCACGCCACCGGTTGGCCTCAATCTGTTCGTGACGGCCGGCGTGGCTAAAATGTCGGTGACAAGCGTCGTGCGCGCCGCCCTCCCCTGGGTCGGCATCATGTTCCTGTTCCTGATCCTGGTGACCTACGTGCCGCCTCTATCGACGGCCTTGCCGACCTTCCTCATGGGGCCGGAAATCGTCACGCAATAGCGCCCTATCGGGTTTTAGATCACGCTCGAGACTCGGCCTAACCCTCCCCTTGAGGGAGGGTCGAAATCGGTGAGCTTTGCGAGCCGATTTCGGGGAGGGGTGAGCGACGTTCCTACGCTGATCAACCGCTCACCCCCTCCCGAAGTTTGCGTGCACTTACGTTCCGCAAACTTCGACCTCCCCTCAAGGGGGAGGTTAATCCGTGCCCGCCGCGGGAGCGGCGTCACACCTCCTCGACCAACGCCTCAAGCAGCCACTCGGCAAGCTCCTGATCGACACAAAGATGGCTGACCATTCCACCGGCAAGCGCCGCCAGCGTTGCCGTCCGCTTGCTGCGGCCGGCTGCGACCAGGAATCGTTTCGGAACGGCCTTGAGTTGCTTGATCGTGATGGCGATCAGCCGATCATCGAGCGGATCGGAAACATGTGCGCCGCCACGATCGTAGTAGCGGCCGCAGGCGATGCCGCACGCGCCGTTGTCGATGGCGCGCCTGAGTTCCTCCGCCGTCGCAATGTCGGAGGCGACCAGATGCGTCTGCGCGGAGACGTCGCCGATGGAGTAGAGAATGAGGTCAAGCTTGTCGAAACGCGCCAGCTGACGCTTGATGGCCGGTTCGGCGCTGATGGATTTCGCCAGCGCTTCGGTTGAAAGCCGCGCCGGCGCGTGCAGCGTGTAGCAATGCGCATGCAGCCGATTGGCGATACGGATGGCGCAGGTTTCCGCAGCAGGCAGCCGGGCCGTGTCCATTGAGCCAATAACCTGCGAGATGGCCACATCGTCGACCCGCTGGCTCGGCAGACTGTCGGCAACGCTCTTCAGCGTCTCGCCCCAGGACACACCCACCTGATCGCCCGGCTCGATGATGTCGAGCACGGCCATGGCCGCAACGCGCGCCGTATTTCGAAGAAGCGCCGCGCCGTTCCCCGCGCCATAGGCGACATAGGCGTCATCCAGCCCGAACCGCTCACACAGCGCCCGCGACAGGCTCGACACGGCAAGCGCTTCGCCGCGAATGCGGATGTCGACAATGCCGAGTTCGCGGCTTTCGCGCAGCTGGTTGATCACCGTTGCGCGCGACACCTTCATACGCTTCGCAATTTCCGACTGGGTCAGGCCCTCGCCGTAATAGAGCAGTGCGACATTGGCCAGGACGCTGTCGCGCTGGTTCAGGACGCTCGGAACATCGGCATCGCTTTTTCGTTTGTTGTCCGGACGCGGTCTTGCGGCCATTGTTTTCGTCTCCAGCCTCAATCCAGGCGACGCCGCGCCGAGATTCGGCGAGCAGGGTAACAGTTTTAGCCGATGATTTGGGCCGGAGCGAATGGCATCACGCGTTGACCGCCTTTGCGCCGGACTGGCCGTAATTCTTGCGGAACCACCGGTAGCACCGGTCGATCTCTTCCTGCGGCAGCTCCTCCACCGGCCCATGGAGCATCGCAAGATGCGTGGTCATCGCCGCCTCTTCCAAATACATGGCGATCGAGGTCGCCTCTTTGGCGGAGCCACCCATGGTGAACACGCCATGCGCCTTGACCAGCACGGCATACCCGCCGTCGGCCGCCTCCAGAATGGCTTCGCCGGTATCCACTTCGCCCGGCGTGGCATAACGTGAGCATGGAATGTCGCGCCCCAGCATATGGGTGATCGGCGTGAGCACCGCGGGGATGCGTTCGCCGCGCGCGGCAAAGCTCGTGGCATAGGGAGAGTGCGTGTGCGTGATGCCGAAGACATCGTCACGCTTGCGGTAGATGTAGAGGTGAATGCCGGTATCGACCGACGGCTTCATATGACCGTCAACGACATTGCCGTCGATGTCGACGACCACCATGGTGTCCGGCGTCAGCTTGGCGAACTTCACGCCCGACGGCTTGATCACGATCAGTCCGCTCTCCGGGTCACGCCCTGAGACGTTGCCGCCCGAGCCGACCACCAGCCCATTGCGCGGGAGTTCGTGATTCTGCTCGCAAACTTCTTCCTTCAGCGCCTCAAGCATGTCCCGCTCCTTCCGGCACGCCGTGGGGGTAGACGATGATCTTCAAAGACTTCTCCGCCTTGACCAGCATCTCGAACGCCTCGGCCGCGTCGGCAATGTCGAAGCGGTGCGAGATCGCCTGATCGGCCTTGATGCGGCCGGCCTCAAGCAGGCGGATATAGCTGTAGGTGTCGGTGTGATCGGAGCTGTACCGCGAGGTCACACTGATCTGGTCGAAGTAGGCGGCGTTGCCGTCTCTCACCCAATCGGTGTCGGGCGGCAGCGGCGCGCCAAGATGAAGCGTGCCGCCGACCTCCACAAGCGCCAAAGCTTGCGCCCAAGCGGCCGTCGACGGCGCGATGACGATCACCGTATCGGCGAGCCGACCGTTGTTGGCCGCACGCAAGGCGGCAACGGCATCCTCGTTTTTGGGGTTGATCGTATGGGTCGCACCGAACTCCCGTGCGCGCGCCAGCCGCCAGTCTGAGAAATCGAGCGCCACCACCTTCCCCGCGCCGAAGAGCGATGACAGATGCACGAACCCCTGCCCCATGAAGCCGGCGCCGACCACGGCGACCGCATCGCCGGGCTGGATGTTGCACACTTTCAGCCCGCTCATGACGCACGACCAGGGCTCGATCGTGACCGCCGCTTCAGTGCTGATGCTGTCGGGAAGCTTGTGCGCGTCCATCCGCAGATGCTGTGCGGTGACGCGGTAGAACTCGCAGACGCCGCCGGGATCGAGCTTCATCTGCGAATAGAACGGGTCGCGCGTGAAATGCCCGCGGCGCGACAGATGACTGTCGATCCGCCCGACATGATGGTTGACGAAGAGACGGTCGCCGACCTTGTAGTCTTTGACGTCCGAGCCGACCTCGACCACCTCGCCGATCGGTTCATGCCCGATGACCTTCGGCTCTGCCTTCTTATACCAGGCCATGGTCTCGCCGCCGCACAGACCGCAGGCCAGCGTCTTCAAGAGCATCTCGTCGCGGCCGATCTTGGGGATCGGACGATCCTCAATGCGGATATCGTCAAGCGCGTAATAGACCGCAGCTTTCATCATTTCGGCCATCTGCCCTCACTCGTCCTCATCACGCATGGCCGCCCAGATCGGCCGGCTTGCCTCCGACACCGCCGCGTAGCGCTTGAAGGCGCCATTGTAGACGGCGTGTCGCTCCGCATCCGGCTCATGCGTCCAGCCATGCTCGTCCCGCGCTGCCAACCGGCACGCATTGCCCTTGCCGGCGGCAGCCGCACCAATGCACGCCGCACCCCATAAGCCGTGATCGCTGAGCGGGCTCACGATCACCGGCACGCCGAGCACGTCCGCGACGATGTCGCACCAAAGCGCGTTCCGCGCCCCGCCGCCGGTGAGCTGCACAGGCTCGCTCGGCGTCGCGCCCTCAGCTTCAAAGCAGTGGCGCAGGCTGAATGCGGCGCCCTCCATGACCGCACGGCCCATCTCCGCTTTCGATGTGTCGCTGGTCAGGCCATGGAACGAGCCGCGCGCCAACGGCGCGACAAAGGGCGCCCGCTCGCCGTTGAGATAAGGCAGGAACAGAACGCCGCGCGATCCGGGCGGCACGTCGCGCGCCAGCGCGTTCAGCTTCTCGGCAACTTCGCCGGGACTGTCGCCGCCGAGCGACTGCGGGTGAAGTGCTGTGAACCAATCGAACGCCGCCGCACCGGTCGACGGCGCAAGGATGCGGATCTTGAGGTCGGCGGTGGAATGAAACGTCGTCGCCCCGACAGGCGCATCCGCCGGCTCAATCCGGTCGGTGAGAATGTTGACCACCGCGGTGGTGCCCAGGATCATCATCGTCTGACCGGATTGATCCATGCCCATGCCGACGATCATGGCGCCGAGATCGAGCGTGCCGGTTGAGACGGGAAGCCCTTCGGGCAGACCGGTCGCCTCTGCCGCGTCTTTGGTCACACGCCCCAGGATCGTATCGGCGGGCTGCGGATTGGGCAGCTTCGCCTTCAAGTCTTCGCAGTCGAGAGCCGCCAGGGCGGCGTCCGACCAACTCTTGGTCTGAAGGTCGAAAAACGGGATTGACGCGTCGGCAAGATCCGTCGCGACAACGCCGGTCATGCAATAGCCGACCCAATCGGCGCAGTAGAGAACACGCGCCGTCTTGGCCGCACGCGCCGGGTCGTTACGCTTCAGCCAGCCATAGAGGCTACCGCTCGTGCCCGGCCAGTTCGATGTGTTGCAGGCGCGGCCGACAGCGGCTGCGCGACCGTCGGCGATCAGCGCCTCAACGTCGCGGCCGGCGCGTGTGTCGTTCCACAGCATGGCCGGGCCGTTGGGCTGCCCGGCATCGTCGAGCATCCACAGCCCGTCGCCTTGAGCGGCGAGTCCGATACTGCTGATCACGGCCGTGTCGACGTCTTTAGCCACGGCGCGCAGGACGGCGCACACGCCGCTCCACACGGCATGCATATCCTGCTCCGCCCAACCCTCGCCGGTCCGCTGAACCGGGACCGACGCCTCCGCATATGCGGCCTGCGTGCCGTCAGGACGGTAGGCGGCGGCCTTGATCATCGTGGTGCCGATATCGACACCCAGCCACAATTCCTCCACGCCGTATTCCCTACTTCGTTGGTGTTACATATGACATAATGATTGACATTTGTAAATTCAGCCCGCCTGTCGCCGCGGCGTGCATCGGACCCATTGGCGTGGTCCTTATATCTGTCGTCATTGCCGGGCTTGGACCCGGCAATCCATTCCGCTGGCGCTTCGCCAAGTCGAGCGGCTCAGGAATGGATGCCCGGATCAAGTCCGGGCATGACGACAATTGGCCAATCCGCCGGCCCAAACCTCAGCTTTCAGCCGGCACGATCGCCGGCGGGCCGCTCACCCGAAGCGGCGGCAGCGGGCCCTGCCATTTCTCAATCCGCACCAGAGCAGTGTGACTGATATTGCCCTGCGAAAGCCCCGACGCGCCCTTGTCGATGGTGAGCACATTCGGATTGCCGTGCACCTCCAACGCCGCACCGTCGACAATCTGCGGATCGTACCAAGCGCCGGTCGCAAGCGCGATGCAGTCCGGCCGGATGCTCTCGCTCAATCGCACGCCGGCAAGACACGCGCCGCGTTCATTGAAGATCCGCAGGACATCGCCCTCGCCCAGGCCATGGCGTGCGGCAGTATCTGGATGCAGAAGACACGGTTCGCGGCCGCTGATCTTGCTCGCCTGCGACACAGCCCCGTTGTCCAACTGGCCATGCAGCCGCGTGTCCGGCTGCGGCGAGATCAGATGCAGTTGATCGGGCTGCGCCGCGCCCAGCCATTCCGTCGGCGCGATCCAGGTCGGATGCCCCGGACAATCGGCAAGCGCCATGGCCGCGATACGCTCATTGAAGATCGTGATCTTGCCGCTTTCGGTGCGAAGCCGATTGGTCTGTGGGTCAGCGACGAAATCCCCCATCTGGATGCGGACTTCATCCTGGTCGGGGATGTCGACGCGCCCCATCTCGCGGAAACGCTCAAACTCCGGCAGCGCAAAACCCTCCACTTGCGCGACGCCCTGGCAGCCCGCCCATAGCCAATGCAGCCATTCGTCGACGCTGCGGTTCTTGTGGAATGCGTCAGCGACGCCCATGCGCTCGGCAAGCGCGCCAAAAATCGCGTGGTCGTCGCGCGCGCCACCGAGCGGCGCCATCGCGCGGCTCATATAGATCAGCGCCGGGTCGCGGCGATTGATCATGATGTCGTCGCGCTCCAGCGGCGTCGTCGACGGCAGGACGATGTCGGCGCGGCGCGCCGTCGCCGTCCAGCTATGGTCGTTGACGATCACCGTTTCCGGCCGCGTCCAGGCGTCCGACAGGCGGTTCAAATCCTGATGATGATGAAACGGGTTACCGCCCGCCCAATAGACCAACCGGATGTCGGGGTAGCGCCGCGCCTCCCCGTCATAGGTGTAGGGCTCGCCCGGCGACAGAAGCATGTCGGCGATCCGCGCCACCGGGATGAAATCGGCTACCGTATTGCGCCCCTGCGGCACTGACGGCCACCGGATGAAGCGCTTCGGACGGCCGACCGGTGTGGTGGAACCATAGCCGAAGCCGAAGCCGGTGCCCGGCTTGCCGATCTGGCCGAGCATGGCGGCGAGCGTCAGCCCTGCCCAAAGCGGTTGCTCGCCATGATCGCTGCGCTGCAGGCCCCATGTCGCGGTGATCATCACACGCTCACGCGCCATACGCGCCGCTAAGCTACGAATTGCATCAGCCGGCACGTCGCAGATGGGCGATGCCCAATTGGGCGATTTCGGCTGATTGTCGCTGGTTCCCGTCAGATAGGCTTCGAACTGCGGCCAGCCGCTCGTGTAGCGGTCCAAGAACGCTGCGTCGTGCCACCCATTGGTCAAGAGCTCGAAGGCCAGCGCAAGCATCAGCGCCGTGTCGGTGCCCGGACGAATCGCCAGCCACTCCGCCGAGGGCACCGCCGACATGTCGCCGCGCTGCGGCGAGATGTTAACGATCGCCGTGCCGTTCTCCGCCGCCCGCTTCAGCCAATGCTCAACCTCATGCGCCGACGTTCCACCCGACGCGATCTGCGCCGTGCGGCCCGATATGCCGCCGAACGCGACGAGCAGGCTGCAATGCTCCGCAATCAGCGGCCAGCTCGTCATGCGCTCCTGGTATTCGCTGTTGGTCATCCCGACGATATGCGGCAGGAGCACCTCGGCCGCCGCATGCGAGTAGGTGTCACGCGCTGCCGTATAGCCGCCGATCAGATTCAAGAACCGCCTGAGCTGCGACTGGGCATGATGAAACCGCCCGGCGCTCGCCCAGCCATACGAACCGGCGAAGATCGCACCATTGCCGTGCGCACGGATGACACGGGCGAGCTCCTCAGCCGCCAGATCGGAGGCCTTCTCCCACGACACCTCAACAAAGCTGTCGTCGTTCCGCGCCGCCCCTTTGTCGCCGTCCAGCCAGCCCTTGCGGATGGACGGATTGCGAATGCGCAGCCTGGAATCGCGCGCCGCCGACAGCCAGCCGCGCCCGATGCGTGACGGCGCCGGATCGTTGGGGTCGTTCTGCAGTTCGGGATCGTCTGGGCGGCCGGCAATCGTGTAGCTGCCCCAATGCGCCGCGGTCAGTCGATTTGCCATGGGCGGAGCCTTATCACATATTGGCGCCTCATCCAGCCACCTTTACATATGTAAAACAAAATGTCATATGTTCATCGAAGGAGACCGGTCGGATGCGAAACCAGCGGGCAACAGAAGACGTCGCACTTGGGATCCGTCGCCGAGTGTTCGAGCACTCGATCCGCAACAATGGCGGCTACCTTTCGCAGGCCTGTTCAGCCGCCGAGCAACTGGCCTGGCTCTATAACGAGGAACTGAAACTCGGCGACCCGACGCTTCCGCCGATCCCCGCGCCGTTCGCTGGCGTGCCCTCGCCCACCAACACAGATTACCACACCGGCGCCGGTTACAACGGCCCCGCCGCCCCCGAATTCGACCGACTGTTCATCGCGCCGGCGCATTATGCGTTGGTCGCCTATGCCACGCTGATCGAGGTCGGCCGCATGGCACCTGAAGGGCTGGACATGTTCAACAAGGACGGGTCCAGCGTTGAGATGATCGGGGCGGAGCACAGCCCCGGCATGGAGGTGCACAACGGCACGCTGGGCATCGGCCTGTCGACCGGCGCGGGCCTCGCATACGGCCGAAAGCGTCGCGGCGAGCCCGGGCGCACCTGGGTGTTCATGTCCGACGGCGAGGTGCAGGAGGGCCAGACCTGGGAGGCGGTTCAGGCCTGCGCCCATCACGGCATCGACAACCTCTACGCCATCATGGACGTCAACAAGCAGCAATGCGACGGCGCCATGGCCTCGGTGATGGAGGTCCGCGACATCGCCGAAAAGTTCCGCGTCTTCGGCGCCCATTGCGTGGAGATCGACGGTCACGACCTCAGCGCCATGCGCGATGCGATGAATGAGACGCATGCCGGCAAGCCGCTGATCATCCTGGCGCATACGTCTCCGTACAACGCGATGAGCATCCTTGAGGAGCGCTTCCCTCGCCTTCACTACGTTCGCTTCAAGTCGGAGGACGAACGCGCTCGCATGAACGTCTCCATCGCCGCCGATCTCGGCATTGAGCCTATCGAGTACCAGCACTGAGGATCGAATATGGTTGAGATGGTCTCTCGCCCCTACGCGGCAGCTTTCGAGAAATACGCCGTCGCTCATCCAAACGTGCTGTGCCTTTCGGCCGATTTGACATCGAGCTGCGAGGTCGACGGTTTCCGCGATCGCCATCCCGACCAGTTCGTCTCACTCGGCATGGCGGAGCAAAACATGTTGAGCTTCGCCGGCGGGCTCGGCCTCGCCGGCTACCGCCCGTTCATTCATACGTTCGGCGTGTTCATGTACCGCCGCCCGTATGATCAGCTGATGGCCTCGATCGCGTATCCGCGCCGCAAGGTGCGGCTGATGGGATTCCTCCCTGGTGTCACCACGCCCGGTGGCATGACCCATCAGTCGATCGAGGACATCAGCGTGATGCGCTCCATCCCCAACATGACCATCCTGGAAACCGGAGACGCAACGGAGGTGGAGTCGATCTGCGAGGCCGCCGATTCCATCGACGGCCCCGTCTGGTGCCGCATCCTACGCGGCTCGGTCCCGCGGCTCTTTGACAGCCCGATCAAGGTCGGCGAGATGCGCGAGCTCTCAACCGGCGACGATATTCTCGTCGTTACCGCCGGCATCTGCACCGAAGAAGCGATGCGCGCCCGCTCTGCTTTGGCGAAGGCCGGATTGTCGATTCGGCATCTCCACCTCAGCACCATCAAGCCTTTCGACGAGAAGTCGCTTCTCGATCATATCGGGTCGGTCAAACATGGCGTCATCACGCTTGAAAATCACGTCACCGAAGGCGGCATCGGCAGCCTCGTCGCCGAGACGATGGCCAGTGCCGGAATCGGCAAGCGCCTGATCCGCCTGGGGCTGAAGGACACCTATGCCCATGGCGGCTCGCGCCCCTATTTGATGCGCTATTACGGGCTCGATGCACTCGCGCTTGTGAAGGGCATTGAGGACCTCGTCGGCGAGACTTTCGATATCTCCGAGGACGACCTCGACGCCGCGCGCGTGGAAGATGTCCATTCGCTGGTCAAGGCGGAAGCGCTCTAGGCGCCTAGCTGCCATCGGGGGCCCCGCGCTAGCGGCGGGCTTCGCTCAACCTCCTCCTTGAGGGGAGGTCGAAAACCGTAAGTGCTTGCGCAGCGGTTTTCGGGAGGGGGTGAGCGGGTTGATCCTTAGAGGAATGTGGCCCACCCCTCCCCCAAACTCGGACTAGCCGACCACCCGTGTTCCCGCGACCGTCCAGCCGCGACCATCATCGCCAAGGCCTTCCCAGCCGTCGGCGGTGACCAGCACTGTGTCCTCCAGCTTGATGAAACCGCGCTTTGGATGCGGCAGCGTCGTCTCAATCGACACCACCATCCCCTCCTGGAGCGGTTTGTCAGCATCGCTCGCGGGATACGGAACGTCCGTCTGCGACGTTAGCCTCGGCGCTTCGTGGCTTACGAGCCCCATGCCGTGGGCGACGTAACGCATGACCTCTTTGTGCGGACAGTCCTTAAGCGCCGCCAAGCCGGCTGCGATGATGTCGCCGCCATTTGTGCCGGGCCGGATCGGCTTGCGCGCCGCTTGCTGCACGCTGTCAACCTCGGCCAATAGGTCCTGCAGCTCGCTGTCCGGCTCGCCAAGCACCGCCATGCGGCAGAGATCCCCAATATAGCCTTTGTAGTTGCCGCCTGAATCGAGCGAGGCGATCTCGCCGTCGTTCCAGACATCGTCGTTTGGCGAGCGGTTCAGGCTCCGCCCGACCGTCGCTAGGCAATACTCGAAGATGAGGCCGCGCTTGGTTTCCTCAAGCCGTAGAGCATCGATCAGCTCGGATTTCTTCGTGCCCGGCCCATGTTCGGCGAACACTGTCAGCATGGAATCCACGACGTTTTCTGATGATCTCCGCAGATGTGCAATTTCCTCCGCTGTCTTCACCGCGCGCAGCCGCTCCAGAACCACGACCGCGTCCTCAATGCGGGTATTGCCGAAACGCGCCTCCAACACCTTGAAGGCATCTGTCGGCAGGAAGCCGGACTCAATCCCGATCTTTCGCGGCGCGACGCCGAGCTTCTCGATGTGCGCGATCGCCTGCGCCATGGAGTCCTGCGTGCCCCAATTCTCAGCTGAGACGCGCGGCGGCCAGCCGGCATTGTTCTCCGGCCGGATCGGCTCCATGGAATTTGCGAAATAGGCGGCGTCATTCGGCCGTCCGCGCGGGTAGACAAGAATGGGCAAATAACGGCTGAGCCCAATCGCATCCATGTAGTCGAAGAAGAAGAAACGATAGCCGCCGAGCAGATATTGGACATTGTGCTTCGAGGTGGCGAGGAGGAGATCGATCCCCTCCCCCTCCATCAAGCGATCCAGTTCGTCTGCATCAAAGGGTATGTTCATCTTCACACTCGGTTGCCGCACTCAGTCCAATCCAGCCACGCAAACATATTTGATGTCGAGATAGTCGTCGCAGCCGTACTTGGATCCCTCGCGGCCCATGCCGGATTCCTTGACGCCGCCGAACGGCGCAACCTCGGATGTCAGAAAACCGGCATTCACACCGACGAGCCCGTATTTCAAACCTTGCGAGACACGAAAGACACGCGCGAGATCGCGCGTGTAGAAATAACAGGCCAGACCAAAGTCCGTGTCATTTGCCCGTGCGATGGCTTCCTCCTCCGTCTCGAAGCGAAAGATCGGGCTGAGCGGACCGAACGTTTCCTCCTGTGCGACGGTCATGTCCTGTGACGCGTCGCGGATAACGGTTGGCTCATAGAACGTGCCGCCGAGCGCATGACGCTTGCCGCCGGCGAGCACCGTGCCACCCTTTTTCACCGCGTCATCGATATGCTGCTGCACCTTGTCGACGGCACGTTCGTCGATAAGCGGACCCTGCTGCACGCCGTCCTGGCGCCCGTCGCCCACCTTGAGGCGCTTGACCGCATCGGTGAGTTTCTCGGCGAACGCCTCATAGATGCCGGTCTGCACATAGAACCGGTTCGTGCAAACGCATGTCTGGCCGGAATTGCGATACTTGGCGAGCATCGCACCCTCCACGGCCGCATCCACGTCGGCATCGTCGAACACCAGGAAGGGCGCGTTGCCGCCGAGCTCCATGGACATGCGCTTCATCGTGGCGGCCCCCTGCTCCACCAGTACCTTGCCGACCTCCGTGGAGCCGGTGAAGGAGACCTTGCGCACAAGCGGATTGGCGCAGATCTCAGCGCCGATCTCGCGTGCCGAACCCGTCACGACATTGACCACGCCCGCCGGAACGCCGGCCTTCTCGCAGAGCACGCCCCAAGCGAGCCCCGAGTAAGGCGTCTGCGAGGCGGGCTTCACAACGACCGTGCAGCCAACTGCCAGCGCCGGGCCAAGCTTGCGCGCGATCATGGCCGCTGGAAAGTTCCATGGCGTGATCGCCGCGACCACACCAACCGGCTGCTTCTGCACCAACAATTGCCGTCCCGCCCATGGCGAGGGAATGATGTCGCCGTAGATGCGCCGCGCCTCTTCCGCGAACCACTGAATATAGGCAGCGCCCATGCCCACCTCGCCGCGCGCCTCGGCGAGCGGCTTGCCCTGCTCGAAGGTGAGGAGCATGGCAAGCTCTTCCTGGTTTTCGCGGATGAGCGCGGCCAGGCGATGCAGAATCTCGGCGCGTTCCGCGGCCGTCTTCGCCGCCCAGCCGGGCTGCGCGGCTTCAGCGGCTTCGATGGCGCGCCGGGTCTCCGCCGTTCCGCAATTGGGAACCGAACCGATCGTCTCCCCCGTCGCGGGATCGTTCACGTCGATGGTCGCGCCGTTGTCGGCACCCACCCACTCGCCGCCAATGAGATTGGCTTCGCGCTTATATTCAAGCTTTTGCAACATGAGATGCCTCCGGTTGTTACGCCCTGGCGCTTCACCGCTTTCTCTAAAGCGCTTGCCGCTCGCGGAGAAGAGACAACGTGGCACGCATCTCCCGATTGCCTGTTGCCACCCCCGGCCCGCGCCCTCTAAACCTGGGTTTCCCAAGGGCTTTATCGGATTGGTCGAACCCGTGCGCGTGACGCTGAAGGAAGTGGCGGCGAAGGCAGGAGTGTCGCGCTCAGCCGTTTCGCGCACCTTCACGGAGGGCGCGTCCATCTCCGACAAGACCCGCAAGAAGGTCCTTCGCGCAGCAGAGGCGCTCGGCTATCGGCCCAACGTTCTGGCCAGCAGCCTGACCACGCGGCGCACCAAGCTGATCGGACTGGTCGCCGACAATTTCCGCAATCCGATCTTTCTGGTCGTCTTCGATCTCTTCACGCGCCTTATTCAGGAGCGCGGGTTTCGCCCCCTCCTGGTGAACCTCTCCGGTGAGACCGAACCGGAATCGTCGGTGCGCATGCTGATGCAATATTCCGTAGACGGCGTCATCGTCGCCTCCTCCACGCTGCCGACGAGTTTCGCCGTCGCGTTTCGGAAGGCCGGACTGCCCGTCGTCCACAGCTTCGGGCGCTATTCCGGCGAGTCGCACACCCACGTCGTCGGCGTCGACAACGCTTATTGCGGCGAACTCGCCGCGCACACGCTCTTTGAGCGTGGCTACAAGCGCATCGGATTCCTGGGTGGCCCAAAGGGCGCAACGTCGACCGCCGACCGCATCCGCGGCTTCGATAGCGTCGTCCGCCCGCGCGATCCGGACTACCCCAGAAGCTTCGCCAAAGCCTACAGCTACGATGCCGGACACGAGGAGATGTCCCGCCTGATCGCCCAAGGCGACCTAGCGGAAGCCTATCTCTGCGGCGACGACGTCGTCGCGATTGGCGCCATGAGCGCGCTCGCCAAAGCCGGGCTCAAGGTGCCGGACGACGTCGGCATCATGGGCATTAACGACATGGACATGGCGGCCTGGCGCGGCATCCGGCTGACAACGATCCGCCAGCCGTTTCCCGAAATCATCGCCGCCTCCGTCGACCTCGTCCAATCGCTCATCAAGGACCCGGAAGCGACGCCTGAGACGCGGCTCCTGCCCTGCGAGGTCGTTCACCGCGACACGCTTAAGTCGGAGTGATCATGGCCCGCAGGCGTCTGCGCTAATGCGACCGCTTGCGCCCATCCTGCTCGTCGATGGCTGCCGCCAACCGCGACTCGCTCCAGCTTTCCGCCAGCGCTTGGCGCAGCACGTCCTGTTGGCTCGGCGGCGCCATGCCGCTCAAGGGTGAATCGATGTCGAGATTGGCAGGAAACGGATAACCCTCCGCCGTCGCCGCGACCACATTGTCGACCTCGCGCGCGCTCAAGTTACCGCTTTCCGACAACCGGAGGAGATGTGGGTAGACCGCCTTGGTCATGCGGCTGCGATCGACGATCTCAATTGAACGCCCATAACCGGAGCCGATCTGCATCAGGTTGGCGAAGCGCTGAACGTCCGTCGTGCGATTGTCCCCCGCGGCATGGAAAGTCGCCGGATTGAAGAACAGAAGATCGCCCTTGTTGAGCGGCAGCTGCACGTAATGCGCCTCGAAGAAGTCTCGGAACTCGTGCCGCAGCACCGCGATGTAGCCCGGCACGTAGCTTTGCGAATAAGGCAGGAGCTTCGTCGGCCCCGCCTCCACCGGCATATCGCAATGCGCCACGCCGCCTTGCAGAGTCAGCGCCGCGGAGAGCGCATGCGCCGAGGCGGGGTAACCGACAAGCGTGTCGGCCGTCTGAAAGCCCATGTGGTAATCGCGATGCGCCGTCTGCGCCTTGCCGCCGGGGCGCACCACATTCACCTGCGTGGTGAGCTGGTAGTTCGGTCCGAGCCACGCCTCGCTGGCGCGACGGATGACTTCATTTGCGTTGTAGCGCGCATAAAGCTCCGGCGCACGAACGCAGAGCTTTTCATGCGCGTTCCACAAGCGGCTGTTGGCGCCGGCCGCGGCGAAGTGATCGCCTTTACCGGCATTCCCCGCCTCCTCCTCCGCAATGATCTCGGCAAGCACCGCAGTCACATCATCAAGCAACGCGTGATCAGGATGGCCGTTGCGGATGACGACGATCCCAGGGCCGTCCTTGAACGCACGATTGAACTCCGCCCTGACCTGCCGCGCCGTCGCTTCTGAAGCAAAGCACTCGCGAAGCGTCGCGCCGTCATAGACAGGGACGTTGTCCGCAATCTCCGCCGCCAACGGATAGTCAGCCGGCTGCGTGTTGCGGCTTACATGCGCTTCAAACGCCGCGAGGTCGCACGCTTGATCGTTCAACCAGACCGCGTCTGACGCCGTTGGGTGATCCAACATCCCAAGCTCCTCCTCACCGTTGATGCCACCTCGGGCCCCGCCTCACGCGCCCATCACAGATGATCCCTGGGGGCCGGCAGACGATCTATCTTGCAACCGATTGCTAGACAATAAATCTAGTAATATGAAATAGATAGATCATTCATTGATGCGAAACAAAGAAATCGGTTGCAAACGAACCGCCGATCCCCTAAGGGTTCGGCCCGGAGGATTGAAACAAGAAGCCAGTCGCCCATCAAGCTGGCAGGGCATAGTCGCTTCGGTGAAAAGCGCCACCCACCCCGCCCGCTCGAATATGGCGCCGACTTAGGTGGTCAGGGGCAAAGATAACTGAACCCCGTCGCCGGCAGCGTTGGCAGAAACAGGCACTGCGCCTGGCTTTCGCAGATGCGAGCAAAGCTACCGAAGCAGCACCGGGCTGACCGCCCCAGGGCGCTTCCGCCGCGTAGGGAACAGAGCAGCAAAGCCGTAGACCAGACATCGACAGGAGCCAAAAAGAGCGCCGAACTCAGCAAGAAAGAGATGCTTCCGTCATCGTTGAGGCCGCCACCGCAACCGATTGCGATACAACCGGACCTGTGGTTTCCTTACATACGAAGAGGTGGGTGAACCGCCCCCTTCAAACTTGAACTGAACACCATTCGGGAGGAACGAATGAGATCGTTGATTGCATCTGTGGCGGTGGGCGCCGCGCTCGCTGTCGCTCCGGTTGCAGCGCCGGCAATGGCCCAGGACGACCTCAGCTACGTGCTGGTAAGCCACGCACCTGACAGCGACAGCTGGTGGAACACGATCAAGAACGGCATCGCCCTGGCGGGCGACCAGGTGGGCGTTTCGGTCGAATACCGCAACCCGCCCACCGGCGACATCGCCGACATGGCCCGCATCATCGAGCAGGCAGCCGCCAGCGGCCCCAACGGCATCATCACGACGCTGGCCGATTACGACGTCTTGAGCGGTCCGATCATGGATGCGGTCGCTTCCGGCGTCGACGTCATCATCATGAACACCGGCACCGCCGATCAGGCCCGCGAAGTGGGCGCTCTGATGTATGTCGGACAGCCGGAATATGACGCCGGCTACGCCGCCGGTCTGCGCGCCAAGGGCGACGGCATCACCTCGTTCCTGTGCGTGAACCACACCATCCAGCAGCCCTCGCTGGTCGAGCGCTGCCAGGGCTTCGCCGATGGACTTGGCGTTGAGCTTGGCGAATCCATGCTCGACAGCGGCACCGACCCGGGCGAAGTCAAGAACAAGGTGATGGCCTACCTGTCGACCAACCCGGACACCGACGCCGTTCTGACACTCGGCCCGGTTTCCGCCGACCCGACGATCCAGGCCCTGGAAGAGAACGGCATGGCCGGTGATATTTACTTCGGCACGTTCGACCTTGGCGAGGAGATCGTCAAAGCCATCAAGGCGGGCACGATCAAATGGGGCATCGACCAGCAGCCCTTCCTGCAGGCCTATCTGCCTGTGGTGATCATGGCCAATTATCACCGCTACGGCGTGCTGCCTGGCAACAACATCAACTCCGGCCCCGGCTTCGTGACTGCCGACGGGCTTGAAAAGGTTGAGATGTTCGCCGGCGAATACCGCTGACACATCCTGAAGGGCGGCCCCGAGAAGGTGGCCGCCCTTCTTGTATCCTCATTCCTGCGACATGACGGAGGGCCGGCTAATGTCGGAGATGACGCAGCAACAAACCGCAACCGACGAACGCGTCAAGGAGATGTCGCCACTCCGCCGGGCACTGATCCGCCCGGAGCTCGGCGGCATCTGCGGAACCATCGTCGTTTTTGCCTGTTTCTTCGTGTTTGCGTTCGATTCCGGCATGTTCAACAGCCAAGGCGTGTTGAACTGGTCGACCGTTTCCGCACAATTCATGATCATTGCCGTCGGCGCCTGCCTCTTGATGATCGCAGGCGAGTTCGACCTGTCCGTCGGCTCCATGATCGGCTTCTCCGGCATGATGATCGCGATCTTTTCCGTCACCCTGGGATGGCCGGTCTGGATAGCGATCATCGTCACCTTTGCGCTCTGCATCGCCATTGGCGCAGTCAACGGCTTCATTGTCATCCGCACCGGGCTGCCCAGCTTCATCGTGACGCTGGCTTCCCTGTTCATTCTGCGCGGCTTCACCATCTACCTGCCGCAGGCGCTGGAGCGTAAGACGATCATCGGCGGCATCCGCGACATCGCCGAAGGCGACTGGCTGGCGCCCATATTCGGCGGCAAGATCCTGCAGGGCCTGTTCCAATGGATGGGCGACGCCGGCATCATCGGTACGTTCGAGCGCGGTTCGCGCGCCGGCGATCCCGTGGTCGACGGCATTCCCATGCTGATCGTCTGGGCGCTGGTGCTGGTGCTGGTCGGCCATCTGCTGCTGACGCGCACGCAATTCGGCAACTGGATATTCGCCGCCGGTGGCGACGCGCAGGCTGCGCGCTATGTCGGCGTGCCGGTGAACCGGGTGAAGGTCCTCATGTTCATGTTCACCGCATTCTGCGCCTGCGTCTTCGCCACCTGCCAGGTGATGGAATTCGGCTCCGCCGGCGCCGACCGCGGGCTCCTCAAGGAATTCGAGGCGATCATCGCCGTCGTGATCGGCGGTGCATTATTGACCGGCGGTTACGGCTCCGTCATCGGCGCCGCCCTTGGCGCGCTGATCTTCGGCGTCGTGCAGCAGGGCCTGTTCTTCGCCGGCGTGGAAAGCTCGCTGTTCCGGGTGTTCCTCGGCGTCATCCTGCTCTTCGCGGTGGTGCTGAACACCTATATCCGCCGCATGATCACCGGGGAGCGCTGACATGAACACGCGAACCCAACACGAGCCGATCATCCAGATGCGGGAGATCGAGAAGCATTTCGGCTCCGTCATCGCACTCGCCGGCGTATCGCTCGACGTCTACCCGGGCGAATGCCATTGCCTTCTGGGCGATAATGGCGCCGGCAAATCGACCTTCATCAAGACGATGTCGGGCGTTCACGAGCCAACCAGCGGCGAGATCCTTTTTGAAGGCAAGCCGATGCGCTTCTCCGACCCGCGCATGGCCATCGCCGCCGGCATCGCGACCGTCTATCAGGACCTCGCGATGATCCCGCTGATGAGCGTTGCCCGCAACTTCTTCATGGGCAACGAGCCGATAAAGCGCATCGCCGGCATCCCCTTTTACGATCAGGAGCATGCCGACCGCATCACCATGCAGGAGATGCGCAAGATGGGCATCAACCTGCGTGGCCCGGACCAGGCGGTCGGCACGCTGTCGGGCGGCGAGCGGCAGACGGTTGCCATCGCCCGTGCTGTACATTTCGGCGCCAAGGTGCTGATCCTCGACGAGCCGACCTCAGCGCTTGGCGTTCGCCAAACCTCCAATGTGCTGGCCACTGTCGATAAGGTCCGCAAGCAGGATATCGCCGTTGTGTTCATCACCCATAACGTCCGGCACGCGCTGGCGGTGGGTGATCGATTCACGGTCTTGAACCGCGGCAAGACGCTAGGCACCGCCCAGCGCGGCCAGATCACGCCGGACGAGCTGCAGGATCTGATGGCGGGCGGTCAGGAACTGGCGGAGCTGGAGGGCTCGCTCGGCGGCACTGTGTGAGCGCGCGAAAAACGGCGCGGGTAGGCGTGAGGACCATTGGCCCTTGCTGGGGTCGGGACTTGGCTCGCCTGACCTTCGTGCATCAGGCGGCTTAGTTCTTCACGACCCACTGCTTGAACTTCTCCTCTACCGAATCGCAATCGGCGTAGATCAGGTCGCGTGACATGAAGGGACCGGCAGCAATGCTCGTCGGCGCGACGACAACGCATTTGGACGGATCGCCGCCGATCCGGATTTCCTTCGACGCGACGTCATAAACGAATGTCTGCGAGGGCTCGTCGCTCACGCAATCGAGGAGGCCAAAGGGCCACTCCTCACTGTCCGGATCGCTGAGCGTCATGCATTTGTCATTGAAAGGCACAGACCGGATCTGGCCGTTCGCGTCGTCGTAGGAAAATTGTGTGTCCGTGCCGCCGGGTGACGCCGGCTTGCAGGAGTGCGATTGCAACGTTTCGGCAAATCCTCGACCTTCGGTGTCAATGCACCACCCAAGCTTATCTTTCTCATCAAGATTGTCGGCCAGGTAGATTACCGGGGTGCCCGACTGAAGAACTGGGGCTTCGGCTAAGGCCGTCATTGGGCCACTGCAGGTGATAATCGTTGCTGCAATCAGAGACGATTTAAGCACTTACAGTCCTCCTTGCGGTGCAGCGGAATTGGATCGCATCCGAGCCGCTTCAAGTAGCACGGCTCAGTCAGGCAGCCCGGCCATGCGCATGCCTTCGATGAAGTGCTCCAGCGCCTCCTCATCTTGATAAGGCGGCCGCTGTCGCCAGCGGCTGATCGTGAAATCCGGGTGAAGGCGAAGCACCGCTTCTGCCTCCGCCCGCGCCTCGTCGAGCTTGCCGAGATGCGCATAGCTGGCGGCGAGCATGCGGCGACCTTCGTCGGGCTTCTGCATCTTCTGGACGGTGGCAATCACATCGGAATGCCGTCGCAACGTGATGTAAGCGTCGGCGAGGTACCACAAATACCAGTCGGGATAGTACGGATTGAGCCGCATCGCGCGCTCAAGCAGCTCCACCGATTCCTCCGGCCGCCCCGCATAAACGAGCGCATCGGCATATTCGGCGATGATGTCGGCGTCGTTGGGGTTCAGCGCCAGCGCACGCCGATATTCCGCCACCGCCTTTTCGTGCTGCTTCTTATAGAGATGTGCGAAGCCGAGTTCGCTGAACCCGCGGGCGTCCAGCCGATCGAGGTCCACGGCGCGCTGCGCAAGCGCTACGGCGGCGTCGAGTGACTCATCGGGTGACGCCGACCACGAATATCGCCAGTCCAGGTTATGCGTGCGCGACAACGAACTGTAGACGCGGCCGTAATCGGGCGCGATCGACGCTGCTTCATCGAAAAGCCGACGCGCGTGGGCGTTCCCTTCCTTCGTGTAGAGGGCGACGAGATGCTGGCCGCGAAGCACAAGGCCATATGCCAAGAGGTCGCGCGGATGATGCGATTCCTGCCGGCGCTCTGCAAAGTCGATCTGCACAGCCAGCCGCGCAGCCACCGACCCCGCGATCTCGTCCTGCAGGTCAAACAGCTCCTCTACGTCAATGCGGTAATCGTCGGACCAAAGCGCGCTTTCGCTTTCAACGTCGATGAGCTCGACGCCGATGCGCACGCGCTTGCCTGAGCGGCGAAGACTGCCGGCCAACAGATAACGCACGCCCAAGCGGCGCCCGATCTCGCCCACCGTGCTGGACTTGAGGCTGAACAGAAACGCCGAATGCCTGGCGATGACCATAAGACTGCGAAACCGTGTGAGGTTCGCAATCACATCCTCAACGACGCCCTCGCACAGATGGTCGTTAGAGGGATCGCCTGAGAGGTTCTGCAGCGCCAGGACGGCGATCGATGGCTGTCGCGCCGTGACGGTCGGCGTTGGGCGCGTATCGCGAACGACCAGTTCCGGCTCTTGCTCGCCGCGCCCGACCGAAAAGACCTCGATAGATGTTTGAATGTTCTTGAGCGTGGGCCGGCCGAGAGAACGGAGCGACAGCTCGGCCTGGTCGCCGACCGCATCGCGAACGGCGGAGGAGACGACGATGGCCCCAGGCTCGGCGATTTGCTGCAGCCTCGCCGCCACGTTCACCGAGTGGCCGCGCACATCCCCCTGCGATTCGGTGATCTCGCCGAGATTGATGCCGATCCGAAACTCGATCGGCTGGCCGTCACCCCATACGGCCTGTCCCTGGAAATCCGACTGGACCTGAATCGCAAAGCGGACCGCCTCGTCCGCGCTCGCAAAGATGGCGAGGATGCCGTCGCCGGCGACATTTGCTACCGCCCCGCCGTAATCGCCGACAAGCGATCGAAAGAGCTCCACCGACCGTTCCGCCTGGAGAGCGTTGCGCCTTTCGTCTTGTTCCAGTTGGCGGCTATAACCCACCATGTCGGCAAACATCACCGCCGCCAGTCGGCGTCGCGCGGCACGACCCGGATCTAAACCTTCTGCTTCCCCACTGGGCTCGTTCATGAAAGGGTGCCGCTCGTTCTTGATTCAGCAATTTCGCTGGCCACCAGCAGCGGTGCTTGGTTGCCATTCGGAGCAGCAATCAACATAGCAAAGATGGCCAGAAAGAGCATTGTGAGCGGGATCGGCGAGACGTGCGCGATTGATGGGGTGTCCTTTCGGCCCTCTCGCGCCGGAGATTTCGATTTCGCCTTGGAACTCTATCTGGAAAGCACCAAGCCCCTGCTTATCGCGCTCGACCGATGGGACGAATCGAAGATCGTCTCACGCTTCACCGAAAGCTTCAGGTTGGACCAGATACAGATGCTCGCCGCCCCGCCGCGCGATATTGGCTGGCTGCAATTGTCTGAATCCGATGAAGAAGTGCACATCGATCAAATTCACTTGATAACCGGGCACCGAAACCGGGGAATCGGCACGAAAATCGTTCGTGCTCTGCAGGAATGCACCGCCGCCTCCATGAGACGGCTGGCCCTCAATGTCATTCGAGGCAACCGGGCCCAGGCGCTTTACGAACGGCTCGGCTTCCGCCATGACGGCGGCGACGAAGAGCGTCTCAGAATGGTCTGGA
Source organism: Afifellaceae bacterium (assembly GCA_028284625.1). Classification (GTDB taxonomy): domain Bacteria; phylum Pseudomonadota; class Alphaproteobacteria; order Rhizobiales; family Afifellaceae; genus DASWJZ01. The sequence goes on along the minus strand of JANQRH010000008.1, from coordinate 230,294 downwards.
CCGGCGAAGCCTAGCGGCGGCCCGTGAGGTTTGCGCCGCTGGTCAGGTTGGCGCCACTGCTCAGGTTCGCTCCGCTGCCAAGATTGGCCCCGGCGCCGAGATTAGCGCCGCTTCCGAGATTGGCACCGCTGCCAAGATTGGCGCCGCTGGTCGCGCCGCCCGTCAGCGTCGCAGCAAGCAGGATCTGCTCGAACGGCCCCGTGTCCGTGTCGAGCCGGATGGAGAAGTCGGCCTTGTCGTATTCCCACATCTTCAGATCGGCCGCCTGCTTGTCGCCTTTATCCACGACGTCGACCTCGCGGCCGTCGCCATGCACCAGGAAGATCGCAGGGCGCGGCATGCCGTAATAAGTGCCCTCAAAACCAAAGCCGTAGATGCGCGCAAGCCTGGCGTCGCTTCGCTTAAGCTGCGCCTGCAGGAACTTGTTGTCGCCGAGCTCCGGTCCGGCGGGCGCAGACAACGCCACGCCTGTGACCACACGGCCGTAAAGCTTGACGCTTGATCCGGTCAGCAATGATTCCGGCGGCGACGTCCGCTGCGACTGCGTTGGCGATGTGGCCATGGCATTTCCTCCTGTTTATCTGACGCCTGCCAGCGCCTTGGAAAGCAGAGCCTGCTCCTGGAACGACATGGCCGGAAGACGTGGCGCCGTCTCTGGTTCAAGCGTGCGCGTGGAGTAGGCATGACTGGATTCATCGGGCGGTGCAAGCCGTGGCCCCGTGCGAATACGGCCAATCCCGCGCCAATCGAAGCACTCGAATATCTCTTGCCGATAGCGGCCGCCGGTGAGCTCGCCATCGACGGCAATCAGCATCCGGCCGACATCATCGTAGCTCAGGAACTGCGCCGACAGCCGTTTCCAGGTCTCCGCCATCGCCACGCCCATATAGTCCCGCGTCTCAATCAGGGCGTCTCGAAAACGGTGCGGCCGGCGGGCGAACGCTGCGTCGAACGCCGATTGAATGATCGGTTCGTAATCGGGACGTTCGCGGATGGCGTCGGACATCTCCGCGATCTGGCGCGTTATCAAGCCGCGCTCGACCAAGATTTCCTGAAAGACGTCCACCAGCAGATCGAAGATCGCGCCGGTCAGCGGTTCGGAAAGATCGTGCTCATCGTCCCAACCGAAGGCGAACTCAGCCATCGTCACCGAGTTGCTGGCCATCCGTATCTGGTCATTGGTCGTGAGCTCGGCGAAGCGGTTTAGCTCGTTCATTGCGTAGAGGTTGCCGCGCGTGTCGGCCAAAAGCTGATCCACCATGGAATCGAAATGCAGCGACGCAATCAGCGCCGCCGTGTCGGCCGCGGATTCCTGAAAGCCGAAATAGTCCTCCTGCTCGATGATCCCTCTTGGAACGCCAATCAGCGAATAGATGATGAGATGGCCGATCTCATGCCCGATGACGTCGAAGTTCAGCGCGTAATCGGCAATCGTCCCATCGTCATTCTGGTGCGACCCCGCCTCCATGTATCCGTAGCCCACGCGCGCATTGTCGAGCGGCGGGTAGATCAGGGCCTCCAGCCGATCGAAATGCCGCGCGAAGTGCCATTGGATCGTGCCGCCGAGGTAACGCTCCCACACTTCCAGGACGAAGCGGATCGCACCGAACAGATGCGCCTGCAGAAACTCCGGTGAACCGACCGGCAGGTGATCGAAATGTCCGTCGAGACCCGGCCTGACGGGCGGCAGGATCGGACCACGCCAAGGCGGCAGGCTGAGATAGGGCGTGCTGAAAGGGCCTTCGGCAATACCGTAGGAATCGGGCTTGCCAACCGGTGCGATGACAAACAGCCGATGGTCGGACGGTCCGGGGCCTATTGTTCCGGGCGGACTGGATATCCCGACAATTTCGGGCGGCCGCTCCGGATGCAGAAACGGCGCTTGCGGAAACAACCGAAAGCGTGTGCGCGCCCCGCCGCCAAAGTCCATTCGCGCCCCTTAAGCAGTCGGCTCCCGGTCGGCGTCTTCAGCGCGCTGTTCGGGGCTCCTCCCAGTGAGCCGAGAATACATCCATTCCCGGCCCAGCGCACGGTCAAATTCCGCCACGCCGCCCCATCCGAGTGCGCGCGTGAAAGCTGCGATATCGTCCGGGACGGATTGCTCCAGGCGCTGCTCGAAATACCAGAGCCTCAACTGCGCGCCGTTAGGCATCGGTTCTGAGCTGGACGCGCCGCCAGTCGGCCCGGCGAGTTTCTCCGCTTTGTCTTGTGCGCGCCAAACAAGACTCTTGTAGCGGCCGGATATGCGAATCTCGTCCAAGAGATATGAGCTGGATGTCTGGGCGAGGCTCTCCGTCAAAATGGCGAGCCGCGCATCCGACTCCACCAAGCGGTCGAAGGACGGTTGATCGAGATCGTTCTCCAGCATCCAAGTCTGGAGTTGCTCACGCGTGAAGAGGCCCAGCGTTTCTCTCAGTCTGACCGATGCGGCGCTTATTGACTCGGTTGGAAGCGGAGCACTCCCTCTTGAAGGCGAATCTGCCAGTGCGCGCAGAAGAGCGTTCCGCGCAACTGAATGAAAGACGGAAGGGCCTAGGAGCCGAAGCTCCTCAAGCACGCCAGCCTGATCGGCATCGAGGCCCGGCGAGACTGGCCGCTGATCCTCGCGCCTCACCAGATCCTCCCAGAAGCGCGTTTGTTCAAACCGGAAAGCCGTGGCCGTCGATGCGGCTCGTTCCGGCGCATCCCGCATCGCCGCGAGCATCTCAAGAGCGTCTTCGCGCTTCTGGTCGACAGCGCCGCCCGGCAGCCAAGCCTTTAGCCGACCCAACTCCGCCTCAACCCCACTCTGACCGGCAACCACCTTCATGAGCGCCGGCCAAGTGCGTCGCGGGAAGTACATCGCCTTCGCGGCGGCCTCCAGTTCCGCGCCGAGCGTTTCGGAGATCACACCATCCGCCCTCGCCCGCTCCAATGTCGCGCGAATGTTCACCATCGGCTCCGACGCCGCCACATACCCGGTCTCCGGCGGGCCGTGCACGACAGCGACTTCGTCATCGTCTTCCAAATCTCCGTCGACATAGGCTTGAAAGATGCGCCCGACGCCGCGCATGCCAAATGCGTGAAGCTCCGCGGCACGTAGCGCACCCATGCTTGCGCTGCCGAAGACCGGCACGCCCTCAGCAAGCGCCCAGAGAATTTCCTTGTGCCAGACCGACGGCGCCCCGCTGAAAAAGCCGTCAATGATACCGATGGCGCGCGGATGTGTGCGCGCGGCACGGTAGACATCGCCCTGCGCCACCGGCGGCAGACAAATTGCATCGGGCAAGATAGCCGCGACCTCCTGCGGCTTCAGCGTCGGCCCCACGAAGACGTAGGCGGTCATTGTGTTCGCTGCATCAGCGCGCGAGCGCGCCCGCCCGGCGAATAATCGGGGAGATGATCGGAACCCTCCAGTCCCGGAACGACAGCCCGCACAACAGCGACGTCGAATGCCGACTGTGTCAGGTCAACCACGACCGCCTGCCGGATGCCGGCTGATTTGAGCCGGTCGACAATCCAATCGACCTCCGCCTGCAGGTCAGGAAAGTCATGCGATGAGACAGTGTCGAAAGGGCGCATCGCATCGGCCGATTGCATCAATAGGCGCGCGCTCTGCACGCGATAATCCAGCGTCGCGGGTTCGTAATCCGCGTGACGGATGTCTTCGCGCGACCCGACAATGTAGGTCGTGCGGACCTGAACGGCTTCGCTGAGCGCCCGCACGAGAGCGATCGCGGCGAGTGGGTGGCAGCCGCTCCCCTGGCCGAGATGGCCGGCTTCGCCCGTGCGGTCGAGGAGAAGGCATTGAAAGGCTGGCACGCCGACATCCGTTGTGACGTCCCATACGGCGACCTCCAGCTCTGCATGGTGGAGAAGGTCAAGCACGGCAACGCAATCGGCATCGTCAACGCTTGCCAGATCCAGTCTGACACGGTCGCCCTGCCCTCGGTGCCGCCAGAGCGTCGTGGCATCGCGCTCGATCACTTCACACAGCGCATGGCTTGTCGCTTCCAGAAGATGGTTGCCGGAGGCAAGGCCGTTCGTGCTTCCCGCAAAGCAACCGGTTCCTGGAGCGTCTGGAAGGGCCGTGTTCATGTGAACCAGCTCATGGGGAACCCATGCGCATGCGCCTCCAATCAGATCGTCGCCTTCAACCCATAGAAGCGGCAATTCGTCGTGGAGATCGCTGCCGACAGTTAGCGGCAGTTCATAGGCATCAACTGCCGGGCCCGACTGCTTCAGTTCCCCGTAGCTTGCCAGCCGCAGCGGCAGGTGAATGTGTTCCGCGTGCCAGGTTTCGATCGCCTCCATGATCCCGGACGCTTTTGCTGCGTCCAAATCGACGCCCTTCCCATGAAAGACAGCACTCGACCTGGCATTCGGCCGACACACCATGACAACCGGCACACCGACACGATCAAGACCGGTCAGATTGGCAACACGGGTAATACCGAACGTCGACAGCAGCGGCCCGACTTGCGCGATCGTCTCTTCCGGCGAGACCGTGCGATGCGTTCCCCGGCGATAGGTCTTGTTTGCCGTTGCGTCTTGCAGCGCCTGACCTTTCGTGCTCGACGAAATCAGTTCTGATCGGCGTAGGCCGCGACCCATTCGGGCTCCGGCTCCACGATTGTGAACGGTTCGCCGAGCGCATCGAGGGTGTCGTCAAAGCTGGAAAACGCACCCGACGCCTGCGCCCCGAGCAAGGCGGCGCCGCGCGCTGCGCCGTCCTTCATCGGCGCGATCTGGATCGGGCGGCCATAGACGCTGGCCTTGATACGGACAAACAGCGCGTTCTGCGTGCCGCCGCCGATCAGCTTGATGGTCTTGACCTCAGGAACGTCCGGAACAGCGGTAACGGCGTCCGCCATCTCGCGCCCGGCGCACGCTACCCCCTCCAGGACCGCGCGCGCCATATCGTCAAGGCTCGTCTCCGCCGACAAGCCGTCGAACGCGGCGCGCGCATTTGCGTCGGGCCGGGGCGTATTGCGGCCGCGTAGATAAGGCTTGAAGAGAACCCCGTTGGCGCCTGCCGGCGAGCGTTCCGCGCTGGCCTGCAAGGCGGCGTGGTCGGCCCCCGCAGCGAGCGTGCCGCGAAACCACTCAATCGCCCCACCCGCCGAATAAAGCCCGCCCTGGATGTAAGTCAGCGGAGCTTCCACGTTCAAAGCGCCTCGCACCAATCCGGTGCCTTGGAGACTGGCCGGGGCGATCGGCTTGTCTGTCACCATAAGCACGACCTCAGCCGTGCCGAAGCTATCGAGCATCACGCCCGGCCGCGTCGCCCCCGCCGCAATCGCCCCGCAGACATGGTCGTGACCGCCGACGCCAATTACTGGCCCCGGCTCAAGGCCAAGCTCGGCGGCAGCTTTCTCGGTAAGCGCGCCAAGTGCTGCGCCATTGGCCGTCAACGGCGCGAAGAGGCCGGGATCGACGTCAAGCTCCGTCAGGATGTCCTCAGCCCAGGCGAGATCGGTGACATTGAGCGCCATGGTGCGCGACGCCAGCGTAAAGTCCGTCGCCGCAGCACCGCACATGCGATACGCGACCCAATCGGCGACGTTGAGCCAGCGGACCGCCTTTGAATAAACATCAGGCCGACAGCGCCTGAGCCAAAGAAGCTTGCTGAGGCCCAGCGTCGGGTCAGGCGCAATGCCCGTCGTTTCGACGAACCGCTCATATCCGATGCGCTCGCTCGCCCAGGCCGCATCCTCCGCGCCGCGTGGATCGAACCACGCCGTCGCATTGGCGAGCGCGTTGCCCGCTTTATCGAGTGCAAATGCGGCTTCCCCGATGCTGGCGACCGCGATTCCCGCCGGCGCCGGCGTTGAGCCGGGGGCGGACGCCATGCACTGTCGAACCGCTGAGCAGACCGCGCTCCAAAGCGCATCGGGCGGATATTCACACATGCCCGGTTCCGGCGTTTCCGTCGGTGTGGGCGCAGCGCCTGAACCGACTCGATGGCCCGCGCTGTCAAGTAGCAGCGCGCGCACGCCTGTCGTGCCGACATCGATACCGAGAAAAAGCGGAGCTTCGACGCGGGGCATGTCAGACATGAACGAAACTCGGGACGTTACGCACGATGTGCCAGTTCGTTGCCGACTGTCGGGAATTCAGTGACCACGCCGTCGCGAATGACATCCGGATCATAGGCCTTGCGAGAAAACACCTCCCGCAGCATCGGCTCGAAATGCTCCAGCGGCTTGGTTGGATAGTCGGGATCGAACGAGGCCTGGTCCCAGCGTTCGCAAAACGCCGCGCAGGCATCGAAACAGGGATGGTCGCGAAACCGCTCACGGGCGTCCCGGTCCCAACCGTAATGATGCGCGTAATAGTGCATCTGAAAGATGCCGTGATGCTCCACCACCCAGGCCACCTCCCAGCGCACGAACGGGCGGATGACCTCCGCCGACATGCGGTCGTGGTTCTGCGGCGCCAGGCCGTCGCCGATATCGTGCAGCAGCGCGCCGACGATCCAGTCCAGGTCGGCGCCGTCGGCTTCGGCACGCGTGGCGGATTGAAGTCCGTGCTCCAGCCGGGTGATCCGATAGCCTTCAAGCGTCGCTGTGCCCTGCCGGCGGAGCTCTGCCAACACCCGGTCGGCCGTGCCAAGCTGGTACGGCCGCTCCAGATCGCGAAGCAGCAGATAATCGTCCCGGCTGCCGTCCTTCATCTGCGTGAACGACACCACGCGGCTCTCGTTGCTCATCCTCCCTCCATCGCCCCGCACCCTACCCTCGCAAAACCGCCGTTGCGACTCCCGGCGGGACGATTGATAAGGGGTTCGTCCACATCTGGCGGCTCCCACCATGGCGCTCATACAATACATCACGCGAATCCAGTTCGACTTTGGCGCGATTACGCTTCTCGGCGAAGAAACCGCTCGCCTCGGCCTGACCCGACCGCTGATCGTCACCGACCCGGGCGTCGCCGCAGCCGGCATCCTCGACCGGGCCATGCAAGCGCTGAAACCGATCGAGCCGATTGTCTTCGCCGAAACGCCGGAGAACCCCACGGAAGCCGCCTTGCGGACCTGTCTTGAGCTCTGGCAAAGCGAGGGCTGCGATGGCGCCATCGCGATTGGCGGCGGCTCGTGCCTGGACCTTTCGAAAGCCGCCGCACTCCTCATCAGCCATGGCGGCGCGTTCGGCGATTACGGCGTGAAGACCGGTGGCTCGGAGCGCATTGGTCCGGTCGCGCCGCATCTGGCCGTGCCGACGGCGGCGGGCACAGGTGCAGAGGTCGGCCGCGCCGCTGTGATGACGCTGGATGACGGCCGCAAGACCGCGGCGGTGAACCTCAACATGGTCGCCGGCGCCGTCATCTGCGACCCGGAACTCACACTCTCCCTGCCGCCGCGTCTGACGGCCGCGACCGGCATCGACGCGCTCAGCCACGGCATCGAGGCGTGGCTCACGCCAGTGGAGAATCCGCCTGCCGGGGCAATCGCGCTCGACTGCGTGCGCCGCGCCGCGGCCAATCTCCGCACCGCAGTCGAGGACGGCGCGAACCGCTCAGCGCGGTGGGAGATGATGATGGCGGCGCTGATGGGCGGCCTTGCCTTGCAGAAAGGGCTTGGTTCCGTCCACGCCATGTCGCACCCGCTCGGCGAGTTGCACCTGCATCACGGCACGTTGAACGCCGTGCTGCTACCGCATGTCCTGCGATTCAACGCGCCGGTCGCAGAGGAGAAATACGCAATGCTGCGCCAAGCCATCGGCCTGGAGCCTGACGCCGATATCGCGGAATGGATCGAGACGCTGAACGCCGCCATCGGCATGCCGAAGACGCTGGGTGAGCTTGGCGTCGATCCGAAGCTGATCCCCGACCTCGCCGACAAGGCGTCAAAAGACCATCTAAGCGCGACCAATCCCCGCCCGGCCGACGTTTCCGATTACGACGCATTGCTCCGCGCCGCGATGTAGCGCTTCAAGCGCCGGCAAAAAGACACGGCGCGACAAAGGCCCACCACCGCTGCATACTGTCCATCAGGCCATGCACGAGAGGCAGGCGGATGAAGTTCGGCATTGGGCAATCGGTCCCCCGAAAGGAAGACGCGCGATTCCTTTCCGGGCGTGGTCAATATGTGGAGGATATCCCTGCACCCGACGCGCTTCATGCCGTGATCGTCCGCTCGCCGGAGGCGCATGCCCGCATCGCAAGCATCGATGTTTCCGAAGCGCGGCAGCGGCCCGGCGTTGCCGCCATCCTGACCGGCGCCGACTACCGCGACGACGGCCTGGGTGGCCTTGGATGCCACACGTTGTTCCCGCATATGCATCGCAACCAGGCCACCGAGCCCGTTGCGGCTGTAGCCTTGGACCGCGTTCTCTATGTCGGCGCGCCGGTCGCCGTCGTGATTGCGGAGAGCCGCAACGCCGCCCGCGATGCGTCTGAGGCGATCGTGGTGGACTACGAGCCATTGGAAGCGACGATCACCGCCGATCAAGCCGCGGCCGATGGCGCGCCGGTTTTGCACGAACACGCGCCGGAGAATGTCGCATACACCATCGAGATCGGCGATTCTGCCGCGACCGACGCAGCGTTCTCAAAAGCGGCGCACGTCACGGAGATCGCTTTCCATAACAACCGAGTGTCTGCCAATGCGATGGAGATGCGCGGGGCGATGGCGCGCTACGATCCCAAAGACGATCGGCTGACCTTCTACGCCTCGACCCAAGCGCCGCACGCCATCAGAAACGACCTCGCCGCGGCGCTCGGCCTCCCGCCGACGGCGATCCGGGTGATAGCGCCCGATGTTGGCGGTGGTTTTGGGATGAAAGGCGGCATCTATCCAGAGGACGTGCTGGTTGGCTGGGCAGCATGGCGATTGAAGAGGACTATTCGCTGGCAGGCCGAGCGCTCAGAATCGCTCCTCACCGACTATCACGGCCGCGACCAGTTGGTGAGTGCCGCACTTGCCTTGGACGCCGACGGGCGCTTCCTCGCGCTTCGCATGCGCTGCGACTACAATTCCGGCGCCTACCTCTCCACCGGCGGCGGTGTCCCGCCGATGTTCGCATGCACGCTCGCCACCGGCTGCTATCGCATCCCCGCGGCGCATGTCGCGGCACGCGCGCTCTACACCAACACGTCCCCCACCCAGCCCTATCGCGGCGCGGGGCGGCCGGAAGCCGCTTTCCTGATTGAGCGATTGGTCGACAAGGCGGCGCGCGAGACGGGACGCGACCCTGTCGCGCTTCGCCGGGCGAACATGATCCGCGCCGGCGACATGCCCTACAAGACGCCGCTGGTCTACACGATCGATTCCGGTGATTACGGCGCGCTTCTCGATCGCGCTTTGGCGCTGGCCGATTGGGACGGCGCCTCCGAACGAAAGGCCGCAGCCAACGCTCTCGGCAAACTGCGCGGCATCGGCATCGCGCTGCATAACGAAAATTCAGGCCTCGCCAACGAGGCGGCGGAGATTCGTGTCGATCCCGCCGGCGGCGCAACCGTCCTCGCCGGTACGTTCAATCATGGCCAGGGTCACGAGACCGTCTATGCCCAGATGGTCGCCGATTGGCTGGGCATTCCGTTCGAGCGCGTCCGCCTGGTGCAGGGAGATACCGACGCGGTCGCTTTCGGCCGCGGCACGATCGCTTCACGCTCCATGATCAACGGCGGCGGCGCGCTGCGAAAGGCGGCTGATGACGTCATCGAAAAGGGCCGCGCCATTGCCGGACACATGCTTGAAGCCGGCCCTGACGATATCGCTTTTGAAGCGGGCGCATTCCATGTCGCCGGCACGGATAAGAGTGTGCCGATTGCCGCGGTCGCAGCCGCCGCGCATGCGCCGAACCTTCCGCCGCATCTAAGCCCGAGCCTCACTGGCTCGGGCTCCTTCGCGGTGCAGGGCTTCGCCTTCCCCGCCGGCTGTCAGATTGCCGAGGTGGAGATCGACGCCGATACCGGCGCCATCGACGTCAAGAGCATCGTGTCCGTGGACGATGTCGGCACGGTGCTGAACCCAATGCTGCTTGACGCCCAATTGGTCGGCGGCATCGTGCAGGGGCTGGGTCAGGTCGTGCTTGAGGACATCGTCTACGATGCAGAATCCGGCCAGCTCCTCTCCGGAAGCTTCATGGATTACGCCATGCCGCGCGCCGACGACATCCCGCCGATCCGGATCGAAACCGCGTCCACGCCCTCACCGACCAATCCGCTCGGCGTGAAAGGCGCCGGCGAAGCCGGCACCGTCGGCGCGATGCCGGCAATCTTCCTGGCGATCACGGACGCACTCGCGGCTGCCGGCGTCGACGATATCGCCATGCCGGCGACGCCTGAGCGAATTTGGAGCGCCTTGGCGCAGAGCTCACGCGGCCGCGACTTCCGCTAAGCCGAATTCGCATGTACGTTAATGCAAAGGTTTAAGGCGATCGACGAGCGCCAAGAACCGTGAAAACACCTGGAAGCCTGCTTCATCGCCTGGCTCCAGGACAAGGGAGGAAGACCATGAAACCATTGAAATTTCTGCTGGCGGCCGCGCTGGTGGCAACAGCATCCTTCGCAGGCGCGAAGGAGCTTAGCCTAGCCTATTTCATGGGACCAAAGCACCCGATGAACGCCGCCGTCTTCACGCCGTTTGCGGAGAAGCTGGCTGAGCTGTCGGGCGGCGCTTTGACCGTGCAGCAATATCCCGGCGGCGCCCTGAATTCCGTGCCGCCGAAGCAATATGCCATCCTGCTCGACGGGGTCGCCGACATCGTCTTCACGCTGCCCGGCTATACCGGCGACGTCTTTCCGATGACGCAGGTCGTCGGCCTCCCCGGCGTTTGTGACAGCGCATCTGCCTGCACCACCGCGCTCCTCAACGCGCGCGAAGTGCTGGAGAAGGAATACGACGCCAAGCTCCTCGCCATTTGGGCCAACGCCCCGCCCGTCCTCATCACCAAGGACAAGCCGGTGCGCACGCTTGAGGACCTCAAAGGCCTGAAGGTGCGTGTCACCAACAAGTCCGATCTGCCGATCGTGGAGTCGCTTGGCGCATCCGCCGTGGCGCAACCGGTCAACGTGATCAATCAGAACCTGACCAACGGCGTGATCGACGCCATTGCCATCGGGCCGTCGGCCATCGGGTCGTTCAAGCTCCAGGAGCCGGCCAACTACATCACGACCTGGTTCCCGGGCTCCGGGTCAGCCTTTGTGCTCCTGATGAACAAGGACCTCTACGCAAGCCTCTCCGATGAGGAAAAAGGCTGGGTCGATGCTGCCGCCGATGCGTCGTTGTCGGAGGCTGGCGGCGCCTTCTACGACAAGGCCGCCTCCCGCGGCCTGCAGATCGCCACGGATGCCGGCGTGGAGATGATCGACCTCTCAGACGAGGAGAAGGCGCGCTGGCAGGCAACGATCGCGGAGACACTTGAAGGCGTCAAAGGCTCGACCGCCGGTTCGATGACCGTCAGCGAGATCATGGCGCTGATGGCCGGCCAGTGACCCTTGCCGGCTGACACGCCGCCTGCCCTTCTTTGGGCCGACCGGCAGCTCGGCCGCCTGGCCGGGCTGCTCGCCTTTCTCGGCGCACTCGCCATTGTCGCCCTTGTGGGCGTCACCATCGTGGCGGTCACCTGGCGCTATCTTCTCAACGATCCGATCTTCGGGATTGAGGATCTTTCGGTTGTGACGCTCACCATCGTTGCCGGCGCCGCCGTCGCCTATGGCGGGCGGCACGGCGCTCATGTCAGCGTCGATGTGATCGGCTTTGTGGCGGGCCGCAAAGTGACCCGCGTCACCAACGCCATCATGCGGCTCCTGGCCGTCATCATCTTGGCGTTGGCTACCTGGGCACTCTTCACCAAGGCATGCGGGATCGAGAAGGCCTGCATCACCAACAATTTCAGCATCGAGCACCGGCCTTTCTACTATTTTCTCGGCGTTGCGATCGGCGTCTACACATTGCAGGTCTTCGTGCAGCTCCTGACCGGGCTCTATCATTTCCGCGGCGAAGACCCCAACGAGATCAAGCTCTAGTGGACGGCACAACCATCGCGCTGCTGGGCTTCGCGGCGCTGTTCGTTCTTCTCTTCATCCGCATGCCCGTCGGCGTGGCCATGCTTCTGGTCGGCACAGTCGGCATCTACATGATCCGCTCGCAGGCGGCGATCCCCAAGCTTGCCGGCGAGATCTACAACGAAGCATCCAACTACCCGCTGACCATCATCCCGCTCTTTGTGCTGATGGGGAACCTTGCGGGCGTCTCCGGCATGAGCCGTGACCTTTACGACGCCGCCCACGCTTGGCTCGGCCACGTCAGGGGCGGACTGGCATCGGCCACTGTCGTCGGCTGCGCCGGCTTCTCCGCCCTGTCGGGTTCCTCGCTTGCCGCAGCACTCACTATGGGCCGCGTGTCGCTGCCTGAAATGCAGCGCTACCGCTACGACAATGGGCTGGCGACCGGGGCAATCGCCGCCGGCGGCACGCTCGGCATCTTGATCCCGCCGTCAGCCGGCTTCGTGATCTACGCGATCCTGACGGAGGAGAGCATCGGCCAACTCTTCATGGCGGGCGTGATCCCGGGCCTCTTGCTGACCGCGCTGTTCATTCTTGCCATCTGGATCGTCGTTGCGCGCAACCCCGACAAAGCGCCGGGCGGCACCGCGCGTATACCGCTTGAGGATCGCCTCCGCGCCATGGCGCGCGCCGGGTGGATCGTGGGCATCATCGTCTTGACGATCGGCGGCATCTATACTGGCGTCTTCTCCGCTATCGAGGCGGCTGGTGTGGGCGCGTTCCTCGCCGTCATCGTCACCGCAATACGCGGTCGGCTGACCATCTTGAACATGAAGGAGGTCTTCTCCAGCACGCTGCGCTCTTCGGGCACGGTGTTCATGATCCTCTTCGGAGCCTTCGTGTTTAAGACCTTCATCGGCTTCACCGGCGTGACCTACGCGCTGTCGCTTTGGGTCGACGCACAGGGCTTTACGGCCATGCAGGTCGTGATTGCCTTTCTCGCCATCTTCATCGTGCTCGGCATGTTCATGGACGGCTTCGCCATCCTCGTGCTCACAGTGCCGCTCGTGCAACCGATCATCGAGCCCTTGGGCGTCAACATGGTATGGTTCGGCGTCTTGATGGTGATCGTGCTGGAAATGGGCCTGATCTCGCCGCCGGTCGGCATTAACGTCTTCGTCGTGAAGGGCATCGCGCACAACGTTTCGCTCAACACCATCTTCCGCGGCATCTGGCCGTTCTGGTTTGCTATGCTGGTCGCGGTGATCCTTGTCCTCACGTTCCCAGGGATCGCACTTCTTCTGCCGAGCACGATGTTCGGGTGAAGTCGGAAATCGGAGTCGCTGACATGAAGCTCGGAGAAAACATCATCGGCCAAAGCGGCGTTCAGCCGTTCTTCAAGGTGGCGAATGCGGAGGCCGTCGGTCTCTCTCCGCCGCCGATCCGGCGCGGCGACGCCGTACGCACCTATGTGCGTTCTCTGTCGGGTTTTCAGAAGGAGGCGCTGGTCGCCTCCGCGCGCTCCGGCCTGACCTGGCGGCTCGTGTCCGACGAAGGCGCCTATCTTAGCGGTCACGACGCTGCGCCCTGCCCGCTGGCCTTCCTCACCACCGGCATGATTGCCGCTTACATGAACGAGATAACCGCTCTTGCGGCACAGCGCGGCGCGACGCTGCGCAAATTGCGGATCATCCAGGACAATTACTACACGATGCAGGGCTCCATGCGGAAACGCACCATGGTCGGCGGCGCATTACCGGTGGAGCTGGAGGTTGAGGTCGATTGCGATCTCGACGACGCGGCGCTGAACGGGCTCCTGATGGACGCGATCTCCGCCTCGCCGCTCAACGGCCTGATGCGCGGCAGGCTCGCCAGCCTTTTCACGCTGACCAAAAACGGCGAGGCGCTGACGACCGGCAACGCCACGGCCCTCGATGCGCCCATCGTCTCAGCACCGCAGGGTGATCAGCCGCTTCCGGACATCGGCAGCCTGACGCTGATAGAGCGCATCGGGATGTCGCCTGAAAAGGCCGTCAAGAAAGGCACCGCCGCCGCCGCCTCCAGCCTGACCGATGAGCAGGACCGCACGCTCAACCCGGCCGCGATCTGCTCGCTACGCGAGGACGGCGTCAAAGAGATCGAACAGCGCCTCTATAGCCCGCACGGGAGCGTCTTTCGCTTCTTAAGCGATGAGGCGCCTGCCGCCGGTGGCCAGGGTCGAGCCCCCGATGCGGTGACGCTCATTTCCGCCGGGATCGGCTTCTGCTTCATGACGCAGTTCGGTCGCATGGCGTCGATGGAGAAGCTCGACCTACCGCATTACGCGATCGTACAGGACACGCACTTTTCGCTCGGCGGCGCGTCGGGTGGCACAGGCAAGCCCGGCGAGGCAGACCCGGTGGAGACGCATGTCCACCTGACGACAAAGGAGTCCGATGACATCGCGCGCGACATGTTGGATGTCTCCGAGCAGACTTGTTTTTTGCATGCCTTCTGCCGCACCGACCTGAAGACCAAGCTCAAGGTCACGCGTGTCTGACCAGGACTATGATTGCGACGTTGTCATCTCAGGCGGCGGCCCGGTCGGGCTGGGTCTTGCAATCGAGCTCGGCCAGCGCGGCGTCCGCGTCTCGGTCGTGGAGCGAAGCGAAAAACTTCATCGCATCCCCAAGGGGCAGAACCTCACGCAGCGCACGATGGAGCACATGCAGGCGTGGGGGGTCGAAGACCGCATACGCGCCGCCAAGACCATTCCGAAAGGCTACGGGCTCGGCGGCCTAACCGCCTACGGTTCGCTGCTAAGCGGCTATCACTACGACTGGTTCAAGCGCGCGGCCGTTGACCCCTATTACAACGCGGCGAATGAACGCCTGCCGCAATACGCCACCGAGGCGGTCTTGCGCGAACGGGTCAGCGAGCTGGATTCCGTCGAAGTACTCTACGGGGCAACGACCAATTCCGTCGCCCAGGACCCCGACAGCGTCGCGCTAAACGCCACCGGCAAGAACGGCGCGATCCGCCGCCGCGCCAAATACCTGGTCGGTTGCGATGGCAGCCGCTCTTTCGTTCGCCACAGCGCCGGGATCAGCGAGACCGCCGACGACCATGAGCGGCTCATGGCGCTAGTCGTGTTCCGATCCGAGGCGTTCTTTCGGTTGCTTGAGCGTTTCCCCGACAAGCAATTCTACAATGTGCTTTGCCCCGCAAACGACGGCTACTGGATGTTCTTCGGCATGGTGGAGTGGGAGAAGTCGTTCTTCTTTCACGCGCCCGTGCCGAACGACACTGATCGGGAGCGCTTCGATTTCAAGGCTCATATCTGCCGCGCCGTCGGGGCGGATATTGAGATGGAGCTCGACTATGTTGGCTTCTGGGATCTGCGCATCTCGCTCGCGGATCGATATCGCAATGGACGCATCTTCATCGCCGGAGACGCGGCGCATTCCCATCCGCCCTATGGCGGTTACGGCGTGAACACGGGGCTGGAGGACGCCCGAAACCTCGGCTGGAAGCTCGCCGCCAGACTTCAGGGCTTGGGCGGCGAGAGGTTGCTTGAGAGCTACGAAGCCGAGCGCCGGCCGGTCTTTGCCTCAACCGCTCGCGACTTCATCGAGGCCTTCATCGAGGAGGATCGGGCCTTCGTCCGATCGTTCGATCCGGCGCGCGACAAGGGCGCCTTCGAAGCCGCGTGGGCAAAACGCGCCAGCGCCGGCACGACCCAAGGGATCAGCACGTTCGCGCCCCATTACGAAGGATCGCCCATCATCCCGCAGACGGCCGGGGGCCCGCCGTCGGCGGTTGGCGCGCACAGTTTCGACGCCCGACCCGGCCACCACCTCGCACCGATCACGCTCGCCGATGGCCGCACGACAACCGACGCGCTCGGGCCCCAGCTGACGCTCTTCACTTCAGCCACAGATGAGGTCGGATCGTTGCCACGCGGCTTCACGGTCGTGCCGCTGCCTGAGCCGGCCAGTGCTAATCGGTTCCTCCTGGTGCGGCCGGACGGCTATGTGGCGTGCGCCACCGGCGATCCCGCAGAGATCTCGGAGAACGCCAAAGCTGCTCTCGGGCTGGACGCCTAGCTGACAACGTCAGGCCGAAGCGCCATCCATCACCGCACGAACCGATGCGGTTGAGGTGACCATCCGATCGAACTCGGCGGGGCGCAATTCGCCGCCCATGAACACGTGCGACGGCCGGAAGGTCATGCCGCTCGCCTCGTGATCGGAGGCGCCGAAATGGATCTCCTCAGGCCGCGCCTCGCTGACGATCCGCGCGACGTTGCGATGCGTGATGCCACCGCCCGGCATGATGATGATCCGCCCGGCCGCGCGTTCAATGAGTTTGATAATAAGCGGCAGCCCTTCCAGGACGCTCGGCTCCTGCCCAGTGGTAAGCACCCGGTCGATGCCGAGCTCAATCAACGCATCCAGGGCCGCAAACGCATCCCGCGTCATGTCGAACGCGCGATGGAAGGTCACCGACATGGGGCGCGCCGCTTCGATCAGTTCCTGCGTGCGGGCGACATCGACGTCACCATCAGGTGTAAGGAGCCCGATCACGACACCGTCCGCGCCTTCCGCCTTGGCGGCGGCGATGTCGGTCTGCATGACGGCGAACTCGTCCTCGCTGTAGAGAAAGTCACCGCCACGCGGACGGATGATGACGTGGAGTTTGATGTCGGGAACCGTCCTTGCTTGGCGAATCGTGCCGAGGCTCGGCGTCACACCGCCCTCCAGGAGATCGGCGCAGAGCTCAACCCTGTGCGCTCCCGCTTTCTGAGCTGCACGCACGGCCGCCACCGATTCAACGCAAATCTCATAGATCAACGGAACTCTCCTCAATAGGGCTTCGGCGGCAGCCGGTAGCCAGCCGTTGGCGCGTTGCGTTCAAATGCGAACGAGATTGTTGGCGAAGACGCGATAGGAACGACTCCATTCGCCGTCCGGCCACTTGATGCGAACCTCCGCGCGTTCCGCCGTTCCAGCCCCAGAGGGCAGAGCCGATTTGTCCAGAGGCATGGCCCCCGCCGACGGCGATCGTGCGCGTCACGCCGCCAAGCGTTCGGGCTTCTTGCCGAGAATAATCATGCCGAGAAGGTCGTCATCGGTGACGTCGGCGACGTTCACGGTGCCGACGAGCTTGCCGTTTTTCATGACGCTCGCCCGGTCGCAAAGGTTCATGACCTGGTGGATGTCATGGTCGATCAGGAGGATACCGATGCCTTGCGCCTTCAGTTCGTCGATCAGCTCCGCCACCATCCGGGTCTCTTCCACGCCGAGCGCTGCAGTCGGCTCGTCCATGATCAAGATCTTGGCGTTGAAATAGACCGCCCGCGAGATCGCCACTGACTGACGCTGCCCGCCCGACAGGCCCGCCACAGGCGTGTTGTAGCGACGGAAGTTCGGCGTCAGCCGACCCATGATCTTGCGCGTCTCGGCCTCCATCGCCGCGTCGTCGACAAGACCAAGCGGCGTCACCAACTCGCGACCCAAGAAGAGGTTGGACGCGGCGTCGAGATTGTCGGCCAGCGCAAGATATTGGTAGATCGTCTCGATGTTGTAGCGCCGCGCATCGCGCGGATTGTTTATCTCCGCGAGTTCGCCGTTGATATATATCTCGCCGGCGTCGCGCGGCAGCGCCCCGGACAGCATTTTCATCAGCACCGACTTGCCGGCGCCATTGTGGCCGAGAACGCCGACCACTTCCCCGGGATACAGATCTATATTGACGTGATCGACGGCCCGGATGCCGCCAAAGGATTTCTGCATGTCGCGCATTTCGACAAGCGGCGTGCCTGAACGATCGATGTCAGAGGCCATGGCTCAACTCCCAGTGCGCCGACGGTAAAGGATGTCGACGTAGACGGCGAGGACCAGAACGATGCCGACGACGATGTTCTGGTAGGGCGCGTCGACGCCGACCATCGCCATCCCCGACTGCAGCGACTGCATGATCAGCGCGCCGAGGATGGCGCCGTAGATGGTGCCGATGCCCCCGGACAGAGCCGTACCGCCGATCACGGCAGCAGCGATGACCCGAAGCTCATCCAGCGTACCGATATCGTTGGAATGGAAGGTCTGGCGGGCCGAGGCGACGATCGCGGAGATCGCGCAGAGCACGCCGACAATGGCGAAGACCTTGACGGTGAGCTCCCGCGTGCGGATGCCGCTTAGTTGCGCCGCTTCCGGATTGCCTCCGAAGGCGAAGATATACCGCCCAAGCCGCATACGCTGCGCAACCACGGTCATGACGACCGCCACGACGATCAGGATCAGCACCGAGTAGGGAATGCCGTAGCCCGTGGTGAAGCCCTCCGGCATCACCTCTCCGCGCGCTTCGAACATGCGCGCCAGTCGGCGCTCGGGGATTTCGTAGGCGTTCAAGATCGCCACGAAGCCCAGGATTGCGATGGCAACAATGCCCGCGATCACGACTTCTGCCCAGACCGGCTTCACCGGGAAGCCGTGCCGCACCTTGGCGCGACGTCCGCTGTAGAGCCCGTAAAGCGCGATGGCCACCGCGATCACGCCAAAAATCCAGCTTCCCGTGACACCGAGCGTGCCGTTGATGCCGCCGAATGTCTGGAAGTTCAGGTCAAGCGGCCCAATGGTCTGGCCGCCGGTCAGATGCCAGGCGACGTTGCGCCAGACGAAGAGCCCGCCGAGCGTGACGATGAAGGCGGGGATGGTCAGATAGCCGACCAGCCAACCGTGGAATGATCCGATGATGATCCCGGTCGCCAGCCCGACGATAATCGCCAAAGGCGCGATCATCGGACTCCCAAGCTCCAGCCCCAGCCATTCCGGTGCCACCAACGTCTGCACGGTCGCCATCATCGCCGAACATGTGGCGAGCAGCGAGCCGACGCTGAGATCGATGTTGCGGGTGACGATGACGAAGACCATGCCGGTGGCCATGACCGCCACGCTCACGGTCTGGATCGTCAGGTTGAAGATATTGCGCGGCGTCAGAAAACGACCGTCGGTGAGAAAATTGAAGATCAAACAGAGCACGATGAACGCGCCGATCATCCCCAGAAGCCGGGTGTCGATCTCAAGCTGGGCGAGAAGGCTCTTCTGCGTCCGTGTCGGTTCGGTGAGGGAGTCGCTGCTTTCGCTCATCGCGCGTCCCTTTCAGGACTTTTCGTCGGTGCGTCCCCACCGATCGGTGGGGACGCTTATTTTCAAGCCGTCACCTGAGCTAGCTCCGGTGCGACTTAGCTATGGGGTGCCTTTAGTTGCAGGGCGCCGGGCCGCCGGAGACGCCTTGGCAGAGAACGTCCTGCGCAATCCACCCGGCATCGACGACGAGCGACAGGTTGTCCTGCGTGACCGGGATCGGTGCCAAAAGCACGGCGTTCATGTCGTTGCCGCCCGGCGTGTTGAAGACGATGGCGCCATCAACCCCGTCCATCATCGTGCCGCCGGCCAGCGCCACGGCAATCTCACCCGCCGCTTTGCCGAGTTCGCGCGCGTCCTTCCAAACGCTCACGGTCTGGGTGCCGAGCGCGACGCGGTTGAGTGCTGCGTGGTCACCGTCCTGTCCGGAGACCGGGATACCCTCCATGCCCTGCGCGGTCAGCGCTGCGACAACGCCGCCGGCCGTGCCATCGTTGGAGGCCACCACCGCGTCGACATTGTTGTCGTTCGCGGTCAGGATCTGCTCCATGTTGCGCTGAGCGTTGGCGGGGAGCCAACCGTCGGTATAGGCCTCGCCAACAATGGTGATGTCGCCGGCATCGATTGCCGCCTGCAAGACTTCCTGCTGACCGCCGCGCAGGAAATCTGCGTTCGGATCAGCGGACGAGCCTTTGATCATCACGTAGTTGCCTTTCGGCTGCGCAGCCAACACTGCGCGCGCTTGCATGCGCCCGACCTCGACGTTGTCGAATGTCAGGTAGAAAGCCCGGGGGTCTTCGATCAGGCGATCATAAGCGATGATCGGAATGCCTTCATCGGCCGCGGCCTGAACCGCGGGAATGATCGCTTCCGCGTCCTGGGCCAAAACGATCAGCGCGTTCACGCCCTGCGCCATGAGGCTTTCGATGTCGGCAAGCTGCTTTGTCGCGGACGACTGCGCGTCGGTAGAGATATAGGTGGCGCCGCCAGCCTCAAGGGCTGCCTTCATCGCCGCTTCGTCGGTCTTCCAGCGTTCCTCCTGAAAGTTCGACCAGCTCACGCCCACAGTGGTCTGAGCGATCGCGGGCGTGTAAAGGCCGACCGCCACGGCCGCCGCGAGTAAGAGCGTCTTGCGCATATGTATTCCCTCCATAGAAGTTTGCACCCTGTCATGTTGGCCGGTGCATTACCGAAGGCGTAAGATGCCAGAAATAAAGCATTTGTCGACACCAACCTGATCTTGTTTTTTAGCTGTCGCTTCCAGAAGTCAGGAAAATTGAGGCTGACCGGCGTGATACCCAGGATTAATGGCCAAGCCCGCAATGCTATTCTCGCGTGCATCGTGGTGGGTTTCCTGCCTTCAAACACGGCGCTCGCTGGCCCGCGCTTCGAAAATGCAGCTGCGGATTTGCCCGTGGAGCACATCTACTCCGGAGGATGGGAACACTTCGTCGGCGGCGGCGTCGCCGTCTTCGATTGCAACGGCGACGGGCTCCCTGACCTGTTTGCGGCCGGCGGCGAGGCCCCGGCTCGTCTATTCGTCAACCGGACGGCCGAACCCGGCAAGCTGGAGTTCGAACTCGGGGATTTCGCGGAGACGAGAGGAGTGACCGGCGCCTATCCGGTGGATATCGACAGCGACGGACATACGGACCTTGCGGTCCTGCGCGTGGGCGCCAACATCCTGCTGCGCGGCGGGCCGGACTGCCGCTTCACCGACGCGACTGCCCGTTGGGGCATCGAAGCGTCCAACCGCTGGACCACGGCTTTCACCGCAACGTGGGAGCCGGGCAACGATTGGCCGACGCTTGTCTTCGGAAACTATGTCGACCGCAGCGACCCGAACGGCCCGTTTGGATCCTGCGACAGGAACGAACTCTATCGCCCCGATGGCGACGGGTTCGGCGCGCCGATTGCCCTGTCACCGGGCTATTGCGCACTGTCGATGCTGATTTCCGACTGGCAGCGCGCCGGTGTGCCGGAACTCAGAATATCCAACGATCGACATTACTACGTCAGAGACGGCCAAGAGGAGATGTGGCGCCTTCGCCCACTTGCGCCAAGAAGTCGGGCGGACGGTTGGCCGCGGCTGTCGCTTTGGGGAATGGGAATCGCCAGCGCGGACCTTAACGGCGACGGATTTCCCGAGGTCATGCTGACGTCGATGGGGGATCAGGTTCTGCAATTCAACGACGGAGCGTCGTTCACAAGTGCGCCGTACGCGATCGGCGCGACCGCCCATCGTCCGCACACAGGAGACGACGGTCGGCCGTCGACCGGCTGGCATGCGGAGTTTGGGGACTTCGACAATGACGGGCTCTTGGACCTGTTCATTGCCAAGGGCAACGTCGATCAGATGCCGACAAACGCCATTCACGATCCCAACACCCTGCTGATGCAGGCGACCGACGGGACCTTCTCGGAGCAGTCCACGGAAGCGGGCATCGATACGACCGACCGTTCTCGCGGCGCGGCGTTGGCGGATCTGGACGGCGATGGACGGCTCGACATCGTTGTGATCAACCGGCGCGCGCCGATGGAAATCTGGCGAAACGTCACCGAAGACACCGGCAATTGGCTGATGATCGAGCTTCGTCAGGCCGGCGCCAACACCGGGGCCGTCGGCGCCTGGATCGAGGTGCGTACCGATGCCGGTAGTCAGCATCGCGAGGTCACGATCGGCGGGGGCCATGCCGGTGGCCGGTTGGGACCCCTGCATTTCGGATTGGGCCCATCGCAGCACGCAAGGGTCAAGGTGACTTGGCCGGACGGGTCGGTCGGCGATTGGGCTGAATTCGACGCGAACCAGCGCGTCATGATTACCCGCTAACGCTTATTAGCGTTCCACAGGTAGGCCGCTCGGAACGTTGTCGGGTACGCCCAGCCGCCCGGCTAGCGCGACCGGGTCGGACAAGGAGCCGAGAAAGGCGACCAGGTCGGCCAGCTCGGTTTCGTTGAGCTCGAGCGGCGTGACGCGCACTCGGTCGAAGATGGCCACGCTTTCCGCGGGATCGTCCATGATCGCCCAGTCCTTTGCCGCGCCGTCAAGGGGCGGAAGCACGACCTCGCGCTGATAGCTGGCATATTCCCCGATCGGATCCACGTGTTGACGCAGGAAGTCGCGAAAATCCCTGTAGGCACCAGCGTGCCCCCAAGGTCCCGTGTGCAGCACATTGCGCAAGGATGGCGTGCGAAAAGCGTAAGCGTCCGAGTCGCGTCCGGTCACGCGTTGCCGTCCCGTGTCCCTTTGGTGGGATTCGAAGCGCTCGGCTTTGCCGGGCCCGAGTTGCGGCTGTCCCATGGCATGGAATCGGTGGTCCGTTTGAAACGGCCCCGAATGACACGCCGAGCAGTCGGCATCGCCGTAGAACAAAGCCGCGCCGCGGCGAGCCGCTGGGTCCAACTCGGTTTCGCCGCGCAAAAAGGTGTCGAACGGGCTCTGGAACGATCGCCACTCGAAGGCGACGAACGCTGCGATTGCGTTGGAGATGTCCGTGAAGCCAATCGCGCGCCCCTTACCGATCTCGGCGTAGACCGATTTGAACCGGTCCGCATATTCGGGGATCGCGGCGACGCGGTCCGCTATCAGGCTCCAGGCGCCACCCTCGCCGGTCAGGCGCCCCTGCCGCACCGCTTTGGCTATGTCGTTCTCCTGGTAGTGCCCCGCCATCTCGTCCGGCGACAGAACGGGAAACATTGTCTGCGCGGCGAGGATGCCGTCGAAGCCGGCAACCATCTCGTCCTCAAGGGGTGTGCGTAGCCCCGACGGCCTTGTCGGATCCGTTTCGATCCGCCCATCATGAAAAAACACGGCGAACTCGGGCGCGCCGAGATTGAAAAGCGCCGGCGAGTTTCTGGGTATGCGCTGTTCCGGCAGGTTGTCCGGGTCGGCCCTGCGTTCGGGCCCCAATCCGATGCCGCCTTCTCCAAGCCCGAGGGACAATCCATCACTGGTGGCGAACCTAGGATGATGGCACGTGGCACAAGAGATGTTCCGGTTGCCCGAAAGCACCTGATCGAAAAACAGCAACTGGCCCAGTTTCACCTCGTCCGGATCGAACTCGCCATAGACCGCCGGATCGACGGGCGGCGGCAGCTCCGAACTGAGGGCCGCGCTTGCCGGCATTGCGACCAAGGTCGTTATGGCGACAAAAACTCGAAGGTTCATAACGATCAGTCTGGCGGGCAGGGTCGACGAGGCCGAATGGACCGGATTGATCATCTAAAATGCCACCGTAGCAACATACCCCGCCAATAGCCGCTGATTCTTAAGGCTTGAGAGCAGCTTCTCAAACTGAAATCCACTGCTTCCTCGACGAGAAGGAGCTCCTGCAACAGGGTTGCGCGATCAGCGCACTCAAGGCACTTGACGAAGAGAGCGCCAACGATCCGCTGCGATTTGCCGCGGCTTGACCAAGTGCCGGACGCAAGCACCTGCAAGTGGAGCCGCGTCTGAACGCCAATCAAAGGAGGAAGCCCATGTCGATACGTCTCGCCGAGATTGAGCTTCCCGACTTTGGCGTGCCGTGGGAGCGGCCGCAGCTAAGCGCCGACATCTATGCGGAGCGGCTTGCGGAGACGCGGCGGCGGCTTCACGCCGCGAGCATCGATACGCTCGTCGTTTACGCCGACCGCGAGCACTTGGCCAATTTCGCTTATCTCACCGGGTTCGAGCCGCGCTTCGAAGAGGCGCTTCTCGTCCTGCCGGAGAACGACGATGCGCTTATTCTGACCGGCCCGGAGAATGTCGGCCGCGCTAAGGCGTCCATGATCGCCGCAGAGGTGGTGCTGCATCCCTCCTTCGGCCTGCTCGGCCAGGACCGCAGCAAGACGCCCGTGCTGGCCGACCTTTTGACGTCGCACGGCGTATTGCCTGGCAAGGTGGTCGGCGTCGCCGGCTGGAAATATGCCGGACCGCTTGAGAGCGCCGAGCCGGAGACATGGCTGGAAGTCCCCGCCTACATCGCCGATTCCTTGCGCCGGCTGGTCGGGCGCAACGGGCGCGTCATCAGCGCAACGGCGCTCTTCATGGACGCAAGCCAAGGCCTTCGCGCCGTCAACGAGATCGACCAACTCGCGCAGTTTGAGTTCGCCGCCACGCATGTTTCGGAGGCCGTGAAGCGCGTGCTCTTCGGGCTGGAGCCCGGGATGCGCGAATTCGAGGCCGCGCAATTGATGCGCCAGATCGGCCTGCCGCTCAGCTGCCATCCGATGCTCTCCAGCGGGCCCCGCGCTTTCTTTGGTTTGGAAAGCCCGAGCGACAAGGCCATCGAACGCGGCGACCCCTTCACTATCGCCTACGGGCTATGGGGCGGCATGACCTGCCGCGCCGGCTGGATCGCGGAGGACGCAAGCGAGCTTCCAGATGCAATCGCCGACTACGTCGAGAAGCTGGCTGGCCCCTACTTCGCCTGCGCGGCGGAATGGTATGAGACCATCGGCATCGGCGTCAGCGGTGGTGAGATCGACGCCTTGGTGAAACGCCATCTCGGCGATCCGTTCTTCGGTGTCGGGCTCAATCCCGGCCATCTCATTCACCTCGATGAATGGATGAACACGCCGATCTATCCGGGGAGCACCGAGACGCTGCGCTCCGGCCAGGCGCTGCAATGCGACATCATTCCGGCGACCGGCACGCCCTATTTCACCGCCAACATTGAAGACGGCGTCGCGCTGCTCGACGAGCCCGGACGCAAGACGTTCGCTGAACGCTACCCCGATGCGTGGCAACGCGTCGAAGCCCGCCGCGCATTTATGGCCGATGCGCTTGGCATCAATCTGAAGCCGGAAGTCCTGCCGCTCAGCAATCTGCAGGGCTACTTGCCGCCATTCCTGCTGGCGCCGCATCGAGTGTTCACCAAGGGAGCCGGATCATGAGCGCCATCAAGACGACGCATACGATCCACCGGACTCACACGCATTGCGGCTGGGACAATGCCTTCCCGCCGGTTCTGAATGCAAAGCCCGGCGAGACCCTGTTGATCGAATGCCGCGACGCTGCCGATGGGCATTTCGGCGAGACGAGCACCGCCGCCGACATCGCCACGCTCGATTTCGACAAGGTCAATCCGGTCACCGGGCCGGTCTATGTCGACGGCGCGGAGCCGGGAGACGCACTTAAAGTCACGATCGGCGCCTTCGCGCCCTCCGGACTCGGCTGGACGGCAAATATCCCAGGCTTCGGATTGCTGAGCGATCAGTTCCCCGAGCCTCATCTGCACCTGTGGAACTACGATAAGGCGGCCGAACAGCCGGCCGGCTTCGGCGACATCGCGCGTGTCCCGCTGAAGCCGTTTGTCGGAACGATCGGCGTCGCCCCGGGCGCGGCCGGTCTTCATTCCATCGTCCCGCCGCGCAATGTCGGCGGCAACATGGACATCCGCGATCTCGCCGCCGGAACGATCCTCTATCTTCCAGTGGAGGTTCCCGGCGCACTCTTCTCCATGGGCGACACGCACGCTGCGCAAGGCGACGGCGAGGTCTGCGGCACAGCGATTGAAAGCGCGATGAACGTTGAGATCACGCTTGACCTGATCAAGGGCGCAGCACCTCCCTCCCCGCGCTTCACGACGTTAGGCCCCGTCACGCGCCATCTCGACGGCGAGGGTTATGAGGTCACGACCGGGGTCGGGCCCGACCTCATGGAAGCGGCGCGCGACGCTGTGAAAGCGATGATCGACCTCCTCACCGCACGGCATGGCCTGACGCCCGAAGACGCATATCTGCTCTGCTCAGTCTGCGCCGATCTCCGTGTCAGCGAGATCGTCGACATGCCCAACTGGGTGGTCTCGTACTATTTTCCGCGGCTTGTTTTGTCCTAGGCGTCGTCGTTGCGCCAGATCCGAGCAAGCACGCGTAACCAATTGCCGTGACAGAGCTTTTTCATCAGATTGTCGCCGAACCCATGATCGAGCATGGCCTGCCGCAGCGCCGGCAGACCCGCCGCTGACCCAAGCGCGACGGGAACCTGAGCCCCATCGAAATCCGACCCGAAGCCGACGCAATCTTCGCCGAGCCGTTCGATCAGATAGTCCATATGGCGTAGGATCATGTCGAGGCCGGTATCCACCATGCGGCCGTCCTCACGCAGGAACGCCACGGCAAAGTTGATCCCGACCATGCCGTCGCGCTCGCGGATCGCCGCAAGCTGCCGATCCGTCAAATTGCGGGCATGCGGCGAGATCGCATGGGCGTTGGAATGCGTGGCGACAAGCGGCCGTTCGGAATGTTGGGCCACATCCCAGAAGCCGGCCTCCGTCATATGCGACAGGTCGATCAGAATGCCGAGCGCATCGCATCGCCGCACGAGCTCCACGCCAAGTTCCGTCAAACCAGGCCCGGTGTCGCCGTCGCCCGGATAGCGAAACGGTACGCCATGCCCAAAAATATTCGGCCGGCTCCACACCGGTCCCAATGACCGCAGGCCGGCGCGATGGAAAACCTCAAGCACGTTGAAGTCGGCATCGATCGCTTCGGCGCCCTCCATGTGCAGGACGGCTGCCATCGGTCCGCCCTCAAGGCAGTCCTCGATCTCACCCACCGACCGGCAGACCTTGAGTGCACCGAGCGCCTCAAGCCGGAACAACGCAGCGGTTTGCGCGAGCGCAACGGCGGCAGCTTCGCTCCATTCAAGCGGCTCAGGCAGGCCGAGATCGTATTTAGGTTCCGCCATCTCCGCGAACGCCGCGTCGATATCAATCGGAGACGGCGCATAGACCGCAAACATCCCGCCGCCGAAACCGCCCTCACGGCAACGCGGGACGTCGACATGATCATCCCGACCATCCAGAAACGACCGAACGTCGGGAAACGCGTCATCGCCGTAGAGCTTGAAGAGCGCGTCGTTGTGACCGTCAAAAATCGCTGGCGTTAGTGGTTCGCTCAATGCCGCCTCACAGGTGCAGGTTTGTGACGCTCGAAGGAAAACGAAGCGCGCCGAAACCACCATCCTAGCGCACTGTTTGAGGCATAACAGGTTTGTGCAGCATCAGCCTCTATGCTATTGTTTTCTTTCATCAATCACTTCGCTCTCCCGCTCCCGAAACACCTCCGGAACGCGCCCCATGAGTCGCTCCACGGATTTCCTGTCCGACGCCCTGACGTCGCTGCGTCTCGCTGCCAACGCATGGTACGATTATCGCCGCTTCGCGCGCGCCTCCTTCGTTGTCGGCCAACGAAACCGCGAAAACCAGCGCGCCATGCTCCACATCCTGTTTCATTCCATTGAGCACGGACTTTCGCTCCCCGAACCGCGCCCCGGCTTCGGGCGCGAGAAGGTGGATAGCCTGTTGCGCAAGACGCGCGCTTACATCATCGCCTTCGGCCCCGATGGCTCTAGCGCGTCGGCGCTCAGCGCGCTCGATGCGTGGGTCGCCTTCAACCGCCACGTCGGCGAGACCGTCGACGCCGTCGCCGATGAGCTGGAGCAGCTGAACAAGGAGAGTGCATTCCGCACCGCCTCCATCGCCGGCGGCACCGAGGAGCTTCGCGCAGCCGACATCGAGGCCGCGTCGACAAAGGATTTCAACGCCTTCATGCAGGCGCGTAACAGCGTGCGGCAGTTCGCCGATCGGCCGGTGACCGCCACGGAGATCGAGGCGGCCGTCCGCGCGGCGCAGCAGACCCCGTCGGTCTGCAATCGACAGACCTGCCGCGTCTACGCTTTCACCGAAAAGGACGACAAAGCGCGCGTGCTCTCCTACCAATCGGGCAATCGCGGCTTCGGGCATGAGGTCGGCGCCGTTTTGGTCGTGACGTCGAACATGGAACACATGAACCTCATCGGTGAACGCTATCAGCAATGGATAGACGGCGGCATGTTCGCCATGACAATGGCGCTTGCCTTCCACGCCGCCGGTATGGGCGCCTGCATGCTGAACTGGAGCGTGACCAAGGATATCGACCAGGCCATGCGATCCTGCGTGGGCATTCCCGACAATGAAGCGGTAATCACCATGATGGGCGTGGGTCACCTCAAAGAGGTGTTCAAAGTGCCGTGCTCTCAGCGAAAACCGCTGGATATGGTTCTGTCACTCAACCCCGCGCTCAACACCAACGCACCGAGGGTGAACCTGCCCCAATGATCGCTTCGGCCGCGATCACGTCAGCTCTTCGATCGGACGGAAGGTTTCGTCCAAGCCGAACGCCGCCGGCCCAAACACATCAAGCGCCTCAGGCGTGCGCATGATGCCGGGCACGCTCACTCCGAGAACCGTCACGCGCTGCCCGTAGCGCAGCCGTTCCGTGGTGATCGCCTCAGCCGTCTCGCTGTCGAGAATACAGATGAGATCGGGCACGATCGCCCGCAGAGCACCGTCGTGATAGGCGACGAGATTCTCGTTCTGGAACTCAATCAGCATCTCGCCGCTCCACGCCTCAAGCCCTTCAATGCGCGCCTGGCCGACCGCGAAGCCCCGCGCCGTGCGGCGTGAAACGTCGGTGAGCTTGCCTGAATAAAGAACACGCGCGTGCTGGTAATGCGTTTCGGCGAAGCCTTTGATCAGCGCATCGAAGACATCCTCATGGGTCTCGCGCGCCTCGCGGATCCACCGCCCGACGCTGACCGTCAGGCCGAGCGTGCCGGGTACGGAGACGCGCCGCGCCGTCGCGCCGTCCATCGCATATTCGGCGATCGCGCTGTGCCCGCCCATGCGGATGGTCACGCCGCGCGCCAGCCATTCCACCATCTTGGCGTCCCGCGCCTCGATGATGACGCTGTCGCCCCACTCGTTGACGACGGCCATCGGCGCGGCCGGCACACCGTAGACGTTGAACGTCTCCATCTGCAGTTCCGGAAAGGCGCGCCCCATCCCGTCGCCATCGACGGCGGGGATGCCGCGCTCCGCCGCGACCTTGAGCGGAATGGTGGAGTTCATCCCGCCCGCCTCGAACGGGATGATCGCATCGGCTGTGCGCCCGAGGCGACGCTCAAGCGCCTCCAGCGCCCAGACATAATCGTCACCATTGGGGATCTTTTCGATGGTCACCGTCGGCGCGCCCATGCCGCCGACGGCAATCACCAGCGCGTCGTCGGGCGTCTCCTCAAGGCTGAGGAGCGTCACCGGTCCATGGGCACGGATGGCATCCGCCGCGAGCAGGCCGCCGATATAGGGATCGCCACCGCCACCGGTTCCCAAGATCGCCGCGCCGCGGCAGAGATCATCGAGATCGGCCAGACCGATCGTCCGCACCGGCCGCGATCCTTAATGCATCTCTTCGATTGGCGTGAACGGCTCGTCGATGCCGAAGCCGACCGGCCCGAAGATCGCCAATGCCTCAGGCGTGCGCATGATCGGCGGCACCGCCACGCCCATCACCGTGACGCGCTGGCCGTAGCGAAGTGTTTCCGTGGTGATCGGTTCGGCCGTCTCGCTGTCCATGATGCAGATGAGGTCCGGCACGATCACCTTCAGCTCGCCGTTGACGCGCGCCGTGAGGTTCTCGTTCTGGATCTCGATCTCCATCACGCCCGCCCATTCATCGAGGCCCTGGATGCGCGCGCGACCGGCCGCGAACCCGGCGCGCGTCTCGCGGAACATGTCGATGATCTTGCCGTGAAAGATGATCTTACCGTAGGCGTATGGCGTCTTGGGCAGGAGGTCCAACAGCGCCTGGAAGGGATTGATGTGGTTCTCGCGCGCCTCGCGAATGCATCGCCCGATTCGCAGCGCCAGCGTCAGCGTATTCGGCACGGAGGTGCGCTTCACCTCCTCGCCCGTCATCGGATACTCGGCGATATAGGCCGCACCGCCCATGCGTATGGTGACGCCGCGCGCGATCCATTCCATCATTTTGTTGTCGTGGGTCTGCACGAGCGTGCAGTCGCCATATTCGTTGGTGATCGCCATCGGCGTGCCGGAAACGCCATAGACCGCGAAGGTCTCCATCTGGAGTTCCGGAAAGGCGCGCCCCATGCCGTCGGCGTCGACCACCGGCAAACCCAGCCGCGCGCCGACGACCAGCGGCATGGTGGAATTGATGCCGCCGATCTCAATCGGCATCGTGGCGAACGCCTTCTTGCCGAGGTGCTGTTCCAGCCGCTGCAGCGATTTCACCGCCTCGTCGCCGCGCGGCAGCTTTTCCACCAGCACGGTCGGCGCGCCCATCATCGCCGTCGGCAGGACCAGTGCATCGTCTGGCACCTCGGACGGATCGATGATCTCCACCGGATGGGATTCGGCCATCGCGTGCTCAACCATGAGCCGGCCGATATAAGGGTCGCCGCCGCCGCCGGTGCCGAGAAACGCCGCCCCGCGGCAAAGGTCGATCAGGTCTTCGCGGTTGAGCCTCATGCGCTCATCTCCAGATCACCCACCGCCTTGACGCGAATGCGCGTGGCGCTGGAGGGGAGGTAGGCCAGCGGCACCTCTTCAATATCCACGACCTGCACGGTCTCCGGACGCGCGCCGGCTCCGACGGCCTTCTCCGACGCTTCATCCTTGGCCTGCGCCAGTGCCTTGTCACGGCCGAGCCCCTCCAGCGAGAAGACGCGATCGACCTCACCGCCGACTTGCGCGATCGCCGCGCCGATGGCGTTGGCAACAGAGGCGTGGTCCGGCTTGATGATCTCCGACGCGCTCGGCAGGTCACGGCTCATCAGGATCGAGCCGCCGCCCACCAGGATCACCGGAAGCGGCTCCGCGCTGGTCTTCATCTTGTCGACGGCTTCGTCGACCATGCGATGCATGGTGGTGATCGCCGTCTCAATGAGGTCGGCGGAAAGATGCGCGACTTTTGACTTGTCGCCGATATCCGCAAGCCCCGCCGCAACAGCAATGTCCGTCGTGGTCAGCACGTCACCGCCGAAGACCAAGGCCCGCTCCGTCAGCTCGTAGCCGACAGAGTCCGGGCCGATCCGGCTCCCCTCGTCGCGCACGAGACTGCCGCCACCAAGGCCGAAGGCCAGCACGTCGGGCATGCGGAAGTTGGTCCGCACGCCGCCGATCTCCACGGCAACGGACGATTCCCGCGGGAAGCCGTGAATCAGCATGCCGACATCCGACGTCGTGCCGCCGATATCGACGACCATCGCTTCCTTCGCGTTGGCCAGCAAAGCCGCGCCACGCATGGAATTGGTCGGACCGGAGGCGAAGGTCAGAACCGGGTACTTCTCCACATATTCCGCCGTCATCAGCGTGCCGTCGTTCTGCGAAATGTAGAACGGCGCTTCGATCTTCAGCGTCGCCAACGCATCCTTGAAGGATTGGACGACTTTGGCAGCGAGATCGGCGAGGCAGGCGTTCATCACGGTCGCGTTCTCGCGTTCAAGAAACCCGACGCGGCCGATCTGATGACTGAGCGACAAGGCCACGCCCGGCACCTCTTCCGCGATGATCTCCGCGGCGCGATCCTCCATTCCGGGATTGACCGGCGAGAAGACCGACGTGATCGCCGCGGCGCGGACGCCCTTGGCCACCATGTCCTTGCACGCTGCTTTGAGCTCCGCCTCGTTCAACGGCGCAATCTCGCGTCCGTCGAACTCATGCCCGCCATGGACGAGGTAGCGATGGTAGCCGAGCGCCTGACCCAGATCGGGCGGCCAGTCGACCATCGGCGGCAGGCCCTTCGTGGCCGGCAGGCCGAGCCGCACCGCCGCCACTTCGAGGAGCCGCTTTCGTTCCACGACGGCGTTGGTGAAGTGCGTCGTGCCGATCATCACCGCGCTGATGTCGGAGGGTGCCGCACCCCCCTCCTCCATGACGGTGCGCAGGGCATTCATGATGCCGGTCGAGACGTCCGGGGTGGTTGGGCTCTTATGCCAACTCTTCACCGCCATGCCGTCCATCAGGACGGCATCGGTGTTCGTGCCGCCCACATCGATTCCAATTCGCACGGGCTTCTACCTGCTTCTTCTAAGAGGGCTGGATGAACTCATTCGGCCAGGAGACCCGCGCCACTGGCGCGCCAGGCTAGCGGGACGGTCGACCCATCGGGAACCACGTCGCGGTCGACCCGGTTGGCGACTTCAGCAATCAGCGTCTGCCCGCTGACGTCCAACCGATATCGGACGAACGCACCCTGATAGGTGTGGTCGAGCACCACGCCGGTCAGCCGGCAGAGATCGTCTCCCGATGCCGCCTCCGCCTCGTCGGCGAGAAGCACCTGCTCGGGGCGCAAGACCAGGGCGGCGCTATCGCCGACCGACAGTTTCGACGTGGCGCGCGCCGCGGCCTTCTGATCGCCGAGGGCAAGGTCGCAAATACCGTTCGCCACACCGGTGATGGAGACCTGAAGAATGTTGGATTCGCCGATGAACTCGGTGACGAAGCGGCTTGACGGCCTTTCGTAGATTTCGTTCGGCTCGCCGATCTGAGCGACATGCCCCTTGTTCATGACCGCGATCCGGTCCGACATGGTCAGCGCTTCGCCTTGATCGTGCGTCACGTAGAGCGTGGTGATTTTCAGCTCGCTCTGCAGCTCCTTGATCCAATATTTCATCTCCTCGCGGAGCTTCTTGTCGAGCGCGCTGAGTGGTTCGTCGAGGAGCAGAATGCCGGGCTCGGTGATCAGCACGCGGGCCAGCGCGACACGCTGCTGTTCGCCGCCGGAGAGCTCGCGCTGATAGCGGGCATCGTAGCCGGCAAGGCCGACCTGCTCGAGTGCTGCGGCCACGCGGCGCCTGATCTCGCTCTTCTCCACCTTCCGCATCTGCAAGCCGAAGGCGATGTTGTCGAAGACATTCATGTGCGGAAAGATCGCGTAATTCTGGAACACGATCCCGATGCCGCGCCGCTCAGGCGGCAGGAACGTCACATCCGTGCCGCCGATCTTGATGATCCCGTTGGAGGGCGGAACGAAGCCTGCAATCATCCGCAGCGTCGTCGTCTTGCCGCAGCCGGATGGGCCGAGCAGCGAGAAGAACTCGCCTTCCTCCACCATCAGGCTCGTCGGCGCCAACGCCTCCGTCTGCCCGTAGGATTTCGATAGCTCAATGATTTCGACAGTCGACACGGAACATGAACCGAATAACTTGAAAAGGAAGGAAAAGAGGCCGCGGGCGCTTGGCCCGCGGCCGGTGATCGCGCCTAGCCGGCGAAGATCTCGTTCACGGTCTCGACGATATCGTCCTCGTTTTCCAGGTACCAGTACCAGTCCGGAATCCACATGCCGTTGGTGGCGTCGGCGGTGTTCTGGACGCCCTTGCTGGCGAGGTTTTCGGGTATGGTCGCCTTCTTGTTCGACGGCCGCATATAGAAGGTCTCGCCGAACTTCGACGCATATTCCGGGCTAAGCGTCCGGTTTAAAAGCGCGAAGGCCAGCTTCTTCGACATCGGATCGGAGTAGCGGCTGATCGTCTTGGTCTGCGTCAGGATCGGCTTGCGCTCCTCCCAGACCATGGCGCCGATCGGCACGCCCTTGTCGATCTGATTGTAGACCTCGCCTTCCCACTGCACGCCGATCACGACTTCGCCGCGTTCAATCAGCGTCTGCATGTTGCCTGTGAAGTCGGAGATCTTCATCGGCATGGCTGAACGCATCGCCTCGTAGCCGGCATCGATATCCTTGTAGTCACCGCCGAAGACATGGCTGGCGGTGACGAAGAACACCATCTGCAGCGTGTTGGAGGTGATGTAGGTGCCGCGCTTGCCGCCGCCATATTGCTCATCCCAGAACGACTTGAAGTCGGTCGGGTGCGGGTCGGCCAGATCGGTGCGATAGGCGTAGCAATATTGGCCGAAGCCCCACGTCACGCCGACGCCGTTATCGAAGGCGAAATCCCAGCAATCATTGGCGTTCGGCACATTGGCGATGAGCTCGTCCTTGGTCAGGAAGTAGTCGCCCGCCCGCGCTGTCTTGAACATCTCCGGCAGGTTCCAGTTGGTGATGTCGTAGACGGGATTCTGCGGGCCGCCGGCGACGAATTTCGGGAACCACGGCCACGAGCTGTCGTAGGAGACCTCGCAGTTGAACTCCTTCTTGAAATCGTCAAGCAGATTGGCGTTGACGAATTCCTCCCAGAAGCCGCCCCACTCGCCGATGTTCAAGGTCGCGCCGCCGGCATCGAACACGCCGCCGTCATAGGTGACGTCCTGCGACCAGACATGGTTGATGTTGAAGAGCGGCAACGTGCTCGCCACGCCAGCGGCGGCACCCCGCTTCAGGAGTGATCGGCGGGTGAGGCCCTTGCGCCCCGGCCCAATCAGCTTGCTCATGAACTTTCTCCCATCTTATTGACACACGGGCTCTCTCCAGCCTCCGGTCGGATCGCCCGATCCTGAGGCGGGTCAATCAGCTGAACTTGATGCCTCCGAACTTACGCATATTCACAAGACGCGCCGTCAGAAGCATCGAGATGACGACGAGCAGAATGGCGAAGATACCGGCCGCGGCCGCCGTTGGCTCAAAGGTGTAGCGCAGCGAGATGTAAAGCGCGATCGGCAGCGGCGTCAGGTCAGGCGTTGAGAGGAAGAGCGACACGTCGAACTGACCGAACGAGACGATAAAGGCAAAGATCGCGCCGGCCATCATGCCGGCTGAGATGTTCGGCAGCGTCACCCGGCGAAACGCCGTCCACGGATTGGCGCCAAGGCTCCGGGCCGCTTCCTCAAGCGACTTGTCGAAGGCGACGAGCGCCGCCGATACAGTGCCGATCACATAAGGGCACGTCACCAGCACATGCCCGATCACCAGCCCGGTGAGGCTGCGAGCAAGGCCCAGATTCGTCGTGACGAAGAAGACGTAGAGCGCCAGGCCGAGCACCACGCCCGGCAGGATCAGTGGCGACAGGAAATAAGCGCGAAGCAAATCGCGTCCGGGGAACTGATGCCGCGCCAGAACGATCGCCGCCATGGTGCCGAGCGTCGTGGAGACCGCCATCGTGATCAGCGCCAGAAGCAGGCTGAACAGATAGGCGCCCATCCAGGTCTCCGACGTCAGGAAATCGATGATCCAGCGCAGCGACAGACCTTCCGGCGGGAAGGTGAGATACTCGCCGGAATTGAGGCCGGCGAGCACGACGATGACGACCGGTAAAAGCAGAATGACAAAGCCAATCCACGCACCGATCTGGATGACGAGCGGCACGTCCCGCTCCGACCACCGTTTTTGGCGGCTCATGGTCATCGCCGCCGGTTGCGCCTGATCGACCATCAGGTGCGTCCTCCTGCGGTGATGGCCGCGTAGCGCTGATAGATGACTACGGCGATTACGCTGGTGGCGAACAGCACCACGGCGATGGCCGCGCCGAACTGCCATTTCCCCATCTCAGCGATCTGCTGGTAGATGTGGATCGGCATGACGACCACCTTCCACCCGCCCATCAGCGCCGGCACCACGTAGGAGCTGATTGAGATCGCGAAGACAAGCAGCGAGCCGGCCAGGATGCCCGGCATGGAAAGCGGGAAGATGATCTTCCAGAACGCCACGTTGCGTGTTGCGCCGAGGCTTCGCGCCGCTTCCTCCAGCGAGGGATGGATGGAACGGATGATGCCGATCAACGAGAGCACCATGAACGGCAGGGTGAACTGAACGAGGCCGACGACGACGCCGGCGAAGTTGTACATCAACGGCAGCGGATCGCTGATCCAGCCGGCATCGATGAGCGTGCGATTGATCAGCCCGTTATCGCCCATCAGAACCATGAGCCCGTAGAGCCTGATCACCATGTCGAGCTGCATCGCGCACAGCACCAGGATCATATAGAAGGTGTTGCGCCCCGGGTTCTCCGTCTTTGCGATCATGTATGCCAGCGGATAGCCGATCGCGAGCGTCACAACCGCGACGAGGCTTGCAAGACCGATCGACCGAATGGCCGCTTCGTAATAGGTCGCGCGCGTGAAGAACCGCACGAAGTTCTTGGCCGTGAAGTCCCATTGCGGATCGACGACGCCTGCCACCGGCCTGTCGATGCTGATCAGGAACAGCGACAAGACCGGCACGACGAAGAAGATCAGGAAGAACGCGAAAGCCGGCAGCACCAGCCAATAGACACGGCTGCCGCCCAGAAAAACTCTGAGGCGGCGGCCGAAGCTGTCGGTATAGGGCTGTGTGTCTAAAGCTGCCGTCACCCCACTACCTCTATGTCGATAAGCCGCAAACCGGCGCTACTCCGCGGCAGCGAGATACCCCTGAAGCGGCGGCATATCGTAGCCGACCACCGGCTTGTTGGGCGGCAGCTCGTAGGCGATCTTGGAATGGCTGAGCTTGCTCGCCGCCAGTGACGCGGCAATGCGCACCGTCGCGGGAACCGGATCGATGACCGGAATATCGTAGCCACGTGCCAGCAGCCCTTCGCGAACCGCCTCCGCACATCCAAGCATGCCCGTGCATCCGAAGATGATCACGTCGGCGCCGTCTTCCTCAACGGCGACCAGCGCCTGCTCTGTCAGCGTCTTACGTGTGCCCGTCGGATCCTGTTCAAGGTCCAGGACCGGAATGTCGACGGCGCGTACGGATGCGAACTTCTCCCACGCGCCAAAGAGCTTCGCCTGGTTCTCAAACTGACCGCGCAAACGTTTCAGCACCGTGATGACGCTGTAATTGTTACCGAGCATGCAGGCGAGATTCATCGACGTCTCGCACGGACCGAGCACCGGAATGTTGACGCATTCGCGCCCGGCCTTCAGCCCCGGATCACCCATGCAGTCGATGACCACCGCATCGGCGCCGTCGCGCTCCGCCTCCACGATCTTGGCGACCGTGTCCGGAACGGACAGCATCTCGTCGTATTCGCATTCGATGGACGCCGGACCACGATCGATTTCGACGTGGCTGACTGTGTCCTCAGCGCCGAGCAGACCTTCAAAGTCGCTGGCGGCACGAAACCCTCGGGACGTAATTGGCGTGACAACGCGGACGTGGACACCCATAGCCGCCTCCCCTCGCGGTGATTTAATGCCGTTGAAGCTTTTGACGATAGACCCAGCGGACCGGGGAGCAACTACCCATTTGGGTAGTTGCTTTCACAGCATACCCAGATCGCGGGCCCGGTTTACAGCCCTGACGCGATTGTCCACGCCGAGCTCCTTAAAGATAATCTTCAGGTGGTATTTGACGGTGTTCTGTGACACGCCCAGCGCGCGGCCGATTTCCTTGTTCGACTGCCCGACGGCAAGAAGCTGCAGATATTGCTCCCGCCCGGAGCGCGGCTTGCCGCGAAGCTGTTTGCCGGTTTTCCCCGACGGCTCCGATTGCTCCTGCTGCAGGGTCCAATGGTGGTTGAGCTCTCTCAGCCGCCGGCGCACGGATTGATTTGAGCGCGCCTCAAGGTGGTCGCCGTCGAGCGCCGCCTGCACGATCTCCTGAAGCTTCAATCCTTCGTCGAGAATGAACCTGCGGAACGGCTGCTTGCCGAGAAGGCGGACGGCGCTGACGAGCGCATTGATCGCCTCGCCTTGCTGCCTGAGCCGCCACAGCGCCAGCGCGCGGATCACGCGCAGCTTCGCCACGGCAAGCATATGCCCGCTGCGAATGGCGTTGTCCTCCGCGGCGTTGAGGAGCACGAGCGCCTGATCGGCGCGGCGCACGAGAATAAGAAAACGCGCCAACGCCACGGCGGTTGAACCGAGCCGCAAAGTCCAGTCCGCCTCCCCGTCCCACTCCATCATCTCGGTGAAGCGGTCGAGGCCGGCATGGCGAATCTCGCTTCGCGCGGAATCAAGTTCATCGCTCAGCGTCAGCGCCCGGATCTTCTCCACTTGGATCAGCCGGTGGAGCCGCGGCATGCCGCGCCGCGTCGCAATCGTCTCCGCATGCGCTAGCGCTGTCAGTGCCCCCGGCAGCCCCCAATGATGCATCGCCAAGCGTGTGCTGACGCGATAGCCGGCGGCAAGCACATCGAGCCAGGCGCCGTCGTCCTCAACGGATAGAAGAGCCGAATCGAGCAGCCCCTGGCTCTTTTCGATCTCGTTCATCTCGTAGGCCACTTCCGACCGGAGCGTGTGGCAGATGGAGACCAGCTCCGGCTGCGTCGGCTCGATCTTTTCGAGCTTGCGGCTCATCAGCTGATACTCGCGCTCCGCACCAACCAAATCGCCGCGGGCAAGGCGGATCTGTCCGACATGGGCGTGAAGATGCAGTGCGCCAAACTCGGCGCCGCCGTCGACATAGGCGCGAATCGCGTTCTCGCCGTAGCCCTGGCTGAAGTTGAAGTTGCCGAGATGCAGCGCGACCGTGCACAGATGGTTCATGGCGACGGCCCGCGAGATGGGGTCGTCGGGCGGGAATTGCGTCAGCAGCCCCTGCAAGAGCCGCAGCTCGGCCTCGCCCATGGGCCGGTCTTCGTAGAAACGGATATGAACATCGACGAGCGGCAGCTCGGCGCGCAGCGATTCATGCCCTGGGATTTGCCCGGCACGAAACGCCGCCCACAATTCGTCGATCAGCCTGCGCGCTTTCCGCGTCTCACTCCGCCGCGCCAGAAAGAACGCCAGTCCCAGATAAGCGAAGGGGTGGGTGAACATGTGGCGGTGCTCGACATGCTCCGCCGCAGCTTCGAACGGCTCCATCCGGCCCTGCATCACCAGCCGCCAGCCGCCTGACGTCTCTATCGCGTCGAAGGCCCAGCCCACCGATGCGGCGTCATCGCTCATGGCAGGATGATCCCCCACCCGAGCGGCTGGTTCAAGCTAAGCGCCCGCTCAGGCCGGAACGTCGATCTCCTCGATCGGCACATAATCGCGATCGACGCCGAACTTGCGCGGCCCCCAGACGGCCAGCGCTTCCGGCGTGCGCATGACAGGCGGCACGCTGACGCCGACCACCTTGACTCGCTGCCCGTAACGCAGCCCTTCCGTCGTGATCGGCTCGGCCGTTTCCCGATCGAGAATGCAGATCAGATCGGGCGCCGTCGCCAGCACCGTCTCACCGATCTGCGCCGACAGGAACTCGTTCTGAAAGGCGATCTCCATCGGCTCGCCGCCACCGTCGATGCGTTGCAGGATCAGCCGGCCGATCGCGAAGCCGCGCGTCGTCTCACGCAAGAGGTCGACGACCTTCCCGTCGAACAGGATCTTGCAACAGCGCGCCGGCTCCGTCGC
Source organism: Afifellaceae bacterium (assembly GCA_028284625.1). Classification (GTDB taxonomy): domain Bacteria; phylum Pseudomonadota; class Alphaproteobacteria; order Rhizobiales; family Afifellaceae; genus DASWJZ01. Next base: position 191,263 of record JANQRH010000008.1, on the reverse strand, counting down.
CGCGAAGAAGTCGGCGAGCGCCTCAAACGGATCGCGCTGCTCAGACCGCGCGTCGCTGATCACGCGCCCGATCTCCATAGCAAGCGAGATCGTCCTCGGCACCGACTTCGTCTTCGCGTCGTGGCCGTTCATCGGATAGAGCGTGATCTCCGCCTTTCCGCCCATGCGGATGCACACCACACGCGCAAGCCACTCCGCCGTCTCGTCGTCGATCGCCTTCACAACGACCTCGTTGTCGTGCTCGTCCTTGATGACGACCGGGCTGCCCGGCACGCCGTAGACGCTGAACGTCGTCATCTGAAGCTCCGGGAAAGCGCGCCCCATCCCGTCTGCGTCGACGACGGGCAGGTCCATCAGCGCGCCGACGACAGCCGGCAGCGTCGCGTTCACACCGCCGGCCTCAATCGGCATGATCGCCGCCGCCTTGCGGCCGAGCAGCTCCTCCATCTTGCGCACCGCCGCCACCGCCGCCGGACCGTTAGGGAATCGCTCAATCAGCACCGTTGGCGCGCCCATATTCGCAACCGGAACGACAAGCGCGTCATCGTCCAGCTCGCTTGGATCGATCAGCTTGACCTTCGCGCCGCTTCTCAACTGCTGCTGCAGGATGAGCCGACCGACATAAGGATCGCCGCCGCCACCGGTGCCGAGAAACGCAGCACCGCGGGCGAAGTCGTGCAGTTTGTCGAGTGTCAAATCCATCTCAAGCAGCCCCCTCAAATCGACGCGACGCCGGCAAGATCGCCGACGGCTTTCACGCGGACGCGCACGGCGCCCCCCGGCAGATAGGCGAGCGGCACCTCCTCCACGTCGATGACCGACACGGTGCCGGGCTTCGCGCCGGCTGAAACGGCGCGCTCCTCTGCTTCGCGCTTGGCGGTGTCGAGGGCGGCGTCGCGGCCGGCCTCGTCATAGGAGAAGACGCGATCCACCTCGCCGCCGACCTGCGCGATCGCCGCGCCGATCGCGTTCGCCACACCGGCGTTGTCGGGCGTGACGACCTCAGACGCGCCGGAAAGCGGCCGGTCGACAAGCACGCCGCCGCCGCCAACCAGAATGACCGGCATGGCCGCCGCGCTCGTCTTCACGCGGTCGATCGCCTCCTCAAGCATGGCGTGGATGGTGTCCATCCCCGTGGAAACAGTGCCCTCATCGACGCTCGCGACCTTACTCTTGTCGCCGATATCCGCCGCACCTGCGGCCACCGCGATATCGGTGGTGGTGAGCGTATCGCCGCCGAAGATGAGCGACCGCTCCGTCAGCTCATAACCGACGGAATCGGGGCCGATCCGTGCGCCCTCGTCGCGCACCAGACTGCCGCCGCCCAAGCCGATGGCGAGAATGTCCGGCATGCGGAAGTTGGTCTTCACGCCACCCACATCGACGGCCACGGCCGACTCGCGCGGGAACCCTTGTGCAAGCACGCCGACATCGGTCGTCGTGCCGCCGATATCGACGACGATGGCGTCGCTGATATTGGAGAGGAATGCCGCGCCGCGCATGGAATTGGTCGGCCCGGACGCAAAGGTCAGGACCGGATATTTTTCCACGTAATCGGCGGTCATCAGCGTCCCGTCGTTCTGGCTGATGTAGAACGGTGCTTTGATCCCGAGCTCTTTCAGCGCGGAGCGGAACGCGCCGACCACCCGGTGCGAAAGGTCCATGAGAGAGGCGTTCATGATCGCCGCGTTCTCCCGCTCCACCATGCCGATGCGCCCGATATTGCTCGATAGCGTCACGTAGGCGTCCGGCAGCTCTGCCGCCACGATCTCCGCCGCGCGCGTCTCCATGCTGCGGTTCATCGGCGCAAAGACCGAGCCGATGGCGATGGACCCGATGCCCGCTTTGCCGAGCGCGCGTGCCGCCTCCGCGATCTCCTCCTCCCGCATCGCCGCGATCTCACGCCCGTCAAACTCGTAGCCGCCATGCGCCATGTGGACGTTGGTGCCGACGCGCTCCACCAGATCTTCCGGCCAGTCGACGAGCGGCTGCAAACTGGTCGTCGCCGGCAGCGCGAGGCGGATTATGCCGACCTCCATCAGCCGCCGACGCTCCACAAACGCGTTGGTGAATTGAGTCGTGCCGATCATCACGCTCTCAATCGCCGCCGCCTCGACCTTTGCCTGGGCCATCACATCGCGGACTGCAGCGACAATGCCGCCGCCGACATCCTCCGTTGTCGGCGACTTGATGGCGGCAAGAACGTCGTTGCCGCTCATGATTACGGCGTCGGTGTTCGTTCCTCCGACGTCGACACCTATCCGCATCGTGACACCCCCGTTGGCCTGCGCGCGAACAAAACCCGGCCGCATCCACGTCATGCCGGCCGGTCAATTGAAGCGCACGCTATCAGGCAAAACGGAAATTATGAACCAGCCGTCGGTAGCGAACCGTCCGCACGCCTACTTCATGGAGCCGGCGGTCAGGCCGCGGACGATGAATTTCTGGCCGACGAACATCAGCACGATGGCAGGCACAGCAGATAGCACGGAGGCAGCTGCCATTTCGCCGTGCTGGATTTCGTACTGTCCGGCATATGCCGCAATGGCGACCGGGATCGTCATTGTCTCCTTCGCCGTTAGGTTCAGCGCGATGCCGAACTCGCTCCAGGAGAAGATGAAGGCGAGAAGACCGGATGCAATCAGGCCGGGCGCAGCGAGCGGCAGGAGAATGACGCGAAACGCCGTCATACGGCGGCAACCATCGATGATCGCGGCACTTTCCAGGTCGCGCGGAATATTGCCGAACGCCGACATCATCAGCCAGATCGTCATCGGCAGATTGATGACGATGTGGGTCATGGTCAGCGCCGTCAGCGTGTTGAAGAGCCCGAGTTCGCGAAAGATCAGATACCAGGGCCCGACCAGCGTGATCGGCGGAATGATGTTGAAGACGAGCGTCCACGTCAGGAACACGGCGCTGAAGAGCCGCGACCATCTCCGCCAGGCGAGCGAATAAGCCGCAAGCGTTCCAACGACCAGAACAAAGGCCGTGCTCACGATGGCCACGATCAGACTGTTTTGAAGATTGCGAAGAAAGTCGGAGCTTTTGGCGAAGAGCACGCGGTCGTAGTTCGTCCACGTCGGGTCGAAGGGAAACTCCGCCATGAAGATCTGGATCTGATATTTCAGCGAGACGCTGACGATCCATAGGAACGGCGCCACGATCAGCACCAGGGCGAACAGGACGAACGCCCAGACGGCGACGGTCTTCCAGGGCGCCGCAACCATTACTTCGCCCTCGCCATGCGTCGTTGCATCAACGCGAAGGTCCCCAGATAGACGCAGACGATGGCGATGGTGATGATCGCCAGCATGGCGCCGTAGCCGAGCTGGTTCTGCTGGAAGAAGACCTTGTAGACATAGAGGCTGACCACTTCCGACGACGTTCCCGGTCCACCGGAGGTCAACAGGAAGATCTGGTCGAAGACTTTGAACGCGACGATGGAGCGGAAGATGAAGGCCACCATGATGGCCGGCCACATCAGCGGAATGATGATGTAGACGAGTTTCTGGATATAGCTGGCGCCGTCGATGCTGGAGGCTTCCATCAGCTCGTCCGGCAGCGCCTCAAGGCCAGCCAGGAGGATCAGAAACACCAGCGGCGTCCAGTGCCAAACATCGACGATGATGACGGCAAGGAGCGCTGTCTGCGTCGAGCCGAGGAGATCAAGGGCCGGCAGGCCCACCATAGCCAAGAGGCTGTTGATCACCCCGAACTCCGGATTGTACATCAGCCGCCAGATGTTGCCGATGGCGACCGGCGGGATGAGGATGGGTAGGAGCATCGCGGTTCGCACGAGGCCCCGCCCGCGCACCAGCTCGCTGACGGCCAGAGCCAACGCAAAGCCCAACACCATCTCCACGCTAGTGGAGACGGCCACGAAGATCAGCGTGTTGACGAGTGCCCGGCGGTAGATCCAGTCGTCGAAGAGCTTTGTCAGATTGTCCCAGAATGCCGGCTCGCGGACCATCTCCGCATTGGAGAAGCTGATCTTGAGCGTGCTCATATGGAACAGCTCAAGGAGCGGATAGACGGTCAGCGCCAGCAGCAGGATAGCCGCAGGCAAGACAGCGAGAAGCTTGAAGTGCCGATCGAGAAGATCCCAAAGCCCTTCAAGCCAGCTCTTGTTGTGGTTCAGCTGATCCGCCATCCCTGCTCGCCGGGACATCTGAAGCCCGCCTATTCTACGAAATCGTAGCGGGAAAAAAATCGGCCGAAGATCGACTGTGCGATCCCCGGCCGAACACCTCGGCTCATGAGCCGACGCGGGAGTCCTCAGAGCGTTCTCGCGTCTCGTCGAATCGCTCTAACGCTCTATCCCTTAGCTGGAGCATGACCTTATTCGAAAAGACGGTGTCCGCTTTTCGGGATCATGCTCTAAAGATCGGGAAGCTGTCCGGTGTTGCGTCCCGAAGCGGCAAGGATGTCATGAATCTCCTTGGCCGCTGTGTTCAACGCCTCTTCCGGGCTCATCTCGCCGATCAACGCCTGGTTCAGGCGCAGTCCGATCACCTGCTCGACCTCGGCGCCTTCCTTGTAAAGCAGCACCTGGACGGCGCTTTCCGCGGTCGTCGCGTAGGGCTTCATCCAGCGGAACCGGTCCTGGTCTGACAGCGGACCGCGCAGAACGCCGGTGTGCACCGGGATGCCGCCGCCTTCCGCGTAGGCGGTCTGCGTCTCCTCCGTCAGAAAGTACTTGATGAACTCCATCGCGGCCGCTTTGCGCGCGTCAGGCACATTGTGCGGGATGCCCATCTGCCAGCTACCGAAGACCGGCCGCTTCCCCATGCCGGCCGGGTTCGGCATCGCGGCAAACTGGATCTTGCCGACGACCGCGGACTTCTCCGGATTATCCATTTGCGCCTGTGCGGCAACGACGATCGCTGCCTGCGCCGCCTTGCCCGTCAGCACGAGCTGGATCATCTCGCCTTGCCCGATCGCGCCGGGATTGTCGGCGCTGCACTCATTGTGAATCTCGAGGAATTTGTTGAGCGCCGTCAGGTTTTCCGGGCTGTTGAAGGTGACGGTGAAGTCGCCGTTCTTCGGGTCCTTCAGGATCGATCCGCCATGCACCAGCATGTGCGGCATGAAAGCAAAACGGATCGGATTGCCGCGCTCGCCGCGCAGCACAGCGCCGTAAGTGTCCGGCGGGCTGTGATGGGCAGCGCACGCCGCCATCACATCGTCATAAGTCTCCGGCGGCGCGTCGATCAGGTCGCCGCGATAGTACCAGAGGTGCGCGTTGGCGTTAGGTGAGAACGCCATCAGCTTGCCGCCGTCGCTGGTCGGCCATTGCAGCTCTTCGTTCCAGTAGATGGAATCGCCCGCCGTCACGACTTCCGGCGGCAGCGTAAAGTCAGGATCGACATCGGTAAGCGGCGTCAGAAAGCCACCGGAATAGAACTCCACGACCCAGCCGTTGTCGAGGTTCACCAGATCGTAGGGGCTCTCCTCGCCACGCACGGCATTGCGTGCTTTCTCCAAAACGCCGGGATAGGGCGTGCGGTCGATATTGACCGTGTTGCCGGTGTCGGCCTCGTATTTCTCCACCACCGCTTCAAAGCCGCCATACCAGGGCGAGTTGTTGATCAAGATCGTGATCGGCTCCGCCGCATAGGCGGTGCTGCTCATAAGCGCGACAAGCGCTGCTGCGCCAAGCGCGTTGCGTCTAACTTTCAATGATGGATCGATCATGTGTTGTCCTCCCATAGTTCGCACTATTGCTCCGCGGCACTTTCAAGCGGCCGGGAGAGATCGGTCAGGTGGAAGCGCCCGTAGATTTCGTCCGGGCATTCATGCGCCTTCAAAATGTCGACCAGGGCCGTCTTCAGACGCGCCTCGATGGCCTCGTCGCGGAACGGTTTTTCCTGCTTGGGGTCGTTTTCCAGGTCATAAAGGCGGGTGCCGATGTCCTGAAACACCTCTCCGTCGTGCATCGGAATGCGGTCGGCATTCTTCAACGCGTCGATCTTCAGGAGCGGCATGTCCTTGGTGAATCCGAAGGGCTCTCGAAGCTCCGCCGTGCGCATTTCGTCGGAGCGGAAGAACGCATTCAGATGCATCGGCATGAGCGTGTATTCGTGCAGGCCCGGCGCGTAGAGATCCTCGGGATAGATGTAAAAGGCGTAACGCCCGTCATTGACGCCCACCGGGCCGCCGAACATGCCGTAGATGACGACGTCCCGGGCGTGCGATTCATCGAGAACCGAAGCCCCCTGCACTTCCGGCGGCGCCGGAATGTCGAATAGGTCCAGCAAGGTCGGCATCAGGTCGGGCGTCTGCGTGAGCTTTGGTGATCGCGTTCCCGCCATCTCCGGACGGCGCGGATCGTGCACAATGAGCGGGATGTTCGCGAGCTCCTGATAATAGGGCTGCAGGTTCTTGCCCCACCAATCGTGCTCGGACAGCAGGAACCCGTGATCGGTGGAGAGGATCAGCGCCGTGTCGTCCCACATGTCGTGGGCATCCATGTAGTCGAGCAGCTTGCCGAAATATTCGTCGCACATCGCCACCAGCGCCGCGTAGTTTGCGCGGATCTCAGCGATTTCCTGCTCGCTTTCGCTGACCTTGGCATAGAGCGGCCAGTCGAGCACGCCGCCATTGTAGCCGGTTCTGTAGGCCTCCTTGAATCGGTCCGGCGCACGGAACGGCTCGTGCGGATCGAAGCACTCAACCATCAGGAACCAATCATCGGCGGCGCGATTGGTGTCGAGAAACTCGAACGCCGAGGCGTAGCAGCGCGGGCCGGGATAATCGGCCTCCTCCACGATGAACTCGTGGTTGATCGCGTGCTGCAGTCGCACGGCCGCTCGGCCATTCGGGCTTTGCTTCTCTCCGAAGTGATAATGCTTGTCGGAGTAGATCTCCCGCAGCCGATCGATCGGCGGCTCCACCATCGCCTTCCAGGGGTCGTATTCCTGACCGCGAATGAAGTCGAAGCTTGAGAACCGGCCGTGATAGGTGGCGCCGCCATCCTCGAAATAATGCATGTGGTCGGTGATGAGATGGCTGTAGATTCCGGCCTCGCTCATCAGCGCCGGAAAGGAGTTGTCGAAAGGCTCCAGCGGCCCCCAGGAGCGATGCATGAAGTTGAGCCGCCCGGTGTGAAGGTCGCGGCGCGCCGGCATGCAGGGCAGCGATCCGACATAATGATTGTCGAACACCTGCGCGCGCGCGGCGAAGCGGTCGAAGTTCGGCGTCTTCACCCGGCCGATGCCGTAGGCGCCCACCGCCGATTTGTTGAGGGAATCGAAGAGACAGAAGATCGCGCGCATATACCCGCCCTGAGAATGGGCAGGAATGCTAGCGATATGATCTATAATAGGATAATACGAAATCTCGATAGGTTATTAGAAATCCAAATAGATGGATCCCTACATCACATTGGTTCGCAGGTTCATCGAAGTCGCTGAGAGCGGGACGGTTCAGCGCGCCTCGGTCAAGCTCAACATATCCCAGCCGGCGCTCACGCAATCCATCAAGAAGATCGAAGACGTTTTCGATTGCCAGCTCTTTGAGCGGACGAAGCGCGGGATGGTGCTGACGTCGGCCGGCGAGCAGCTCTATCAGCGCTCCAAACGCATCGCGGACGAGAACCGCCTGGCGCAACTGGAAATCTCCGATGTGCTGCAAGGCCGGTCGGGCACGCTGCGCATCTCTGCCGGCACCGCGTGGGGATATTGCTTTCTTCCGCCGATCATCCGCGATCTACAGTCCACCTTCGAAGACCTCAAAGTCGAGCTCGACATCTCCATCACGTCACACGCGTTCCCGCGCCTGAAAGCCGGGGACGTGGATGTGGTGCTCGGCGGATCGGCGGAGATGCCTGAGGGCGATCCGATGTTCTCCAAGATCGACCTCATGTCGCTCAGCTTTGCCGCCGCCTGCGGCAAGCGATCTCCGTTGAGGCGTCGAAAGCGCGTCGGCTTCAAGGACCTCCAGAACCATCCCATCGTCGTCTACGAAGACGACGAGCAGCTCATGAAGCGCGTCATCGGCCGGATCGAGGAAGAGATCGGCTCGCGGCTGAACGTGGCGGTGCGCACCAAGTCGCTTCTGGCGGCCATGGAGATGGTGAGCACAGGCCCGTATCTGATCTTCCTGGCTGAGCCGTTCCTGCAAAAGTTTCCCGGCTCAGGCGTTCATGTTTTGAAGGTGGCTAAGCCGCTGCACGTTTTTGGGACGGCCATCTGCTTTCGCGCCAGCCTGACGCGGACACGCCCGTTCCGACATTTTCTGCACGCAATCGAAGCGCTGGCGGAATCCTGGAACAGCGGGTCCCGCACCGATCAGCCGCGACGCCCACTATGAAAGGACTATAAGTGACCTCCCCCGACACCTTCTCTCTCGCCGGCAAGATTGCCCTCATCACCGGCTCGTCGCGCGGTCTGGGCTATGCCATGGCAGAGGCCTTGGCCCGGCACGGGGCCATTGTGGCGATCAACAGCCGCAACGCCGACGACGTCCAAGCCGCAGTCGACAAGCTCGCTTCAGCAGGCCACCGCGCGCTTGCCGCGCCCTTCGATGTCAGCGACGCGAAAGCGACGACAGATGCGATCAACGCGCTCGCAAGCGCCGAAGGTGGGCTCGACATTCTTGTCAACAATGCCGGTCTGCAGCACAGGAGCCCACTGACCGACTGGGAAGACGCCGACTTTGAGCGCGTGATCGCGACGAATTTGACGGGCTGTTTCCGTCTCAGTCGCGAGGCAGCGCGCGTGATGCTCCCAAAGCGAGCGGGACGCATCATCAACACCGGGTCGTTGGCCGCCATTCTCGCAAGGCCGACGATCCACGCATATGTCGCCGCCAAGGCCGGCTTGCATGGCCTGACGCGCTCGCTGGCCGCCGAACTTGGCCCGAGCGGCGTGACGGTCAATGCGATCGCGCCCGGCTACTTCGCCACGGAGTTGAACAACGCCTTGCTCAACGACAAGGCGTTCACGGCCTGGGTGGAACAGCGGACGCCGCTCGGCCGCTGGGGACGGACGGAGGAGATCGGGGGCGCCGTCGTTTTCCTGGCGTCGGCCGCGGCCTCTTATGTCAATGGGCACGTGCTTTGCGTCGATGGCGGCATGTCGATCACCATGTGATCAAGTCTGCGGTTCTTCCTCGGCCACCGGAACGGGCGATTGACGTCTCGGCGCGGACATGGTCCTCGTTGCGGGGCGCTTATACGACCGGCGCCTCCCTGCCCGATCGGTTCGGAAAACAAGACAGAGAAAGACACGTCACATGAGGTACAGCACCGACCGCATCCTGACCACGCATGTCGGCAGCCTGCCGCGACCGCACGACCTCCTCGACATCCTCAAGCAGCGCCTGGACGGCGAAGCGGTCGATGAGGCAGCGTTCAACGCCAAACTGCGCCAGTCCGTTGAGGAGATGGTCGGCAAGCAGGTCGAGTCCGGCATAGACATCGTCGCCGACGGCGAAATGTCGAAACCCGGCCATGCGGTCTACATCAATGAGCGGCTGGAGGGATTTGAGCCGAGGCCGGACGCCGATCCCGGCCTCTTCAAGGAGGAACAGGCCGCTTTTCCGGAATATTACGACGAGTATTTCAAGCGCGCCATGACAGGTGGCGCGATCGCGCCGTCCGCGCCCATATATTGTGTCGGTGACATCCGCTACGTCGGTCACGACGCTCTGAAGACCGACCTGGAGAACCTCAAGGCCGCGGTCGATAAGTTCGGCTGCGCGGAAGCCTTCATGCCGTGCGCGGCCGTCACCGGCGTCGGCTTCAATGAACACTACCCCACCGAAGAGGCCTACTTGTTTGCAGTGGCCGACGCGCTCGCGGTGGAATACCGGGCGATCATCGACGCCGGCTTCCTTTTACAGGTGGACGATCCGTTCCTGCCGCATGTCTACATGGACAAGTCCCTGGACGACAAAGCGCGTGTCGCCAAGGCGTCGTTGTATGTCGAGGCCATCAATCACAGCCTTGAGGGGATCCCTGAGGAGAAGGTGCGCTTCCACACCTGCTACGGCATCAACCAGGGCCCACGCATCTACGAGCCAGATCTGCCCGACATGATCGACCAGGTGCTGAGGGTCAATGCCGGCGCTTATTCCTTCGAAGCCGGCAATCCACGCCACGAACACGAGTATCATCTCTGGGAGACGGTGAAGTTGCCGGACGGTAAGCTCGTTGTCCCGGGCGTCGTCACCCACGCCTCAAGTGTCGTGGAGCATCCCGAATATGTCGCCGAACGCATCGTGCGCTTCGCCGAACGCGTCGGCCGGGAGAACGTCATCGCCAGTACTGATTGCGGCTTCTCCTCGCAGGCCATGTACAAAACCGAGGTCGAGCCGCGTATCGTCTGGGCGAAGTTCAACGCCTTGAACGAGGGCGCCAAGATCGCCAGCGAAAAGCTCTGGTCCTGATCGGTTGACGGCCGGAATCAGCCGAGGGAGAAGCCCCTGAGGTCGCTGAGGCGCCGCTTCATGGTGGCGACCTTGTCCTTGTGCTGCGCATCGCGTCTGAGAGCCACGCTGGTGGAGAGGATGTCGATGACGACCAATGCGGCAATCCGTGACGTGGTCGGCGTGTAGACGTCGGTGTTGTCGAGCGTCTCCACGATCAGCACGACGTCGCAATAGGTGGTGAGCGGCGATTCGCTGCCCGCAATACCGATCACCTTGGCGCCCATCTCGCGCGCCGTGCGCGCGATCTCGATGATGGAACGCGTGCCGCCGGTGTTGGAGATGACGACCGCCACGTCGGTCGGCTTCATCATCGTCGCCGCCATGAATTGCTGATGCGTGTCGATCTGCGCGCCGCAAGGCACGCCGAGCAGCGGAAATTTCTGCTGCGCGTCGCGCGCGACAATGCCGGAAGCACCCAGGCCGAAGAACTCAATCGCCGTCGCTCCCGCGAGCAGTTCCACGGCCTGATTGAGGCTGGCGCGGTCGAGCTTGTTGCGCGCCCAATCAAGGCTGGTCATCGTGTAGTCGAAGATCTTGTCGGTGACGTCCTCCGGCGTGTCCGTGTCGAGCAGCGCGGAATGTGTGGCCGGCGTTCCAAGCGCCAGGCTTTGCGCGAGCCGAAGCTTCAAGTCCTGATAGCCGGTGCAACCGATGGCCGTCGCGAAACGAATGACGGTCGGCTGGCTCACCTGCGCCCGAACCGCCGTCTCCGCGACGGTCGCGCCGAGAATGCGCCTTGGCTCCGTCAGCACGATTTCGGCAACCTTCCGGTCCGACTTCCGCAGAGTCGGCAGCGCGTGCCGGATGATCTCGAGGATGTTGGCGCTCGATGCGCCTTCGCCGTTCGCCATCATCGTCTACTCACCGCGCCGTGTTCGTAGACGATTCCAGTCATCGCTCGAAAGAGCGGCACCGCGCTGGTGCGAGCCGCTTGGTCAATGGCCTCCGGGCTTTCAGTGTTGAAGGCGAACATACCGTAATGATGAGCAATCATGGCGCTTGCTCCGATCGCTTCGGCAGTTCCCATGGCCTCACGAAGCGTGAAGTTACCCGGGATGCCGTTCTTTGAAAGCTCGGCGCTTCGGCCATTGACCGGCAGTAGCGCGATATCGGGCTGAAACGGCGCCACCGCCTCCACAAGGCCGGGAAACGGCACGCAATCGCCGGAATGCCAGATGCGCGCACCGGCGGCTTCGATCGCGTAGCCGAGGAATACGTGCCGGCCTTCGGCGTCCCGTTCGCGCTCCTCATGCGCGGCAGGCGTGGCTGTCACGCGCAAGCCCTCCAGAGGCTGAGCGATTTCGCCGGCATCGAGCAAGACGAGGCGGTCGAGCGGCAGTCCGGATCGCGCAATTGCCTCCTCCGCCACCGCAGCCGGCGCCACGAGGCGCACGTGAGGCCGGCCTGCAAAGATCGGCCGCAAGGTCTCCGCGTCCATATGATCCGTGTGGCGATGCGTTGTGAGAACCATATCCACGCCGCCGAGGTCAGCGGGCGTTGCGGGCGCCGCCATCATGCGCGCGTGTGGAAACGGCCCGTCTGCGTATTTTGTCGCCAGGCTGTCGGACAGATAAGGATCGATGACCAGCCGATAGCCGCCGATCTCAATCACGAAGCCCGCCTGGCCAAGCCAATAAAGCCGTGTCCCCGGAGCGGGCGGCTTGCTCAGGCAATCCGCGAGCGGGCCTTTGAAGGGGATCGCCGCCAGCTCACTCACGCGCCGTGTCTCCATCGAAATGGCGCAGGATGTTGTCGACGGCCGATTGCGTCGCCCGGTCGATGCTTTCCTCCGTCAGCGCGCCGATATGGCTGGTGGCGATGACGCGCTCATGTTTGGCGAGCGTCAGATCGCCGGGCGGCTCCTCTGCGAAGACATCCGTGGCGTAGGCGAACACGCGGCCGTCATTGAGCGCGTCAAGCAAGGCCGCTTCGTCGACAAGCGCGGCACGCGCCGTGTTGACGAGGATCGCGCCGTCGCGCATGCGCGCCAGGGCATGCCGATCGATGACGGGCTTCCCGCCCGGCAACGGCGGACAATGGAGCGAGACGATATCCGCCTCCTCCAAGACGCGATCGACCGGCTCCATGCGAAACCTGTCCGCCGCCAGGTCGATATCCGGCGGCGCCGGATCGTGGGCCACCACCCGCCCGCCGATACCGATGATCATCTGCGCCACCCGCCGGCCGATAGCGCCGCAGCCCAGTATGCCGATCGTGCGCTCGGTGATCTCCCTCCCCCGCCGGCGTGGCCACCCACCCTGCTTGATGCCGAGATCGGCCGCGGGGATGGACCGCAGCGCGGCGAGAATCAGCCCGATTGTCAGCTCCGCGACACCGGTGGCGTTCGCGCCGGCGGCGATCGCTACCGCAATCCCACGTCGTTCGATCGCCGCCATCGGCAGATTATCGATGCCCGTGCCGTTTCGGCTGATGATCTGAAGCGCATCGGCCGCCTCAATCACCCGCTCGCTTATCGGTTCAACGCCCGCAAGCCAGGCGGTGCATCCCGGCACCACTTGGATGAGTTCGTCCTCGTCCGGCAAATGGCCCGGCGTGGAGTACACAACGTCGAAGCCGTGGTCCCGCAACGCCTCCACGCGCGGATGCGGTTCCGCCGTCAGCGAGCGCGGGGTCACCAGGACCCGCTTCGTCATGACGCCCTCTTGGCCGCGTTCCGGGCGATCTCCGATATCGCCTCAAATTGCGGCCCCGAAGTCGCGATCTCGATATGGAAGACCTCGGCAATCACCTGCGTCCAGCCGTGGATGAAATAGGTCCAGCCGTCCTCCACGCGCACGCCACGATCGGCAGCTTGCGCACGCGCCTGGTCGAGGAAGACGAGTTCGCCGCGATAATTGAGATCCCACGCGACGGCGTTTTCGGGGAACACAGCCTCTCCGGTGAGCGGCGAACCCGGCGCGTCTTTGCCCAGGCCCGTCGCGTTGATGACGAACGAGCCGGGCTTGAGCGTGGCGAGCAGCGCGTCATTGTCCTGAGGCCGCGGCGTCAGCACGTATTCCACCGGCACATCATGCGGCACCGCTTGGTGGATGCGCTTGATCTCGTCGAGGCGAGGCCCGGACCGGTTCGAGACGACGATACGCGAAGGCACATCCGCGCCGCGCTCCGAGCGCATCAAATGCCAGGTGATGGCAATCGTGGAGCCGCCGGCGCCCATGGAGAGCAACTCAGCGCCCGACTCCGCGAAATAGCCCGGCGCCAGCATGCCGTCGATCGCCAGCCCGGATGAGATGGGGTCCTTGGCATGGCAGACGAGCTTTCCCCCATCCTTGGAGATGCAGCTCGTTTCGCCCATCAGCTGGGCGTGCGGGTCGACGACATCGAAGAGGTCGCGGCACGCGTGATAGAGATCGATCTTGTGCGTGGTCACCAGCGCGCCGAGCGAGAGCGGATCGTCGCGGATGAAGGTGACTGCTTCACGATACGCCGACGCTTCGGCATGCGGCGCAAAGTCGATGCCCTTGATCACCGCATCGCTCAGCCCGAGATGTTCCGCCCAGGCCGGGAACACCCGCATGATGGAGCTTTGGCCGGTCGTCACGCCGATGAAGTAGATCGTCGGCTGTGTGGCGGGCGCTAAGGTCATTGCCGCGCGTTCAGTGCCGCCTTGGCCGTCGCGACCGCCGCACGAGCGTTTTCGGCGATCGCGGCGAAGCGTCCCTCGCGAATGTCCTCCGTACGCGCAATCCAGGTCCCGCCGACCGCGATCACGGACTTCATCGCAAGCCATTCGGTAATCGTGTCCGCGCTGACGCCGCCGGTCGGAACGAACCTTATGCCGAGATGCGCAAAGGGCGCAGAAATCGCTGCCAGCAAGGTCGGGCCGCCGGCCTGCTTCGCCGGAAAGAACTTGGCGACCGCAATGTTGTGGCGGGCGGCGGCACTGAGATCGGATGGCGTCATCACGCCGGGACAGAACGGCAGCCCCGCCGTCGCCGCCTCTTGAACCACCTCCGCATCAAATCCCGGCGCAAGCGCGAAGCGCGCACCCGATTGCAGCGCCTGCCGCACGGCTTCCGGCGTGAGGACCGTTCCCGCGCCGATACACAGCTCAGGCCGTTCGTCGCGAAGCGTGGCGAGAACATCGGCCGCCGCCGTCGTGCGGAAGGTGATTTCCGCGATCGGCAGGCCGCCTTCCAGCAGCGCATCGGCAAGCGGCACAGCGTCCGCGACGCGCTCAATGGCAATAACCGGCACAACGCCGAGCCCGGCAATGAGGTCAATGGGTTCAGGCACTGTGCGCCTCCATATTCGCGGCGTTCTCAAAGATGGCGCGCGCCGCCTCCGGCGAGCGCGGCACGTAGTCGGCATTCTCCACGAGCTCCCAGCCGCCATCCGCTGTCGCCATCACGCGATGGCGCATGCCGCCCGACTTTTCGATGATCCCGTAATCCTGACCGGAATCGGCCGGGTAGCTGAAAACCATGACGAGGTCGTCGTCGCCGACATTAATGGAGCGATGAATCCAGAACGGCGGGACGTAGCAGATGGTCTGCGGCTGGATTTCGATGATGCTCGTCTCGCCCGTTGGGGATTCCATCTGCATCAGGCCGGTGCCCTTCTGCCCGTAGTAGATTTCAGGCCGGTCGGCGCGCGCGTGGATGTGCCCGCGCGTCAGAAAGTATTCAGCCCCGACCCTCCCCGGGCTCATGCGCGTCAGTCCGAAGATCAGATCGCCGGCGGCAGCTGAGGGGCGATAGTCGTTGACGTCATAAACGATCCGGTCGCCGTTCTCCGCCAGCAGTGCATCGAAGGCGTCGCGGTCGCGATAAAGCCCGGCAAGCTCGCTGAGGCGCTTGGAATAGGAGCCGTTGCCGCCGGACATCGTGCCGGCGTCTACGGCGATCTCACAGCGTATAGGCTCAGGCAGATTCATTTCATCCAGCTCCGCAATATGTAGCAGAATTACATACACGAAGCGTAACTTGGGTTCAATGATCGCAAAAAGGGCAAGATAACACTACCTACCCGTAGAAATACGGATTGACAGAGATGGCATTCGTATTGAAGTTACGTCCTTAACGGGAATGGCTTCGGGCCGACCGGCGGCCCCGCTGCCAACAAAGCTGCCAAGAAAAGCTGATTGCGGTTGGAGGACGTCCCGCCAATCAGCATCGGGATCACGCACCGATGAGCGGAGCGCTTACGCTTGCCATAGATGTCGGAACCGGCAGCGCCCGGGCGGCGCTTGTCGACGCCTCCGGCCGGATCGAGGCAATCGCGGCGCGCGAGCACGAGCAGATCGTCCCCGCCTTCGGCTGGTCGGAGCAGCGCCCAGCCGAGTGGTGGGAGGGCACAGTCGCCTCCATTCGCTCTGTGCTTGACGAGGTGCCCGACGCACACACGCGGATTGAGGCCGTCGCCGCTTGCGGACAGATGCATGGAACCGTTCTGATCGACGAGGCCGGTCAGCTCACCCGCGAAGCCGTGCCGTTGTGGAACGACAAGCGTACGGTGGAGCTGGTCACGGCGTTTGAGGCGAAGAACGCGCCGGAGGGCTATCTTGCAAAGACCGGCAATCCGCCGACACCGGCCTGGCCCGCCTTCAAGCTGCAATGGATACGCGACCACGACGGCGAAGCTTATCAGCACGCCGCGCACGTCCTGATGCCCAAGGACTACATCAACTTCCGGCTCACCGGTGAAGTCACAATGGATCGCACCGAGGCCGCCGCAAGTTTTCTGATGGATCCGCAGACCGGCGACTGGTCGGACGAGATGTGCGAGCGCCTGGAATTGGAAAGGCGCATTCTTCCCTCCATCCGCAGCCCGCTCGATGTGCTTGGCACGGTCACACAGCACGCCGCACGCGAGACCGGATTGGCGGAAGGCACGCCGGTCCTGGTTGGCGGCGGCGATTATCCGGTCGGGCTTCTGGGCTCCGGTGTCTGTCGCGCGGGGCTCGGCTCGGAGATGATCGGGACATCCTGCATCGTGACCGTGATCGCAGACGAGCCGCTGCTCGATCCAGCCATCTCCAATGTCGGCACCGTGGAAGGCGCATGGGGCGCCTTTATGCTGCTTGAAACCGGCGGTGACGGCATGCGCTGGGCGCGGCGCGCCTTCCACGAGAAGACGCTCTCCTATGACGAGATCGTCGCCAAGGCGGAGGAGGCTCCCGCCGGCGCCGACGGCCTCTTGTTCATGCCTTACCTCGCCGGCGAACGTTTCGGTGCGCATCGCAACGCGCGCGCGCAGTTCTTCGGCATCGGCGCAGGCCATGGCCTCGCCCATCTGCATCGCGCCGTGCTTGAAGGCGTGTCGTTCGGCGTCAAGCGTCATATCGCCATTATGGAAGACGCCTCCGGCAGACGGCTGGAAAGAATCGTCGCCTCCGGCGGCGGCGTCCGAACGCCGCTTTGGCTGAAGATCAAAGCAAGCGCCTACGACGTACCGATCCTCGTGCCACAGGAGGCGGAGTGCAGCATTGTTGGCTGTGCGATCATGGCGGGACTGGCGCTCGGCCGGTTCTCCTCAGTGGAGGACGCGGCCAGCGCGCATGTCGGCTATTCAGAGGAGATCGCGCCGGATCCGGCATGGGCGGAAACTTATCGCCGCATGCAGCCGGTCTTCGACAAGCTCTACGGTCACAGCCAGGCGCTCTACGACGATCTGGACGCGCTCGTGCAATGATTGAGTCGCCGCCCATCCAAAACCGACCGCCGGAAAACGCAGCGCCGAGCCGCATGGCGGCATTCGGTCGCAAGCACCCATGCTGGCCAAACTTGGCACTTTCTGTTAATCGATTAACAGCAGTTCGGCTCAAGCCAGGACGCATGCCGATGGCGCGGCGCGCTGTATCCATTAAAGACGTGGCGGATCGAGCGGGTGTTTCCACCGCTACGGTGTCCAATGTTCTGAGCGGCACCAAGCCCGTGTCGGTCGATCTCGCCCGGCGCGTCCGTCAGGCCGCGGAAGAGCTCGGCTACGAAATCAACCGCGCGGCATCGCAGCTGCGCACCGGAAAGACGCGCGTCGTCACCGTCTTGGTGCCCGACCTTTCCGACCCCTTCTTCACCTCCATCATTACAGAGATAGAGAGCCTCGCCCGCCTCAGCGGTTACGAGATCATCGTCGGCAATTCCGCCGACGACACCGATATTGAAAGAAGCCGGCTGAACGCCCTGATGGCCTGGCAGCCGGCCGGCATGATCGTCATCCCCTGCACCGATAGGGTGCCGGACAACCTTGTCGCCAAGACGGGCGAAGTTCCCTTCGTCCTGGTCGATCGCGTTGCCGATACGTCGCTCGCCGACAGCGTGGTCATCGACAATCACGATGGCGGCGCGATTGCCGGCAAGTATCTCGCCGAAATCGGTCACCGCGACGTGCTGATGGTGGCTTCCGACATGGGGCTGGTCGCCATCCGCCAACGAAACGACGGCGCGCGCGAGGAGATTGAGCGGCACGGCGGCGTTGCGCGGGTGGTCGAAGTCGGCCCGGTGCCGGACGAAGCCGCCACCACGCTTGAGCGCTGGCTGGAGCGGAACAGGCTTCCCACCGCGATCCTCGCTTTGACCAACATGACGACGCTGGCGACGCTGACCTGTCTGGCAAAGCGACGCACCCGGATACCGGAGGACGTGTCGCTGATCGGGTTTGACGACTACCCCTGGATGAGCGCCAGGCACACGGCGTTGACGGCCGTACGGCAGCCGACGCTGGAGATCGCACGGGCCGCGTGGAACCGGCTGGCGCATCGGATGGCCGGCAATATCGACGAGCCGAAATCGGCCGTCCTGCTCTGCTCGCTTGCAATCCGCGACTCAACCTTGCCGACACAGGCCAGCAAGCCACCTGCCGACAGGGCTTCAGCTAAGCGCGACAGCCGCAAGCAGGTCCGGCTGGTCGCAGGCCAGGATCACGAACAACAAGACGAAAGCAGCCGCAAGAGCCGCGAAAGAAACGGAGCACGCAAGACATAGAAAGGAAGGACGTGGCTTTGTTTGGGGGAAGGACGCAGAACCACAACAGGGAGAAAGTGATGAAAGGACGAAAAAGTCTCAAAATCGCGACATCGGCGATCGCGTTAGCCGCTTTGGCGACGACGGCCGGCGCTGTCGATTGGAGCACCGAGCTCGGCGACCATAGCGGTGTCGATCTTCGCGTCCAGGTTATCCAGGACCCGTTTATCGACTCGCTGAAGGAAATCAGCCCGACCTTTGAAGGCGTCACCGGCGCCAGCGTAACGATCGAAGGCTTCGGCTACGATCCGCTTCACGAGAAGCAGATTCTCGGGTGCTCGCAGTCTGACGATCAGTACGACGTTCTGTTCGTGGACGGCATCTGGATCGGCGAGTTCGTCGAGGCCGGCTGTGTGGAACCGGTCGAAGACCGGGTCGCCGCCGAGGACCCGGAAATCATGGCGATGGACGATTACATTGAATCCTTCGCCGGCCAGGCCGTGTGGGAAGGCAAGCTGCAATGCCTGCCGATCGCTGGCTACTGGCACATGCTGCACTATCGCAAGGACCTCTTTGAAGAGGCCGGGCTCGAAGTGCCGAAGACCTTTGATGAGTTGATGGCCGCGGCCAAGTTCTTCGCCGAAAGCCCAGACCATCCCGACGTCGCCGGCATGGCGATGAACTTCCAGCGCGGTTCGCCGGCCGGTCAGCAGTTCTTTGAGTGGATCTACTCTGCTGGCGGCAAGCCCTGGGAGAGCAATTTCCCGGGCTCCGAAGACGCCTACGCCGATCAGACACCGCTCTTCAACTCGCCCAAAGCCGTGGAGATGATCCAGTTCTTCAGGGACATGGTTCCTTACGGCCCGCCGGGCGTGGAGCAGTTCGCCTGGGATGACCGCGCCAATGCGTTCACGCAGGGCAAGGTTGCGATGATCAACAATTGGTCCGTCCGCACGCCGCTGTTCAGCGACCCGAAGATCTCCAAGGTGAAGGATGTCTTCGACGTCGCGCTGTTCCCGCATGCTGAAGGCGCCACTGCGGTTCCGCCGGTCGGCGGCTGGGTGATGTGCATCAACCAGCATTCCGGCAAGAAGGACGCAGCGTGGGATTACATGAAGTGGTTTGCGCATCCCGACACGCACAAGACCTTCGTGCTCGCCGGCGGGCCGCCAAGCCGCCATTCGGCGATGCAGGATCCGGAGATCATTGCTGCGCAGCCATGGGTGCCGACGCTTTACGAGTCCGCCAAGCTGGCGTGGCAGGAGCTGCGGCCGCGCCATGCCTACACGTTCGAGATGATCGATGCGTTGGGCTTTGAGGTGAACCGGGCCATCACCGGCGAGGCGACGCCGCAAGAGGCCATGGACGCCGCCAACGAGACCATCACGCGCATGCTTCAGCGCGCGGGGTACATCGAATAGTGCATGGCGTTTCTGCGAAACGCGATGACGCTCTAAACGAGGACAACCGGCGCAGGCAGAATCCTGCCGCGCGTCCTCCCAGGGAGGGGCCTCCGGCCCTTCCCGTCAGCCGCACTTGATCTGTCGAACCGGTTTAAGTGAGAGTGCGCGCCAAGAGCCTGTCGGGTGGAACCATGACCGATATTTCCGGGACACTCGCCGGGTCGCTTCCGCAACGGCAACGCGTCGACACGGAACGAACAGCCAAGCTGCTCTTCATCGTTCCAGCCGTTATCTACCTGTTCTGTCTCAGCATCATTCCATTCGTTTATTCCGTCTATCTCAGCCTCTTTCAGGCCAAACTGACGCGTCTCGACCGAAAGTTTTATGTCGGGCTTGAGAACTACAAAGACCTTCTCACCGACCCGACCTTTCTGAAATCCATCCAGAACACCGCATTCCTGACGCTGTCATCGATCGGCATCGAGCTGATCCTCGGCTTCACCTTCGCCAAGGTCTTCTTGAGCATCCGCGACATGCGCGCCGGCCAGGTGCTGCGCTCCGTCGCCATCCTGCCGATGATGATCACGCCGATCTGCGTTGGCCTGATCTTTGGATACATCCTGAACCCGACGCTCGGCATCGCAAACTATCTGCTGTCGCAGGTCGGTGTGGACCCCGTCACCTGGTTCGGCGATCCGGCGGTGGCGCTGCCGACGGTCATCGCCATCAATGCATGGCAATGGACGCCGTTCATGATGCTGCTCATGCTCGCCGGCCTCGTCTCCATCCCCCCGTCGCTGTACGAAGCCGCGGAACTGGAGAACGCCAAATGGTACCACGTCGCGCGCTGGATCGAACTCCCCGCCATTCGCGATGTGATCCTGGTCGGCGTGATCTTGAGGGTGATCGATAATCTCAAGCTCTTCGACCTGGTCTACGTCACCACCCGCGGCGGCCCCGGCGATTCCACCGAGCTCATCACCTATTTCGCCTATCGGCAGAGCTTCAGCTTCTTTCAGGTCGGCTACGGATCGGCGGCGGCCGTGATCATCCTCCTGATCAGCATCATCGTGACGACGATCTCGGTGAACTACCTGCGGAGATTGCAGAATGACTAGGCGGCGCAGCCAATATATCGCGCTCTTCGCGGCAGCCTTCATCGTGCTGTTCTTCACCCTGCCGATCCTGTGGATGGTGATGGCCTCCTTCAAGACCATCAACGACATCTACGCGATCCCGCCGGTCTGGCTGCCCGACTTCAGCTATCTGGAAAACTACGTGCTGCTTCTGACGGAGAATTGGCAGTTCCTGCGCAATTCCATCATCGTGACGCTCGGCGCGACGGTGCTGTGCATGTGCTTCGCGCTACCGGCCGCCTTCGCGCTCGTAAACTTCGGCTTCCGCGGGCGGCACCTCTTGGCGGACTGGATTCTGAGCACGCGCATGATGCCGCCGATCGCCGCGGCCGTTCCCCTGTTCATCGTGTTCAACACGGTGGGGATGCTCGACACGCTGCCGACGCTGATCATCGTTTATGCGGGCTTCAACCTGCCCTTCGCGATCTGGGTGGCGATGTCGTTCTTCCGCAACATCCCCAAGGAGATCATCGAGGCGGCGCGGGTTGAAGGCTGTTCCTGGTTTCAGACGTTCTGGATCGTCGCCCTGCCGCTCGCCAGGAGCGGCATCGCGACCGTCGCGACGTTCGTCTTTATCTTCGCGTGGAACGAATTGCTTCTGGCGCTGTTCCTGACGACGCGTGAAGCCAAGACATTCCCGGTCGTGATCTCCGCCTTCTCCACTGTGACGAAGACCTATTGGGAGCTGATCTCCGCAGCGACCGTGATCCAGATCCTGCCGCCGGTGATCTTCACCCTCTTGATGCAGCGACACATCGTGTCCGGTCTGACCATGGGCGCAGTGAAGCATTGAGATGAAGCACTGAGGCGAAACATTGATCGGTGAGCCAACCGAGGGAGAGACATGAACAAGATCGGCGTACATGCCTTAAGCTGGGTCGGCGGCTGGAGCGAGGCGGAAGCACGAACCGCCATCGAGGGAAGCGCACGGCTCGGATACGACCTGGTCGAGATACCGATGTTGGACACCTCGGCGATCGACACCGCCATGACGCGTCGCGTACTTCAGGAGGCCAGCATCGCGGCGACGGTTTCGCTTGGACTCGACCCGACCAACGACATCACCAGCTCCGATCCCGACATTGCTCAGCGCGGCGAGACGCATCTGAAGACGGTCGTCACGCTCGCCAATGAGATCGGCGCCACGCATGTCTGCGGGGTCATCCATTCGGCGATGAAGAAATACATGGAGCCCGCAACCGACGCCGCCATCGACCAGAGTGCCGACATCCTGCGGCGCGTCTGTGCACACGCCGAAGGCCTCGGCATCGAAATCGGCCTTGAGGTCGTGAACCGCTATGAATCGAATGTCCTCAACACGGCCGCCCAAGGCGTCGCGCTCTGCGACCGCGTGGGCGCGAAGAACGTCAAAGTGCATCTCGACACCTATCACATGAACATCGAGGAAGCCGATTCCGCGCACGCCATCATGGAGACCGGCGACCGGCTCGGCTACTTCCACATCGGCGAATCGCATCGTGGCTATCTCGGCAGCGGCTCCATCGACTTTGACGGCATTTTCAGGAGCCTCGCGCGCATTGGCTATGGCGGGCCGATCGTGTTTGAATCCTTCAGCTCCGAGGTCGTGAATCCGCAGCTTTCAAGCATGCTCGGGATTTGGCGCAATCTGTGGTCCGACGGCGAAGATCTGTGCCGCCACGCTTTTCAGTTCACGACGGCGCATCTGCACGCCGCACGTAAAGTCGACGGGTTGGTGAAGCAGACGGCGGCCGCAGGAGCACGCGATGGGTAAGATCGCCCTGAAGGACGTCGTCAAGAAGTTCGGCGACGTCACCGTCATCGACGATGTGAGCCTGGAGATCGAGAACGGCGAGTTCGTCGTTTTTGTCGGCCCATCGGGATGCGGCAAGTCGACCTTGCTCCGGCTGATCACCGGGCTGGAAGAGCTTACCGGCGGTCAGGTCATCATCGACGATCGGGATGTCAGCCACGACAAGCCCTCGTCGCGCGGCCTGGCCATGGTCTTCCAGTCCTATGCGCTGTTTCCCCATATCAGCGTGCGCGACAATATCGGCTTCGGCCTGCGCATTGCCGGACTGCCCAAGGCGGAGATCAAACAGAAGGTCGAGACCGCCGCCCAGACGCTCGACATGCTGGACTTGCTGGGCCGCAAGCCGCGCGAGCTTTCCGGCGGCCAGCAGCAACGGGTCGCCATCGGCCGCGCCATCGTCCGCAACCCGACGGCGTTCCTGTTTGACGAGCCATTATCGAACCTCGACGCCGCCCTGCGCGTCCAGATGCGGATTGAGCTCATCCGTCTGCACAAATCCCTCGATACGACGATGGTCTACGTCACTCACGATCAGGTGGAAGCGATGACCATGGCCGACCGGATCGTCGTGCTTAACGCCGGGCGTGTTGAGCAATACGACACGCCGGTCAAGCTTTACGACTATCCCAGCAACAAATTCGTCGCCGGCTTCATCGGCTCGCCGAAGATGAATTTCGTCGACGCCGGCCCCGGGTCCGACGGGCGCGTGAAACTCTGCGACGGCACGGAGATTTCGGTACCCGGCCTGGCGCAGGACGATATGGCCCCCAAAATGACGCTCGGCATAAGACCCGAGCATCTGAGATATTCGCACGAATCCGGTGACTGGCAGGGCACCATCCTCGTTGAGGAGCAGCTCGGCTCCGACGCGTTTCTTTACGTCGACGTGCCCGATGTCGGCATGATCACGGTCCGCGCCGTCGGCGAGCGCGACTATCACGGCGGCGAGACGATCCACCTGACGCTGCCCGGCGAGCTCTGCCACCTTTTCGACGGCCGGGACCAGCGCATTCGCACCAACACGAAAGCGCGCGAACCGGTCGACGCCTGATGGAAGCTGCCGGCGTCGGACAAACATTGCGATTGCTCTAAAGACAAGGAGAACAAAATGAGCGAAGCGCTAAATGGAAAATCTGCCGCCATAACCGGCGCCGCCTCCGGCATCGGACTGGCCTGCGCAAAGGCAATGCTGGATGCGGGCGCGAGCGTCATATTGATCGACCGCGACGCTGAAAAGCTGGAGGAGCTCACCGGCGAGCTCGGTCCCAACGCCCACGCGCTCGTTGTCGATCTCCTCAACGGCGCCGAGGTTTCGGCCATGCTGCCGCGCATTCTCGACCTCGCCGGCGATCTGCATATCTTTTACGCCAATGCCGGCGCCTATGTCGGCGGTGCGGTTGCCGACGGCGATCCGGATGTCTGGGACAAGGTGCTCGACCTCAACACCAACGCCGCCTTTCGCTCCGTACATGCCGTGTTGCCGCACATGATTGAGAAGAAGCGCGGCGATATCGTCTTCACCTCGTCGGTGGCGGGCGTCATCCCAGTCATCTGGGAGCCGATCTACACCGCCTCCAAACACGCCGTTCAGGCCTTCGTACATTCGACGCGCCGGCAGCTCATCGAGCACAACATCCGTATGGGCGCCGTCCTGCCGGGGCCGGTGATCACCGCCCTTCTCGATGACTGGCCGAAGGCGAAGATGGAGGAGGCGCTGGCGGCAAAGGCGCTGATGGAGGCCAACGAGGTCGCCGAATGCGTGATGTTCATGCTGACGCGCCCTGACGGGATCGTCATCCGCGACATCACCATCCTGCCGCACGGTCTCGACATGTAGGACGGATCGGCGAGGCCAAAGCCACGCCGTTCTTGGCCTCAGCCGCCGACCATCAGCTTCACGACCTCATCGCTGTCGGTATCGCTGATCTTGCGCTCGCCGGCCGCCTTGCCGCGCCGAAGAACGAGAATGCGATCCGACACTTCGAATATGTCGCTGAGATTGTGCGAAATGAACAATATCCCGACGTTGCGCTCCTTCAGCCGGCGGATAAGGTCCATGACCTTGCGCTGCTCGGGGACGCCGAGCGCGGCCGTCGGCTCATCCATGATCAGAACCGTCGCGTTCCAGAAAATCGCCCGGCCGATCGCCACCGCTTGCCGCTGACCGCCCGAAAGGCTGTGGACCGGCTTGGACAAAGCCGACGGGCTAATCTCAATGTCGAGCAGATCAAGAACGCCCGCCGATTCTTCACGCATCTTTCGGCGGTCGATCGAGGGGAGAAACCCAAAAAGCCTGCGCGATGGCTCCCGTCCGAGGAAGACGTTCGCACCGACATCCAGATTATCGGCCAGCGCCAAGTCCTGATAGATCGTCTCGATACCAGCGCCCCGCGCAGCGCTCGGATTGTCGAACTTCACCGTCTCGCCGCGATAGATGACTTCGCCTTCGTCAGCCCCATAGACACCCGCGACAGTCTTGATGAGGGTCGACTTGCCGGCCCCGTTATCGCCGGCCAATGCCAAGACCTCGCCCGGATAGAGATCGAACGACACCTTATCGAGCGCCTGGACACCGCCGAAACGCTTGGAGATGTTGCGCCCCTGGAGGATCGCATCGCCGTTAGGTTTGTCCACGGCCGCCTCCCCAGTTGAATCGGTCACGCGACATATAGATCAGCACCGAGACGATGATGATCACGCCTTCCACGCCGAACTGGAAGAAGGGATTGACGCGCAGGAACGACAGACCGGATGGGATCGTCGCGATGATGAGAGTACCAATCAGTGCACCGATGATGGTGCCGCGGCCGCCAAAGAGGCTGGCGCCACCCACCACCACGGCAGCAACTGCACTTAGCAGGAGCGGCTCGCCTGAATCCGCTCGCCCCGAGCCGAAGCGGGTCGCATGCAGAACTCCAGCAAGCCCCGCCAGAAGCGAGGCGAACACATAAAGCGACCAGATATGCCGGCGCACATTGACGCCGGCGCGGGAGGCCGCCTCCATGCTGCCGCCGATGGCATAGGTGTATTGTCCGTAGCGTGTCTGCGACAGCACATAGTGAACACCAAGCACTGTGACCGCGGTAACCACCACCAGCAGAGGCACGACACCGAAGACTTCATAATAGCCGATGACGCTGACAACCGTGCGGTCGGCGATCGGTTCGTCGACTCCGCCCGCGAAGATGAAGGCGGCGCTCCGGTTGATACCGAAGAAGCCGAGCGTCGCGATGAAGGCCGGCACATGCAGATGCGCCACCAGAAAGCCGTTGATGAAGCCCGGTATGAAGGACACCATCAGCGCCAGCGATGCGCCGAAGAAGAAGGAGAGGATCGGGCCGACATGGGGCGACGCCATGTTCATGCCGAACGCCGTCACCACGGCCGCGAGCCCCATGGTGAAGGCCAGCGACAGGTCGATGCCGCCGCTGATGATGACGAGCGTCTGTCCCGCCGCCAGAAGCAGCGCGAACGATGCCGCAACAGCGATGCTTTTCAGAACGAACGGATTGGTGACGAACGACTGACCAAACCCGATACGACCCCACGCCTCAAACACCGTGAGAAGAAAAAGGAAGAACAGCCACGGCCAGGCGTTACTGACGAATTGCAGCAGGGCGGCGCCCCTTGGAATGTTGTCGCCGCTACTGGCCGATTCCTCTGATGACATGCGGGCGTCCCCCTGGCCGGGCGCGGGGCTTGGGCGCACCGGAAATCTGATAAAAAGTGCTGCGGGCAGAGCCCGCAGCACGTGTTCATGTTAGCGCAATCGCGCCGCCGGTGCGACCAGAGTGCGATCAGTCGGAATAGACGAACGCGGCCACGGCCGGATCGTCGATATTCTCCGGCGTCATGATGGTGAAGCCGGTGCCGATGGCGGTCGGCACGGACTGACCGCTCAGCGCGGCAACGGCAGCCGCCACGCCGAACCAGCCGATCTCGGCCGGATGCTGGGCGATCGCGATGTTCACCAGACCGGACTTCAGATCCTCCACGATGCGCTGCGGGGCATCGAACGTGGCCACGGGGATTTCGCCGGATTTGCCCGCCGCGCGGACGCCGTCTGCCGTGCCGATGGCGGAGAACAGGTTGGCGCCGAACACACCGGCAAGATCGGGCTCGCGAGCGAGGACCGCCTGAAGCTGCGTAGCGGCAATGGCGGAATCGTTCTCGTTGAACTGGGTCTCAAGCACCTCTGCGCCCGGGCAGCTTGCCGCCATCTCCAGCTTGAAGCCTTCTTCGCGCTGGTCGGTGGTGGAGATGCCGGGGTTCACGTTGGAGACGAAGACCTTGCCCGATCCGCCAATTGCCTCACAGAGCGCACGGCCGGCCATGCGCCCGCCCAGCACATTGTCGGAGGAAATCAGCGAAAGTGGAAAGTCGCCGGCGCCTGACCCGTCCTGATACGACCCGTCGTCGATGAAGGTATCGACCGTCAGAACGAGGATGCCCGCATTGACGGCCTGCCGCAGCGGTTCGATCAGCTGCGTCTTGTCGGTCGGCGCGATTAGGATCGCGTCCGGACCCTGCGCGATCACCGCCTCAAGAACCGGGATCTGCTCAGTCGGATTGAAGTTCGGCGCACCCTGGAAGCTGAAATCCACACCCATCTTCTCGGCGGCCGCCTCAGCACCCTTCCGCATAGTGATGTAGAACGCATCGGTCGTCAGCCCCGGAATCAGCGTGACTGAGAAACTGTCTTGCGCGACCGCACCACCCGCGGGGTGGAACAATGCGGTGCTGGCCGCCAATGCGAACGCTGCGAAGGTCTTCTTCATTACCTACCTCCCTCGGTTGGACTTGAGCCGCCATAGTCCGCCTCCGCGGCTGGCGCCTCCCCCTAAGACCACCATGGTCTCAAAGCTCGTTGTGACATACGTCATCGTCATAATTGGAGCACCGATCGGACCGGCTCCGCCGGCGCGCTGTTTTCGGTGCGCTTCAGCATCAAATTCGGATCGGGCGCCAAGAGCTCGAACACCGGCAACACAGCCGCTCCCATGGCCGCCGCGTCTGCGCCCGAAGTCGCCACGCGAAGCTCCGGATGACGCTTCTTGCCCGACATGCGCATTGACTGAAGTGCCGGCTTTACAAGGTCGATCATGTCGCACACCAACGCCTTCGGCAAATAACCGCCGAAAAAGATCGCCTCCACGTCGAGCATGTTCTCGATCGCCATCAGCGCCGGTGCCAGATGCTCCGCCGCCTCACCCGCCCATTTCAGAAGCCGCGGATCGCGATCGGCCGACATGTGCGCCAACCGCCGCGCTGCTTCCGCCGGCGGCCCAGCAATGCCGAGATCGGAGAACAGCGCCGCCGGCGACGCATAGTTCTCAAGGCAGCCGCGCGCGCCACACAGGCACGGGCGGCCGTCCCGCACGCTCGGATAGTGCCCGATCTCGCCCGCATAGCCGTTCACGCCGCGATAGGGCTGACCGCCCAGGATCAGCCCGCCGCCGATTCCGTAAGTAAAATTGACATAGAAGAAGTCAGGCACGGAGCGGCCGTCGCCATGAAGCCGCTCGCCAAGCGCTGCGGCCGGCGCGTCACGTTCCACGGAGACGGGCACGCCGAGGCGTTTCTGCAACTCGTCACGCAGCGGCGCCCCGCGCCATCCCGGATAGGGCAGCGCCGCCGATGTTTGCGTCTCCGGATCGACCGGCCCGGGAAGCGTCAGCCCGGCGCCGATGACGCGGCCGGGTGAGACGGGCGCATCGGCATGCATGGAGAGAACCATGTCCTCGACCATGCTCACCGTTTCCGCCGCGTCGGGCGTCTCCACCCATTGCATGGCGCGCGCCCTAACCTTGCCCGCCAGATCGACCAGCAGCGTCCTGATCTGCCCCCGGTCGAGATGAAGGCCGTAGGTGAAGGCGGCATCGCCGTTCAGTGCGATGAGCGTTGCCGGCTGGCCGCGCGCGCCGGTGGCACGCCCGACTGTTCGAACAATGTCCTGTTCCAGGAACTCCGTGACGATGTTGGACACGGTGGGAAACATCAAAGCGGTGCGCCGCGCGATCTCAGCCCGCGAGATCGGACCGAATACACGAATAGCCTCAAGCACGACCCGGCGATTGAAGCGGCGCGCGTGCCCGTTATTGGTTCCCGCCAATTCACGCGCCATGGGCGCCGTTTCCATCCCTCAGCCGCGATTTCGGCGGCTTCTTTTGTTGGTTTGCTCAGCCCGTCATCTTGCGCCGTTTCAGGCACTTAGTTAATGTAATTTTCTTTAATTAATCTGTCAAACACCGCAGGAGAACCCACCTTGCCTCGCATGAAGCTCGGCGATCGCGCCCTTGTCGTCGCTATGGATCACGCCCGCACACTCGGCGTTGTGCCGGGTCTGGAAGACGTCGGTGCAATGCTTGATCGCGTGCTCGACGCCGGCGCCGACGGGATCATGACGAATTACGGCGTCATCAAGCACTTCAAGGATCGGCTGATCGGCCGCGTGCCTGTTTATCTTCGGCTGGATGGCGGCCCGACGATCTTTCGCGAAGACTGGCTCGAATATAGCGAGTGGAGCCTTCTGCACACAGTCGAGGACGCGCGCCGTCTTGGTGTCGACGGCGTATGCGTGATGGGCTTCATGGGCGGCGACGTTGAGATGCGGACCTATGAGATCGTCGCCAAGGTGGTCGGCGAATGCGCCGCAGACGGCTTGCCGGTGATGGTGGAAGCCCTCCCCTGCCCGGCGGAGCGAATTCCCGATCCCAAGGACGCCGACATGATGGCGTCCGCCTCGCGCATCGCCTTCGAGCTCGGCGCCGATATCGTCAAGACGTACTATACCGGCGCCCCCGACTCGTTCCGCCGTGTCTCCGAGACCTGCCCGGTGCCGGTCCTGATTGCCGGCGGCGTTCGCATGGACAGCACGGCAGATGCCCTTGAAGTCGTGCACGGCGCCATGGCCGGCGGCGCCAAGGGCGTCGTCTTCGGCCGCAACATCTGGCAGGACCCCGATCCCGCCAAGGTCGTCACGGCAATGCGCGCCATCATCCATGACGGCGCATCGGTGGCCGACGCGCTGGCCGTCGGCCAATAGAGTCGCACATAGCGCGACAGCCGCGGCAAGTTCCGCAGAGATTCAGAAAGATTCGGCGCGAGCTTAACCGAGATCATTGAATTGACGCGCGAGGCACGCAATCCTGCTTCAAGGGCGGCGCCGGACCGGTCCGTTCACCGATCGATGCGTCTGGGGAGGAACCCATGAAGAAGATTCTGAACGACCCGTTTGCTTATGCCGACGAGACGCTGGCCGGGCTCTGCCGCGCCTACCCGGAATTCTACGCCCTGGCGCCCGACAGCCCGCGTGTGATCAAGCGACCTGACGCTCCGATCAAGGGCAAGGTCGGCATCGTCACCGGCGGCGGCTCCGGCCACCTCCCGGTCTTCACCGGTTATGTCGGGCCGGGCTTCTTGGACGCCTGCGCTTGCGGCGACGTCTTCGCTTCGCCATCGGCCGATCAGATGGCGACTGCCATGCGCGCTGCCAATAGCGGCGCCGGTGTGCTGCGCCTCTACGGAAATTACGGCGGTGACGTCATGAACTTCGACATGGCCGGCGACATCGTCGAGATGGAGGATATCGCGAGCACGACGGTCCTGCTCGCCGACGATGTGGCCAGTGCCCCGCTTGCGGAGCGCGAGAAGCGGCGCGGCGTCGCCGGCATGGTGTTCACCTTCAAAGTCGCAGGTGCCGCCGCCGATGCTGGGCTTGATCTTGAAGGCGTCACGGCTGTGGCGCAAAGGGCGGCCGATAATTGCCGCACCATGGGTGTGGCGCTCAGCCCCTGCACGGTGCCGCAAGCCGGCAAGCCCACTTTCGAGATCGGCGACGACGAGATGGAAATCGGCATGGGCATCCATGGCGAGCCCGGCGTTGAGCGCGGGCCACTTCGTCCTGCCGATGAGATTGCCGATGCGCTGCTTGATCCGGTGCTTGCCGACCACGGCCTGTCGAAAGGCGACCGCGTCGCCGTTCTGGTGAACAGCCTCGGCGCCACGCCGGTGGAGGAGCTCTTCATCCTCTACAATCGCATCGCCGGCCGCCTCGACGATCTCGGCATCGATCCGGCCTTCCGCCTGGTCGGCCGTTACGCCACCTCAATGGAGATGGCCGGCGCGTCGCTGACCGTGATGCGGCTTGAAGAAGACCTTGAACGTTATCTCAGAGCACCGGCCTCCTGCGCCTTCTGGGTCGTCCAATCATGACGATGAACGTTGCCTCGCTGCAAAGCGCCATCGGCGCAATCGCTGCCGGGCTGGAGCAGGAATACGAGGCTCTCAACGAGCTTGACGGCCAGGTCGGCGACGGCGATTTGGGCGTCACGCTTGTCAAGGCGTTCCGTGAGCTCGACCGCATCAAGGGTGACCTGCCCGCCGACCTCGGCCAGGCCTGCATGCAATGCGCCGTCGCGGTGAACAAAGTCTCCAGCTCCAGCTTCGGCACGCTCTTCGCCACGGCCCTCATGACGATCGCCAAGCAGGCCAAGGGGTCGACGGAGATCGCGTGGAGCGACATCCCAGCGCTGCTTGAGCGCGTTATCGAGGCCCTGGCGGCGCGCGGAAAATCATCGCTCGGCGACAAGACGGTTCTCGACGCACTCTCCGGTGCCGCAAAGGCGACGGAAGGAAAAAGCGACCCAGGCGAATTGCTGAGCGCCGCGTCCGACGGCGTGAACGCGGCCCTCGATCAGTTCCGCGACCAGCCCAACAAAGTTGGGCGGGCGCGGATCTTCGGCGACAAGACGATCGGTCTCGACGACGCCGGCATGGTGGCCGTGCAGAAGATGGTCGGCTGGCCCAAGGCCTGACGCGCGGTCAGGGCACGCCGCCGCTTCAGCCCTCGGCAACCTCCAGCGGCCGATCTGTCTCAGCGCCGGACTTTGAATGCCCCGAGCGCCAAGCCGCAAGAATGTCCGCTGCATCCATGACAAGACCCAGATGCAGCGACACCATCGCAAGCGCCGCGTCTTCCAACTCCGTATCGGTGCCGCGCACCAGGTCGCGCGCGACAACCACGCGGTAACCCAGATTGCTGGCGTCGAAAGCGGCGTTCAAGACACAGCAATCCGTCATGCCGCCATTGATCACCACGCGCTCGGCGCGCATCTGACGCAACAGAAAATCCAGGTCCGTCGCGAAGAACGGCGACAGCCGCTTCTTGCCGCTCACCACAATGTCGCCGTCCGCGACCTCGGTGACGAACTCCGTCCAGCGCGACCCTTCCAGCGCATGCTCTTTCGCGTTGGGGATCGGCCCGACATGCAGCGGAAACGTTTTGCGCCAGGCGGAAGGAACACCGTTGACGTCATCCACGCCGGAGCGTCTCAGCACGCTCCGCACATGAATGATCGGCACGCCGAGCTTGCGTGCCTCGCTGTGGAAGCGGTCGATGGGCGCCACGATCTCGCGCGCCCGCGGCGCCGGGCACGGGCAATCGGGTGAATCCTCCAGATGACCGCGATGCATGTCGATAGAGACGATCACCGTGTTGCTCCGCTCGGTGAACTCGTCGAACGTTGCCGGCAGTTCGCGCTCCGCCCCGTAGACATAGGCTTTGATGGGGGCCTTCATCGGCAGCTCTCCTTCATCTGCTTTCGCGATCATACGCCGTCCCGAGCGCCACCGGCGCATTCATCCGGGCCCGCGCGCCGCTGATCAGCACCAGAACCAGCACGGTTGCCGCATAAGGTAGCATGCTCAGGAAATGCGGATCGATAGTGCTCGCCCCCTCGCCGATCTGCATGCGAAAGCGCAGCGCTTCGACGAGGCCGAACAGGCACGCGCCGAACATCAGCCAGAGTGGCCGCCAGCTGGCGAAGATGACCAGCGCCAGCGCGATCCAGCCGCGGCCGGCCGTCATGTTTTCAATCCAGGTCGGCGTCGTCACCAACGACAGATACGCCCCGCCGATCCCAGCAAGCGCGGTGCCGAGGCCAACGTAGAGATAGCGCAGCGCCGTGACGTTCATGCCCAGCATGTCGAGCACGTCGGGGCTGTTGCCGAGCGCCCGCAGCACAAGGCCTTGGCGCGTCCGGTAGATATAGAACGAGATGCCGATCGCCAGCGCCAGCACGATGTAGACCAGGAAATCCTGCCGAAAGAGCGCGACACCCAGGAACGGAACATCCGCCAGCGTGCCGAGATCGGGCCGGGCCATGGAGACAGGCAAAGGCCGCCCCACATAGCCGCTGCCGAAATAGGCAGACAATCCTCCGCCGAGGATCGTGAAGCCGAGCCCAGTGACGATCTGATTCATGCGGAGCGTGATGGTGAGAAACGCAAAGGCCAGCCCGAAGAGCGCCCCGCTGAGCGCCGACCCGACGACGCCTAACCATATCGATCCCGTCTCCGCCGCAACGATGAAGCCCGACACCGCGCCGACCAGCATCGTGCCTTCCAGGCCGAGATTGATCACGCCCGCGCGTTCCGCCAGCAACTCGCCAAGTGCCGCGAACAGGATCGGCGTGCCCGCCACGATGGCCGCGGCGAGGAGCAGGTCGGGGCTCATGTCGCGAGGCTCCCCGTCGGCACGCGCCGCAGCCGATAGGTGCCGAACGTCGTGGCGGCGAAGACGCTGAGGAGAAGCACCGCTTGAAGGATGGTGCCGATGGCCGGCGGAACGCCCGACACCTGCAGTGCAAAGCCGCCGTTCAGCAGCGCTGCGTAGAGCACGGAGGCCAAGAGGATGGCGAGCGGCCGGCCCTGAGCGATCCACGCCACCAGAATGGCCATGAAGCCGTAGCCCGGCGAGAGCCCCGATTGCAGGCGCAGCGTCGCCCCGGAGATTTCGATGGCGCCGGCAAGACCGGCGAGCAGCCCGGCCCCGCCCAGACCGATCAGCACCAATTTGCGCTGATTGATGCCGCCATAAAGTGCTGCGCGCGGCGCATCGCCCGCCAGCCTGAGCTCATAGCCGATGCGCGACGAGCGATCGATCACGATGAGGAGCACCGCCATGAGGCAAAGCACGACAAGCCCGGCATGCACACCGAAAAAGAGCTTGCCGATCTGCGCGCCCGGTATGACGGCCGCCGAATAGGGAAAGGAGAACACCAGCGGATCGGACCACGGTCCGTTCACCAGATAGCCGACCCACAGGATGGCGATGTAGTTCAGCATCAGCGTCGTGAGGATCTCGTTGACCCCGCGATACGCCTTGAGCAGCGCAGCGACGAGCGCCCACGCCGCGCCGGCCAGCATCCCGGCGGCAAGCGCCAGCGGCAGCGCAATGACCGCCGACGTATCGGCCGGCAGATGCAGCCCGACGCCCGCCGCGCCGAACGCGCCCATGTAGAGCTGCCCCTCCGCACCAATGTTCCACAGCCGCGCGCGATAGGCGAAGGCTATACCGAGCGCGCAGAGCCCGATCGGCACGGCCTTGTTCAATGTGCCGGAAAGCGCGTTCACGCTGCCGAACGATCCGCGAAGAAGCGCGCCGTAGGCGACAAGCACATCTTCGCCGGTGACAATCAGGAACAATGCGCCAAGCACAAAAGCGAGCACCGCGCCCGACAGAACCTGGAGCGCCTGACCGCTGGGGCGTCCGGCTTCAAGCCGCGGCTCCAGCCGGAAGCTCGGGATGCCGATCATTCCGTTTCCCGCCCGCGCGTCATCAGCCGGCCGACCCGCGCACGGTCCGCTTCGGCCGCCGGCAGATCGGCAACAACCTCACCGCCATGCATAACAAGGACGCGTGTCGCAATGGCGAGCGATTCCGATATCTCCTCGCTCGACAGAAGCACGCCGGCGCCCTTTTGCGCGGCAGCGACAAGGGCTGAACGGATTTGCGCCGCAGAGGCGACGTCGAGCCCGCGCGTTGGATAATCGGCAACGATCAGCGACGGATCGTCGAGAAGCTCGCGGCCGAGCACGACACGTTGCAGATTGCCGCCCGACAGACGCCGGACCGGCTCGTGCTCGTCGATGCGCACGCCGAACCGGCCTTTCACATGCCCGGCCCGTGCATTGAGGACATGCCGCTGCAGCCAGCCCCGACCTCCCAGCCGACGCTGATGGCCAAGGATGGCGTTTTCGCGCAGCACAAGACCGGGCGCCAGCGCCGTGCCCAGATGCTGCGCGGGTATATAGGCAAAAGCGCGCCGCTTGTTGTGCCGCGGCGCTTCGACAAGGCCGCTCATTGGACGCCGCAGCCCGCCGATCGCCTCCATGAGCTCCGTCTGGCCGTTTCCCGTGACGCCGAGGATCGCCACAACCTCCCCGCTGCGCACAGCGAAGTCTGCTTCATGGACGACCGTCGCTCCGCGATGGTCGGCAACGTTGAGCTTGTTGACGCGAAGCACGATGTCGCCCGTCTCCCGCTCAGGCCGCGCATCACTCGTGAAACTCCTGTCGCCGACGATGTGGCGCGACAGCGCGTCTGGATCGGCGCCGGCCGTGTGCCCTTTGTGCACGACCCGCCCGCCGCGCATCACGACGACTTCATCGGCGACCTCAAGAACCTCCGTCAGCTTGTGGCTGATCAGAATGACGGAGCGACCGGAGGCGACGATGCGGCGCATGATGGCGAAGAGGCCGTGAGTCTCAACCGCCGAAAGCACCGATGTCGGCTCGTCGAGCACAAGAACGCGCGCGCCGGCGGCGATGGTGCGCAGAATCTCGAGCTGCTGCCGGCGGGCGAGTGACATGGCGTGAACCGGCGTGGAGAGATCGATGTTGAAGCCGAGCTCCTCCATCAGCGCCTTGAGTTCCGCATCGGCGCTCCGCGGCTGCAGAATACGGCCGCCATGCAGCGCAAGCGAGATGTTCTCAAATCCCGACAGCGATTCCACCAAGCGGAACTGCTGGTGCACCATCCCCACGCCGGCGGCGACCGACGCGCGCGGCGAGCCAAGCGCAAGCCGTTCGCCGTCAACTTCGATGTGGCCGCTATCGGGGACGTAGAGGCCGGCAAGCACGTTCATGATCGTGGACTTGCCGGCGCCGTTCTCTCCTAAAAGCGCCAGAATGGAGCCCGGCCGCAGGTCGAACGAGACGTCAACATTCGCTTGCAGCGCACCGAAGCTCTTGTTGACGCCACGAAAACTGACCAGCGGCCGGGTCTGCATATAGGCTTGCCGGCTCCGCTCTAGGCTTAGTTCGGCAGGCTGCCGGAAACGCCCTCAACCAGCCAGTTCATGCCGTTGATGTCGGCGATGCCGAGCGTCGCCCCGGCAGCCACGACTTCATTGCCCTCATTGCTGACGATGGGTCCGGCCCAATAGTCGAGCTCACCGGCAATGATGGCGGCCTGCGCGTCCTTCACCTGTGTCGCCACGTCGGCGGGCACAGCTGAGTTCAACGGCGCCAGCGACACGGTGCCGTCGTCAAGGCCGCCATAGAATTCGCCCGGCGCAAAGCTGCCGTCGCGCACCATCTCCACGGCCTTTGAGTAGAACGGGCACCAGTCCCACACGGTTCCGGTCAAGACGCGCTCCGGAGCGAATGCCGTCATGTCCGATTCCGAACCGATTGCCCAGGCGCCTTTTTCAGAAGCGCCGATCACGGCCGAAGGCGTGTCCTGGTGCTGCGCGATCACATCCGCTCCGCCTTCCACGAGCGCTGTTGCGGCCTGCTTCTCCGCCGCCGGATCGTACCAGGAGAGCGTCCACACGACCTCAACCGTAACGTCCGGATTGACGGCGCGCGCACCAAGCGTGAAGGCGTTTAGGCCGGCGATCACCGTCGGGATCGGCTGCGCGGCAACGAAGCCGATCTTGTTCGACTCCGTCATGGCGCCGGCAACAAGGCCGGTCAGATAGCGCCCATCCCAGAGCTTGCCGTAGAAGTTCAAGATGTTATCGGCCGGCGCGATCGTCGGCGTGATGCCGAAGAAGTGCTTGTCCGGATTGGCCTGCGCGACCTGCTGGGTGAACGGCTGATAGCCGAACGCCGTCGCAAAGATCATGTCGTAGCCTTGCGAGAGGAAATCGTTCTGGACGTTCACCACATCGGGCGTCTCCGGAACGGTCTCCACATAGGCGGTCTCCACGCCCTGTTCCTCGATGCACTGACGCGCAACGTCGTGCCGATACGTCCAGCCGGCGTCGCCGACCGGCCCGACATAGATCATCGCGGCTTTGAGATCCTGAGCCGCCGCCGTCAGCGGAAATGCCAGCACGGCCGCCCCGGCAAGCAGAACAGCGCGCAGCAATTGGTGTTTCGTCTCTTTCATGACTGAACTCCCCATTCCTGATCTTGACGGTCGTGGGGCTTCATGAAGCGCGAAATTTTTGATTTTGTCAAAACTTTATTAATCCGCTGAAAGCTCCGAAACCGCCCGCAAAGCGTGGGTGCGGCGGCAATTGCCGGCAGCCCCACGATGCAATCGCGTCACGTGCGCCGGTCAAAGACCGCCCGCGCAACATCACCCACGGCCTCCACCCGCTCCTCGACATCCTCCATCAATAGAATACGACACGGGCTCGCCTCCAGCCCGTCATAGCGCCACGGATAGGCGCCGATCAGCCCGCGCTTGTTGAGGCAGAGCTCAATGTCGCCGCCGACATTTTCCGCGTGGATCAGCCCCTCCTGAAAGGCATAGGAGTGAAACGGGAAGATGTTCTCCACGACCTTACGGCCGGATTTCTTGTGGGTGTAGCTGTAGTCGCCGAAGAAGGCGTCGCAGCTCATGCCGACCTTCTCCTCAAAGCGCCGCGCCAGGTCGGGACGCATATGGCGGATCGACGTGTTCATCGCGTGATCGCCCGAGCCGCAATCAACGCCGTACCACTTGATCTTCATGTCGAGCATCCATTCCAGAAGCTCGATCTTGCCGCCGGGATGCATGCAGAAATAACGTATGAGGTCCTGTTGCGGCTTGCCCTCCCAATAACGGTGCCAGCCGGTATGGATGATCAGAATGTCGCCGGACTTCACTTCCACCGGCGCGCTTTCGATCATCTCAGGCGTGATCACCGCCCAATCGTCCATGTGCTCTGAGATATCCACGACCGCTCCGGGAGAGACGAGAAAGTCCATCGGATAGGACGCCATGTCGCCCATGCCGTCGGTTCCGTGCATCGCCCCGTCAATGTGCGTGCCGGTGTGGAGCGCGACATCGACGCGCTGCGCCACGATCTGCTTGGTCTGCAGGTTCTGCGCGTAATACATCTTGTTGCCGGCATAGCCGACCCATCCCGGCGTATGGATGTTCATCAGATGCGTCATGTCGGTGATCTTCATTGTCGTCCTTTCACGCGGCGCCGTCGCCGATCTTCATACATTTTGGAACACGGTTGGATGGATAGTGGGGGCGTGCCCTATGGGAGCAGCTCCGCGGGCAGCCCCAGCTCGCTCAGCATGCGCCGATAGCTGATGGAGGCCGCATCGGGCAGGCGCAAATGAAGCTCCTCCTTCAGGTCCTCCGGCACTTGCTCAGGTCGCTGCGCTTCCACAATGACGCGATCCTGCTCCATGACGACGTCGAACCCTGATGTGAAGTCCGAATCGTCGCGGTCGAGCGCATGATTGCGAGTCACAAGCACGTGGATGTGCGTCTTGGTCTCCGCGACAGGACAGGAGAGAAAACTGAGCAGCGTGATGTCGCCGGTGCGCGCGGCGTCGCCGTCG
Organism: Afifellaceae bacterium; assembly: GCA_028284625.1. Taxonomy (GTDB): domain Bacteria; phylum Pseudomonadota; class Alphaproteobacteria; order Rhizobiales; family Afifellaceae; genus DASWJZ01. Next base: position 152,997 of record JANQRH010000008.1, on the reverse strand, counting down.
GACCATGTTGCCCCGCCGGCCGGATTGGTCACTTGCTTGCGGTCATGCACGAGAAAGGGAAACTCCACCACGTATTCGCGTAGGAGATGACCATCATCATAGGCGTACTTCAGCCCAAGCGCGTCCCGCGTGACCTTATGCGGCTTGATCACCGGACCGTCGGCCAGCTCCGTGTAGCCCTGGTGCACGAAGTTGAAGTGCGAGAAGTCCATCGCGTTTTCTGCAACACGCGCTGCCGCCGCGTTCCAGTCGTAACGCGCGACATAGACCGACCGATAGGCGGGATCGTCCCAGACAGTCGCGAGAAAATCGGGAAATGCCGCCGGCTTGTCCGACAGCGAAACCCATAAAAATCCGTAGGCCTCGCGCGCGTGATAGCGCACAGCGCGCGCCTTCGACGGAATGGACGCACCTTCCGCCAGCGAAGGAATGTGCACACACACCCCGTCGGAATCGTAACGCCAGCCGTGATAAGGGCAGCGGATCGTACCGTCCTCCACCGCCCCGCCTGAAAGCGGCGCGCCGCGGTGAATGCACAGATCCTTCATCACCACCGGCGCTGCATCCGGCGCCGGGCGCCAGGTCACCAGCGCCTCGCCAAGAAGCACAAGCCGCTCAGGCTCCACGCCGATCGCACTACTCTGCGCCAAGGGGTGCCAATAGGGTCGAAGTGCATCCAGCATGGTCTTTCCTCCCGTCGCGCCTGCGCCCGGTGACTAGACACCCAGGAACAGCTCGCGAAAGTTCTCCGCCGCCAGGAGCTGCTCCGCCGGCTGCCGCAAGCTGATCGTCCCCGTCGACATGACCACCACTTCGTCCGACAGGCCAATGATCTCCTGCGGATTCTCCTCAACCACCCAAATCACCGTCACGCCGGCTTGGCTGATGTCGGCAATGCCGCGCGACACTTCATGAGTGAGCTGCGGCGACAGCCCCGTGATCGGCTCATCGAGGACCAGCATGCGCGGCTCGGTGATCAGCGCCGACCCGATCGCCAGCATCTGACGCTCGCCGCCCGATAGCGACCGCCCGCTCTGGCGACGACGCTCCGCAAGGCGGGGGAACCGCTCAAACACCGCCTCAATGCCGGCGCGATGCTGCGCCTTCGGCAAGGTGGTGGCGCTGATCTTGAGGTTTTCCTCAACGCTCAAGCTGCCGAAGACGTTCCTCGTCTGCGGCACGTAGCCGATGCCCAGGCGCGCAATGTCCTGGGTGGGTCGGTTGGTGATGTCCTGACCGTCAAAACGGATCTCCCCCGCCATGACGCGCACAAGCCCCATGATGGCTGAGGCAAGCGTCGTTTTGCCGGCGCCGTTCGGGCCAATCACGGCGAGCATCGTCCCGTCCTCAACCTCCAAGGAGATGTCATGCAGAATGGCGAGCTTGCCGTATCCGGCGGTCAGAGAACGGATGGTGAGTAGCGCGGTCATGGCTCCTGTTGCTTGCTTTGTGGGGCGGGTCGGTGCCCGCCCCATAGCGTAATCAGTTCGCGGGAAACGCGCTGGAATCGACGATCTTCACCGTCTCCCATTCCCCCGTCTCGCTGACTTGAAGGAGCCGCGTGGAGGGGATGGTCACGTTGCCGTGTTCGTCGAAATCGAGCGATCCCGAAGCCCCTTCGTAATCGATCTCCTGTCCGTCGCGGAGTGCCGCAACGCCATCAGCGAAGCTTGAGACCTTCACGCCCTCCGGTCCGGAAACGGCGACGAGGTTCTTGTCGACCATCGCGCCGGACGTGTCACCGGCGGCCTCCATGGCGAGCGCCACGGCGATGAACGCATCGTAGGTCTCCGCCTGGTAGAAGCCTGGCTCCGGCTTCTCGCCGAAGCGCTCTTCATAGGCGGCGGAGAAACGCTCCCAACTTTCTGCGCCCTCAACTTGGCTTGAGACCGGGTTCATGATGCCCTGCACGATCTCCACGCCGGCGGCATTGACAAAGTCCGGCGACTGCAGATCGGACGTGACCCAGTATTTCCAGTCATAGCCACGCTGATAGGCCTGCTTGACGAAGCTGACGCCGGTGGTTTGGCCAACCGCGAGGAACACCATGTCCGGCTCGGCCGATGACACATCACGCAGCTCCGACAGATAGCTGGTCTGTCCGGGTGCCAGCGTCACTTCTTTGGTGATCGTGCCGCCAAAGCGCTCATAGGCGTCACGGAACGTGCCGGCAGCGCTTTGCGTGCCCTCAAGGTTCTCCACGACCAGCACGATCTCCTTTTGGTCCATCTCGTCCAACAACATCTTGGCGTGAACGACACCGAGGAAGCTGTCGGAGGCGTTGGTGCGGTAGATGAAGGTCCCGGTGCCGCCGGCATCGTCAAGCGCCTCCGTCCCGCCGGAGGTGGATATCACCGGCACCTGGTTGTCGCTGGCAAAGCCGCGCAACGCGACGATCGGATCGCTTTCCGGCCCGATGATCGCGCTGACGCCGTTGACGCTGACAAGCTTTGTCGCGCCACGCACCGCGCCTTCCACCGTGGAGGCATTATCCTCCGAGATCAGATTGACGGTTTTGCCGAGAATGCCGCCCGCGGCGTTGATCTCCTCCACCGCGACGATCGCCGCATTGTTCAGCGCCGGCGCCCACGGACCCATGTCACCGGTGAAGCCGACGAGAAGGCCGAGATTGACGGCATCGTCCTGCGCGACTGCCGGTGCTGTCAGCGTCCCAAACGATATTGCGGCCGCAAGAGCCAGACCAAAGCTGTGTGTCGCTCGCTTCCTCATTGTTGAACTCCCTGCTCGTGGTTGGTTGGTGTGAATGATAGCTCGGCCCGGCCATCCGCTTTGTCGGCGGCTTCGCCGATGTAGAGGCGGATGACGTCGGGATTGGCGATCACTTCCGTGCTCGGCCCGTGCGCGATGATGCGCCCATCGGCCATCGCGTAGACCTCCTCGCAGACCTCCGCGATGAACTTCAGATTGTGGTCCACGATGAGAAAAGTCACGCCGCGCTCGCGCAGGTCCTTGATGTGCCTGACGAGGCTCTCAATCAGCGCCGGATTGACGCCCGCCGCCGGCTCGTCGAGCATCATGAGCTTGGGCCGCGCCATCATCGCGCGGGCGAACTCCAGCATCTTCAGCTCCGGCGCGGCGAGATCCTGCACCCAGATATCGGCGCGCGCCGCCAAGCCGAATTCGTCCAGCGTCCGCATGGCGTCTTGCAGCACGTCATCAGGCGGGCGGCCGCGGCCCACCAATTTGTGGCGCGCCTTCGCGTCGTGGCGCGAGAACACCAGCATGTTCTCAAGCACCGTCAAGCGCGGAAAACCGAGCGGAGTCTGAAAAGTCCGCACCAATCCGCGCCGCGCAATGGCGCTTGCGTGCTCGCCGTTGATGCGCGCGCCCTCAAAGGTGATTGTGCCGCTATCGGCGCGCGCAAATCCGCTGATGACGTTGAAAAGTGAGGTCTTGCCCGCGCCATTGGTGCCGATAAGCCCGACGATGCGGCCCGCCTCGACGCTGAGCGAGACGTTGTCGACGGCGCGCAGGCCGCCATAGGAGAGATGAACGGCCGATGCTTCAAGCACGCTCGGCCTCCGAATTTGTGCGCTGAGCGAAGGTCACGGGGCGCTCGCCGAAGAGGCCCTCCGGGCGGAAGCGTAGAATGAGAATGAGCGCCAGCCCAACCAACGCCGTGCGAAGCGAGGTCAAGGTCACGGCCCACTCGCCCGACACCTGGATGAACCGCAATGCATCGTGAAGCAGAATGAACACGAAGGCGCCAATCAACGCCCCGCGCTGATTGCCGATGCCCCCGATGATGAGAGCCGCCCAGACAAAAAATGTCAGGTCGGACTCAAACTGCCCGGGGATGATGAGCGTGGTGTACCAGACGCCGAACACGCCCGCGAGACCGGCCAGCGCCCCCGCCACCATATAGACCCGCATCGACACGCCGCGCGGATCGATCCCGGCCGTGATCGCCAGCGCTTCGTTCTCCCGCAGCGCCTTGCAGGCGCGACCAAACGGCGAGGCGCCAATGCTGCGCGTGACCGCCCATGCGAAAGCCAGGCCGAGCAAGGCGAGCCCTAAAAGGACATAGCCATATTGCATGGCCGGAACCGCTGATCTCAGCGGCTGCTCCAGCCCATAGATGCCGGCGACACCGTTGGTGAGCCATTCCTCGTTAGCGTAGACCTGACGGATCACCTCGGCGAAGGCGAGCGACACGATAAGGAAGTATTCGCGCTTGAGTTTCAGCGTCGGCAGGCCGATCAGCCAGGCCGCGACGCCGCCCGCGACCATCGACGCGATGACGCCGATCCACATCGGCAGCCCAAAGCCAAAAATATAGGATTGGTGGTCGGCGGCCGGCGGCGCCGTCAAAAGCACATAGGTGTAGGCGCCGATCCCGAAGAACGAGACGATCCCAAGGTCCCAGAGTGGGCCGACGCCCGATTCAAGGTTCAGCGCCAGGCACAGCATCCCGTAAACCGCACCCAGGGTGAGCATCGACGCGGCAAAGAGGATCAGCCCTTCCATCGCCGCCGCCCCTAATGCGTCCGTCCCGCGCCACCGCCCCACAAAGCTTGAAGGCCCTGCGGTTTGACGAGAAGCACGACGATGATGAGGAGGAACGCCAGCCCCGAGCGATACGAGGATTCCACAAACAGCAGCCCGATCTCGATGCCGAACGCCAGCACAAAGGCGGCGAGCATCACGCCATAGATGCTGCCGATCCCGCCAAGCACCGTCGTTGCCAGGATCAGGATGATTTGCTGCCAGCCCATGGCCAGATGCAGCGATCCCAAAATGCCGAGAAACACGCCTGCAAGCCCGCCGAGCGCCGAGGCAACGAACCACACCAGGTAGGAGGTGCGCATCGGATCGATGCCGCGCACCCGCGCCAGCGCCTCGTCATCGGAGACGGCGCGGATCGCTTGGCCGGGCGAGGTGTAAGCGAGAAAAAGATGCAGGCAGAGCGCGGAGGCGATCGCCACGATGACGATCGCCAACTCGTAGATCGTCATGAACGGCTGGCCGAAAAGCTGCAGCGCCCGCACCGGCGGAAGGTCGAAGGCAAGCATCCGCTTGCCGGCGATCGCACCGACAAGCCCATAGACCACATAGGCTGCGCCCACCGACGTGAAGAGCAACACAAGCGCACCGCGCGTTTTGATCGGGCGAAACAGCACGCCATAGAACAGGACGCCGACAAGCCCCGTGAAAAGGGCGGCGCCAACGGCCGTCGGGGCGATGTGAAGGCCGAGATTTGAGAGAAGCAGGCCGGCATACGCGCCCAGAAGGAGCATCTGGCCGTGCGCGATATGGAGAAATCCTTCCGTCCGAAGGATCAGCGCGAAACCGACAGTTGACAGAAGCACCACGCTCGCCGAGATCAGGCCGAAAATGAGGATGTCCATCTCGTGCCCCGCTCGGTCGGTCGGCTCCTGGCTGCTGGTCAATCCCTCTTTAAATCCTGATCAAATTTTTCGTTTTGTCAAATTTTTTTCGACATCATTCATCTTTCGCGGCGGTTCAGCTCCCCGCCAGCACACAGCGGATCGCCTGCGGCGATCAGCTGGAAGCGCCGAAGAGCCGCCGCAGCGTGCGAAGGAACGACAGCCACATCAGCCGGAAACCGGACAACGGCTTCGGCTCAGCCGCCGCGGCGGGCGCAGCTGCCGTCTCAGCTTCCTGCGCCGCGGCATCTGGCGCCGGCACCCGCGCCTCGAAGTTGCGCACGAAATCGGAGATCAGCACCGAGGCGATGTCCTGGATGATCCCGGTGCGGCCGAACTGGGCGATCGTTCCAGACAATTGCACGTCCGCGTCCACGTTGACCTCAGTCCCCTCTGGGATTTCGGCCAGATGGCACACCATCGTCATCTTGCCGCGGCTGGCGCCTTTGCGGTCTACGCCCTTGCCCTGCATCGTGATGGCGTTTGACGCTTCGTCGTACTGGACGTCCGCCTCCCCCTCAAAGGCGGCTTGAAACGGCCCGACCTTCACCGACATTTTCCCCGCATGACGGTTGGCGTCTTTCTGCTCCAGATATTCCGCGCCAGGCAGGCAGCTCGCCACCGCCGGCACGTCCTGGAAGACGGTCCACACATCCCGGCGCGGACGCGCGAGACGAAACGCCTGCTGAAGCTTCATTCCCTGCCTTTCGTGATCATGCCCAGTCGCAGCCGCTGCAGATCAATAAGTCTCGCCGTCGACCGACAGCGCATAAACGTCCCGCCGGCGATCGGCGCGCGGCCGGATCAGCGGCGAGCGCTCGCTGGCCGCGCGGATCTCCGCAACATCCAGCGGCGCGGTCGCAATCGTCTCTTCATCCTCGTCCAGCGGGCCGGTCAGGCATTTGCCATACGCATCGGCAACCAGCGAAGAGCCGAGAAAACGCGTCCCCTGATCGCCGCCCGCTTGTGACGCACATACCATCGCCACCTGGTTCAAATTGGCCTGCACGATCGCCCCGCGAGCTTGCGCGATGAACCCAGCCTCGTCACGCGGCTTAGGGTCGAAGCCGCCCACCCAGGCGGTGGGCACGGCAATGATGTCCGCTCCCTTGAGCGACAAGCCGCGGGCGACTTCCACAAAGCGCAAATCGTAGCAGACACAGATGCCGATGCGCCCGATCTCGGTCTCCGCTACCGGCAGACCGAGATCGCCCGGCGCAAAGACCGCCTTCTCCCGATCGAACAAATGCAGCTTGCGGTAATGCGTGACCTGTTCGTCCGGCGTCACCAGGGCCGCAGAATTATAGAGCCGTTCGCCGGCGATCTCGCAGAAGCCGCCGGAGATCACCACGTCGAGCGTCCGCGCCAATTCGCGCCACGACGCCAATGTTGGCCCGTCGAGCGGCTCGGCGCTGGCGTTCAACCCTTCCTTGTCCAATCCGTAGCCGGATATCGCCAGTTCCGGCAGCACGATCAGTCTGGCGCCTTCGGCGGCGGCGCTGCGCACCAGCGCCTCCGCTTTCGCCCGGTTCTCATCCGGCGCGTAGAGCCGCGCACCGAACTGAACCGCCGCGGCAAGGAAGCGATCCGTCATGTCATGCGGTGCCGCCGGGCTCATGAAGGTCGACGCAATAGCTGGGCGGCACGTCTGCGTCCTCCGGGATCGCGCCGACTTTCTTTAGAAGCGGCACATCCGCGGGCGCCGGACCGCCGACACTCACGATCCGCGCGCCGCGATCGGCATGGATGGCGTGCTTCACGCCTGCCGGCACATGCACAACGCAGCCCGCATGAAACGGCGTGCTGGTGCCGTGGGTGTGATCGACCGCCGTGCCCTCGCCCTCGACGATGAAGATCGTATCCTCCGAATGCGAATGGATATGGGGCACATTGGCCTCGCCGGGCTCAAGCACGACGTAGTTCATGTTGGCGTTCCAGGCGCCCGTCCCTGGCCACACGATAAAACGCGCGTCCTTTGAAATGAGCGGCAAGCGCAGCGTGGGGTTGTCACGGTGGAAGACACGGATGCTCATCACTCCGCCTCCGCCATCTCAAACTGCGTATAGAGATCCGGATCGGCCGGCACGGGCCCACCGATGAGCCGCATGCCGCCATCGTCGGCCTCAAGCCGATAGCGATCCTGCGCATCGATATGCACGATTGCCCCGTCGACGAGCGGCTGTATTTCATCTGTCTCAAGATCACGCACGTTGCCCGTACCTTCGACCACGTAGTAGACGCAATCGGCGGCGTGACAGAGGTCGACCGTCTGGTCGTTGGGATGAAGCTCGAGAATATGAAACGTCCGGTAGCGGGCGCCGTTCCCCGGCCACAAAACGACCCACGCTGCGCCATCCCCATTGATCAGGGCTATATCTTTGCGGTTTACAGCGCTATCGATCACTTGCACGGTTTTCGACGGGGTGATGGACATCCAGCCGCCCTTTTTCTTATGTTGGATCAAATTTATCGTAGCTAAAATTTAACGTGGGTCAACACGGACGTGCCTGCACAATCCCAGCAGAATCACGAATCCACACCACAGGAGAACTCGCAGTTGAGAAAAGACAGCGCGGCGGCTGAGCGGACATCGGACCTAAACGAGAACGCCGCCCAGACGCTGTTGACGATCGGCCGCCGCATTCGGGAGATCCGCAAGGCGCGCGGCATGACCTTACAGGCGTTGACCGACAAATGCGGTCTGAGCTCATCGATGCTGAGCCTGGTCGAGCGCGGGATCGCGTCCCCGTCGATCGGTTCGCTCATCGTGGTCAGCGAGGCGCTCGGCACGACCATGTCGGAGCTGATCAGCGGCGGCAGCGAGGAATCAAGCAAAATCGTCACTCGCGCCGACGAGGCCAAGATCGTCGAGACCGAAGCCCACGTCATCCGCCGGATGATGAAGGAGGATCGCACGCGTGGCGTCACCGTTGCGATCAACGAATACGCGCCGCGCACGGGAAGCAACGAGAACCCGCTCCAGCATGAGGGCTATGAATATGGTCTCGTCTTGGAGGGTCAGCTCACCGTCGAGGTCGACAATGTCAGCCACGTGCTGAATGTCGGTGATCTGATCGCCTATCCGTCGCGCCGCAGCCACCGTATCTGGAACAACGGTGACAGCGTCGCGCGCACTGTCTGGTTCAATCTTTCCCGCGAATAAGACCCGACACAGAAGACGCGTTCGTCATTCCTGCAGCCAGGCGTGAAGCCGCTGCGGCGTCACTGGCAACTGTCGCACCAGGCCTGGCCGTTCCAGGGCGTCATCGACCGCTGAAGCAATGGCGGCGCCGACAGCATTGATGCCGGCCTCGCCCGCCCCCTTCACGCCAAGCGGATTGATGGGGCTTGGGGCGTCCTCGCGAACGATCGTCTCAATCGCCGGCACCTCCTGCGCCGTCGGCATCAGATAATCGGCGAAGCTCGCCGCGAGCGGCTGGCCCGCCTCGTCGTAGACGAATTCCTCGTAGAGCGCGCCGCCGATCCCTTGCGCGGCAGCGCCGACGATCTGGCCTTCCACCAGGGTCGGATTGACCGCGCGTCCGATATCGTAGGCCACGACGAAGCGTTCGATCTCCACGCCGCAGGTTGCCGGATCGACCCGCACCTGCGCCAGGTGAATTCCGTAAGGATACGTCATGTGATCGGAGACGAAGGTGGCTTCCGCGCCAAGGCCACCGTCCCACGCCGCCGCAATCTCTGACAGCGTCAGCGTTCGCTCGCTCGCCGCGTGGTGCACCGTTCCGTCCGCATAAGACAGCGACGCGCGCTCCGCCTGGAGAAGCGTCGCCGCCACGTCGAGCGCGCGCTCAATCAAGGCGTCGGCGGCCATTTTGGTCGCCGAGCCCGTCATAACCGTCGCGCGCGTTGCGAACGCACCCATGCCTTTCTCAATGAGTGCGGTCTGGCCGTGCACGACATCGATCCCGTTCAAGCCGGTCCCGAGCGTGTCCGCACAGATCTGCGCCATCGCGGTTTCGATGCCTTGCCCGATCGACGCCGCGCCGGTGACGATCCGAATGCCGTTCTCAGGCAGCACGCTGATGCGCACAAGATCGTCCGGTCCGAGCCCGCTTTTCTCCACGAAGTAGCCAAGCCCAACGCCGACCCGCTCGCCGGCCTTACGGCGACCGGCCAGGCGTTCCTGCAAATCATCCCACGAGACATGCGCACACAGGCGCTCAAGCAGATCGTGGAATCGACCGGAATCGTAGACGACATCCGTCCCCAACGCGTCGAGCCCGCGGCGGAACGGCATCTGTGATTCCGGGACCAGATTGCGCTGCCGTACCTCTGCGCGGTCCAGGCCGAGACGCGCGGCAATAGCATCCATCAACCGCTCGCGCGCAAATGTGCTCTCGTAGCGCCCCGGCGCGCGATAGGTCCCCGCCGGCGTCTTGTTGGTGAGCCGGACATGCCCGCGCACCCGATAGGCCGGGATGAGATAGGGCCCCGGCAAGAGCGCCGCCGACAGATCAGAGACCGTCGCGCCATGCGTGCGCACATAGGCGCCCTGATCGGTGAAGAACTGCGCATCGAGCCCGAGCACGCGGCCCTCCGGATCGACAGCGGCGCGCAGGCGATAGGCCTGGTCGCGGCTGTGATTGGCGGCGATGAGATGCTCGCGCCGATCTTCGATCCACTTCACTGGGCGGCCGAACGCCAGGGCCGCGCGGCACACCAGCACGTCTTCTGGATAAAGCTCGCCGCGAATGCCGAAGCCGCCGCCGACATGCCCCTCGCTAAGCTGCACCGCATCGAGCGGAAGCCCGAGCATGCGCGCGATCTGCCCGCGATTGTAATGCGGCACCTTGGCGGCGCCGTACATTGTGACGGTTCCGCCCTCTCCCGGAACGGCAAGCGCACCGCGGGTCTCCAGCGGAACACCGGTGTGCCGTCCGACTCGGACCTCGATCGCCACCTCATGGGCAGCTTGGCCGAACGCCGCGTCCACATCGCCGACGGCCTTCTGCAGAACCGCCGGTTCCGACATCAGCTCCGGCGAAACATCCGGCGCAAAGGCGACCGGCTCAGCCCTCGCATCAAGATGCGGGTCCTGTTCATCGATATCGCAGAAGACAAGCTCGGCGGCGTCTTCCGCCCGCTGAGCAGTTTCCGCAAAGACGACGGCAACCGGATCGCCGACATAGCGCACATAGTCGCGCGCCAGGCACCATTGCCGATAGGGCTCCATGCCCTCAATCCGTGTCATGCGAAAATCGATCGGGCCAAGATCGCCGAGATCGGCCGCCGTCCAGATCGCCACGACGCCCGGCTGTGCGGCGGCGTCTTCAATGTCGATCTCCAACAGCCGGCCGAACGCCAGCGGCGAGCGCACGACACGCATATGTATCTGGTCGGCGCGATTGAGATCGGCGACGAAAACGCCGGCGCCGATCAGAAGCGGGCGGTCCTCGACCCGCCTCTCGCGCGCTCCAATCACGCTCATGGATTGGGCGCGGGCTGCGCCTTCGCGCGCATCATGTCGGCTGCCGCACGCACCGCCGTGAGGATGTTCTGATAGCCCGTGCAACGGCAGAGATTCGAAGCGATCAGATCGCGCAGTTCCTCATCGTCCATGTCCGGGTTTTCGCGCAGCGCCCCCAGCGCCAACATCAAAAAGCCCGGCGTACAGAAACCGCATTGCAGACCGTGATGCTCCCAGAACGCCTGCTGCAACGGATGAAGCGTGCCGTCAGGCTCCGCCAGCCCCTCCACGGTCTCAATCTCCGAGCCTTCCACTTGCACCGCAAACACCAGGCAGGAGCGCGTCGCACGGCCGTCGATCAGCACCGTGCACGCGCCGCACACGCCATGCTCGCAGCCAAGATGCGTGCCCGTCAGCCCGCAGGCATCGCGCAGCGTGTCGGCAAGGCTATAGCGCGGTTCCACATTGACATGGTGAGTCGCGCCGTTGACCCGAAGCGTGATGTCGTGCCTGTCGCTCATGCGGCTTTGTCCCTGGCGTCCCGAAGCGCCTGCCAGACCCGGTCCGGCGTTGCGGGCATAGTGTTGATGGCAACGGCGAACGGCGTCAGTGCGTCGTTGATAGCGCCGATCACCGCCGCCGGCGCCCCGATCGTGCCGCCCTCCCCGAGGCCCTTGGCTTTGGTCACGGTCGCAGGCGAGATCGTTTCCATGTGGTGGATGTCGATCGGCGGAATCTCAAACGCCGTCGGCACGGCGTAGTCGGCAAGCGACGTGGTCAGCAGCGTTCCGTGCTCGTCATAGACGAGCTCTTCGTAGAGCGCATTGGCAATCCCCTGCGCCACGCCGCCGGCGATCTGCCCATCGGCAATCAGCGGATTGATGAGCCGGCCGGCATCCTCCACGACGATGAACCGGTCGACCCGCACGCCGCCCGTCGCCGGCTCCACCTCGACTTCTGCGATGTGGCACGCATTGGAGAACGTGCCCGCCGGATCGTAGAACGCCTGCTCCTTCAGCCCTGCGGTGAGATCGGCAAACAGATGGCTCTTGTGATGAAGTGCCCTGGCGATTTCCGCGATGCGCATCGTGCGGTTGGCGCCCTGCACTTTGGCGAGCCCATCACCGAGTTCGATGTCGTCGGGCGCGCATTCCAGCACCTGCGCGGCGGCGATGCGAAGCTTGTCCGCGACCTTGTCGGACGCCATCTGGCTGGCGCCGCCGGCGATCACCATGGAGCGGCTGGCGAACGTGCCCCAGCCATAGGGCGTGGCGTCGGTATCGCCGGAGACGACGCGCACATCCTCCGGCGTGACGCCGAGCCGATCGGCGGCAAGCTGCGCCAGCGCTGTCTTGAGGCCTTGGCCGTGCGGCGACGCGCCTATAGCGAGCGTTACGCGTCCGGACGGGTCCATCTCGCAATCGACTGTCTCGTAGCCCGGCACGATCTCCATCATGCGCGCGGCAAAGGCCGGCGTGCCGTAGCCGCTCCGCTCGGAGAACACCGAAACACCGACGCCCAGATAGCGGCCCGCCGCTCGTGCGCGCGTCTGACGCTGACGGAAGTCTTCAAGATCGGCCACGCGTGCGGCGGCGTCCATCGCCTCCACATACGACCCGGCGTCGTGCACCAGCCCGGTCGGCGAGGTGTGCGGAAACTCGCAGATGAGATTGCGGCGCCTGATGTCGAGCGGATCAAGCCCAAGTTGCCGCGCCGCGCGGTCCATGAGCTGCTCCATGGTGAGCGTCAGCATCGGCCGCGACACGCCGCGATAAGGCGCCATCATCGCCGTGTTCGTGGTTACGCCGCGCGAGCGCACCGCGTAATGGGCGATACGATAAGGACCCGGGAGCTCGGCAAAGGCCATCAGCGGCTCCACGCCGCAGGTCACCGGATAACAGGAGAACGCGCCGACATTGGACAATAGGTCGGCGTCGAGTGCCAATATCCGGCCGTCGGAATCGAACGCCGCTTTGGCGCGGAAGCGCTGATCGCGTGCATGCGATGCGCCAAGAAAATTCTCACGGCGATCTTCGATCCAGGCGACGTTGCGCTTCAGATGCCGCGCCGCCCAAACCAGGGCGACATATTCCGGGAAGAGCGACATTTTTTGCCCAAAGCCGCCGCCCACATCCGGGGCAACAACCCTGAGATCGGACTCCGGTATGCCCAGCACATCGGCCAGCCCGGTGCGCAGCATGTGCGGCATCTGAACGGAGGCATAGAGCGTGACACGGCCACTGCCCGCGTCGAATGCCGCCACCCCGCCGCGCGCCTCAAGCGGCATGGCGGACTGGCGCTCCGATCGCAGCTCGACGTCAACGATTGCGGCAGCACCTTCAAACGCTGCGTCCACGCCCTCGCCGCGAAGTTGCCCCTCCACGAGCACGTTGCCGGGCGCCTCCGGATGAACGGCGCGCGCGCCATCCGCCAGCGCGTCCGCAAAGGTGAGGATCGGCTCGTCCGGCTCAATGTCGGCGAAAACCTGCTCCGCCAGGTCCTCGGCAGCGGCTCGGGAGCGCGCCAGGGCGATCGCCACCGGCTGACCGGCAAAGACGACGCGGTTGCGCGCCAAGATGGGTTGCGGAACGCGCTTGTAATCCGGCCGGTTCAGGATGGCCTCAATGGCGCCGACGCCTGCGAGGTCGGCGGCGGTGAAGACGAAGCTGTCCGGCGCCTCGATCGGCGGCACCTCGATCTCCGTGAGCGTGCCGGCAGCTAACGGGCTCCGAACGAACGCCATGGCCAGCGCGCCCTCTGCTCGGTCGGCGACGAACCGGCCCTGCCCGGTCAAAAGTGCGGGGTCTTCAAGTCTCGGTAGTCGGCGACCGACCCAGCTCATGTTGAAACGGCGCCGCGCGCCTCCTCTGCCGCCTCTGCCAGAGCTCGCTCCAGAAGCGCACCGCCAAGGTCGCGGCGATACTCGGCGGATCCGTGAATGTCGCCGCGCGGGCTGATCTGATCGCGCGCCATCTGGCCGGCCGTAACGAACGTCTCCGGCGTCGCCGGCTTGCCGACAAGTGCCGCCTCAATCTCGGTCATACGCAAAGCGCGGTCGGCGACGCCGCCAAGCCCCACGCGAGCGGAGCGGATCGTGTTGCCCTCAAGATGAAGCGTCGTCAGCGCCATGGCCAAGGCGAAGTCGCCTTTGCGACGTGCGAACTCCACAAAGCCCGTGCCGGTCGCGTCGGGCAGTTTCGGGATCGTGATCCGAGTCAGGATTTCGTTCGGCTCAAGCGCGGTCGTGAAGCTGCCGCGGAAGAACGCCTCGGCCGGCACGTCGCGCGCGTCGCCGCTGCTTTCCAATCGCATCGTTGCATCGAGCGCCGTTGCGACGAGGCACCATTCCGCTGCCGGATCGGCATGACAGAGCGAACCGCCGAACGTGCCGCGCTGGCGGATCGGGTAATGCGCGATATGGCCGACCACTTTGACGAGAAGCCGCCCGAGCGCACCGTCTGAGACGGGCTTGTGAAACGTGGCGTGGCGTGTCAGCGCGCCGATCGACAGCGCCTCAGGTCGATCGTTCACACCGTCGAGCGCTTCCAGACCGCTGATATCGATCAGAGTCTCCGGCCGCGCGAGACGAAAATTCATTGCCGGAACAAGGCTTTGACCACCGGCGAGCAGCTTGCCGTCGTCGGCGTTGTCGGCCACGAACTGAAGCGCCTCAGCCAAATTCTCCGGTTTGAGATAGGCGAAAGCAGCCGGCTTCATGATTTAATCTGTTCAAACAAATTTCAGTATACCTAGCGCCTAACGCCGGGCCTGTCCACCGAACGCATGCGTAGATCGGCCCCGCAGCCTATGCAAGCGACCGCCGAAACCTGTCGCCGCACCGGGATCTTCGCCGCCGCGGCGAAGGCCAATATCTTCAACGTCACGGGATCGACAATCCGTCCCCTTGCGCGCCCGCGCCTGGCCCCGAGCATGGCATCGTCACACGCACCAGCAGGCCGCGACCGTTGGACGGCGTGGAAAGCGCAAGGTCTCCGCCGAAGAGGCCGGCCACCTCTCGAGCAATCGCCAGTCCCAGGCCAGCGCCGCTTCCACCGGAGCCAGCCGGCTGGCCGAAGCGCTGCAGCGCCACCTTTCGCTGCGTGATACCAACGCCCGGCCCGTCGTCCTCAATCTCGATCTCGGCGACCGATGATCCTTCGTCGAGCCGCCGCGACCTTACGTGCACGGTCGATTGCGTCGCGCCCTTGGCATGCGCGATGACGTTGTTGATCAGATTGTTCAGCATCTCGCCGAGCAGCAAACCGTTGCCTTTGACGATCACCGGCGACTCGTCGGCGTCGAAGCCAAGATCCATCCCGACTTTTCGTGCGGCTTCCAGATGGTCCTGCGTCACCGAGCGGGCGAGCTCGGTCATGTTGACGGATTCGTTCATGCCGTCGGCCGTCGCTTCCTCCACCCGCGCAAGAAGCAGAAGCTGTGACAGGATACGCTCAGATTCCGACACCGCGGAGGCCGCCGCCGCAAGCGCCGCCACCCGCGATTCCTCATCGTCGGCCCGCCGCGCCAATTCCAGCTGCGTGCCGATGACGGCAAGCGGCGTTCTGAGTTGATGGCTGGCATTTCCGGTGAACCGCCTGAGCGCCGACAATGCGCCGTCAAGCCGCTCCATGAATTGATTGATGGCAAGTGTCAGCTGCCGCACCTCGACAGGCACACGATGCGTGATGGGACGCAGATCGTTGGGCATGCGGCGGCCGATCGCGCCTTCCAGATTCGTGAGCGGTCGAAGTCCGAACCCGACGCCGAGCCAGACAACAAGCACGGCCACGGCGATCAACGCGGCGTGCCGGACACTCGAACGGGCAAGAAGCTCCTGAGCCAGCGCCCGCCGGCCGCCGGTGGTCTCAGCCAAGAGAACGCGATAGCCGACAGACTCAAAGGCTCCCGTTGCCGCGCCGGTGAGAACGGCCAAGCGAATTGGCGCGCCCTGGAACGCACTGTCGTGAAAAGTCAGGCTGTCGCCCGCCTCGCTCGCGGGCGCGGTCAGCCCGCGATAGCCGGTTAAAAACACGCCATCGGCGCTTTCCACGCGATAAAACACCCGATCCTGTGCGGCCGACGTCAGCATGTCGAGCGCCACATAAGGGATGTCGATCTCAAGCTCGCCGGAATCGTTGACGACGACCCTCTCTGCGATGGCGAGGATCGACCCAGCTAGCACGCGATCCAACACCTCGTTGGCCGTATCACGCGCCTGGCGATAGGCGTCGGGCAAAGACACCGCCGTCACTAGAAGCAGCGGCGCCAGAAGCCACAGCATGAGCCGCGCCCGCAATGATCGTGGTGCGAGCCTCACGGCACGTCACCTTCGTCGACCTGCAACGTGTAGCCCAAGCCTCTCGCCGTGAGGATACGAAGTCCTGTCGGTTCGATACGGCGGCGCACGCGGCTGACATATTGCTCAATCGCGTTGTCTGAGATGTCCTCGTCGAAGGCCGCCAGACTTTCGCGAAGCTGTTGCTTCGATATGACTTTGCCCGGACGAAGCGCGAGCATCTCAAAAACGTTCAGCTCGCGCTTGGGGAACTCAATCGGACTGCCGGCAAACACGACGCTGCGGCCATTGACGTCGAAGGTGACCGGACCGAGTGCGATCTCGCTTTTTCGCTGACCGGCAAGGTTGCGCAGGGCAACGCGCACGCGCGCCTCCAGCTCTGAGACCTCGAAGGGCTTGGTGATGTAATCATCCGCACCGAGATCGAGTCCCCGGATTTTCTCGTCCAAGGCGCCCCGCGCTGTCAGCACGATGACGGCGGTATCCAAGTTGCGCCCGCGGATCGTCTTCAGGAGCTCAAGCCCGTCAATGTCAGGCAGGCTGAGATCGAGCAGCACGAGATCGAAGGCGCCGGCCGCCAGCGCCGCCAGGGCCGACTCCCCGTCGGCGGCGACATCCACGCTGTGACCGGCGTCGCGCATGACCCGGCTCACCCCGTCGGCCAGCACTGTGTTGTCTTCGACAACCAGCATTCTCAAGGGGCCGTCCTCCCGTTGGGGAGCATATTCGCTCGCGAAGCGAATCTGAAGTTCGCAGCCTTGCAGCCTTGTGAAGGATGCACAGAGCGGCACATACTGAAGTGCGATGCTCACTATCCGCGCTCTTGCCGTCTTGTGCTGGCTCGCGCCGGCGCCGCTTGCGGCGGAATATTACCCGGCCGTCGATGGAAGCGAGCAGGCCGTCACCGTCTATAGCTCGCTCGACGAGGCGCTTGCCCAGCCGATCATCGACGGGTTCCAAAAAGCCAATCCAGATCTGGCTGTCGACTATCTCGAGCTTCAGACGCTCGAAATCCACGAACGCATCATCGCTGAAACCGGTGGCGGCGAGCGGACCGCCGACCTGGCTTTCTCTTCGGCGATGGACCTTCAACTGAAGCTCGCCAATGACGGCTATGCCCGCGTCATCTCAGGCGACTTCTCCATGCCGCCATGGTCGGCCTGGCGGAACGCCGCATTCGGAGTCACCTTCGAACCGGCGGTGATCATCTACAACAAAGCAGCCTTTCCGAACGACGATCCGCCAAGAACCCGCGCGGCTCTGGCCAACTATCTTCGTGATGACGCCGCCAACATCCGCGGCCGGATCGGCACGTACGATATTGAGCGTTCAGGCGCCGGCTTTCTCTTCCTGGCGCGTGATGCGGAGCATAACCGCGACATCTGGGATCTTGTGCGTGCCATGGGCGGAGCCGGCGTGAAGCTCTATTCCACCTCCTCCGCCATTCTGGAACGCGTCGGGGATGGACGATTCGTCCTCGGCTACAACATTCTCGGCTCCTACGCGCAGAATTGGGCTGTGAACAATCCGGACATCGGGATCGTGATGCCGGAGGACTACACCGTCATCATGACTCGCGTCGCGTTGGTGCCACGCGCGGCGGCTAACCCGCAGCTCGGGCAACGGTTCCTGGAATACCTCCTGTCGCGCGACGGCCAAGAAATCTTCTCCACGAAGACCCGCATTCCCGCGCTCCACCCCGATGTAAAGGGGCGCGAGACAGCGAGTTCGGTGCAAGGCTTGCTCGGCACGAGAATAAGGCCGGTCCGCGTTGGCCCGGGCCTTCTGGTTTATCTTGACCAGGTGAAGCGTGAGCGATTGATCCGCGCCTGGAATGAGGCGCTGACGGCCCAGTAGTCCCTTGTGCAGTGCAGCGTCAGGCTGATGTCAGTCTGATGTGATTTGATGACCGGTGCCGTGCCACGCCCGGCACATGGGCGGCGGCACACCGGAACAACAAACAGCCAAGTCGCATGGGAGAGAAACATGTCCACAACACTTCGCACCTTAGGCCTGGGGACGTTGTTCGTCGTCGGCCTCACCGGCGCCGCAACGGCCGCCGAGTGCATCGCCCCCGCCAACCCCGGCGGCGGCTGGGACTTCACCTGCCGTCAGATCGGCAAGATCATGTATGACATCGGCGTCGTCGATAATCCCGTGCAGGTCACCAATATGGCCGGCGGCGGCGGCGGGTTGGCCTACGGCCACGTGGTTAACGAGCGCTCCGAGGACGCCGACCTGATCGTGGCGGCTTCGCAGGCGACCGCGACCCGCTTGGCGCAGAACGCTTACGGCGGTCTCACGGCCGACCAGGTTCGTTTTGTCGGCGCGATCGGCGCCGATCCGGGCGTCATCGTGGTTGCCGCCGACTCAGACTTTCAATCGCTGAACGACTTGGTCGACGCTGTGAAGGCCGACCCTAAGGCCGTTGCGTTCGGCGGCGGCTCGGCCGTGGGCGGCTTCGACCACCTGAAGGTCCTGCAGGTCCTGCGAGCCGGTGGTTTCGACGACATCCGCGCCGTCAAGTATATCGGTCTGGATGGCGGCGCCGACGCAATCACGCAGACGGTCGGCGGCTTCACCCAGGCGATGACCGGCGACATGTCGGAGATCGTCGGGTTCCTGAAGTCGGGCGAGGTTCGCGCCGTGGCCGTGCTGACGGAAGAACGGGTCCCCGGCTTTGAAGACATCCCCACCGCGCGTGAGCAAGGCATCGATGTCGTCGCGGTCAACTGGCGCGGCCTCTACGTTCCCAAGAACATTTCCGACGAGGCCTTCCAGACATGGGCCGACAAGCTTCAGAAAGTAGCCGATAGCGACGATTGGAAAGAGGCGATGGTCGCCAACGGTCTCGCGCCTTTCACGAAGGTCGGCAACGACTTCCAGCAATGGGTCGATGGCGTCGTGGCGTCCACTGAAGAGCTGTCGCGCGAAATCGGCGTGATTCAGTAGTGCGCTCCGATCGGATCCTAGGTCTGGTCGTTATTCTGGTCGCGCTCGCCTACATCGCGAGCGCGACACAGATACAGATCAGCTTTCTGTCCGATCCGGTCGGGCCAAAGACCTTCCCAATACTCATTGGCGTCGCCGCGGCACTCGCCGGCGGCGTCATGGTCTTCCGCCCGGACGAGGAGCCGGATTGGCCGGCTCTTGCGACGCTGGGAGCGCTGGGCATCTCCGTCGCGGTGATGGTGGTCTACGCCTACAGCCTGAAGCCACTCGGCTTCTTGATACCGACGACGATCACGGCGGGGATCCTGAGCTACCAGATTTCGCAACGCCCTTTGTTCTCCGCCATCACCGGCATAGGCCTGTCGGTCGGTTTGTTCTTCATCTTCCGCTTTGCGCTCGGGCTCAGCCTCGTCCCCTTCCCCAAAGCGTTTGTCGGATAGCGCGATGGAGCTGCTTTCCAACCTCGCAGTCGGTTTCAGCGTAGCGCTCACGCCGGGCACACTGATGCTCGCGGTGTTCGGGTGCTTTCTCGGCACCATGATCGGCTCGCTGCCGGGGCTGGGGCCCTCAAACGGCGTTGCGATCCTGATCCCGTTGACCTTTTCGCTGGGGCTCGACGCGACATCGGCGCTCGTTCTCATGACGGCTGTCTATTACGGCGCCATGTATGGCGGCCGGATTTCGTCGATCCTGTTGAACATTCCCGGCGACGAGCCGGCGCTCATGACCACGCTCGACGGCTATCCGATGGCTAAGCAGGGTCGCGCCGGCGACGCCTTGGTGATCTCCGGCGTCGCCTCTTTCGTCGGCGCTTTTTTGGCGACCATCGGGCTTATGCTGCTGGCCCCCATCTTGGCGCGCGTCGCGTTTCTCTTCGGCCCGGCGGAATATTTCGCGCTCTACATCCTCGCCTTCAGCACGCTTGGCGGCGTCGCTTCGAACAACCAGGCCAAAGCGGTTCTCGCATCCTGCATCGGCCTCGGCATCGCGATGATCGGGCTCGACAATTCAAGCGGCCTGCCGCGCTTCACGTACGGCAATCTTCATCTCATGGACGGCGTCGACTTCCTGGTCGCCATTGTCGGCCTCTTCGCGGTTGCGGAAGTCTTCTTCTTCATCGAGAGCCACGGCAAGAAATCCTCCATCGGCGTCAAGCTTGAGAAAGTGACCGTACCGGTGCGCGACATCGTGGCCAGCACCTGGACGATGCTACGCTCAACTGGCGTCGGCTTCGTCGCGGGCGTGCTGCCCGGTGCAGGTGCCTCGCTGGGCAGCTTCCTTGCCTACATGTCGGAGAAATCGATCGCCGGCCCCAATGGCGGCTTCGGCACCGGGTCGCCCAAAGGGGTCGCCGCGCCGGAGGCCGGCAACAACGCCGCCGCCGGCGGCGCTCTGGTGCCGATGCTGACGCTTGGCGTGCCGGGCTCAGGAACGACGGCCGTGTTGCTGGCGTTGCTCTTGACGCTCAACATCACGCCCGGCCCGACGCTTTTCACCGAGCGGCCCGAAGTGGTCTGGGGCCTGATCGCCTCGCTGCTGATCGCCAATTTCGTACTGCTCGCCATGAACGTACCCATGGTCAAGATCTTCGTGCGCGTGCTTCAGGTGCCGCCAGGCATCCTGCTTCCCGGCGTCACCATGATCTCGTTTGTGGGCATCTTCTCGCTGTCCGGCAGCTATTTCGACCTGCTTCTGATGGTCGCCTTCGGCGTGCTCGGCTACGTGTTGCGCAAGATGGATGTGCCGACCGTGCCGATCATTCTCGGCATCCTCCTCGGCAATGCGATGGAAGATGCCTTGCGGCGCGCCATGGTGCTTTCCGATGGCGACCCGTTGTTCCTGCTCTCCTCGCCGATTGCTGTCGGGCTTTGGGTTGCAGCGATCGCCGGCTTTGTCGCGCCCATGTTCCTGCGCCAGTTCATTCGTAAACCTCAGGCGGTTACCGATTGACGGCCGGTTCAGAACAGGAAGCAACGCCGACCCAATTTGTGAGCGTCATCAAGGCGCTTGGACTCGCCGGAATTGGCAGTATCGGCGCGTATTTCCTGTCGTTCCCAGCACCCTTCCTGACCGGCTCCGCCATTGCGGTGATCGCCGCGTCGCTTGCCGGTCAGCGGCTTTCAATACCGGATCGCCTGCGCGACGCCTGCTTCGTCGTCATCGGAATGTCGATTGGCGCGGGCGTGACGCCCGAAGTATACCGCGCGGCTCTGACGTGGCCGCTCAGCTTCGCAATCCTTATCGGCGTGCTGGCCCTCATCATGGCGGCGGGAAGCGACGCCCTGGCGCGGCTGTGGCAAAAAGATCGTGCGACCGCAGCACTTGCCGCAACGCCAGGACATCTGAGTTACGTGCTGGGCCTGGCTTTCCAGACGCGAAGCGACGTCAAATGGGTTGGCGTCGTGCAGAGCACGCGCGTCGCCGCACTGACTCTTATCGTACCGTTCACCGTGGTTCTTTTCGGTCTTGAACCGAGCACACCCGGGCAATCGGCTGAGTCCATGTCGCCGCTTATGCTGGCAACCACGCTGGCGCTTGCGGTCGTAGCCGGGTTCGCTCTACGGAAGACGAGAACGCCCGCCGCATTTCTTCTCAGCGGCATGTTGGTGTCAGCAGGCGTTCACCTCGCGGGATGGACCTCCGGCCAAGTTCCGGCATGGCTGTCGTGGCCGAGCTTCGCGATCATGGGAGCGCTGATCGGGTCGCGTTTTTCCGGAATATCCCGAGCGGAACTGCGTCGGTCGTTGGGCGCGGGCCTGGTGCTCACGACAATGGCCTTTGTGATCTCAGGGCTCGGTGCGTTAAGCGCCGCCTATTTCGTTGGATTGCCGCCCGCGTTGGTGCTTGTGGCGTTTGCACCCGGTGGCGTGGAAGCGATGGCCGCGATGGCCCTCACGCTCGGCCTGGACCCGGCCTATGTCGCCGCGCATCACGTCTTTAGATTGCTCGTGCTCATCGTCCTGGCGCCCCTGGCGCTGTTTCTCGTTGGAAGGCTCGGCGGGCCACGCACCTAAGGCCGTCGATGGCGGCGAACGCTGCGTTGTAGCACCGAGGGTAACGGAATGAAGTCACATATCGTCAGGGTTCATCCGGAGAAGGACCGCCTCTCCCGCGAAGAGCAACTGGCCTGGAAGATCGCCGAAGTGGCGGCCGACAAGGTCCCCGTCGATGCTGACGTGGAAGAGATGGTCATCAACCGGATCATCGACAATGCGGGCGTCGCCATGGCTTCCGTTAACCGCGGACCCGTCGTCACGGCCCGCGATCAGGCGCTCGCGCGCGAGCAATCAAAAGGCGCGACCATCTTCGGCCTGCCGGCTTCGCGCGCCTTCAGCGCGGAATGGGCAGCTTGGGCGAATGGCGTCGCGGTGCGCGAGCTCGACTATCACGACACGTTCCTCGCCGCCGATTACTCCCATCCGGCCGACAACATTCCGGCGGTTCTGGCTGTGGCGCAGCAGGCCGGAAAGTGCGGCGGCGATCTGATCCGCGCCATCGCCACGGCTTACGAGATACAGGTGAACCTCTGCCGCCGCATTTGCCTGCACAAGCACAAGATCGACCACGTCGCGCATCTCGGTCCGTCCGTCGCGGCAGGCCTTGGCACGCTTCTGAACTTGCCGGTTGAGACGATTTATCAGGCCGTGAACCAGGCCCTGCACATCACTACGGCCACGCGCCAGTCTCGAAAGGGCGAGATCTCATCGTGGAAGGCCTTCGCTCCGGCGCATGCCGGCAAGCTTGCCATTGAGGCGGTGGACCGGGCCATGCGCGGCGAAGGCGCGCCGGCGCCGATCTATGAGGGCGAAGACGCGGTGATTGCTTGGATGCTCGATGGCCCCGACGCGCACTATGAGGTGCTGCTCCCGGAACGGGATGAACCGAAGCGCGCCATCCTTGAGAGCTTCACCAAGGAGCATTCCGCGGAATATCAGAGCCAGGCGCCGATCGACCTGGCGTTCAAGGTCGGCGCGGCGATCGCGGAACGAACCGGCGGCGACTGGGACAATGTCGCAAGCATCGTCTATCGCACGAGCCATCACACCCACAACGTGATCGGCACCGGGTCGAACGATCCGCAGAAGTTCGATCCGCATGCGAGCCGCGAGACGTTGGATCATTCCATCATGTACATTCTGGCCGTCGCGCTTCAGGACGGGCGATGGCACCACGTGGATTCCTATCTGCCGGAGCGCGCCCGGCGCGCCGACACCGTGCGCCTGTGGCAGAAGATCGCGACAGAGGAAGCGCCGGAATGGACCGCGCGCTACCATGCGACCGATCCTGCCGAAAAAGCCTTTGGCGGCGAGCTCGTCGTCACTTTGGCGGATGGCTCGCAGCTGCGGGAATCGATCGCAGTCGCCGACGCCCACCCGCTCGGTGCACGGCCATTCGCCCGGCCGCAATATGTCCAAAAATTCAAGACGATCGCCGACGAAGTAGTCGGCGAGCCGGAACAACAGCGGTTCCTCAATGCGGCGGAAGGCCTCGCCACTATTGCAGCCGGCGGTCTGGCATGTCTCAACGCGGAGGCAACAGCGGCTGAGCTGATTTCGAACCCGAACAAGGGCATCTTCTAATGCTGTTCTCGCAACTCAGCGGCTCGGAGAAACGCGCGCGGCTGCGCGCACGTCTGGCCGACGGGAAGATCGTTCGCGCGCCCGGCGCATTCTCACCGCTGGTGGCCATGGAGATTGAGAACCAAGGCTTCGAGGCTGTTTACGTGTCGGGCGCAGTGCTGTCGGCCGACCTCGGTCTGCCGGACATCGGCCTGACGACCCTTTCGGAAGTCGCCGCCCGGGCAGAGCAGATCGCTCGCGTGACCGACCTGCCGACGATCGTCGATTGCGACACCGGTTTCGGCGAGCCGATGAGCGTGGCGCGCACAATCCGCACAATGGAAGAGCGCGGCATTGCCGCTCTTCACCTGGAAGATCAGGTCAACCCAAAACGCTGCGGCCACCTCGACGGCAAGTCGGTGGTGAGCGCCAATGAGATGATCCGACGCGTGAAAGCAGCCGTCGACGCGCGTCGCGACGAGAACCTTCTCATCATCGCACGAACCGATGCACGGGAGATTGAGGGGCTCGACGCCATGATCGAGCGGGCAAACCAATATGCCGAGGCCGGCGCCGACATGATCTTTGCCGAGGCGCTCCACAACAAAGACGACTGGCGGCGCGCCAAGGCGGAGATATCAGCACCGCTTCTGGCGAACATGACGGAATTCGGCAAATCCGAGCTGCTCTCGGCTCAGGAGCTGGAGGCGCTTGGCGCCAGCATCGTCATCTACCCCGTGACCATGCTTCGTATCGCCATGAAAGCCGTCACGGGCGCGCTTGAAGAGATCGCCGAGACCGGCACCCAGCGCGAGATCGTCGACCGCATGCAGACGCGCCAGGAGCTCTACGACCTCCTGCGCTACGCCGATTACAACCGTTTTGACCAGGGCATCTACAACTTCCGGCCTTGACGCGGTGCGCCACAATCTGTGAACGAGTCCTGATGCCGCTCCCTCATTTTGGAGCGCAGCACCCACGTAAGGCAAAGAAAAGCTTCTGGCAGCCCGGGCATGATTGCGGAGACGAGCGTTTACGATCTCCTGGTGATCGGCGGCGGCATCAATGGATGCGGCATTGCGCGCGACGCCGTCGGGCGTGGCTATTCCGTCTTCCTGGCGGAGATGGACGACCTTGCCAGCGGCACCTCGTCCGGCTCCACCAAGCTCGTCCACGGCGGGCTGCGTTATCTGGAGTTCTACGAGTTCCGGCTGGTTCGCGAGGCGCTCAAGGAGCGCGAGGTGCTGTGGTCGAACGCGCCGCATATCATCAAGCCGCTCCGCTTCGTGCTGCCGCATCACAAGGGCCTGCGGCCGGCGTGGTTCCTGCGGCTGGGGCTCTTTATCTACGACCATCTGGGCGGCCGGCGCCTCTTGCCGCCGACGCGCACGCTCGATCTCTCCCGCGATGCGGCAGGCAAACCGCTGGCGCCGCTCTACTCGAAGGCCTTTGAATATTCCGATTGCTGGGTCGACGATGCGCGGCTGGTGGTGCTCAACGCACGCGACGCCGCCGATCGCGGGGCAATTGTGCGCACACGCACTGAAGTCATGAGCGTGGCATGGGACGGCGACGCTTGGACCGTGACGCTGCGCGACCGCATGAGCGCTGAGACCTATTCGGTGCACGCGCGCATGCTGATCAACGCCGCCGGGCCGTGGGTCGACAACGTTCTCTCGCGCATCTCCGGGCGGAACGATGTGCGCAATGTGCGCCTCGTCAAGGGCAGCCATGTGATCGTCAAAAAACTCTTCGACCACGGCCGCTGCTACATCTTTCAAAACGCCGACGGCCGCATCATCTTCGCCATTCCCTATGAGGACGACTTCACGCTGATCGGCACGACCGACGAGGACTATCAGGGTGACCCGGGCGATGTCGCGATCACGGGCGACGAGACGACTTACCTCTGCGCGGCGGCCAGCGAATACTTCGTGCAGCCGATCACGCCGGATGATGTTGTCTCGACCTATTCCGCCGTGCGTCCGCTCTATGACGATGGTGCGTCGCGGGCGCAGGAGGCGACACGCGACTACGTTCTGAAGCGGGAGACGGCGGAGAGCGGCGCGCTGCTGAACGTCTTTGGCGGCAAGATCACCACCTATCGCAGGCTGGCGGAAGCGGCGCTTGTGGAAATTGAGGCCGCGCTCGGTCGGCGCGGCGAGACCTGGACCAGGACCGCGTCGCTCCCCGGTGGAGACTTCCCCGTCGGGAACCTCGACGCACTCATCAACGACCTCCGCCAGACCTATCCGTTCCTGGAGATCGCTCATGCGCGCCGCCTGGGGCGGCTCTACGGCACGGCCGCGCGCGACATCCTTGGCAGCGCGGCGCGCCTCGATGATCTCGGGCGCTGCTTCGGCTTCAACCTTTACGAGGCCGAGGTGCGATATCTGATGGCGAACGAATGGGCGATCAATGCTGAAGACGTGCTGTGGCGCCGCACCAAATGCGGGCTCAGGCTATCGACTTCGGAGGCCGAAGCGCTTGAGACCTTCATGGCGGAACATAGAAGCAGCGCCACGGCCGCACAGCATGTGGATGCTGGCTAGCCTACGCTTCTAGAGGTCCGCTTCGCGAGTTCAGCCGCCGCGTGATCTCAGACAAGCGCGACCAGGTTTGGAGCGTGACCGGCAAGGCCAGCGCGCTTTCCACGAACTCCCACGAATAGCTGATGATGGAGAAGATCGTGCCGACGGTGCTGACAAGCGCGGTCGTCGCGAACCAGAGATTGAACAGGATCAAGCCCAAAAGGACGATGAAGATTGCGCCGTAAAGTATGGCTTCGGTGTCCGACAGCCGAACCTCCATGCGACGCAGCCGCAGGAGATGAGACAGCGTCGGCATCGCCTCGCGCCGCGCCAGGATGCTGACCTGTTTCTCGGTCTGCTGATTGAGCGCACCGTTCAACCGATAGAACCGCTGATGGAACAGCGCGTAGATGGCCGCCATGGCGCCGGCCGCAACGCCGCCCGCCAGAGCAAGGACGGGCGAAAAGGCGTAGAGGATGATGACGGAGATCAACAACTGGACGCCGGCGGCCATGGCCTGAGGCAGGGTCTCCTCCAGGAAGCCCACCAGCTCCCGCCCCATGCCGAGACGCGCGTTAAGCGCCGAAACTGGCAACTTTTCTGACCGGGCCGCCTGAGCCTTGCCCAACTCCACCCGGATGGTGCCGTAGACCCTCGTGTCGTAGATGCGGCGGATGACGGCGATCGCGATCAGCGCCGCCATCAGGCCCGCCAGTTGCCACAGCTCCCGCATGCCGCCCGCCAACAGGCCGTCTATCGCGAACCCGATGAAAAGCGGAATCAGCGCCAACAAACCGGTCTCGCAAAGGATCACCGCCCAAGTCAGCGAGACCCGCCAGCGAAAGACGCGCAAGAGCGTTGCGAGGGTCAGCTCGTGGCCGGTCAGCATGGAAGCCTACCGGTCGTAGAAGATGCGCACGGCCACATCGCCCGGCGCGACTGCGGCTTCCGCAAAGCTGGGCTCGGAGGTGGCCGTGTCTGCCCCGGATGCGCCGATGCCTTCCAACAGGCGCTCGCCGCTGACATTCAGATCCTGGTCGCCATTCTCGTCATGGAAGAGAAAGATCGCGTAGGGGCCGCCGGTCAGGTTGGAAAAGCTGTGGGACACACTCTCCATGCGGGCCGGTATGTCCGCGTAGCCAATGGCGTTCTGCCAATCGAGTTGCTCAAAAGCAGCCGCATCGTCGAAGACGAGCACCATGATTGTGCCGCTGGCGTTGCGAACGCCGTCGACCGTCAGGTTCAATCCGCCGGCAGAGGCAGATGTCGAAATCATGCCAGCTGCGATCAGGCTTGCGGCAACGACGCCAATCTTCGTGAAGTGCCTTATCATGGTGCGGTGACGTGTCCTTTTTCGGTTTGCGGGGTGAGCCTGAAGAAAGCGATGACGTCTTCGGCAATGGCGATCAGGACCGGCACGAGGATCAGCATCAGCGCCGTCCCAAAGAGTTCTCCGAAGGCGAGCGAAACCGCCGCCGGGATCAGATATTGGGCCTGCTCGGAGGTCTCGGTCAGGAGCGGCATGAGACCGATCACGGTCGTCGCGGTCGTCAGGAAGATGGCGCGGAAGCGGCCGATGCCTGCTGCATGGAGAGCTTCCGAAACGCTATCGCCGGCGCCGCGCGCCTGGTTGTAGCGCGTGATCATCACGAGGCTGTCGTTCACGATCACGCCGGTCAGCGCCAGCATCCCGAAGAAGGACAGAACCGACAGCGACACGCCCATGATCATGTGGCCGATCGCTGCGGCGACGAACCCGAACGGAACGATGGCGAGGATGACGAAGGGCTGCCAATAGCTTCTCAGGGGCACCGCCATCAGCACATAGATGAGAACCGCCGCCAGGATCAGCGCATTCACAAGGCCGCCGCGGATTTCGCCCATCTCCTCCAGCTCGCCGGCCGCGATCACCTGGACGCTGGGATATCTGGCGGTGAGCTCCGGCACCAATCGCTCGAACAAAGCCTGCCCCACTTCCTCCGGCGCCACGAGGCCGCGGTCGATGGAAGCGGAGACCAGATTCATGCGCTTGCCGTCGCGGCGGGTCACGGTGCCGGACGCGTAGGAGCCCTCAATCTCGGCCACAGTCATGAGCGGCACCCAGGCGCCGGTCGTGCTGCGCAGCCGCGTTTCTATGAGGTCGTCAATCGTGTCGCGGGCGGCTCGCGCGTTCTGCACGACGACGCGTATTTCAGCGCCGTCGCGGCGAACGCGGGCGATCTCCGAACCGCCAAAGCCGTCGCCGATCTGGGCAGCCAGTGTCTCAGCCGTGAAGCCGAGATTGCGCGCCTCCGGCCGCAGCCGAAGCCTCAGTTCCGGCTGGCCGCCGCTGAGGCTGTCGCGAATGTTCGACACACCCTCGAGCGCAGCCAGAAAGCCGCGCGTCTCGTCGCTCGCCTGGCGCAGCAGATCTGTGTCCTTCGACACCAGCCGAATCCGGAACCCGCCCGCCAACGCCTCCGAGCCCTTGAACTCCAGCTCAGTGGCGCCCTCGACAGGCCCGACGCGTTCGCGCCATTCACGCACGACGTCGAGGATCGGCACATCCGGCCGCTCGGCAACCGGCAGCATCTCCGCGTAGATCAGCGCACCCGCGGTGCCGTCGATAATTGTGAAGAAAGTCTGGATCGGCGCATTGTCCATGCCCGTGCGGTCGCGAAGCTCTTCGTTCAGAGCACGGCCGGCGCTTTCGACCCGGTCGATGTTGGCTTTGGTCAGGACAAACGGCGCGCGGGCGTCCATCTCAAGGCTGACGGTGATCACCTGACCCGGCACGTCGGGGAAGAACACAGTTGCGACTTTGCCTTTGGCGATCAGCCCCAATCCGGCAATCGCCGCAGCAACGAACAGGACGAGCACGGCGTAGCGGTGACGCACCGACCCCACGAGCATGGGCCGGCAAATCGTGTCGCGGAACCAATTCAGCCCCGCCTGGGCACTGTCCTGCACGCCGCCCCAGAGACGCGCCGGCAGATGGCGTCGGTCTTCTTCAAGCGGCACGCCTGCGAGATGTGCCGGCAGAATGAACTTGCTTTCAATCAGCGAGAAGATCAGCGCAAAGATCACGATGCCGGAAAAGCTCGCCAGCACCTTGCCCAGTGGATTGTCGATCAGCAGCATCGGATAGAACGCCGCAATCGTGGTGAGCACACCGAAGACCGTCGCGACGGCCACGCGCTCCACGCCGCGTTCGGTGCCCTTGATCGGGTCCCTGATCTTGCGGCGCTCCTCAAACACGCTTTCGCCGACCACAACTGCGTCGTCGACCAGGATGCCGAGCGCGATGATCAAGCCGAAGGTGGTCACGTCGTTGAGCGAATAATCCACCCATTTCGATCCGGACACGGCAAGCGCGCCCATGACCGAAACTGGAATGCCCATCGCCACCCAGAACGCCAGGCGAACGTTGAGGAAGATGGAAAGCATCAAGGTGACGAGCAGCAGTCCCTGCACGCCGTTCGACCGCAGGAGCGCCAGCCTCTCGGAGATGTAGCCGGCACTGTCGCCCCAAACGCTGGCCCTGATGGTGGACGGGAGCTGGCGCTCGAAATCCGCAACAACCCGATTCACGACGCGGCTGATCTCCAGGAGGTTCTCCTTCTGGCCGACCAGAATCTCCATGCCGATCGTGGGTTCGCCGTTGAGGCGGAACAAAAAATCGCCCTCAAGGAACCCGTCCTCGATGATCGCGAGGTCGCCCAGCGGAACCTTCGACCCGTCAGGCCGTTCGATGATCGGCAGCGCTGCATAGTCGGGCGCATAGAGCGCGCGATCATCGGCGCGCAGAAAGATCGTGCCGCCATCGGTGCGCAATTGCCCGGCCTGGAAGTTCAGCGAATTGGCCTGAATCGCTGCAGTCAGATCGGCGACGGTCAGCCCGTATCGGCGAAGCTCTTCAGGGTCGACGTCGATGCGAAGCTTACGCGGGATCAGGCCCCAGATTTTCAAACGCGACAGCTCCGGCTCAGCCAAGAGCTCTTCCTTCAGCCGCTCCGCAACGCTTTGCAGGGTGGCCGGGTCGGCGGGGCCGTAGAGGTTCACATAAAGTGCGGGAAAGTCGTAGCCCGACGCCTCGATGACCGGGCGGCGGGCCTTGGTCGGCAAATCGGTCAGACCGTCGATCCGGATGCGCATCCGGTCAAGCACGACCTGGAGTTTCTCACCGCCGGCGCGGCGGACCGAAACGGTCGCGACACCGTTGATGGATCGCGAGGTGATGCTGCGAACGCCCTCGAGCCCTTCAAGTGCCTGTTCGATCTTTTGGGTGACCAATTCGTCGACCTGCTCGGCAGTGGCACCGGGATATTCGACACTGATCTCAACGCTCTCGGGCGGAACGCGCGGAAACCCCTCGATGCGGATCGAAAACGCGGTGAGCACGCCCAGAAACAGGATCAACGCCATCAGAAGATTGGCGGCGACGGGGTTGCGGATGAACCAGCCGGTCAGCGCATGCATGGTTCAGCCCTCAAGGCCCTGCGGTGTGACCCGCTGACCGGGAAGGAACGAGGCCAACGGCGTCTTCGCAATGCGCCAGGGGCCGGAGCCTTCAGGCGCTGCGATGACGAGCGTGCTGCCGGTGCGGAACAGGATTTCCGGTTCGAGCCGCACAAGCAGATCGTCCGCATCCACCATCCACACATGGCCTGCCCGGCTGAGCGCAGCCTCAGGAATCGACAACGTGTCGGCGATCGGACGCCCGGCGAATTCCACACGCACGAAGTCTCCCGCGAGGATGCCATTGCGCGGCTCCGTTACCGCCAAGAAGATGCGCGGCTGGCGGGTGCCCTTGTCCAAAAACCCACCGGCCTGGCGAATGCGCGCCTTCCCAAGTGGTGTCCCGTCGCGGTGAAACAGTGTCGCGTCCTTGCCGGCGATCGGGTGATCCATCAGCGCCCAATCGGCCTCGCTCATCTCAACGATCAGCTCGTATTGGCGGTCGTCCGACAGATGCAAAAGCGGCTCGCCGGCGCTCACCGTCTGACCAAGGCTCGCCATGCGCTTGACGATGAAACCGGAAAACGGCGCCGTGACCTCAGTATCCGAAAGCTGGCGCCGCGCGGCTTCCAGCTGCGCCTCCGCAGACGCCAAGGTGCGCTCCGCGATCCGCAATTGCGGCAGCTTCAGCGCAAGCTCGTTGGGCGGCTCCGTGCCGTCACGTTCAAACTGCAACCGCGCAAGCGTCACCCCGTTCTCCGCGTGCCAAAGCGCCAGCTTTGCCTCTTCGAGACTAAGCTCCGCGGCCGCCACCGCGGTTTCGTATCGCGTCTTTTCAATGGAGAAGAGCGGCGTGCCGGCGGCGACGCGTCCGCCGGCAAGGGCCGCCTCATGAACCTTGGTGATCCGCCCAGATACGGCTGAGCGAATCTCCGCATCCCATTGCGGACGCAACTCGGCAAACACCGAAATCGTTGCGACCGCTTCAGCCGGTAGGACCTCCAGGACCGAGACGATCGGCGCGGGCGGTGACGTTTCCGCCAATGTCACATCTGCCGAGTCTTCCGCCGCAAAGAGCAGGGTCACGAC
Source organism: Afifellaceae bacterium (assembly GCA_028284625.1). Taxonomy (GTDB): domain Bacteria; phylum Pseudomonadota; class Alphaproteobacteria; order Rhizobiales; family Afifellaceae; genus DASWJZ01. Next base: position 121,297 of record JANQRH010000008.1, on the reverse strand, counting down.
GACCGCCAATATCGCAAGAGAAACGCCGATCCACAGCCAACGCCGTCGGGGCGACGGCATCTCCTTGGCGGATGTCTCTCCGCTTGACGTGTCTTCGACAGTGCTATCGGGGGGAGAAATATCGGGCATTTCGGTTCCGTTCATGGCCGGCAGACGAGCCAGGCTCCTTGCCCTGCTCGACGCGGCGTTATATATGATGAACGATCGTTCGTTCAACAAGAAAGTTGGAAAATTGCCGGAGAAACCGACAAAGCCTGGAACGAAGCGCGAAAAGGCGGCTGCCAAGCGGCGCGACAAGATCTTGGAAGCAGCAATCATGTGCTTCCTGGAAAGCGGCTATCACCAGACGGGCGTGCGCGACATCGCCAACCGGGCGGGAATAAGCCTCGGCAATCTCTACAATCACTTCCCCGGCAAGCACGACGTGCTGGCAGAGATCGCAGCGCTGGAGCGATCCGAGCTTGAGCCCTTCCTGGAATTGCTGGCGAAAGATTCTGCCGCCCCGGTCGTCCTGGACAAGTTCGTTGCGGCCTACGCGAAGTGTCTGGCTGTGCCGGAAAACGTCATCCTGACGATCGAGCTCACCAGCGAAGCGATCCGCAAGCCCGATATCGGCGCGTTGTTTCTCGCCAACCGCAATGAGCTTGTGACGGCCCTGGCGGCTGTCATCCAACGCGGAACTACTGACGGCGATTTTCGCAGCGTTCCCGATCCGCGGGACGTGTCTCAGCTGATCATCGAACTGGTCGAGGGCAGTGCCTACAGGAGCGTGCTCGGCGGCGCTTCCATGCGAAAGATCATTGGCGGCCTGAAGGACTTCATCTTCGCTGCCGTACGGAACAACTAAGCGAGCCCTTCTGTCCGCACTAACAATACGGACCCGGGACGTGCCCGGGCCCGTTTGTCTTAATCCGCTTTAAGTGTCAGCCGTTCTTTGGCGTGCTGAACACGTTGATCGGTGGCAGCGTTCCGGTGAACTTCTCCACGTCCGCGATCGCCGTGTGGCCGCAATTGCCCTGCGCGAGGCTCGACGTGCCGATATCGACGGTCAGGCAATTGACGTCGCCGTAGGAGTCAAGCGTGCCCGGGGTTCCCGGCTCCACCGGATCGTACCATCCCCCCTCGTTCACCCGGATCACGCCGGGCCGGATGGCGTCCGTCACCTTGGCGCCGACCAGGATCTGCCCCCGGTCGTTGAACACGCGAACCACGTCGCCGTCCGCGATCCCGCGAGCGGCCGCGTCGTCGGTGTTGATCAGGCAGGGCTCACGATCGGCGATCGTGTAGGTGTCGCGGAGTTTAGTGCCGCAGAGCTGCGAGTGCAGGCGGCCGCGCGGATGGCTGGTGGCCACGTGCAACGGGTATTTTGCATCCGGCCCGTCCAGGCGCTCCGCCGGCTCCATCCAAGTCGGGTGTGGCGGGCAATCGTCGTAGCCCATCTTCTCGATATTGTTGGAGTAGATCTCGATCTTGCCGGTCGGCGTGCCGAGCGGCTCAAGCAGCGGGTCCTCACGGAAGTCCTGGTAGCGCACGAAGCTGTTGCCCGCTTCGCTGACCGGGAACTCCACAAAGCCCGTCTCCCAGAACTCGTCGAAGCTCGGCATATCGATGTTCTTGGCTTGCGCTTGTTTCTCCGCTTCGCCGTAGAACTCCATAATCCAATCCATCTCCGATTTGCCCTCGCTGAACTCGCTTCCTTTGCCGAGCCGTTCGGAGATTTCCGCGAAGATGTCGTAGTCGTTGCGCGCCTCGAACACCGGCTCGACGATCTGCTTCATGGCGATGATCGCCTTCAGCGAATAGTCGCCATATTGCTCGATGTCGTTGCGCTCGTAGGACGTGGTGGCCGGCAGCACGATATCGGCGAAGCGCGCCGTTGCGGTCCACTGGAAGTCCTGGACGACGACCGTCTCGAACTTCTGCCACGCCTTGACCATGCGGTTGCGGTTCTGGTGGTGGGCAAACGGATTGCCGCCCGTCCAGTAGGTCATCTTGACGTCGGGGAACGTCTCGCGCTTGCCGTTGAAGTCGAACTCGCCGCCCGGGTTCTCCAGCATGTCGACCACGCGGGCGAGCGGGATCGTCGCCGCACCGCTTTCGGTGAGCCAGGCAGCACCTTCCACCGCCTTGCCACCATCGGTGATGCCGGGCAGAACCGGCCCGTTCGCGCCGGGCGAACCGCCATTGGCGTAATGATAGCTCAAGCCGAAGCCGCCGCCCGGAAGGCCGATCTGACCAAGCATGCTGGCCAGCACGACCAGCATCCAGTGGCGCTGCTCGCCATGATGCTGACGCTGCAGCGACCAGCCGCTCGCGAGCATCGTCCTGTTGTCGGCGAAGCGCCGGGCCAGTTCCTTGATCGTGTCGGCCGGAATGCCGCAGATATCGGCGGCCCATTCCGCCGTTTTCGGCGTACCGTCCGATTCGCCGGTCAGATACGGCAGGAACTTGTCGAAGCCGAACGTGTATTCGTCGAGGAAGTCGGCGTCGTGCAGGTTCTCTGAATAGAGCGTATGGGCGATGCCGAGCATCAACGGCACATCGGTCTGCGGCTTAGGCGCAATCCACTCCGCGCCGAAGAAGTCGCAGCTTTCATTGCGCACCGGATCGATGAAGATCACCGGCTTGCCGGTCGCCTTGAAGTCTTCCATTCCAGCGAAGCCGCCATGGTCGGGGATGATCCAGCCGATCTGGTTCGTGACCATCGGATCGGCGCCCCAGAACACAAGAAGGTCGGTGCTTTCCACGATCACCGGCCAGACGGTCTGCTGCTCGTAGACCTCCAGCGTTCCCATGACGTGCGGCATGATCACTTGTGATGCGCCGGTGGAGTAGTCGCCGGAGCTGTTGACGAAGCTGCCCTTCAGATTGAGCATCCGCCGCATCAGGTTTTGGCAATTGTGCAGCTTGCCCGGGCTCTTCCAACCATAGGAGCCCGCATATGTGCCGGCCGGCCCGTAGGTCTCCTCAATCCGCTTCAGCTCACTCACGACGAGATCAAGCGCCTCGTCCCAGCTCACGCGCACAAAATCGTCCGCGCCGCGGGTTTCCACATCCGCGCCGGGCCCCTTCTCCAGAAACGCCCTGCGCACCATCGGGTATTTGATCCGGGTGGGCGAATAGACGGAGTCCATAACGCCTTCGAGCTGGAGGCTCGGATGCGGATCGTTTTCCCATCCGCGCACAGCCGTCCAGCGCCCGCCCTCAACCGTCGCCCTGAAGGCGCCCCAGTGCGAGGCAGACAGCACCTCGCCATCCGTGACGGCGGCTTGCACACCGCGGACCAACAGAGACGGCGCGACAGCGCCAAGAATGCCAGCGGCCGCTGTGCTCCCTAGAAACTGCCGCCGCGTGAGATCAAGCTTCGAAGTCCGCGCATTATTGATTGGCATGATGTTACCCCGGTCGTTGTCGACAGCGGCCGGCTCCCGATCCGGCGGCCCGCGGTCTTTGGTGTCCGATAACCTGCGATGCGGGGCGATTAGCACCGGCTCGTAAATGCGGTTTCGGCCGGTTTTTAACGGCCTGTGAAAAGATGTAACCGGGATGTAAACCGCTTCTGCCGAGCCGCCGTTTCCGGGCTAGACGAGATGACGCGCGTCCTCACTGAGGAACGCGACCAGGCTCTCCGCCGCCGCCGCGTAGAAGCCTGAGCGATCGGCCTTGACGCAGTCGTCGCGGAAGTCGCCGACCCACGTCATCAGGCGCTCATCCAAAAACGATTGCTGACGGCTGATCGATTCGCCCTGCGCTTCGGACCGGTCGGCCAGTTCCGCCATGATCGAGAGCAGGACGGCGAGATGATCGGGTGGTTCGGGAAAACCTTCCGGCACCCTCAAGTCCAAGTCTTGAAGAAGCTCAGCGGCGCGGGCGGTCGGCTCCTGGAAAAGCCGGCCCGTATCACTGACATAGGCCGATTCGTATGGCGGCGCGGAGCGACGCCCTGCAACGCCCAGAAAGAGCCGTGAGAACGCTCCCGCCAAATCCATCGCCTTCGCGGCCAAATCCTCAGACGGGGCAATCTGATCGCGTATCTGCTCAACAATTGGCGCAAGCGCCTCACGCCGGCCGAGCTCATCAAGAAGCGTTCGACCCTCGTCTGAGCGGTAGACCGACAGCATCTCCACCGATGGCTCGCGGGCAAAGAGCGCTGCGAACCACCGATAGATGAACGCCCGCTCCGCGTCCGACAATTGATCCGCCGGCTCGCCCGGAGCGTGATCTTCGGCGGCCGCGTCGCCCTGACTAACCGCCGGCATGCTCTGCCCCGCCGGTATCGCTGGCATGGAACTGGAGGTATTTCTGCAAGAAGCGATATTGCTGCTTGTCCAGCGTGATGAACCGCGCCATCGCTTTGAGGTTGCCGATCCATTGGTTGGCCAAGAAATGGTCCGGCGGCGTCAACGTGTGGCAGGTCGAGCAGCTGGCGTTGTACATCTCCGCGCCGTAAGCCCACAGCCTGTCCAGATCAGAGACTAGGTCAGCACGCGTCACCCAGAAATCCATACTGACCTGATGCCAGGTCAGCTCCGTGTCACTGTCGTACTGAGTGTCGTTCCGCACAATTTGGTCGGTCGCCGAGGCGTCCAATGCCACGGAGAAGATCCGGCGCCCCATGAGCGCGTAGATCACGCGGTCGACCTCGTCCTGCTGCCAGCCCTCCAGCCGAACCTTGAGCGCATCGCCGTCGCGCTCAAGGACGGCGAGCTCCGTCGCGGGCAACAACTTGCCGACATCGTCCTCTCCCGCCTCGGCTTGATCGGCCGTTAGGAAAACCGGCTTCTCCGCGATCGTATAGAGGGTATCGGCCTTGGCGCCCTCGTCCTGAGAAAAGGCTTGAAGTTCCTCGTACATCAGCCTGTAGCCGGTAGAGAGGTCGGGGAGCCTGTGCACAATCCCCTTATGGCAGGCGATGCAGGTCTCGCCCTCCTCCATCCCCTTTTGCATCCGTTCGGACGCTTCGTCGCTCTGCAGGTGAAACGCCATGGCCTCCCAGGTGTGGCAATTCCGGCATTCCTGGGAATCGTTGGCTTCCATCTGAGCCCAGACGCTCTTCGCCATCTCGGCCCGATGCGCCTCATATTTCTCTTTGGTGGAGATGGTACCGCGGAAATGATGGTAGAGCTCGTTGGTCGCGTAGACCTTGCGCACGAACTTTGAGACCCACGGCTTCGGAACGTGGCAGTCGGAACAGACCGCACGCACGCCCGATGCATTCTCGTAGTGAAGCGTCTCTTTGTATTCCAGATAGACGTTGTCGTACATCTCATGACACGAGATGCAGAAATCCATCGTGTTCGTGTATTCCATGAACGTGTTGAAGCCGCCCCAGAAGATCACCCCGGTGAAGCCGCCGACTACGAACAGCGGGCCCAGACCCCAGCGCGTACTTGGACGCCAAAAAAAGTTCCATGCGCGCCGGAGCATGATCGATCCCTTCAGAGGCAGCCCACAATGTCGGTTGGGCTATAGCGGCGCGCTGTAAACTCGCTTGTTGGGTTTCATGAATGGCTTGTAGAATGATGTAAATGCACTGTAAACGAAGGCTCCGGCGCTCGGCGCCTACAGTCGATACGTACAGTGGCCCATCAAGATCACATCCTGATTGTCGACGACGAACCGGTCACGCGAACAACGCTGGCCGGCTACTTCACCAAGGCCGGTTATCGGATCAGCGAAGCTGAGGACGGAACCGGACTCTGGGCAGCACTCGAGGCCGGTGAAGTCGACCTGATCCTTCTCGATATTGGACTTCCCGGCGACGATGGCTTCGCGCTTTTGCGCAAACTGCGACGCACATCTGAGGTCGCCGTGATCCTGGTCACCGGCAAGACCGACGAGATCGATCGGATCATTGGTCTTGAGCTTGGCGCGCATGACTACGTCACAAAGCCCTTCAATCCGCGTGAGCTTCTGGCGAGGGCCAAGAACCTGATCCACCTCACGCGCGCAGCACGTGAAGCGGATGACACAAGGTCGACGAACCGCTTCGACGGATGGGTGCTGAGCAAGGCGAGCCGCCGGCTGACGTCGCCGACGGGAGAAGATGTCCCCCTCACCCGCGGCGAGTTCGACCTTCTGGCGGCGTTGCTGTCGAACACCGGCCGGGTGATGAGCCGCGACAGTCTGCTCGACTACGTGAGCCACCGCGACTGGGCCCCGAACGACCGCACGATCGATGTTCTGGTCGGCCGCGTCCGCCGCAAGATTGAGGACGATCCCAAATGGCCGAGGCGGCTCATCACCGTGCACGGCATCGGCTATGTGTTTGTCGGGGAAGACAGCGGCCGAGCAAGCGCCCAATAAATCCCACCTGCGCCAGTCACTTTACCAGATCGGCCGCGGCACTCTCCCTCAGCGCCGCGACTGAGCGGGCAACGTCATCCTGAATAGTATCGAGCGCTTCGGCCACGCTGGCCTGTTCGGCCGCGCCGGCCGCCTTCTCAAGCCCGCTTGCGGTGTGCCTCAAGCGCACAAGCCCGACATTCCCGGCAGCGCTCTTGAGGGAGTGAGCGAGGTCGGAGAGCCGAGCGAGATCGCCGCTCCCTGCCGCTTGGCGAATGGCGTCCAGGGTGTCCGGCGCGGACGCGCAGAAGGTCTCAACGATTCGTCGTGTGCGTTCCTCGCCCAATTGGTCGCTATGTTCCAAGATCACCGACCGGTCCAGGATGATATCGCTTCCGTTCGGATTCGCGGCTCGCTCGGTGGAGCGGCCACGCGCTTTCGTTAGGCATTGACCGATGGCGCGATTGAGCGACGACGGATCGAAGGGCTTCTCCAGCACACCATCGGCGCCTGCCTCAAAGCAGCTCTCCTCCTCCGTCGTGGCGAGATCGGCGGTGAGTACCAGAATCGGAACAGACGCGGCCGCCGGGTCGCTCATGGAGCGGATGGCCCGGATCGCGTTGAGCCCACCCATGCCTTGCATCCGGATATCCATCAGAACGAGCTCGGCACCCGCGTCGGCCATCGCCGCCACGGCCGCCTCGCCGGTCTCCACGACCGTGACGTCATGACCATGGTTTGACAGGAACCCTTCCGTCACCAACCTGTTGACTTCGTTGTCCTCAACCAACAGCACGCGCAGCGTCGGCAGGTCGGGCGCTTCCGCCGGCTCTGGTTTGGCCGCGGCGTCGCCTTCCGCCACCAACAGCGGCGCGTCCAGCCAGAATGTGCTGCCCTCGCCTTCTTGCGTTTCGTAGTTCAGCTCCGCCCCGATCGCGGTCGCAAGGCGTTTACAGATCGCCAGACCGAGACCCGCCCCTTTGGCAGGGTTCGCCTCCGTCGCGTTCGCCGGCTGCATGAAGGGCTTGAAAAGCGTCTGCCGCACGTCCTGGGATATGCCCATTCCGGTGTCGGTCACCGCGTAGCGCACAGCGGATTCCCGCAGGCTCACCGACAGTTTCACTGAGCCGGCGGCCGTGAACTTCACGGCGTTTGTGAGGAGGTTGAGCAGGATCCGTCGGATCTTGGGGTGATCGCCGCGCAACCGGTTCGGCACCGCGTCCTCGATATGCGTGGAGATCGCCAGGCCTTTGTTTGCCGCCGCTGTCGCGACGATGCCGACCACCTGCTCCATCATATCGCGCAGATTGAATTCACCGTCCTCAACCGCGACGGCTCCGGCCTCGATCTTTGAGTAATCGAGGACGTCGTTGACCAGCGCAAGAAGTACCTCGCCGGACGAAACCAGGGCCGCCACATAGTCGGATTGTCGCTGACCGAGCAAATCCTCCTGCAGCAGGCGGCCAATTCCCAAAATGCCGGTGATCGGGGTTCGGATTTCATGGCTCATAGTGGCCAGGAAGGCGGACTTGGTCCGATTGGCCGCATCGGCTTCATAGCGCGCACGCTTGTATTCGGTGACGTCGGACAGGATCAGCACACGTCCGACGAATTTTTCGCTGATGTCGAGAAGCCGCCGCGTCTTGACCACGAAGTCGCGCCGGCCATGGGCGGTTTCCAGGCTGCGCTCAAAGCCCTCAGGCTGCGCGCCTTGCTCGATCAGGCCATCCAGCTGGCGCTCCAGCAGCGGATAATCGTGCTTGGCATAATAGCCTTCGCCAGGAACGGGCGATTGGCTGAACAGCTCAGCCGCGGCAAGGTTGAGATTCTCAACCTGCCCCTGATCATCGACGAGGATCACAGGATCGCTGAGACTCTCGAAGATCGTCAGGTATTTGTTCTTCTCGTTGGTCAGCTCGCGGTTCTTCGCCTGCGTCTCTTCCAGCTGCTCGACGTCTCCGACGGCGAGCCATTCCGAACAGAACGCGATCTCGACATGGTCGAAGAACCGCTCGATGAAGAGCCGATATCGCTCCTGATCCTCAGTCGCGTATCTCTGCTCGACGACGAGATCGAGATAAGCCTGCCTGTAGTATTTGCAGAGCCCCAGGAACATCTCGATCGGGACGCCGCGTTCGCGGTGGAGCCGCGCTTCAATGACGGCGAATGCCGCGATCGACTCATGCGCGTAGTCGGCACCGGCGGTCAGCTCAAGGGGGCGATCATGCCGTTCCAGGACGTCCAGCATCGGCTCAGAAAAGCCGCAGATCGACTCGCGCCACGGCTGTTCCAGCGTGGAGCTGAAACCGGTGTAGCCATGCCGCTTGGCGTAGGCCAGCACACGCGCGACAAGCCAACCTTCGTTGGTGGCGATGAGGTCTTGCAGAGATTTCATCTCGCCTGCGGTCCGTCTCCGGCGAACTCAGACCTTAGACCTTGAACCGACCGAGAACCAATCGAAACCGCTTAGGCCCGGCAGCACTATGGCCGAAACGCACCCCGTACGCATTTTGCGTACGCACAGGGCGAATTATTGCGATTTATTGTACGCTCCGTCTGTGAGAAGCTGCGCGCCACTTAGCCGCATCGGGAGGGCGCATCGGGAAGCATGTGTCTCGTCGAAGGCACTGACATTCCTGGCTCTAATTCCTCCGAAAGCTGTAGCGGCGGGTTGCAAAAAGGGAGGGACGCCAATGACTTCTAAAGACAACCGGACTTCAGGAATCTCGCGCCGGCAGACGCTTCAGGGACTTGCCGCGCTGGGGCTCGCAGGCGCTTCCGGTGGGGCCTTCGTATCGGCCGCCCACGCTCAGGGTACGACCAAAATCAACATGCAGCTGGGCTGGCTCGCCTCCAATGGCCTCATCGGCGAAGTCGTCGCCAAGCGCGAAGGTTTCTACGCCGAAGAAGGCATCGAACTGGAGATCACGCCCGGCGGTCCTGGCGTTGATGGTGTTGCCTCCGTCGCGGCCGGTCGCTCACAGGTCGGGCAGCTTTCCTCCAGCCCCTCGCTGATGCTTGCCCGCTCCGCCGGCATTCCGGTGAAGGCGTTCGCGGCCGGATATCAGAAGCATCCGTTCACCTATTTCTCGCTGGAAGACGCCGCGATCCGCAAGCCGGAGGATATGATCGGCAAGACGATCGCCACGCAGCCGACGGCGATGATCCTGCTCCGCGCGCTTCTCGCCAAGAACGGCATCGCCGAAGACCAGGTCGAAGCCGTCAACATGGGTTCCGACATGAACCAATTGCTGACCGGTCAGGCACAGGCGGTGACGGGTTGGCTGACCAACACCAACGCCCTGAAGGTCCTGGGCGACGGCCGCGTCGACATGATGCTGTGGGACACCGGCATTCAGCTCTATGCCAACGTCTACTACACGACCGACGATGTGCTTGCCGAACACGGGGATGCACTGGCGAGCTATTTGACCGGCTCCGCGCGCGGCTGGGGTTGGGCGAAAGAAAATCCGGAAGGCGCCGTCGACCATCTGGTCGCGGAATATCCCAACCTCGACAAGGCCAGCGAAATGGAAGCGATCGGGCCGGTCCTCGGCTTCAGCTTCAACGAGACGACGGCCGGTGAAGGTTGGGGCGCCATGAACCGCGACAACTGGGCGGCACAGATCGAGACCTATGCATCGCTCGATCAGTTCGAGGGCGGTACGCCGACGATCGAGGACGTCATGACCCTTGACATTCTCTCCGCCACCGAGGGCGTCAGGAAGAAAGTCGGCTGACCAATGGCCGTCGCCGAAGCCACAGCAGGGGCGTCTGCCCCTGCTGGCTCTACGCAGGACGTGGCGATCTCGGTCCGTAATGCCTCCGTCGTTTTCGGCGAGGACGATGACCAGGTCGTCGCGCTCTCCGATGTGAGCGTGGACTTTGCGGATGGCGGTCTGGTTACGATTCTAGGGCCGTCCGGCTGCGGCAAGTCCACGCTTCTGCGCCTTGTTGCCGACCTCGTCCCGGCGGCCGAGGGCGAGGTCTCCGTGTTTGGCCACACGCCCGAAGAGGCGCGCCGCCGGCGCGATTTCGCCTTCGTTTTCCAGGATGCGACGCTCCTGCCCTGGCGTTCGGCGATCGACAATGTGCGCCTACCGCTTCAGGTCGGCGGCGGCGGAAAGATCGAGCAACACGCATCACCGGAAGAGCTGCTGGCCCTTGTCGGGCTGAAGGGCCGTGAACAGGCGTTGCCGCATGAGCTGTCCGGCGGCATGCGGCAGCGCGTGTCGATCGCTCGGGCATTGGTGTGCCGGCCGAAAATCCTGCTGATGGACGAACCGTTCGGAGCGCTCGACGAGATCACACGCGACAAGCTGAACGAGGAGCTTCTGCGCATCTGGCAGGAGACCGGGACGACCATCCTGTTTGTCACCCACTCCATTCCCGAAGCGGCATTCTTGGGCGAGAAGACGCTGGTCTTGTCGGCGCATCCCGGGCGCGTCCTCGCCTATGTCGATGTTGATCTGCCGCACGAGCGGGCGTTGTCGATCAGGGATAGCCTTGAGTTCGTGACGATCACCGCAATGCTGCGCGACCTCTTGGAGAAAGCATCGTGAGCGCCAGCGACACCGGTCCGCGTCTATCGACGACCGGCGCTGAGGCGCATCGTCGGAAGCGTTCAGCGGCCCGCGCCAGATTTTGGCGCGAACGAATGCCGCCAATCGCCGCTGCGATCGGCCTAATCGTCGGCTGGCAACTCATCATTACGGTCTTCGGCGTGCCGCAATTCATCGCGCCAAGCCCGCTCGATGTCATCAATGTCTTCGGCGAGCGCGGCGACATCTTATGGCTGAACTTCTGGCCGACCTTCATGGAGGCCGTTGCCGGCTTCGTTGTCGGCAACACGATCGCCGTGCTCCTGGCGATCTGGTTCGTTCATTCCAGCCTCGCTGAGCGTGCCTTCTACCCGATCGCGGTCTTCATCAACACGATACCGATCATCGCGGTCGCGCCAATTCTCGTGCTTCTCTTGGGCAACGGTTTTGCGCCGAAGATCGTGATCGCCGCGCTGATCTGTTTCTTCCCGACCCTGGTCAACATGGTCCGCGGGCTGAAGTCGATCTCGCCGCAGATGCTAGAGCTGATGCGGGTTCTGTCCGCGAATCAGCGCGAGGTTCTCTTCAAGGTGCGGCTGCAATCCTCGCTGCCCTATCTGTTTGCAGCGCTGAAGATTGCCTCCACGACGTGCGTCATCGGCGCGATCGTGGGCGAATGGATCGGCTCGAATTTCGGCCTCGGGGCTTTGATCATCGAAGCCACGTACAATTTCCGCTCACCGCTTCTATACGCAACGGTGATCCTGGGCGCCGGCCTGGCGGTTACGTTCTTCACCCTCACCACGCTTGCTGAGCGCTGGCTGCTGAAATGGCGGCCGAGCGCAGCAATCTGAAATCTCCGGAGGCGATATGACGAAACGCGATATCGTAGCCACGTCACGCGGTGCGGTCCCCGTCCGCGGCGAGAGCGACGTTCTGGTGGTCGGCGGTGGGCCGGCCGGCATCTCCGCCGCTGTGTCGGCGGCGCGAAACGGCGCCAGCGTCACTTTGGTCGAGCGCTACCCCTATCTCGGCGGCCTCGCCTCCGGCGGCATGGTGCTGGTCCTGGACGACATGCACAACGACACGGAAATCTCCGTTCGCGGCCTGGCGATGGAAGCAATCGAGCGGATGCACAAGACGGGGCTGGCCGTCTATCCACCTGACGCCGACCGCGATCCGAAAATTCGGCAATCCGCCGAGATGTGGCGCAAGTGGGCGCGATGGGGCGTGTTCGACTTCCACACCCGGTCCCTGCCCCACCCCATCATCTTCGCCGCCGCCTTCGATCCGGACGGCTTCAAGCAGGTGAGCCTGGACATGGTCGCGGAGGCCGGCATCACGCTTCGGCTGCACTCCTGGTTCTGCGAAACGCTGGTAGAGGACGGCGCGGCGACAGGTGTCGTCGTGGAATCGAAAGAAGGCCGTCACGCGCTCCTCGGCCGCGTTGTGATCGACGCCACCGGCGATCTTGACGTTGCCGCTTCGGCAGGCGCCGATCACGACAAGGGCGCCTTTATCCTCACCACCGTCTCCCGCATGGGCGGAGTCGACACCGACGAGGCCGAGCGATTCCAGTTTGAAAAGCCTGAGCGCTTCGACGAGGTGGATAAGGAGGCCAAGAAGATCATCGGCGGGTCGTGGAATTTCTGGTGGCTGAAGACTCCCCTCCCCGGAATTGTCTGGCTGAACTGCCCGCATATGACCGGACTGGACGGGCTCGCCGTCGACGACCTTGTGAAAGCCGAAATCGAAGGGCGCCGGCGCATCCAGACATTGCTCGATTATGTCAGGGCCAACATGCCGGGCTTTGAAAACGCCTACATCGTCGACTTCGCGCCGCAGACCGGCGTGCGCCAGACGCGCCTCCTCAAAGGCGAATATGTTGTCCAGAAGTCTGACGTCATGAAGCGCGTCCACTTTACCGACAGCGTCTGCCGCGGCCGCGACTATTACACGCCCTATCGCGCACTGGTACCGAAGGAGGTCGACCAGCTTCTCGTCGCCGGCCGTCACTATTCGGCGACGCCCCAGGCGCAGAAATCGAGCCGCGAAATTCCGCCCTGCATGGCGATGGGCGAAGCGACCGGCGTTGCCGCAGCTCAGGCGCTGAACGCGGGCGTGACTGTCCGCAACGCCGATGTCGCGGCGATACAGAAGCAATTACGCGCGCAAGGCGCCGACCCCGGTGACGTGCCGGCGGTGAACGCACTTCTCAAAGAGGCCGTCTAAAAATGTCGAAAGCAAAGAACGGTGACGCCACACTCCCCCTTGCAGGGGTAAGGGTCGTCGATTTCACGCAGGTGATGCTGGGGCCGTGCTGCACCCAGATGCTTGGCGACTACGGCGCCGACGTGATCAAGGTCGAGCGCGCCAAGATCGGCGACCTGTCGCGCTGGAGTATCGGATCGGACCCCGACGGTCTCAACAATCCGGTGTTCTGCAGCCTCAATCGCAACAAGCGGTCCGCGACCCTTGACGTCAAATCCGATGACGGCCGCGCAGCCATCCGCGCCTTGATCCAGTCTGCCGATGTCGTGGTGAACAACTTCCGCCCCGGCGTCATGGAGCGGCTCGGCTTCGGCTATGAGGAGGCGAAGAAGCTAAATCCGCGGATCATCTACGCGGTGGGGACGGGGTTCGGATTGACCGGCCCCTACGTGCACAAGGGCGGGCAGGATGTTCTTGCGCAGGCGATGTCCGGCGCCATGTGGCGTCGCGCCGATCCCTCCGTGCCGCTGACCGTCTACCCGACCGCGCTCGCCGACTACGCCGCCGGCATGCATCTGGTACAGGGCATTCTGCTGGCTCTGATGCAACGCGAGAAAACCGGCGAAGGACAGCAGGTCGCCGTATCGCTGTTCAACTCCATGCTGGCCATGCAGATGCAGGAAGCGGCCACGCTGATGATGCGCGACAACGAGCTGAATTGGGCAGCCATGCCGCTCTCGGGCGTGTTCGAGACGACCGACAGCGCGATCGTTGTCGTCGGGGCGTTCAAGGAGAATCCGCTGAAGGACATTTGTGAGGCGTTTGGGATTGAAGACCTCTCCCAGAAACCGGAATACGCCAATCTCGATGTCCAGAAGGAGCATCGCGCCGAGTTGCAGGCATTGTTCCGCGAGCACTTCGCCAAGAACACCACCGCCCATTGGCTGGAGCGCCTAGAAGCCGTCGACATCCTGTGCGCGCCGGTGTTGACCCTGGATGAGGCGCTTAAGGACCCGCAAACGGCGCACAACAAGATGATTCTCGATCTGCCGCCCACGGCGGCTGGACCTGTTCGCCTGGTCGGATCGCCGATCGATATGTCCGCTGCGCCCGTAACCGTGCGCCGCCCCCCACCGCAGCTTGGCGCCGATACGGGCGACGTCATCGCCGAGCTCGGCCTCGCATCGGCGGCGGAATGAGCGTCCGCTTCACGTGTGAGGACCATGTCGCGCGGGTGACCATCGATCGCCCGGAGCGGATGAACGCTGTCGACCGCGCGACCGAGTTGCGGCTGAACGAGATCTGGACCGAGATCGAAGAGCGCGACGATGTGCGCTGTATCGTGCTGACCGGCGCGGGTGAGCGAGCCTTCTGCGCCGGCGCGGACATGAAGGAGCCGCAGGCCGCAGACGGCGTCGATTATTGGGCGCAAAGCCGGCCGAACGGCTTCGGCGGCATTGCGCTGAGGACCGGCCTCGACATCCCGGTGATCGCCCGTGTCAACGGATTTGCGCTGGGCGGCGGCTTCGAGATTGTGCTCGGCGCCGACATTGTCGTCGCCTGCGACGAGGCAAGTTTTGGCCTGACGGAAGCCCGCGTCGGCCGACTGCCGCTCGACGGCGGCATGGTCATGCTGTCGCGGCTTATCCCGCGGAACGCTGCACTCGGTATGATGATGACCGGCGCACGCGTGCCGGCGGCCGACATGGAACGGTGGGGCCTGGTCAACGATCTGGTCAGCCGCGACGAGCTCGATGGCGCGGTGGAACGATGGGTCGGTGACATCCTTGCCTCCGCACCGCTTTCGGTCCGCGCGATCAAGCACACGGTCCGAAATACGGCCCACATGGTGGCGCGCGACGCCGTGCGGTTGCGGACCGATCCGCTGATGGCAGCGCTGGTGAGCGAAGACAGCGAGGAAGGCGTGCAGGCTTTTCTGCAGAAACGCCCGCCGGTCTGGAAGGGGCGGTAAGCGCTAGCGAGAGCGGATGACCTACGTCATTACAGAGCCCTGTGTCGACGTGAAGGACGGCGAATGCCTCCTTGTCTGTCCCGTCGACTGCATCTATGTCGGCGGCCGGATGATGTATATCCAACCGGACGAGTGCGTGAATTGCGGCTTGTGCGTGTCTGTGTGTCCGGTCGACGCGATCTTCGTTGAGGACAAATTGCCGGAGGCATGGCAGCACTATGCCGAGATCAACCGCGATTTCTTTGGGCCCGATGTGACAGGTTGGGGAATGCCCGGCGGATTTGACGACGACGAATTCATCACCAACGCTGATGATCCGAGAGTGAGCGCGCTCCCCCAGGCGAAGAAGTGACGCCGCTTAAAGACCATGCATGCCGCAGTCCTGAAATATGTCGACGCCGTTGCCCGGTTCGGCTCGGTGCGGCGCGCGTCGCAAGAGCTCAACATCTCCGCATCAGCGATCAACCGACAAATCCTACAGCTTGAGGAGCGACTCGGTCTGGAACTCTTCGAGCGGCGCGCAAGCGGACTGAAAGCTACTGCGAACGGGCTTCTTATCGTCGAACATGCCCGTCGCGCGCTGCATGATTTCGACGCGGTTCTGAGCGAGATCGGTGAAGCGCAAGGACAACTGACCGGGCAAGTCCGGATCGCCACGCTCGACAGCCTGACCGTTCACATCCTGCCGCGCGCCATCATCGAATTCCGCAAACAGCATCCCGGCGTCTCGTTTCGGATCGTAACGTCGGACCCGGCCGGCGTGACCCGGCAGGTCAGCAACGACAGTGCCGACATCGGGCTCACCTTCGAGTCCCAGGCCCATCCCGGCCTTGCCGTGCTAAACAAGGTGCCGGCGAATTTGTGCGCGGTCATGCATGCCAAGCATCCGCTCGCCAAGGCCAAGCGCCTCTCCATCTTCGACTGTCTGGCCCACGACATCATCCTTCAGGAGGATTCCAGCCGGGTTGGCGCATTTCTCGGCGTGGAGGTGGAGGCAGCCACGCGGGATTCCGAGCCGTTCCTGATCACCAACACGATCGTCGCCAGCAAGGGTTTGATCCTGCGTGGCGCCGGCATCGGCTTCTTCACCCGCTTCGGCTTCATCCAAGAGCTTCAAGCCGGCACATTGGTCGCCGTCCCGCTTGCGGAGGACAAGCCCGCATCGCTGGCGCTCGTCACGATCATTGCCGCGACGCGGCGCGTAAGCCGGGCGGTGGAGGTCTTCGCCGGTTGTCTCTCCCGCATTCTGGAAGACGAAACGTCCGCGGCCTCGCCGCCCACGCGATGATCATCGCCAACATCCTTTCCGGGCCCGCCTTCGATCGGATCGACGGCCCCAAGGAAATCGCCATCGAGGGCGACCGCATCCGCGTCAGCGGCACCGACGCACCGTCAGCGACCTTGCTGGCGACGCCGGCTCTGGTGAACGCCCATGATCATGGCTACGGCATCGCCACGCTCGCCTGCGGCGCGCCGGATGACGCTCTTGAATGCTGGATACCGGGTCTCGCCAACCGGCCACAGACCGATCCGGAGCTGGAGGCGAAGGTGGCGTTCGGCCGCATGGCCCTTTCAGGCATCGGTACAACGGTGCACTGCCACAATTCGCTGCGCCGCGATCGCATCGCGGATGAGGCACGAGCGGCGGCCACCGCCGCGGAAGCTGTCGGCATGCGCGTCGCTTTCTCCTGCCCGATCACCGACCGCAATCCGCATGTCTATGGCGACCCCTCGCCGCTTGCCGGATTGGGCTATCCGCCCGAACTCCTGGAGGCCGCCGATGTCGGACCCTCAGGCGCCGAGCAGATCGACAATGCCCTGGCGGTTCGTGACGCCCACCAGACGGACAGGTTCAATGTCCAGCTCGGACCTATCGGCCCGCAATGGTGCGCGTTTTCGACGCTTGAGACGATCGCCGAGATTTCTGCCCGCGAGAACATGCGGGTCCACATGCACCTCCTGGAAACGGAGCGTCAACGACAATGGCTCGACCAAGAATGGCCTGAAGGTCCAATCCGCCGCCTTGACGCGATCGGCCTCCTTTCGCCGCGCCTGACAATCGCGCATGGCGTCTGGCTCCGCCCCGACGAATGCGAGTTGCTCGCCGAGCGCGGCGTCACCGTGGCCGTGAACACGTCCTCCAATCTGCGTTTGCGTTCCGGGATTGCGCCCGTCGCGGCGTTCATCGAGCATGGATTGGCGTTCGCGGTTGGCCTGGATGGCGCGGCGTTCGACGACGACCAGGATGTCTTCCGCGAGTGGCGGCTGCTTGGCCGGCTGCACAGCGGCATGGCGCTCACAAACCAGATGCCGCCCGCACGAATCCTCAAAGCCGCATTTGCCGACGGGTTCCACGTCTTCGACGGGCAGACGGATTACGGCACGCTGCAACCCGGATCGCTGGCCGATCTGCTCGTCCTTGACCTGGAACCGATCATCGCCGACCGACTCAACAACGGCACCTCACTTCTTGATCTTGCTTTCGCGCGGCTCGAACGTCGGCATGTCAAACAGCTGATCGTCGCGGGCGAGGACGTCGTCTGTGATGGGAAGCTGGTCGGCTTCGACTTTGACGCCGCCAATGTCGAACTCATCGCGCAGGCGCGCTCATCCGGAGGCGACGACGCCGTCGCCAAATCCGAGGCGCGCCGCGAAGCAATCCGTCGCTATTATCGCGACGGCCGCCACATGCGGACGTGAACCGGCCGTCGTTGCCGGCCCGCCTTCCATTCACCTACTCCACGATCTCCTCGACACGGTGGCATGCGGCGAGATGGCCAGCGCTCCCGAAGGGCCGCAGGAGCGGACGTTCCGACTTGCAGATATCGATCGCGTGACGGCAGCGCGGATGGAACGGACAGCCGGACGGCGGATCGACCGGGCTCGGCACATCGCCTTCAAGCACAATCCGGTCCGTCTTCTTGTCGAGATCGGCCACCGGAATCGCTGAGAGCAGCGCCTTCGTATAAGGATGCAGCGTGTTGGCGAACACGTCCTCCGTGTCGGCCAGTTCCACGATCCGGCCGAGATACATGACCGCAATGCGGTCACAGATATATTCGGTGACGCTGAGATCGTGCGTGATGAAAATGTAGGTCAGACCGCGATCGCGCTTGAGCTGCATGAGAAGATGCAACACCTGCGCCTGAACCGAAACATCGAGCGCGCTTACTGGCTCGTCGCAGACGATCAACTCCGGCTCGATGCAAAGCGCGCGCGCAATGCCGACGCGTTGACGCTGACCGCCTGAGAACTCGCTCGGATAGCGATCCATGTATTCGCGCGGCAGGTTCACTGCATCCAGAAGGTCGCCGATGATCTTGCGGCGATCGGCGCGGGAACGCACGCCGTATTTGATCAGCGGGTCCTCAAGCGAGCCGAAGATCGTGAAGGCCGGGTTGAGCGACGAATACGGGTCCTGAAAGACGATCTGCAGCCTCTTGCGATAGGGCACCATCGCGTCGCTCGTCAGCGCCGACAGGCCGACATCGCTATCGCCGTCATGATAGATGACCTCGCCGCCCGTGGGCCTGACCAATTGCAGGATCGACTTGCCCAGCGTGGTCTTGCCGCAACCGGACTCGCCGACAAGGCCGAGCACTTCGCCGCGGCGCACTTCAAGGTCGACGCCATCGACGGCTTTCACATGGCCGACTGTGGAGCGAAACACACCTTTCTTGACCGGAAAGTAGGTGCGAACGTCGCGCAGCGTCAGGATGGGCTCAGGCGCCATTGGCCAGCCTTTCATGGTGCCAGCACATGACCCGGTGTGAGCTGCTCAGCATCGCCTCTTCCGGCATCACATCGCATTCGGAGGTCGCGAAATCGCATCGCGGCGCGAACTGGCATCCGGGCGGTCGCTCATAGGGGTCCGGCGTCGAGCCGCGGATCGGCTGGATGTCCTGGTTCTTGCCCCGCCCCAGAACCGGGATCGACCGCAGTAGCGCCCGCGTATAGGGGTGTCGCGGCCGGCGCAGCACCTCGTCGACCGTGCCGGCTTCAACGATCTTGCCCATGTACATGACCGCCACTTCGTCGGCCAGTTCGGCAACCACGCCCATGTCGTGTGTGATCAGCATGATCGCCGTGTCGTGTTCGCTCTTGAGCCGCTCCATGAGTTCAAAGATCTGCGCCTGGATGGTCACGTCGAGCGCGGTCGTCGGCTCGTCGGCAATCAGGATCTTCGGACTGCAGGCCATCGCCATGGCGATCATGGCGCGCTGGCGCATGCCGCCGGAAAAGTTGTGCGGATATTCCGCGGCACGTTGCTCCGGCAGCGGGATACCCATGCGGCGAAGCAGCTCCACGCTGCGCTCGCGTATCCGCCGACCCCTCAGCTTGGTGTGGTACATCAGGGTCTCGGCGATCTGGAATCCGATCGTGTAGACCGGATTGAGCGCCGTCATCGGGTCCTGGAAGATCATCGCGATTTCCGAACCACGAATTGCGCGCATCTTGGCGCCGTTGCGCGGCAGCTGGTCGATGCGCACCTCCCCTTTGTCGGAATGGTAGATGATGCTGCCGCTTTCGATGCGCGACAGCGCTGGCAGCAATTGCATGATCGCGGATGCCGTCACCGATTTGCCGCAGCCGGACTCGCCGACGATGCACAACGTCTTGCCCCTGTGGATGGTGAACGAGACGCCGTCGACGGCCTTGTTGCAGCGCTGGTTTGAGTAGATGTAGGTCCGGATATCGCGGACCTCGAGGGCGACATCGCTCATCTGCGTCACCCCTGTTGCGTGGGGTCGGTGCTGTCGCGCAACCCGTCGCCGATGAAGTTCACCGACAGCACGAACAGCGAGATCACCGCCCCGACCGGCAGCCAGATCCACCAATAGTTCTGCAAGACACGCAGGTCCTGCGCAGCGTTCAAGATGTTGCCCCAGGTCGGGATGTTGAGCGGCACGCCGAGCCCCAGGAACGACAAGCCCGCCTCGGCGAGGATGAACATCGCCGTGGTCAGCGTGATGTTGACCATGATCGGCCCGAGCGCATTGGGGAGCATGTGTTTGTAGCAGATCTTGAATGTCGACACGCCGAAGGCCTGCAACGCCTGAACGTATTCCTCTTCCCGCAGCGACAGCATGCGCGCCCGCGTCAGCCGATACATCGGCCCCCAACCGGTGATGACGAAGATGACGATCAGATTGACGAGGCTCTGGCCGACAATCGAGACAAGCAGCAGGACCAGGATGATCTGCGGAAAGGACATGAAGATTTCCGACACGCGCAGCGCGACGACATCGAGCCAGCCGCCACGGTAGCCGGTATAGGTGCCGATCCCCACGCCGATCAGGGCGGCGACTAACGCAGAGCCCAGGCCGACGAGGATGGAGATGCGTCCGCCATAAAGCACGCGGGCAAAGACGTCGCGTCCGGTCATGTCGGTGCCGAACCAATGCTCCCACGACGGCGGATCAAGCCGGCCGCGCAGATCGATCTTGAGCGGATCGTGAGCCGTGAGGAGCGGCGCAAAGATGCTCGCCAGAAGGATGATCGCAAACAGAACAAGCCCGAGCACTGCGAGGCGGTTGTTGGTCAGCTTCCTGAGCGCGCGGCTGCCGGTGCGTGCTCTGAGCTTGCCGGCTTCCTCCAACGCACGGATGCGGTCGAATCTGGCGTTGAGGGTAGCGTCGGACATCGTGCTACTCCAACCGGACGCGCGGATCGATAAGCGCCGTCAAGATGTCGATGATCAGACTGGCGAGCAGCATCGCCAGCACCGAGAACAGCGCGATCATCATCACCAGCGGATAGTCTTGTCCCCGCACGGCGGCGATGAATTCGTTGCCGACGCCCGGCCACTGGAAAATCTGCTCGATGATCACCGAGCCACCGATCAGCGTCGGCAGGCGAAAGCCGATCAGCACGATGACGGGTGTCAGCGCGGTGCGAAGTCCGTGCATCAGGTTGACGCGCCATTCCGGCAGGCCCTTGGCGCGCGCTGTGCGGATATATTCGCGCCCCAACGCATCGAGCATGGCGGCGCGCGAATAGCGCATCACCCCGGCCGTCATCATCAGCGACAAGACAAGGCCGGGCAGCACAAGATGCGGTATGCGGTCCCAATAGCTGTCATGCCCGGGCAGAAGCCGCCCTCCCACCGGCAGCCATTCCAGATGCAGAGAGAAGTACGAGAGCGCGACCAGCCCGAAGAAGAACTCCGGGATCGAAACGCCCAGCATCCCGGCGACGGTGAGCCCGCTGTCGGTCGCCGAACCGCGCTTGAGCGCGCCGATCGTGCCGAGCACACAGCCGAAAACCGTGGAGAAGAAGATGGCGACGGCCGACAACTCAAGCGTCGCCGGAAGCCGGTCCAGGAATATGTCCTTGATCGGCACGCCGCCTTCCAGCGAGTGCCCAAAATTGCCTTGCAGAACGTTGAAGAGCCAGATGCCGTAGCGTTCCAGGAAGGACTTGTTGAGGCCCAGCTGCTCGCGCAACGCGTTGAGGTCTTCGGCAGACAGATTGCCCGCCACATCGGGCGGGATCATGTAGCTGACCGCATCGCCGGGCGTCAGCTCCAGGCCCAGATAGACCAGGAAGCTGATGACCAGCAGCATCGGGATGAGTGCGAGGATGCGGCGAATGATATAGGTCAGCATGATCCCCGCCCAAAAAAGAAGCGGCCCGTGCGGGCCGCTTCGATCGCCCGCCTAGCTGGGCTTCTTTGGGAAAGCGTTCACCCGCAACGACCGAGTATAATTGATGTCGGCCGGAATGACCCGCATGTGCTCCATGGCCTCAAGCGCCTGAACGTCCGGCACCGACTTCGTGAAGCCGTAATCGAGCCGACCCGCGGCGGCGTTCTTCACCACGTTGGGATCGTTGTCGCCGCTGGGGAAGGCAACGATCTCGTCGATATTGGCGACGCCACCGTAATAATCCTCATAGGGCACGAAGCGCGTGAAGTCGTTCATCTGAACTTCTTCCACGCGATAGGGGCCGGAGCCGATCGGGTTCTGCCAGAACGAATGCTGCTGGAACTCCAGCGGATTGACGCCCTCAAGCTTGTGCTTGGGCAACGGCGGGAACTGGCTGAACGTCACCAGAACGTTTGGATCGAGCGTCTCGAATGTCAGCGTGATTTTGTCGCCGTCCACCGTAATGCCGGAGATCGTCTCAGCATCGCCGTCCTTATAGGCCGCCGCCCCTTCAAGGGATTGGAAGGTGTTGGCGAAGACGCCGTTCAGCGATGGCACCTTCAGCGCCGTATGGATCGACCAGGACACGTCTTCACCGGTAACCGGCGTTCCGTCATGCCAGGTGGCGTTGTCCCTGATGTCGAACATTACCTTCATGCCGCCATCCATGACCTGGACGTCCTCCGCGAGCTGACCATCGGTCGGCACAAGCGCGGCGTTAGCCGTCATCAGCCGGTCGTAGAGCAGCTTGGCGTCCGTGGTCAGACCGGGGTTCAGCCAGGGCTGCGTGAAGAACTGGATCGGGCCTTTGTTGGTGTAGAGGATTTCCTTGCCGTTCTCGTCCGGCTCGATGGTCCAGTTCACGATGTTCCAATCGTAGTTGAACTGCTCGTTGCCGTAAGGTCCGCCATTGCGATCCAAACGGTTGCTCTCGAAGATGTATATCTGCTGATAGTAGAGCGGGATATCCGACAGCTCCGCGCTCTCAAGCCGCTGAAAATCCTGGAACGCGACCTTCTGCTCTTCAAGGTCGGCGGTTCCGTTGATCGCCCGCAACAACTCGTTCCGCGGCGCTTCCGAAGGCGTGTAGGCGCTCTTCCCGTCGAGATAGACGTTGTAGTACTCATGCAGCACAAGCGCGGCCTTGGCCCCATAGGCGATATCCCAACTCACCTTGGATGTGTCGGATTGCGGGTCTTCCGGCACTGAAGTCAGCTCGCCGATCACATCACCTTCCAGCTTGCGATAGGTCATCTGCATGCCGACATCGGCCAGATAGGCCTGCATGGTGGTCATCAGATCGACGGTGAGCTGATCGCCATAATAATAGACCACGTCCAGGACGTAGCCTTCGTCCCAACCGGCGTCCTCAAGCAGTGCGCGCGCTTTGTCGGGATCGTAGGCATAGGGCTCCAGCCCGGGCGCCTTCCATGGGCCGTTGGGGATCATTGAATCGGCAACGATCGCTTTGCCCTCAAACAGCGTGTCGACGATCGTCTCCATGTCGAGCGCGTAGGCGATCGCCTGCCGCACACGCTCGTCCGCCAGCGGATTCTCAATCACGTCCTCTGCCACGGCCGGAGCGGCCAGTGACAGCGCGGTCGACACCGCAAGGCCACCAAGCAAGCGTTTCATCACAATCTTCCTCCCTTATTCGGACAACGATGCCCCGGCTTGGTTATGTTGTGCCGGAGCCGGCAAGAGCGTCGCGAAAGTGTGACGCGAAGTTGCGGGCGAGATGCTCCTTCATGATGGACTCCGCCCGGTCGGCGTCCTTGTCGAGCAGCGCTCCAACAATCTGTTTGTGTTCTTCGTTGCTGCGACGGATGTAGCGGTCGAAATTGCTCGGCAGAACGCGCTCCTTCATCAGCCGCTCGACGAAGGCTTCGTGCAGGGCAACGAAGATCGGGTTGCCCGGGATCTCCGCCAGCACGCGGTGAAACCGAACGTCGGCGTTGCGAAAGGCCGTTTGGTCGTTGAGCGACGCGTCGCAATCGGCGATCGCTTCGATCATCCGGCCGATATGAGCGTTGGTCGCATGGTGGACGGCGTGCCGAACCAGGCTCGTCTCCAAGAACAGCCGGGCCTGCTCCAAATGCGCCCGCCCTTCGGTGCCGGCAAAGAAGAAGCGCGCCGCATCGCTGACATTGGCGACCAGGCTGGAGAGATTCGGCGCGGCGACGCGCGGCCTGTGTCCCCTTTCGTGTTCCACCAGACCCATGGCCTGAAGGTTGCTGATGGCGGAGCGAACCACGTTCCGGCCGACGCCGAAGCGTCCGCACAAGTCGCGCTCAGAAGGAAACATCTCGCCGGGAGCAAGCGTGCCGGCCCGCACGTCCGCAGCCAGCGCTTCGGCGATCTGGTGTGAGGCGACCTCGATGTTCATCCCAAAACTGTCGACCAAATTGGAACAGATGGCAAGTCAAAATGCAAAAATGGCATTTCAAAAATCAAATCTGGTTGACCAAAATGCCGCGACCGCGTAACTCGGCGGAGGAGATTTCGCCGCGTGCCGCTTCCGGTAGGCGGCGATAGACTTCGCGACTATTGGGGGTCTGATGAAAATTCCCGGCTCGATTCACGCGGCCATGCTGACGCCGATGAAGGACGACGCCACCGTCGCGGTGGAGGCGATTGAGCCGCTTGCGAGTTTCATCTTCGCCCGCGGCGTCGATGGTCTTTATGTCGGCGGCAGCACCGGCGAGGCGATGTTGATGAGCCGCGACGAGCGCGCCGAGGTGCTGCGCGCGACGGCCGCAATTGCCAAAGGGCGCGGCGCGCTGATTGCTCATGTCGGCGCGGCGTCGACCCGCGACGCTGTCGCGCTGGCTCGCATCGCCGCTGACGCCGGCTATGACGGCGTCGCAGCCGTTCCGCCGTTCTATTACAAATTCTCTTTCGAAGAGATCGCCGACTATTACAGCGCCATTGCAGACGCCGCCGGCTTGCCGCTGATGGTCTACAACATCCCGGCCCTCACCGGCGTTGCACTACACACCGAACAGCTGATCGCGCTGCTCCAGGCGCCCGCAGTCGCCGGCATGAAATACACCGCCAAGGATCTGTTCGAGTTCACGCGTCTGCGTCGGGCGGCCCCCGACAAGAAGTGCTTCTTCGGCTCAGACGATATGTTCATCGCCGCAGTTGCGGCCGGGACCGATGGCGGGATCGGTAGCACGTATAATTTGATCGGCGATGTCTATGTGGGCATCCAGCGCACGGTTGCCGCGGGCGATATGGAAACTGCTCGTGCTCTGCAGGCCAAGTCCCAGGCTTTGATAGAGATCCTGCTGGAGACCGGCGTGGTTGAGGGGCTGAAATACGCCATGGCCAAGGTCGGCGTGCCGGTGGGTCCTTGCAGGCGCCCGTTCAGACCGGCCCCAAAGCATGCGCTCGCAAAGCTCGATGCATGGCTGGAGGCGGAGATGCGCGCGGCCGCTTAGCTGTGGGAGGAGCAAGCGTGCCCCTGTTGCCCAACGGCATTGAGCGGGTCGACGCGCCGAACTACGGGCCCGTTCCGCGCACGCCCATGCCGGTGCCCTATCTGGATGCTCCGCCGGACGTTATTCCGATTGATGCCGGGCGACAGCTTTTCGTCGACGACTTCCTTATCGAACGTCATTCACTGACCCGTGCTTTCCATCATCCTGAGCCGCATTCCGCCAATCCGCTGCTGAAGCCAGAACACGAATGGGAGCTGGGCGACGTGCCGTTCGCAATGCCCTTCAGCGACGGTGTCTGGTTCGATCCGGAGGATCGTCTCTTCAAGATGTGGTACGCCGGAAACGAGATGTGGTGCACGTGTCTCGCAACGTCGCGCGACGGCATTGTCTGGGAGTGCCCCGCGCTCGATGTCGTGCCCGGCACCAACATCGTGCTCAACCTGCCGCGCGACAGTT
Organism: Afifellaceae bacterium; assembly: GCA_028284625.1. GTDB lineage: Bacteria > Pseudomonadota > Alphaproteobacteria > Rhizobiales > Afifellaceae > DASWJZ01. The sequence continues at coordinate 95,742 of JANQRH010000008.1, read as the reverse complement.
CGACGGTTTGGCGTGATCCGGACGCCGAAGCGTCCGAGCGCTACAAAATGATCCAGACGGTGAAGCGAAGGCTCTCCATGAAGGAGCCGTTGGTGGGCGCGGCGACCGGAACCTTCGCCTTCACACTCAGCTATTTCACGTCGCCCGACGGGGTGCATTGGACCAAGCGCGCCGAAAGCCCGGCAGCGCAGCCGACCGGCGACCGCTCGACGTTCTGGCGCGATCCGTTTCGCGACGCGTGGATCTACTCGCTGCGTGACATTGAATGGCAGTTGAACAGGCCGGACGGTCAGCAATATCGCGTGCGCAACTTCCTGGAGCACACCGACCTCGCCGCCGGGCTCGCCGACATCTCCGCTGCGGTGCCCTGGGTCGGCGCCGACGATCTCGATCCGCCCAATCCCGCTTGGCCCGACCAGCCGCCGCAGCTCTATACACTCGACGCCACACCCTATGAGAGCCTGATGATCGGCTTGTTCTCGGTGCACCAGGGGCCCGAAAATGAGATATGCGCCGAGCGCGGCCTCCAGAAGCGCAACCAGATCATGGTCGGCTACTCGCGCGACGGCTTTCACTGGCATCGCCCCGACCGCCGTCCGTTCATTCGCGCACAGGAGCACGACGGCGCCTGGGATTGGGGCAACATCCAATCCGTCGGCGGCGGCTTCTGCGTCGCGGGAGACGAACTCTGGTTCTACTATTCCGGCCGTGGCCTTTGGGACGGGTTCTGGGATGGCAACGGCATGGCCGGCCTCGCCACCATGCGCCGCGATGGCTTCGTGAGCCTCACAGCGGATCGCGACAGCGGCATCCTGCTCACCCGTCCGCTGCGCTTTTCTGGTGAGCACCTCTTCGTCAATCTGAAGGCGCCCTACGGCCGCTTGCGCGTTGCCGTTCTCGATCAATCGGGCGCCCCCCTCCGCGGCTTTGGCCTGGCCGACTGCACGCCGCTCGACGGAGACGGGACCAAGCGCGGTGTCGACTGGCCAGGCGCGGATCTGTCGTCGCTGGCGGGGCGGCCGGTGCGCTTGCGCTTTGAGCTAGTTGATGGAGCGCTTTACTCCTTCTGGGTCAGCCGGCATCCGACCGGCGAAAGCGGCGGTCACATCGCGGCGGGCGGCCCCGACTTCAAAGGCGCCCGAGACGTGGCTCCGGAGATCTGAGTCATGGCCCGGATCATGATGATTACTGGCGCAAGCCGCGGCATCGGCGCGGCCATTGCACGTCGCGCAGCCGAAGCGGGATGGGATGTCGCGGTCAACTATCACGGCTCACATGATGCAGCCGAAGCTGTCGCGGCCGACATTCGCGAACGCGGCCGACGCGCCGTCGCCCTCAAGGCGGACATGGCGAGCGAAGCGGACGTGACGGAGCTTTTTACCGCCGTGGACGATCAACTCGGCCCGGTTGACGCCCTCGTCAACAATGCCGGGATCAACCACAAGGCGGCGAACGCCGATCTGGATGCGGCGGACTTTGATCGCCTCTTCGCGGTCAATGTGCGCGGAGCGATCATCGCAGCGCGCGAAGCAACACGCCGAATGGCCGGACGCGGCGGCGTCATCGTCAATGTGTCCTCCGTCTCCGCCCGCACCGGCGGCGGCCCGGGCGGCACGCTCTATGCCGCAAGCAAGGGCGCGCTCGACGCCTTCACGATCGGTCTCGCAAAGGAGCTCGCGCCCCAAGGCATCCGCGTCTGTGGCGTGCGCCCCGGCATGACCGAGACCGACATCTTCGAAAATACGATCGGCCTTGAAGGCGCGCGACGGCGCGCATCGCAAAACGTACCGTTGGCACGCCTCGCGGAGCCGTCCGAAATCGCCGGCCTCATCATCTGGCTGTGCAGCCCTGAGGCAAACTACGTCACCGGCGCCAATGTCGACGTGACCGGCGGCCTATAGGCTCAAAATATACAGGGCCGGCTGTGGCTTACGGCTTCGGCAGACCCGGCACCCCCGTGCTTTTTGGGCCGTGAACCGCAAGGCGAGTATTCCGCCTCCGACAGGGCCCACTAAACCGTGCTTTCGACAGGTCTTGAGATTTGGGCCAATTTGGCAAAACTAGCCGATCGAAAGAAATATCCCAGGGAGTTCAAATGAGTACCTTAGCAAAAGCCGTTTTGGCATCCCTAGCCGTAACCATCGCTATTCCGGCGAGCGCGGAGACACTTCGGTGGGCGCGCGCAGGCGATGCGTTGACGCTCGACCCGCATTCCCAGAACGAGGGACCGTCTCACACCATCCGTCACCAGATGTACGAGCCGCTCATCATCCGTGACACGACCGGCGCCTTCCAGGCGGCCCTGGCGACCGAATGGGGGCCCAGCGCAGATGACCCGAACGTCTGGGTGTTCAAACTGCGCGAGGGCGTGACGTTCCATGACGGGGCCGACTTCACCGCCGAGGACGTGGTCTTCAGCTTCGAACGCGCCAAACAACCGAACTCCGACATGAAGGAGCTGATCGGCTCAATCACCGAAGTGCGTGCGGTCGACGACTTCACGATCGAGATGGTCACCGATGGGCCGAACCCGATCCTGCCGTCGAACCTCACCAATTTGTTCATCATGGACAAGGGCTGGACGGAGGCCAACAACACAGTGGAGGTGCAGGACTTCGAAGGCGGCGAGATCACATTCGCCACCACGAACGCCAACGGCACCGGCCCCTACAAACTGGAAAGTCGCGAGCCCGACGTCAAAACCGTGATGTCGCGCAATGACAATTATTGGGGCCGCGACCAGTTCCCGATGGACATAAGCGAGATCATCTACACCCCGATCCAGAACGCCGCGACGCGCGTCGCCGCAATGCTTTCCGGCGAGGTGAACTTCCTGCAGGACATGCCGGTCCAGGACCTTGAGCGCGTGAACAACGCTACTGGGCTGGTCGTCAAGCAGGCACCGCAGAACCGAGTGATCTTCTTCGGCATGAACCAGGGCGCCGACGACATCGAAGCTGACAACGTGTCCGGGGCCAATCCCCTCGCCGACGTTCGCGTCAGGAAGGCCATGTCGATGGCCATCAATCGCGACGCTATTCAGACAGTCGTGATGCGGGGCCAGTCACAGCCTGCAGGCATGATCGCACCGCCCTTCGTCAATGGTTGGACCGAGGCGATGGATGCTGAAAGCTCCACCGATGTCGAGGGAGCCAAGGCGCTCATGCAAGAGGCCGGTTACGGAGACGGGTTCTCCATCCGGCTCGACTGCCCGAACGATCGCTACATCAACGACGAAGCGATCTGCCAGGCTGCGGTCGGCATGTTGGGACAGATCGGCATCACCGTGAACCTCGACGCCAAGCCCAAGGCACAGCACTTCCCGTTGATCACCGACGGAAAGACGGACTTCTATATGCTGGGCTGGGGCGTGCCGACTTATGACTCCGAGTACATCTTCAACTTCCTCGTCCACGGCCGCGAAAGCGAAATCGGCACGTGGAACGGCACCGGCTTCGACAACGACGAGCTTGACGCCAAGATCAAGTCGCTGGCCTCCAACACCGACCTTGCGGCGCGCAACGCCGACATCGCCGACATCTGGCGTGTGGTGCAGGATGAGCAGCTTTACATTCCGATCCACCACCAGGTCCTGAACTGGGGCATGGCGGAGAATCTCGGGATAGAGGTCGATCCGGAGGATCAGCCGAAAGTGAAATATTTCACGATCAACGCGACGAACTGAGCCAACTTTGTTGGACACCGTCGTCGACCTGGCCGGGGGGAAGCATCGCTTCCCCCCGGTTGTACTCTGCCTTTCAGGAGTGACCTGAAAATCATACCAAGAGGTCGCCCTTTAAGATTGGAAAGGGACATGACGCCATGACCAGAACGATTTCCGCGCTGCTCCTATCGACGGCGCTTACGCTTCCCGCAACGGCCGAGGAGTTCACCTGGGCTGTCACCACCGACCCGCAGACGCTGGACCCGCACGCGGTCAATTCCGCCCCCGTTCTGGGCTTTTTGAACAACGTCTACGAAGGCCTGGTCCGCCGCGGAAAGGACATGAGCGTCGAGCCGGCCCTTGCCACGTCCTGGGAGCCCATCGGCGATGGAGAAGGCTGGCGCTTTGTGCTCCGCCAGGGCGTCACGTTTCAGGACGGCGCCGAGTTCAACGCCGATGACGTCATCTTTTCCTATGAGCGGGCCTCCGACGAGGCCTCCGACACGCGCAGTTGGTTTGCACCGGTCAAGGAGGTCGTGAAAGTCGATGACTTCACCGTCGATTTCTTGACCAACGCCCCGAACCCGATCTTCCCCGGCAGCATCGCCAACTGGATGATCATGGATAGCGGCTGGGCTGAGGCCAACAACGCCGCGTTGCCGGACAAGGAGAACGGCAATTTCGCCACGCTGAATGCAAATGGCACCGGCGCTTTTTCGGTGACCGCGCGCGAGCCGGGGCTCCGCACCGAGCTTCAGCCGCATGAAGGCTGGTGGGGCGAGGCAGAGCACAACATCACCAAAGCAACGCTCCAGCCGATCCAGAATCCCGCGACGGCGCTGGCCGCGCTCTTGTCGGGCGATGTGGACTTCATCAACCCGGTGCCCATTCAGGATGTGGTGCGTCTTCAGGAAAATCCGGACGTCAAGGTCATCCAGGGAATCGAGGCGCGCGTCATCATGCTGGGCTTCCCGCATGAGGCCGACGCGCTGAAGTTCTCCGCCGAGACAACGGACGCGAACCCCTTCGCGGATGTTCGTGTCCGCCAGGCGGTGGCACATGCGGTGAATGTCCCGGCGATCCTGCAAACGATCATGCGGGGAAATGCCGAGGAAGTGAGCCAGCTCGTCTCGCCAGCCATGAACGGCTATTCGACGTCGCTCGCCGCGCGTCCGGCCCACGACCCGGACAAAGCCAAGGCGCTCCTCGCCGAGGCGGGCTATGCCGACGGGTTCTCGTTCGGTCTCAAATGCCCGAACAATCGGTATCTGAACGACGAAGCGGTCTGTCAGGCCGTCACTGGCATGCTGGCGCAGGTCGGGATCACGGCGACGCTCGACGCGATGCCTGTGCAGAACTACTGGCCGGAGCTGCGGGCCGACAATTACGACATGTACCTGCTCGGCTGGTCGCCCGGCACCTTTGATGCGGAACATCCGATCCGCTTCCTTGCCTCCACGCCGAACGAGGAAAAGAAGCTCGGGTCCTGGAATTTCGGCGGATATTCGAACGCGCGCGTCGACGAGCTTCTGCCGATGATCCAGTCGGAGATCGACCAGGGCAAACGCCAGTCAATGATCGACGAGGCACACAAGATCCTGCAGGACGAGATGGCCTATGTGCCGCTTTACGTGCAGCCGCTGGTTTGGGGTGCGCGAAGCAACATCGACCTGACCCAGAGGCCGGACAACTTCTTCATCCTGCGGTGGGTGACCGTCAACTGATCTCCAAGTATCGGCGCTCCGGGCTTGACCCGGAGCGCCCCCGCGGGCTCATCTTGGGCGTCGAAGGAGAGAGCGACAACGGCATATGCTGGCCTTCATCATCCGGCGCATCGGGCAATCGATCCTCGTCCTGCTGATTGTGGGACTGGTCGCCTTCTCCATGTTCCGTTTTGTCGGCGACCCGATCGACAACATGCTCGGTCAGGAACGAACGATCGAAGATGTCGAGCGGCTGAGATCTCAGCTCGGCCTCGATCAGCCGTTTCCAATACAATATTTCAAATTTCTCCAAGGCGCGGCGCAGGGCAATTTCGGGGTGAGTTACCGGCAAGGTCGACCGGTCGCCGAGATCATCATGGAACGCGCGCCGGCCACACTGGAACTGGCCGCTGTCTCAGGACTTTTCGCAATCGTTTTGGGGATTGCGCTTGGCGTATTCACAGCGATCCAGCGCAACGGCGTGACAGCAAACTTCATCATGGCCAGCTCGCTGATCGGAGTCTCTTTGCCGACCTTTCTGATCGGCATCCTGCTGATCTATCTGTTCTCCGTCGAGCTTGGGTGGCTTCCCTCGTTCGGGCGTGGAGAAACGGTTAGTTTGGGAGGCTGGTGGACGACTGGGTTTCTCACTGAGAGCGGGTTGAAGGCGTTGGTCCTGCCGTCGATCACGCTTGGGCTCTATCAGATGACTCTGATTATGCGTTTGGTGCGGTCCGAGATGCTGGAAGTTCTGCGGCAGGACTACATACGCTTTGCGCGCGCGCGCGGCCTGCTGGATCGCGTGGTGAACTTCCGCCATGCCTTGAAGAACACCATGGTGCCGGTCGTCACCGTGATCGGCCTGCAGCTTGGCGCGATCATCGCCTTCGCCATCATCACTGAGACGGTCTTTCAATGGCCGGGCGTCGGGCTGCTCTTCATCAATGCCATCCAGTTCGTCGATATCCCGGTCATGGCCGCCTATCTCATGCTCATCTCAGTGATGTTCGTCGCGATCAACCTGATCGTGGACGTTCTCTACGTCTTCATCGACCCGCGGCTCCGCGCTGACCGATCCGGGGCCCACTAATGGCTGACACGCCGACGCCCCTGACCTCAAACGTGCACGACAAGGGACGCTGGGAGCGGTTCCGCGAGAGCGACTTCTTCTTTGCGTTCAAGCGCTCTCCGGTAGCGCTGGTGTCTTTCACGGTTGTCTGCATCCTTGTGTTCTCCTCCGTCTTTGCGCCGTGGATTGCACCGACAAACCCATTCGACCCGGCGAGCCTGAACTTGATGAACGGCTTCACGCCGCCCATGGAGCCGAATGCCTTCACCGGCAGCGCCTTCCTGATGGGGACCGACGATCAAGGGCGGGATGTGTTTTCAACCATCCTCTACGGCATGCGCATCTCGCTGTTTGTCGGCGCTTCCGCCGTCCTTTTCGCGATGGTGCTGGGGATCGTGCTGGGGCTGGTCTCGGGATATTTCGGCGGCTGGACGGAGACGATCATCATGCGGGTCGCCGACGTGCAGCTGACCTTCCCGTCGATCCTGGTCGCGATGCTGATTTTCGGAATCGCAAAGGGTTTCACGCCGGTCGAGTACCGGGACCAGATGGCCATCTGGGTGCTGATCCTCGCCATCGGGCTATCGGACTGGGTGCAGTTCGCCCGTGTTGTCCGGGGCACGACGCTGGTGGAGAAGAAAAAGGATTACGTCGCCGCGGCTCTCCTCATCGGGCGGAGGCCCTGGGCCATCATGATCAAGCACATTCTTCCGAATGCCCTTTCGCCTGTCCTGGTGATTGCGACGATTTCGCTGGCGCTGGCCATCATCGCCGAAGCAACGCTTTCCTTCCTCGGCGTCGGCGCACCGCCCACGCAACCGTCACTCGGAACCCTCATCCGGATTGGGCAAGGGTTTCTGTTCTCAGGCGAATGGTGGATCCTTTTCTTCCCCGCCTGCACGCTTCTGGCCCTGGCGCTGAGCGTCAATCTCCTGGGCGACTGGCTGAGGGACGCACTGAACCCGAGACTCCGTTGACCAGTCCCGTCCTGTCCATCCATGACCTGTCGGTCGACATCCCGACGCGCGCCGGTGTCGTCAAGCCGGTCGACGGCGTGAGCTATGGCATCGCGGCGGGCGAAATTCTCGGTGTTGTCGGCGAGAGCGGGGCCGGAAAGTCCATGGTGGGCAACGCGGTCATCGGACTGCTGAGCCGGCCTGCCCATATCTCCGGCGGCGAGATCTGGCTGAACGGCAACCGCATCGACACGCTGGAAGGCGAAAGGATTCGGCGCGTTCGCGGCAAGGAAATCGGCATGGTCTTTCAGGACCCGCTGACCTCGCTCAACCCGCTTCTGACCATCGGCGACCAGTTGTCCGAAACGATCCTGACCCACCTCCCAATCGGCAAGGCGGAGGCGGAAAAGCGCGTCGTGGCCGCGCTGGAAGAAGTCGGGATCCCCGGTGCGGCGGAACGGATCGACTCTTATCCGCACGAATTTTCCGGTGGCATGCGGCAGCGTGTGGTCATCGCGCTGGCGCTTTGTGCTGAGCCCAGCCTCGTGATCGCCGACGAGCCGACGACCGCGCTCGACGTCTCCGTCCAGGCGCAGATCATATCGCTCCTCAAGCGTCTCTGCCGCGAGAGGGGCACGGCAATCATGCTCATAACCCACGACATGGGCGTGATCGCCGAGGCCGCAGACCGGGTTGCGGTGATGTATGCCGGGCGATTGGCGGAGCTTGGGCCCGTGCGCGATGTGCTGCAACAACCGGAGCACCCGTATACCCACGGGCTGATGACCTCGACCCCGCTCGCAGCGATGGATCAGAAGCGGCTTCACCAGATCCCCGGCGCCATGCCGCGGCTGAGCCACATGCCGGACGGCTGTGCGTTTCATCCGCGCTGCCCGCGTGCTCAAGAACAATGCCGCCACGCACCCTTGCCCGCTATTGAAGACACACGGGCCGCCTGCTGGTTCCCAATGACGGCGGAGGCGGTCGAATGAGTGCCTACGTGACCGTCCGCGGGCTGACGCGCATCTTCGATGTCTCAAAACCCTGGCTGAACCGGCTGTTGGAAGGGCGCGCCAAGGCCTTTCTGACCGCCATATCGGATGTCGATTTCCAGGTCGAAGAACGCACGACCTACGCGCTTGTCGGAGAAAGCGGGTCCGGCAAATCCACGATCGGTCGGACGTTGGTCGGTTTGCTTCGCCCGTCCGCCGGGGAGGTCGAGATCGAAGGAGTGAACCTTGCGACAGAAGTCGATGCGGACAAGGTCGCGTCGGTTCGCTCAAACATTCAGATGATCTTTCAAGACCCCTATGCCTCGCTCAATCCCCGCTGGCGCGTGCGCGACATCATCACAGAGCCCGTCGCGTCAAAGGGCGAGGACACTGTCGGTCTAGCCGAAAGGTTGCTGGAACAAGTCGGCCTTCATCCGTCCGATGCGGGGAAGTTCCCGCACGAATTCTCCGGCGGGCAGCGTCAGCGGATTTGCATCGCGCGCGCCCTCGCCTCCGAACCGCGCCTCATTGTCTGCGACGAGCCCACGTCGGCGCTGGATGTCTCGGTGCAGGCGCAGGTTCTGAACTTGATGAGCGATCTGAAAGACGAGCTCGGTCTGACATACTTGTTGATCACACACGACCTGACGGTGGTCCGGCACATGGCCGACCGGATCGGCGTCCTCTATCTCGGACGCCTCGTCGAAGAAGCAGATCCGCACTCGTTATTCAGCGCGCCCAAGCACCCCTATACGCAGATGCTTTTGGACGCCGCTCCGCGCATGGACGGGTTCGGGCGCGAGGTGCCGCCGCCAAAGGGCGAGATCCCTGATCCCATCGATCCGCCCTCGGGCTGTGCGTTTCACCCTCGCTGCCCGATCGCTTCCGACATTTGCCGCCGGGAACGCCCCGCAATGCGGCGCGTCGATAACGCCCTCGTCGCATGCCACTTTGCCGAATAGCCGTGCTGGCTCTCAGAATGCGGATTTCAGCGGAAGCTTCCCTCAGACATCGAACCGTCGAGGCTGAGGCGCATCAGGTCTTCGCCCCACACAATGGTGCCTGAGAAGATTTTCGCCATCTCCTTTTGTGCCCGCGCCCGCGCGAGAGGATCATCGAATTGCTCTGAAAGATGCGTCAGCACGAGCGTCCTGGTTCCCGCTGCCGCCGCCATCCGCGCGACCTCCAGATGGCTCGCCGCAGTCGCGCGGGCAAGCTGCGGCACTGGCGTGCCATCCAGATACTGACACATGGCGAGCAGGACATCGCAGCCTCTTGCGAACGCGACAAAGTCCTTGCTGTAGCCGGTGTCGCCGGAATAGACGAACGCGGTTCCGCCTGCCTCGAAACGATAGCAGAGGCATTCAAGGATCGGCTCCATATGCTGCGCCGCGCCGACCCGTACCGAGACGGAGCCGATCTTTATCCGCGCACCCGCGACGACCTCTTCCACCATCCATTGCGGCGGCAAGCGCGGCGGGACGCCGCCCCTTGCTGCATAGAATGCCAGGCTCGCCGGATGCTCACACCGCACGCGTATGTCGGGTTCGAACGCGCCGCCTTCACCGAAGAGCGCCGCGCAAGTCCGCGCCAGCGGCGCCGGCCCAATGATGGTGAGCGGCGAAAGCCCGCCGTCGCTTTGGTCCCAACGCTGCAGGACCAGGCGCGCAAGGTCCAGCGTATGGTCGGAATGAAGGTGGCTGATCAGAAGATGCGTGACCGCGGCCGGGTCCGTGCCGCTTTCCACCAATCGGTCAAACGCGCCGCCGCCATGGTCGAGCACGATGGTTTCACCGTCGACTTCCAGGAGCGCGCCGGAGCTTCTGCGCCGAAGAGACGGGCTCGGCGTGCCGGTTCCAAGCAACGTCAGCCGCATTAGTGATCCTTCGCGAGATCGGCGGTCGCCGCCTCCAGACGCTCTTTGCTCGCAGCCGGATCGGGAATGACCTGCCGCGCCGCCCGCGCGTCGGCATCGAACAGTTCCGGCACGACGACACGGAAAAGCTCCTGCCGCAGACTTTGGCGCTGCGAGGGCGGTCGTGTCATCAACGCATCGTTCAGAGCCTGCATGCGATCGCGTGTGAAGACGGCGTCCCACCCATTTCGCTCCGGCCCGAAATCGAACGCATCGCCGTTTTCCTTGGACCGCAGCGGGCGCGCTTTGCGCAGACGAGCCGTCGCCTCCCGATCGATGGCGCGCTCCACAATCTTCACGCCATAGTCGCGCTCCGCGGCCTCCGGTGAAACAAAGCCCGACAGCACGTCGTCAAGCACCGCCTCCGGCGCCCGCAGGAACGGGTCGCCATAGCCGCCGCCGCCGGGCGTCAGGAATGTGACCGTGTCGCCCTTCTCAAGCCAGACGATGTCGATCTTGCCGAGCGCCTTCTCGCGCGGCGTGCCGATATTCTGCACAACCCGCATGTTGGCGCCCGGCATGCCGCCTGCCATCCCCCACGGACGGAAATAGAACCGCTCCAGGCCACGCCCCAAAACAGCGCTTCCGGATTGGGACACACGGAACGTAAAACGCAGGCCAAGCCCACCGCGCCATTGTCCCGGCCCGGCGCTATCGCGGTTCAGGCCGTATTCAAGGATTTCGACGCCTGCCTCTAGTTCGCTTTTCTCCACCGGCGTATTGCGGATCGTGGAGAGCGAGCCATCGATCCCGTCATAGCCGTCGCTGCCGCGGCGTGCGCCGGAGCCGACGATGACGGAATTGAGCACCACAACGTTCCGCGCTCCTGAAAGCTGCTCGTATTCGGCAAGCACCACCGGCACCATCGCCCCACCGCTCGGGCACGGCACCTCCTCATCGACGGCTTGAGCGAACGCGCCGGTCACGGCGTCGTTCAGCCGATAGGCTGACGCGGCGCGCACACCCGTCGCTGCCGGAAAAATCGGATCGAGGATCGTGCCTTTGCGCAGCGCCACCGTGACATCGCGGAAGATGCCGCCATTCATCGGGACAGACGGATCGTGCGTCGTGACGAAATGCAGGATGCGCACGGTGAGCCAGGCATGGCGGCGGCCAAGGGTCGGCACGTTGTAAGCGCTGTCCACCTGCGGATCGGTCTCGGTGAAGTCGAGATGGATGCGGCCGTCATCGACCTTCACGGTCACATGAAAGCGCATCGGCACAGGCGTGATCGCGTCGTCGTCCAAGAAGTCCCAGAAGTCGTACGTGCCGTCGGGGATCTGACGCAGCACCGCGCGCGCCTTCTCCGCTGCATAGTCGAGCAGATCGCGCTGGCCCTGAATGAAGGCCTCCAGCCCGTGCTCGGCTACCAACGCCTCCACGCGCTTGCCGCCTGTCTCTAGCGCCGCCAGCATGGCCGTGAGATCATGGCAGTTGAGGTCCGGCGTGCGCACGTTGGCACGGTAAAGGCGCAAGACGTCGTTGTTCCATTCGCCGCGCCGCATGAGCTTCACCGAGGGAATCAAGAGCCCCTCTTGATAGAGCTCCGAGTTGGTCGGCGACACGCTGCTTGGCACTTTGCCGCCCACATCGGTGGAGTGCACGAATGTGTAGCCGTAGCACACCAGCGTCTCGCCGCTGTAATAGGGCCGGATCAAGGTGAGGTCCGGCGTATGGCTGACAAGCCCAGCGGTCTCGTAGGGGTGGTTGGTCAAGAGCACATCACCGCTCTCAAGCGGCTCGCCAAGCGCCTCAAGCGTCGGCGTGATGTCGTGATCGATGAGGGCTGAGCCGAAATCGCGCGGATTACCGAAGAAGCGGCCTTCCGGAGTCACCAGCCCGACGCCGAAATCCACCGCTTCCTTGACATAGAGGGAGCGCGCGGTGCGCTTCAGCGTCAGCGCCATTTCCTCCGAGGCGGCGGCGACCTGGGTGTTGAGGATCTCAAGCGTGATCGGGTCCATCTCAGTCCTTTCGCGTCAGATGCATCGATCCGATCGCATCTGAGCCGAGCGACCAGCCAGGCGGAACGACAATCGTGCTGTCGATCATCTCAATAATCGCCGGCCCGCGGAGTTCTGCTCCGGCGGGCAAGGAGTCGGCGGCAAAGACCTCGGCCTCGACCGGTGCGCCGCGCCAGATCACCCGACGACGACCCGCAGGCACGGCCGATCCGTTGGCCGATCGCGGCGGCAGTTTGAGCGACGGCGCCGGCAGACGGGCGGTCACGCGCACCGTGGTGAAGTAGACTGGGCTTGCCGCATCACGGAATCCGTAGAGCCGCTCGTGCTCGCAATGGAAGAGCTCGGCAAGCTCCGACGGATCGGCGCGCTTCGCAATCTCCGGCGGAACCGCAATCGTCAGCTCCACGGCCGTCTTGGGGTATTGCATGTCGGCGAAGACAGCGATCTCCGCCTGCCCCGCCGGCCCGCCCTCCTCCGTGGACCAGGCAGCCGCCTCCGCCTCAAGGCTTTCCAGCGCTTCGGCGAATGCGCGGCCGGCCTCCGGATCGGCGTTCAGCGTGGCGCGCCGCGAGCGGGCAAAGTCGCGCCGCAATCCTCCGGTGACGGCGCCGAAGGCACAGAACGTGCCGGGCGACGGCGGAACGAGAATCCGGCTAAGCCGCGTTTCCTCCGCCAGAAGCGCCGCTTGCGTCGGGCCCGCGCCGCCAAAGGGCAACAGCGTGAAATCCGCCAGATCGTAGCCGCGCTGCGCCATGCCCTTGGTGACCTCAGTCGACATCTTGGCGGTCGCGATGCGGATCGCCGCCTCGGCCACCTGCTCCGCGCCATCGATGCCGATCGCCTTGCCGAGCCGCGCCAAGGCCGCTTCCGCCGCGTCGCGGTCAAGCGCCATGCGGCCGCCGAGAAAGTGCTCCGGATCAAGGTAGCCCAGCACGAGATAGCAGTCGGTGATGGTCGGCTCGCTGCCGCCGCGCCCATAGCAAGCCGGTCCCGGATCGGCGCCCGCGCTCCTCGGCCCGACCTTCAGCAGACCTTGCGGATCAGCCCACAGAACCGACCCGCCGCCAGCGCCGATCGTCCACACATTGATAGCCGGGATGATCACCGGATAGACGCCGATCCGCGTCTCGGTGGTGAATTCCGGCTCGCCGTCATGCGTGATCGACATGTCGGAGGACGTGCCGCCCATGTCGACGCTGATCGCGTGGGTGATTCCCGCTTCGGCGGCAAGCCGCGTGCCCGCCGAGACTCCAGCCGCCGGGCCGGACAACAAAGTATCGATCGGTCGCCGACGCGCCGTCTCCACGCCGACCGTCCCGCCGTTCGACGTAGCGATCTCCAGCCGCCCGCCCAGCCCCATGGCCGACAACTCGCGATCCAGCGCGGCGTAATAATCGTCCATCATGGGGTGGATGTAGCCGTTGAGGACTGCCACCAGAGCGCGCTCAAACTCGCGGACCTCCGGCCAAAGCGCGGCAGAGGCCATCACCCGAACATCGGGTAGCCGCGCAGCAAGCGCGCCGGCGACGGCTTCCTCCATATCCGGGTGGCTGTAGGAATTGATGACGAGGACGGCGAGCGCCTGGAGCTCGTCGGCGCGCGCCGCAGCGGCGACGCGGTCGAGGTCTTCCTCGCTCGGTTCTTCAAGCACCGAGCCGTCGATGCGCAGGCGGGCAGGAATCTCGTAGACATGCCGGCGCTGGACCAGAGGCTGACGCTTCGGGTCCTTGTAATTGTGCGAGTTGGGAAGCCCGCCGCGCCCGATCACCATGATGTCGCCGAAGCCGCGGGAGATGACCAAGCCGACCCGACCGCCGCGCTCCTGAAGGATCGCGTTCAGCCCCAGCGTGGTGCCGTGAACGACCACGTCGACGTCGGCGGCGGAAAGCTTTGCGTGCTGCAGTAATTGCGCAAAGCCATCCACGACAGAGCGGGCCGGATCGGCCGGCGTGCTGGGCTCTTTCCAGGTCTCAAGCCGCTCGCCTTCAGAATCGATTAGCACGAAATCGGTGAAGGTTCCGCCGACATCGATGCCCACACGGTAGGAACGCGCCACTATGGCCTCTTCAGTGAATACGTGGGTTGAGGGCGTCGCGCAGCCAGTCGCCCACCAAATTGATAGCGACGATGACCAGCATCAACGTCAGTCCGGGGAAGATCACCAGCCACCACTCGCCGGCGAACAGATAGCTGTATCCGCTGCGGATCAAGGTTCCAAGAGACGGCTCGGTCGGCGGCAGGCCGAAGCCCAGGAAGCTGAGCGTGGCTTCGCCCATCACGGCGAACGCCACGTCTAGCGTCGCCAGAACGAAGATCACGTTCATCACGTTGGGCAGCAACTGGCGGACCATGATCGATGCCGATCCGCGGCCGGCGAGCCGAGCAGCTGCGACATAGTCCTTCTTCTTCTCCACCAGCACGCCACCGCGCACCAGTCGCGCAAAATGCGGCCAGTGCGACAGACCAAGCGCCATCACAACGACAGGCAGCGCGAACGTGGCTTGCAGCGAGGCCGGCAGCACCGCCTGAGCGATGCCGCCAATAAGAAGCGCCAGGATGATCGCCGGAAAGGTGAACTGAATGTCGGCCGCGCGCATGATGACGCCACCGACACGGCCACCGAAATAGCCTGCGATCAGACCAAGCAGCGAGCCGAGCGTACACGACAAAGCCACGGCCGCGAGCCCGACAAGCAACGATGTGCGCATGCCGTAAAGGATCAGCGACAAAAGGTCGGCGCCCTGCGTGTCGGTCCCCAGAAGATACGGCCACGTGCCGCCATCGATCCAGATCGGCGGCAGGCGTGAGTCCAGGAGGCTGAGCGTAGCAAGGTCGTAGGGATCGGTGGCCGCCACCCACGGCGCAAACAAGGCGCCCGCCGCAAGCAGCAATAAAATCGCGCCGCCGACGATCGCCCCCGGATTTCGACGGAAGCTGACGGCCAGGTCCGATCGCCAGATGCGGCTAAGGACCGAGCGGGAGGGTGCGGCAAGCGCCGTGTCGCTCATCGCGTCGCTCCTCACAGTGCGGCCTCCGAGCTCAAACCGCCGCGCACGCGCAACCTCGGATCAGCCACCAGGTAGAGAAGGTCGACGATTGTGTTGATCACCAGGAAGAAGCAGGCGGCAAGGAGAAGAAAGGCGGAGATCACCGGCACGTCGGTGCTGCCGAGCGCTTGCAGGAAAAGCAGTCCGAGCCCCGGCCATTGGAATACCGCTTCAACGACAATGGCAAAGGCGACCAGGAAGCCGAGCTGGATGCCACTCACTGTGATGACCGGGATCAACGTGTTGCGCAACGCATGCGAGAGATTGATCACGCGTGGCTTCAATCCCCGCGCCCGGGCAAAACGGATATAATCCGTGCGCAGCACCTCCAGCATCTCCGCCCGCACGAGGCGTGCGATCAACGCGACCTGCCCGACCGCCAGCGCAGCGGCCGGCATGATAAGCGATGTCAGCCCGGAGACAGTCAGGAGCCCCGTCGTCCACCAGCCGATGTCCACGACCTCGCCGCGGCCAAAGGAGGGCAGCCAACCCAGCCGCACCGAGAACATGAAGATCAGCAAGATGCCGACGACGAAGCTTGGCAACGATACGCCGATGACCGACAGCATCATGACCGCGCCGCTTGACCAATTGTGCCGGAAGACAGCCGCGTAGACGCCAATGGGCAGCCCAATGAGCAGCGAAAACGCCAGCGCAACACCGGCCAACTCAAGCGTCGCCGGCACGCGTTCCAGCACCAAGTCGATCACCGGGCGCTGGGCGGAATAGGACATCCCGAACTCGCCCTGCACCGCGCTCGTCACGAAGCTCAGATAGCGGCTCGCCCAGGGGTCATCGAGATTGAGCCGCTCGCGCAAGACGGCGCGATCTTCCGGCGTGGCGTTGAGGCCAAGGATGCTTGCCACAGGGTCGCCGACGAACGCCGACAGCGCGAACGCCAGCAGGCTGACGACCAGCAACACCAGCGCTCCATGCACTAGGCGGCGAGCAAGGAACGCAATCATCTCGGTTGGCTTAGCCTCGAAGGCGCGGCCGCGGCCGCGCCTTTCATTGTTGTGACGTTATTCCGGAACGACGACGTTTTGCAGCGTCAAGGTCGCGTCGGAACGGATCGGCGCCGTAATCCCGTCCTTCATGCCCCAGGTGATCATGGGCTGGTGCAGGTAAACGGCGCTGACGGTGTCGCGGGCGGCCGTGAGCCCTTCCCGGTAAAGATTGGTGCGCTCCTCCTGGTCAAACGTCACCGGCAGTTCGCGCGCCACCTTGTCGACGATCTCATTGGAGTAGAGCGCCCAATTGAAGAAGCCCTCCTTCTTGTCCGCATCACGCGTCATCATCGTCGATGTGAACGTGTCCTGCGAATCGAAGGAGTTCGACCCGTTGCCGATCAGATGGAAGCTCGAAGTGGGGCCGTTCACCAGCATGCGAGCGAATTCCGGCCACACCATGCCGTTCACCTGCACCTCGATCCCGATCTGCGCCAGCATGGACGCAACGGCACGGCAGATGTCGTCAGTGTTGACGTAGCGCTCAAGCGGACAGTTGAGCTGCGTGGTGAACCCGTCGCCATAGCCGGCCTCCGCCAGGAGCTCCTTGGCGCGCTCAACGTCGGTCGGCCAGCGCTCGTCAAGGTCCGCCTGATAGCCGCCAAAACCTGGCACCGAAGCGATGCCGACGATCCGGCCATTGCCGCGCATGACGCGGTCGACAATAAGCTCCGCGTCGACGGCATGAGCAATGGCCAGGCGCACGCGAACGTCCTTGAACGGATTGCTTTCAATCGGCGTCCCGTCCTTGTTCCACGTGTCGAGCGCCACGTCGCGGGTGCCGTCCAATTCCAGCTGCATCAGGAGGAACTGCGGAGCCTGCTCCATCTTGAAGCCGTCGGTGGAAGACACACGCTCAATGTCCTGCAGCGGAAGGTCGACGATCAAATCGACCTCGCCGGAGAGAAGCGCCGCGACGCGCGTCGGTGCTGAGCCGACCGGCAGATAGGTCGCCTTGTCCACATTGCCGGGCCATTCGTCCCAGTAGTTTTCGTTGCGCTCAAACACGGTTTCTACGCTCGGATCGTGCGAGATGAGCTTCATCGGCCCCGTGCCGTTGGCGTTGCGCACTGAGTGGGCTTCGGCGCCTTCCGCCCCCAGGTCCGGTATCTCCATCGAATCGTTCGCCTCCGCCCAGGCCTTCGACATGACGAACATGCGCGTCATCTTGCGCGGAAGAATGGGATCGGGCGCCGTCGATATGACGTCGACGGTGAGACCATCGACGGCCTTGGCCTCGGAGATGCCGCCGAAGAGCGCTGTGTAGAACCGGCTGTCCTTCTCGCGCATGATGGAGAAGACGACATCCTCCGCCGTCATCGGCGAGCCATCGTGAAAGGTCACGCCCTCGCGCAGCTTGAAGCGCCACGTATTGTCGCCGAGATACTCCCACTCCGTAGCCAGCGCCGGCGCCAGTTCCATATCCAGCGTCAGGCCGACAACGCTGTCATAGACCTGCCGAAAGATCGCCGTCGTTACAAAGTCGTTTGTCGCGTGCGGATCCATCGTCAACGCCGGCGTGGTTCCGGCGTAGCGGAGTTCCGCAGCTTGCATCGGACTGGCCGTCAGCGCGAGCGCGACCGATGCGGTGAACAACATCTTCTTCAACATGCGACCCTCTCTGTTCGGCGAATGAGTGAGGTGTTTCGACGCCGCTTCGCCTCGCTTCACGCAAGGCCCGGTCCCCTCTTCAACGCATTGATGAAAAGGTTACATTCCTCAATGATGCGATCAAGACACTTTACGCGAGCAGGCTGCCGGACCATGATCTGCCGCGCAAACCAAATCGGCCAATCAGCCCAAAAAGGACGTGCAATGACCCTGACGATCCTCCGGAACGCGTGCCTTTTCGATGGCTTCGCTGAAGAGTTGCACGAGCCGGTCGATATCGTGGTCGAAGGCAATCGCATCCGCGAGGTCGTCGAGGGAGAGGCACCACCGCTTGAGGCAATCGAGGTCGATGTCGGCGGCCGAACAATATTGCCGGGATTGATCGACGCACATGTGCATCTGATGGCCGTGCACCTGAGGGCAGCCAACAACCTCGATTATCCCCTGACATTGATGACCGCCAAGGCGCTGCCGCGCATCAAGGCGATGCTCGATCGCGGCTTCACCACGATACGCGATGTGGCGGGCGCCGATTTCGGCATCAGGCAGGCGCTTGAGGAAGGGCTGATCACCGGTCCGCGTGCCTTTGTCGGCGGGCCTGGGTTGACGCAGACCGGCGGCCATGCCGATCACCGGCGCCGCACCGACAGCCGCCTCGACATCGACCGGAACGCCAATGGCGTCGACTGGTTCGCCCGCATCGTCGACGGGCCGGAGGCCATGCGCCAGGCCGTGCGAGACGAGCTGCGCAAGGGCGCCGACCATATCAAACTGATGGGATCGGGCGGTGTCGGCTCGCCCAACGATTCCATCGACGACTATCAGTTCTCGGAGGAAGAGATTCGCATGGCCGCCGACGAATGCGCCATGCGCGGCTCATATGTCGCCGCACACACCTATGGCAGCACAGCCGTGCAACGCGCAGTGAAGAACGGCGTGCGTACCGTGGAGCACTGCAACCTGATCGACGAAGAGACGGCGGCGGTCGTTCGCGATCACGATGCGTTCGTTGTGCCGACCCTCGTCTGTTACGAGACCACCGAGAAGCACGGCGACGAACTCGGCCTGTCGCCCTTCGTCATGAGCAAGCTTCGCTACGTCAACGATGCGGGCATCAAGATGCTGGAGATTTGCGAGCGCGCCGGCACGCGCATGGGCTTCGGCACCGATCTGATGGGCGAGATGGAGTTCGCCCAAAGCCACGAATTCGTCATCCGCGCCAGGGTACAGAAGCCGATCGACGTGCTGCGATCCGCCACCTCGGTCAACGCCGAGATTCTCCAGAAGAGCGGTGAGCTCGGAACGGTCGCACCGGGCGCGCTGGCCGACCTCGTCGTCGTCGACGGCAATCCGCTTGCCGACATTTCGCTGCTCGATGGGCAGGGAGAGAACCTGCCGCTGATCCTGAAGGACGGTCGCCTCTACAAGAACGATCTGCCAACGCGCCAGGCGGAGGGGGTGAGCCGCGCGGTTCACTCCATGGCGAGCTGAGCGGCGCGGACCTCACCGCGACAGCCGAGCCGGCGCGTGTCGGGCCTTGGCTGTTCGCAGCACTTTGCCTGGTCGCCATCTCCGGTCAGATCGGCTCGTTCATCTATCTTCCAGCGCTGCCGGCTGTCGCCGTAGAGTTCGGCACCGGTGAGGCCGGCGCACAAGTCACCCTGACGGCCTATCTCATCGGAACCTGCGTCGGTTTCGCTGTCTACGGCCCACTCTCCGACCGCTTGGGCCGCCGCCGCATGTTGGCAATTTCCGGCGCATTGTTCGTCGCCGCCAGCATTGCGTGCGCCTATTCTGGCAGCCTGGCGGCCTTGACCGCCGCCCGCGCCGCACAAGGATTCGGATCGGTCGCCGGAATCATCACGGCGCGCGCAACGATCCGCGACGCTTACCCACCGGCGCAGGTGTCACGCTACATCTCGTTATTGAGCGCAACGATGGCCGTAGCGCCGGCCATGAGCCCGGTGCTCGGCGCGGTGTTGCTGGCGTTTGTGGATTGGCGGCTGACATTTCTGGCAGCAGCTTTGCTCGCCGCCACGACGATCATTCTGGCACTCGTCGTCATGCCCGCGCGCAAGCAAGCCACCTCCGGCGCCGATATTCGCAACGGATTGCGCGACCTCCTCGCCTCGCAAACCTATCGCAGCTGTCTCGCGATTAGCGCCGCCACCAGCGGGGCCTTTATGATCATGATGGCGGGAAGCCCGTTTGTTCTCATGGACATATATGGGCTTTCTGAATTGGCCTATGCGATATCGATCGCGATGGTGCTTTTGTCCTTCGCCCTTGTTGCAGCGGCTTTCGGGGGCCTCATGGCACGGCTGGGCACGCGACGGACAATGGCGATTGGCGTCGTACCGATGCTCGCCGGAGCCACCGGTATGGTTCTCGTCAGTGTGCTTACGCCGAACGTCGTTATGCTTCTCTTGATGCTCATCCTGACGGTCGGTGCGATGGGATTCATCGTGCCCACCAGCACGGCCGCAATGCTTGAGCCGCTGCCGGCGCTTGCCGGAACAGCCGCCAGCCTGGCGCTGCTGATCGCAACGCTCTTCGGAGCGTTCGCGGTGACTGCCTATGGATTGCTCGCGGCCGGCTCGCCCGCCGGATTTGCGATCTCCATCGCCGTCCTATGCGTCGCGGCCGCGTTCGGCTGGTCCCGTCTTCCGCGCCATGCGCCTGCGCAAAGGGCGGCGACGCCATGAGCGCAAGCGACGCTGAGAACGCGCTCCTCTCAATCCGCGGACTGCGCGTGGAGATGCAGTCCGACGCTCAGACAGCGACGGTTCTCAACGATGTGAGCATCTCGGTCGGCCCGGGCGAAGTTCTGGGCCTCGTCGGCGAGTCGGGCGCGGGAAAATCCGTTACGGGCGCGGCGATCATCGGCCTGCTTGAACCGCCGCTCTACAAGACGGCCGGGGAGATCTGGTTCGAAGGCCGGCGCATCGACACGCTGTCTCCGCGCGACATGCGGCGGCTGCGCGGCGCGGGCATCGGCATGGTCTTCCAGGATCCGCTGACGGCGCTGAACCCGGTCTTCACGATCGGCCGCCAGCTTGTTGAGACCATACGCGAGCACACCGGCATGGGACACGGCGCGGCCACGGAGCGCGCCGTGGAGCTTTTGGACGAGGTCGGCATCCCAGCGGCGCGTGACCGGCTGAGAAGCTATCCGCACGAATTCTCAGGCGGCATGCGCCAACGTGTGGTCGTCGCGCTGGCGCTTGCCGGCCATCCGCGATTGATCGTCGCCGACGAGCCGACCACCGCACTCGATGTGTCCATCCAAGCGCAAGTGATTGCGCTTCTGGTGCGGATCGCGCGCGAGCTGAATGCTGGCGTGATTTTGATCACGCACGACATGGGGGTCATTGCCGAGGCGGCCGATCGCGTTGCGGTCATGTATGCAGGCCGCGTGGTGGAGATCGGCCCGGTCGCCGAGGTCTTGGGCAGCCCGCGGCACCCTTATTCGCAGGGGCTCGTCAGCTCCATTCCCAATATCGGCACGCGGGTGGATATCTTGCCGCAAATCCCCGGCGTCATGCCGCGCGTCGGCGCGCTGCCAGAAGGCTGCGCCTTTCACCCGCGCTGCCAGAGGTGTCTGCCGGTCTGCACTGAAACGCCCCCCGACCAGCACACCCTATCGAACGGCGTGGGCGTGGCCTGTTGGGCCGTAAGCGAGCCACCGCAATGACCGCCGAGGCCCGCGCTGATGCGCCAACCGTCGCAGAGCCGGGCAAAGCGCCGGGCGACGCGCTGGTGATCGTCCACAATCTGACGAAGACGTTCGACGTCTCCGCGCCTTTGGTGACGCGTGTCGTGGAGCGCCGTCCGCGCCAGATGATCAGAGCGGTGGCGGATGTGTCGTTTGAGATTGCCCGCGGTCGCACGCTGGGACTGGTCGGCGAGTCCGGATGCGGCAAGTCGACGGTGGCACGCTGCCTCGCCGGCCTGGTTGCGCCGAGCGGAGGTGAACTGAACTTTGCCGGTCACGCGCTCAAGGTTTCAGGCGCCTGGGACAGCGGATCGCGGCGCGGCGTTCAGATGATCTTTCAGGACCCATACGCCAGCCTCAATCCGCGCTGGCGGGTGGAGCGCTCCGTGGGCGATCCGTTGCTGGCCTTCGGCCTGGTGGAGACACGCGCTGAGATGCGCAAGCATGTGGCGGACCTGCTTGAAGAAGTCGGCCTAGCTGCGAGTGATGGCCGGCGCTATCCGCACGAATTCTCAGGTGGCCAGCGCCAGCGCATCGCCATCGCCCGAGCGCTGGCGAGCAACCCAGAATTCCTGATCTGCGACGAACCCACATCGGCGCTCGACGTTTCCGTACAGGCGCAGATCCTCAATCTGATGCGCCGGCTGCAGCGTGAGCATCACCTGACGTTCCTCTTCATCAGCCACAACCTCGCCGTGATCGATCACATGGCCGATGATGTCGGCGTCATGTATCTCGGTCGTCTTGTGGAGCTACAGCCGAAGCAAGCGCTCTTCAGCGCGCCGCGCCATCCCTATACGCAGCTGCTCATCAAGACCGTGCCGAACGTCGACGCAATCGGACGAACAAGCGCGCCCTTATCGGGCGAGGTGCCCAATCCGATGGACCCGCCCGCCGGCTGCGCCTTTCATCCGCGCTGCCCGCTAGCCAACGATCGCTGCAGAAACGAACGCCCTCTCCCGTTGCCGCTTGCAGGCGGAGGACAGGTGGCCTGCCACGCGGTGGAGGACGGCCGCGCGTAAGGTCATCAAGGGCAAGGGTCCCACCGACACCTGGTGGCTGACCGGCCGTGCTTAAGCTGAGGCGACTGCTCGCGGCGACGCCGCCCGGAAGCGACCGGTTCTGACCGGAAGCAGACATGTCTATACACAGAGATACGCGGTCCTAACCCTGACTAATCCCGGTTGGGACTCGACTCTCTTTCTTGATCCAGTCGCAGGCGTAGCCGCGTGCGACGATCGGAATCGGAAACAGCCGGAACCTGCAGCGCGTTGTTGAGCCGCCATTCGATATTGTTCTGCATGTGCTCCTGCATCGCCGATCTCGCTCGGTCGGGATCGCGGGCTTCTAGCGCAGCAAAGATCTTGACATGGTCTTCGATCGCCCGCGCCTGCATCAAATGCGCGTCCGACCGTTCGTCAAGGATGCGCCAGATGTCTGAGTCCCGCCGAAAGTTCCAAAGTTGTTCGACGATGTAGAGCAAAGCGCTGTTGCCCGTCATTTCTGCGATGTATGTATGGAACCGTCGGTCGGCTATGTCGAAAAGATCGGTGCCCTCCTCATGCCCTTTGACCTGCTGCTCGATGAACTGACGCAGTTGAGCAAGCTGTTCGCTTGTCGCGTCGCCAGCGGCGATCGCCGCGACTCCTGACTCAACGGTCTTCCTGGCCTCCAAGAGCTCGAATGTGCCGATGCCAAGGTCAACCTCTGGCACAGTTTGCCGAGAACCGATGACATAGATACCAGAGCCGCCGCGAACCGCGACAAAGCCCATAATCTCCAGCGCGATGATCGCTTCACGTAAGGTGGGGCGGCTAACGCCGAACTCTTCGACCAGTTCCCGCTCGGCAGGAAGCCGAGCGCCGGCCGCATACTCACCGCTGGCAATTCGGTCGACGATCCGGTCGGCGATCTCTCGATAGCGCCGGAAACTCTTCTTAGGCAGATTGGCGGCCACTGACATGGGATTGGTTTGACCAATTGACACAAGACTAGGTTGGTCTTACCAATTGTGCAATAGAGGCGGATGCGCGCTGTCGTCGCAAGGACAGTACAAATCGGCAAAAAAGAAGAAAACGAGGGCTCTAGGTCGGTCGCCACGTGCGATCAGATCACACCAACTGCGCCAAGCAGAAGATGGGAGGAAGCAATATGAAGTGGATCAACGTGGCTCTGGCGACAGGGCTGTTGGCTCTCGCCGGCGGCAGCGCCGCCGCCGACACATCGGACAAGCGCATCGCACTCTCCAACAATTACGCCGGGAACTCCTGGCGCCAGGCGATGCTTCGCAGCTGGGAAAACGTCACCGGGCAGGCCGTGACCGATGGGGTCGTCGCAGCCGCCGACGCGTTCACGACGGCAGAGAACCAAGTCACCGAACAGGCGGCTCAGATTCAGAACCTTATCCTGGAAGGCTATGACGCCATCGTGCTCAACGCAGCCTCGCCGGAAGGGCTCAACGGTGCGGTCAAGGAAGCCTGCGACGCGGGCATCACCGTCGTCTCGTTCGATGGTGTCGTCACCGAGCCCTGCGCCTGGCGAATTGCCGTCGACTTCAAGCAGATGGGCAAGGACGAAGTGCTGTATCTCGCCGAGAAGCTTCCCGATGGCGGCAACCTTCTGGAGATCCGCGGTCTTGCCGGCGTCTTCGTCGACGATGAGATCAGCGCCGGTATCCATGAAGGCGTAGCGGAGAACCCACAGTTCACGATCGTCGGCTCCGTGCACGGCGACTGGGCACAGGACGTCGCGCAGAAGGCGGTGGCCGGCATCCTGCCGAGCCTTCCCGAGATCGTCGGTGTCGTGACGCAGGGCGGTGACGGCTACGGCGCGGCGCAAGCCATCAAGGCCGCAGGGCGCGACATGCCAGTCATCGTCATGGGCAACCGGCACGACGAGCTGACCTGGTGGAAGGAGCAGAAGGACGCCAACGGATATGAGACTATGTCGGTCTCAATCGCGCCCGGCGTGTCGACGCTGGCCTTCTGGGTAGCGCGCATGATCCTGGACGGCGAGGAAGTTCCCAAAGACCTGACCGTGCCGTTCCTTCGGATCGATCAAGGCAATCTCGAAGAGAATCTCGCCAACACCGAAGCCGGCGGCGTAGCCAACACGCTGTATTCGGCGGAGGACGCTGCACGTGTCGTGGCGGAAGCAAAAGGCATGTAGCCGACTCCCCTTCCGCAGCCCTCACCGGTAAGAACCGGCGAGAGATGCACGCTGACACGAACAACATCGTACGACTGGACGGCGTCGAAAAGCATTTCGGCGCCGTCCGCGCTCTGGACGGCGTCGACCTGAACGTCGACGCCGGCGAGTGCGTAGGGCTGGTTGGCCACAACGGAGCAGGTAAGTCCACGCTCATGAACGTGCTGGCTGGGACGACGACGCCGGGCGCCGGCGGCATCGTCATCGGCGGCGCCGATCTGACTGGCGCGTATGGCGTCGCTGCGGCAACGCGACAGGGTATTCGCTGCGTTTTTCAGGAGCTTTCGCTTTGCCCCAACCTGACCGTCGCGGAAAACGCTCGCATCATGCATCCATCGCTTTCCGGATTCGGATGGCGACGGCGCGCGGGCGCCCTCATCGTCGGCAAGCTCGATGAAGTCTTCCCCGGTCACGGCATCGAAGCCGGCAATATGGTCGGAGACTTGTCGATCGCGCGCCGACAGATGGTTGAGATTGCGCGCGCCTTCTCGGTGACCGATACGCCAGCAACGCTTGTCATCCTGGATGAGCCGACCTCGTCACTCGATGCGCACGTTGCCAATCAACTCTTGGAATATGTGCGCCGGTTCATCGGCGGTGGAGGCGCATGTATCCTCATCTCGCATCTTCTCGGAGAAATCCTGGAAACGGCAACACGGATCGTCGTCATGCGCGATGGCAAAGTCGTCGCCAGGCGACCCGCCAACGAGTTCAATCGGACGAGCCTTGTCTCGGCGATGGGCAGCATGGTCGAAGAGCGAGGAGACCATGCCGTGGCGGCGGCATCCAAGCGTAGTGGCGCAGAACCGCGCGTCCGTGCACGCCCCACCGCCCAGACGGACAAGCGTGAGCTTCTGGCCCACCAGGGCGAGATCGTTGGTCTCGCCGGTCTTGAGGGACACGGCCAGAAAGAGATTCTCATCGGCATCTTGCAGGCTCGGGGACGGCGTGCGGACAACACCCGAGTCACCGGAGCAACAGCGCTGGTGGCAGGCGACCGGCAGAACGAGGGGATCTTCCCGCTCTGGTCGATCGCCCGAAACATCGGCATCCGGTCGCTCAAGTCGCTGCAAACCGGTCCCCTGATCGACCGGCAGAAAGAGGACGATTTGGCCGAAGAATGGCGCGACACAATCAGCATCCGCACGCCCGACATCCACAATGGCATCCTGTCACTGTCGGGTGGAAATCAGCAGAAGACGCTGTTTGCCCGAGCGCTGGCGTCGGACGCCGAGATCATTCTCATGGACGACCCCATGCGCGGGGTAGATGTCGGCACCAAGCAGGAAGTCTACAACCTCGTCCGTCGTGAAGCCGATAAGGGCCGGACGTTCGTCTGGTACACGACGGAGATGGATGAGTTGGACCATTGCGACCACGTCTATGTCTTCCGCGATGGCCGTATCGTTGCCGACCTTGCCCGTGACGAACTGACCGAAGAGAGAGTGCTGCATTCCTCATTCGAGGCGGAAGCATGACGGAGGTTTCGTCATCGGCGACGTTGCTCGGCAAAGGCTACGCTTGGTCGACATCGCCCAGGGTTCTGCGTTCGCTGCTGCCGGCTTTTTCGCTGGCGGTCATTCTGATCGCGATCTTCTACTTGCAGCCGCGCGCGATGAGCCCGATTGGCATGAAGCTGCTGTTCAATCTTGCGGTGCCGATCGCCTTGGCAACCATCGCCCAGATGTTCGTGCTCGCCGTCAACGATCTCGATTTGTCGATCGGCGCTTATGTCGGTTTCGTGGTGGCGGTGGGCTCAACGATGCTATCGGGCGGCATTGCAGGGCTGCCTGCGATGGAAGGTCTCATTCCGGAGCCCGCGCCCTGGTTTCTCACTACACCGTTAAGTGGCGTGCTGGTGCTCGCGGCTGCAATAGGCGTCTACGCACTTCTCGGGGCGGTGATACAGCTTAGAAACCTCCCCTCTATCGTGGTCACGCTTGGCATGTCGTTCGTCTGGGCTGGGCTCGCCGTGCTGGTCTTGCCGACCCCCGGCGGAAGCGCACCGACTTGGCTGCGCGGCCTCATGACGCTGCAAGTGCCGATCGTCCCGTTTCCAATCGTGGCGCTTATCGTCATCGGCCTCGTCGTCCATCTCCTGCTGATGCGATCGGCCTACGGCGCGGTGATCCGCGGATCGGGCGGAAATCCGCGTTCGGTCGCGCGGGCCGGATGGTCTCTCGTCAGGGTCAAGATGGCGGCGTTCGGGCTCGCAGGGCTCTTCGGTGTCCTCTCCGGTCTCGCCCTCCTCGGTTTGACCACGGCCGGCGACGCCAACATCGCTGTTCGCTACACCTTGCTTTCCATCGCCGGAGCGATTCTTGGCGGCAGCGAATTCGTCGGTGGCCGGGTTTCGCCGATCGGCGCAGTGATCGGCGCGGCGACGCTGACCCTGGCCAACTCGTTTCTGACGTTCTTGCGGCTCAATCCGGACTGGCAGATCGGTGCACAAGGAGCGATCCTGATCATCGTGCTTGCGCTGCGCGTGCTGATCAGCCGAGGCGAGGCGCGCAACTGATGCCCGCGGCCGTGAAGCAGATTATGGAACGGCCTTGGATATGGGCCTATGTCGCGGCGATTGGGGTCTGGATTGCCACCATAATCTTCACACAAGGCCAAGGCGGTGGCGACCTGCTGACGGCGGCACTCGCTTTTGCGACGTTCTCCGTCATCGTGGCGCTTGGCCAGATGATGGTGATCACGCTCGGCCCGGGCAATGTCGACCTGTCCATACCAGCCACCATGACGCTTGCCGGCACCGTGGCGACGAAGGTCATGGACACGCAGGATTCGATGATCCTGGTTGGCTTCCTGCTGGCGCTCGCCGTCGGCCTTGGCGTGGGGCTCTTCAATTACGGTCTGATCCGCCTCCTGCAAATCCCGCCGATCATCGCGACACTCTCGTCAAGCTTCCTCTTCCAGTCGGCGGCCATCTGGTACAATCGCGGCTTGCGGATCAAACCACCGCCGCAGCTGGCCGACATCGCCACGCGCGACGTTTTCGGTCTGCCGCTCCTGGCCGCCGCCATCATCCTGTTGGCTGTGGTCGTGCATGTTGTCCTGCACCGCACGACCTACGGACGGGCCGTCACCGCCATCGGGCAGAACACGCGCGCGGCCGCACTTGCCGGAATTAATGTGGATCGCGTGCGTTTCCAGACCTACATCTTCTGCGCGGTTCTAGCCGCCGTGAACGGCTACTTCTTCTCCGCCTTCTCTGGCGGAGCGGCCCTTAACATGGGGCAGGCCTACCTGCTCAACTCCATTGCCGTGGTGGTCATCGGCGGCACGTCGGTTGCCGGGGGATTTGCGAACGTCCCCGGCCTATGGGCCGCGGCCATGTTCCTCTTCTTGGTGGAAGCGATGTTGAACACGTTCGGGCTCGGCGCGGGAATCAGACTTGTGCTCACCGGCCTCATCATCGTCGGCGTGATCATCGCCGCCGGAGGAAAGAGGGCCGAACGCTGAGCGGGACCTGTATGGGCGGGCGCAATCACGTGCTGCAATCCGCCAGGCTTTAGTGATTTAGGTCCTCGATGAATCGCGCCTACGCGCGCGCCAGAACTCCCTTCAGTCGACGGTTTTGACGTGGCCCTACGTCGCCCAGAAGGAGTCACCCCCGCCTTCTCCGGCCCAACTCGGCTGACGCTGGCAGACGCGCGACACGATCTTTGCGAACTCGACGGCCGGAGGATTGGGTATGATTCCACGCCGCGTCACGATTCCGGTGCTGCGACGCAGACTGATCCCGACAACGGGCAGCGGCGAGAGTCCGCGCGAGGCATTGGCTTTCAG
This sequence comes from Afifellaceae bacterium, assembly GCA_028284625.1. Classification (GTDB taxonomy): domain Bacteria; phylum Pseudomonadota; class Alphaproteobacteria; order Rhizobiales; family Afifellaceae; genus DASWJZ01. The sequence continues at coordinate 67,097 of JANQRH010000008.1, read as the reverse complement.
GTCGCGCACCTCATGGAAGCTCAGATAGTTCATTTCGGGCGCTTCGCGCATAAGGGTGATCTTGAACTGGATCAGTTCCGAGGTTTCGATGACGGAATCCGGCGGCGGAAGGCCGGCGGCGCGAAACATCGCCTCCAACCGCAGCGTCATGTAGGCGGTCGGGCCGGGCATAATCCAAGGGTAGTCCAGCAAGTCTCTGAGATAGACGACCGGCTTCTTGCGCAACGGATGACGATTGCCGGCAATGACTTTGTAGTCGTCTGCCAAAAGCGGCGTGCACACGAGGTCAGGCTCCTCCCCCTCCTCCGATATCGCGGTGAGAAGGAAGTCGAGGGGGGTCGTACGTAACGCTGCCCGCAATTGGCCGTCCAAGCCACCGCGCACATGCAGGCGCACGTCGGGGAACGCGCGCCGAAAAATGCGGATCATCTCAGGCAGGTTTTCGATCAACCAAGATTGTCCAGCACCTATCCGAACAACACCGGCCCGCCCCTCACGCAATGCCTCCAGCTCATTGCTGGCAAAAGCCATTGTTGAACGCACGGTCCGTGCGTGTCGGAGAAAGGTCTCGCCAGAAGCCGTCAGCACAACCCCGCGCGCGCCCCGTTCGAACAAAGGGGCTCCAGTCTCGTCCTCGAGCCGTCGGATGGCTTTTGTCAGGGCCGGCTGCGTTAAATCGAGCCGCTTGGCGGCGGCTGTCAGGCTGCCGGATTCGACAACGGCAAGAAAGTAATTGATCGCCCGAATCTCGATTTCAGACATTCCTTTTGGTTATCGGACATAGAGCTATTAGCTGTTGATCGGTGGAGGGGCAAGGAGTCAGTATTTCACCTCTATCTGGCCGTGACGGGGGCCGAGACGTGATGATGCACAAGCCCGCCAGCGGCGGAGAAGCGGGCGTCCGGTGCACCGCGTGATCAAACGTTCGGCATATTTGATGCGCGCGCCATAGGGGGCCGGGGTGGATTACACCTTTCGATTTCGGGACGTCTTGCGCGAACAAGACCTGCTGCTCGAAGGTGCCCTGGTCACCCTCCAACTATCCGGCGTATCGATTGTCTTCGGCCTGCTGATCGGCGTCTTGGGTGCGGCCATGAAGACGGGCCACTACGCGCCGCTTCGCCGGATAGCCGGCGTCTATGTCGAGATCATCCGCAACACGCCGTTGCTGGTGCAGCTGTTCGTCGTGTTCTTCGGCCTGCCGAGTATCGGGATCAAGTTAGGACCCATGCAGGCCGCGATGATCACGTTGTCGATCAATCTGGGCGCCTACACAACAGAGATCATCAGAGCAGGCGTTGAGGCGATTCCCAGGAGCCAGATCGAGGCCGGCATGTCGCTCGGATTGTCGGGCGGCGAAGTCTTCCGTTACGTGATCTTGTTCCCGGCGCTGAAGAAAATCTATCCGGCTCTGGCGAGTCAGTTCATCCTGCTTCTGATTGCCACCAGTATCGTGTCGCAAATCGCTGCCGAGGAGTTGTTCCACATCGGCGCCTATATCGATTCAAGAACCTTCAGGAGCTTCGAAGTCTACACAGTCATCACCGCAATGTACTTGGTCATGGCGCTGTTCTTCCGGGGCGCTTTCGCCGCCATCTATCACTTTGTCTTTGTTCGTCGGTAGGAATTCCCATGCGCGAACTCACGACAAGCGACATGTTCTGGCTGCTGTTCGCAGCACGGTGGACGATTGCCCTGACCGTGGTCTCGATCCTCGGCGGTAGCCTGCTGGGCGCCATCATCATGGTGTTGCGCGTCATCCCTTTTCCCCCGGCCAAGGCTGTGGCGATCCTCTACATCAACCTCATTCAAGGCACGCCGGCGCTCGGACAACTATTCATCGTGTTCTTTGGCTTTGGCGTCTTCGGCTACGACGTTTCGCCATGGTTCGCAGCCACGCTCGCGTTCTCCCTCTATTCGGCAGCCTTTCTCGGTGAGATATGGCGCGGCGGGGTGCATGCGGTTCCGCACGCCCAATGGGAGGCGTCGGCCTCTCTAGGGCTCAGCACCTTGCAGCAATTGCGCTACGTCATCATTCCTCAGGCGTTCCGGCTCAGCATCCCGCCGACGATCGGCTTCTGGGTCCATCTGGTCAAAAACACCTCACTGGCCTCCGTCATCGGATTCATCGAACTCACGCGTGCCGGTCAGATCATCAACGCTGCCACGTTCCGGCCGATGACCGTCTACCTGACCGTCGCGGCGGCCTATTTCGTGATCTGCTTCGTCCTCACGCAACTCAGCGCCAGGCTGGAAGGAAGTCTCCGTGTCGCTCGTTGAGATCGAGAACGTCCACAAATCATACGGGGACATCGAGGTCCTGCGCGGCGTGTCCTTGCGTATCGAGGAAGGCGAGATCGTGGCCATCATCGGCCGCAGCGGCTCGGGAAAGAGCACCCTGTTGCGCTGTATCAACGGCCTGGAGCCGATCCAGTCGGGGACGATCCGATTCGATGGCCAGCAAGTCAACAGCGCCGACACGGACCTGCGCAAGCTGCGCCAGAAGGTCGGCATCGTCTTCCAGAGCTTCAATCTATTTCCGCACCTAAACGCCGAACGCAACATCACACTTGGGCTGACGGTGGTGAAGAAAATGCCGCCGGACGAGGCGCGGACGATTGCGCGCAAGGTGATGACCCAGGTCGGTCTGGAGGACAAACTTGACGCCTATCCGGACATGCTGTCCGGCGGTCAGCAACAGCGCGTCGCCATTGCACGATCTCTGGCAATGTCGCCCAAGCTGATGCTGTTCGACGAAATCACGTCAGCGCTTGATCCGGAACTGATCGGCGAAGTCCTGACGGTTTTGGCGGGGTTGGCCGAAGCCGGAATGACCATGATGCTGGTGACCCACGAAATGGGGTTCGCCCGCAACGTCGCTCACCGGCTTGTCTTTATGCATGAGGGAGAAATCTGGGAAAGCGGTGCGGCCCGCGCCGTTCTTGATGATCCGCAAACACCGGAGCTGAAAAGCTTTCTCGGTTCGGTCTTGATCTGAAAGTTCCACAACAAGGGAGGATGATATGCTTTCGTTGATAAGGTTGTTTACCGTTGCCGCATTGGCGCTCGGCCTGACATCCGGAGCCGCACAGGCTGACCTGCAAGACATTCTGGACGCGGGCGTGGTGCGGATCGGTGTGCCGCTTGACGTCCCGGTTTATGGCTTCGTCGACGAGAACCAGGAACCTGCCGGCCTCGATATCGATATTGCGAATCTGGTCGCTGAACAACTGGGCGTCGAACTTGAAATGCAGCAGATCACCGGCGCCAACCGGATTCCGTTCCTGGTCACCAACAAGGTCGATATTGTCATCTCCGTGATGGGTGCCACGCCCGCGCGGGCCAAATCGATCATGTTCTCCTCGCCCTATTCGGGCCTGTTCATCGGTTTGTTCGGTCCGGCGGAGCACGCGGTCAGCGATCCCAAGGATCTCGGCGACCTCAAAATCGGCGTGCCGCGGGGTACAACGCAGGATCTTGCAATCAGCGAACTCCATCCCGATGGCAACATTGTTCGCTTTGAAGACGACGCGACAACCGTTGCGGCATATCTGTCAGGTCAGGTAGATGTCTTCGGGACGGCCAATATCGTCGCCGTGGATCTGGCCAAGCAGAACCCGGACACGGAATTCGCGACCGTCTACAAGATCCGCACGAGCCCGGCCCATATGGGCGTGCGACACGGCGAGTCCGACCTGCTGCGCTGGCTCGACACGTTCATCTTCTTCAGCAAGATGAACGGTTCGCTCGACGCGCTGCATCAGAAGTGGATGGGCGAGCCGTTGGCTGATCTGCCCTCGCTCTGACCGATCGATCCGACCCGTCATTCGTCTGGCACGGGTGAATGGCGGGTCGCGCAGCCCTGCATCCCTCTACCACCTGACAGTCCATACAAGCGGCAGGCCATGAACGAACGTTCGTTGATCCATACCGACATCGATTTCGATCGCGATGGACGGCAGGTATCGGAACTTCACCTGCCCCATTCGCCGCATACCGACGCGTGGGGCGTGATGCCCATCCCGATCGCGGTCATCAAGAACGGCAGCGGCCCGACCGTGCTCATGGAGGGCGGCAATCACGGCGACGAATACGAAGGGCCGATCGTCCTGGGCAGAATCATCCGCGACCTCGATCCCGCTGAAATCCGGGGACGACTGATCATTATCCCGGCCATAAACATTCCTGCGGTGCTCGCCGGGCAACGGACGTCCCCGGTCGACGGCCTAAACTTCAATCGGTGTTTTCCAGGCGATCCGCATGGCTCCATGACTCAGCAGATCGTCCACTACGTTCACAGCGTTCTCTTCCCCCTGGCGGACGCCTTCGTCGATCTCCATTCGGGCGGTTCGTCTCTCGATATTCTTCCAAGCGCGGTGGTTGAGCCTTCGGACAATCCTGACCTCATGGCGAAAACTCTCGATGCCGTTCAAGCGTTTGGCGCGACCTATACGGTCGTCCTCAACAATCTGGGCGATCCGCGCACGTCGACTGCATCTGCGGTCGAAAACGGTCTGATCACCGTTGGCACCGAGCTGGGTCGCGGCGGCGCGGTCTCGCTGGATTCAATCGAGCTTGCCGAGCGCGGTGTACGCAATGTGCTCAAGCACCTCGGCCTCATGGAGGGCGAGCCGAACGGACCGCGAGATGACGAGAGAAACCTAGTGTGCGTGCCCGGTTCGGACGGGTACGTCTACGCGCCAGCGGCCGGCGTTTACGAGCCGCTGCATGAAAAGGGCGCCCTGGTCGAGAAGGGCGAGCTCGCTGGAATGGTGCATTTTCTCGATGACCCAGGGAGGCCGCCAGTCGAAGCGCACTACAGGAGCTCCGGCAGATTGTATGCCCGGCGCCAACCGGGCCGCGTTGCGCGCGGCAACTGCGTGGGCGTCGTGGTGGTCGCCTACAGGGGCAGTTAGAATCTTAGCGTGTGCCGTAGCCCAAACGCTGCTCCGGCAGCTCGTTGCGACATTTCACGATAACGCGTGCTCTGGCGCGTCGATTGCGGCCGCTAGGATCAGGAGCATGAAGCTTAGGCGCTCAACAGGAAACATGTAGCGCGTCCGGATCACACTGGAGCGGATGGAGGCCGCTTTTATTGGCGCTCATCATGCTTTATTGAAGCCGCCCGACATTCGCAGGCATTCGGGAAGCACCGCGCCCGAGCCACTAAGAGCAGCGCGAGGAATGGACGTTTGAAAGCGCAGGACGACATCAAGCGCAAACAATATTCGGCCCCGGCTCTCGAGAAAGGCCTCGACATCCTTGAACTGCTATCGGAGCAGGAGGCCGGCCTGACGCAGTCCGAAATCTCGCGAGCGCTTGGCCGATCCGTCAGCGAAATCTTTCGCATGCTGGTGGTGCTCACCGAGCGCGGATATGTGGCGCCCGATCCGGACACTGATCGCTATATGCTGACGACGCTCTTATTTGAGGTCGCGCACCGTACGCCCCTGGTGAAGCGGCTCACGGCCATCGCCGGCCCGCAGATGCGCGCTCTGTCGCGGCGGATCAACCAGACGGTCCATATGGGCGTCATCAGCAATGACGCCCTGCTTGTCATCGGACAGGTGGATTCGCCAGGCAACAACACCCTCAGCGTACGACTGGGTGCCCGCATCGATCTTTGGAAGGCGTCTTCAAGTCGCGTGATCCTCGCCTTCATGCCGAGCGAGGATGTCGAGGATTTTTTCTCGCGCGTGCCGCTGCCCGAAGGCAAGAGCGCGGGCGCGATGCGCAAGGAGTTCGCTGCCATCCGCGCGCGTGGACATGAGATCACCAAGAGCTTCGTGCTGCGGGGTGTGACCAACATCGCAGCGCCCGTCTTCGATCATACCGGCCAGGCGGTGGCAGCCCTCACCATCCCCTACCTGGATCGCTACAACGATCCGATCGATTTCGACACGTGCTGCCGCGAGTTGTTCGAGACCGCCAATCATATTTCGCGCAACCTCGGCGGCGCCATCGCCGAGCACGCCGATCTGGTCAGTCGAGGATAAGCGGCTCGGCCGGTTTCTCCATGGCGCGGAAGCACGCTTCAACAAGTGCCATGGTCTGATAGGCGTCCTCCACGCCGGTATAGAGGGCATCATCCTCGCCGGCATCGAAGCGCTGAACGTTGCGCATCGTGCCCGTGAAGGCGTCGACGAACCAGGCGCCCCGCAGCGGAATTTGCTCCCAGTCTGTGTCTTTGCGGGCGAACCACAATTCATCCGGCTCGCCGTTCGGATAGTCGTAGAGCACGCCGAACTTGCCCATCATTGCGCCCTCGCTGCCCTCCACGCGCAGCCACGCCGATTGGAATTTCCGGCCGAAGGGATGGTTGTGATTGATGGTCATCGTGGAGCGCAGCCGGTCTCCATAATCGAGGATGGCCGACGTGCGGGTCTGGGCAAATTCCGGCGCGCGCGGATCGCCTATCGAACGGGCGAACACGCCGTTCGGATTGCCGGCGAGTGCGCGGATCGTGTCAAGGTAGTGAATCGAGTGGACGGCGATTTCGACCCGTTTCATCGGAATAAGGAAGGGAAACAGGTGCCACGGCGTGAATAGGTTGAGGTGCACCTCGATCTCAAGCAGCTCACCCAAGAGGCCGCGGTCGAGCGCATCCGCGACCGCCATCATCATCGGCGAAAACCGCAGCTGAAAATTCACCGCCGCTTTAAGACCTTTATCGCGGCATGTTTGCCGGATCGCCCGCGCTTGATCCTGGTCGGCGCCCATCGGTTTTTGAACGAGCACCGCAGCGCCGTCCGGCAGCGCAGGGAGAATATCGGTGATCACATGAGGCGGAGTTGCGATGTCGTAAACCGCATCGGTGCCGTGAGCGTCCACCGCTTCGTCAAGCGTTCGGTAAGCGGTGGGAATGTCCCAGTCATCGGCGAGCGTTTGGGCGCGCCCTTCATCAACGTCGGTCACGCCAGCGGTGATGAGCCCAGCCTTGCGGTAGGCCGGCAAATGGGCATCGCGCACGATACCACCCGCGCCGATGATGACGATCGGCTTTGGCGCCGTCGGCGCCGGCCAGCTCTGTTTGAAATCAATGCCCATTTTCTGCTCCACGCCGTTCGACGAGCAAGACGTGCTCGCAATACATCACCGTCGAGCCGTCCTGCTTGGTGGTTTCGCAGACTTCCACCACGCGTCCGTATCCCGGGCGCTTGGGGTCGTCTTCCTTGCGGCCAACAGTCACCGTGGTCCGGATCGTGTCGCCAATATAGACCGGCCTGGGGAAGCGCAGGCGCTCATAGCCATAGGTGAAGGCACGTGGATTGATCTGCGTCGCGGTCAATCCGATCCCAATGGCGAAGGTCATCGTGCCGTGAGCAACCCGCGCACCGAAAGGCTGTGTTTTGCACCACTCTTCGTCCATGTGGTGGGGAAAGAAGTCACCCGAATGCCCCGCATGGAATACGATATCGGCCTCAGAGATTGTCCGACCCACAGTCTGTCGCATCGCACCGATCTCATAATCCTCAAAGTATTGTTCGACTTCCATGCTCTCCCCCGTCGATGACGCCGCCCGTCGATGCGCACGATCCGCGCCTCGCGTCCACCACGCGCACTTGACATCATATATAAAAAAGCTCTTTGTATTTGAAAATAGTGGCCTTGGGAGGAAACATGGCCCAAATCGGCCAGAAGGCGCGCGGGCTGCCGGGCCTGCCCGGTGAACACGCGGCCATTCCGGTGTGGAACGCCGAGGATTGGTTCTTCGAGGATTTTGAAGTCGGCGATCGCATCCGCTCCATCCGACGGACGGTCTCTGAGGGCGAGTCGATGTTGTTCAACTCGCTTGTCATGGACCACCACCCGTATGTGTCCGATGAGCAGTTCGCCGTGGAAGAAGGCCGGTTCGGCAAGCGGCTCGTCGCCGGCGCAATGGTGTTTTCCTATGGGCTGGGCCTTGCGGCAACCAACTGCCTGAATTCCTTCTCCTACGGGTATGACCGGCTGCGCTTCATCGCGCCCGTCTTCATCGGCGACACGATCTACACCATCCGCGAAAATCTCGAAAAGAAGGTCCATGACCACACGATGGGCAAAGTCCGCGTCAGCTACTCCGTCTATAAGGGCGAGGGCGAACATGTCCTTTATTGCGAGCATCTGATGACGGCGCTCTATCGCGATCCGTCTGGGTTCGCCGAGGAAGCGGACAAGGTGATCGCCGAGAAGAAAGCCGCAAGAAATGGCTGAGCCAGCCCACTTGCGGGGCATGACCTGGGACCATAGTCGCGGCTACGACCCGATGGTGGCGACATCCGCTGCCTACGCGGCCGACCATCCAGGCATAACCATAAGCTGGGACAAGCGACCCCTGCAGGCCTTTGCCGACCGGCCGATCGAGGAGATGGCCGACACCTACGATCTCATGGTAATCGATCACCCGCATGTGGGCGAAGCAGCCCGCAATGGTTTGCTGATGGCGCTGGACGGCGTCGGCCACGACGACGAGCTAGCCGCGATCGCAAGTCAGTCGGTTGGCGTGTCGCACGATTCCTATGCGTTCGACGGGCGCCAATGGGCACTGGCAATCGATGCTGCCACGCCCGTGGCGGCCTTCCGTCCCGATAAGATCGGCACCGCGCCAAGCCGCTGGCATGACGTGATCGATCTGGCGCGCGCCGGCGAGGTCTGCTTTGCGCTCATCCCGGTCAACGCGCTCACGACCTTCATGGGCCTTGCACGCAACCAGGGCTTCGTCATTGCCGAAGGCGAAGAGTTCATCGCAGGCGGCGAGGGCCGGCACGTGCTCGACCAAATGGCCGAGATAGCAGCACTTCTCGATCCGCGCTGCCTGAACCTTGATCCGATCGGCATCTATGAATGGATGGGCCGCAGCGAGAATGCACCCGCTTATTCGCCGTTCGGTTACGGCTACACCAATTACAGCCGAGAGGGTTACTGCCCCTTCCCGCTTGTCTTCGCCGACGCGCCGAGCATCGCCGACAACGGGCCGTGCGGAACGGTGATCGGCGGCGCAGGCATCGCGGTCGCGTCGTCCTCCCAGCACCGCGATGCCGCCGCTGCCTACGCTTTCTGGGTCGCGGGCGCGGGTTGCCAAAAAGGTCTGTTCTTCCAGTCAGGCGGGCAGCCGGCCAACGCTGTCGCCTGGGACGACGATTCCTGCAACGCCGCCACGCGCGACTTTTTCCGCAGAACCCGGCAGACGCTTGAGACGGCGTGGCTACGCCCTCGATATGACGGCTACATGCGCTTTCAAGATGAGGCGGGCGATATCATCCACGCGTTTTTGCGCGGAGAGGCACGGGCCGAGCCGACGCTGAACGCCCTTGAGACCAGCTATCGGGAGAGCCGGCGATGAACAATCTCCCGATGGCCGACCGGCCGCTCGCCGGCCTCATTGTTCTGGATTTCAGCCAGTTCCTTTCAGGTCCGTTCTGTACCCTCAAGCTTGCCGATTTCGGTGCGCGTGTCATCAAGGTCGAACGACCCGGCACCGGCGATCTGTGCCGGCATCTCTACATTTCCGATGTCGACATCAACGGCGACAACTCGCTCTTCCATGCAATCAACCGCAATAAGGAATCGATCACCGCCGACCTCAAGAACGAAAACGACCGGGCGAAGCTCAAAGAGCTTATCGCGACGGCGGATGTGATGGTCCAGAATTTCCGGCCAGGCGTGATCGAACGGCAGGGTTTCGGCTACGAGGACGTCAAAGCCATAAACCCGCGCATCATCTACGGTTCGATATCTGGTTATGGCGAGGATGGTCCGTGGAAAGACCTGCCGGGCCAGGACCTGTTGGCCCAAGCACGCTCCGGTCTTTTATGGCTGACAGGCAGCGCCGGCGATCCCCCCATGCCCATGGGGCTGGCTGTGGCCGACATGCTGGCTGGCCATGCCTTGTGCGAAGGCATCCTTGCGGCACTGGTCGGGCGTGGCATCCACGGGCGCGGCGCGCGCATAGACACCTCGCTGATTGAGGCAATGATCGACTTTCAGTTCGAGGTGCTGACCACCCATCTGAACGATGGGCGCCGCCCACCTGAGCGCAGCGCGGTGACGGGAGCGCACGCTTATCTTGGCGCGCCCTATGGCGTTTATGAGACGCTTGATGGGCATCTCGCCATCGCCATGACGCCTTCACTGAAGACGCTCGCCGAACTCATGGAGATCGAGGGCCTCGACGCATTCTACGATGATCCGAAAGCCATGATGCGAGAGCGCGATGCGACTAAAGGCATTCTCGCCAAGGCCATCGCAACGCGCACCACCGCTGACTGGTTGGCCATACTCCAACCAGCCGATATCTGGTGTTCAGAAGTGCTGGACTGGCCACAGATGCTGGCCTCGGAGGCCTTCGCCACACTCGACTTCCAGCAAACCATTCACCGCAGCAACAACACGCAACTGAATGCGCTGCGCGGCCCGGTTCGCGTCGATGGGCAGACGCTGAAATCGGAACGCGCCGCGCCCGCGTTGGGTGAGCACACAGAGATGATTCTTTCCCAATTGCTTCCCGATCTCATGCCTGCGGGAAGCGTGGCGGAAAAAAGAGTGCGTTGAGCGCAGATAGCGCGCAACGCCTCATGGAACCGGTGGAACCAGGGAGGACGACATGTCACTTAACGCGTTCAAGACAATGGCCGCTTCGGCGGCGCTGATCCCAGCGCTTCTTGCGGGCACAGCGTTTGCCGCCGGCGATTATGGCAGCTTCGAGGATTACACGCTGCGTGTGAAGCTGATTGGCGGCGCGCAATACGAGCCACTTTATGCCGAGATCTCCAAATGGGAGGAGGCCACCGGTGCCACGGTGGAAATCCTCTCGCGCAAGAACCACTTTGAGCTCGATCGGGAAATCAAGCAGGATATCGCGGCCGGCACGCTGGACTGGTGCGTTGGCTCCAACCACACCAGCTTCGCTCCGCAATACGGCAACATCTATGTCGACCTGCGCGACCACGTTTCAGGGGACGTGCTGGCCGGCTTTGTGCCGCTTGTTTTGGAGCACTCCACGGTCAACGACCGGCTGGTTCAGCTGCCGCGCCATTCCGATGTTTCCAATCTGTTCTACATCAAGTCGCTCTACCAGGACGCAGACAACCAGTCTCAGTTCGCCGCCGAATACGGCTACGACCTGGCACCGCCGGAAACCTGGCAGCAGGTCTCCGACCAGGCCAAGTTCTTCGCCAATCCGCCGGATTTTTTCGGCACTCAGTTTGTCGGCAAGGACGAGGCCATCACCGGCCGCTTCTATGAGATGCTGGTGGCGGAGGGCGGTCAGCTCTTCAACGATGGCTGGGAGCCGACCTTCAACTCCGAAGCCGGCGTACGCGCCCTCACCTGGTTCGTAGACCTCTATCAGGCCGGTGCGGTTCCCGCGGGCGTACCGAACTATCTATGGGACGACACCGGCCTCGGCTTCGCCTCCGGCACCGTCGCCATGAATCTCGACTGGGGCGGCTGGTCGGCCTTCTTCAACGATCCGGAGAACTCAAAGGTCGCCGGCGATGTCGGGCTGACCCGGGCCCCGAAGGGCTCCGCCGGCATCCGCACCGGCTGGTCCGGCTCGCACACTTTCTCGGTAACCGAAACCTGCGACAACAAGGAAGCTGCCGCATCCTTCGTCAGTTTCCTGACCGACTATGACCGCCAGATGGTCGAGGCGCGCAAGGGCCTCCTGCCGACTCGCACTCAGGTCTGGGACGACGCCAAGGCCGAGTTCCGCGCCGATGGCAACGACTTCCTGGTTACGGTGTTTGAGACCTATCAGGCGTCGATGGCTGAGGACGCCTTCACACCGCCGCTGATCCCTGAATGGATCGAGGTGTCGAACGTGTTGTGGCCGCAATTGCAGGCGGCGATGATCGGCGACAAGAGCGCCAAGGAGGCGCTTGACGAAGCCGCCGCCGACGCTCGCATCGTCATGGAAGACGCCGGGTATCTATGATTGAAACGGCGCGGGGCCGCGCAGTCGGCCCCGCGCCTCCGCTTCGCCGGCGAGGCCCGGACTTGATCCGTTACATTCGCACGCATCAAACCAGGCTCACGCCGGTTCTGCTTCTGGCGCCAGCCATCCTCACGATGCTGTTCGTTGTGGCGATGCCGCTTGCGTTCTCGCTGTGGACGTCGCTGACGCCGTACCGGCTGACGCGACCGGAAACGATCGAGACCTTCATCGGCCTGCGCAACTACATCCGCCTGTTCCAGGATGAGGATTTCTGGGCCGCGTTCGGACGGACGATTCTGTTCCTCGCGATCGCACTGAATGTGGAGTTCCTGCTCGGACTTTGCATCGCCCTGCTGATCAACAAGATCACCTGGGGTCAGCGGATGCTGCGCACCATCATGATGTTTCCCATGATGTTCTCGCCTATCCTCGTCGGCTTCCAGTTCAAGTTCATCTTCAATGACAATATCGGCATCCTGAACAACGCCCTTCAGTCCCTGGGCATCACCGATCAGGCGATCGCCTGGCTGGTCGACGGTCGGCTCGCGATGTTCTCCATCATCTTCGCCGAGGTTTGGATGAGCACCTCGGTGTTCGCGATCCTGCTGCTGGCCGGACTGTTCGCCATGCCGCGCGACCCGATCGAGGCGGCCAGGGTCGACGGCTGCAATCCCTGGCAGGTGTTCCGCCACATCACCCTGCCGTTTCTCATGCCGTTCGCCTTCATCGCCATGACCATACGCTCGCTGGACGTGGCCCGCGCCTACGACATCGTGGCGGTGATGACCGATGGCGGGCCCGCCGGCCGCACCGAGCTTCTATGGACCATGATCGCGCGAACCGGTTACGAGAATGCGCGCATGGGCCAGGCGAATGCCATGGCCTACATTTCGACGATCCTTTCGATCGCGTTCACCTACTACTTCTTCACCAAGCTGGTCGCCGCCCGCCGTTACATGGGGGGCGCAGAATGAACCGGGCCTTGAAGAACCAGATCAAGGCCGCCGGGCTGTGGCTCGCCACGTTCGTTGTGATGGTCATCATGTGCGTGCCCGGCCTGTGGGTGGTGCTGTCGGGATTCCGCCCGAACCGGGAGATCCTGGCTAAGCCGCCGATCTGGATTCCGCAGGACCTGACGCTTTCCAATTTCGCCAAGATCTTCGGCTTCGGCGCCGAACAGGTCGCGATTCCCGTTCTGAGCTATTTCGGGAACTCGATGGTGATCGCAATCACGTCGACGCTCATCGCGCTGAGCATCGGTATGGCCGGCGGCTATGCCTTCGCCCGCTTCCGGTTCCGATTCAAGAACTCGGTTTTCCTCGGGCTGATGCTGTTTCGTGCCGTGCCGGGCATCGCGCTTTCGTTGCCGGTTTTTATGTTGTGGTCGTGGCTTGGCATCATCGACACGCAGCTTGGCCTCATCATTGTCTACGTCTCGCTCAACGTACCGTTCACGATCTGGCTGATCGACGGTTTCTTCCGGCAGATCCCGATATCCCTGTCTGAGGCCGCGCAGGTCGATGGCTGTACGCGCTGGCAAGCGTTTTGGAAGATCGAGTTCCCACTGGCGCGCTCCGGCGTTGCCGCCGCCGGCGTGTTCGCCTTCCTGACAAGCTGGAACGAATTCGCTCTGGCCAGCCAACTGACGCGATCAACAGATTCAAAGACCCTGCCGGTCGGCCTGATGGACTTCACCGCACAGTTCACAATCGACTGGGCCGGGATGTGCGCCATGGCCGTCATCATCATCGTGCCGGCGCTGGTCCTGACGTTCCTGGTCCAAAAACACCTCATCTCCGGACTGACGTTCGGCGGTGTGAAAGGATAGCCCGTGTCGTCCATCTCACTGAAGAAAGTGGCCAAGTCCTATGGGCGACTCGAAGTGGTGCACGGCATCGACCTCGACATCGCCCACAACGAGTTTGTCGTGCTGGTCGGCCCGTCGGGCTGCGGCAAGTCAACCACTCTGCGCATGATCGCCGGTCTGGAGGAGATCACCGAGGGCGAGATTCACATCGGCGACCGCCTGGTCAACGACCTGCCGCCTCGCAAGCGCAACATCTCCATGGTGTTTCAGAACTACGCGCTCTACCCGCACATGAATGTACGCGACAACCTCGGCTTCGGGCTGAAGATCGCCGGCCAACCGCAGGAGGTCGTCGACGAGCGCGTGCGAGAGGCGGCGGCGATCCTCGGCATCTCCGAGCTCATGGACCGCATCCCGGCGGAACTCTCCGGTGGACAACGACAGCGCGTCGCCATGGGGCGGGCGATTATCCGCGACCCGGAAGCGTTCTTGTTCGATGAACCTCTGTCCAACCTCGACGCCAAGCTGCGTGTGCAGATGCGCACCGAAATCAAGAAACTGCACCACAAGGTCAAAACGACCGTCGTCTACGTCACCCACGATCAGGTGGAGGCGATGACGCTGGCGGACCGGATCGTCATCATGAAAGACGGCCATATCGAACAGGTCGGCACGCCAATGGAGGTGTTCAACCATCCGGTGAATACCTTCGTTGCCAGCTTCATTGGTTCGCCGCCGATGAACCTTGTCCCCGCGACCGTCGCGGGCGGACAGATCGTGCTTTCGGACGAGACAAGGATGCCTGTGCCGCGCCGATTAGCCAGCTACACGCACGACGGGATGGCAGTCATTGTCGGTATTCGTCCCGACGACATGACACCGGTCGGCCACGGCATCCATGACAGCGGGGAGACCGCTAATCTGTCTTTGACGGTGGAGCTCGCCGAGCTTCTGGGCACCGAAACCCTCATCTACACCCGGCTCGCCGGCCAGGAGGTGCAGGGCAAGATGTTCGACCCGCGCGATGTGCACGAGGGGGAAAGGCTGCCTTTCCGCGTCGCTCTCGACAAGCTTCATCTGTTCGATGCCGCGTCGGGCCGGTCGGTGCGAGCGACGTGACCGCGCAGCAAGCCGCAAAGGAGAACACGCAGATGCAACGCATGGGAATGCTCATCGGGCTCAAAGCCGACAAGGTTGCCGAGTACAAGCGCCTTCACGCCGAGGTCTGGCCGGACATCCTGGACATGATCTCCAAGTGCAACATCACCAACTACACCATCTTCCTCAAGGAGCCGGAGAACCTGCTGTTCGGCTACTGGGAATATACCGGCGACGACTTTGCGGCCGACGCCGCGAAGATGGCCGCCGATCCGCGCACGCAGGAATGGTGGGACGTGTGCATGCCGTGCCAGGTTCCGCTCGACACGCGAGAAGAGGGTGAGTGGTGGGCCATGATGGAAGAAGTTTTCCATCATGGCTGACCAGCGCGTTGAGAAGCTGGCGAACTGCTACACTGGCGTGGTGCACGACGTGATGCGCGGCATGGGACGACGCAATTTCACGCTGCCGCCAACCATCACCCCATTGCAACCGGACACGACGCTAGCCGGTCCGGCCTTCACGATCGAAGGCAGGATCGACGAGACCGCCGATCCGCACGAGACCCTTCTCGCCTGGACCGGGTTGCTATCCAAGGCAAAGCCGGGTCACGTCTGGTGTGCACAACCGCATACGCACCTGGTCGCACAGATGGGTGAGCTCTCGGCGGAAACGCTGCACGCCAAGGGCGTCCTCGGCTGCGTGATCGACGGCGCGCTACGCGACACCAATTTCATTATCAGGCTCGGTTTCCCGTGTTGGGGTACGCATCACACGCCCCGCGATATCGTCGGAGTGTGGCTGCCCACCGGCACCGATGTCGACATCATGATCGGCGAGGTGCTCGTGCGGCCCGGCGACTGGCTGCACGGCGACAGGGATGGGATGGTCTGCATCCCCGCGGAGATCCTCGACGAGGTGATCGAGGCGGCGGTCGCTGCGATGCGAACCGAGAGCCTGGTGCGCAAGGCGATCCTGGAAGGGATCGATCCCCAGGAGGCCTATCTAAAGTACGGGAAGTTCTGAACCATGAAAATCACCAGCCTCGACATCCGGTGCTGCCGCCATGACGGCTCCTCCATTCCCGGCGCTTCGATGCGCGACGGTCAGGCGCAGAAGGCGATGGAATTCCTCGTCTACACAATCACATGCGATGATGGCGCTTCGGCGTCCATGTTCGGCTTCGCCGGCCGTTCGGCACTGGGGGCAGGCCACCTGGCGGCGGCCTCCTTGCGTGAATTCCTGATCGGCCGGGATGCGCTTGACCGCGAACGCGCATGGCAGGACTGGCGCACCGCCGATCGCTGGTGGCATCACCTGCCGATCTACTCCTATGGCCCTGTCGATTGCTGCTTGTGGATTCTAGGCGCCGAGGCGGCAAGCCAGCCGCTGTGGCGCTATATCGGCGGCGTCAGGCAGGAGGTGCCGGTCTATTGCTCCTCCATGGTGCTTGCCGATGCCGACGCCTATGCCGCCGAGGCAAAGGCAGTCCAGGCGGCCGGCATGAAAGCCTACAAGACCCACCCGCCTGGCAGAAGCGTCGACGAGGATATCGAAATTCACCGGGCTGTACGCGCGGCCGTCGGCGACGATTTCACGCTCATGGCCGATCCGGTACAGCCCTACACGCTCGAAGAGGCCGTGCGCTTCGGCCGCGAACTGGAGAAGCTCGGTTATCTTTGGCTGGAAGAACCGCTGCCTGACGAGGCCTTCGGCGCGCTGCGCGAGCTGACCCGTGTCCTGGACATCCCTGTGGTCGGCACGGAGGTTCTGGCCAAGCACCCCTACTCTGTCGCCGAATGTCTGGCGACGCGGGTTGTCGATGTCGTGCGTGCCGACCCGAGCTGGACGGGTGGAATTACCGGGACCTTGAAGACGGCGCGGCTCGCCGAGGCCTTTCACGCCAACTGCGAGCTGCACACGACCATCCTGCACCCGCTGGAGCTGGTCAATCTGCACCTCAACGGCGCCGTAGCCAATTCCAGCTATTTCGAGCTGCTATGGCCTATCGACACCTTCGCGTTCGGCTTGGCGAAACCGCTGCCGATCAAGGGGGGCATCGCAACCATGCCGGAAGGCCCGGGCCTTGGGATCGATCTGGACTGGGACCTCATCGACAACGCGACTTTTGCGCAAGTATAGCGCCGGCGATCGCCAGCCGGCGGGCTGTTGTCGCCCGTCAGGCCATCGGCAAGGGAGGACACCATGATACCGCTCATCGATACGCACCAGCACCTGATCTACGCCGACGAACTGCCCTACGGCTGGACGGCTGGAATCGAGGCACTGGCCGGCCGAGCCTTCACGCTCGACGACTACAAGGCACTGACGACCGATCTCGGCATCGCCGGAACCCTGTTTATGGAAGCTGCGGTGGACGATGAACGCTGGACGGACGAGGCGCCCTTCATCGCCAGGCGCGCTGCCGCGCAAGACAGCAATATTCTCGGGCTGATCGCCACCATTCGTCCGGAAAGCGACGACGGCTTCGAGGCGGAACTGGAGCGTGCGGCGACGCTTGGCATCGTCGGCTACCGCCGCATATTGCATGTGGTCGACGATGCGGTGTCGCAGTCTGAAACGTTCCGCAGCAACGTTCGCAAGATTGGCGATGCGGGCCGGGTGTTCGACATGTGCTTCCTCGCCCGCCAACTGCCCATCGCGCGTGAGCTCGCAATGGCCTGCGACAACACCACGCTGGTTCTCGACCATTGCGGCGTGCCGGACATCGCAAATGGCGGGCTCGATCCGTGGCGCGCCGACATGAAGGCGCTCGCCGCCCTCCCCCATGTCCATTGCAAGCTGTCGGGTCTGCTCGCCTACTGCGCGCCCGGAAGCGTAAGCCTTGAGACCATCCAGCCCTATGTCGACCATGTGCTTGACGTGTTCGGACCTCAGCGCCTCGTCTGGGGCAGCGACTGGCCGGTGGTGAACATGACGTCCGATCTGCCCGCTTGGATCGGGATCACCCGACGGATTCTCCATGGACTGTCGGAGAGTGAGGCTGAAGCCGTTGCGGCCGCCAATGCGCGCCGCGTCTACGGACTAGTCTAAACTCTGGCGGACAGGCTGCTTCGGATCGCGCAGCATCGAGTCATGATCTCTGCCCGCTTGGAGTGACGAGTGCTAGCAAGCGCTTGGGCCATGACACGCGCGCGGCCTCACAAGAGCCTCCCATTATCGTGATGCGTACATCAAGCGGCTACGCAGATGCGCCAGGACAAATGGACGGCTCATATGCGAACGGTCGTGATCTGCCTTCTCTGCAGGCAGCAATGTGCAGCACACCGAAATGTGTCCGACGGGTCCAAAGCGGTATTTGCAAACCATCTCAGATCGGACCTGACACGGAGATCGCTGCTGTACTAGCCTGGCGGTATGCGAAAGAAGCTCACGACCAGGTCTCGGCGTGGAGGCGTTTGTAGTCTTCGATCCTGTAGGGCTTCTGTCCGATCACCGTGCCCATGCGCTGCATTGTCGTTCCCCGGTTCGCGCCGTCACGCGCCACCCGTCTCGAAGCTCATCGTCTGCCGCCGCGATCGCATCCCAATCCCACTCACCCGACGGCTGCAAGGGCCAAGCACCGGTCATCAAATGTCGAACATAGTAGGTAGGACGACGATGTCGCGGATGGTGACGTTGCGCGGCCGTGACAGGATGAACATTACAGCGTCGGCCACCTCAGCCGGCTCGATCAGGCTGCCGGAATCCTTGGCGGCCTGCAGCCGGTCCTCCTCCCAGTCGGAGAGCAATGCCGTACTGACCGGACCTGGCGAAACCTGGGCAACGCGGATGCCCTTTTTGTTGGCCTGGCGGCGCATCGTCTGAACGAAGCAAGTCATGGCCCATTTCGACGCCGAGTACACAGGTTCCCACGGCACCGGATAGTGGCCCGCGACGGAGGCCGTAACGACGATGTCGCCGGTGCCGCGCTCAATCATGTGTGGCAGGGCGTCCCGCACGTTCTTCATCACGACGTTGACGTTGAGATTGAGCATGCGGTCGATTGTGGCGGTATCGGTCTCCATGAGATCGCCGCCGATATAGGTACCGGCGTTGGCGTGAAGAATGTCGAGCCTGCCCGCCTTTTCGAGGATCCTCGGGACCATCATCGAACAATCGTCGGTGTCGAGCAGGTCGAGAGCGACGGGGATTGCCATTTCGCCCAGTGCCTCGGCAACTGCTTCCAGCGCCGGTTCATCGCGGTCGACCATCACGACTTTCGCGCCGGCGCTAACCATTGCCTCGGCGCTGGCCCGTCCGATTCCTGACGCCGCGCCTGTTATTGCAGCGACTTTGCCGCTCAAAAACTCACTCATACCTTAATCCCCCGTCGGCTGCGGTTCGCTATTGGTAAGGCCTCCGCCCGGGCCATTGTGGTGTCGCCCGGCCCGATAAACTTGAGCAGGTCGCGGATGTCTGTGACCACCGCCCTGGCGCCGGCCTCGCGCAGTTGCTTGCCGTGTTCCTCTCGTCCTGACGCAAGATGATCGCCGCCGACAAAGCCGATCGCGTCAATGCCCGCTGCGACCGCCGCCCGGACGCCCGGAACGGCGTCTTCGACGACGATCCCCGCATCGATGTCCATATGTTCGGCAGCAAACAAGAACAGATCTGGCGCCGGCTTGCCCCTTACAACAGAGTCCCTGCTAAAGACGCGTTCTCCGAAACGGTGACCGAGTCCAGTGAGGTCGAGGGCGAACTTTAGCCGCCGATACGATCCCCCGGACGCGATGCAATAGGTAACCCCGCGGTCATCCAATCGATCAAGAAGCTCTATCGCGCCCGGCATGACCGTCAGTTCCTCCGCATAGTGGTCGAACAGACGCGCATACCAAGTCTCCCGAAACGCGTTTCCGGGGTACGATCCGGTCTTGCGATGGATATATGCCTCGATATCGTCGAACGAGGCGCCAAGGAAGTTGCGGATCATCTCGTCCCAGTCGGAGTCGATCCCGAAGTCGCGGAGAATATCCTGGAGTTCGGCGATGGCGATGACCTCACTGTTGACCAGGACCCCGTCGAAATCGAAGATGATGGCCAATCGTCCGCCGGCCGTCATTCCCGGCCCTTCGTCAGCAACTCGGCGGTCAAGTCATCGGTAATGAGTACGTCAACCAGGCCGCGCCTGGCGGCGGCGCGAATGATCTTGACCTTGTGCGGACCGGCGGCGGCGAGGATTTTCTCTGGAATCGACGCCAACACGTCGAGGTCAACGCCAACCGTGCGATCGTTCAAAGGATGATCGATTGTCGCTCCGTCCTTGTCGAGAAAACGACCGAGGACATCGCCCACGGCACCGGCGGCCGCCAGGTTCTTGGCGGACACATCCCGCGGCAAACCCGATGAAATCATGAAAGAGCGGCGGGAGAGGTCTCCCGCGACCAGAAGAGCGGCTTCGAGTTGACGACATTTCGTAAGGTGAGTCGTAAACGCCGCCAGCGACAGAAATACGTCGCGATCCACCTCGGCGGGCAAGTAGATCGGCGCCGCTAGCAGCGAATAGCTCGCGCCGAGCTTTTCGGCAAAGCCTGAGGCAATGCCGAAGGCGTTGAACGCCGCCCCCGCCGTCGTCCCGCCGATCAGCGAGACGATGTCCAGATCGGGCCGCGCCTGGCGGGGCAGCCGCTCAATCGCGCTCGCCAAAGTCATGCCCCAGGAAACGCCAACCTTTCGCCAGGACTTCGATTCCAGGCGTGACAACAGGTAGCTCGCAAGTGCCGCGCCAGCCGGAACATGGTAGTCGTAGGCTCCCCGGTTGGCCGGAACCACAAGAGCTTTGCCGATGCTCAGTTCGCGCTGCAACTTGTCCTGAAGCTCGACACGGGGAAGGAATGGCGACGTTATTTCCACCCGCACCATGCCAAGCGCTTTTGCCCGACCGATGGCTTGGTTGACGCGAAGGCGGGTGAGGCCCATGACCTTTGCTACCTCGGCCTGCGTTAGCTCGTTGACATAGTAGTGCCAACAGACCTCGGTCACGAGAGTATCATCGTTGTCTGCGCCGCTATGCATGCGCCGCCTCTAACCATTTCAGCGGCGCAACGGCCGCGAGTGCACCCCAAACAATGCATGCGATGCGTTTGTATCGCAAGCCATGCATTTGCAATTTCACTTGCATGCAACCCGATGCAGATGCAATTGTCGACATTGGGCGCCGTGGGACGACCGTTGATCAGGCCAAAGGAACCGCGGACCCGTCGATGTGCACTTCGGGAGGTAATCGATGAGTTTTTCACTGAAGGCCGGCGCATCTGCGCTGGCGATCCTGCTCTCCGCCGGCGCTGCGCTCGCGGACGATGCGTTCTGGAAGAAGGCCGCTGAGCCGTACAAGGGCATGACGCTGCGCGGTGTGACGGAAGCAACCCCGCCCTCCAACTACATCTCGGATGTCATCGCCAAGGAGTTCGAAGAACTGACGGGCATCCGCGTCGAGATCGAGACCACATCCTGGGACCAGATGTACACCAAGGCGATCCAGGACATGGAAGCCGGTACCGGTATCTATGACATGGTCTATATCGAGCAGGACATCATTTACGCCTACCTGTCGCGTGACTTCCTGGTCAACACCACACAGAAGCTGGCCGACAATGCGGCTTTGAAGGCGCCGAATTACGACGAGGCGAACTTCACCACCTTCGCGAACTACTTCAAGGGCGACAACGGCGATCTGTTCGGTATCCCGATGGAGGCTTTCATCAAGCTGTACCTCTATCGGACCGACCTGTTCGGTGATGCCGACATACAGGCCGCGTTCAAGGAGAAGACCGGTCGCGATCTCGTTCCCGCCAAGACGCATGCCGAATACGCCGAGATCGCTCAGTTCTTCACGGATTACGGCCAGGCAAACGATATGGAGCTTTGGGGCACAACGGCCCAGGCCCATACCGGTCATGTCGCGTCCTGGTACGAGTACTACGAGTCGGTCGCGCCGACCTTCGGCGTCTACAACTGGGGAATCGACGCCGACAACAACTACGCGGCGTCGGTCGAAAATGGCGGGCAGATGAACAGCCCCGAGGCGCTTGCCGCCATGGAATGGTGGCTGTCCATGCGCGACATCGCACCGCCCGAATCGCCGGCCTCGACCTGGACCGAAGTCGGCACGACCTTCGCCGCTGGCCGTGCGGCCCAGGGTCTTGTCTATGGTGAGAACGCGGCCTGGATCGCGTCAGATGAGTCCAAGTCGCGGGTCGTCGGCAATGTCGGCGTCGCGCTGCCTCCGCTCGCCGAGGGCGTCATGGCAGACGCCGAATCCGGCGCCGGCTACATCGGCTACTATGACGGTGGGGCGTTCGGCATACCGGTCACCTCGAAGAACAAGGAAGCCGCGATTCTGTTCCTGCAATATATGGCGCAGGAAGAGGTACAGCCGGGTTGGGCGGTTGCCGCTCCGCGCATCACGCACACGGCAACCTACGAGGCTCCCGAAGTCCAGGCCATGAACGAGGAGCTGGGCGGCTATTACGACCTCCTGCGCGATCAGGGCTACCTGTTCGCCGGTGCACCGCCCTATCCGTTCCACGCTCAGGTGCGCGAGGCTACGGCGCCGATCTTCTTCAATATCCTGCTTGGCGAGGTTTCGCCGAAGGACGGGCTGGATCAGATGGCCGCCGCCGCCGAAGCCGAGCTGAAGAACCTGGGATATCGGAAGTAGCCGAACCTCCCAGACGCCGACTTGGGCCGCCGGTTAACCGGCGGCCCGCTTTGCTCGCCGCAGTGGACGCTTGCGTGGCGGAGCGATCGCAGCCAGGGTTTCAAACTCGAAACCTCCATGGCCGGAAGGAGGGCCCTTGCAGTCCAACAGAATGGGCTGGATATTGCTCGCCCCGACGCTCTTTCTTCTCGGCGTCTTCGGTGTAGTTCCGTTCCTCTACGTTCTCTGGCTCGCTTTCCAGCGCTGGAATCCCTTCGGCGCCAACCCCGACATTGTCTATATCGGCGCCGACAATTTTCGGCGTCTGGTTTTCGACGCCGAGTTCCTGGCCTCGGTGGGAGCAACATCCGGCTTCGTCGTGTTCGCCGTGGTAAGCGAATTGATCCTCGGCTACTTCTTGGCCCAGGCGTTGATGAAGAACTTCCCCGGCAAGGCGTGGTTCCGCACCATCCATACTCTGCCGCTCATTGTCGCGCCGATTGTGGTCGGCTCGGTTTGGCGGCTCATGACAACACCGTCGATCGGAATCATACCGCACCTTCTGGACGAATGGTTCGGCTTCCAGATGAACATCGGCACCAGCGCGCCGACCGCGTTTCTCTTGACCATAATCATGGATGTTTGGCACTGGACGCCCTTGGTGACGTTGACGCTGATCGCAGCGCTGGTGTCTCTGCCGCCTGATCCGTTCGAGCAAGCGCAGATCGATGGCGCCAGCAAGTCGCAGATCTTCTGGTACATCACCCTTCCGATGATTCAGCCGGCAATTCTGGCTACCGTGTTCATCCGCCTCATGGATGCGCTGAGGACCGTGGATGAGGTCTGGATGCTGACGGGCGGAGGACCGGGTGCGGCGACCCGCTATGTCGGCCTTCACATCTGGAAGATCGTCTTTCCAAAGACGGATTACGGCTACGGCGCAACGATATCGGTTGTCGTCCTCTACCTTACCATCGTGGTCTGTTGGCTGCTCTACGTGGCCCTGCTGGCCCCCAGGAACAAATAGGGCCGGAGGCGAACTCATGAGACGCGATCGCCCCTGGCTTAACGTCCTCTTCTGGGTCGCGATGAGCTTTGTGACGCTGTTCCCGATCTACTGGCTGTTCGTCATTTCTGTGAAGCCGGCGGTCGACCTCTTCTCCACACCGGAAGTGATCCTGACCAGCTTCTACTGGGACAACTATGCCGAAGTGCTGAGCGACCGCACGCTTCGCCGTTACATGGCCAATTCGATCATAATTTCGACCGGCAACGCGTTCTTGTGCACAACCCTTGGATTCTTCGCTTGCTATGCGCTTTCCCGATTCGACCTTGGCGGCAAGGA
Source organism: Afifellaceae bacterium (assembly GCA_028284625.1). Taxonomy (GTDB): domain Bacteria; phylum Pseudomonadota; class Alphaproteobacteria; order Rhizobiales; family Afifellaceae; genus DASWJZ01. The sequence goes on along the minus strand of JANQRH010000008.1, from coordinate 43,294 downwards.
GAGCGTGTTTTTCTGGACGATCACCAATCGCATGGCGCCGCCGGCGGTGTTCTTGCTGCCGTTCTTCTTGCTTTTGACTCAGGTCTTCAAGATCGGTGATTTCATCCTTTACGACACGAAAATCGGGATGATCCTGATCTACTGCACGTTTAATCTGCCCTTCGCCATCTGGACGTTGCGACCGACAGTTGACGGGATCCCGAAGGAACTTGACGAGGCGGCCGTCATGGACGGTGCGAGCACCTGGAAGGTGATCACCCAGATCATCTTCCCGCTGTGCCGCCCCGGGCTCGCCGTTACGCTCATCCTGACGTGGGTCTTTGCCTGGAACGAATTTCTTCTCGCTGCGACCTTGACCAGCTTCAATGCACGCACGCTCACCACCGGCCTATCGGAATATGTCACGACCACCGGAACCGAATGGGGCGTAATGGCGTCTATTGCAGTGATCACGCTGATCCCGGCTCTGATCGTCTTCGCCTTGGTGCAGCGTCACATCGTGTCCGGCCTCACATTCGGCGCGGTCAAGGGATAAGCCGATGACCGAGAAGATCGAAGACATCAAAACGCCCGTCGCCACTCTTGAGGAGGACGAGTCCGGAGGAATCGTCGTCCAAGAGAGCCGCAAGGGGTTCCTGCCCATTGTCACGAACTGGTTCGACCGACTGTTCATTTCCGTCGTGATCTGGGTCGCTCTGTCTCTGTTTTGGATGCGCTTCTTTGAACCGCTTGGCCTGTCACTGTGGATATCGAACATAATCGCCGTTGCCCTCGCTCTACTCATCATCTCCAGGGGCTGACGGCGGGAGGGAGTGAGAATGGAATCTCTCGTCTTAGAACGCACCAAGGAACTGTCTCTGCGGGACTTCCCGATCGAAAAGGAAGAAGCGCTCGGCGCTCGCGACATTCGCATCAAGCTTCACACAATCGGCATCTGCGGCTCGGACGTGCACTACTATACCCATGGGAGGATCGGCCCGTTCGTGGTGAACGCCCCGATGATCTTGGGCCACGAGGCATCGGGCACCGTCCTGGAGGTCGGCGCGGAGGTCATGTCGCTGAAGGCGGGAGACCGGGTTTGCATGGAGCCCGGCATTCCCGATCCAAACAGCCGGGCGACGCGGCTCGGCATGTATAATGTCGACCCGGCGGTTCGGTTCTGGGCGACGCCTCCAGTCCACGGCATCCTTCGTCCGACCTGCGTTCATCCCGAAAACTTCACTTTCAAGCTGCCGGACAATGTCTCCTTCGCCGAGGCGGCGATGGTCGAACCGTTGGCCGTCGGCGTCCACGCCGCGACCAAGGCCAGGATCAAGCCCGGTGACGTCGCCCTGGTGATGGGCGCTGGCCCGATCGGGTTGGTTACGGCGCTGGCGGCCCTCGCCTCGGGCTGCGCCCGGGTCTATGTCAGCGACCTCGCCGACGCCAAGTTGGAGATTGCCGCCGGCCTCGGGCCGGTCACACCGATCAACGTCACCCGGGAAAACCTGGCCGAGCGCATCCTCAAGGAGACCGACGGATGGGGCGTCGAAATCGTCTTCGAGGCGACAGGCAGCCCGAAGGCCGCCGCGACGATCTTTGAGGCGCTATGCCCCGGCGGCTGCGTCGTCTTGATTGGCGGTCAGTCCGATCCGATCGCCTATGACGCGGGCGCCGCGATGGTGCGCGAGGCGCGGGTGGAGAACATCTTCCGCTACGCACACGTCTTTCCGCGCTGCGTGTCGATGATCGGCTCAGGCGCGATCGACGTGAAACCGCTCATCACCCGGACCTTTCCTTTCAAGGACAGTGTCCACGCTTTCGAGGTCGCCGCTTCGGCGCCGCCGAGCGACGTGAAGATGCAAATCGAGATGCCGCATTAACAGAAGAACGGGGGGGTGTGCCGCAGGTCCACCTAGTTTGTCCAAAAGCCGCCGTCGACCGGCAGGCTGTGGCCGTGGACCATCGCCGCGCCGTCGCCGAGAAGGAAGGCGACGGCCTTGGCCACCTCCTCCGGCTCTACGAAACGACCCATAGGTATGCGCCGCAACATCGGTTCGGACTTCGCCGGGTCGCTCCAAGCCTTCACCGCCATCGGCGTCAGTGTCACGACCGGGTTGACGCTGTTCACGCGGATGCCGTGCTGGCCGAGTTCAACCGCCATGACCCGCGTCAATCCGTCGAGCGCCGCCTTCGACGCACAATAAGAAGTATGGTTCGCCAGACCGAGCCGCGACGCGGTGCTCGATACGTTGACGATTGCGCCCTGGCGTCCGCGGGCGATCATGTCCTTCGCGACGATCTGCGCAATCACCATCGCTGATTTGGTGTTGACCGTCATGATGTGATCGAACTCGTCGATTCCGGTCTCCAGGAACGACGTAAGCTCCGTCGTGCCGGCATTGTTGACGAGACCGTCAATCGGCAGCGCCCGCGCCGCGGCCTGCCGCGTGGCATCGAGATCGCCGAGGTCGCAGGCGATCGTTTCGCAAGGCATCTCCTGGCTGAGACTCTCCAGGTCCCCGGCGCTGCGGCTCAGCGCAACGACAGTAGCGCCGCGCGCGGCGAGTTCTTTGGCGATGGCGCGGCCGATCCCCTTGCCCGCGCCTGTTACGAGCACGCGTTGACCTTCAAATTCCAAGCTGGCCTCCCTGCTAAGAGGTGCTTGGCCGGCGGCGCCGACCAAGCTGTGTTATAGCTCGCTTACCGGCCCATCGCAGCGCGCGAGTAGCGCGTGCACTGCTCAATCATAGCCGCGGCGTCCGTCTCCGCATCGATCATCCGGAACGGGCCCGACCAAACAACCGAAACGTCTTCGCCCTTCATCTCCTGGATGAACGCATCCGCCACAGCGACGCCGCTATCGTCGATGCAGCGCAGAGGCGATGCGCTCAGCCACCCTTCGGCCATCGCCGTGATCTCGTCGCCCGTGCCGCCGAAGCCCATCGTCATGATTTCCTCGGATTTGCCGGCCTGCCGTACAGCTTGCCCCGCGCCGAGACCGACCGCAGTGGAGACACCGTAGATCAGATCGATGTCGTCGTGAGCAGCCAGCAGGTTCTGCGTCGCGTCAAACGCCTTGACGCGGTCGAAGTCCGTGTGGACGCCAACCAGCACTTCGATGTCGGGAAAGTTCTCTACGACGGAGCGAAAACCGTTCATCCGCTTATCGCTCACCACCCCGGGCACGCCCTGCAGAATCGCGATCTTGCCCTTGCCGTCCAACGCAAGTGCTGCCCAAGCGCCGGCGAGACGCCCGCCCTCTTCGTGGTCAAATGCGATGTAGCGCATCGCACGGGCTTGTTCGTCCTCGTGGGGTTCAAGGAAGTTGTAGACCACAGTGGGAATGCCGGCAGCCTTCAGCTTACGCAGGGCTGGAATTGCGGACTCGTACTCGGTTGCACCGAGGAAGACGTAGTCGACGCCGCGCTGGATGACGCTTTCCACCTGTGCCAACTGACCGGCATGATCGGTGGCGTTGGCGACGGCAAGCTGCTGGACGTTATAGTCCACGCCCAGCTCGTCGAGCCGGCCACTCATCGCGTGAAAGACACGTTCCCATGCGTCGGAAATATCGAAGGACGGCGAGAGATAGGCGATCTCTAGCGTGTCGGCCTTCGCCTCCTCCACAATAGTCAAAGCGCTGAGAGCAAGCGCCCCAACACCGAACGCGACGCAGCGCGTAAATGAAGAGATCATGTCAGTTCCTCCCTTGGTGGTTACTTCCGGATCCGGCGGTCAGGCGCCACGCGCCCGTCGCGATTTTTGATTGCGGCGCGTCCGGAGCGTATCGAGCCAGACGATCCTGTTTTCGCGAACATTGTTCACAGTGACAGCGATAACCACGATGACGCCGATCGCGACCAGCTGCCAAAAGAACTCTACTCCGGCGATCACTAGTGCGTTGTTCAGCATCGTCAGCAGGATTGCACCGGCGAGCGAGCCATAGATCGTTCCGCGGCCGCCGAATAGGCTCGTTCCGCCGATGATCGTCGCGGCGATGACATGGATCTCCATGGCCGTGCCCAACGTCGCCTGCGTACCGTCGATGCGGGCCATCCAGATCAAGCCCCCGATCGTCACGCAAACGCCCATGAAGGTGTAGACCAGAACCTCAATTCGGCTGACCGGGACGCCGGCGAGGCGGGCCGCCTCTCGATTGCCGCCGACGCTGCGGCAGTGGAGTCCAAAACGCGTCCGGTTGAACAGCCACCAACAGAAGGCCACAAAGATCGCCGCCATGATCACCGGGACGGGGATACCGAAGAGTCTGCCCTGCCCCAGCCAGACGATCTCCGGCGGCAGGCCGTGATAGAGTTTGCCGGAGGAGTGCAGCAGCGCGGCGCCACGATAGGCGACCATGGTGCCGAGCGTCGCAATGAGTGCCGGCACCGCCAGGAAGGCGACCATCAAGCCGTTGACTGCGCCAAGCGCGGCGCCGAGGGCAAACATGATGAACAACGCCAAAGCCCACGGCATCCCGTCATCGATGAAGCCAAAGAACACGCAGGTCACGACCGCCAATGTCGAGCCGACCGAAAGATCGATGCCCGCTTTGGCAATGACGAAGGTCATGCCCATCGCGACGATGATGTAGGTGGAGGCCTGCGTGAGGATATTCAGAAAGTTGTCGACGCTGGCAAAGCGCGGGTTGATCAGCGTGAAAATGATGCCAAGCGCCACGATCACCAGGGTAAGACCCAGACCCTCCAGCCGGAAGCGACGATCAGCGCTACCGATCGACTTGCCGTCTTCAGCCCGAACGTCCGCTGTCGTTGTCGACATCTCCCCCCTCAACTCCAAAGTGCGTTAGGCAGCGCCCAGTGTGATCATCGCAACGACCGCTTCGCGACTGGTTTCGGCTGTCGCCACGACGCCGACCAAGCGGCCGTTCTTAAGAACGGCGATTCGATCAGCGATCTGAAACACATGCTCCAAATTGTGGCTGATCATGAGGACCGCGATCCCCTGGTCCCTCAGATTGACGACGAGGTCCATGACTTGTCGCCCCTCATCGACACCGAGTGCCGCCATCGGCTCATCCATGATGATGACGTCCGGTTCCGACAAGAGCAGCCGCGAGATCGCGATGGTCTGGCGCTGCCCCCCCGACAGCCGAAAGACCGGCTCATTTAGAGTCGGAACGGATATCCGGAACTTCTCCAGAAGTCTTCGCGTCTCCGCGCGCATCTTGGGCAGGTCGAGCTGGTTGAACAGACCGAACACCCGGAACGTTTTCTCGCGGCCGAGAAACACATTTTCAGGAACGTTCAGCGTTTCAACCAATCCGAGCGACTGATGGACCGTCTCAATCCCTGAATCGGTCGCGTCCTTCGGACTTCCGAAAGAAACCGGTGCGCCTCGCAGAAGGATTTCTCCCCCGTCAGGCCTTAAAGCACCGCATATCATCTTGATGAGTGTCGACTTGCCGGCGCCGTTGTCTCCCACAAGCGCAACGATTTCGCCGCGCTTAATGTCGAGGCTGACGCCATCGATCGCCCTTAATCCACCATAGGATTTGTCGATGTCGCGCACAGAGAGAAGAGGCTGATGCGGCTCCAGCGCTTCAGTGATCATCGACACCCCAACAAGACGTTTCGTGGTTCAAGCTACCACCTGCGTCCATGCAGTGAAACAGGCATCGACTGTGCCAACAACATTGGCAACAATTTTGGGCCGTGCATAGCGGCACGGTCCATCGCCCATTCAGATGGCCGTTTCCGGTTCGTCGCACAACATTTCAACTGGCGATGGCGCCGATATGACCGACACACCGCCGAGCGCCTACGTGCGCTTACCGGTCGTAATCATCGCGTGGTCTCGTGTGCTCGCTCCGCCGCTTAGCCTCAACCATCGCAGTGGAATCTCGTCAGCAGGGCCGGCTACCCGTTGACCCCGCCCTTTAGCAAGCCTTCGACGACAAACCGCCAGATCACGACCACGACGATCAGGGTCGGGATAATGGCAATGAAAATGCCGGTATTGAGCAGGTTCCACGAGACGTCGGTGTTCCGCGCCAGCGCGGCCATCACGACGGAGACGGTTCGCGACTGCGCTTCGCCAGAGAGCACCAGCGAGAACATGTACTCCGAATAGGACAGCATGAACGCAAACAGCCCCGTTGCACCGATCGACGGCAGAGCCAGAGGGACTGCGATACGTAAAAAACTCTGAAAGCTGTTGCAGCGGTCGAGCCGGGCGGCCTCAAACAGCTCCGCCGGCAACCGTCGGAAGAACACGGACAGAATCAACACCGTGAACGGCAGCGTTCGAGCTGTGTGAACCAAGATGATGCCCCAGATGCTACCGACGAGGCCGAGAGCCTGCATCGTCATGTAGATGGGGACCAACAAAGCCACAGCCGGCACCAACGGACTTAGGATCAGGAACATGAAGCTCAGGCGCTTCGCAGGGAACGTGTAGCGCGCGAACATGAAGGCGGCCGGCGCACCCAAGACGATGTTCAGCACCATTGCCGCCAGCGCGATCCTTATGCTGTTCCACAAGCTTCCAGGCACCTGCCGCGCGGCATCGGAAATCATCCGGCGATTGGCTCTTCCCTCGCTGTAAGTTGCCGGTAGCTCGCCCGTGAAGATGTAGCGGTAGCTTTCAAGGTTCGGTCCGACATCGAGGATCGAGACGTCGGGATCAAGCAGAATCCGATCGGGGACAATGCTGCCGTAAAGCGCGAGAAAGATCGGTCCGCCCGTGAATAGAAGTACCAGCGCGGCGACGGAGAGGTCGAAGGCGGAACGACGGTGCATCAACGATCCCCGAAAAGGTCCGAGGGCAGCGCCCGTGTGATGGCGATAATCAGCAATGCGGAGATGACAACAACGATGAACGCAACGGCGGCCCCCGCTCCGAAATCATACATGGAGAAACTCTCGCGCCAGATCTGGAAAGCGAGCAAGGTCGTAGCTGTCCCAGGGCCGCCGCCGGTCATGGCGTAGACGAGGTCATAGCTCGTGAAAGCCATCAGTGCGTTGTAGATCAACAGGACAACAACCATCGGCTTGATCTCCGGAAAGATCACGAACCGAAATCGCTTCCAGGAGCTGCGGCTGTCGAGCCTAGCCGCCTCCATCGTTTCGGGATGAATGGCGGCAAGCGACGCCATTGTTAGGACGACGGCGAACGGTATCTGCGTCCACACATGGGCGACAAGGACCGAGATGAAGGCGAGCCACGGTGAGGCCAGGAACGACACCGAGCGATCAAGAATGCCAATCTCAAGAAGCACCCAGTTCAACAGGCCGAAGCTCGGATGGAAGACCCAGGTCCAAAGAACCGCGCTTATGGCGCCCGGCAAGACCCAGGGGAGCAGGACGATTGAACGCACCATCGTCCGCCCGAAGAACCGGCGCCGCAGAAAGAGCGCCAGACTGACGCCGATTGCCACGACGGCCGGCGCGGCGAGTGCGGTGAAGGTTGCCGAGTTCCGTAGGGCTACGGCGAAGTAGTTGCTCGTAACGACTCGGGTGTAGTTCTCCAAACCGACGAACGGCTCGCCGGGAAAGAGAAGCATGACGCTATGCAAACTTGTCCACAGCGCGTGGCCAACCGGATAAAGCGTGACGAGGGCGACCGGCAGAAGCGCCGGTAGCAACCAGACGAACGGGTACCGTTTGAGGGTCCACATAAATCAAACGCCGGCGGTCAGGCGACACGTCCAGTCGTCGTGGGCCGCCCGCAGACGACCCACGTTTGATGCATCACGGTTCTAGCGGTTGGCGAACTGCTCGCGCAGCATATTCCAGCGTTCAGCGCCGGCCGACATCACCTCATCAACACTTGCCTCACCCACCATCGCCTGTGCGAGCAACGGGCGGAAGTAGGCGGACCACACGGCCGTCCACTCCGTCCAGGTTCCGGCTTTCGCCGATTCAACCTGGGCAGCCAGGGTCCCCATATCGATCCAATCGTTCCAGGCGTCGATCACGTCCTGGTCGGAAAGCAACGGCAGCTGCCCGAATCCGAGTCCCTTCTCAACCGCCCAGCGCTTGGCGACCGCATAGGGCGATCCCGCCATGAAGTCGACGAACTTCCAAGCGGCTTCGGCCGTTACCGGATCCGCTGCGGCTGTTGCCGTGACCGCATAGAACTTCGCAAATCCAAGGGTCGAGTTGGTGTCGCCCGGCATGCGGGCCAACGCAAAGTCGCCGGCAAGCGGCTGTTCGCCTGCATTGTTCATCGCAGCCAGCACATAGTTGTACACGACGGTGAAGGCGTGCTGACCGGTGTTCATAGTCGTGATGATATTGGACTCATGCGGCTCGGGTTGAACCAGATCCTTCTTGAACGCCTCCTGTAGCCACTCAAGATGCTGATAGGCCGGATTGCTTGGATCGTCGAAGATCGCTCGACCTTCGTCGTCGAACAAAGCGCCGCCGCGTCCGTAGGCTTGCGCAACGAAGGCATCGAAGAAATTGGGAAGCTCCTGATTGTATTCATATACAATCGGGCGATCCATTCCGCCTGCCTGTAGCTGCTCCGACGCAGCCATGACCTCCGCCCAGGTCTTGGGGACCTCGACGCCGTTCTCCTCCAGCACCTTCGCGTTGTAGATGAATGAGATCGTGTCGGCGTAGTAGGGCAGGCCGTAGACCTCCTCGTCATAAGTGACGTCGCTAAGGGCAAAGCCGGCGATATCGCCTGCGAGCGCATCGACCTTGCCCTCAGGAGCGATCGAGCTCAGCGGCGCGACCCAGCCGGCTGCGGCCCAGGCCGGCAACCAATCCTGACCGCCATAGATAACATCCGTTTGCGTCCCGCCGCGGAAGCGCAAAACAAGGCTGTCTTGGTAATCGGGCCAAGTGTAGTCGGTCAGATTGACCTTGATGCCTGGGTTTAGCTCCTCGAACTTCTTAATATTGTCCTGAATTGTATCGAGCGAGTAATTCCAGACGACGAATTCGAGCGTGACATCTTCCGCCTGGGCAGCCGGCATCGACGCCGCCATTACGCCCACGACCGCAGCCGCGGCCATCATTTTGATGTTCATGACTGGTCCTCCCTTTTCGAAAGAACATCGCTTCGCCAGCGGACCGCGTCATGGAGCATTGACGCGGACCGCTTATCACATGATATGAACCACTTTGGCCTAATTGCAACCTTTTCGGCGGACTTCGCGACGCGCTATGGAACACCAGGTTCGAGACTTGGGCAGAGCCCTCCGGCGCAGCACCGAAAGCTGAGGTGTCCATGAGTTCAGTCGATACATCCGTCGGCACTGTCGACATCACAAGCAACGAGCGGGCGACTCCGTCGCTGGTCTATCGTGCGCTTCTACGAAGCGTTCGGAGTGGCGCTCTCGTGCCGGGCGGCAAGATTCCCAACGAGCGCGAACTGGCAAGCCAGCTCAACGCCAGCCGGTCCGCTGTACGAGCGGCGCTAGCAATGATGGAGCGACAAGGCTTGGTGCGAAGACAGGTCGGCAGCGGCACCTTTCTGACCGACGAAGCGCTGTCGGTCTTCGACAAGATGGATCAGACACCGGTCAACGCGCACAAGTCGGTACCGTCCTTTGTTGAGATCACCGAGGGCCGCTTGCTGTTTGAACCGGCGATGATGAGCCTTGTTGTCAGCCGCGCCGAGCAGTCGGACATCGACGAGATATACCGCATCCTAGACAAAGTCCTCGTTGCGCCTACTTGGCATGACTTCAAGGAATGCATCTACGCCTTTCATCGATCAATCTACGCAACGACCAAGAACCGCTTTTTGGTGCAGATCATGGACAACATCGTCAGTGATCGGCGCGCCGTTGCATTCGACGGTCGAGGAAGCGCCAAGCAGGTGCCGGACGCCGTGCGTAAGCAGACACATAAGAACCTGGTCGCGATTGCCGATGCGATCGCCGATCGCAACGCCCAGCGCGCCGAGGAACTGACGTCCGACTATTTGATGCAGACGCTGGCGACTATCAACATCTGGCACTAGGAGTTTCCTTCAGCCTGGCGGCAATCGCCTGGGCCAGCGCCTTCGTTGCCTGGCTTGCCGCCTACTGGCCGAAGCCCACCCGTGTTACGCCCCAAGCGGCTGCCGATGTTGAGGCTCGCGCCATGTCGGCGGCGGACTGATATCGAACGAAGAAGCGGGCGACAAAGTATGACGACCTCCGCTGAGCAGATGCGCGCCTGGTCCGGCCCCGCCGTCCTCTCGTTCGGTTTCCGGCCGTTCTTTCTTTCAGCGGCAATTTGGGCGGCGCTAAGCATGGCGCTTTGGATGCTGATGCTCGCCGGGCATCTCAACATGCCGACATCGCTCGATCCGGTGTCCTGGCATGCGCATGAAGCGCTGTTCGGCTATCTGGGTGCGGTGATCGCCGGGTTCCTGCTGACGGCCGTTCCGAACTGGACCGGCCGGCTTCCCGTCGTTGGATGGACGCTCTTTGGGCTCGCTGTTCTATGGTTCTTGGGCCGCGTGGCGGTTGCGATCTCCGGCCACCTCCCAGCATTGGTCACGGCCACAGCCGACCTGTCCTTCCTGGCAGCGCTCGCCATACTTCTCCTGCGCGAGATCATTGCCGGCAGGAACTGGCGCAACCTCATGGTCGTCGCGTTGCTTGGCATCTTCGTCACGAGTAACGCGCTGTTTCATTGGGAAGCGACCCAGGGAGGCATCGCTGCCTCAGGCCATGGGCTTCGCCTTGGCCTGGCCACGGCGATCATGATGATCACTTTGATCGGCGGCCGCATCGTGCCGTCCTTCACGCGCAACTGGCTTGTGAAGCGGCAGGCAAAGTCGCTGCCGGCGCCGTTTGGTCCATGGGACAGGCTGACGCTGGTCGCGACCCTTGTGGCCCTGACACTTTGGTTTGCCGCTCCGACCTGGACTGCCAGTGGTGCTGCCCTCTTCGCCGCTGGGCTTGTGCAAGCCGTGCGGCTTTATCGTTGGCAGGGCACGCGCACCGCAATTGAACCCTTGGTTTGGATTCTGCACGTCGGATATGCGTGCGTGCCGATCGGCATGCTGGTGATGGGAGCCGCCGCTCTTTCGCCCGACACGCTGACGCCGGCCGCGGCCCAGCACATCTGGATGGCAGGCGCCATCGGAATCATGACGTTGGCGGTCATGACCCGCGCCACTCTTGGCCACACCGGCCGCACGCTGACCGCCGGTCCCGGCACAATCGCCATATACGGGCTGGTCATCGCTTCCGTGCCCGCGCGTCTTATGGGTGGCGTCCTGCCGCAATGGGAGCTGTGGCTCTACGGACTCGCGGGCCTGTTGTGGTGCGCTGGCTTTGCCGGTTTTGCTCTGATCTACGGCCCGCTTCTTTTGACGCGCCGTCACGCGGCGAGCTGACCTTGAACGGCTGGTCGGAGTTCGCACTGGCTTTTGCGGCCTTCTTTGCCTCCCATGCGATTCCAGTCCGGCCGCCCATCAAGGCTCCCGCGCTATCTCTCCTGTGCGACCGATCGCCTGAAGAGCAGGAGGCTTGTCGCCAAAAGCGCGGTGCCCAATAGAGCCATCCATAGGAACTCTGGCCAGACTGTTTCGACCCCCGCGCCTTTGAAGACGATTGATTGGCTTGCCGACATGTAATGGCGAGACGGGAGGATAAGCGTTCCAGCCTGCAGCCACGCGGGCTGACCCTCGACCGGTGTTTGCCCCCCCGACAGCATCAGCATTGGCAAGACCGTCAACATCACCAAGAGCGCGAACTGCGCCATCGACCGTGCGAGTGTTGCCAGGAAGACCCCCAGCGCCGTCGCGGTGAAAAGAAAGAACGCCGTGCCAAGAAGGAACAGCGCCTTCGACCCCGCGACTGTTATTCCTAAAGAGCCCTGCAGGATAAAAGTCAGCGATAGCCACCCTGCAACCAGGACAACCGCCGCGTTCGCCCAGATCTTGGCCACCGCAATGTCGAAGGGTGCAAGCGGCATGGCGAGCAGGTGCTCGATTGTTCCATGCTCACGCTCCCGGATCATGGCCGCACCTGTCAGAATCGTGGTCAGCCACATGATCTGGCCGATTAGCGCGACAATGCCGGCAAAACGCACCGCGTCCCGGTTCGGATTGAAGGCGCTGCGCAGGACGAGATCAACAGGAGGCGGATCCACCAGGTCTGCTCCGATCGCAAACCGCCGGATCTCGGCGCTTAGAATGTTGGCGATATAGCTTGCACCGATCCCGGCCTGTTCCATCGCGGTGGCGTCGATCAGAACCTGAACCTCCGGTGCGCGGCCGGCGCGAACATCCTTCTCAAATCCGGGTGGCACGGCGACGACGAAGAGAAACCGCCCTGCATCCATTGCTGCGGCACCCGTCCCCGGCACAATCTGGACGACAGGCTGGAACTCTGGTGGAAAGAACGCCGCCGCAAGGGCGCGCGAAAGCGGTGAGTCGTCCTCATCCGCAAACGCAATTGACGCGTTGTTGACCGAGCTCGCCACCCCGGTCGCTTCCATCACCGGCGCCAATGTGAATGACCAGGCAAGCAGAGCCATCATCACCCAGTCGCGGCGCAGGCTCATCATCTCTTTCAGACCGAGCCAGAAGATGCAGCGCAGCCGTTGCATCTACTTCTCCTGCGACCGGAGCGACAGGGCTGCGATCACAGTCAACACCGGTCCGAAGCAGGCCAGCGCCAGGATGTCGGGGCCGAGTGCCTCCCAGCTCAGACCCTTGGTGAAGGCGCCGACGTTCAGGTGCAAAAAATACGATGACGGCCAAAGTGAGCCGATCGTCTGGGCGCCTCCTTCTAGCGTTGAGACCGGCTGCAGCAAGCCGGAAAACTGGATCGTCGGGACGACGGAGGCGATGACCGTGGCGAAAGTTGCTGCCACCTGGCTCGACGTCATGGTCGCGATCAGCAATCCATAGGATGTGGTGGCCCAAACATAGAGCAACGCGCCAATCGCAAGCGGAACGGGATTGCCCTTCAGCGGCACCCCGAAAACCACGATCGTCATCGCTGTGAGCAACAGGAAGTTCGCGAATGCAATGGCGATATAGGGAAGCTGCTTGCCGATCAGGAACTCAAAGCGCGTCGTCGGTGTGACATAGAAATTGGTGACCGAGCCCAACTCCCGTTCCCGCGCGACGCTGACCGCGGTCAGCACGGCCGGCAGCATGATGAGTAGGATCGCCGGCATGGCCGGCGCCAACGCGGCGATGCTTTCGAAGCTCTGATTGTAGCGAAAACGCGGTTCGATACGCGCGATCTCAGGTTGGCGGACGCCGCTGTCGCGGGCCAGCGCGTCCAGAAAGGTCTGGTGAAGCCCGGCGACATAACCCTCCACCGTCTCACCCTTGAAGGGAATTGAACCGTCGACGGTTGCCAGGACTTCGGTCGGCTCGCCGGCGCGCAGCTTGCGCCCGAAATCGGGTGGCAACTCGACGACCAGCGAGACCTCGCCCGCGGTCAGCCGTTGGCGGCCTTCCGCAGCGCTTTCCAACGGCGGTGTGGGCTCAAAATACCGAGAACCGGCGATCTCGGAGATATAGGCGCGGCTCTCGGGGCTTTGCGACAGGTCGAGGACGGCGAAATCCAGTTCCTCGATATCCAGCGTGATCCCAAAGCAGAAAACCAGCATCAAGAGGGCCGATCCTACGAAGGCGAAGGCCAGGCGCACGGGATCGCGCAAAACCTCGACCGTTTCGCGCCGCGCATAGGCCGCGGCACGCCCGACCCCGCCGCCGGATTCGGCACTCGTGGCGTCAACCGAAACCTCAGGCGCTGCCACCGGCGCCGGGGGCTCCGCGGCTTCCAATATCGCGATAAACGCGCCTTCCAGACTGTCTGCGCCCTCTGCGGCGATCAAATCGCCCGGCGTCCCTTCGGCGAGAACTTGGCCCGCATGCATGAATGAGACCCGGTCGCAGCGCTCTGCCTCGCCCATGAAATGGGTCGAGACGAAGATCGTGACGTTCTCTCCGCGCGACAGCTCAACCAGCAGCGCCCAGAATGAATCGCGCGCCTCAGGGTCCACGCCCGATGTGGGCTCGTCCAGGATCAGTACACGTGGGCGATGGATCACGGCGACAGCCAGCGACAAACGCTGCTTGATGCCAAGCGGTAACGCGGCTGCCAACGTCTCGCGATGCGCGTTCAGCCCGAAGCGTTCCGTCAACTCGTCGATCCGCGCCTCCTGATCCGGGATTGCGAAGATGCGGGCGTGGAGCTGGAGGTTCTGGTGCACGGTCAACTCGCCATAAAGCGAGAACGCCTGGCTCATGTAGCCGATCTCACGGCGCAGTTCGCGATTGCGTGCGTCGACCGCCTTCCCGAACAGCGACGCCTCTCCCGCGCTACTGGGCAGGAGGCCCGTCAGCATCTTCATTGTCGTCGACTTGCCGCAGCCGTTCGACCCGAGGAAACCGAAGATCTCGCCGAGATGGATCGAGAAATTGACGCTATCGACGGCCGTGAAATCGCCGAAGCGCCGCGTCAGTCCGCGCGCCACGATCACGGGCTCCGCATCGGTCCGTTTGTCGGGCACCACGTCCGGCGCCGACGGCATCTTTCCACGCGCCTGAAGCCGCCGGTACGCAGTCTCGAGATCCTCAGCCTCACCCTTCAACTCGGCGGGGCTGCCCTGAAAGAGCGCGCGTCCCGCATCCATCGCGACAATCCAGTCGAAGCGCTCCGCCTCCTCCATGTACGCTGTCGAGACCAGAATTGAGAGTTCCGGATCGTGTTCCCGGATTGCGTCAATCAGCGCCCAGAACTGACGGCGTGACAGAGGGTCAACACCGGTTGTGGGCTCGTCCAGGACCAAGAGCTTCGGGTCGTGGATCAGCGCGCAGCAGAGCCCCAGCTTCTGCTTCATGCCGCCAGAAAGCTTACCCATCAGCCGGTCAGCGAAAGGCGCAAGACCTGTTGCCGACAACAAAGCCGCGATCCGGATGTCGCGTTCCTTCTGGCCTTGCCCGAAGAGACGCGAGAAGAACTCCAGGTTCTCGCGCACCGACAGCTCAGCATAGAGATTACGACCCAGCCCCTGCGGCATGAAGGCGATTGCCGGGCTCACGCCGCGTCGATGCGCGGGATCGTCGATTGGCCCTCCGAGGACGTCGATCGTTCCGGCCTGAAGTTTCTTTGCACCGGTGATGAGGCCCAATAGCGTTGACTTGCCGACCCCATCCGGACCGATGAATCCAACGAGCTGACCGGTAGGCAAGTCCAGCGACAGCGCGTCTAGTGCAGCGTGCTTGCGGTATCGATGCGTGACATCGACGATGCGAATCGCCGTCGCGGCGCCCTCAGCACTCATTCAAACAACTCAGGCGGAATACGCTGCTCCAGTGCCTCCGGCCATGCGCTATCGCGGTCAAGCCTGATCACAGCGATGCCGCGAAGACCGGTCTTCACATGCTCGATCCGGCCCTCGACCAGATCCTCAGGGATACGGACGCGGACACGAAACACCAGTTGCTCGCGTTCGCTCATCGTCTCGACTTGCTTCGGCGTGAACTGGGCCTCCGGTGAGACAAAACTGACGACTGCGGGGATGGCATAGTCTGGCAGGGCGTCGAGCACGATGCGCGCCTCGGCTCCGATCGGCAGGAGCCCTGCCTCGCGGGCCGGGAGGAACACCTCCATGTAGACATTCTCCAGGCTGAGTAGCGTCAGAACCGGCCCGCCTGCGCTGACGACCTCACCTGGCTCCGCCAGTCGATAGAGCACACGCCCCGGCATAGGTGCGTGAAGGGTGCTATCCGCAATTTGCGCTACGATCCTGCGGACCTCGGCCTCAGCAGCTGCGATCTGGCTATCGGCGGTTGCCACTCGGGCCTCGGCCGCACCCAGCACTGCTTTGGCGACTTGGTGGGCGGTTTGGCGTTCCTCAAAGACGCTCTCGGAGATATTCTCGCCGGCCAGCAACGCCCTGCCGCGGTCAAACTCGTGCGCCGCTCGCCGCAGCTCGCTCTGACGCTGGATGACGACCGCTTCGGCTTCAGCCTTCGCCTGGCGCGCCAGCGCAACCTCGGCTTTGGCCCGGTCCAGTGCTGCGGAGAGTTCGTCGATGTCCATCTGGACAAGGACATCGCCCAAGGCAACCAAACTGCCCTCGTCCGCCATGACCTGCGCGACACGTCCGGCCATGGTCGGTGCGATTTCGACCTGCTCGGCCTCAATCCGCCCATTGCCCTGGACGAAGCCAGCCGGCAATCCTTCACGGCTCTCCGAGAAGAATACGTAAAGTGCCGCTCCTACGATCAAGAGCGCCGCTGCAGCGAGAATTCCGCTTGTCGTCTTTTTCATGACCTGGCGCTCAGCGATGAATGGCGGCTTTGGATTTTGCGCCAAACCGCAGGCGATTTGCTTTGTGTTGAATCAAGCCGGCACTTTTGGCGCGGATTGCGCCACCGGAAACTTCCAGGCGAACTCGCGGCCGGAGCCGGAGGCGGTGAAATCGAACCGCCGACACGTGGCTCCTCAGTTCACCCACAGTGCAATGATTTCAATGCTTTAGGTTGGCCGTGTGCCATCTGCGCGCTACTCGGCAGTTGCACGCTTCGATGGCGCGGATCAACCCGCACATCGTCGACGGCTAAGTCTCGTCGGGGCGCCGCATCGTAGGTGGGCACCCCTCCGGAACTCAGGTTCTAGTCGTTCTCGTATTTGAAGGAGACTTTCACCTTCGCCCGAAACGCTTCCACCTTACCATCTTTGATGACCATATCCTGCTCAGTGACTTCGGCGATCCGCAGATGACGCAGGCTTTGTCCCGCTCTTTCTACAGCAGCCCGCGCAGCTTGCTCCCAAGACTCTGTGCTCGTGCCCACCAACTCGATCACCTTGTAGACGCTATTTGCCATCGTTCACTCCCTCGGTGCGTAACAAACAAGGTGCGCTCTGCAGCACCCATCGGTAACCTACGAGAGCCTGCGGCCTGAAGGAAGACCGCCGGCCGCTGTAGCGAACATAGCCGCGCCTCCACCCGCTAGTACTTTACCACGTCAGGCCGCTTCCAGCGGCTGAAGATCGCCCAACATGGTCGGGATCAGTTCGGTGACCGTCGGGTGGATGTGTACGGCACGCTGCATCACCATGTACGGCGCGCCGGCATACATGACGTTGAGAACCGATTGAACGACCTCATCACCGCCGATGCCGAGCACCGCCGCTCCGAGGATGTGTTTGGACTCCGCGTCGACCAGGACCTTCATGAATCCTTGCGTCTCGCCGCGCTCCCGGGCTCGCCCGACCCGCGTCATCATCATCTTCCCGATCAGCGCCTTGCGTCCCGACTCGCGCACTTCGCGTTCAGTCATCCCAACGCGTCCCAACGGCGGGTCGATAAACAATCCGTACGCCGTGATGCGATCGGTAACGCGCCTTGACTCGCCGTCGAGCAGGTTGGCGGCGACGATCTCAAAGTCGTTGTAGGACGTGTGCGTGAACGCGCCGCGGCCGTTGACATCGCCGATCGCCCAGATGCCGGGCACGTTGGTGCGAAGCTGATCGTCGACAGTAACGAAACCGCGCGCGTCGGTCTCCACGCCGGCTTTGTCGAGACCCAGATCGTCGGTGTTGGGACGACGGCCGACAGCCAGAAGCACGTGGCTGCCGACGATCTCCTCCGGCCCCGGCGGACAGTCGGCTGTAACGGCGATTTGGTCACCTCTTAGGGCCAACGCGATGCAGTTCGCGTTGAGCCTTACATCAGTGCCTTCGGCCACCAGAATATCGTCCACAGCCTCGGAGACGTCCACGTCGTCGCGGGTGATCAATCGATCGCTCCGTTCCACGACCGTCACGCGGCTGCCGAAGCGGCGGTACATCTGAGCAAACTCCAACCCGATGTAGCTGCCACCGACCACGATCAGATGCTCGGGCAGCTCATCGAGCTCCATCATACCGGAGTTCGTGAGAAACGGCGTCGTATCAACGCCCGGCATGTCAGGGATGTGCGCGCGGCCTCCGACATTCAGGACGATTTTGTCGGCCTCGAGCACATCTCCGTTGACACGCACAGAAGACGCGCTTTCCAAGCGACCGTGGCCTTCGTAGACGGTCAGTCCGTCCATGCCTTTAAGCCAATTGGTCACGCCTTCGTTCGACTGCCGGACGACCGCATCCTTGCGGGCCTTGACCTTCTTCATATCCACCGCAACCGAGCTGCTGATGGCGACGCCGAAATCAGCCGCGCGGCGCGCCATGTGCGCAGCTCTGGCACTCGCAACCAACGTCTTTGTCGGCGTGCACCCGACATTCACGCACGTACCGCCAAAGAGCTTTCGCTCGATGATGGCGACCTTGTGCCCCGCCTGCGTCATCCGGGCCGCCAGCGACGGGCCAGCCTGACCTGTGCCGACGATGATTGCGTCAAATCGTTTCGACATCTGGCCCTCCCTGTATCTGCGAGCTTACGCGATTGTCCTCGCCGGTCCGCGCCTCGATCAGCTCGCTGGCCCGAACGATTCTGAATGGATGCGCTCCGCTGGAATGTCCTGACACTCCAGCGCCTCCTGAATATCCGCCATGAAGCGCGACGGGCCGCATATGAAGTAATGTACATCGGCAGCCTTTGTCAGGCTTGCGAGAAGCGCGCCGTCGATGCGGCCTTCCGAGTGATAGTCCTCACCCAGGCAGTCGCCGGCGCGAGGACGACTATAGGCCACATGAACATTTATGTTTGCGCGCCGCGCCGCCAGGTCCCGAACCTCCTCGGCCAAAGGATGGTGGCGGCCGTCGCGCGCGCCGTGGATGAACCAAACCGGTCGAGCCCCCTCCTCCGCCTTAAGCGCTTGCAGCATGCTCACCAGCGGTGTGAGACCGACCCCAGCGCTGATCAGAACGACGGGGTACTTGCCGCGGGGCAAGACAAAGCTGCCGGCCGGTTTGCGGGCGTTCAGAATCGTCCCAGCTTCGACGTTATCGTGCAGATAGCGCGACGCGACGCCCAGGGGCTGGCGCTTCACACTTATGCGGTAGCGGCTGGTCGATGGCGCACCTGACAGCGAATAGGTGCGACGGACCGGCTCTTTGAACCCCGGCACGTACAACTCGATTGGCAGGTGCTGGCCCGCCTTGAACGCCGGCAATGGTCCGCCATCGCGGGATGCGAACACAAATGAGGTCACGTCGTCGCTTTCGCGGGTTTTGTCGATCAACCGCAGCGACCGCACCGATGCAGCGTCCGCATCCCAACGAAGCGGGACCGCACCGGGCAGTTCGATAACCTCATCGATCTCCAAAGAGATCACACGCTGCACGCCGGCGGCATGCGCTCCCGTGTCGGGCTTCCAGTCAATCTGCGTCCGTCCTGTCAGCTGGAGCAGGCCTCCGGTCTCAAAATCGACGAAGAGCAGCCCGGCCCTTGGATCGAGCTCAAGATTGCCGATCGTGTTCATGTGGTTGTTGCCGGCGTAATCCGGGAACTCCAGCTGCGTGCCATCGATCACACGGACGAAGCCGCGATCGCCGCCACGGTGCGAGGCGTCCATGCCGAAGGCCGCATCCTCGCCCGCGCCACGATAGCCGCTGGCGATGAAGAACGTATCGGACGACGCGATCCAGTCTTTCTGGGACGATGTTAGGCGCTTGCTTCGCAGTGGTGTTGCAGGTGAGGCATCCGGTTCGCGCCGCCATTGCCGCTCTCTTATGTATTGAGGGCAATTGCCGAACGATTGATCCACCTTGAAGACAACGCCGTCTGAGCCATTCTCGGAGATGCGGCCGTTGACGCGGTTGCGCCTTTGCGTCGCGAATTCAATGCCGAGGATTCCGAGGTCGGCACCAGGCGTCAGCGCCGTCTCCAAACCATCGCCGCCCGCGGGCATCGCCTTGATAACAAGCGAGTGGGAATCCGGCGACGTCACGAATCCGTCTGGCCCAGTCAAGAGCGTTGCCCATGGTCGCCCCTCCGCATCGCGGGCGGCGGCGATGAGAAACGGCAAGGAGGTGTGAAAGGCCCTGTGCTCCGGCGGGAGGTCGTTGCGCACGATTTTCCGGGCCCAGAACTCGATGTCGCGCACACCGAGTCGCTCTTGGACTTGCCGCTCGCCGACATGGAACGGCGAGTGGTCGTCGGCACGCCGGGGTATCGTCACAGCCTGGTCTTGCATGTCGTGCTCCATCCGGGGCCGCCGCCGGCGGCTGGACATGGTGTGGCCCGCAACGCCGCGCCGGCCAGGGGCCAGCGCAGCGAAATTGGCGCGGCCTCAGTTCGTCGCGCTGTCCGTCACGCGATCCAGGAAGCTGAGCATCCGCGTGGCGATCTCCGGGCCGTATTCCTCAAGCGCGAAGTGCCCGGTATCGAGGAGATGGAACTCCAGATCGGCCAGATCGCGCTTGTAGGGATGAGCGCCTTCGGCAGGAAAGATCTGGTCGTTCTGGCCCCACACCAGGAGCGCCGGCGGTTGAACCTCGCGAAACAACGCCTGCCATTTCGGATATTCCGCGACGTTCGTTCCGTAGTCGAGGAACAGCTCAAGCTGAACCTCCTGATTGCCCGGCCGGTCGAGGAGATATTGAACGTGCCAGTAATTGTCGGGACTGATCCATTCCGGATTCTGCGTGCCGTGCGTGAACTGCCACTTGGTCGCATCCAGTGTCAGGAAGCCGCGAAGCGCGTCGCCGTTCTCCTTTGATGGATCAGCCCAATAGGCCTTGATCGGGTCCCAGAACGCGCGAAGACCTTCTTCGTAAGCATTGCCGTTCTGGATAATGAAGGCTGAGACGCGCGTTGGATCGGCGGCGAACATCCGGTAGCCGACCGGAGCCCCGTAATCCATGAGATAGACGGTGTAGCGATCCACGCCCTTTCGGTTGAGAAGTTCGGTCACAGTCCTCGCGATGCCAGCGAAGGAATATTCGTACGCGTCGGCCGACGGCATCGCTGACGCGCCGAAGCCCGGATAGTCGGGCGCCAGCACGTGATAGCGCGTCGCAAGCTCCGGAATGAGATTGCGGAACATGTGCGACGACGTCGGGAAGCCGTGCAGAAGCAGAACCGTTGGCCGTGACGGGTCGCCGGCCTCCCGATAGGCGATCTCAAGGCCATCGATCGTTTCGCTGCGGTAGTGGACGCGGCTTTCCGGTGTCTCCCCGGTCGCGGCGCCAACCACTGTGAATGGCATCGCCAGTGCCAACGCTGCGGCAAGCGCCAATTGTCTGGTTATGCGGTTCATGTCGAAGTTCCTTTCAATTCGGATGCGCGAGCCCCCGGCTGCTCCCTTAGGCAGATCCGGCGTCACGCCCGGCGTGTGCTTGATGTGCCGCGGTCGATCTACGCGGCGGCCTGGATCGCGGTCACCGCTTCGTCGGTCCACCACACGGCGCTTGCGACGAAGCGGAAGTTGATGAGCGCGGCGAGATAGCCATCGCCCTCCGGTACTTTGGCGCCAGCGGTGGCGTCGCGAACGACGGCGACCTCATACCCCTGCTCCAGGAGCTCATAGAGGTGCGCCTGCACGCAGAGATTCGCCGACATGCCGGCCAGGATCACCCGGTCGATCCCGCGCTTGCGGAGCTGCAGATTGAGATCGTTCTGCTCCGGTCCGTAGACCTTGTGCGGCGACGTCACGACAGTCTCACCATCGTCGATGTATTTTTTGTATTGCGGCATCCAATCGGCGCCCGATCCAACAAAACCGTCCAGATCAAGCGGGCCTGGCCGCGATGAAGAGCTTCTCGATATTCCTGACGGTCTGTTGCTCCTTCACGCTTTCACCGACCACACCCCAGGTCACGCCGTCGGGCGAAAGAAAATCGACCTGCGGATCGGTGACCACCAAAGCAGTGTTTTTGAGATCGACCTCAAACGGCCGCGTGGGCAATGCGGGTTCGGCAGGATCGGCATATTGCTGCCGCGCCGCTTCGGTGGCGGCTTGCGTGTCGGATGCCGCAAGCGCAACACCGGCCGCAGCGACGCCCGCCATGCCCTTTAGAAGGCGACGGCGCCTGATATCGATCACGTTGGTCTCGCATTGGTGATGCCCGCAAGTCGTGGCTGTCATTGTCTTGCTCCTTCTGTTGCCCCGTCTGTGTTGCGTGTTGTCCGTCGCTCTCCCTTTGGGCGGGTGGGCGGCGCGCGGGAGGAGGACGCGCCGCCCACATGCGCCCGCGCTAGCGAACGGCGTCGCAGAGGATCCACATGGCCGCACCGAGAAGCACCGTGTCCTTCAAGAGGAACTGCCCAGGCACCACCGACAATGCTGGAAAACCACCGAGCGACGGTTCCCAGCCGGGCGCCGTGAGCAAGAAGCTCAGCGTGACGGCCGTGGTCGCCACAACGAACAACGCGCCGATCGCCCCGGCCAATGGCGACCACGGCCGCAGGGCCAGAAGCAGCGCGGTTGATATCTCAACGGTGCCGATGAGGTTGGCGGCGCCGCGCTGGTCGAAGATCATGTAAAGCCACGACAGCAGCGGGCTGGATGCGACGAGACCCTCAATCGCGGCTGCCTCATAGGCCGTAAACTTCATCGCGCCGATCCAGCCGAACACGATGACCAGGCCGTAGAGCGTTGCGTAGCGGCCGATCTGGGAAAGCACAGATGCCGGGATGCCGGCGATCGGCCGGTCGTTGGATTGGCTAATGACTGTGTTGGACATGGCTCTCGCCTCCTGGCGTTTGCGTGGGGATGGTCAGCGCGCTAGTGCGCTGCCCCGTCGGCTTCTGTTTCGGTTACGACGATGGTCGCGCGCATTTGCGGGTGGTACGCGCACCGGTAGGCAAAGGTCCCCGGTGCCCCAAAACTGATGGCGGCTGATTGGCCCCGGGTCAGCGCCCCGGTGTCCCATTCCCCGCTAACGGCCGTGGCGGTGTGGGGGGCGATATCCTCATTGACCCACTCGACCCGGTCGCCGACCTTCACTTCCAGGCGTTGCTGCTCGAAAGCGAAGCTCCGGACCACAACGCGGTGAGGACGGTTGTCCGCCGCTGCGACCGACGCCGCGGCAGCAATTGCAGCGGCGACAATTCCGCATGACGCTATGAGATATGGGCGCGACATGGCGGCGATCAGGTGCTGCAGCCGAGCGCCGCGACCATGTGTTCGGCATGGCCTTCGTGCACTTTGAATGTCGCCAGGGCTTCGGAAAGGAGCGCCTTCAGTTCCGGCACGGTCGCGCTCGGAATGAAGTGCCCCTCGACCGTCTCGTTCACGAGCTGATGATAGACAAGCTCGTTCTGTGCATAGGCACAGTCGAACGCTTTCCCTTCCATGGCCTTCAACTCCGCGCGCTTCTGCGTCGCAGTGTCCACGAGAACGCGGCTGAGGTCGTTGTCCTGCGGCGTGACGTTGAGCTGCCCGACAAGTGTCAACGCAGCCTCGTTCACGGCCGAGTGGTCGCGAATCATCGTTGCCGCGAACTCGCGGACGCTGGCGTTCTCCGAGATCGCCAGCGCGAGATGCGCGTAGCGCACGTCGATCTCGCCGGCTGTATAGGCAGCGTGAGCGATCTCCAGATCGTTCAGCACGCCGTTCTCTGCGTTGGCGGGCGTGACGGTGAGCACAACGGCTGCCGCGGCCGCGAGAAGGATATGTCTGTGACGGTTCATTGCTGTCTCCTGTTCTCGTCGTGGTGGATCTGCAGAGGCGCAGGCCGCATTCACTTCTCCGCGGCCAAAGCGCGAAGCACCGGATAGAATTGCGTGAAGACGAAGTCGGTCTCCGCACTCGCCTCATGGCAGGCGTTGCAGGCATCGGCGGGGAATGCTGCGGCCTCCTCCGCGTAAGGCGGTGCATGGTGACCGAATGAGAAGTAGGCCCAGCCGCCCGGCATATCGGGGAAGCGGGCGGAATCCTTTACAGTGAGCTCCAGTCCCGCGAACTCGCCCTGCTGGTAGCCGCGGCCGGACACTTCCTGCGTGGCGCCCACCTCGTCGTTGTCGTTCTCGCGGACGGTCACCAATTCCTTGACGATCTGCGTCCCCTCCGCCCACGCGCCGGTCTCCGTGTAGTGCGCGAAGGCAGACGGCTCGACATAGACGTTGTGAAACTCTGGGAAGGGAGCCTCACCCCCGTTCAGGGCATTGGGCGTCAGCGGTGCGCCGACGAAGATCCATTGACGATAGCCTTCCGGACGCTTCGCGGCGTTCTCCGCGTTGAACTCAGCCGGAGCGATCGCGGTCTGCGACTGGGCCAAAGCGTCGACGGAAGCCACGGCCACCCCGAAAATCAGTGCTGCATGCAGTACTTTCATCCTTCGTCTCCTGTGCTGGCTGATTTCTGTGCGCGATCTGAGCTAGAGCCCGCCGTCGACGGCGAAGCGTGTGGTTGTGTGGAAGGCGCGTGGATACGACGCATGCGGCTCGGGCAGGATCGCCGTCTGGAGCGTCAGGCGGTCCCCCTCTCCTCGCAGCGCGTCCCTTACGAGGCGCCACTCGTTGCGGAGCACGATGTCAGGCGTATCCATCTCAATCAGGCGGCTGAAGCGATCGAGCCGACGCGCGGCAAGAGCGTGCCTTAAGTCGCTGTTCGCCTGTTGCGGCAGTGTGTTCATGGATGCCTCTCCTGGCGTGCGCTGCGAAGCGTCACGCAAAGTGGCATCGCGCTGAGTGGGTCTCTTTCAGATTACGACTTTTCAGATTCAGACAGCTCGGCGGCACCGGCCACCAAGGAACGCGGTTGACCGCGGGACACCGAGCCGGAAGACTCCGAAGGTTGGTCGATGTCGACGAACGGAGCGAACCGAGCAGCCTGTAGGGCCATGAAACAGGCGATGAACCTCTTGGCACCGCCGCGCGGCAACCTTCCCGAATGGGGCCGGCGCGTGCTCCTCGACGACTTTTTTGTGGAGTTAGTGCCGGCCGGCCCGCGTCGGCTAAACGTTCGGTTGGACCAGTCCTTTGCGAGCATCAGCTTCGGTGCCGACGAGGGGCGCAGTTCATTGGCCGGGGATCGGTTGAGGCCCTACGAGCGCCGCCCTTATGAGTTCATCGTCGCGCCGCCGAGCTTCCCTCTCCGCGGTGAATCGGAGTCCGCGCCGGAAGTTCTGGTCTATGTATTTGAGTTCGACGCCATCCGTCAGGATGTCGCCGCCGCGCTTCAGGTTTCGCCGGACATATTGGAACCCCGCGTCATCATTGACGGCCCGAAACCGCTGACTACGGAGCTGGCTCAACGCATTCGGCGCCACATAGTGCGCGACGACGTTTCAAACGAATACCTCAAGGCCATGTGTATGGTCTTGCTCGTCGAAATGATGCGGCTGCCGACGACGCATCGATCGACCGGCCGAGGGGAGAGCTTCGACGACAAAACCCTGCGCTCCGTTTTGACCTACATCGATGCCAATCTCGATTCTGAGCTCACCGTCGAAGCTCTTGCGCGCTTGTCCGGTGTCGTCACGCACCGGTTCAGCCGGGCGTTCAAATCCATGGTCGGAGAGACGCCGCATCGGTTCGTCCTGAACCGTCGCGTTGAGACGGCACGCTCCCTCTTGCAAACGACCAGTCTTCCGATTGCTGAAATCGCTTATGCGACCGGGTTCTCATCGCAAAGCCACTTGACGACGATGCTGCGTCGCCAGATCGGTGTCACACCGGCACAGCTTCGCGATGCTCGGCCTGACGCCCAGTGACTCCTGTCTTCGCTCATATGCGATGACGAGATCGGGCGGATCGGAGCAGCTTGGCTGCTGCGCCCCGGCAAATTTCTACAAGCCTGATCCGATCGCGGTATGCCAGCTAACGCCGGCCGGGAAGCCGCGTTTGCCGATTGCCGCAATGCAGCACCCGTTCGCGGATCGGGTCAGGCAGCGCTTCATCGGCGACCCCGTCCTCAGAAAAAGCAGTTTACGCTATCGCAGGACGGAAAGGCGCGGCGCGCGATACCGTGCTCGATGGTAGCGGAGGAGGGACTCGAACCCCCGACACGCGGATTATGATGAAGTCTAGAAACCCAGTCATTTAGTTCCAAGCCGTCGTGTTCCATCCCGTAAATGATCGACCACGCTTGGATTTCTGTCTCCAACTCGTCTCAAACTCTTCTGCTCCGTCGCATTCGAGCCCGGACGTTCACGAACCCATATGAAAACCCCTCGAGAGGATAGTTGGTTCTCCAATTCCTTTCAGAAAACATAGGCTACGCGCCAGCGCCGGTTTCTCGTTGCTCTCTATGCTCATCAGCACCTTCGCTATTCGAGCACTGGTCGGACGACGAACGAATGATTCATACAACCGCGCGACAGCTGCTTCGCTCCACGAGATCGGTCGGCAGGTAATGCGTTCGGTATGCAGCAGGTGCGTCTGCGAGGCGGTCGCGCATGATCATGCTCAAACGATCCACCGCCGCACCCGTCGAGCTTCCGGCAGTCGTCAGGAAGTCTAGATGCTCAACCAGGATGTCGTTGGTGCCCAGTGCGATCACGCTGATATCGTCAGGGATCTCAAGGCGGAGCGAGTCTAGACATCTGACGACAACAGCGCCGTCAAACAATCCAAGCGTCACCACGGCCGTGTAGCCTCCGGCGTCCCGGCCTGAAAGGCGCTCCGCCAGTTTGTCGGCCATCTCGGCCTCAATCGCGGCTTCATCACCGGCGACGTTGTCGACACAGATGATCGACCTTTCGTCGCCCTCGACGATTCCCCAGCGGACGAGCGAGGCAAAGTGGCTCTTGGCCTGAGCCATAGGACCCGCTTCCGAGGTGGTGGCGACAAGCAGGACTTTGCGATGCCCGAGTGATCTGAGTTTCGACACGGCCAAATCCATGGCGTCCGACCAATTGATGCCGACGCAGTCGACGTCCAGGCCGGACACGATCGCGCCATCGATGACGGTCACGCGAGCGAGGCGCTTCAAAGAAGACAGCAAAGAAACGGGAACGGTCGAAAAGCGCGTGCTCAACACGCAACCATCGAAGGGCGCGGAATTCGGCAGCATCTCGAGGAGATCCTCGAAGTTTTGATAAATGACTTGGATCGCCCGATGACCGTCTTTGGCAAACTGATCGCCCAATCCCTCCATCGCACGAACACCACGCGGCATGACCCCTTGCTTGGTCAGCAGAAGAATGCGCTTCTGATCCTGGAATATCTGTCGCACCGAGCTGTCCTCGGCGATGAATGTGCCGCGCCCAACGTGCGACGTAATCAAGTTCCGGTCCTTGAGGTCCGCCAGCGCCGTCTTCACGGCCGATTGCGTTGCATTGTGTTGCTTGATGAGCTCGCGCACCGTGGGCAGCCTGTCGCCCGGCTTGCCGGCGCGCACATAAGCTTCAAGGTCTTGGATCAGGTTGTTCATGTGCGCGACACCGGCCGGTGGTGAATCTCCGTCATCACATTGCACTCAAAGGCGATACCCGTCGGAGCCAAAGACGTGGCAGAAGCCCGGACGGGGCGTGACCTTAACGCGGTGCCCGCTTTTGATTTGCAGCGCCGCATCGACCTTTACAACCAGATCCTGCCCGCCCTCGATGTCTCCGTAGAGGATGCTTTCGCTGCCAAGATTCTCCGAGACGCCAACGTTGAAATCAAAGCCGCCATCGTCGTCAGCCAGCACGATGTGTTCAGGCCGCACGCCGAGCGTGATTTCCGAAGAGGCTTGCGGGAAGCCGCCGCCGATCTGCAGCTTCTGCCCGCCTTTGAGCGCAACGTCCGTGCTTCCGTTGGCTGCACCGGCTATGCGCGCGGGTAGGAAGTTCATCTTCGGCGCGCCGATGAACCCGGCAACAAACAGGCTTTGCGGTGAAGAAAAGATCTCCTCCGGCGTCCCGACCTGTTCGATTACGCCCTGGCTCATCACCACAATTCGATCGGCCAATGTCATGGCCTCAACCTGATCGTGCGTAACGTAGATCATGGTCGTGTCCATGGAGTTGTGAAGACGCGCCAGTTCGAGCCGCATCTCGACCCGTAAGGCAGCATCGAGATTGCTCAGCGGTTCGTCGAATAGGAAGACCTTAGGGTTACGCACGATCGCTCGGCCGATTGCAACGCGTTGGCGCTGGCCTCCCGACAGCGCGCCAGGTTTGCGGTCGAGCAGATTCTCGATCTTGAGCATCTCCGCAGCACGCAGCACACGCTGCTGGATTTCCGGTTTCGGACGCTTCCGCACCCGCAGCGAGAAGCCCATGTTGTCGGCCACCGTCAGATGCGGATAGAGCGCGTACGACTGGAAGACCATGGCGATCTCCCGCTTGGACGGCGAGACTCTGACAACCGATCTGCCGGCGATCTGGATGTCGCCGGTGGTGACGTCCTCCAGCCCGGCGATCATCCGCAACGTCGTGCTCTTGCCGCAGCCTGAAGGGCCGACGAGCACCGTGAACTCGCCGCTCCCGATGGCGAGGTTGATCGACTTGACCGCTTCAATCGACCCGTAGTGCTTCACCAGATTCGTCAACTGAACCCTGGCCATGCCTGCCTCCACCAAACTGCTGCGGCCTCGCGGCAAATCCCGAGCCGGCACGAGACCGCTGGAACCGATTTGGAACAAGGGTATACCCCAGGGCCAACACAATGTGAAGCAATCTGCAACACAATTTACACAAATGGATACTCGCTAATTGATTTACACAATCCGTCAGATCGTGTTACGGAGGAGGGAAGAGAGGCCGTTAACGGGCCGCGCCGCGTGACCGGCGACGGGTGGAAACGCCATGCAGATCGCGATCAGGAAGCAGCCCGGATTCTACGCGGGCCTGGTTCTGCCGGGCGTGCTGATCGTCTCGAGCCTAATCCTCTATCCACTGATCAACGGCGTCTACACGAGCTTCACCAACACCTCGCCGCTCTTCCCGGACACGCGTTTCGTCGCTCTCGATAACTACCAATTCCTGGTGACCGAATCCGGCTTCTGGGAATCGGTCGGCAACACCGTGCTGATCGTCGGCGTATCGATCTTCGGCGCCACGTCGATCGCCTACCTGCTCGCGCTCGCGCTCAACACCGGCCTGCGTGGTGCAAAGTTTCTTAGAACAGCGGTTTTCCAGATCTGGGTCGTTCCCTGGATCGTCATCGCCATCCTGTGGGCCTGGCTGTTCAGCGAGAACTACGGCCTCGTCAACTACATCGCCATTTGGCTGGGCTTCTACGACGAACCGTTCAAGTGGCTGTTCCATCCGCAGGGCAGCCAATGGGCGGTGATCATGGGCTATTCGTGGCGGTCGATCCCGTTCCTGATGGTCATCATTCTGGCGGCGCTGCAAGGCGTCCCGAACGACGTGAACGAATCCGCGATGATCGACGGCGCCAGCTTCGTCCAGCGCCAGCGGCTGATCGTGTTGCCGCTGATACGCAACATCCTGGTCGTGGCGATGCTGTTGCAGTCGGTTCGCCTCCTTCAGGAAATCACACTGGTCTTCGTGCTGACCAAAGGCGGCCCCGTCAACGCCACCATGGTGTTGAGCCTGTTCACCTACAAGCTGGCGTTCGAGGACTGGGAGTTCGGCCTCGCGGCGGCCGCCGCCATCCTTTGGCTGATCATGATCATGCTGCTGGCGGTGGCGATGATGAAGTTCGTCTTACGGCCGACGACCTAGCGAGGACGTACGATGACCCAGGCCGCAACCACCGACCCCACTGCCGTCCCCGGCCCGCTCCAGAGGCCGCCCACCGATTGGGTGAAGATCGCGATCGATCTTGCGATCTACGCCGGCGTGATCGGATCGCTCGCCGTACTGCTGATCCCGGTCGCGTGGACGATCTCAACGTCCTTCAAACCGCTGGATCAGGTGTTCGATTACCCGCCGCAGTTCGTGCCGCGTGACGTCACCTTCGAGAACTACCGGGCCATGTTCGATCCGGTTCTCGGCCGCATGTTCTTCAACAGCTTCGCCGTGGGCATCATCTCCGCCGGCGTCTCCACGATTGTCGGCGCCATGACCGGCTACGCGATCGCCCGGTTTCGGTTCAGCGGCAACGACGCCGTCATGCTGTTCTTCATGGCCACCCTCGCCTTCCCGATCCCCATGATCATGATCACTACCTACATCATGTTCGCCAATTTCGGCCTCCTGAACACGTACTGGGCGATGATCCTGGGGCATGTCGTAATCACGCTCCCGGTCACCGTCTGGCTGCTCAGGAACTTCTTCGATCAGCTTCCCGGCGAGGTCGAGGAAGCGGCGCTGATCGACGGTGCCGGCCCTTGGTACACTCTCTTTCGGATCGTGCTGCCGATGGCCAAGCCGGCGGTTTCCTCCGCTGCGATCTTTGTATTCGTGACCTCGTGGAACGAGCTGCTGTTCGGACTGACCTTCGTCAGCGACACCGAGCTGCGTCCCCTGCCGGCCGGCATCATCATGATCTTCCTGCAGGAGTTCGAAGGTCAGTGGAGCGAGATGATGGCACTGGCCGTCATCGTCTCAATCCCAGTCCTGCTCATTTTCGTCTTCTTCCAGAACGCCTTCCTACGAGGCGTCACCGCAGGCGCCGTCAAGGGATAGCGCCAATTTCCAGGCGGAGCCGGACATCCGCACACACCAACCAACGCACCGGCAAACGCGTATCAGGAGGAAAGAGTGAGTGACATGACATCGGCGAGGCTACGGAGCCTTGCATTGGGCCTGGTCTGCAGCGCGGCCATCGCAACTACTCCGGCGATGGCGCAGGATGAGGCTCTGACGTTCACCGGGTGGCTGGGCCTGTTCAACATCACCCAGCCGGTTATCGAAAGACTCGAAACCGACTTCGAATCCGCAAGCCCCGGTGTCGACTTCCAGCGCAACGACGTGCCGTTCGAGCAGACGGTGCAGCAGGCTCAATCCGCGCATCTAGCAGGCACGATGACCGATATCGTGCAGATGATGGCCGTTCATGTTCCAGCACTTGCCGCCGCCGGCGCGCTTGAGCCGTTGAACGACCTATTCACGGAAGAAGAACTCGCGGCGATCCCGGAGACGACACGCAATGCCGTGACGAACGACGGCAAGATGTACTCCATGCCCTGGATAACGGCGCCGATCCTCCTGTTCTACAACCGCAACCTGCTGGCCGAAGCGGGCTGGGATCCCGACGCGCCACCGCAGACATGGCCGGAGCTCAAGGAAGCCATGCTGGCCGTCTGTGCGTTGCCTGAAAAAGAAACCGGCAAGGTCTACGGGATGGCCCTGCGAAGCGATCGGTTCGCGAACTCCGCACAGTGGACGATTCCGTTCATCTACGGCCATGGCGGCGACATCATCGACGCCGACGGCAACCCGAAGTTCAATACGCCCGAGACCGTCGCTGCTTATAGTTTCATCCAGGACCTGGTGGCTGAGGACTGCGCGCCGACCGGTCTGTCGATCGCCGAAACGCGTAACCTGATGGGCGAAGGGCGCGCCGCGTTCATCTTCGAAGGGCCGTGGGGCAAAGGCATGCTCCTGAACCTGTCGGGCGACAACCTACGCACTGCGCCGGACGGCGACCTGTGGGTCACGACGATGCCGCGTGACCCGTCGGGCAACACCCGTACGATCGGCAACCCGCACCAGCTCGCAATCACCGCCGCGTCAGAGAAGAAGGAACTGGCCGCGGAGCTGATTCGGTTCGCGACCACGAATCGGGATTTCGTCCAGTTCTATTATGAGGCGACCGACTTCCTCACCAGCGGCAACAAGAACCTTCTGACCAGCGGCGCGATGGGCGACGACGAATACATCCAAGTCTTCGTCGATGCGCTTGGGGGCACTTACGACAACCCCATCTTCCATCCGCAGTTCAACTCGATGCTGGATGAGCTCGTCGAGGGCTATCAGAAGATCCTGGCAGGCGCAGACGTCGCCACCGAACTGGAGGCGGTTGACCGGCGGGTGCAGCGCATCATGCGGCGCTAGGCGGCTGAAACTAGGTTTGGCGGCCGCGTTCTCGCGGCTCTGCAGGCGAGCACACTGCCCGGATCGTGGCCGCCAAACCGACGTTCTTCCGCTCGAAAGACCGACCTCCCGACACCCCCATACCGAACTCCAAGTGCATTCTGGGATGAGCCGATGGCAGGCAAGAACAAGAGACACCAGCGGCCGCCGCATATCGACAAGACGATCGATGCTTCAGAGGCACACTGGCCGGCGGCGCAAACCGACGGCCACGGCAAGCCGAATGTCGTGCTCATCGTTCTCGACGATGTCGGCTTCGGCCAGCTCGGCTGCTATGGCTCGTCTATCCGAACCCCCAATATCGACAGGCTCGCAGACGGCGGCTTGCGGTACACCTGCTTCCACACAACAGCGCTCTGCTCGCCGACCCGCGCGTCCCTCCTGACCGGGCGCAACCATCACAGCAACGGACTGGCTTCGATTCCGCAGCTGGCGTTGGCCTACCCCGCGCACAACGCCTACATGCCGCGTGAGAACGGCACCCTGGCTGAGGTTCTCGGCTCTAACGGCTACAGTACTTTGGCGGTTGGCAAATGGCATCTTGCGCCCGATACCGAGACGCATCCGGCAGGTCCGTTCGACCGCTGGCCGCTCGGCCGAGGATTCGAGCGGTTCTACGGCTTCCTCATGGGGATGATCGACCACTGGAACCCCGGAGCCCTCACCCGCGACAACCACTTTGTCGACGTTCCTGGCGGCAATGGCTACCACCTGTCTGAGGATCTGACCGATCACGCCATCGGCTTCGTGCGCGATGCCCACGCTGTCGATCCTGACAAGCCCTTCTTCCTCTATCTGGCCTACGGCGCTGGCCACTCGCCGCATCACGTGGCACCCGAATACGCCGATTCCTATAAGGGCCAGTTCGATCGCGGCTGGGACGCTGAGCGCGAGACCATACTGACACGGCAGAAAGAGCTCGGCATCATGCCGGAGCACGTCGTCCTGCCGCCCCGGCCCGACGAAGTCCCCTGCTGGGAGGATCTCGACGAAGACCGCAAGCGCGTCTACGCGCGCTTCCAGGAGGTCTTCGCCGGCTTCATGACCCACACCGACGAGCAGATCGGCCGCGTCGTCGACGCGCTCGATGCCATTGGCCGACTCGACGACACCCTCATTGTCCTCATGTCCGACAACGGCGCCAGCCTGGAGGGCGGACCCGAGGGCAGGCTCAATGAATACGCCTTCTACAACGGCGTTGAGCACGACTTCGCCGATCTGCTGAAAAACATCGACCGGATCGGCGGACCTGGCTTCATCAACAATTATCCGATGGGCTGGTCGATGGCCGGCAACACCCCCTTCCGCGAGTGGAAGCGTTCCACCTACCAAGGCGGCATCGCCGACCCGTTGATCATGCACTGGCCGGATGTCCTGACCGATGCAGGGTCCATCCGCAACCAATACCACCACGTCGTCGATCTGCTGCCGACGATCATCGAAGCGGTCGGCGCCGAAATACCGGAAACGATCAGGGGCGCGCACCAGACGCCGATCCACGGGGTCAGCATGTGGTACACGACGGGCAACGAGGCCGCGCCCGGCGAGAAGATCGTACAGTACTACGAGATGCTCGGCTCGCGCGCGCTCTACTATAGGGGTTGGAAGGCTGTCTCGAAGCACCGGCCACTGTCCGGCGCTGGCAACTTCGACCGGGACGAGTGGGAACTGTTTTATCTTCCCGACGACCCCAACGAGGTAAACGATCTTGCCGCCGTTCACCCCGAAATTGTCCGCGACCTCGTCGACCGCTGGTGGGTCGAGGCCGGCCGCTATGGTGTCCTGCCGCTCGATGACCGCGGGTTCGAGCGTTGGCGCGATCCGCGACCCACAACGCGGCTGCAGACAGAGACCTACGCCTTTCACCAGAATGGGCAACCGATCTTCGAGCGCGCCGCGCCCGACTGCAAGAACCGCGACTTCACCATCTCTGCGCGGGTCACGCCGGCCGCCGACCTTGCCACAGAGGGCGTGATCCTGTCGCATGGCAACCGCTACGGAGGATACGTCCTCTACGTCAGCGGCGGGGCGCTGCACTTCGTCTACAATTATTGCGGCGAAGCGGAATATCACGCGGAAGCCGCCTGCGACTTCGACGCGGTCGTCGATGTTGCGGCTGAGTTCAGAAAGACCGGGGAACATCGCGGCGTGCTCACGCTACGCATCGGCGGCGTCGAAACCGGCACGACAGAGATCCCGCGCACGATCCCGCGCCTTCTGCCCATCCACGGCAACCTGAGCTGCGGCGCCGACCGCGGCGGCATGTCCGTCAGCCAACGCTACACGGCGCCCTTCCCATTCACCGGAACGCTCGACGACGTCGAAGTGAGGCTGGGGCCGCAAGGCGCGATCGAGCATGACAAGGTTTTTGAGGCGATGGTGAGCGAGCAATAACCAGCGCGCAGCCGACTAGGACTCGCCCCGTCCGCCAAATCAATGATCGGAATTGGCGATGAAAGTTAGCGTTATCGGCGCGGTATTGATGGGCAAGGGCATCGTGAAGAACCTGCCGGAGGCGGGTCACGATGTCTTTGTCGCCCCCCACAGAAACCGCAGCAGCGCATAATCCTTTGTCAGGCGACACTCCGCATAATCGCATATCGGGCGGCGAAGAGGCGATCCTGTCTAATGTCGCGCTGCTCTACTACGGCGAGGGGCTAACGCAGAGCGAGATCGCCCGACGGCTGCGGGTGTCGCGCGCGACCGTGGTGAACATGCTGCGCGAGTGCCGAGAGCGCGGCATCGTAGAGATACGGGTCGACGGCAAGCGTCTGAAGCTCTCCAACCTGTCGCGTGGCTTGCGCGAGGCGTACGGACTGAGCGACGTCTATATCGCTTCCGACGACTCCAAGCCGGGTGAGCCACACTCCCGACAGTCCGCGCTGGCCCATGTGGGGCGGGTCGCCAGCATAGCAATGCTCGATCTTGTCGAGCCCGGTGATATTGTCGGTGTCGCATGGGGCGAGACCATACGCGCCGTGTCGGAAGCGATGCCGCGCAATCGCGTGCCCGATGTGACCATTCGTCAGATGATTGGTTCAATGATCACCGACCGTGTGCCGACGTCGGAGAGCTGTGCCATCAGGATCGCCAATATGATCGAAGCGACCTGCTACACGCTGCATTCGCCCGCGATCCTGGCCTCGGCGTCACTGGCGGAGACCTTTCGGAGCGAGCCCACGATCCACCAGCA
Source organism: Afifellaceae bacterium (assembly GCA_028284625.1). Taxonomy (GTDB): domain Bacteria; phylum Pseudomonadota; class Alphaproteobacteria; order Rhizobiales; family Afifellaceae; genus DASWJZ01. Next base: position 8,417 of record JANQRH010000008.1, on the reverse strand, counting down.
GCTTGACCGGCTGAAGTCGCTCGACCTGACTGTCGCATCGATCGGCAACCTGGACGATGAAACCCATCTCCGCGCATCAGGCATGGCAAGCAGTGACGAGATCCGGCGCGCGCGCGACACCGGAGCAAGAGGCGTTCTATGCTGTCGGTTCATCGATGCGGACGGTCAGCACATGCCGCTGCCGCCCGACGACCGGATCATCGCCGCTGGGGTCGACGACCTGAAACGCGCGCGCAAGAAACTGCACGTCGTGTGCGGCGAGGATAGACTAGAGGCCGTGAGGGCCGCTCTGGCCGGGAATCTCGTCACACATCTTTGCGTCGATCAGCGTCTGGGCGAACGCCTTCTCTCCGGATAGCGCCTCTACCAGCACCGATTGCTGCCTAGCCGCTGCTCGAGTGGCAGCGATGTCTCCGGGGCATGCATCTGTGCTAGGGGGCAGCGCGTGGTGACCGCATCCGATGACAACACCGCACGGCTGTGGGACGCCGACACCGGCGCCAATGCCGGGCCACGATGCATCTAACTATCTGAGAAACCTGGTAGCGGAGGAGGGACTCGAACCCCCGACACGCGGATTATGATTCCGCTGCTCTAACCAACTGAGCTACTCCGCCAATCCGATCTATCCGCCGGCTTCACCGCCGAGGTGCTGAACACTTGGCTCTCTGTCGGCCGTTCTCAGGCACAGCCGGATAGCGCGGGCGTATATGCCACCGCGCCCTCCCGGAGGCAACTTTCATCTGTCGCCCGCAATATCGACCGGCAATATAGATAGGTGGCCGGCTCCCGGCCACCATGGGGCAGAGGCCACCGCACGCCGCGTTCGGGCAAGGCGCCCGTTTCGGGCCGGCGAGAGAAACGAGCGGGCCTCACACAGGCAGGAATCTGCGGCCGTGAACCTCATTGAGGAGCTGGGCCAGGCCGACATAGACAGCGACCGCGCCACAGGCGATCCCCTCCAAGCCGGCGATGCGAAGGACCAATCCGCTGCCTGTCACGTTGGCCAGCGCCAACAGGAGGAACAGCACGGTCAGCATCGCGAACACGACCTGCAAACCGCGCCCGAGCTTCAAGGTGCCGATAAACAGGATCGCCGTGAACAGGCCCCACAGTCCAAGATAGGCCGCCATCGCGACCGGGCCCGGCGCGACGCCCCATTGCAGGTGCGGAATGACGAAGATGCCGCCAAGGCTCAGCCAGAAGAGCCCGTAAGACGTGAACGCGGTCGTGCCAAAGCTGTTGCCCTTTCGCCATTCCATCAGCCCGGCGAGGACCTGGGCAAGCCCGCCATAGAAGATGCCCATGGCAAGGATCATCGCATCGAGCGGATAAAGACCGGCATTGTGAAGGTTCAGCAAGATCGTCGTGAGACCGAAGGCGCTGAGCCCAAGCGGCGCTGGATTGGCGGTGTCGTCCGCGAGCTCGACCCGCGACCGGTTTGGTTGATGTTCCACGGGAACCTCTTTGGGGAATTTGGTGGAGGGAGGACTTGAACCGAACACCCCTGTCCTTGCCCAAAAAAGCCGGTAGATTCATTGCGGTAGCGCAAACGATGTCCGATAGAGCGTTCCGCGCCCGCTCACTCTCTGGTCGAGTCGGCAACGACAAACGATGGAGCGCTTGGGAGCGATCCCGGCGAACGCGCTGACGCACTGGGCGCTCCCTGCCTCTCCTCTTGACATTACGGCCCCTCGCTTTTCGTAGCCGACCTCGGCGCCCGACCAATGCGCTCGCCGCCGCTTGACCAATTGCCACGCGCGCCCCAGGGAAGACGGCCAAAGCTATGGGGAGACCTATGAAGCCGGACGTTCTCGTCGTCGTGCCGCTCATGCCGTTTGTGATGGAGGCGCTTGAGGAACGCTACACGCTCCACAAGCTCTATGAGGCGAAGGATCCGGAGGCCTTTCTGGCGTCCGTTGGCGAGCGCATCAGAGGGATTGCCACCGGCGGGCGCGCCTCCGCGGCGTTGATCGATGCCTGCCCCAATGCCGAGATTATCAGCTCGTTCGGGGTCGGGACCGACGGGATCGATTCAGAGCATGCAAAGACGCGCGGCGTGCCCGTCTGCAACACGCCGGACGTGCTGAACGACGAGGTTGCCAACACCGCCGTTCTTCTGCTGCTCACCACGATCCGCCGCTTCATAGCGTATGATCGTTATGTCCGAGAGGGGCGCTGGGTGCGCGAGGGCGATCCGCCCCTCACCCATTCCATTGCCGAGCGTCAGGTCGGCATTGTCGGGCTCGGCCGGATCGGACGCACCATCGCCGACAAGCTGAGCGTCTTTCACTGCACGATCGCTTACTTCGCCCGCAGCGAAAGACCCGACGCACCCTATCGCTACTATTCCGATGTCGCGGAGCTGGCGCGCGACAGCGATGCTCTTGTCGTCATCGTGCCGGGCGGCGCGGATACGAAGAACCTCATCGACCGCCACGTTATCGATGCGCTGGGGCCGGAGGGCATCCTCGTCAACATTGCGCGTGGTTCTGTCGTCGACGAGCCGGAGCTCGTGGCCGCGCTGCAGGAGGGACGGCTCGGGGCCGCCGGGCTCGATGTCTTCGTCGACGAGCCGAACGTGCCCGAAGCGCTCTTCGCAATGGACAACGTCGTGCTGCAGCCGCACCAGGGGAGCGCCACCATTGAGACGCGACGCGCCATGGGTCAACTGGTGCTCGACAACCTCGCCGCGCACTTCGCCGGCAAGCCGCTCCTGACGCCGCTATTCTAGAGGCTTATGTCTCGTCGCGACGCCGATCACGGCGTCCGAGCAAGAAGCCGATCACCAAAGCCAATCCGGCGCCGACCACGATGGGGTTCTTCAACGGCGGCTGATCGGTGCCGAGCCTATCGCCGAGCCGCGAGACGCTCTCCTTAAGTTCATCCACCGCTTCCTCGACCGAGTCCTGCCCTTTCCGATCGCCGGCCTTGATCGGTCTGGAGGCAAGAAGGAAGAGGATGAGCGCGGCAACCAAAAGTACGCCGCCAATGATCGCCGCCGACGCGATCGGATTGATGAGCGCGGAAAGCCCCAGATGTGCAGCCAGAAGCAGGAAGCAAAGTGCGCCGAAAAAGACGATGGCACCGGCAAAGCCAAGCGACCCGCGCACCGCAATGGCGCGGACCCGTCGCTTCACGCGTGACGTGACAAGCGCGATGCCGACCGAGCGAGCCTGCTTGAGCATGGCGAACGCCTATCGGCGCGTTATCAGCCCAGCGAGAAAGCCGAGCCCGAGCGCCACCAGCACAGCGGCGAAGGGGTTCTGCACGATCTTCGCTTCCAGCGCCTCACCATAGGCGCGCGCTTCTTTCAGGGCCTCGTCGGCCTGCTCAGCGCCTTTGCGCTTATAGTCGTCGGCGGCCTGCTCGACTTTACTGCGTCCTTCGCGCACGCCCGATTTGACGAGCTCGGCGAGCGTTGCGCCGATCGCCGCCAGGTCTTCCTTCAAGGTCTCGATTTGCGCCTGCAGCTCTTCCGTGTTGCCACTCGCGGCGGACTGGCTGCCACTGCGCGATTGTCGGCTGCTGCCGGATGTCTCGCTTGCCATAACGCCTCCGTCTCGTGAATGCCGCCGGTTCGGGCCAGCGGCTCTCTGCAGACTTTATAGAGGATATCGGGCCGCGTGCGCCCGATTTAGGGACGCACCGGTAAACGACGGCCGTATTCAGGCCGCTGCAGCGTGCTCCGCCGCGGAGACCGTCGCATCGATGACGCCGCCGCCCAGAACGCGCGCATCCGCGCCGGCTCCGTCATAAAGAACACAGGCCTGGCCGGGCGCCACGCCGGTCTCGTCGCCGGCAAGCTCCACGACAGGCCGGCCATCACCGAGCCGGATCGTCGCGGCGACAGGCGGCCGCGTGGAGCGCACGCGTGCATAAGCGGCGACCCCGTCTGCCGAGAGGTCGGCGAGTTCGCCATCGCCGAGCCAATTGAAATCGCGAAGCCGGATGCTGCGCGCGGCAAGCGCTTCACGCGGGCCGACGATGACGCGCGCATTCTTCGCATCGAGCCGCACGACGAACAGCGGCTCGCCGGCGGCGATCCCCAAACCGCGACGCTGACCGATCGTGAAGTGGATCACCCCGTCATGTCGGCCGAGCACGGTGCCGTCCACATGCACGATGTCGCCGGGCCGGACGGCTTCGGGCTTCAGCTTCTCCACGACATCGGTGTAGCGGCCCTGCGGCACGAAGCAGATGTCTTGGCTGTCGTGCTTCTCCGCTACGGCGAGCCCCATCTCGCGCGCCAGCTCGCGCGTCTCGTCCTTGGTCAGTTCGCCAAGTGGGAAGCGCAGGAAGTCCAACTGCTCCGGCGTCGTGGCGAACAGAAAGTAGCTTTGGTCCCGATCGAGATCGACCGGCCGGAACATGGCTCGCCGTTCGCCGACGATCCGCGAGCGCACGTAATGGCCGGTGACCATCGCCTGAGCGTCGAGCTCCCGGGCCGTCTCCAGAAGATCGGCGAATTTGACCGTCTGGTTGCAGGAGACGCACGGGATCGGCGTCTCCCCTTGCACGTAGCTGTCGGCAAAGGGCTCCATCACCTGGGTGCGGAACCGCTCCTCGTAATCCAGCACATAATGCGGAATGCCAAGCCGCGCCGCGACCTGCCGCGCGTCATGAATGTCCTGCCCGGCGCAGCACGCGCCTTTGCGGTGCGTTGCGTCGCCGTGGTCGTAGAGCTGCAGCGTCACGCCAACGGCGTCGTAGCCGGCACGCGCCACCAGCGCCGCCGCCACGGAGGAATCGACGCCGCCGGACATGGCGACGAGCACGCGCTTCTCCGCGCGCGGGCCAGGTAGACCGAGATCGATATCCATCATGCCGTCACTCCGGGAGGGACATATAGCCCAGGCGGCCCGGCGAGCAAGGTCGGTTGCCAAAAGTTAAGGGAATTCAAGACTCTGACTTAGGCGATTTTTAAGGGGAAGGGTTTAGACGAGGCTCGTGACCTGTAGTGCGTAAGAGTCATCGACATGGCTGAACACATCCGTCCGCGCGTAAAATATGTGATCGGACCCGACGGTAGCCCCCTCACGATCGCCGATCTTCCCTCAACCAACACCAAGCGTTGGGTGATCCGGCGCAAGGCTGAGGTGGTTGCGGCCGTGCGTGGCGGCCTCCTGAGCCTGGAAGAGGCTTGCGAGCGCTACACGCTGACCGTGGAGGAGTTCCTCTCCTGGCAGATGTCGATCGACCAGCACGGGTTGGCGGGCCTCCGCACAACCAAGATCCAGAAATACCGCGACTGATCCTTCCGCTCTCCCAATGATGGCAAAGCGCCCTCTCCCCCGGTGGGAGAGGGTGGCCCTCGCGCTTGCGCCAGGGTCGGGAGAGGGGGAGAGTGCGGCATGACCACCGGCACCCACGAATATGTCGACGATCCGCGCAATGCCGACATCCTTGTGTCGGTCAACGGCGAACTCCTGCCGCGCGACAAGGCGGTGGTCTCCGTCTTCGATTCCGGCTTCGTCCTCGGTGACGGCGTTTGGGAAGGCCTTCGTCTGAAAGACGGCGGCGTTGCCTTTCTCGATGCACATCTCGACCGGCTCTACGAAGGCGCCAAGGCGATCGATATGGAGATCGGCTTATCGCGCGATACGCTGTCGGAACAGCTCTTCGCCTGCCTCCGCGCCAACGCCATGCACGACGGCGTGCACGTCCGTCTCATGGTCACACGCGGCGTGAAGCGCACGCCTTACCAGGACCCGAGGGTCACGATCGGGCCGGCGACGATCGTCATCATCCCAGAATACAAGGCCCCCAAGCCGGAGCTGCAGCAAAGCGGCATCCGCCTCTTCACCGTTCACGTGCGTCGCACGGGGCCCGCCGAGCAGGACCAGAAGCTCAACTCCCATTCCAAGCTGAACTGCATCCTGGCCTGCATCCAGGCGTCCAAGGCCGGCGTCGACGAAGCGCTGATGCTCGATCCGGCGGGCTTCGTCGCTACGTGCAACTCCACACACTTCTTTATCGTGCGGCGCGGCGAGTTATGGACCTCGCCGCCGGATTACTGCCTGGGCGGCATCACGCGCGGGAACATCTTGAGCGTCGCCCGCGATGCCGGCATTCCGGCGCTGGAGAAACGATTCTCGCTGACCGATGTCTACGGCGCTGACGAAGCCTTCGTGACGGGGACCTTTGCCGGCACCGTTCCTGTGGCAAGCGTCGACGGTCGCGCGATCGGCGACGGAGCCGCCCTCCCCGGCCCGCTCACCACCCGACTGGCGGCACTCTATAAGGACCTCACGCAGCGTTCTCTGACACCGATTGCCGAGCCCGCCCGGTGAGTGCAGACAACGACCGCGGCGCGGAGACCGTACGCATCGCCATGTGGTCCGGCCCGCGCAATCTCTCCACAGCGCTGATGCGCTCCTTCGGCAACCGGCCGGACTGTGCGGTCAGCGATGAGCCGTTCTACGCCGCCTATCTGGCGCTTTCCGGCGCCGACCATCCGATGCGCGAGGAGGTGCTGCAAAGCCAGCCCACCGACTGGCGCGAAGTCGCCGCGAGCCTGGTCGGGCCGGCTCCCGATGGTGCACAACTGTGGTACCAGAAGCACATGACGCATCATATGCGCCCGGAGATCGGGCGCGATTGGATGCGCGCCTGCCGCCACGCTTTTCTCATCCGCCATCCAGTGCGGGTCCTCGCCTCCTATGCCGGCAAGCGGGAAACGGTCGCCTTCGCCGATATCGGATTCCAGGAGCAGGAAGAGCTCTTCAACGAAGCCGCCGACCTGGCCGGCGAGGCGCCGCCGGTGGTGGATGCCGACACGCTTCTGGCGGACCCGCGCGGCGTGCTCAGCCGGCTCTGCGCGGCTCTCGCCATACCCTTCCACGAGGAGATGCTGAGCTGGCCCGCCGGGCCACGCGAGACCGATGGCGTGTGGGCGGCGCATTGGTACGACACGGTGAACCGGTCGACCGGTTTCGCGCCGGCCAAGCCCCACCCAAAACTAGAGATGCCCCGCATGCAGCGCCTCGCGGATGAGGCGCTGCCGATCTACGAGCGGCTTGCCGCGCGCGCTTTATAGTAAGGCTTACCCGGCCGCCCGTTCGGCTTCGTGATGGGCCGGATCCTGCGCCGTCTCCCGCTGCAGCTTCTCCTCCTCGCGGTGGACTTCCGCCTCCGCGAGATCGAATGCCGCCTTGGCGGTGTCGAGCTGCTGGTTGAGCTCGTCGATGGACGCCTGCAGGTTTTCCCGGCGCTGACTGGCCGCGCGGGCGAAGGTCGAGTAGGCAAAATGCTTCTCGTCCTCGATGCCGGTGCGGCGGTGTTCGGCGGCGATTTCCAGGTCAAGGTCGGACACCATACGGGCGAACTCCTCGATCATCGTCTCGATCTGGCCGACCTGGCGACGCCTCTCTTCGGCCTGAAACCGCAGCATGCGGATAGCCGAGTCCCGTGACTTCATACGCAATACTCCCCCAAAGTCCCGAGCCGCCCACCTGCCTTGTGCTTCCTTGACCCATCGGCTTTAGCCGGCAGACGGTAACGTTTCGTTTACGGGTCGCATTAATCATGCCCGAGATGATTTAAGGCCGGGTAAATCCACACCTTGGGTCGCCTGTTTGGGCCGACGCCCTTAATGAGGCGGCCGTGCGATGGCCTGTTAGCGGAAGAAGTTCGGCCGGGGCACCGACAGGGTCGGGTTTAGATTCAAGAATGGATTCAAGACGCTACAGAAGATTGTTCACGGGACCCGGTTGCCGGCCCGAAACAGAATCTGTTAACCATTCCGGGTTAGCCTGTGCGTCGGAATTGATCTGCTTCTGTGCGCCGGCATGCGTTGAGTTAAATCACTCTGGCGCCTAAGGGGCTGACAAGGGGATTGGGATGCGGGTCCTTTTGATCGAAGACGACAGTGCAACGGCACAGTCGATCGAGTTGATGCTGAAGTCGGAGAACTTCAACGTTTATATTACGGATCTCGGAGAAGAAGGCGTCGATCTCGGCAAGCTGTACGATTACGACATCATTCTCCTCGACCTGAACCTCCCCGACATGAGTGGCTACGACGTCTTGAAGACGCTGCGCGTGGCCAAGGTGAAGACCCCGATCCTCATTCTGTCGGGCCTCGGCGCCATCGAAGACAAGGTCCGCGGTCTCGGCTTCGGCGCCGACGATTACATGACCAAGCCGTTCCACAAGGACGAGCTGATCGCCCGCATCAACGCCATTGTGCGGCGCTCCAAGGGCCACGCCCAATCCGTCATTCAAACCGGCGACCTGCGCGTCAATCTCGACACCAAGACCGTCGAGGTGAATGGCAGCCGCGTGCATCTGACCGGCAAGGAATATCAGATGCTGGAGCTCCTATCGCTCCGCAAAGGCACCACCCTCACCAAGGAGATGTTCCTCAACCATCTCTATGGCGGCATGGACGAGCCGGAACTGAAGATCATCGACGT
>JANQRH010000010.1 GCA_028284625.1 Afifellaceae bacterium | reverse complement strand
CCGCGGCGATACTCGAACTTATCGACCGCCTTCATCAGGCCGATATTGCCTTCCTGAATGAGGTCGAGGAATTGCAGGCCGCGGTTGGTGTATTTCTTGGCGATGGAGATCACCAGGCGGAGGTTGGCCTCCACCATCTCCTTCTTGGCCTGCCGCGCTTCGCGCTCGCCCTTCTGCACCTTGTGAACGATCTCGCGGAACTCTTGGATCTGCAGACCGGTCTCGGCGGCAAGGTGACGAATCTCGCTGCGGATCTTTGAGATGCTCTCCTTTTCCTTCTGGCAGAAGGGCTTCCAGCCCTTGCCGGTCAGGCGGGAGACGCGACGCGTCCAGTACTGGTCCAGCTCATGACCGCGGTAGCGCTCGATGAAGTCAGCGCGCTTCACGCCATGGCTTTCCGCCAGTCGAACAAGCTTGCCGTCGAAGGAGATCAGGCGCTTGTTGATGTCGTAGAGCTGCTCGACGAGCGAATCGATGCGCGCCTGGTTGAGCGACAGCGACTTCACGTCGGTAACGATCTCGTCGGTGAGCTTGCGGTAGCGGCGCTCCTGCGCCGGGGTCAGAGCGCGCGCCTTGGAGCTGCCGCCGACGAGGGCGTCCTGCAGCTTGCGCAGCTTCTTGTAGTCGCTGGCGATGCGGTCGAAGGTCTCAAGCACGGCCGGCTTGATCTCCGCCTCCATCGCGGCGAGCGAAAGGTTGTTCTCGTAATCGTCGTCATCGTCGCCGTCAGCATCGGACGATTGCTGCTCTTCACCCTCGCCTTCACCATCGGCTTCCGCCTGCGGCTTCTCAGTCTTGGCCTGACCGTTCTCAGCCTGCGCCGGCGAACCTTCGGACGCACCGTCGGCTCCGGGCTGCGACGGTTCGGGCGTCTTGGCGTCCGGGCCGGCATAGGTCGCCTCAAGATCGATGATGTCGCGCAGGAGCACACGCCCGGCGTTCAACTCGTCGCGCCAGATGATGATGGCCTGGAAGGTCAACGGATTTTCGCACAGACCAGCGATCATTGCCTCGCGGCCGGCCTCAATGCGCTTGGCGATGGCGATCTCGCCTTCGCGGGAGAGGAGCTCAACGGAGCCCATCTCGCGGAGATACATGCGCACCGGATCGTCGGTGCGGTCGGCCGGCTCGCGGCCCTTGGTCTTCTTGGCGACGGCTGTCGTGCCGGCCTGGACGAGTTCGCGGCCGTCGGCCTCCTCGCTCTCTTCTTCGCCGGAATCGGAATCGTCCTGATCGTCCGACTCCACGACATTGATGCCCATGTCGGAGAGCATCGCCATAGTGTCTTCGATCTGCTCGGAGGTGACCTCCTCCGACGGAAGCACGGAGTTCAGCTCATCCACGGTGACGAAGCCGCGCTTCTTCGCCTCTTTGATCATCCGCTTGACGGCGGCATCCGAGAGGTCGAGCAGCGGCCCGTCCTGGGCCGGCGCCTCGGGCGCCTTGTCCTTCTTTCTCGCCGTGCTTGCCCGGCTGCCTCTGCTTACCTTGCTTGTCGTGCTTGCCGTCTGCGCTGTGGTCGCCATGGTGCTCTTGTCTCGACAGGCCCGAAACGATCGAAGCCGTCTGTTCGGAAGGAAGCCGGTTTTTAAAGCCTGCCTTGTAAAGGCCGCCTTAACCACGTCTCCTTCGTGCCTCGCCCACCGCAGCACTTAAACGCCGGTCTGCTCACCAAACGGCGCTAATGCTGCTTAAACGGATGCACAATCGCCGCCTCCGTCTCCTCCACCCGATCGGGACGAAGATGGCGCTGATCCTGCTCCTGAATGTCTCTCAGGCGGCTCAAATGAATTTCGCTCGCCTCTTGGCCGAGCGCTGCGGCGACCGCCTGCCGTTCGATAGATAACGTTCCGGCGCGCAGACGCAAGTGGGCTGCGTCGTCCCAAACCGCCGCAGCGTGGGCCGCTTCCGCCTCACCCAGCGTCCCCAGCCCGGCGTTTTGGAGCTTCTGGAGCACAGCGGCCATTGCCGGGCCGTGGCCGTCTTGCTCCAAGCCGGCCCGCAGATCGGCGGCGCTGATCCCCGGCGCTTCGGCCAAGCGCGCCGCCAGAGCCGCCGCAAGCTCGGTCAAGGCGCCACCGGAAAAGCGTGTTTCTGCAAGGACTTCCAGCCGTTCCGCCGCGATCTCCGGATGCAGCATCAGAAGACCCAGAAGGGTGGCATCGCTCAGACTTGGCGCTGCGCCACGGCCGCCGCCGCGGACCAGCGGATTCGCCAGAAGGCTTGCCGACGGCCCGGCCGGCGGAGCTTGACCGGGCGCGAAGCGCTGCCGTGGCCCGGATCGGCGGCCATCTGCCGACGGGCGGCGTGGCGGTCGCCGCGCTCCGCCGAAATGCTGCTCGAGCCGTTCGCGCACGGTCATCTCATAATGGCGGCGCACATCGGCATGGCTAATGGCGTTCACGGCGGCGCGGATTGTTCGCTCAAAAGCGGCGCGCCGCTCCGGCGTCGTCAGGTCGAGGCCGTAGCCAGCGCTCATCCATAGGATGTCGATCAGCGGCTTGGCCGCCCCAAGCACGCGGCGGAAAGCCTCCGGCCCCTCGCGGCGAATCAGATCGTCGGGGTCCTCCCCACCGGGCAGCAGCGCGAACCGGACACTCTTGCCGGGCTGAAGGTGCGGCAGCGCCAGGTCGGCCACACGAAACGCCGCCTTCAGTCCCGCCTCGTCGCCGTCGAAGCACAGAACCGGCTCGTCGGCCATCTGCCACATCAGGCGAAGCTGGTCTTCCGTCAGCGCCGTGCCGAGCGGCGCTACAGTCGCCTCAAAGCCGGCGGACACGCAGGCGATGACGTCGGTATAGCCCTCCACCGCAACGACGTGCCCGCCGCGTCGTGAGGCGCCGCGCGCGGCCTGGCCGTTGAAGAGCACACGGCTCTTGTGAAAGAGCGGCGTCTCCGGCGAGTTCAGATATTTGGCCTGGGCCTCGGGCGACAAAGCCCGGCCACCGAAGGCGATGACCCTCCCGCGGAAATCGGTGATCGGGAACATCACGCGGTCGCGGAAGCGATCGAAGGGGACGGCGATGTCTTCGCCGGAAATCAAAAGGCCGGCTTCGATCATCTGCTCCGGCAGGACGTTGGCGTTGGCAAGGCACTCGCGCAGCGCGTTACGGCCGGACGGCGCGTAGCCGATGCGGAAGCGGCTCTGCATTTCAGCCGAGATGCCGCGTTCGCGGAGATAGGCGCGCGCCTTGCCGCCCTCCGGTCCGTGCAGTGCCTCTTCAAAGAAGCGCGTCGCCTTTTCCATCACGTCGTGCAGGCTGGCGCGCTCCGCCTCGCGCCTCTCGGCTTGCGGGTCGCGCGCCGGTAGCGGCAGGCCAGCCTCTTCGGCAAGCTGCGACACGGCTTCGGGGAAGCTCAGGCCGTCCAGTTCGGTGACGAACGTGAAATGGTCACCCGATGCGCCGCAGCCGAAGCAATGGTAGCGCCCCCGGCGGTTATCGGCGTGGAAGGACGGGGTCTTCTCGCCGTGGAAGGGGCAGCACGCCCAATAATCCCCGCGGCCCGGATTGGACTTGCGCTTATCCCAGGTGACGCGCCGCCCCACCACGTCCGTGATCGGGATGCGGGCGCGGATGTCGTCGAGGAAGGATGGGGGAAAGCGCATCTTGCAACGCATTTAGCAAAGTGATTCGGGGGCAGACAGCGACCGCGGCGGCCGAGCGCCTGACCATGCCCGCTAATCACAGGTGGGTCACGCCGGTCTGCAGACCAACCGGTCGGTTCGCCAATAGTGCCGACAGTTCGGCGCCGTGTTCGAAAATCGGAGTTCCGTTCCGATGCGAGCGTTCGCCTCTAACCTCCTGTTGCACTTTGTTAACCAACCGGTAACCGACCGGACGGTATGGTTGCTTCCATGGCGACCAAGGGCGAACGCACGCGCGAAAAAATGCTGGCGACAGCGGAAACGCTAGTGCTTTCCAAGGGCTTTGCGGCCACCTCGCTTGACGAGATTCTCCGGGCCACCGGCTCGACCAAGGGCGCATTCTTCCACCATTTCAAAGGCAAAGCCGATCTCGCTCAGGCTCTGGTGGAGCGCTACCGCCGCAACCACGCCAAGCTCTTTGAGCGTCTGGTAGCGGAAGCAGAAGCCAAGCACGCCGATCCGCTCGATGCCACGATGCACCTCCTCAAGCGTTTCGAGGCGCTCATCCAAGCGCAGTCAAAGCCGCTTCCGGGCTGCGTCTTCGCCGCAGCGACGCATGAGGGTGGGCAGTTCGACACGACGCTGCGCGACCGCATAGCCGACAGTCTGCGGCGCTGGGCTGCCCTCTATGAGGGCAAGTTCGACGCGGTTCTCTCGCGGTACGAGCCGAGCCTTCCTATTGCCGCCAAGGAGTTGGCGGAAATGATTGTGGCGATCATTGAAGGCGGGCTGATCTTGTCGCGGAGCTATGGCGACGCGCATCTGGTGGCGCGTCAGTCGCGGCAGTTCCGCAATTATCTGTCGCTGCTCTTCGCCGACCGTCAGCCGCGAATCGCTGCTTAAGGGCCAACTCGACCTAACCCTCCCCTTGAGGGGAGGTTGAACGGTGCTTGCGGCTCCATCCGAAACGTCTCCGGGGTATCATGCACCAAGCAGCAAGGGTGCGGCGTCTCCGTCGCATTGACCGCCGCTGACGCGGCGATTACCTCAGCCCTGCCCGGCGAACCGCCGGCTCCCTATCGAGGCACGCCATGACCACGCCCCCTTGGAGCGAACCGAAAGCCACGGCATTGCTGGTGCTCGCCGACGGCACGGTCGTGGAAGGCCTCGGCGCGGGCGCCGTCGGAAAGGCCGCCGGCGAGGTCTGCTTCAACACGGCGATGACCGGTTATCAGGAGATCCTGACCGACCCGTCTTATGCCGGCCAGATTGTCACCTTCACCTTCCCGCATATCGGCAATGTCGGCGCCAACGACGATGACATTGAGACGTTGAATGCGGCGGGCTCAGCGGCCTGCGGCTGTGTGCTCAAAGCCGATATCAGCGACCCCGCCAACTGGCGCGCGGCGCGGAGTTTTGACGACTGGCTGAAGGCGCGCGGCATCGTCGGCATCTCAGGCGTCGACACACGGGCGTTGACGGCTCGCATCCGCGAACAAGGAATGCTGAACGGAATCATCGCGCATGATCCCGAAGGCGCATTCGACATCGCGGCGCTCAAGGCAGAAGCCGCAGCGCTTCCCGACATGGCGGGGCTAGACCTGGTGCCCTCCGTCACCAGCGCGCAGAGCTCCTCGTGGGAGGAGACGACCTGGGACTTGGAGCGAGGCTATGGCGAGCGCAACGGCGCGCCGGCCTTTCGTGTCGTCGCCATCGATTACGGCGTGAAGCGTAACATCCTCAGGCTCCTCGCCGATCAGGGCTGCGAGGTGACGGTGCTGCCGGCGACGGCGAGCGCGGACGACGTGTTGTTAAAGAAACCCGACGGCGTGTTCCTGTCCAACGGGCCAGGCGACCCGGCGGCGACCGGCCGCGCGTCGCTGCCGACCATCAAGGCGGTTGTGGACTCAGGTGTGCCGACCTTCGGCATATGCCTAGGCCACCAGATGCTCGGCCTCGCCATCGGCGGCAAGACGACCAAGATGCGGCAGGGCCATCACGGCGCCAACCATCCGGTGAAGGACCACACGACCGGCAAGGTGGAGATCGTCTCCATGAACCACGGCTTCGCACTCGACCGCGACAGCCTGCCGGAAAATGTCGAGGAGACGCATGTGTCGCTCTTCGACGGCTCCAATTGCGGCATCCGCCTGACCGACAAACCGGTCTTCTCCGTGCAATATCACCCGGAAGCCTCACCCGGCCCGCAGGACAGCCATTATCTCTTCAAGCGCTTCGTCGGGCTGATGGAGGAGCAGAAGGCTGCCGGCTGACCCACCGAGCGCGGGTGAATTCGCGCGGATGCGGCCGGACCGGGCCCATCCCCACATGACTCCGTCGCAGAACGCTGCCAGAATGTGAAAACGCACTTATTGCGCTTTCGTTGAGGCCTGTTCTGGGAGACATGTCATGACCCCGCATCTCAAAACCGGGCTGAGATCGGCCCTTTTTGCTGTCGCCATCACGTCGCTGACGCTGCCGGCGCTCGCCGAGACGGTCACGTTCAGCTTCGTGCACACCAACGACATCGATCGCATAGAGGAATCGAAAGGCCGCGGCGGGTTCGCCAAGCTGGCGGCGGTCGCCAATGCGGAGCGCGCTGAGGGACCCACCTTCCTCGTCCATTCCGGCGACACGCTGTCGCCCTCGCTTCTGTCCGGCATCGACAAGGGCGCGCACATCATCGACATCCTCAATCAGATGGACGTGGCTGTCATGACGCCGGGCAACCACGAGTTCGATTTCACAGCGGAGACATTTCGCACGCGCATGAGCGAGGCGACCTTCCCCGTCGTCACGTCGAATGTGCGCGAGGCGGATGGCAGCCAGCCCGCCGATACGCTCGACACGATGACGGTCGATGTCGGCAACGCAACGATCGGCTTCTACGGGATGACGACGGCGGAGACGCCGGTCGTCTCCTCGCCCGGCGATCTCACTTTCGCCAATGAGGTGGAGACGGCGCGCGCCAAAAAGGCTGAGCTTAAGGAAGCCGGCGCCGACTTCGTGGTGGCGGTGCTCCATTCCGGGTTCTCGGAGGATATGGAGTTGGTGCGCGAAGGGCTCGCCGATTTGACCCTGACAGGCCACGACGAGCATCTGATGACCTTCTACAACGGCCGCACCGCGATGGTGGAATCGCACAGCCAGGCCAATTACGTGGTTGTCACGACCATCACGCTCGACAAGACCGAAGACGACGGCCGCACAAAGGTCAGCTGGACGCCGGAGTTTGAGGTTGTCGATACGATCAATGTGGAGCCGGACGCGGAAATCGCGGCGGTCGTGAAGCGCTACACCGACAAGCTCGACGCGGAGCTGGCAATCGAGATCGGCACGACGGAGACGCCGCTCGACAGCCGCCGCGCTTCCGTGCGCAGCCAGGAGACCGCCATCGGCAACATGATCGCCGACGCCATGCGCGCAGCCGTTGACGCCGATGTGGCGCTCACCAATGGCGGCGGCATTCGCGCCGACCGCGAATACGAAGCGGGATCGACGATTACCCGCGGCGACATCCTCGCGGAGCTTCCGTTCGGCAACAAGACGGTGAAGCTTGAGATGACCGGCGCGCAGATCCTGGAAGCGCTGGAGAACGGCTTCTCACGTGTGGAGGACGTATCGGGCCGCTTCCCACACCTTTCAGGCATCATTGTCGAGGTCGATCTCGGCAAGCCGGCGGGTGGACGGGTGATGTCGGCCATGATCGGCGGTGCGGCGCTTGACGAAGGCAGCACCTACACGCTCGCCACCAACGACTTCCTAGCGCGCGGCGGCGACGGCTACAGCGTGTTCAAGGAAGCGCCGAACCTGATCTCCGCGGTCAGCGCACAGCTGATGGCAAGCCAGGTCATCGACTACGTCGCGGCCATGGGGACGGTCGCGCCGAAGGTCGAAGGGCGGAGCAAAACCGGCATGTGAGGCGCGCAGGCCAAATTCGGTGGCGGTCGCTTTCGGTCA
>JANQRH010000018.1 GCA_028284625.1 Afifellaceae bacterium | reverse complement strand
CAAGAAATACACCAACCGCGGCCTGCAATTCCTCGACCTCATTCAGGAAGGCAATATCGGCCTGATGAAGGCGGTCGATAAGTTCGAGTATCGCCGCGGCTACAAGTTCTCCACTTACGCCACGTGGTGGATTCGTCAGGCGATCACCCGCTCCATCGCCGACCAGGCGCGCACCATCCGCATCCCGGTCCATATGATTGAGACGATCAACAAGATCGTCCGCACCTCACGCCAGATGCTGCACGAGATCGGCCGCGAGCCGACGCCGGAGGAGCTGGCGGAGAAGCTGCAGATGCCGCTGGAGAAGGTGCGCAAGGTTCTGAAGATCGCCAAGGGGCCGATCAGCCTGGAGACGCCGATCGGCGATGAGGAGGATTCTCATCTCGGCGACTTCATCGAGGACAAGAACGCGGTTCTGCCGATCGACGCAGCGATCCAGTCCAACCTGCGCGAGACCACGACGCGCGTTCTCGCCTCGCTCACGCCGCGTGAGGAACGCGTGCTCAGGATGCGCTTCGGCATCGGCATGAACACCGACCACACGCTGGAAGAGGTCGGCCAGCAATTCTCCGTGACGCGCGAGCGCATCCGGCAGATTGAGGCGAAGGCGCTGAGGAAGCTGAAGCACCCGAGCCGCTCCCGGAAGCTCAGGAGCTTCCTGGATAGCTGATGCCATGGCGGCGGCCGATAGTCTTGCTGCCGCCCTTCCGCTCCCGCCGCACTCCATCGGCGCTACGCACCGAGATCACCACCCTGCGTGGACCCGTGGGCCGAAATCTGCGATGGCTTTCGTCCAGGACGGAGCGCCGCGGCCTCGGATGTGCCGACGCGTGCTGACCCGACACGCGAAAGGAATTCCCTGATGGCGCGCAGCGAGGCCACGGACGTCGACGCCCTCGGCGAGATCATGCTCATTCAAGGCACGATGCAGCGCCAGTTTCTGCGCGTGCTGTTGCGGCGCGTCGTCAGCGACGTGCCGGCCTTCAACGCCGAGATGTTCTTGGCCGAGCTCGACCTCCTGAAGGAGAGCTTGGAGGGCGGCGGTGAGACCTCTGCGCTTCACAAATTTGCGCTGAAGGAATGGGAGCGCCTGTCGGAAATGGCGCTTGATGCAATCGCCTCTACGCGCACCAAAACCGAGGCGCACTGACCCCGCGACCGGCGGGCCGCGCGGGGTCCGCCGACGCGCCTCAAATTGCCGCAAGATCGCCTTTCTTGGGCCGTTTACTTTCTGCTAAGTATCTTGGCGGGCCTGAGTATCAGAGGTTCAAGTGCTGAGTATCAAGCGGCGTAGCGGCGCCCACATTTTCCGCGAAGAAGCAGCATTTCGGCGTTCCGAGCAGGGATGGCCGAACTGGGGCGAACTCGGGCCAATTCTTCTGCGCAGCGCCGGCATCGCCGGCATTGCCGGCGTGATCATGGTGATCGCCACCGGCGATATTCTGTTCACCGGGCCGGTCAGAACCGCGTCGGTGCAGCCGGAAGCGGCGAACACGCCGGATGCCGCGCCGGCGGACGGAGCCGGGCAGGTGGTTGCGGCGCGCGATTTGAGCGCTGAGCCTGTTATCGGAGCGCCTGTTGTCGAAGCGCCTATCGTCGAGGCACAGATCGTCGAAGAGCCGCCGGTCGAGGCGCCCTTTGCGGCGACGCAGGTGACGGAGGAGCCTGTCGTCGAAGAGCCCCTAATTGAGCAGGCGGCTCCCGTTGTTGAGCAGGCTGTTCAGGAAGCGCCGGTTCAGGAGGAGCCGCAAGCGATTGCTTCAGCGCCGGAGGCACCGATCCTCGATCCGCGCGCACCCGCGATGGACGCGCCGGGCACGTTCGAGCCGCTGGCCTTTGTCCGCACGCCGACAACGCAAGATCCGCAATCGGCGGCGCCAGGCTTTGCATCGATCGGCACGTTCTCGCGGCAGCCGACGCCACCCAAGATGACCGGCTCTGTCGAGCCGCAAGAGCGCCAGGTCGCTGCGCCCCAGGTCGCTGCGTCGTCTCCGATCTTCGATCAGCCCGTCGCGCTGCGTGGCACGCAGAGCGAAGCCGATGGGCCCGAGCAGCCAGCCGGCGCGGGCAGCGATGTCAGCGTCGTCGCGCTAGCCACGACCGACCGGGCTCGCTCCGCACCGATCGATCGCTCAGGTGAAGCCGGCGATCCCGCCACCTGGGTTGAGGCGTCCGCTGCCTGCCCGCGTGATTGGCTCGATCAAGGCGATGGTCCGGACGCCGACTTCAGAGCGTCGTCCGATTGCGAACCGACCGTCGCGCTTGCCGCCGTAGAGCCTTCACCCGATGAGGGCGCGGCGGAGGAAGAGGGCGCCGTGCTTCACGAGGCGCTGGAATCGGCGGCCGCGACGCATGCGCTGAAACTTTCCGGTTTCATAGCGCGGGTTCCGCTGGTCAAGCCGGAGACGCCGGCATGGGCGCTGAAGAAAAGGAAGGCGCGCAGCACCTACAAGAAGCGCCGCGCCGACTGGCCCGACGAGCCGCCGCCCAATTGCGGCACCCTCCACGCCTACTGGCGCTTCGTCGACCGCAAGAAGGGCACCAAGGAGTGGTACTGCCGTTAGAGCATGATCCCGAAAAGTGGGAACCGGTTTTCGGACAAGATCATGCTCCGGCAAAAACACTGGGCTCCAATCTGACTCAATCAGAATGGACGAGGCGGCAGTGCGGCACTCAATCCGAATTGGTTGAGCCGGCGAGCGCGCGCAGATGGTCCATGAACGGCTGACCGTCGTACTGCGTGCGGCTGTCGATCGGCTCGGTGACGATATCCTCAAAGTGCAGGTCGAGAACGGTCGCGCGTTCATGCCTGAGCGGCGTGGGGCAATAGCACAATTCGCTCCACTCGATTTGACCCTCGGAATTGACGACGGCCCGCTCCATTGAGGCGACGAGTTCCGGCCCGTCGGGTCGCTGACTGGCGATCGTGCCGTCGGTGAGTTTCGTCAGAAGGTCAGCGGCGGTGTCTTCCCGGAACGTCGCTCGGACGTGATAGATCATGGGGGCCTCGATTTAGCTAACTCCTTTAAAGGCCGTCTCAGTTCCATGTGACGGGCCTCCCATACATATTAGGCGTTCGCTAAAGCACACCGAATCACGAGCGGATGAACGTAGACGAAGATATCTGGGGCGACGACCTACTTGGCAGGAAGAAGGATGCCGACTTCCTCATCGAGTTTCTTACGAACCGAATCGCCGAGCGAGGCGCCAGCGGCGTCACACGCTCTTACGTGCTCAACATCGATGCGCGATGGGGTGAGGGAAAGACGTTCTTCCTGAGTCGCCTGGCCAAGCAGGTGCGCCAGGAGGGATTCCTCTGCGCTTACATAAACGCCTGGACGGACGACCACGCCGATGATCCGTTGATCGCCGTGATCTCGGAGTTTGATAGGGTACTAGAACCTCTGCTTCCAGCTACGTCCAAGCTCGCCCAGGCGTGGGATGTCACAAGGCGCGCCGGCCTCAGTATAGCCGTTGCAGCGGCGAAGTACAGCGGCCGGGCGATCATCAAGAAGGCGCTTGGCGAAGGTCTAGACGAGATCGAGGAAGCCGTTTCGTCGGAAATCGACACGGTTCTCGATCGCTACGCAGAGAAATCGCTCGCCTCGTTCCGGCGGGGCCGGGAGTCTATAGAAAACTTCCGCCGCGAACTCGACACGTTCCTCGCAGATGCGTCCGAGGGAGATGAGTTCCGGTTGCCCTTTTTCGTTTTGATCGACGAACTTGACCGCTGTCGACCGCTCTATGCGATCGCCTTGCTCGAGCGGGCTAAGCATCTTTTTGAGGTGAATGGCGTTGTCTTTGTGATCGCGACCGATAGCATTCAGTTGCAGCACACCATCCGCGCGGTCTACGGCTCGTCGTTCGGGAGTGAACGCTACCTGCTCCGTTTCTTCGATCGCTCGTATCGTTTTGAACCGCCGACCATCAAGCCTTTCTTGCGGAAACTCTATACCAACTTGCCACTGCAATCGGCTGCGCTGGCTGCTCCGTCGAAGCAAGAGGGAGATCGAGAAGGTGCTTTCGACTTCATCAACCGCATCATGCAGTCGCTTAGACTGTCATTGCGTGACATTGAGCAGTGCCTCGACATCTTGGGCACAATCATGACGGTCTGGCCGCACAAAGTGCCGATCCAGCTTCCATATTTGCTCCCGTTGATCGTGTCGTTTCAACAGGGAAACAACGAAGTTTTTGAGGGTCTGTGCAACAAAGGCCCCTACGAGAAGTTCACTGACTTGCTAACGACGCCTGTGCGTCTGACCTTCAAGGCTAGTGACCCTCCGCGGTCTGCGCCAACCCGTGAGAGCTTTGTGCGCCTGCTGTCTAGAATTTTGGAGATGAAGTCTCTCAACCTGCCGGACGCGCTGGACCGCCTAGGGGAGGGCACTAAGGGCAGCGATCGATATGTCCGGAACATTTTTCGGAATGAGATGACGATGATGCACAATAATCACCACGATCCGAAACGGCCGCCGTTTTCGGTTCTTGGCCAATACCCTGAATTCGTGCGGAACGCTGGCCGTCTGACGAAAGGGGCAGTGGTGCCTGACCATTAGTGGTTCGATTCCGCGTCTGTCGGGTTGATACAATTCAGGTGTCCCACACGGTCTCGGTGCCGCAAATCGCCCTCCGGCATCCTTGACACAGGCGCGTCCATAGGGAATCTATATGAGAACATATAGAGAACATACTTAACCGTCTGCCATGGCCCTCACCAGCGCAGCGCATGCGGAGCTTTGCCGTCTGCGCCGCGATATCGCCCGCATGGAAGGCCGCCCCGCCGAGGAGGGGCGGCTGGTCTGGGATGCCACCCGGACCGTTTGCGCATTGTCCGGTGTCACGGGCGGCAGCGTGTCCGGCACACAAGATGCAGAGCCAAATACGTCCGGCGCAATTGGTGCGGTCGGGGCAGAGCCAAATGCCGCCGGCATGCTCGGCCTGGACGGCGCTGCTAGCGAAACCACAGCCGTCGAAACCACCGCCGGACTGATCGCAGAGACGGCACAGGAAACAACCGGCCCGCTCAGCCTTGCCCCGCGCGCCAGACGCGGGCGGCTAAAACTCGGGGCCGCCCGCCTCGATGCCGCGCTTGGCGGCGGGCTGCCTCTGGCGGCGCTCCACGACATCCGCGCCGACGAAAGCCGTGACGGTGGCGCGGCCGCCGGCTTCGTGCTGGCGCTCGCCGCACAGCTCGCCAAGAGCGCCCGACTTACCAGCACTGAAGACACGCAAACCATCGTGTGGATCAGCGAGGCGGATCTGCGCCGCCAGACCGGGCGGCTTCATGCGCCGGGGCTGGCCGCGCTCGGCCTCGACCCTGCGCGCGTCATGGAGGTGACGGCGCGCACCAAGAGTGAGGCGCTGTGGGCGTTTGAGGCGGCGCTCGATTGTCCGGCCGTGAGCGTGGCGGTGTGCGAGCTGCGGCAGGTCGCGCTCGACCTTGCCGTCACCCGTCGCTGCGCACTCCGGGCCCGCGATCGTGGCGTCACCGGCTTTCTGATGCGACTGGCGAGCCCGCCTGAGCCGAGCGCGGCTGAAATGCGCTTCGCAATATCGCCGGCGCCGGCCGGAACGATCGGCGGCTTTGCCGCCGGCATCGGCCGCATGGCCTGGCGCCTGACGCTTGAGAAAAACCGCAATGGGCCAACGGGCGCCTTCAGCGTGGAGTGGACGTCTCATGAGCGACGCTTTGTCGAGCCCAATCGGAGCACCGAACCGGGGGAAGGAGACGCCCATGCGTATCCTCAGTCTCTTCCTGCCGCGCCTGTCGACCGATCGGTTGATCCGGCCGCAATCTATGGCGGGCGCATGCGCTTCCGATACGCCTCCTGAAGGCGCGCCGGTCGCAATCGTCGCGAAGATCAAGAACGCGCTCCGCGTCGTCGCCATCGATCGGATCGCCGAGCGGCGCGGCGTCCGTCTCGGCATAAGCTTGGCCGATGCGCGCGGCGCAGTGCCCGACCTTCATGTCGTGGAAGCCGATGAAGAGGCCGACAACACGCTCTTGGACAAGATCGCCGATTGGTGCGACCGCTACACGCCTCTTGTCGCGCTTGACCCGCCGCATGGCCTTCTCCTCGACATTTCCGGCTGCGCGCATCTCTTCGCGAGCAAGGAAGGGGATGGCAGGGGGGATGATGGAGAGGTGGTGCTGCTGGCCGATTGCCTCCGCCGGCTGAAAGACCAGGGCTTTGATACGCGTGGCGCCATCGCGTCGACGGCCGGCGCGGCCTGGGCGCTTGCCCATTACGGCCCCGGCGGCATCGTGCCGGCCGGCGAAGAGGCTGACGCAATCGCCGCTCTGCCCGTGGCGGCGCTGCGCATTCAGCCAGAGGACGAAGCGCTCCTCGACCAGCTCGGCCTGAAGCACATCGGGCAACTTTACGACAAGCCGCGCGCGCCGCTTGCAGCCCGCTTCGGTGTGCATTTGACGACGCGCCTGGACCAGGCGCTCGGCCGCCTTGACGAAGTCCTCACGCCGCGCCGGCCCGCCCCGCAGCTTTCCGCCGAGCGTCGGTTCGCCGAGCCACTGTCAGGCGAGGAGCCGCTCCTGGAGACCGTGCGCTCGCTGGCGCATCGGCTTCATCCAGCCCTGATGCGCCATGGACTTGGCGCGCGCCTGATAGAAGCCGCCTTCTTCCACGTTGACGGCCGGGTCAGCCGCGCCAGTGTTGGCACGGCAGCGCCGCTGCGCACCGCCGACACCATGGCCATGCTGTTTGCCGAACGATTGGCAGCGCTTGGTGCTGTCCAAGACGAAGGCGACTGGGATGGCGGTAACTGGGACTTGGGGGACGGTTTTGACATGGTGCGCCTGGCGGTGCGTAGGGCTGAGCCGCTTCCTGCGGCTCAAATCGACTTCGCCGGACGAGCGGAAAGCGATGCCGGCCTGACCCGTTTGGCCGACCGGCTCAGCGCCCGGCTCGGCGCTGCACAGGTCACCCGATTCCAGGCAATCGACACGCATCATCCGGAGCGCGCCGTCCGCGCTTTGCCGTTTTCGGGGCCGCTTACAGGGCCGAACGGCAATGGCCAGGCCGCCGCCGCGCCGGCCTGGATCCAGCCGGCCGATGCTGAGAAACCGCAAGCCGAGACACCGCCCGACAGGCCGCTCCGCCTCTTCCCCAGGCCGGAGCCGGTGGACACGATCGCCGAGGTGCCGGAGGGCCCGCCGTTGCGCTTTCGCTGGCGCCGCGTGATGGTTGACGTGGCGCGCGCCGAAGGGCCGGAGCGCATCGCCACCGAATGGTGGCGGCCTGAAGACGAAGGTCGGGCAACGCGTGACTATTACCGGGTAGAGGATGCCGAAGGCCGCCGCTATTGGCTCTTCCGCGAGGGGCTTTACGGCCGCGAGACCGGCAACCCCGTGTGGTATATGCACGGGCTATTCGGATAGAATGCGCCCAGGAAAATCCTATGAAGAGCGAAAGAATAACTCTCGATCCTGACATCCTAGCCGGCAAGCCCGTCATCAGAGGCACACGGCTATCCGTTGAGTTCGTCATCGGCCTCCTGGCCGATGGCTGGAATGAGTCCGACATTCTTGCCAATTATCCGGGCCTCGAACGCGAGGACATCACCGCCTGCCTCGCTTATGCGCGCGAAGTCCTTCAGTCAGAAAAGGTCTTTCCAAGCGCCGCTGCCTGACCCATGCGCTTCCTCGCCAACGAGAATATTCCAGGAAGCGCAGTCGCTGAGCTGATCGCCGGTGGACACGACGTCATTTGGATCAGAACGGAAGCTCCCGGCGCGAAAGACGCCGACATCCTTGCCTGGGCGGGACAAGACCGCCGCATATTGCTCACCTTCGACAAGGATTTCGGAGAGCTTGCCGGAAACGCCGAGCTTCCGGAATCCTCAGGCGTCATTCTATTCCGCCTGTCGATGCCACCCATCAGCGAAGCCGGCACGAACCTTGCCGAAATCATCGCCTCACGCTCGGATTGGGTAGGCCACTTCTCAGTCGTTGAGCACGGTCGCGTGCGGATGCGCAAACTCACAGCGCAATAACGAGCTTCATTGCGACCAGCTCCAACCCTCACGCCGCCAGCGGATAGGCCTCTTCCATGACGTAAGGCCCGCCGCCCTTGGAGGCGCGCGACGACAACAGCACAAAGCGGCCGACCGGGAAGAGTGGCGTACGGAAATCGCCGCGCAGCGCCAGATAGTTCGCCGCATCCGCCGGACTGACGCTTCTGATTCGCGCCAAGGTCACGTGCGGCCGGAATTTCCGCCGCTCCGGCTCAAGCCCGATTCGCTGGACGATCCGCTCGTGCTCCGCCTGCAGCTCCTTCAGCACCGGCGACGCCTTTACGCGCGCGGCAATGGAGTGCGGTTTGCGGCCGCCGAGCGCGTCGAGGCCCTCCAGCGACAGGTCGAAGCGCGGCCGGTCGACACGCGCCAGCGCACGCGCGATCTCATCCGCGATCCGATGGTCGATGTCGCCGATGAAGCGCAGCGTCACGTGATAGTTTTCCGGGTCGATCCAGCGTGCGCCGGGCAGGCCGCCACGCAAAAGCGAGAGCGAGAACGCGATCGGGGCCGGTATCTCCAAGGCGGTGAACAGACGCGGCATCCCGGCCTCCCGAATCAAACCCACCCTCGTGAGAATAGGCATCAAATTCGATTTTTGCAGTGCAGGAAATCGCTGTCCGCCACCTCAGCGCGCAACGAAAAGGGCCGACCCGTTAGGGTCGGCCCAGGGTGTACCTCTGGGGGATTGAACCATACTGAATACCCGACCGCGGTAAGGCGCTGGGGGCTGGGGGCTGGAAATCCACCGCCTTCCAGAGCCGGGTACGAGGCAACGCTGGGAAGATCAGCGGGCAGCATGGCGTACGGAAGGCTGAATCGCGGCGGTTTTGTGGAAATGTGCCCGACGGCAACCGCGGGCCCCGCAGACCGGCGCGTCGAACTGCGCGGATTTCTTGCTGCATGCGCTCTCCGCGCGCTAGTCTGATCAGCTCAGCCAGGGAGGCGCCATTGAGCGAGAGCGAAGATTGGTCCAGTGGCGGACGGCGGTTGGCCACCGGCAACCGACCGTCCGCAAAACGCGTATCCTTTGACCGGCGCGAACTGGCCGCCATTTTGAAGGTCTATGGCCGCAAGGTGGCCGAAGGGGAGTGGCGAGACTACGCCATCGATCACCTGGAGGACCGCGCCGTCTTTTCCATCTTTCGACGCGCCTGCGAAGTGCCGATGTTCCGGGTGGAGAAAATCCCCGCCTTGGCGCGCCGGCAGGGCTCCTACCGCATCGTCGCCGCAACCGGCCTGATCATGCGCCGCGGCCATGAATTGTCCGGCGTCCTGCGCATTCTCGATCGGCCGAAATTGTCACTCGTTTCGCCCTGACGCCGATATCCGGGGCAGCGAATAGGGCCTGAGCCGGCTTCAGCGCCCGATGGCGTCGATGGAGGCTATGAGCGCCTCGTCGACCGTCAGGCCGTTTGCCTCCGCTGCCGCGCGCAGCGCCTGGCGCCGCCGGCCGGGAAGCCGCGCCCCCGGCTCCGCATCGACAAGCCCCGCCAACTCGGCAAAGCGGCCGAGTACCGCATCGCCTCCCGCCGCCGATGGGTCAAATCCGATGAGGAGCTGTCCGACGCCAGGCGGTGATCCCTCCGCATCGAAGAACGAGCTTGCCTCGTAGGCATAGTTCGCCCCGATGAGCCCGGCCGCCAAAAGCTCCACCATCAGCGCCAGCGCCGTTCCCTTGGCGTCGCCGATCGGCGCCATCGTGCCGGCGATCGCCGCTTTGGCGTCGGTCGTTGGGCGGCCGTCGGCATCGAACGCCCAGCCCTCCGGGATCGGCTCACCCTTCTGCGCCGCCGCCATGACCTTGCCGCGCGCGACCGTCGACAACGACAGATCGACGACGATCGGCGCGCCGTCCTCAAGCGGCGCGGCAAAGGCCAGCGGATTGGTGCCGAAGAGCGCGCGCCGCCCGCTCCAGGGCGCAATCGCGCCGGGCGTGTTGGCGAGCATCAGCGCGACCACGCCGCGCTCCGCCAGCGCCTCGGCGAAGAGACCCATCGCACCGCAATGATGTGAGCGGCGCACCGCGGCCATGGCGATTCCCTGCGCGGCGACCAGCGCCGGAAGTTGCTCCACCGCCATGTCGAGCGCGGGATACGCGAAGCCGTGCCCGGCATCGATGGCGAGGACACCGGGCGCCGTCCGCTCAGCCTCAGGCGTCGTCGAGCCATCGACCTTGCCGGATTGCGCCTGCGCCGCATAGGCGATGACCCGCCTGAGCCCGTGGCCGATCTGGCCGATCGCCTCCGCGCCGACCAGCGCGTCCGCCACGGACCGCGCCGCCTTCTCCGCCGTGCGCGACCGCATGAGCGCGGCAGCGACCGCCTCGCGCGCGTCCTTAAGGGTGATTGAGCGGGCGCTCACCGCCTCCGGCCTGCACTCAGGCGCTGCGGTAAAGCTTGGTCATGACGAACTCGCGATGGCCAAGCGCTTCGGCCGCCGTGGCGCGGCCGTTGGCCGTGCGCACGATCATGTCGATCAGCGCGTCGCCGGCCGCATCGATCGTCATGTCGCGCTTCAAGATGCCCGTCACGTCGACATCGATGTGCTCGCCCATGGTGCGGAGCGTCCGCGGATTGGCGCTGATCTTGATAACTGGCACGATCGGATTGCCGATCACATTGCCCTGACCGGTGGGGAAGGTGTGCACCACATAGCCGCCGGCGCCCATCAGCGTCACGCATTCGGCGGCAGCAGACGAGGTATCCATGAAATAGAGCCCGGGCCCGGCCTGCGGCGCTTCCGCCGGCTCAAGAATGTCGATGTAGCGGCACTGGCGTCCGATCTTCTCAAGGTTGCCAAGCGCCTTTTCCTCAATCGTGGTCAGCCCGCCTTCAATGTTGCCCTTGGTCGGCTGGCTGTCGGAAAGGTCGTCGGTCTGGTGGGCGAAAATCACCTCATCCTGGTAGGCCTGCCACATGGCATGCCAGCGCTCGCCAACCTCCGGCGTTGCGGCGCGCTCTTTGCAGATATGTTCCGCGCCGGTGATCTCCGACGTCTCGCCGAACACGCCGTAGATGCCGTCAGGGATAAGCTTGTCGTACATGTTGCCAACCGTCGGACAGGACCCGAGGCCGGTTGTCGTGTCGCTCTCGCCGCACTTGGTGGAGACCCAGAGCTCCGATACGTCGCATGGCTCGCGCTGCTTCTCGCTCGCCCAATGGACGAACTCCTTGGCCTTGCGCGAGGCATCCATGATGGTCTTGAGGTCACCGTTCTGCTCAATCCAGAAGCCTGCAACCGGCTTGCCGGTCTCCGCGATTCCCTCCGCGATCTTGTTGGTCCAGCCCGGCTCAATGCCGATCACCACGCAAGCGGCGACGTTGGGATTGGCGCCGGTGCCGATCATGGTGCGGAAATGCAGGTCCAGGTCTTCGCCGAACTGCAGCCGCCCATAGGCATGCGGCAGCGCCATCGTGCCCTTGATGTTGTTGGCGACCGCCTCGCAGGCGGCGTTGGAGATATCGTCGACCGGCAGGATGACGACGTGGTTGCGCACACCGACGCGGCCGTTCTCGCGCCGGTAACCCATAAACGTGGTCTTGCCGTTGACGGTCATGGGCGACTCCTACCAGCGCTTGGTCTTGAGGTTGTGGGTGTGAACGTGGCCGCCGACCGGCACGTCGGCGACGACCTTGCCGATGTCCTCGCCGTATTTGATCGCGGTGTCGCCGGCCTTGAGGTCCTTCAGCGCGACCTTGTGGCCGATCGGCACGTCCGCCGCGCTCTTCAGCTCAAACGACGAATCGTCCTCCGTCACCACGCACAGCATGTCGGTGCCGGCCGTAAGACCTTCCACGACCACGACCCCGACATTGTCCTTGCGATCGTGAACCAGCAACTGGGGACCGCTCATACGCCCTCTCTCCCGCTTATTGGTGGCTTTGCGTTACACGCGCCAAGCGCGGCGTGCAACGCGGGCCTTGGGCGCAGGCCGCATTCCGGTAAGGTCGGCGCGGAGGAAATAGCGGCGCATTCTGCGACGTCGGGCGGCGTCGCGGAGAAAGGCCGGTTGGTCTGCGTTAGATTACGGTCGGATCGGTCGCAACGCGCCGCACCGGCATGGATGGATGGGGGTCTGATGGGTCTGTCGCCGAACCGCAACGTCTTTATCAGCTGTGCCGTGACCGGCGCCGGAGACACGGTTGGTCGCTCCGACAAGGTGCCGGTGACGCCCCGGCAGATCGCCAATGCGGCGATTGAGGCGGCGCGCGCCGGTGCAGCCATCGCCCACATCCACGTGCGCGATCCCGAGAGCGGCAAGGCCGCGCGCGACCCGGCTCTGTATCGCGAGGTGGTGGAGGGGGTCCGCGCCTCCGGCGTCGATGTCGTCTTGAACCTGACTGCCGGCATGGGCGGCGATCTGGTGCTTGGCCCGCCGGACCGACCGCTGCCTTTGTCCGATTCCGGCACCGATCTGATCGGCGCGGCCGAGCGCCTTGCGCATGTGGCGGAGCTGAAGCCGGAAATCTGCACGCTCGATTGCGGCACCATGAATTTCGGCGAGGGTGACTATGTCATGACCAACACGCCGGCCATGCTGCGCGAGATGGCGCGGCAGATTCGGGCGCTCGGCGTGCGCCCGGAGATTGAGATCTTCGACACCGGCCATCTGCTTCTCGCCAAATGGCTGAAGGAGCAGGGGCTGGTCGACGATCCGGTCCTGGTGCAGCTCTGCATGGGCATTCCTTGGGGCGCGCCGGACGATATCGCAACGCTCCACGCGCTGGTCGCCAACCTGCCGAAGGACTGGGTCTTCTCCGCGTTCTCCATCGGGCGGAACCAATTGCCGTACGCGGCGATGGCGATCCTCGCCGGTGGCAATATCCGCGTCGGCCTGGAGGACAATATCTGGCTGGAGAAGGGCGTGCTCGCGACCAACGACCAGCTCGTGGAGCGCGCCGTGCAGATCGCGGAGGGCATGGGCTGCCGGGTGCTTACGCCGCGAGAGGTCCGCGACAAGCTGAAGCTTGTGAAAAGATGGGCCTGAGATTGGCGCCGATAAAGAAGGCGGCCGTCATCGGCGGTGGCGTGATCGGTGCCGGCTGGGTGGCACGGCTGGCGACGGGCGGCATCGACGTTGCGGTTCATGATCCCGCACCTGAAACGCAGCGCCGCGTCGAGGCCGTGCTTGCCAACGCAGCGCGCGCGGCCGCGAAGCTCACCTCCGCGCCGCAGCCGATATCCGGGGCAGTAACATTCGCCGCTAGCATCGGCGAGGCGGCAGCAGGCAGCGACCTCATTGTCGAGGCCGTTCCGGAGCGCTTGGATATCAAGCAGCAAGTCTACGCAAAGGCTGAAGAAGCCGCACCCGACGATGCGTTGATCGCCTCATCCACATCCGGCATCGTTCCGACAAAGCTGCAGGCGCAGCTGTCGCGGCCAGAGCGCTTGCTTGTCGCTCATCCCTTCAACCCGGTCTACCTCATGCCGCTGGTGGAGGTGGTCGGCGGACAATCGACCGCGCCGGAAGCGATTGAGCGAGCCATGTCGCTGTTTCGCGATCTGGGCATGCATCCGCTTCATGTTCGTATTGAAATCGATGCCTTCATCGCCGATCGGCTCATGGAAGCCGCGTGGCGCGAAGCGTTGTGGCTTGTGCATGACGGTGTTGCTACGACAGCGGAGATCGACGACGCGATCCGCTTCGGCTTCGGGCTCCGCTGGGCGCAGATGGGCATGTTCGAGACCTATCGAACCGCCGGCGGCGAGGGTGGTCTGCGCCAGTTCCTCAAACAGTTCGGCCCGTGCCTGCAATGGCCGTGGACCAAGCTCACCGACGTGCCGGAACTCACCGATGCACTGATCGATACGATCGCCGCGCAATCCGATGCCCAATCCGGCGGCTACACGCTGGATGAGCTTGAGCGCATCCGCGACGACAATCTGGTCGGCATTTTGCAGGCCCTGAAGGCCAATGATTGGGGCGCCGGCAAGACGCTCGCCGAGCACGAACGGCGCCTCATGAACGCACAGGCCGCCGAGGCCGACCCAGCCGATCTCTCCCAGCCGATCCGTACGTTTTCACGCCGCGTGCCGCCGGATTGGGCCGACTACAACAACCACATGACCGAAAGCCGTTATCTGGAGTGCTTTGCGCAGGCGACCGATGCGCTTTTACGCATGATCGGCGTGGACGGGGATTACGTGGCCTCAGGCGGCAGCTACTTCACGGTGGAGACGCATATCCGCCATCTCGCCGAAGTGGCGGCGGGTGAGCCCGTCCATGCGACCACGCAGGTGCTTCATGCGGCGGGCAAGACGCTGAGGCTGTTCCACCAGCTCTTCCATGACGGCGGAACGCTGCTGGCCACCGGCGAACACATGCTGATCCACGTGGACTTACAGACGCGGCGAGCAAGTGCGCCACCCGTAGCGATTGGCGAGCGCGCCGCCAAGCTGGCGGCCGCTCATGCCGACCTGCCATTGCCCGACGGCGCCGGCCGCGCAATCGGTAAGTTGCGCTAGCCTCGCGTTCTCTGTGCTTCAAGCAAGCAGCGACTTCAGTGCGAAGCCTTCGTCGGCGGCTTGCTCAGGCGTTGGCGAGATACCCGCGGCCAGTAGTCTGCGTGCCAGCATGTGATCGGCGGGCCTGTTGATGCTGTCCACGGCACGCAACGCGTCGCCGCGAAAATGGAAAATGGAGAACCGGTCCTCCGCCATGGCGCCGCGGATGACCTGCGCATCGCAGCCGGCCGTAAGGCCCGCTATCTGCAGCTTCAGATCGTATTGGTCGGACCAGAACCACGGTATCGCGTCGTAGGGCCTGTCATCGCCGCAGATGGATGCCGCCACGGCGCGCGCCTGATCGATCGCGTTTTGCACCGATTCAAGCCGAATGAGCGTCCCGGCAAAGGGATGCACAGTGCTCGCGCAATCGCCGGCGGCATAGATATGCGGATCGGAAGTGCGGCCATGCGCATCGACCACGATCCCGTTGTCGCATTGAAGTCCCGCCGCCTCGGCGAGCTCCACATTGGGCACAATGCCGATACCGATGACCGCCATGTCGGCCTCGATGGTCTCTCCAGTGTCGCACGCAAGCGCCGTCAGGCGCCTGCCTTCGCCATGCAGCGCACTGACCCCCGTTCCAAGTTTCAGCGTAACGCCATGACGGGCGTGAACCCGCTCGAAGTAGTCGGAGAGCACCGGCATGACCGCGCGCGCCATGACGCGGTCCAGCGCCTCGATGACGACGACGTCCTTGCCGCGCTTGCGCGCCACAGCGGCGAACTCAAGCCCGATGAAGCCGGCGCCGATCACCGCGACGCGGCTTGCCGCGTCCAACGCCGTCTTTATGTACTCAGCATCGGCCAGCGTGCGGAGCGAGAAGACGCCATCGAGATCGGCGCCGGGCACGTTGAGCGCCCGCGCCCGCGCGCCGGTTGCAATGACCAGATCGTCATAGGTGAAGGTGCGTCCGTTATCTGTCACGACGGTCTTCGCCGAGCGGTCGACCGCACTGACGCGGGTGTCAGTCAGAATTGCGATGCCGTGCTCGGCGAAATAGGCCGGCGCGCGGAACTCAAGGCGCTCCGCCTGCATCTCGCCTAGCAGATGGGCCTTGGAAAGCGGCGGACGCTGATAGGGCGGGAACGGCTCCTCGCCAAGCAAGGTGATGGCGCCGCCCCAGCCGCCTTGCCTGAGCGAGTCGGCGCATTGCGCGGCGGCTTGGCCGGCGCCGATGATAAGCACCCCGGCGCCGCGGTTCCCCTTGTCGTCGGCGTGGGTGTTGCTCATGGCACGGCTCGCCGCCTACGAGGCGGCGGCGAATTCTTCCGTATCGATATCGGCCTGCTGCGCGGCGGCATAGCGCGGGCCGGCGACGGTCCGTTCATTGATGATCGCGTCAAGCCGCGCCACCTGCGCCTGATCGATATCGACATCGGCGCCGCGGGCGTTCTCCGCCAGATGATCGGAACGCGTCGTGCCGGGGATCGCCACGATGTGCTCTCCCTTGGCCAGAAGCCAGGCAAGCGCCAGCTCCGCCATCGAACATCCGACCGCCTCCGCGACCGCCTTGACGTCGTCGAGGAGTTTCAGGTTCTCAGCATAGTTCCCAGGCGTGAAGCGCGGCATCGAGCGACGCACGTCGCGCGGCCCGAGGTCGCTCACATGCGCGAGGCTGAGTCTGCCCGTCAGGAAACCGCGCGCCAGCGGGCTGAATGCGATAAAGGTGGTGCCGAGCGCCTTGCAGGTCTTAAGCACGGCGATCTCCGCATTGCGGGTCCACAGCGAATATTCCGTCTGCAGCGCGGTCACCGGATGCACCTTGTGGGCACGCCGCACCGTTTCCGCAGACACCTCGGAAAGGCCGATGGTCCTGATCTTGCCTTCGGCAACAAGCTCAGCCAACGCGCCGACGCTGTCTTCGATCGGCACGCGGCGGTCGAGCCGGTGGAGATAGTAGAGGTCGATCACATCGGTCTTGAGCCGCGTGAGGCTCTCCTCGCAGGCACGCTTGATGCGCTGAGGATCGCCGTCAATGTCGCGCGGTCCGTCCTTGCCGGGGTAGAGCCCGCATTTGCTTGCCAACGTGTATTCGCTTCGCCGATGTCCGATCGCCTCACCGACAAGGATCTCGTTGGCGCCCGCGCCATACATGGTCGCCGTGTCGAAATGCGTGTAGCCGAGCTCCAGCGCTTCGTTGAGGAGTTTGATGCTGGTCTCACGATCGGGCGGCGCGCCATAAGCGTGCGACACGT
The DNA here is from genome assembly GCA_028284625.1 of Afifellaceae bacterium. Classification (GTDB taxonomy): domain Bacteria; phylum Pseudomonadota; class Alphaproteobacteria; order Rhizobiales; family Afifellaceae; genus DASWJZ01. The sequence continues at coordinate 8,019 of JANQRH010000018.1, read as the reverse complement.
TCATGCAGCCAAGGCCGATGGCCGACACGTCGAACGGTCCGAGCTTGCGATTCTTCATGATGTCCAGATTCCGGGGGGCAAGGTTGGCGGGCAGGGCGGTATAGTCGCCTCTGCCGCCACAGGCCAGAGCCTCGTTGCATCAGCGCATCGACTGCTCGATCCGGTGCAGCGTCTCCATCGCCGGCAGGCACTGCGCGACGCTGCCGTTCGGCTCACGCCCCTCCTTGATGGCGGAGAAGAACTCCCGGTTGATCAGCTCAATGCCATTCGTCGACATTGCGACGCCGGAGAGGTCGATCGGATTGTCCTCACCGTCGAACAGATCGTCGTAGCGCGCGATATAGGTGCCGTTGTCGCAGATATAGCGGAAGAAGCTGCCGAACGGCCCCTTATTGTTGAACGACAGCGACAGCGTGCAGACCGCGCCTTTGGGCGTCTTCATACCGATCGCCATATCCATGGCGATGTCGAGATCGGGGTGCATTGGCCCCTGCAGCCCGAAGACATCGGCCGCTACCTCGCCGGTCTGGTACTGAAAGAGGTCGACCGTGTGACAGGCATGATGCCACAGCAAGTGGTCCGTCCAGCTCCGCGGCCGACCCATGGCATTCATGTTGGTGCGGCGGAAGAAATACGTCTGCACGTCCATCTGCTGGATGGTCAGTTCGCCCGCTTTGATCTTGTTGTGCACCCACTGATGGCTGGGATTGAAACGGCGCACGTGGCCAGCCATGGCGACGACGCCGGTTTCCTTCTGCACGCTGACGATGTCCTGTGAGTCGGCAAGACTGTCCGCCATAGGGATTTCGACAAGCACATGCTTGCCCGCCTTCATGCAGGCGATCGCCTGTTCCGCGTGCACCTGCGTTGGCGTCGACAGGATCACCGCATCGACATCCGGCCGCGCCAGGCTTTCGTTGAGATCGGCGGTCCAATGGCCGATGCCGCGCTCCTTGGCGAAGGCCTCAATGTCATCCGGCTTGCGCCCCACGACCGAGGTCACCTCGACCCCGTCGATCGCCGCGATCGCATCGAGGTGCTTCATCCCGAAAGCGCCAGCAGCGCCGGCAACACAGACCTTCATCATCCTGCCTCCAACTGTTTTTTGACAGCCACGCGCTACTCAGCCGCCTCATGCGTATCCGATGTCTCGGTGGCTTCCAGGGCCGCCAATATTGCGTCGGCCAGCCGGTCCAGGTCATCGGTCCCTGGCGCGGCAAGCGATAGGTCAAGCGCCCCGACGCGCTGCTGCCATTCCACTGAAGCGCGACTCATCGCATCGCTCAGTCCGAGTGCCGCAATTGTGTCCGCCACTTCGCGCATCTCTGCTGCGCGGCGCACGCCATGCGTCGCGACACGCTCCAGCATATAGGCCGCTCGCTTGCGCCAGTCGAAACCGGGGTAGGTGGCCTCAAGCGAATCGAGAACCGCATCCGCCACGCCCGCCTTTCGACCGGCCAACACGCATTCCAGAACTAAGGCCTCAAGCCCCTTCACCATGACGCTGCGGATCATCTTGATCGATGACGCCGCGCCGATTGCGCCTTGAACAATCCGCGCCGACATGTCGAGAAGATCGAGCACGGCGAGCGCCGCCTCCGCATGCGGCCCGCTGACGAGGAGCGGCGTCTTGTGCAGCGCCGGCTTGACCGACGTCATCACCGCAATGTCGACGTACCGGCCGCCGGCGTCCTCAATGAGCCTGGCCGCCATGCGCTTGGTGTCCGGTGCGCAGGAATTGCAGTCGAGATAGAGCGTCTCACGCTCCAAACATGGCGCGGCGTTGCGCGCAGCCACCAGCGCCTGATCGGCCGTGACCGTGGAGAACACGACGGCGGCGCCGTTAAGCGCATCGCCGATCGCTGCGCGGCCACCTACGTCGGCGCGTGCGTAATCGTCCCACTTCCCGCGCCGCACGGCCTCCGACGGCGCGTCGGTCTTGATATCGTAGGCCGCCGCGGCAAGCGCCCCGTCAGTGCGCCAGCCATCGACGAATGCCATGGCCGCCTCGCCGAAGCCGATGAACGCGATCCGGCGGGAAAGGTCCTGACGGGAGGTGAGGTGAGGGTGGTGGTTCAGCGGAACTCCCCCAACGGCCTGTCGATATTGTATCTTGGGGCCGGTTTGAAACGGGAAATCGGACCACTAGTATCGCCGAAAAGACCCCTTGTGTGAACGGAACGGATTGGCATGGCGGATAACAAGACGGCGCTGGTGATCAGCGCGCACTCAGCCGATTTCGTCTGGCGGTGCGGCGGGGCGATCGCGCTCCATGAGGAGAAGGGCTACGCGGTGACCGTCGTATGCCTCTCCTATGGAGAGCGCGGCGAGAGCGCCAAATTGTGGAAAGAGGACGGCATGACGCTGGAGGCGGTGAAGGCCGCGCGCCGCAAGGAGGCGGAGAATGCCGCCGCGGCACTTGGCGTCAGCGACCTGCAATTCTTCGACCTCGGCGATTATCCGCTTGAGCTCGACCGCGAGGCGAAGTTCCGCCTGGTCGATGTCATCCGCAAGGTGCAGCCCGCCTTCATGATGAGCCACTCCCACTACGACCCCTACAACACCGACCATATGTACGCGACCAAGATCGCCATGGAGTGCCGCATGATCGCCCAGGCCTGGGGCCATAAGCCCGGCGAGACAGTGCTCGGCGCGCCGCAGCTTTATCTGTTTGAACCGCACCAGACCGAGCAGATGGGCTGGAAGCCCGACGTGTTCCTCGACATCACGCCGGTCTGGGAGAAGAAGCGGGCGGCGATTGAGTGCATGACCGGCCAGGAGCATCTTTGGCACTTCTATACGAATGTGGCGGAGAACCGCGGCAATCACTTCCGCCGCAATTCCGGCGGCCAGGCCGGCGGACGAAACGCGCGCTACGCCGAAGGCTTCCAGTCGGTCTATCCGCGCACCGTGGACGAATTGTCATGAGCGTTGTCGTGCGGAACATCGAACGCGCCGATGCGGATGTGATCGCCGGGCTCGGCGAATGTGGCGTCGCGACGATCCACGAGGCGCAGGGGCGCAAAGGGCTGCTTGCGTCGTATATGCGGCCGATCTTCTCCGGCGCTGAGCTCGCCGCCTCGGCTGTGACGGTAACGCTTCCGCCGGGCGACAATTGGATGATCCATGTGGCGATCGAGCAGGTGCGCGAAGGCGACTGCCTCGTCGTGGCGCCGACCTCGCCCTGCGACGACGGCTATTTCGGCGATCTTCTCGCCACATCGCTGCGTGCGCGCGGCGGCAAGGGCCTGATCATCGAGGCGGGCGTGCGCGACGTGAAAGACCTCACCGCGATGGGCTTTCCCGTGTGGTCCAAGGCGATCTTCGCGCAAGGCACGGTGAAGGAGACGCTCGGTTCGGTGAACGTGCCGATCGTCTGTGCCGGTGCCCATGTCGAGCCCGGCGATGTCATCGTCGCCGACGATGACGGCGTCTGCGTCGTGCACCGCGCCGAAGCGACCGATGTGCTCACCAAGGCGCGCGCCCGCATCGCCGCGGAGGAGGAGAAGCGCCGGCGCCTGGCGGCCGGCGAGCTCGGGCTCGATCTCTACGACATGCGCAAGCGGCTGGAGGCCAAAGGTCTCAAATATGTCTGACGGCGTGCGCTGTATGTGGATGCGCGGCGGGACATCGAAGGGCGGCTACTTCCTGGCCGACGATCTGCCCGCCGACACAGCTGAACGCGACCGTTTCCTCCTGCGCGCCATGGGCTCGCCCGACAAGCGCCAGATCGATGGTATGGGCGGCGCCGACCCGCTCACCTCAAAGGTTGCCGTGGTGCAGAAATCCACGCGACCCGGCGTTGATGTGGACTACCTGTTCCTGCAGGTCTTTGTCGATCAGCCGATCGTCACCGACGCGCAGAATTGCGGCAACATCCTCGCCGGAGTGGGCCCGTTCGTGATCGAGCGCGGGCTTGTCGAAGCGTCGGGCGAAACAAGCGACGTGCGAATCTTCATGGAGAACACCGGGCAGATCGCGGTGGCGAATGTCGCGACGCCGGGCGGGCAGGTGACGTATGACGGCGACGCGCGCATCGATGGCGTGCCGGGTACGGCCGCAGCCGTGCCGATTGCGTTTGAGGAGACCGCCGGCTCGTCCTGCGGCGCGCTTCTGCCGACCGGAAATGTCGTCGATGTGATTGATGGCGTGGACGTGACGATGATCGATAACGGCATGCCCTGCGTCGTGATGCGCGCCGTTGATCTCGGCATTGCCGGCGATGAAGAGCCGTCTGTGCTCGAAGCCGATGACACGCTGCGCAACCGACTGGAGGCGATCCGCCTCAAGGCCGGGCCGATGATGAATCTCGGCGACGTGGCGGAGAAGTCGGTGCCCAAGATGACGATGGTCAGCAAGGCACGCGCCGGCGGCGCCATTGCCACGCGCACCTTCATCCCGCACCGCTGCCATTCCGCCATCGGCGTGCTAGGCGCCGTCAGCGTCGCGACGGCGTGCTTGCTGCCGCACGGTCCGGCCGCCGAGCTGGCCGACACGGGCGAGGGGCGTGAGCGTTCGCTGTCGGTAGAGCATCCAAGCGGCGAGATGACTGTCATTGCGACGCTTGGCGATGACGGCGCCGTTCAACGCGCCGCTATTTTGCGCACCGCGCGCAAGCTCTTCGACGGCGTTGTGTTTGGCGACTGAGAGGAACGCTTCACTTATGGACGCCGATTACCGCCCCTTCCATCCCAATCCGTCGAAGCCGGCATTTCAGCCGCCGGCCGGCGCGGTTGACGCGCATTGCCATGTCTTCGGTCCGGCGGCGGCGTTTCCCTACGCGCCGGAGCGCAAATACACGCCCTGCGACGCGCCCAAGGAGAAGCTGTTTGCGCTTCGAGAGTTCCTCGGCTTTGATCGCAGCGTAATCGTGCAGGCGACCTGCCACGGCCGCGACAACCGCGCGCTTCTCGATGCGCTGGCGAGCGATGGCGATCGCTCCCGTGGCGTGGCGTCGGTCGGTCCCGACATTACGGCGGATGAGTTGGCCGCCATGCACGATGCCGGCGTGCGCGGTGTGCGCTTCAATTTCGTCAAGCGGCTCGTCGACAGGACGCCGCGTGAGGTTTTTCAGACGATCGCCGAGAAGGTCGCCAAGCTTGGCTGGCACATCGTCGTCTATTTCGAGGCGGCGGACCTTGAAGACCTGATCCCGTTCCTGAAAACGCTCCCCACGACGATCGTTGTCGACCATATGGGCCGCCCTGACGTGACCAAGGGCGTGGAGCACACCGATTTCCAGCGCTTCATTGCGCTTCTCGCCGACAATCCCAATATTTGGACGAAGGTGACCTGTCCGGAGCGCCTCACCGCCGCGGGGCCGGATTACGCCGACGTAGTGCCGTTCGGCCAGCGCTTGGTGGAGACGTTTCCCGACCGGGTTCTTTGGGGCACCGATTGGCCGCATCCGAATATGAAGTCGCATATGCCCGATGACGGCATGCTGGTCGATTTCATCCCGCGGATCGCGGTCACCGAGAATGAGCAGCGCGTGCTGCTTGTCGATAATCCCATGCGGCTCTACTGGTCGTAGGGAGAAGGAGGATCGCGATGGAAATCGACGCGTTTGACCATCACAGCCCAATCCCCGGGACGACATTGTTCGACGGCGAGATGGCGATGAAGGGCTATGCGCTCAACAAGATGTGCTACTCCTTCAACAAGGAGGAGAGCCGCGAAGAATATCTGCGCGACCCCGAGGCCTATTTCGACAAGTTCGGCCTCAACGACGAGCAGAAGCAGGCGTGCCGCGACAAGAACGTGCTGGCCATGATCAAGGCCGGCGGCAACATCTACTATCTCGCGAAATTCGCCGGAATCTATAAGATGAGCGTGCAGGATGTCGGCGCGCAGCAGACCGGCATGACGACAGACGAATTCAAAGAGAAGCTGCTCAGGGCGGGAGACTGACATGGCTACCGTTATCGGCGGACTGACGACGTCGCACATTCCGGCGGTCGGCAACGCCATCGCCAAGGAGCTGTTCGACGATCCCTATTGGAAGCCGTTCTTCAAGGCCTATCCCCCGATCCGCGAATGGCTCGATGCGCACAAGCCCGACGTCGCGATCAACATCTACAACGATCACGGCCTTGGCTTTTTCCTCGATCAGATGCCGACTTTTGCGATCGGTGCTGCGCACGAATATCGCAATGAGGACGAAGGCTGGGGCATCCCGACGCTGCCGCCGTTCCCCGGCCACCCAAAACTCTCCTGGCACATCATTGAGTCCATGGTGGCCGACGAGTTCGACATCACCTCGTGTCAGGAGCTGCCGGTCGATCACGGCTTTACCGTGCCGATGCAGCTCTTTTGGCCGGGTCTCGGCGACAACCCGAACTTCCCGCGGGCGATCCCCGTCAGCGCCAACACCGTGCAGCACCCGATCCCGACGCTGAAGCGGGCTTATGCGTTCGGCCAGGCGCTGGGCAAGGCCGTGCGCTCCTATCCGGAGGACATCAAGGTCGTGGTGCTCGGCACCGGCGGTCTCTCCCATCAGCTCGATGGCGAGCGCGCCGGCTTCATCAACAAGGACTTCGATCTGATGTGCATGGAGAAGATCGTCACCGATCCGGAGGAACTTACCAAGATTTCCCGCCACGAGCTGGTGCGGCAGGCTGGCGCGCAGGGCACGGAGTTTTTGATGTGGATGATGATGCGCGGTGCGCTTGGCGAGAAGGTCACGCCGCTCCACCAGAACTACCACATCCCGATCTCCAACACCGGCGCCGGTACGATGATGCTGGAGTGCGCCGCTTAGGTATTCCGAGAAGCATGTCCGGGACTCGGATCGCGGTGGCGTACGGACGGACGCGCGCCGAGCACGGATTAACCTCCCCCTGGAGGGGAGGTCGAAGTTTGCGAAGGCGAAGCCGCAGCAAACTTCGGGAGGGGGGAAGCGTCGTTCCGCTGCGGCTCCACTGCTCACCCCTCCCCGAAATCGGCTCGCAAGACTCACCGATTTCGACCCTCCCTCAAGGGGAGGGTTAACTAGGTGCGCCAGCTTCACCTGCCGCCGCGCCATCGGCCCGGCGCATTAACTTGACCATGTGGATCAAGATTGCTCTACCCATCGGCTGATGACCGATAAGAAGCGCCGCGACCGTCACAGGGTCTGACCGCTTCGCGTAGTTCTGAGCCGCCCGATGTCAGAAGCGAGCGGGATGCCCGCGCCCGGCCGGAACCGGCCCACCGATCCCTCGTCGACCCTGCTTCCGGGCATCACGGCCGCGGATGTACATCGGACCGCAACAGCCGTTCCAAGCGGACGGGCCGGCCGTTGGCTGATCGGTGTGGCCCTGACCGTCGCGATCGTCTTGCTGTTGCCGCTTCTGACCGTGCTGACGTCGCTTTTCTACGCCGGCACCGGCGCCTGGCAGCACCTCGCGGCAACCGTTCTGCCCGGTTATGTGGCTAACACCGCCGCGTTGATCGTCCTGGTGGGGGCGGGGACCTTGGTGATCGGCACCGGCACGGCCTGGCTTGTCACAGCCTGCCGCTTCCCCGGCCATCGGATCTTTCGATGGGCGCTGGTTTTGCCGCTCACGGTGCCGGCTTATGTCATTGCCTACGCCTATACGGATTTTCTTCAGCACTCCGGGCCGGTGCAGACATCTCTGCGCGCCGTCACCGGCTGGGGCCCAAGGGATTATTGGTTCCCCAACGTGCGCTCGCTCGGCGGTGCGGCGCTGATGTTCACCCTCGTCCTTTATCCGTACGTCTACATGCTGGCGCGGGCGGCCTTTCTTCAGCAATCGGGCTCTGCCTTCGCCACCGCGCGTACTCTTGGCCGCGGACCGTGGCGCGCCTTCTTCTCCGTCGTCGTGCCAATGGCGCGCCCGGCGCTGGCCGGCGGTGTCGCCCTGGCGCTGATGGAAACGCTGGCCGATTTCGGCGCCGTGGCGCATTTCGGCGTGCAGACTTTTACCACCGGGATTTACCGAGCGTGGTTCTCGCTGGGCGACCGGATGACGGCGCTGCATCTCGCCGTCTGCCTCGTTGGCTTCGTCTTTCTCGTCA